>CAYPNP010000020.1:63511-81180 GCA_964412195.1 uncultured Acidobacteriota bacterium | reverse complement strand
AGCGGGCGGTCGAACAGCTTCTCGTTGCCCACCACCATCACCGTGAGCATGTCCGGGTGCAGGTAGATCTGGGCCACGCGCTTGATCTCCGCGGCGGTGAGTTTCCGGTAGGCCTCCATGTCCTTCTCGGGTGTGTCCAGCGGGCGGCCCTCGAAGCGCAGCTGCACCAGCCGCCGGACCACCTGGGCCTTCGACTCGTAGTCGAAGACCTGGCTGTTGACGTAGGAGTCCACGGCCTTCTTCACCTCCTCCTCGGTCGGGCCGGCGTCGCGCATCCGGTTGATCTGATCCACGATCAGCTGCATGGCGCGGCTGTAGGCGTCGGCCTTGGTCTGGGCGAAGGCGGTGAAGTCGCCCGCCGCGAAGGCGTCGGCGCCGTACCGCGAGCCGGTGGAGTAGGCCAGGCCCTCGTCGCTGCGGACCTTTTCGGTGATCCAGGAGGTGAAGCTGCCGCCACCCAGGATGTAGTTCATCACGTTCACCGCGGGGCGGTCCGGATTGTTGGAATTGATCCCCAGGTGGCCGATGAGCATGTAGGCCTGGTTGATGTCCCGGAAGGCGTAGTTGTAGTTCGTGGCCAGGAGCGCCGGGGCGGCGGGGACCTTCGGGATGGCCACCTCGGCCTGGGCCCAGCCGGCGAACACCTGGTTCATGGCCGCCACGGCCTCCGCCGGGGTTACGTCGCCGCTGACGCCCAGGATGGCGTTGTTGGGGTGGAAGTACTTCTGGTGGAACGCCGCCAGGTCGTCGCGGGTGATGGCGTTGACCGATCCGGTGGTCTCGATCCAGCCGTAGGGATGGTCGCCCCACACGCGCTTCTGGAATTCGCGGCGGGCGACGCCGTTGGGCTCGTCGTTTTGCCGCCGGATCGCCTCCAGCATGGTCTTGCGCTTGAGCTCGACCTTGTCGTCCGGGAACGCGGGGTTCCGCACGAGGTCGGCGAAGATGGCCAGCACCTTGGGCAGGTCCTTCTTCAGGCAGTTGAAGGCGATCTGGGTGGACAGGTCGTCGCCGTACACCTCGACGGAGGCGGCCAGGTACTCCAGCTCGTCGTTTAGCTTGTCGGGGGGCCACTGGGCCGTGCCGCCGTTGCGGATCGTCCACTGGGCCATGTCGGACAGGCCGTATTTCTCCCGCTCCGGGAAATAGGTCTTGACCAGCAGGACCACGTCCACCACCGGGATCTCGTGGTCCTCCACGAGGAAGCCCTGCAGGCCGCAATCCAGTCGGATGTCGGCCACCTTGGGCGTCTTCACGCTGATGGGCGGGTACTTGAGGTCCTTGGGCAGGGGGCGCTTGGCCTCGGTGGCCAGGGCGGCCGGGCCGGCGATCAGGGACAGCAGGGCGGCCAGGGACAGGATCCACAGGAATTTTTTCATGGCGTGCCTCCTCACTCGCTCTTCGGCTTCTCGGGCGTCTCGGGGGCCTTCGCGGGCTCCTTGGGCGCCTCCTGGCCGAAGCCGGCCGCTTTGGCCTGCTCGTAGAGCTGCCGGCCGTATGCCTTCATCTCCTCGGGATTGCCGCGGAGCTGCTGGAACTTCTGGATGATGGCCATCTGGGCGTCCTGCGGCAGCGACTGCAGGTAGGCCATGATCGCCTGCTGCATGGCCGCCTTGTCCTCGGCCGACTCCTCGCCCGGCGCCGCCGGCGCCTCGGTCTTGACGCGGTAGCCGACGGTGCGGTTCTTCACGGTCAGGTACTTCTGGGCCGCCGCCTGGACCTCCGCGGCGGTGACCTCCTTGATCCGGTCGTAGTAGCGGAACATGAACCGCCAGTCGCCCATGAACACCTGGCCGAGGGCCAACTGGAAGGCGATGCCGATGTTGGAGCCCATCTGCCGGATCCGGCCGGCGTCGATCTGGTTCTTGATCCGCTCCAGCTCGCGGTCGCTGACCGGCTCCTTCTTCAGCAGCTCGACTTCCTCATAGATCGCCTTCTCGACGTCCTCGAGGGTGTTGGGGTGGCGCGGCTCGGCCTGGATGATGAACAGGTTCTCATAGCGCTGGCCGGGGCCCGCGTAGACCGACGGCGGCTGGGCGGTCAGCTGCTTCTTCTCGTAGACGGTCTTGTACAGGCGGGAGGTCCGCCCGCCGCCGAGGACGTTCTGCAGGACCTGGAAGGTCACGGCGTCCGGCTCGGGGTAGGTCGGCTTGTGCCAGCCGATCATGAGCATCGGGTTGGCGGTGTGCTCCACCACCACCCGGCGCTCGCCCTTCTGCTCGGGCTCGCGGGTCTCCACGCGGGGCGGCTGCTCCTGCCCCGGGATGGAGCCGAAGTACCGCTTCGCCATGGCTTCCACTTGGGTGGCGCTGATGTCGCCGACCACAACGGCCGTGGCGTTGTTGGGGGCGTAGTAGCGGCGGTGGTAGGTCTCCAGCTCCTTCGGGTCGATGGTCTGGAGGTCGCTCATCCAGCCGACCACCGGCCACTTGTACGGGCTCGCGGTGAAGGCCACCGAGAAGAAGGCCTCGGACAGGACGCTGTCCGGGTCGTTCTCGCTCAACCGGCGCTCCTCCATGACCACGTCGCGCTCGGACCAGAACTCGCGGAATATGGGGGTGTCCATCCGGTCGGACTCGAGGTCCATCCACAGCTCCAGCCGGTTGGCCGGCAGGTAGGCGAAATAGACGGTGAAGTCGTTGGACGTGCCGGCGTTCAGGAAACGGGAGCCGTTGTTCATGTAGGTCTCCCACAGCTCGTCCTTAACGATGTACTGGCGCTGCTCGTTGAGCAGGCGGGCGATTTCGCCCCAGGCGGTCTCGTATTCGAGGTACTTGTCGAGGTAGTTCACGCCGTCGTCCTCGACCAGGTAGGGTCGCTTGGCCAGCTCATCGGGCAGGGGCTTCATGGCGCGGATCTTTTCCACCATGAGCTGGTTCTGCTTGGACTTGTCGGTGCCGACGGCCTTCTTCTCCTCCTCGGTGAAGTTGGCCGCGACCTGCTTGCCGAATTCCTTGAAGATGGCGAAGCGCCACTCGCCCATCTCCTGCCGGAGCCGGATCGTCTGGTCGCCCAGCTTGTCGGTCTCCTGCATGAAGGGGATTTCCTTGGCGAAGTCCTTCGTGCCGATCTCCTTGGAACCCTTGAACATCATGTGCTCCAGCAGATGGGAGATCCCCGTGACGTTGGGCCACTCGTTGGCGGCGCCCACGTTGAAGACGATGGCCCCGAGGACGACGGGCGCCTCGTGGCGCTCGACGACCAGGAAGGTCATGCCGTTGTCGAGCTTGATTTCCTTGACTTTCTGCTCGAGGGTCTGCCCCGCCGCGGGAGCCGGCAGGAGCAGCAGGAGCAGGAGCAGGCCGGCGGCCGCACCTGTCCGTGCCAGTCGCTGATGGTGCATAATTCCTCCTTGAAGATGATGGCGTAATAATTTTGTACGAAATCTCGCGGGGAGAGTTTGCCCGATTCGCGATTTATTCCACGGTCGCCCCCACCGGCGGCCGGTTGTCCCTCCATTGGACGGGGCCTGCCTCAATGGTCCCGGGTGTCGAACCGGTAGCGCGCCGTGACCGCGTTCCATCCGCCGTACGGCCCTTCGGGGACCATCACGTCCCGGTACTTGCCGAAGAACTCCCAGTTGTGGTGCTGAACCAGGATGTCGAAGTGATCCGTCAGATGATATCCCAATCCGAAGTGGAGCCGCAGCCCGATGGGCTTGGCCGACCAGCCGTAATCCTCCTGCGGGATTGTCTGGCCCATGGGCAGGTAGGGGTTGAAGAAGACAAACACCTTGTTGTAGCGGCGCAGCTCCAGCGTCAGGTGCGCCTCCAGGCCGTAGCGGGGGAACGCGTCGCCGTACCAGGCGTAACCCTGGCCGGTCCACCATTCGGGGGTGTATCCCCGCAGGTTGAGGTCCTGCTCGTTGTGCGGGGGATAAAGGCTGAAGTCGACGGATCCGTAAACGTCGAGCCAGCGGTCGGAGCCGCCCGGGGCGGCCCAGAGGGCGGTCGTGCAGGCGGCCAGGCAGATAAACAGGCAAAGTGTGGGGCGCATTGTGGTGTCCTTTCCGAATGGAGTGGCCAGCGTCCAGGATCGGGAGATTCCACCGACACCCGCAGGCCGTTGCGGGGGTGACCGATTGGAGTGTCTGGAACAGGCGCCATGATAACACGGAAAAGGCCGCCGGTCATCCGGCATCCGGACTTGCAGAGTTCGCAGGGTGCCGGAGCGCGGACGTCCACGTCCGCACGTTGCAGCGGTGAACCGGTGAATCGGTGAATAACCAGAGCTGGCGGCCTCCGCGTCCTCCGCGCCTCTGCACGAAAGGATCCCGGATTCCAGATTGCGGATTGCGGAATGGTACCCGAAGACACAAATCACCAGAGTTGTGGGGGAAGTATGACGAATGCCTGCCGCCTTGACATCGGCGCCGCATCCGCGGAGAATGAAGTGGAAATTGCCCGCAATCCCCGCAATCCGGCCGGTTCGCTCAACCGGGGAACCTGTCTGCCGGAGAAGGAGTCCCGCCATGAGAGCACTGTCCGCCCTGGCGCTCTGCCTGTTCGCCGCCGCCTGCCTTGCGGCCGGCCCGGAAACCGCCGGTTCTTCGGCCAATCCCTGGCCGCGGATCCGGAAGGAGCGCGTCCGGCAGCTGCTGCCGGGGGCCATGATGGAGGCGGGCGTCGACGCCTGGCTGGTGGTCTGCCGGGAAAACGCCAATGATCCTCTGGCTGTCCATGTGGGCGGGGAAAACGCCGGGGGCGAGGCGGCCTTCCTCTTCTTCCGCGATGGGAACCAGGTCCACACCCTGGCGATCTCTCCGGCCGGCGAAGCCACCGCCCTGCGGGACGTCGGGCTGCACGACGCCGTGGAGGTGCTGCCCCGCGGCGCCAAGGTCTGGCCGGCGGTGGCCGCCGCGCTCCGGGCGCGCAACCCGGGCCGGATTGCCGTCAACTCCTCCGGACGGGCCATGGCCGACGGGCTGTCCCACACCCAGCGCGTTGAACTAGAATGCGAGCTGGGCCCGGATTGGGCCGGCCGGCTGGTATCCAGCGAGGAGCTGGTGGTGCAGTGGCTCTGTGTCAAACTGCCCGAAGAGGTGGAGATCATGCGCCAGGCCGCCGCGGTCACCGACGGCCTGCTGCGGGAGGCCTGCCGCACCATCGCGCCCGGGAAGACGACCGACGCCGACGTGGCCCGGTTCCTGAAGGGGCGGATGCGCGAGCTGGGTGTGGAAGACGCGTGGGCGCCGGACCAGAATCCCAACGTCAACTCCGGGCCGGACCGGGGCCACTCCAATGCCACCGACCGGGTCATCGGGCCGGGCGACCTCATCCAGATGGATTTCGGCATCAAGGTCCACGGCATCTGGTGCTCCGACGTGCAACGGTTCGCCTACGTGCTGAGGGAAGGAGAGACGGTGGCGCCGGAGGCCATGCGGCAACGGTTCGAGAAGGCGGTGCGCGGCCACCGGCTGGTGCTGGCGGCCCTGCGGCCGGGCGTCCGCGGCTACGACGTCGACATGGTCCAGCGGCGCTGGATGAAGGAGCAGGGCTCCCTGCCCGTGATGTGGGGCACGGGCCACCCGGTGGGATACTGGGCCCACGACCTCGGGCCGGCCCTGTCCGGCGGCCAGACCGACAAGCCGCCCAGTGGCGACGCCACGCGGCTGCTCAAGCCCGGGATGGTCTTCGCCTGGGACGGTTTCTTCAGCTGGGAGATGGACGACGCGGGCAGCCCGCCGGCAACGTCTTCGCCAGTCGGGGAGTCCCCGATTATGGTCGGCCCCCACGGCCGGCCCACCAAGACCATCTCGGTCGAGGAGATGGCCGTGGTCACGGAAACCGGCTCCCAGCTCCTCAGCCCGCCGCAGGACCAGCTGATTCTCATTCCGGCGGGCGGCAAGTAAATCCTCCTTCTGGGAGATCCACGACAGGAAACCAGTCGCGCAAGGGGAATCCACCGCAAGCCGGGCGGTGTGAAGGCCGCTTCCACCGACCGGACGGGCAGTCCGCCCGGTTGTCTGGCACCGGCTCTTGTGTTGACGATTTTGGATAATTCAATTACAATCAATCCAAACAATCGGTGTCAAACAATATGGGCTGCAGGAGGGGATCATGTCTCGAATCTCTAGCCGGATCGTGCTTTCCCCGATTCAGAGCGCCGGCGACGGGCGGATGCAGGCTGCTCGTCACCACTTTCCCGCCAGCAACAGGCACTTCACAGCGAGGTTCCGCCTGGTACTCGCGGCCGGGTGGCTGTGGCTCCTGGCCGGAATACCTTCTGCCAGCGAGGTGCCGCGCCAGATCCTGGATCAGATCGAAAACGCCCGGTCATCCCGCGCGACGGCCTGCTATTACCTGGTTCCATTCAACATGCACCTCGTCAACGGCGCCACAAGCACGGTGCCGCTCCAGGTGGTGGATGCGGAGGGGGCCGTGGTTTCCGGGACCGTGCAGTTCTCCGGGTACGACACGACGCTCCTCCAGATCTCGGCCGACGGATACGTGACCGCCCTGCGGGGAGAGGCGGCCAGCGAGATCGGGACCTGGGTCAGCGCCGCCCTGGACGGCCTGTATGTCGCCAACACGTCTGTCGTCCGGGTACTGCCTGCGGCGCCCAGCGCGACTTATTCCCGGCTCGACACCGCCCACACGGCCCTCTACTATCCTTCCGTCCTGGATGGAGAGAACCTTGGCAATTATGTGGATACTTACCAGGTCAATGCGGTGGATGAATTCGCCTACCAGATTCAGTCGGGATTGATCGGCGTGAATCCGTTCGGCGGCTGCCAGCAGGTGTTCGAAGTGGACTTGGGGTATGACTCCGGCCCCGCGGCTAGGGTGTGCGGCATCTCCGGCAATCCCATCCGGCTGGGCTGGGGATTGGGCGCCAATCCCTGGAGCAACTGCTTCCTGGTCCCCTTCCTGCCGCCGCGTTCTCCGCAGTGGGGGGTGATGTACCACGAGCTGGGCCACAATTTCACGTGGGCCTCCTGGGTTTTTGCCCGGGGATTGGGCATCTTTGATTACAGCGAGGGGATCGCCACGGCGATGGCCCTGGTCACCTCCGGCACGCTGCTGGCCGACCCGGAATCCTACGGCCTGACCCAAGCCACCCAGGATTCCCTCGCCTATGTCTACAACCGGGACCGGAACACGTTCCTGACCGACTTCCAGAACTGGCTTGACGCCGGGGCCGATTTCAGCTCCTTCAATCCCAACCTGGTGGACGGCATCTGGTGCCATTACCAGGATCTCGCCGGCCCGTTGTTCGCCGAGCGCTTCTTCGAAGCGTTGGATCCCGCGGAATGCACCGGGGACTTGATGGTTCTGCTCAACCGGGTGGAGGACGCGGGCGATCCCGGCAGGCACACCTTCTTTGCCGCGCTGGTCAGCGCTTCGGCCGGGACGGACCTGTTCCTGACGTTCCGCGACACCTACCATTTCCCGCTGGACGAGAGTTTGTACTACGACCTGTCCGCCTACTTCCAGGATCCCGCTCACCCGGACGAGTATGGTTTCCTGATGGACGGCGGCATCGCCGACTGGGACGGCATTTCTCCCGCGGCTACGGATCCGTCGGGAGACAGCCAGTGCGGGGAAGGAAGCGACTTGACGGTTTTTTCCGTCGCCTGCACGCCGAAGTATCTCTACATATTGCAACAGGTGGCCGACGGTCTGGCCGGTTCCTCGCTCTACCACTTCCACCTGGATTTCACGGCGGGCGGGACGATTCACCACTATGTCCTGGAAATGCAGACCAACTCTTCCGGCGGGTTTTCCCGACTGGTCAACGAGGCGGACTGGCAGACCATCGGCTACCCCTCAGGGATCGTCCGGGCGGCCGCGGAGGCACGGATCCCGTGGGATCTGCTGGATTCACCCGCGGAGTTGGACATCGTTCCGGTGACTCCGGGTCCGCCCTGCGACTTCTTCGCCCAACCGGTGCACCTCGTGGTGCCGCTCACGGGCGATGTGGACGGGGACGGCCAGCTGACTGCCACGGACGCACGGGTGACCGCGGACTGCCTGGCGGGCTCCGTCCAGCCGGGCACCCCTCCTTTTGTGGGGCGGCCCTGGGCGGCCGATTTCGACGGGGACGGATCCCTGACGGTCGTCGATCTCGTCATCCTGATCCACATCCTCGCGGGGCAGGAGCCCTGAACTACGCCTTCCCGGAAAGACGCACCAACGCCGATGCATTCTCTCGCGCCGTGCGGACAGGCTCTGGAATAAACTCATTGATTTTCCCGGTCAGTCATTCAGGTCATGCAAGGATGCCGTGACGAGAGCGATATTCTCGCGCAATCGCCCGTCGCGAATGCCCCTGCCGGTGCGGAGAGGGGAAATCCCAAACAATCCGGCCGCCGCACACGTAAATTGAGATTACATGCCAGGTTCCCGAGAGGTCGGCCATGAATCCCACCGGGAGGGTCCGTATGAACGGGATGGTTCGGGCGGTTGCGGCGTCGTTGTGCCTGCTCGCGGCAGGTTGGTTCGGCGCGGATCCGAACTGCGCCATCCCGCCGGAATTTGCGGTTCCCCCGGCTTCGGCGGGCCCGGTGACTCTGCCGATGTCCCTGGACCACAACCGGATCATCGTCGACGCGGAGTTCCTGCGGCCCGACGGCTCCGTCCGGAAGGCCCGCGCCTGGGTGGACACGGGCAGCCAATATCTCCTGGTGGGAGAGGCGCTGGCTCGCGATCTGGGATTGGAGATCACCCGGTCCGGAGAACAGGGAACTCAGTACACCCAGGCGTGGGCCGCGCGAACCCCGCGCCTGCGCCTCGGCGGCCTGGAGCTGGACATGGCGGGTGTCGCCACGCGCGTTCTGCCGGGGGCGGGGGTGCTGCCCGGCGTTCCCGCCGAGGCCGGCCTGCCCGCAAGCGCCCTCCGGCATGACCACGTGGTGTTCGACTACCCGGCCAAGCGCCTCACGGTGGCCCGCCCGGGCTCGATGAAGCCGTGGGGCCTTGCCGTCCCCTGCAAGGCGAACGCGGAGACCGGGTTGCTGCAGGTGTCCGTGAAGATCGACGGCGAAACGGTCCAGCTCGGGGTGGACACCGGCTCGGCCGGGACCTGGGTCTCCTCGGCGCTGACGTCGGCCTGGAAATCCCGGCACCCGGACCGGCCCGTGTCCACCGGGGCGGTCGGCTCGGCGAATTTCTTCGGATTCCCCTTCGAAGCAGGCGGGGTCCTCATGCGGCTGCCGGAGGTGCGGATCGGCGCCCTCCCAGCCCGGGAGGTCGGCCTGCTCGGACTGGATCCAGGCTTGTTCGAATGGTACTCCAAGAAGTCGGCCGGGCCGGTGGCCGGATTTCTCGGCGGGAATGTCCTGAAGGACTTCCGAATCGAAATCGACTACCCGAAACGGATGACCTACTGGCAAGCCGGGCGCCCCACAGGTCGGGACGATTTCGACATCGTCGGGCTGACCCTGCGGCCGGAGACCGACGGCACCTACACGGTGGCGGGGGTGGCGGCGAAGGACGGCCGGCCCACGGTGATGGGAGTCGCGCCCGGTGATCGGCTGCTCCGGGTCGACGGGCTGGTGCTGTCGAACCGGACCATGGGCCAGGCCGTGGGTACGCTGCGCGGAAAGCCGGGTGAGACGCGAACACTCGGGCTGGAACGCTCCGGCCAGCGGTTCGCGGTCCGGACACCGGTGATCCGCTTCCCCTGAGGTAGTCTCCAAGGCGTCTAGACCACGATTTCGCTTTTCCGTTGGCAATTTCTGTGTTATCCAGTCGATAAATAATCATAACTATCCAGCGTCGGAGGTGGTGGTGAACATCGATGCCTTGAAACCTTTGTTTCTGCCGTCCAATGTCGGGGCCATGGCGTCCGGCCTGGAGGCGGTCGCGCAGGGGGTGACGAACGCCGTGGAACAGAGCGCGTTGCCCTCCGCGGACCGGATCTTCCGGGATTTCGCGACTCCTGCTCTGACCCCCGCCGGTGGGAGTCTCTCCGTGGCGGAAGCAGCGGGATTCCCGGCTCCCGCCGAATTCTACCAGGCGGCGAAAAACCTCGGGTCCGATCAGGCGGAAGTCCTCAGGCACTTGGCCGATCCGGGCTTCAGCCCTGCGAAGGAATTGTCCGAGTGCGTGGAGAGTTTCTTCGGCAGCGGTCTGGTCGACCGGCTGACCGGGCGTGACGGGTTGTTGAACCCGCTGCTGGGGGGCCTGGCGTTGGCTCCCTCGGAAGGAGGCCGGATTCCCGGAGGGGATGAGGTGGGCCGGCGCGGGATCGGCGACACCGGCGACCAGGTGGGTCGGCGCGGAATCGGCGATGCCGGCGACCAAGTGGGCCGTCGCGGGATTGGGGATGCTGGAGATCAAGTCGGCCGCCGTGGCATCGGCGACGCCGGCGACCAGGTCGGGCGTCGGGGGATCGGTGATGCCGGCGATCAAGTGGGACGTCGCGGTATTGGGGATGCTGGAGATCAAGTCGGCCGCCGGGGCATCGGTGATGCCGGTGACCAGGTCGGGCGGCGGGGAATCGATGATTCCGCTGATCAGGTGGGTCGGCGGGCCATCGGCGATGAGCTGGATCAGGTGGGCCGCCGTGGGATCGGCGATACTGCGGATCAAGTAGGCCGCCGCGGGATCGGCGACGCCGGCGACCAGGTGGGACGGCGGGGAATCGATGATTCCGCCGATCAGGTGGGCCGCCGGGGGATCGGCGACGCCGGCGACCAGGTGGGGCGGCGGGGAATCGATGATTCCGCCGATCAGGTGGGCCGGCGCGCCATCGGTGACGAGCTGGACCAGGTGGGCCGCCGAGGTATCGGGGATACCGGCGACCAGGTGGGACGCCGCGGCATTGGCGACGAACTGGACCAGGTGGGCCGCCGAGGTATCGGGGATACTGGCGACCAGGTGGGCCGGCGAGGGATCGGCGACACCGCAGACCAGGTGGGCCGGCGGGGCGTCGGAGAGGATCTGGACCAGGTGGGCCGTCGCGGGATCGGCGACACTGCGGACCAGGTGGGCCGGCGGGGCGTCGGGGAGGATCTGGACCAGGTGGGCCGTCGCGGGATCGGCGACACCGGTGATCAAGTGGGCCGCCGCGGCATCGGCGAGGCGGGTGATCAGGTCGGCCGCCGGGGCATCGGCGACACCTTGGACCAGGTCGGCCGGCGCGGCACGCCGGTGGAATCAGATGCTGCCGGAATCCGGGATCTCCGGGAGGCCGGGAGGGCAGCGGGCGGCGCCGTGCTCATGGCCGGCCTGGGAGAATCGGTGCGAGCCGTCAGCGAGCTGCGGGAGTTCCAGTCACCCGAGAGCGCCGACGCGCTCGGACGGCTCCAGGACCAGTTGGGGATACTGGCGAATTTCGAGCGGACCGTCCGGGACATCGACTCCCTCCATGACGCGATTGCTGATATTCGTTTCAACCAAGAGCAAATCTGAATATGTCTTCATTCCGCGTCGCCCTGGTGAGCATGCCCTGGGCCTCGGCCCAGCGGGGTTCGATCGCCCTGGGCATCCTGAAGCGGTCCCTGCGGCGGATCGGGGTGGCGTGCGACACGCACTACCTGAATCTCCGCATGGCGTCGCGAATGCACCCCGGCATCTACGAGACGATGGCCAACATCGTCCTGCTGGGGGATTGGCTGTTCGCGCAACACCTCTTCGGCGCCTACGGCACGGGCGAGCTGGCGAACCGGCGGGAGGACGTGGAACGGGCCGAGGGACCGGACATCCTGGCCAGCCTCGAGAGGTACCAGATCGACGAGCGTGGGATTGTCGGGCGGATCATCCCCGCGTTCCTCGAGGACTGCCTCGAGCGGATTCCCTGGGACCGGTATGCCGTGGTCGGCTTCACCTCGGTGTTCGTCCAGCAGGCGGCCAGCCTCTTGTTGGCCCGCCGGATCAAGGAGCGCTGGCCGGGAATCCGCATCGTCCTGGGCGGTTCCAACGTCGCCGGGCCCATGGGCCGGGAGACCTTGCGCGCATTCGACTGGGTGGATGCGGCCGTCGACGGGGAAGGGGAAACGGCGTTTCCGGAGCTGGTCCGGCGGATCCGCGACCACAGGTCCGCCGCAGGACTGCCGGGCGTATCTTGCCGGGAAGGGGATGCCCTGCACTTCGCCTCCGGGCCGGCGCCCCTGACGCCCATGGACCAGGTCCCGACGCCTGACTATGAGGATTTCTTCACCGCCCTGCGGCAGAACCGGCTGGACGGGCGGGTCAACGCCCGCATCCTGTACGAGGGGGCCCGGGGATGCTGGTGGGGCCAGAAGGAACCCTGCACCTTCTGCAGCCAGAACGCGCAGAGCCTGAAGTTCCGGGCCAAGGCGCCCCGGCGGGTCCTCCGCGAGCTGGAGGCGCTGGCCCGCCGGCACGAGTGCCTGAATTTCGAAGCGGTGGACAACGTGCTGGACACCCGGCAACTGCGGGAGCTGTTCCCCGAGCTGATCCGCCTGGGGCGGGATTACAAGCTGTTCTACGACGTCCGCTCCAGCCTGACCCGGCGCCAGATGGCGATGCTCCGTTCGGCCGGGGTGCGGGCGCTGGAGGTGGGTATCGAAGCCCTGCACGACGGGGTGCTGCGCCTGATGAAAAAGGGCGTGTCGGCCCTGCAGAACATCCAGATCCTCAAGTGGTGCGCGGAGGAAGAGATCGCCGTCACCTGGCACCTCCTCTACGGACTGCCGGGCGAAGTGCCCGGCCAGTACAAGGAGACCGTGGAGACCGTCCGCCATCTGACCCATCTCCACCCGCCGCTGACCGCCGGCCGGATCCTGCTCCAGCGGTTCAGCCCGTATTTCCAAGATCCGGAGCGGTGGGGGATCCGCGGCGTGCGGCCGAGGCGGCTCTACAAGTACATCTATCCCGCCGACAAGGTCCGGCTGGCGGATATGGCGTACCACTTCGAGTGGGATTGGTCGGACCGCCTGCCGGACCTGGAAGCGCTGGCCGCCCCGCTGCTGGACTGGGTGGAGTGTTGGAAGGAGGCCTATCGGCGCCGGGAAATCGTCTTTACCCGTCGCCGGGGGCCCGGATTCGTGGAGCTGGTGGACAACCGGCCCCTCGGTCCGAGCTGGCGGATCCCCCCGCCGCGGAAGACCGTGCTGACCGGGCTGTCCGCAGCGGTGTACGAGATCGGCGCCGAGGCGAAGACGACCGCCCGGATTGCGGCCGAGGCGGGCCGGAGGGGAAATGGCGGCCCCGCGGCTGCCGCCGAGATCCAGAGCGTGCTGGACCGCTTCGTCCGGGAGGGTCTGATGATGAGGTCCGGCCGGCGCTATCTGAGTCTGGCGGTGCCGTGGAGCTAGCATGGTTCGTGGAAAGGTCCGTTCTCCGGCCGGCGGCCGGACCGGGCCGATGAATACGAGGAGGACTTGCATGGATCAGGACAAATCCCAACAATTGAACCAGTTGGTGGACGGGAGTCTGACACCGGGCCAGGCAATGGGACTGGACGCGAGAGGGACCGCGGCCCTGCTCCAGACCGGCTACGCCATGTTCAAGCAGGGGCGGCTGGCGGAAGCGATGGACCTGTTCGCCGGGCTGGCCGTGCTGGATCCCGGGAATCCTTACGTGCACGGCATGCTGGGCTCGATCTGCCAGCGGGCGGGGAACGCGGAAGCGGCCGTCGCCCACTATACCCGCTGCCTGGAACTGGCTCCGGAGGATCCGCAGGCCTGGGTCAACCGGGGTGAGGTATGGCTGCGCGCCGGCCAGCTGGAAAAAGCCGCCGGAGACCTGGCCGAGGCCATCCGCCGGGATCCTTCCGGACGGCATCCGGCGGCGATCCGGGCCCGCGTCCTGGGGCTGCTGATCCAGACTGCGCTGAAGGCCTGTGCCGAACGGGGGATCGAGGGAGTCCTGGAGGCGAAGCAGCAACTGCAATCCCGCCTGGAAGCTCTCCGGGAAGAGGCTTAGACCCGGCACTGCCGATCCGGGGGTTCCGGCGCGGCGTTTTCCCCGGCCGGCCGGCCGGGCGAGGCGGGGACGTGCGGGGATGCTGCCAGGTGGGCCCGGATGATCCGGGCGGGCCGGAGGGCCTGGGTGTGGCGCTCGAGCATGCGTTCCGTCCGCCGCGCGATTTCGGCGATCTCCTCCGGCGGGAAATCCCGGAGGCGGCACACCGGGGATGCTGTCGAAAATTCGTTGTATTTCCGATAGTTGCGGTGCAGGATCTCGATTCCGTATCGGGCGGGATCATGCCACGGTTTGGTACCGGGGAGGGGCACGAATACCCCGAAGTCGGCGGTAGTGATCAGGTCGTCCCGGAACAATCCCTCCAGCTTTTGGTAGGCGTCCAGCGCCTCCTCCCGGGTGTCGCCGGGGTGCCCGATCATCCACTCGGCCTTGATCAGGAAACCCTCCTCCCGCAGGGCCCGGCACATGTCCAGCGTGCGCTGCCACGGGCGCTTCTTGCCCATCATGGCCAGCACCTTCTCGGACGAGTTTTCGATCCCCAGCCAGACCGAGCCCACGCCCGCCCGCCGGAGCTCCCGCAAGAACGCCCGCTTGGCCGGGTTCAGCGCTTCCACGGTGAGGTTGAGGAAAAAGGCCGGCGGCAAGTGTTGTTTCACCCGGCCGAGGCGGCGGCCCAGCTCCTGCAGCTCGGGCGAGCCCAGCCATTGCGCGCTGTCCTCGATGCCCAGCATCCGGGCGCCGTACTGCCGTCCCAGCGTGGCGATTTCGCCGACGAGCCGCGCGGTCGGCAGGCTCCGCTGGCTTCCCCAGAACGCCGCCTCGGCGCAGAAGGCGCAACGGTACCGGCAACCCCGGTGGATCATGCCGAAGATCTGGGCGCGCTGGAGGAACTCGGCCGGGAAGAGCGAGAAGTCGACGGGCGGCAGCCTCGCCAGGTCGCCGGGAGGCCGGCCGGGCGTGCGGACCGTCGTCCCGTCCCGGCGGAACGTGAGCCCCTGAATCCCCGCCGGGTCCTTGCTGGTCTCCAGCGCGGAGAGCAGCTCCGCCAGGATCCACTCGCCTTCGCCCCGCACCACGTAATCGACGGCGGGAGCCGCCGCGGTCTCGGCGTCCGTGAAGGTGACGTGGGGGCCGCCGATCACGGTCACCAGGCCGGGCCGGATCTGCTTGACCGCCTGGAGGATCTCGATGCAGGTGGGATAGATGATGGTGTAGGGGCAGCTGACTCCGACCACGTCGGGCCGGAACTCGGCCAGGGCGGCCGCCAGAATGGACTCCGATACCTCCGGCGGGGTCAACCCGTCCACCGCCGCGAAGTGCAGGGGAACCACGGCGACCGGCCAGCCGCGGGCCCGCAGAAAAGAGGCGATCGAGGCGATGCCGCGCGGGAAGGTCACGCGGCCGGGCTGGCTGGCCAGGCGGGGAGGGTAGATGAGCAGCACGCGTTTCTTCAAGGCTGTCCTCCGGGGTGGAGTCCTTCCAGCATGTGCCAGGGGATTCCCAGGCGCCGGGCCATCTCCGCATCGGGCTTCGCGGTCCGCGCGGGAGGGACGAAAAGCGTCGAGAACGGGCTCATGTCGGCCCCCGCCAACGCGCGCAGCGGGATGGTCTCCATGACCGGCGGGCACACCGGGAACTGGGACGCCTGGTAGAGAATCGCACGATGCTCCGGCCCGTAGCGGGCCGCCAGCGTCTCCGCCAGCAGGCGGCGCGCCGCCGGGTTGAGCGCGGCGCCGTATCCCAGCGAGCCCACCACGCCGACCTGCCAGAGGAGGAGAGGGGAGGCGGCATCGTACGCCTTGCTCCGGGACAGGAATTCGGTCGCTTCGAAGCATTGCCAGCCCCGGATGCCCGGATCCACGCCGAGCTCGGCGATCAGGCAATCCTCGGCGGAGATCCCGGGAAGCATCCGGGCGGCCAGGCCCTCTGCGCGGCATTGCCGGACCGCCTCGTGGGACGCGAAGACGAAAACCGCGGGGTGTCCGTAGAAGACCGCGCAGAGGCGAGTTCCCAACCGTACCTCGTCCACGATCCGCTCGACGATCCGGAGGTAGGAAGCCTGACAGGGCTGGTCAGGATCGAGCATGTCGTCCATCGTTTCAATGCGCGGGTTCCATGCCCGCAACGCCTGCAGGGTCGCGGCATCCCCGTCGTGGAGAACCAGGTCGGCCGCCCCGATGGCGGAGCGGGACTCCGGAGTCAGCTGGGACAACAGCCGGATTCCGGTCCCGACGACGGTGAGGCAACCTCCGGGCATCCCCTCACTCCCTGGCCGGACCGGCGGAAAGGTTCATCCGAGCGAGGAGATCCGGGTCGGCGGGCCGGGGCGCCAGGGGGGGCACGTAGAGCATGGAGAACAGCGTGACCGCCACACCTGGCAGTTCGGCCAGGGCGGCCTCTTCGATGCGGGGTGCTTCTCCGTCGCGGGTGTCCGGCTCGTAGACCGTGATCCGGTGGTTCGGCCCGTAGTGCGGGGCGAGCGCCTCGGCCAGGATGCGCAGGCCGTCCGCCGCAGGCCGTGGAGGCGACGCCATCGTTCCCATGGCGCCGATCTGCCACAGGATCAGGTGACTGGTCGGATCGAACCGCCGGCGGTGCACCAGGAAGTCGGATGCTTCGTAGCTCTGGCATCCGGCCTGCCCGGGATCGACGCCCAAGTCGGCATAGAGGCAATCCTGGGCGGACACCCCGGGCAGCATCTCCGCGGGGAAGCCTTCCTGCCGGCACCGGCGGACTGCCAGACGGGCGGGGTACATCAGCATGCCGGGATGGCCGAAGAACGCCGCGCAGGTGGAGAGGCCCTGCCGCACCGGCGTCAGGACGGCCTCCACGAATGACCCGTGAGGATCTCCGCCGGAGGACGGCCCGCCAAGCAGGGGGCCGAGGGATTCCGCGGTCCCGTTCAAGGCATGGATCTGCGCGGCCGCCGCCGGCTCCGGCAGGACATAGAACACCTTCTGGGCGCGCTCCAGGGCGAGGCGGGCCTGCGGGGTAAGGTGGGACGGCCGCACGCCCGTCCCGACCACCGTGAGGCTGCCCCCGGGACGGGTCTTGAGCGCTGACCGGATGAGCCGGGGACTGCGGCTCCGTACGGCCTCGCGTTCCACGGCCGAGAGTCCGGCGGCCGCCATCGCGGATTCCGGGTCGGCTTCGAAGGCGTCCAGGCGGCGGGGGTCCGTCGAAAGGGCGATGAGGAAATCCGCCAGCCGGGAAACCATCGGCACCTCCTCGGTCTTCGATCGGGTATGGCGGAATCATCATAAGCCATCGCGACGGCGAGGGCAAGCCTTCCGCGGAGAGAGCCGCGGGAGGCCATTGTGCTATAATCCGTAATAATCCGTCCCCGAGAGAGGCGAACATGAAAATTGGTGGTATGGGTGAACCCCCCGAATTCGTCCGTCCTGAAACCTACCAGGTGCGAGCGGGCGACACCCTCGAGTCAGTGGCCCGGTCGCTCGGCGTGGAGCCGGAGGCTCTGGCCCGGGAGAACAACCTCACCCTAGGGAGCGGCTTGAAGGCGGGCATGGAACTCGCACTTCCCCGGCAGGCGGCCGCCGTGCCGGACCGCGGCTGGGCGCAGGATGCGGGGGAGGCGTTGGGGAATGCACCGTTCGGCCGGTCGGAAGTCACCCGCCAGGCGCCACAAGAATTGTCGCAGCTGGTGGGCTTGCCCCACGCGTTGCTGCTAGCGCAGTCCCCGGCGGTGGAAATACATCCTGGCGATCTTGTAGTGAAGAAAATGGCCCCGGCGCTGGACGAGAACCTCGTGGCGGAGAAGCTGGCCCCGGCGCTGGACGAGAACCTCGTGGCGGAGAAGCTGGCCCCGGCGCTGGA
>CAYPNP010000020.1:0-63411 GCA_964412195.1 uncultured Acidobacteriota bacterium | reverse complement strand
CGAGAACCTCGTGGCGGAGAAGCTAGCTCCGGCGTTGGACGAGAACCTCGTGGCGGAGAAGCTGGCTCCGGCGCTGGACGAGAACCTCGTGGCGGAGAAGCTGGCTCCGGCGTTGGACGAGAACATCGCCACGAAGGCTCAGCCAGCCAAGCGGAAAGGGGGAGCTGGGCGGAATCAGGGTGGCTAGTGGAAGGATTCGAAGGATCGGCTCTGAAAATCGCGCTGGCTGATTCAATCTAATTTCATGGATGGATGCCGCGCCACCGGAGGAAGGAACAGGGTTCCGACGCCGTGGCTGTGAGGCACGGCCTGGGTCAGGTTCCGAAGGGGGAATCGCAGGATCACCGGGGGGCACAAGGGGAAGACCGCCGCATAGTACAGCACGGCTTCGTGCTCCCCTGGGTAGAACTGAAGCAGCCGCTCCAGCAGGATGGGCACGTGACGGCTGTAGTTCCCCTGCCGGCGGTAGGTGTTGTCTCCGACGGCGTCCACCTGCCACAGCACCAGGCAACTCGATGGATCGGGGCGGCGGACACGAAGAATGAAGTCCGTCGCTTCGAACGCCTGGCAGCCCCGCTCGAGGGGATCGACGTCCAGGGCGGCGAACAGGCAATCCTCCGCGGAGACGCCGGGCAGCATCACCGCGGGGAATCCCTCCCGACGCAAGAGCCGGATGGATTCGTGGGCGGGAAATACGAAGACCCCCGGGTGGCCGTAGAACACCGCGCAGACCCGCTCCCCGTCCGCCACGCGGTCATGGATGCGGCCCACCATGCCCCGGTAGGCGCCCCAGCGGTCTTCGCCCTCGCTATAGAAGATGAGAAGGTCTTCCGTGACCGGGTTCAGCCGGGTGATCCATTCCAGAGCCAGCGGATCGCTCACCCCGTGCATCACCCGGTCTGCCGCCGTGATGCACTGGCGGGCCTCATCGGTCATCTGCCCCAGCGCCTGGATGCCGCTCCCCACCACCGTCAGGGATCCTTGCCCCATGGCGGGACCTCCTTGCAGGCTTCCGGATCAGGAATCTCCCACCCGCCGGTCGGACGAGCCCAGCTTGTGGATATCGTACCCGCGGGTCTTCAGGAACGCGCGCAACGCTTCCTTCTTCCCCTCCATTTCTCCGAACGCCCCCCGGATGAAGGTGTCGGAGAGGCACGTCTTCAGGATGGTATCGGCCGCCTGCTGGTCCCAGCCGGATTCGGCCACGTCCAGGAGTTGCCGGAACCAGTTGGAGACGTTGCGGTTCAGTTGATCCCGGATCCGGTTGTAATCTTGTTCCAGATCCACGATCGGCTGCCGGAGGGCGGCATCGGACTCGAACATCCGCCGCCAATAGGCCAGGTTGATAATGTTCCGCTGGATCCGCAGCAGGGCGCTGTTCGTTTCCGGAGGGAGGCGGTCGGCGAAATCCCGGACGTAGGCGGCCAGCCGCGCGATCCGTTCATCCGCGAACCGGTAGCCGTAGGGCTCGTCTTCGTCGGTCAGAAATCCGTCGGCGCGAATCCGCCGGTCCAGGTCGCAGCCCATGGTCACGGCGTACTGGTTGATGAGGTTGGACAGGTTGCTGGCGAACCCGTGCGTCTCGAGGAAGTCGATGTCTGCGCGAAGACCGGCGAAGGTCGTGTAGGGATTGAACATAATGAAGCCGATGTCGACGTTCAGCCCGTGCCGCCGGAAGAGCTCGACCGTCTTCACGTTGTCGTCCGGAGTCGTGTGCTTCCGGTAGAGGTCGAGGCCGGCCTGATGGGCGGATTCGACGCCGATGAGCGCGCCCACCAGGCCCGACTTCCGCAGGAGTTCCAGGAGGGGCGCATCGGCGCGCTTGTGGAAATCGGGCCGGAAGAACGCGCTGTACGTGATGGGAAGGTGGCGGGCGATGATCTCCCCGGCCAGGCGGATGAGCCGGTCGTTGGAGGGGCCGGGGTCCTCGAAGCTGCAGTCCACGAAGTAGAAGCTCCGGATGTTCCACCGGCGGACCAGGTGCTCGATCTCGTCCACCGCGTCCCGCAGGTTCCGGCTCCGCCAGCGTTTCGAGAGCTGCCGGGTCGAACAGAAGCTGCAGTTCCGGGTGCACCCCCGCGAAGTCGCCACCAGCGCCAGTTGGTACCCCTTCTCGCGGATAAAATCCCGGTCCGGCCAGGGCAGGGTGGCGAGGTCCGGGAGCTGGGCCCGATCGCCGTTGTGCCGGACGATGCCGTTATGCCGGAAACTCAATCCGCGGATCCCCTCCAGGCTTTCCCCGCCTGACAGCCGGTCAGCCAGCTCTTGGAAGGGCAGCTCACCCTCTCCGCGGATAACGAAATCGATGTCCGGCGACATGTCCATCAGCCGGTCGCCCCGGCTGGTCGGCGCGTAGCCGCCCAGGCAGATCCGGGTGGCCGGCAGGATTTCCCGGAGGCGGGCGCACGCGCTGCAGGCGGCTTTTTCCGTGTTCATGTAGACCGGCAGGCCGATCAGGTCCGGCGCGAACGCCCGGATCCCTTCGAAGTCCACGGATTCCTCGTTCTCCTCCATCAGCCTGACTTCGTAGCCGTTCTGGCGGAGGTAGGCGGCGATGTAGCAGACGCCGATCTCCTCGAACATCCGGGTGGACCGGCTGTTGCGGAGGACCAGCAGCAGGATCTTGAATCCGCGGGCTTTCATGGCGCTCCATCTCCGGCCCCCTCGATTCCGGAATCGCGTGGGCGGGTTACCGACCGTCCGGAAGGGCAGGGGCGCGGCGGGTCAATAGTTGGTCGGGCTCTTCTCCACCCCGTCGGCCGGCAGCTTGAACTGCTCGGGCCGGTCCTTGATCACCGCCCGCAGCCAGTCTTCCGGATAGCCCGGCTCCTGGGGCCGTCCGTTTTCGTCCTGGACGTAGCCGTCGTTGTACTTGGTGAACAGCTTCTCGCCCAGCTCCTGCCAGCGGCGGAAGACCGTCTCCCCGGCGGAGACGCTGTAGTCGGTCAAGAACTGCCGGGCTCGGTCGGGGTCCGTGGCCAGCAGGTCCAGGGCGGTCTTTTCGACGGCCGGCTGGAGGGCGAGGAAGTTGCCCTCCAGCTCCTGCTGGACCTTTCCGATGTCCTGGATCATGTAGGAGAACTTGAGCTGGGCGTAGTTGGCCACCAGGTTGAACACCCACCAGGCCGAATCCCAGGAGAAATGCTGCAGGTCCCCGCGGGTGTAGGCCGGCGGCACGGCCCGGACGCCGGCGTAGAGCGGGAAATAGCAGGTCGTGCCGGTGTCATCCACGCCGTACCAGAGCACGCCGCCCACGGGGTCGGGCAGCGACGCGCGCAGGTGGGCGATGAAGGAACAGCCGGTCTGCTGGGTTGAAATCGGCCGTTCCCAGGAGTAGGTCTGGCCATCGGCCTGGAAGGTCATGGGACGCGCCCGCAGCGGGGAGCCGAAGGGGCCGGCGTCCACGCCCCGCGTCATATCCAGGGGGGTCCCCTCGTAATGGTCGCGCATGAGCGCCATGACGGCCGGCACCGTCAGCTTGGAGTCGGGCTGGATCCAGAGGGGGTAGGGCTGGGCCCCGGGCACGCCGCGGTTGTAGTCCATGGACAGGTTCATGGACGGGGCCGCCCGCCGGAAGAGCGACCAGACCCGGGTTTCGGTGTAGCGCAGCTTCTGCGGCGTGGCCGGGCAGTACACGTCGCAGAAGCGGAACGGCCCGTCGGTTTTGGGATTGAAATATCCCTTCTGGACGGCGAAGTCGATGACGTTGGCGGAATAGAGGCAGTTCTCCGGGTCATGGAGCGGAAAGGCACCGATGCGGGATTTGTTGGCGTGGGCCGAGATCATGCCGTCGGGCACCTTCACCGCCACCCAGATGGCGCCCCGGCCGCCCTCGCCCGGACCGATCATCTCGAGGATCCAGGCCTCGTTCGGGTCGGCGATGGAGAAGGACTCGCCGGTGGAGCGGTAGCCAAACGCGTCGACCAGGCCGGTCATGACCTGGATCGCCTCGCGGGCGGTGCGGGCCCGCTGGAGGGCGAGCTGCATCAGGATCCAGTAATGGAGCCCGCCCTTCTTGTTTTCCAGCTCGGGCCGGCCGTCAAAGGTGGTCTCGCCGATGGCGAGTTGATGCTCGTTGAGGATGCCGCAGACGGCGTACGTGTGCGGGACCTGGGGGATCGCCAGCTGGGTCGATCCATCCCGGCCCCTGATCTCGTACATCTCGCCCGGAACGTGGTCGGCGGCCGGGATGTAACGCAGGCGCGGGTGGAACTCGCCATCCACCGTGTAGGTGATGATCACCGACCCGTCGGCGGAAGCGCCCCGGGTCACCAGCAGGTTCGTGCAGCCGAGGGCCGCCCCGGCCGAACCGAGAGCGACCAGGATGATCGGAAGACAAATCCTGTTGTAGAGTTGCATGTACCTCTCCATTCGGCAATTCTGCCACGGGCGGCCTTCTTTGAAGAAGGGCCCGCCGATCGTCCCATGATACCACCGGACCGTCTCCGTGAGTAGCGTCCGACTCACCCTCCGACTCTGTCGGGCCGAATTGCCGTGGCAGTATGCGCACTTTTCTCATCATCCAGCCGCCAGCATCAACAAGGGAATTTGTGACCCTCCGGTCAGGGCGGCCGGTGCAGGTACCAGAAATAAAAAAGGCTTCCACTGATCTGGAAGCCTTTGTGTCTGGAGCGGGCGACGGGATTCGGACCCGCGACCCTCGGCTTGGGAAGCCGATGCTCTACCAGCTGAGCTACGCCCGCCCGGTGATTGGAAAGATCATGCCAACGGGAGCCCACGCCCCCCGGGAGAGAACTACTCCTCGGCCGGCTTCTCGGCCTTCGGCGCCTTCGGCTTGGCGGCCCGGGTGGTCTTGGGCTTGGCGGCCTTGGCCGGTTTGGCCGGCTTGGCTTCGGGGCGATGTTCGGCAACGGCGGTGGTCAGCCGGGACTTGTACCGCGCGGCGGTGTTCTTGTGGATGATCCTCTTGGTCACGCACTGGTCGATCGTGCTGAAGGTCTTCGGCAAAAGCTCCTTGGCCTCGTCGACCTTGTTGTCAGCCAACAGGTTCCGGACCTGCTTGACGCTCGTCCGCATGGTGGTCTTGAAGTACCGGTTCCGCTCGGTGCGGCGCTGGTCCTGCCGGATGCTCTTGAGTGCTGCTTTGTGATGGGCCATTCCTTATTACCTCATACGCGTAGTAAGACCGCCTATGATAGACATCGGGCCCCCGGTTGTCAACCGGTTTGTTGCAATCTGACCGGTGGCCGGTGACGGGTGACCGGTAACTGATGACCGGCGACCGGGGACTGGGAACCGGCGACTGGAGCCTGATGACAGAAGACCGATGACCGATGACCGAAGTCTGAAGTCCCGGGCCCCGAACGTCGAGCCCTTTGCCCCGAGCCCCAAGCCCCGAGCCCCAAGCCCCGAGCCCCAAGCCTCGACATCCACGCCGAAGTCTGATATCCGATCTCCGAAGTCCGCCCGGCGTGAGGTTACCGCTTGACTTGGCTGGAGATTGATTCTAAGATTTCAGACCGAGGTTTACGGCGGAGAGCTTGTAGATGACCAAATCCCGGTCCCGGTCCCACCCATCTTCCGACGATCAGCTCATCACCCACTGCCTGGAAGTCCTTCGCGCCGGCCGGCTGGACGAATGCTACCAACTCCTGCCCAGGCTGGGCGTGTCCAAGGACCGGCGGGCGCTGCCGGTGCTGCGGGAGATGCTCTTCTCCGGCAATCGCTGCCGGGAGGAACTGGCGGTCTGCGGACTGGCCGCCCTCGGATGCCGGGACACCCTGCCTTGGCTGTTTGAGAAGCTGGGCGATCCGGCGGTCTGCCGCGGTCAGGGCAGCCAGAAGTTCCAGGGCACCCTCCTGGACGCCGTCGGCGAGATCGGCGACGACGCTGCCTCGCCGCACTTGGCGGAGTTGTTCCGCCGCCGGCTGCCCCGCGACAACTTCCGGCGCAAGCGGCAGGTCATCATCATCGATACGCTGGGAGCCATCGCCCAGCAGGGCGGGAAGAAGTCGCTGGAGCTGCTGGTGGAACTGCTGGGGAACGAGGATTTCCTGGTCCGGGCCCACGCGGTGTCCAACATCGCCACGGCATTCTGGCACCGTCCCAACGATCTGCCCGACCCGATATTCGAAAGGTTGCTGTCCCTTTTCAAGGACAGCAACCTGTATGTCCAACACGCGTTGCTCTCCGCGCTGGAGAGCCTGGCCGACATCGGGTGCCGGCGCGCGGCCGATCTATTTTCCGACTAGCTTCTTCAATTCCGGCATCATCTGCTTGACCAGCGGGGCGTATTCCCCGTTCGGGGCCAGCTTCAGGTAGGTTTCCATCTCGGCCACCGCCTCGGCGTACTGGGCCTTGTTCACCAGGCACATGGCGTACTGGTACCGCGACGGAGCGTAGTTGGGGTTGGCTTCGACCGAGTTCTTGAAGGCTGTCCCGGCCTCATCGTACTTGCCGGCGTTCATCATGACCACGCCGATGTTGTAATAGTTGATGTCGGCGTGGGCCGGGTCGGCCTTGACGGCCTGGTCGAACTCCGCCTGGGCTTCGGGGATCATCCCCTTCTTCACGTACACGTTGCCCAGGTTGGTATGGATGTTGGCGTCCAGCGGATTGATCTCGATCGCCTTCTTGTAGGTCTCGACGGAGAGGTCGAGCTGGCCCTTCTGGAAGTAGCAATCGGCGAGGTGGGCGAGGATGTTGGGCTGCTTGGGGTCCATCTCCAGGGCCTTGTTCAGCTTTTCCATGGCGGCGTCGATCTCGCCGGAGTTCTTCAGGGTGATGGCTTCGTCAAAGAGCGCCTTCATCTCCCCGGACATCTTCTTGAACTTCTCGTACTCTTCCTTTTGGCGCTTGATCTCTTCGGCATTCGCCGCGAGCTGCTCCCGCTGCTCCTTGGTCAGCTTGGAGGCCAGCACGCCCTCGCCGGGCTCCAGGTTCCAATTCTGGACCGTCTCGTCACCTTCCGCAGGAGGCCGGACATTGACAATTTCCTGGGGCACGTAGCCCTGCATCTCGACCGTGACATGATAGGGGCCCCACGGCAACCGGTACATGTAACTGCCGTCCTTGCCGGACTTGCACTTGTACTTCAGGTTCGTTTCCAGGTGCCGGAAGTTGATCTCCGCTCCCTGGATCCCCTGGCTGGTCTTGGCGTCGGTCACCTTGCCGCGGATCACGTATGTGGTCACGGCCATTGCCAGCGTGGAAGCGAGCACGACCAGGAGCAGGGTTGCCAGGCACATCGCCAGA
Source organism: uncultured Acidobacteriota bacterium (assembly GCA_964412195.1). Lineage (GTDB taxonomy): Bacteria > Acidobacteriota > JAAYUB01 > JAAYUB01 > JAAYUB01 > CAYPNP01. The sequence goes on along the minus strand of CAYPNP010000020.1, from coordinate 56,196 downwards.
AGTTTGCGGTACGATTTCATGAAGGGCCTCCTTCCAATGCTATTGAAAGATTGAATTATACAACTACTCATCATCTCGGAACACCTTTTTATAGGGCAGGGGATCCACTACTCCCGCCTGCTGGAATCCCCGCAGCCGCAGGGCGCAGCTGTCGCAGTCGCCGCAGGCCACGTCGCCGGACTGGTAGCAGGACCAGGTCAGCTCGAACGGAGTGCCCAGCTGCCGGCCCAGCTCGACGATGGCCCGCTTGGAGAGACCGATCACCGGGGTGACGATCTGGATCCGGGTTTCCGGGCGCGTGCCGGCGTCGGCCAGCTCCTGGAACAGCTGGTAGAAGCGGGGCTGGCAATCGGGGTAGCCCGAGCTGTCCTCGGCCACCGCGCCGAAGTAGACCGCCTCCGCGCCGATGACTTCCGCCCAGCTCACCGCGCAGGCGAGGAGGTGGGCGTTCCGGAAAGGGACGTAAGACGACGGGATGCCGGTCCGGCCCAGGTCGGCCTTTTCCACCGGCAGCGCAGGATCGGTCAGGGAGGATCCCCCGATGGCGCCCAGGAAGGAAAGATCGGCCACCAGGCGGCCCCGCGCGCCGAGCCGGTCGCAGAGGCGGTGGAAGCAATCCAGTTCGCGGGACTCGGTCCGCTGGCCGTAGTTGGCGTGCAGGCCGAACAATTCCCCGGACTCCCGGGCGGCCACGGTCGCGCTGACGGCGCTGTCCATGCCGCCGCTGATGCAGGCGATGCTACGACGCCGGCGGTCCATCGTCCTCCTCCAGGTAGGCCGCGGAGCACCCCGGCGTTTCGTGTACGACCACCTTCCGGACGCGGGCCCCGTGATCCGCCATCCGGTCGGCCATGCCCCGAAAGATGTGGCGGGCGATGTTCTCGGCAGACGGGTTCTGGCTGGCGAAGGCCGGCAGCTCGTTGAGCAGGGAGTGGTCCAGCTCCGCCAGGACTTCGCTTGCGGCGGCCTGCAGGTCCTTGAAATCCAGCGCAATGCCCCGATGGTCGAGCCGGCGGCAGCGGACGGTGATCTCCACCGTCCAGTTGTGGCCGTGCAGCCGCTCGCAGATGCCTTCGTACTCGCGGAGCTGGTGGGCGGCCGAAAAGTCCGTGCGGATGCTCAATTCCCACATGGTCGGTTCGTGCACTCCTTTCACACGGAAAGATCGCGTGCCGGCGGAATAGTTTCAAGCCCGGGCCAGCGGCAGCTTCCGGTCGCGGATCAGGCCGGCCACCGCCGCGATGTCGGCGCCGACGTGGCGGTCCTTCTCCATGAAGGGGACGTGATGGCGGACGGCCGCGTGGACCGCTTCGAGGGCGGGCGAGGTCCGCGCCGGGCGGTGGAAGTCGACGGCCTGGCAGGCGACCAGCAGCTCGATGGCCAGCACGTGGCGCAGGTTTTCGACGATCTGCCGCAGCTTGAGGGCGGCGGTCATGCCCATGCTGACGTGGTCTTCCTTGTTGGCGCTGGTGGGCAGGGAGTCTACCGAGGCCGGGTGGGCCAGGATCTTGTTCTCTCCCAGGAGCGCCACCGCCGTGAGCTGGGCGATCATGAAACCGGAGTTCAGCCCGGGTTCCCGCGCCAGGAAGGCCGGCAGCCCGCTGAGGTCCGGGTTGACCATGCGCTCGGTGCGGCGCTCCGAGATCCCGCCCAGTTCCGCGGCGGCGATACCCAGGAAGTCGAAGATGAAGGCCAGCGGCTCGCCGTGGAAGTTTCCGCCGGAGATGACTTCCCCCTCGGCGGCGAACACGAGGGGGTTGTCGGTGGCGCTGTTGATCTCCCGCTCCAGGACGCGCCGCGCGTGGTCGGCGGTGTCCCGCACCGCCCCGTGGACCTGGGGGGTGCACCGCATCGAGTAGGCGTCCTGGACGCGGTCGCATTGAAGGTGCGACTCCCGGATCTCGCTGCCGGCCATCCAGAGTCGCATGGACTCCGCGGAGCGCGCCTGGCCGGGGTGGGGCCGGACGCGGTGGATCTTCCCGTCGAAGTGCTGGTCCGTCCCCCACATGGCGTCGGTGCTCAGGGCCGCCACCATGTCGGCGCAGTCCGCCAGGTAGTCGATGTCGTCGAGGAGGAGGCAGCCGAGGGCGGCCATGACATGCGTCCCGTTGAGGACGGCCAGGCCCTCCTTCGCCCCGAAGGCCAGGGTGGGGATGCCGGCCCGCCGCATGGCTTCCGCCCCGGGCAGGACGGCGCCGTCGTACAGGGCCTCGCCCTCGCCCATGAGCACCAGGGCGATGTGGGCCGAGGGCGCCAGGTCCCCGCTGGCCCCGACGGAGCCTTTCTCCGGGACCGCGGGGAGCACGTTCCGGTTGAGCATCGCCACCAGCGTCTCGATCACCGCCGGCCGGACACCGGAGAACCCCTTCGACAGGACGTTGGCCCGGATCAGCAGGGCCGCGCGGGTCTCCTCGGGGCCGAGGGGGCGGCCGACCCCGGCGGCGTGCGAGCGGATCAGGTTGGCCTGCAGCTCTGCCAGCTGGGCGGTGTCGATGCGCACGGAGCTGAGCTTGCCGAAGCCCGTGGTCACGCCGTAGACCACCCGGTCTTCGGAGACGCAGCGGTCGATCAGGGCGCGGGCGCGGACCACTTTCTCCCGGGATGCGGCGGGCCACTCCACGGGGAAGCGGCCGCGGGCGGCCCGGTTGACTTGGGGGATGGTGAGGTGCTCCCCGTCGATGGGGATGGGCGGTGGCGTCACTTCGGTCCTCCTGGGCCCTGGGATTTCTCGGGCGCCGGCGGGGCCACGATCTCCAGGTTGGGGTCGTACTTGATCAGTTTGGCGGTGCCGTTGTCGGTCTCGGCGGTGACCGGATGCCCGCCGTCCCGGACCCGCTGGTTGAGGTACATGCCCTGTTTCTTCTGTACCGGGACCAGGGCGATGTCCTGCTCGTTGATCTGGAAGACGGGATAGTCGATGACGACCTCGCCGATGAGGCTGATCAGGGTGAGGTCCGTGTTGTACTCGGTGGGCATGAGCACCTTGACGTCTCCCTGCTGGGTGATGGCGTTCATGGAAAGCCCCTCCCAGCGGGTGCCGTCAAGCTGGATGAGGATGTCGCCCTGCGCCGTTTTCATGGAGACGTACCCGCGGAGCTTGACCAGCGAGATGTATCCGGTCTGGGTGTCGCCCTCCAGCCAGCCGTTCACGTCCTTGATGGAGATGAAGCCGCGGTTCGACTTGATCTTGATGTCGGTCCGGAACCGCGGCACCATGATGCGGTAGTCGATGGAGCCGAGCACGAAGTCCGCCGGGTGCTGCGTGACGAGGCTGAGATCGGTCTGGCTCTTGGAGAATTCCGGCGCGATCGCCTCGATATTCTTGATCAATTCGTCGTTGTCGTTGCCCCAGGCGTTGATGGTGGCGTCCACGCGGATGCGGGGCTTGTCCCATCCCTCGATGGTGACGTTGCCCATGAAGGCGGTGTTGATGTTGAGCCGGCCTCCTGGCATGAACGTGAAGCTCCGCTGCTGCTCCTTCTGGATCTTCATCAGCTTCGCGTAGTCCGGGAGGATGACCGCCTTCTTCTGCTTGGCGGGGATCCAGAATCCGGCGGCGGCGACGAGCAGGACCAGCAACCACAGTCGGCTCTTCATGGCAGCAGGCCTCCTTCCTTGATCAATTTGAGGATCTCCGCGCCGCCCATCTCCAGGAGGGCCCGGGCGGTCTGCACGCCCATCGCGCGGGCGTCTGCCTCCGCCAGGGCGCTGTCCGCGGAGCGGGAGTACACGGACCGGCCGTCGAGGGAGGCGATCATGGCGTCCATCCGCAACCGGCCGCCCCGAAGGGTGGCGTGGGCGGCCATCGGGACCTGGCAGCCCCCTTCCAGCTCGATCAGGAACGCCCGTTCCGCGGCGACGGCCAGGGCCGTGGGCCCGTGGTGGAGCGGCGCCAGGAGGTCCCGGAGCGCGTCGTCGCCATCCCGGATCTCGATCGCCAGCACGCCCTGTCCCACGGCGGGGACCATCTCTTCCACCGGGACATGGCAGGTGATGGCGGCGCCCTTGCCCAGGCGGGTCAGGCCCGCCGCGGCGAGGATGATGGCGTCGTACCCGCCTTCCTGCAGCTTGCGCAACCGCGTGTCCACGTTTCCTCGCAGATCCCCGATCGTAAGATCCGGCCGGAGGCGCAGAAGTTGCGCCCGGCGCCGCAGCGAGCTGGTGCCCACCCGCGCGCCTTCCGGCAGGGCGCGCAGGTCCGGCCAGTGCAGGGAAAGGAAGGCGTCGCGCGCGTCCACCCGCTCCGGGATCACGCCAAATCCCAGGCCCTCCGGCAGGCGGCCGGGCATGTCCTTCATGGAGTGGACGCCCAGGTCGACGGCGCCGGACAGAAGGGCCTGCTCGATTTCCTTCGTGAAGAGCCCCTTGTCGCCGATCTTGGACAGGGGGACGTCCTGAATGATATCGCCCTTGGTCTTGATGATCACTTCCTCGACGGCCTGCTCCGGCCGGAGCGCCCGCAGGCGTTCGATGAATTGCCGGGTCTGGGTGAGGGCCAGGAGGCTGCCCCGGGTGCCGACCCGGATGGGCGGCTTATTTCTTTTCATCGGATTCTCCGTCGGCGGGGGGATGGGCTTCCAGCCGGAACAGTCGGTTGAGGGCGTGGCTGAATTGGATCTTCTCCTCTTCCGTGGGGGCTTCCCGCAGGTTGGTGACGGGGGCGTGGAGGACCTTGTTCATGAATCCGCGCGTGGCCCGCTCGATCATCTCCCGTTCGTTGTTGGTCAGGCTCTTGTAGCCGCGAAGCTCCTCCTGCCGGATGGCCTCGAATTTCTCCCGCAGGGCGACGATGGTGGGCTTGACTCCCAGGGACTCGAGCCACCGCGTGAAGATCTGGAGCTCCTCCGCCAGGAGCAGGCGCGCCTTTTCGGCCTCCTGCTGGCGCTTCCGGATGTTCGTGTCGACGATGCCGGTCAGGTCGTCGATGTCGTACAGGAACACGCCGGGCAGGTCCCCGACCGCCGGCTCGATGTCCCGGGGGATGGCGATGTCGACCAGCAGGCACTCGCCACGCCGGGCGGAGGCCTGGGCCCGGAAGGGCTCGGCGTGGATGACGAAGCCGGGCGCGGCCGTGGACGAAATGACGATGTCGGAATGGGCGAGGGTGGCGTACAGCTCCTCGATGGGCACGGGCTGTCCCTCCAGCTGCCCGGCCAGCTCCACCGAGCGCTCGAACGTCCGGTTCACCAGGAAAAGCTTGTGGATCCCCGCGCTCTGCAGGTGTTTCGCGCACAGCGTGCCCATCTCGCCCACCCCGATGAGGGTGGCGACCTTGTGCTCGAGGTGGCCGAAAATCTTGCGGGCCAGCTCCACTGCGGCGAAGCTCACTGAGACCGCCCCCATGCCGATGTCGGTCTCGTCCCGGGCGCGCTTGCCCGCCTTGAAGGCCGTCTGCAGCAGGCGGTCCAGCACGGTGCCGAGGAGCTTGGCGTGGCGGGCCTTCTCGTACGCCTCCTTGACCTGCCCGAGGATCTGCGGCTCGCCCATGACCATGGAGTCCAGGCCGCTGGCGACCTCCAGCAAGTGGTGGGCGGCGTCCAGGTCGGTCAGCTCGTCGGCGTGCTGCTCCGGGACGAAGGCGCCCCCGGAGATCTCCACGAGCAGGGAGCGTACCGCTTCGGCCGGCTGGCCCTCTTCGCCGTGCGCCACGTAGATCTCCGTCCGGTTGCAGGTCGAGAGGGGGTACAGCTCCACGATGCCCTGCCGGCCCACCAGCCCCGCGACCCTGCGGTGGAGCGTCTCGTCGGAGAGCACCATCCGCTCCCGGATTTCCACGGGGGTCTTGCGGTAGGTGGCGCCGATGTAGAGCAGATGGACCATGGTTCTTCCGGGGAATCAGTGGATTATGCCTTCCATGGCGAAGGCCAGGATGACCAGGATGAATCCGACGATGCTCATGTAGCTCAACGTCCTGGCCCGGACGCGGGTGAACCGGCGGATCAGCAATTCCCCCAGGTAGACGAAGAAAGTGAACCAGCTGGCGATGATCCGGGCATCCAGGCGCAGGCGGTCGGACTGGATCTCCCGCATCCAGCGGAAGCCGGTGAAGATGGCGGCGGCCAGGAAGATCACACCCAGAAGGGCGCCCCAGAGATTGACCAGGTCGAGCTGTTCCAGCGAGGTGAGCCGGCTGTAGAAGTGGCCGGGGCGCTTGCGCTGGATCTCGGAGTGGAGGACCAGGTAGAGGATCGAGCCGATGAAGGCGATGGTGAACGCCGAGAAGGCGAACATGGAGCAGGAGACGTGGATCTCGAACCAGTGGCTCTTGAACATGGCCGGCAGCGTGTGCGAGGGCGTGAAGAAGAGCAGCGAGATCACCTCCCCCAGCACCACCAGCGGCGAGATGAAGGCGCCCATGGAGATGTCGCGGGAGAACTTCTCGATGCTGATATACGCCAGGGCGATGATGAAACCGCTGAAAGAGAGGGCGTCGAAGACGGTGGCGATGGGAAGGTAGCCGAGATGGGAAATCCGGACGGCCAGCGTGGCGCCGTGGCACAGCAGCGCCGCCACCAGCAGGCGCGAGGCCCATTGGCCGCTGCGGCGGTCGACATAGAAGAAGTACCGAAGGTACATCAGCGCCGCCGCCAGGTACAGCGCGGTGAAGACGGCCTGGGCGATGAAGGCGAATTCCAGCATGCTCTTCTCCCCGGCAGATGCCAAGCGCACTAGTTTAGCCGTTCGCGGGCGGCTTTGCAATCCTCTCCAGGTGTTTTTTCAGGTGGGGGGCGGTCCGGGATTCGGGCGCTTCCAGGAGGCCCGCCAGCGGTCCCGCGTAGACGACCCGGCCCCCGTTGGAGCCGCTGCCGGGCCCCAGGTCGACGACGTGGTCCGCCTGGGCGATGAAATCGAGGTTGTGCTCGATGGCGACGACCGTGTTCCCGGCGTCCACCAGGCGGTGCAGCAGGGTGCAGAGGGTCTCGATCTCAGCGAAATGCAGGCCGGTCGTCGGTTCGTCGAGGAGGAACACCGTGTGGCGGGAGTCCGGGGACGACAGGTGGAGGCTCAATTTCAACCGCTGCTGCTCCCCGCCGGACAGGGTCGGCGTCGGCTGCCCGAGGCGGATGTAGCCCAGTCCGGTGTCGGCGAGGGTTTGCAGCCGCCGGCGCACGGACGGGAAGTTCCGCAGCAGGTCGAGGGCCTCGGCCACGCTCAGGTCCAGCACGTCGGCGATGGAGTGGCCGTGGTAGCGAACCCGTAGGACGTCCCACTGGTACCTCCGGCCGTGGCAGTGGTCGCACGGCGTGCGGGCGTCCGGCAGAAAGCGCATCTCCATCCGGACCTCGCCCATGCCGCCGCAGTGGGGGCACCGCCCCGCCGTGGAGTTGTAGCTGAAGTGGGCCGGAGTGAGGCCGCGGGCCTGCGCCTCCGGCAGCCGGCTGAAGAAGCGGCGGATTTCGTCGAACACCCCCGAATAGGTGGCGGGGGTGGAGCGGGGGGTGCGTCCGACGGGGCTCTGGTCCACGAAATACACGTGGTGGACGGCGCCCCCGCGCACGGCGAAACCGGCGGCGGTCGGCAGCTCCGCCGCATGGCCCGCCACGTGGGCGCGCAGAAGGGGATGGAGCGTGTCCGCCAGCAGGCTGGACTTGCCCGAACCGGACACGCCGGTCAGCACGCAGAGCGTACCCAGGGGCAGGCGGATATCGATGCTTCGCAGGTTGTGGGTGGTGATCCCCTTCAGCACGATGCCGGCGCGTCCGGCGGGGCGCCGCACGGCAGGCAGGCGGACCGTCCGGCGGCCTCCCAGGTACTGGCCGGTCAGGGAGTGCTCGTCCCGGAGCAACCCCGCGACCGGACCCGCATACAGGACGCGTCCCCCGGACCGGCCTCCGCCGGGCCCGAGGTCGACGACGTGGTCGGCGTGCCGGATGGTGGTCTCGTCGTGCTCCACGATCACGATGCTGTTGCCCTGGTCCCGGATTTCCTCGACCAGTTCGAGGAGGCGCCGGAAATCGTCCGGGTGGAGGCCGATGGACGGCTCGTCCAGGATGTACAGGACTCCGCCCATGTCCTGCTGCAGCCGGGTGGCCAGCCGGACCCGCTGCAGCTCCCCGCCGGAGAGGGTGTCCGCTGCGCGATGGAGGCTCAGGTAGCCCAGCCCGATGCGGTCCAGCGCCCGCAACCGCCGGCCCAATTCCCGCAGCAGGTTCGCGGTGTGGGGAGACTCCGCGGCGAGCCGGGCGGCCGATTGACCGAACCAGGACTGCAGTCCGGACAGGGGCATGACCGCCAGGTCGCCGATCCCCGCTTCTCCCAGGCGGAAGGACCGGCCGGGGCGGTCAAGGCGGCTGCCGGCGCAAAGCGGGCAACTCTTCCGCCGGACCAGGCGGATTTCCAGTTCCCGGCGCTCGGACTCGGGCAACTCCTTCATGTACCCGAGGAGGGCATTGGCCGGGTTGTCCGCGTCCCCGCCCGTGTGGTCCTCGGCCAGCAGGCGGTCGTGGACTTCGGGAGGCAGGTCCCGCCAGCGCGCGAGAGGGTCCGGGGCGCACGCGGCCAGGGCCTGGTGCCAGGCGTGGGTCAGCCTCCGGAGCAGCGGCGCCTCGATGCCCGCCGGCTCGAGCCGGCCCAGGGGGAGGTCGAGATCCGGGAACAGGAGGCCGGCGGGGATGCAGCCCACCTCGCCGCTCCCCTGGCAGGCCGGGCAGCGGTAGCGGGACGATTGGAAGGAAAACGTGGAGGGGTCCGGGTCCGGGAAAGCGAGCCTGCAATCCGGGCAGTAGTTCCGGAGGGAGTAAAAATGGCTGGCCCCGTCGGCCATGCCCACGGAGATCTCCCCCTGGCCCAGCTGCAGGGCCTGCGTGACCAGGGAGAGCAGCTCCGCGCTTTTCGCGGAGGCGACGGTGGCTGTGCCGACCGGGACCTCGATGGTGTGCTTCCGGTGGCGGTCCAACCGCAGTCCGGCCAGGGAGTGGAAATCGCCGTCCACGCGCACCAGGCGCCAGCCCTTGCGCGCCTGGGTCGCCAGCAGGGTCTTGTAGTTCCCCTTGCGTTGCCGGATCACGGGCGCGTAGACGGTGATCTCTTCCCCGGGCAGCGCCTCCCTGACCAGGCCTTCCACATCGGAAACCGAGAGCTGCCGCAGGGGCCGGCCGCACGCGTGGCAGAGCTGCCGGGCGCTGCTGTAATAGAGCAGGCGGAGATGGTCGTAGCATTCGGACAGCGTGCCCACGGTGGAGAGGACGTTCGCCGCGCCCGGATTCTGCTGGATCGACAGGGTGGGCGCCAGTCCGGAGATCCCGTCCACCTTCGGCTTCTGGAACAGGTGGAGGAACTGGCGGGCGAACGGGGCGAGCGACTCGATATAGCGCCGCTGGCCCTCGGCGTACAGGATGTTGTAGGCCAGGGTGGACTTGCCCGAACCGCTGACCCCGCTGATCACGGTGATGCGCTGGCGCGGGATCGCCAGGGAGATCCCCTGGAGATTGTGCTCGGTGGCGTTGTCGATGCGGATCGCGTCCATACGGGCATTATCGCAGATCCGGGCGGGGCGTCAACGAGGAGAAATCCGCCGCCCCCCATCCGACGGCAAGGCCCCGCGGGACCGGCGCCCGGCGGCCTTGCCGTCCGGGCGGGCGGCATGCGCAGGCCTGCGCGTCCCATGATGGGAAGGACGCGCAGGCGGCTGTCACTGGAGAGGAGGGTCCGGGGATCAGATGTTCTCGAGGTGCATGTCCATTTCCAGGACCGGCTTGGTGAGTTCCCGGGAGAACCAGAAAGCCACGACGACGACCGCGATGAGCAGGATGAGCATGAAGGTGATCGCGGTCTCCTTCATGCCGGCCACCGGCTTCAGGGCCTCGCTGGAGTTCTGGACCGTGAAGAGGAACCAGTTCGCCTCCGGGAAGTCGTCCCGGATCTGGGTCTTGGGCAGGCCAATGATCTGGGCCTCCTTCACGCCGTCGGTCAGCTCGAAGTACAGTTTCTGGCTCTTGCCGAACAGCGGTTGGATCTTCTGGAAATTGTCGTAGGTGACCTGCTGGGTGAGGTCCAGGTCGCGGGACGCGATGATGGTGCCGTCGGCCCCCGTCAGCATGACCTGGCCGGTCCGGCCAAAGTTGAACGTCCGCAGGAATTCGGCCATGTGCTCGATCTTGAGGATGGCCTTGATGATCCCGGTGAGTTCCCGGTCGGAGTTGAAGATCGGGATGGCGATCTCGAAGCTGAACGACTTGAAGATCGCGTTGAATTTGATGTCGCTGACGTAGGCGCCGTGATCCAGATAATTGGCGACAACCTTGTTTCGCCATCCGGGTTCGGCATAGAGGTAGTGGTCAGTCATGTTGGTGGCGGCCACCACCACCCCGTCGCGGCTGAGAACGGCAATTTCCTTGAAGACCTTGTTCGTGAAGATGATTTTCTTCAGAAAGACCGCCAGCTCGCTGCCGGTGATCTTCTTCACCAGCTCGTCCTGGGGCTGCAGTTGAGCCCAGGTTTTTTCAATTCCTTGGGCGTTCTTCACGATGGCTTCCGACTTGCCGCCCATCTCGAGGTCGGCGGCTTCCACCGCCCGGATCACCGCCGGATTGAAGGACAGCGTGTCGATCTGCACGGCGGTGTCACGCAGGTGGTGGCGGAGCTGCATGCTGGAGATCTCCGCCAGATCCGACATCTGCTGGCCCTTGGCCTCGATGAACGCGGATTCGCTGTGGTTGAGCATGAACCAGATTCCGACGATCATCGGAAGGACGCTGAGGCAGAGGAACATGATCAGAATCCGGGGTTGGACGCCCAAGCGTGGTTTGTTGGCCATTTTGACCCTCCGGGAAAAGGGTTCATAAAGGAAAGCATCAGTTTTGATTTCATTCTATGCCAAAACAGCGTCCCTGACAACCGGGAAAAGGCACCCTCCGGAGGGTGTGGTATAATCGGGCTGTTTTTCCAGCGAGAGGCTCCGGGCATGCAACCTGCCAAGATCGGAAAATACGAGATCGTCCGACTGATCGGTGAAGGCAGCACCGGCACCGTCTACAAGGCATTCGACCCCCTGGTGGACCGCTTCGTGGCGCTGAAGGTGATCCCGGGGGAGAAAGTCAGCAAGCCCGAAAACCTGCAGCGATTCAAGAAGGAGGTCCGGGCCCAGGGCAGGCTCCTCCACCCGAACGTCGCGATGCTCTTCGACGTGGTGTTCTCCAACGGCGACTACATCATCGTCATGGAATATGTCGAGGGGCGGAGTTTGCGCGAGGTGATGCAGGAGGAGAAAATCTTCACCCTGCAGGGTTTTTACGGAATCATCGGCCAGGTCTGCCTGGGCCTGGCTTCCGCCCACCGGCAGGGGGTCGTGCACCGGGACATCAAACCGGAGAACCTCCGGCTGACCCCGGAGGGGCGGGTCAAGATCCTGGACTTCTCCATCGCCAAGATCCAGTCGGCGACCCAAACCTCCGCCCACATGAATTTCCTCCTGGGCAGCGCGCACTACATGGCTCCGGAACAGATCATGGGACAGGCGGTGACTCCCGCGGCCGACCAGTTCGCGGTCGGGGTGATCTCCTACGAGATGCTGACCTGCCGCCGTCCGTTCGAGGCCGGGTCCCTGGCGGATTCCATTCTCAACACCACCCGCATCACGCCCCCGCCCATCGGGGAGCGGAACCCGATGGTGGACCCGGAGCTGGACGCCGTCATCGCCCGGACCCTCCTGAAGGAGCCCGGTCAGCGGCATCCCTCCATCGGGCATTACCTGAAGGCCCTCCAGCGGTATTTCCGCCAGAACCACATGGAGATGGCCGACCTGGACGGAGTGGGCGAATAGCCCCTCTTGCGCGGACTCACTTTTTAGTGTTGCTTTAATCTGTCTTTTCGGTATAATTCGCGGCAAATATTCATCTATTCTCGAAGGAGAAGCGGCTATGAAGAAACTTCTGTCCGGGATCCTGTGGATTGGGCTCGTTGGGTTGCTGGCCGGCTCCGCGATGGCCGCGGGCTTCCAGATCAACGAGCAGGGCGCCCGCGCCATGGGCCAGGCCATGGCCTTTGCGGCCCGCGCGGACGACCCGTCGGCCATTTATTTCAATCCGGCCGGGATTACCCAGCTCGAGGGAACCCAATTCTACTTCGGCGGGACCGCCATCCTCGGCAACACCACCTGGATCGACGTGGACGGCACGGAGATCGACTCGCGGGATCGCTGGGAGTTTCCGCTGCATGCGTACGTGACCCAGCAGATCAACGACAAATGGTACTTCGGCTTTGGCGTGTTCGTGCCCTACGGGCTGAGCAAGGGATGGCCCGACGATTTCCCGGGCAAGTATTACTCCAAAGAGGCCCGGTTGCTGTCCTTCTGCTTCAATCCCACCATCGCCTACAAGATCAACGACCGCGTGAGCGTCGCCGTGGGCTTCGATTATTACCACACCGAGGCCCGGCTGGACCGGGAGCTGTACCTGCAGCCCCTTTCCGACCTGATTTTCGGCGGGTATCCCCTCGATGACGGCTATTTCAGCGCCATCGTCGATAGCGACGATTTCGGCTGGAACGCCGGACTCCGGCTCATGCTGAACGACAAGTGGGCCCTGGGCGTCAGCTACCGGAGCCAGGTCAAGACGGAGCTGGAGGGGAACCTCGAACTCACGGTGCCATATACCAGCGTGCCCCAGATCGACGGCACCCTGGCGGCCCTCTTCCCCAGCCAGCCGGCCTCCACCTCCATCACCCTGCCTGACACAGCCTTCATCGGCATCGGCGGCGAGGTGACCAAGCAGTACGAGACCGAAGTGGACCTCCAGTGGTCCGGCTGGTCCGACTACACCGAGCTCCCCTTCAACTTCTCCCAACAGACGCTGGCGCTGCGGAATACCAAAGCGCCCAAGGACTGGGCGGACACCTGGGCGCTTCGCTGGGGCAACGAATTCCATTACAATGAGACGTCGGACCTGCGGTTCGGCATGTACTATGATTCCAACCCGACGCCGGACGCGACCCTGGACCCGATCCTCCCGGACAACGACCGCTTCAGCCTCCAGGTGGGCTACGGTTATCACAAGGGCAAGATCTTCTTTGACGTGGCGTACATGTACCTCTATTTCTTCGAGCGCGACATCCACAACAACCCCGACTACGACATCATCCCGTCCCAGGGCAAGTACAAGAGCTACGCCAACCTGTTCGGGTTCTCCGCCGGATACCGCTTCTAGCATCCTGTCGATTTGATTCGGTCCAGGCCGGCCCCCCGGGGGGCCGGCCTTTTTGTCGGCGGATACGGCGGCGGATGATCGCCTCCTTTCGGATTCCCGGATCCATGGGTTCCGCATACTTCGCCGGCGGGGATTCGTAAAAAGTCCTGTTCCGTATTCCACAGATCGGAGGTCGTCCATGAGACGGTTGGGTTGGTTTGGCATGGCGGTCCTGATGGCGGCGGTTTGCCTGGCCGGCGAGGTTCCGGAGCGCCGGGTGCCGGTGGCTCCCCATCTCCTGGCGGGCCCGGCCCCGCAGCGCCTGCCCGCTTTTGCGGAGAAGGATCCCTCGCTGGAGCCGGTGGCGGAACGGCTGTGTCCCGAAGAGGGACAGGAAGCGGCACCCGGGCTGAAATGGCAAACTTCATCCGCCCTGCCTCTGGGCGTGAAGCCCGGCCAGGTCTGCCTCCTGGCGGCCTACGTGAGCCTGGACCGTTTTGCCCGGGCCAAGATCCTGGTGGAGGGGGAAGGGCAGTGGGAGTTCTACCTCAACGGCCGCACGGTCAAGCCGGACGATGTGTGCGATCTGGACGGGGGGTATCACCGCCTGCTGCTGGTCGGCCGGTTCGCCAAGGAAGGCGCCGCCACTCCGTTCCTGGTCCTGCAGAAGGGGAGCGAAGGGGCGGACTGCCGGTTTGGGGTTTCGGCGCGCCACGCGGTCTCCCGTTCGGACTACCCGTGGATCCAGTCGATCGAGGACCTGAAAGGATCGCCGGATGAAAAGCGAGTGGCTATCGTGACCGGCCGCTGGACCGACGACCGGAAGCGCCTCACCGACATCCGCGTGCTGGACGCCGCCAGCGGCCGGTGCGAGGCGACCCTGGCGATGGGCTTCTCCCTGAAGGGGCCGTTCTGGGATTCCGCAGGCGGGAAGCTGGGCTTCATCGGCAGCCCGGAGGAGGGGAAGTCCGCGCTGTTTGAATACGATCTGGCGGGCGCCTCGCTCCGGCGCGTCGCCCTGCTGGAAGGCCAGATTTCCAGCGGCCGCTGGTCGCCGGACGGCCGTTTCATCTACTTCCTGCACACCCCCAAGAAAAAGGCCGACGAAAAGAAGTGGGACCTGCTGACCGAGATCTACGAGAAGAAGGATGACGGCTGGGACGACCGCACCCGGTTGCGCCGCGTGGCCGCGGACGGTTCGGTGATCGAGACGCTCACTTCCGGGGATTGGCGGATCGATAGCTTCGACCTGTCCGCCGACGGCACCGCCGCCCTGGTGGTCCGCGCGCTGGAGAGTTCGGCCTACCCCTATTCGCGGTACGAATTCTACGAGCAGAACCTGGCGGATTTCAGCACGAAGCTCCTCTGGGCGGAGGGGTTCAACTTCGGCGGCGCCCGGCTGAGCCCCCGGGGGGACGGGTTCTACCTGGTCGGCTCCTCCCGCTTCTACAGCCCGGATCCCGCCCAACCGTGGAACTACTATGACATGGACCTCTATTTCTGGGACCGGGCCGCGGGGGCCGTCCGCAACCTGACGGCCGATTTTTCGCCCTGCGTCGGCCTGGACATGATCTTCGCCGGGCAGCGGGGCGAGACGTTCGATTTCTCCGGCGACGGCCGGACGGTCTATTTCCTGGCCACCCGGGGCGGGCGGTCCCTGGTGTATCGCCTGGGTCCGGACGGGCGGATAGCGGAGGAGCCAATCGACGGCCGGGTGATCTGGGGATTCGACCGGCTGGACAAGACGGGCGCCTTTGTCTACCTGGTCGGCTCCCTGGAACGGACGCCGGCGCTCCGCCGCCAGGCGGACGGCCGGGCTTCGGAAATATTGTGGGATGTCAACACCGGCCTGTTCGACCGCCTGGAAGTGGCCCGGACCGAGGCGTGGGATTACCACGCGCCCGACGGTCGCGATCTCAGCGGCTGGCTGACCCTGCCGGCAGGCTTCGACCCTGCCCGGAAGTATCCGCTCGTGGTGTTTTTCTACGGCGGGGTCATCCCCTGCGGCGAAGTGTTCAACTGGGAACTGCAGGGCCTGGCCGGGCGCGGCTACGCCGTCTTGGTGTGCAATCCCCGCGGGGCGGTCGGCTACGGGCCGGCCTTCGCGGACGAGCACCCCAACGAGTGGGGGCTGAAATCGGCGGACGACATCATCGCCGCCACCCAGGCCCTCCTGAAGGAGAAGTCTTTCCTGGATCCGAAGGCGGTGGGGGCGTTTTCCGGCTCGTACGGCGGCTTCCTGGCCATGACGCTGGCCACCCGGACGACCCTCTTCGCCGCCCTCTGCTCGGAGTACGGCATCTCCAACCTGGCCAGCTACTGGGGCGCCGGCTGGTGGGGGTACCAGTACGGCCAGACGGCGATGCCGGGGGCCTATCCATGGAACCGCCCCGAGATGTACGTCGGGCAGTCGCCGCTCTTCCACGCCGACCGGGTGCGGACCCCGCTGCTGCTCATGCATGGACTGTCCGACACCAACGTGCCGGCGGAGGAGTCCGCCCAGATGTTCACCGCGCTCAAGGTGCTCGGGCGGGACACGGCCTACATCCGCTTCTACGGCGAGGACCACGGGATGAAGGGCAAGTTCGAGAACTGGATCGCCCAGGAGCAGTTCCTGGAATACTGGTTCGACCGGTACCTGAAGGGGCAGGGCCTCGGATGGGACACCCTGGCGGCCCGGCTCCGGGAGAAAAAGTGAAACTTTTGGGGGGGGCCGGCCGTCAAAGTAGTTGCCGGCCGGCTCCGGACGGCGTATGATGCACACCTTCCCGCCACGATCTTTGACTGGGGGCGATATGGGTTCGACGGGAGTGGTTGAGGCCCTGGAGGCATGCCGGGTTTCCTGACCCGTAAAAATCGGGAAGCTAAACATTAGCTGCTGAACCTACTTACGCACTGGCTGCCTAACTAGCAGCCACGGTGCCGTCGGCTTCGCCTGCGGGCTGCCGGTTACCGTCACACAGCGGGCTGGGCGGACCATGCGACTCCGAGTGGGACGCCGAGAACTTTGGGGTTGGCCGGCGGTGAGTTTGACTGTTTTGATCACCGCGGGCGAGATTGAAAACAGAATAAGCATGTAGTCTCCAGCGGCTGAAAACTCTCGGACGGGGGTTCGATTCCCCCCGCCTCCACCATGTCCTTATCCATGAGCACGTAAGGTGCTCATTTTTTTTGCGCAGAGGAATCGCCGGGGCGATGGAGCCGACCCGCCCGACGTGGCGGCTGCCGGAGAGGGTGTAACTTTTCCCGGGAGCCGTGATCATAAAATTCTGGAGGAACCGATTGCGGCCTCCGAATTTGTGGTGCGAGAGGGCTTGCATAATGAGGAAATTGCAATTAAAATCAAAAAGTGTTTTTTTAAATAATCCTCCGAGGTGGATCATGAAAATGCGGCGGTTGGTGTCAGTGATCTTCATCCTCTCCCTGGCGAGCCTTGCGCTGTATGCGGCGGAGAACTTTCCCGCGGCCGACAGCGTCAAGGGCAAGATGACCAGCCAGAACCTGGTCTACTTCGTCGCCAAGGACTCGGCCGCCCGCAACACGTTCGTCGGCATCCAGTACCTGCAAGGGCTGGCCTTCATCGTCATCCAGGCCAATGTGGACCCTGACAACGTGGAATTCATCGACGAGGACCTGGCCAAGAAGGATTACAAGAAGGTCTACAAGGACCTCACCATGATGAAGGGGAACACCTACGTCATGATCTTTGACTCCGGTATGGACTCGTTGACCGACGGGGATACCTCCCGGGATTTCATCAAACAGAACGACAAAGTCTACTATCTGGATAAATCATACCAGGACAATGGTTTCGCCTCGCAAGACGAGTTGGAAGCCTTCGTGGTGAAGAGCCGCGAGAAGTACCAGCACATGATCCAGGTGATCGACGGGGCGCTGAAATAAGCCCTCCCGCCGGCAATCCAGGCCGGATCCGTCCCGGAGTTTTCCAAAAAATTGGACAGAAGTTCAAGAAAGTGTATTGTCGCCTCCGCACTCCCGTGCTATACTGAGGCTTGATTTACAGAAACCTGCATTCCAACAGCAACGACATCGAAAATAAGTGGATTGTCCAGCCAGTCCAGCAGGAGAGGACCGAGCGCCTGGTGGAGGAGCTGAAAATCTCCCAACTGCAGGCGCTCCTGCTGATCAACCGGGGCATCCAGGAGCCCGAGGCCGCCCACCGGTTCCTCTATTCCACCCTTCAGGACATGTATGATCCCTTCATCATGAAGGACATGCGCCGGACCGTGGAGCGGATCGCGCGGGCCATCCACCAGAAAGAGAAAATCCTGATTTACGGCGACTTCGACGTCGACGGCGTGACTTCCATCGTCGTCTTGAAGAAGACGATCCAGCTCCTGGGCGGCGTCTGCGGCTACTACATCCCGCGGCGCCTGACGGACGGGTACGGCCTCAAGCAGGAGGCCATCGACGAGTTCAAGGACCAGGGGTATTCCCTCGTGATCAGCGTGGACTGCGGCATCCGGGCGACGGAAGTGGCCGAGTTCACAAAGAACATCGGCCTGGACCTGATCGTCACCGACCACCACCTCCCCGGCGACGTCCTGCCGAACGCCTATTCGATCCTCAACCCGAAACAGAACGATTGCCCCTATCCCGAGAAGAACCTCGCCGGCGTCGGCGTGGTGTTCAAGCTCTGCCAGGCCCTTCTGCACGAGTTCGACCGGGAGCGGGCCGCCGAGCAGTTCCTTAGCTTTGTGGCCATCGGCACCGTGGCGGACCTGGTTTCCCTCACAGACGAGAACCGGATCATCGTGAAGCACGGCCTGGAGGCGCTGCGGAATCCCGACAACATCGGCCTGCTCACCCTGATCGAAATGGCCGGTGTGAAGGGCAAGGACATCTCCTGCATCGACCTGGCGTTCAAGATCGCCCCGCGGATCAACGCCGTCGGGCGGATGGGCGGCTCCAACGCCGCCGTGGACCTGTTCGACTCGATGGACCCGGAGTACGTCCGCAACATCGTCAGCGACATGAACCGGAAGAACATCATGCGCCAGCAGGAGGAGCGGGTGATCCTCGAGGAGATCGAGGAGCTCACCGTCCGTCACCCCGAGCTCTTCTCCGACCCCGTGCTGGTCCTCGCAGGCGATAACTGGCACCGCGGCGTGATCGGCATCGTGGCCTCGCGGATCATGGAGCGCTTCTTCCGCCCGACCATCATCCTCTCGATCGAGAACGGCGAGGCGCACGGCTCGGGCCGCTCCACCTCGAAGTTCAGCCTGTTGCAGGCCCTGCAGTCGTGCGACGACATCCTGATCAAGTACGGCGGGCACGCCCTGGCGGCCGGGCTGACCCTGCTGGACGAGAACGTGGATCCATTCCGCGAGCGGATCAACCACTTCGCCATGCAGTCCTTGCAGCCCGAGGACATGATACCGGAGCTGCTCATCGACTCGTTCCTGGAGCTGAGCCAGATCAACTTCAAGCTGCTGGACGAGATCAACGAGCTGGCCCCCTTCGGGGAGGGCAACCCCATCCCGGTGTTCGCCACGCCCAACGTGAAAGTCTATTCCGGGCCGTGGCTGTTGAAGGACAAGCACCTGAAGATCAAGGTGGGCAACGTCCTGCAGAACTTCGACGCGGTGTGGTGGAAGAAAGGGAACCTGTTCGACAAGCTGATCTACCAGAAGCAGATTTCCATCGTCTACAGCATCCTCTGCAACGAGTACAACGGGGTCAGCAACCTCCAGCTGAACCTGCGCGACATCAAGTTCAATTAATCGACATCGGCGGTTTCATCGGGAGCCGGAGGAATCTTGTCACCCGGCGGGAAGCCGGCCTGGCGGAAGGCCCAGCCGAGCTGTCGCAGGATGCCCCGCAGGATGCGCACCTCCCTCGCCTCCGGGCCGGCCCGGAAGAGCAGGCGCCGTAACGGGTACATGATCCGCTCCGGGTTGTTGCGGTGCAGGAAACCGACTTGGAGGAGGAGCCGGCGGAGCTGGGCGAAGAGCTGCTCCATCTCCGCGGTCGTCGCCGCCCGCACCGGCGCGGGCGGGTCGGGATTGGGGCGTCCCCGGCCGCCCAGCTCGTAGAGGAGGACGGCGGCGGCCTGGGCGACGTTCAGGGAGGGGTAATCCGGATCGGCCGGGATGCGCACGATCCAGCGGCAGCGCTTCAGCTCCGTGTTGGAGAGCCCGTGGTCCTCCGGCCCGAGCAGGAGGGCGAGGCGGGCCGGCGGGGCCAGGCGGGAGACCGCGCCGGGCAGGTCGGCCGGATGCAGCGGCTCCCCGTGGACGCTGGGGTCCACCCGGCCGCAGGTGCCGATGAATCCGTGGAATTCGGAGTCGAGAGCCGCCAGGTCGCCCACGGTCCTGGCCCGGTCGAGGACCTCCGCCGCGTGGCAGGCCATCCGGTAGGACTGCTCGTCGATCCCGCAGCGGGGCGCCACCAGGATCAGGTCGCGGTACCCGAAATTCCTCATGACCCGGGCGATGGAGCCGAGGTTGCCGCTCCCCTGGGGCCGGACGCACACCACCGCGAGGTCCCGGGCGTCCATGGCGGTCAGTAGCGCAGGGCGCGGGATTCGATGAGGCCGCTGAAGGCGAACCGGGCCTGGCCGTCCTGGATCACGTCCCCGCCGTTGTCCCAACGCACGAGGACCTCGCCGCCCTCCATCTGGACCTGGACGGGGCTGTCGGTCCAGCCGTTGGCGATGGCGGCGACCGCCGCCGCCGCGCTGCCGGTGCCCGAGGACAGGGTGTGGCCGACGCCGCGCTCCCAGATGGCGATCTCGATGGTGGAGCGGTTGGCGACATGGAGGAACTCCACGTTGGTCCGGGCGGGGAACTGGGGGTGCTTCTCGAGGGATGGCCCGACGCCGTAAAGCAGGTTGAAGTCGATGGCCTCCGTCCGGATGACGCAGTGGGGGTTCCCCAGCGAGAGCGGGGTCACCCGGAAGACGGCCTGGTCCACGCGGACGTCGTGTTCCGGCGATCCGGCCTGCGCTCCGGGGCCCGGCACGAACGGGATGCGGGCCGGCTCGAACACCGGCGGCCCGAGGTTGGTCCGGAACGTATACGAGTTGTCCTCCACCGCCAGCCGGGTGAGCTGCTTCAGGCCGCCGGCCGTCCGGATGCGCACGGAGTCCGGCATGTCCGGGGCGCCGTGGAACAGGGCCGCGCCGAGGCAGCGGATCCCGTTGCCGGATGACTCGGCTTCGGACCCGTCCGCATTGAAAATCCGGGCCGAGAACTCCGCGGCTTTCTTTCCGGCGGTCCAGATGATCAGGCCGTCGGCGCCCACGGCGAATTTCCGGGTGCAGATCTGCACGGCAAAATCGGCGTACGGGCTTTTCAAGCCGCGCAACTGGCATTCCTCGATCAGGATGAAGTCGTTGCCGTAACCCTGGCACTTGATGAAAGGGATGGGGCGGGAGCTTTTCATGATTGGATTCCCCTGCGGCAGGTCTCGATGACGCCCATCATGTCCGCCTGGATGGCGGCCAGGTGGGCGGGCGTGTCGGCCTCGAAGCGCAGCACCAGGATCGGCTGGGTGTTGGAGGCGCGCACCAGGCCCCAGCCGTGCGGGAACTTGACGCGGACCCCGTCGATATCGATCACCTCGTGGAGCGGCCGGTAATGGTCCAGCACGGCCTGGACCAGCGGTAGCTTGGCGTCCTCCGGGCAATCCACGCGGATTTCCGGCGTGTTGACGGTCTTCGGGATCCCAGCCAGCAGCTCCTTCAGGCTGCGGCCGGACCGGTCGAGGATCTCCAGCAGCCGGCAGGCGGCGTAGATGGCGTCGTCGTAGCCGAAGTAGCGATCGGCGAAGAACATGTGGCCGCTCATCTCCCCGGCCAGGAGGGCGCCGGTCTCCTTCATCTTGGCCTTGATCAGGGAGTGGCCGGTCTTCCACATGAGCGGCTGGCCGCCGGCCTGCCGGATGCCGTCGTACAGCACCTCCGAGGATTTCACTTCGGAGATGACCGTGCTGCCGGGCTTGTCCACGAGCATCTGGCGGGCGTACAGGAGGAGGAGCTGGTCGCCGTGCACGATGGCGCCGCCCTCGTCCACCACGCCGATCCGGTCGCTGTCCCCGTCGAAGGCGATGCCTAGGCCGGCCTGCTGTTCCCGGACCACCCGGACCAGGTCGGCCAGGTTGGACTCCACCGTCGGGTCGGCCTCGTGGTTGGGGAAGCGGCCGTCCACGTTGCAGTAGAGCTCGGCCACGCGGCACTTCAGGCGGCGCAGCAGCTCGGGGGCCACCAGCCCCGCGGTCCCGTTGCCGGCGTCGACCACCACCTTGGGCCGGCTGGCGAACTCGCCGAAATGGTCCGCCAGCCAGGCGGTGTAGTCCGGGATGACGGACCGTCGCTCCAGGCGGCCTGTCCCGCTCTCGAAGTCGTCGGCTTCGACCAGGCGGCGCAGTTCCTGGATTTCCTCGTCGAAGATCGAATCGGCGCCCCGGCAGATCTTGAAGCCGTTGTACCGGGGCGGATTGTGGCTGGCGGTCACGGCCACTCCGCCGCCCGCCTGGAACCGGTGGATGGCGAAATACACCAGGGGGGTGGGGCACATGCCGAGGTCCACCACGTCCAGCCCCGCGGACAGGGCGCCCTGGATGAAGAGGTCCATGTATTCTTGACCCGTGACGCGGCCGTCCCGGCCCACCACGGCGTGCCGGCTGCCGCGGCGGAGCAGGTACGTGCCGACGGCGCGGCCGAGGGCCCGCACCAGCGCCGGGTTCAGCTCCTCGCCGGTGATGCCGCGGATGTCGTATCGCTTGAAGATGTGGGGGAAGGGGACGTCCATGCAGTGCGCCTCCGGCGGGTCAGGGATGGATGTTCTTTTTCCGCAGCATCGCGGCGACGTGGTCGGGGATGAGGCCCTTCAGCTCGCCGCCGCAGGCGAATACCTCCTTGACCAGGCGGGAGCTCAGGTAGGAATACCGGCCGGCCGGGACCAGGAAGATGGTTTCGATCTCCGGCGCCAGCGTCCGGTTCATCAGCGCCATCTGCAGCTCGTACTCGTAGTCGGAAACGGCCCGGATGCCCCGGATGATCACCGTGGCGCCGTTCTGGCGCGCGGCGTTGGCCAGCAGGCCGCTGAAGTAGATCGGCTGGACGCGGGGGCCCAGGTGCTGGACGGCGGCGGCGAGCATCTCCAGGCGCTCTTCGGCGGTGAAGAGGGGCGCCTTGTCGGTGTTGACGAGGATGGCCGGGATGACGCGGTCGCAGAGCTGGAGGCTCCGCTGGATGATGTCGATGTGGCCGTTGGTGACGGGGTCGAACGAGCCGGGGTAGATGCCGGTGACGGACCGTGTCTCCATGGGGCCCTCCTGCCGGGGGATGGTGTGCGGAACGGCGAAAAGCCATGTCCAGCGAGCCCGGTCATGATAAAGGAATCGCCGCCGGGTTGTAAAGAGATTCCGCTACTGGATTCCTGCCGCCCCGCCCGGCGGGTTCCCCGCTGTGACAGAGCCTGACACCGTCCCATCCGTTCATTTCTCCGGAAATCGGGCGGCGGCGACAGTCAGTACCGAGAGGCGTCAGCCCTCGGCGCGGGATGTCACTCAACTATCAGATTATCTTGAAGATGCGAATCGTCTCCGCCAGCTGAGTCAAGCGGCCCGCCGGCAGCTCACGCAGGCCGGTACTGACCGTTTAGTAGCGTCAAGAATCTTTCGCACATTTCTTCAAGTATCCTTTAACCGGCTGCCCGGGGCGATGAGCGTAGCGAATCGCCCTGGGCTGCCCGTCACACATCCTGCACCTTCTCCACCGCCACTCCCACTGCCGCCACGCTCACCGGCTCCGCCAGCCGATCCGCCTTCAGGTACCGCCGCGGGTTGTTCGTCCGCAGCGACCGCCAATGCTCCCGGGGAAGCGCATAATAGCTTGGCGTTTCCGCCACTTCGCAAACCCCGCTTCGCCAGCCTCGCTCGAAATCACTCGCTCACCGAGTTGGCGAAGAAGGCCTCGATGCGGTCCTGCGCATCCCGCATGGTGGCGGCGTTCTGCACGCGGGTCCGGAGGGTGTGGCCGAAGGGGAGCGGCTGGGCGAACCAGGCGAGGAAGATCTTCAGGCGGCTGAGGCGCCTCTCCTCCGGCAGGTACCGGCCGAGCAATTCGACGAAACGGCGGATGACCTCCAGGGGATCGGGCCGGACGGGTGTCCCATCGGCGATCTCGCGGAACACCCATGGTCGACGGGCGGCCTCGCGGCCGATCATGATGGCGTCACAGCCGGTTTCCGTCCGCATCTGCTCCGCGTCGGCGGCGTTGCAGACGTCCCCATTGCCGACCACCGGGATCCGCAGCACTTCCCGGACGGCGGGGATCCGGTTCCAGCGCGAGCGGCCCTTGAACTTTTCGTGCTTCAGCCGCGGGTGGACCGCCAGCGTCTGGATCCCTTCCGCCTCCAGCATCCGGCAGAAGTCCTCGAGGTTGCCGTCGTCCCCCCGCCAGCCGAGACGGATTTTGGCGCTCAGGTGGCCGGGGAACCGCTTCCGGACGGCCCTCACCACCTCCCGGGCCCGCTCCGGCTCCCGCATCAGGGCCACGCCCCAGCCCCGGCAGACGATCAGCGGCGCGGAGCAGCCCATGTTGATGTCCAGGCGGACGGACCCGTTGCCGGCCAGGATCGCGGCGGCTTCGCCCATCTGCCCGGGATCCGCGCCGGCGATCTGGTGGACCAGGTCCCGCTCCGAGGGATCCTGGATCAGGAAAAGGGACGGGTTGGTCTTCTGCGCCACCACGCCGGCGGCGGAGAGCATCTCGGTGAACAGGAGGTCGCAGCCCCCGAACTGCCGGACCAGCGCCCGGAAGGCAGCGTGGCCCAGCTCGGCCATGGGCGCCAGCACCAGCGGGCGGAGGGCGCGGCAGTCATAGGGCGGGGGACGGTGCATCGGAAGGAATTCCTCCTCGGCCGGGCGGGCCCGGCGGACTGGGAGCGGCCATGATAGCGTAACGGCCGGCCGGGCGCAACCAGAGGTCCGGCCGGGCGCAACTTGACTTCGCCTTCACGTTTCAGTAAGATGAAGGAAATTTCCGACCGGGGAAAAACCATGAAAGTTGACGACCTGTTGAAAATTGCCGTGGCGAAAGGGGCTTCCGACTTGCACCTCAAGGCGGGCTCCTTCCCGCATGTGCGGATCCACGGCGAGCTGGTACCGCTCATGGACTTCAAGAAGCTGACCAAGGAAGACACGCTCCTGATGGCCTTCGGCATCATGAACAACCGGCAGAAGCTCTACTTCAAGGAAAACTCGGAGCTGGACCTGGCCTACGGCGTGAAGAGCCTGGGCCGGTTCCGCGTCAACGTCTTCCAGCAGCGCGGCACGGTCTCGCTGGTCTTCCGCGTCATCCCCGCCAACATCAAGACCTTCGAGGAGCTGTACCTGCCCGAGGTCCTGAAAAAGATCGCCCTGATCCCCCGCGGGCTGATCCTGGTCACCGGTACGACCGGTTCCGGCAAGTCCACCACCCTGGCCACCATGATCGACTACGTCAACGAGAACCGGACCTCCCACATCGTCACCATCGAGGACCCGATCGAGTTCCTGCACCGCGACAAGAAGAGCATCATCTCCCAGCGGGAGATCAACGTGGACACCAAGTCGTTCGCCGACGCCCTGCGCAGCTCCCTGCGCCAGGACCCCGACGTGATCCTGGTCGGCGAAATGCGAGACCGCGAGACCATCGAGACGGCCCTGCTGGCCGCCGAGACCGGCCACGTGGTCTTCTCCACCCTGCACACCCTGGACGCCACCGAGACCATCAACCGCATCATCGCCGTTTTCCCGCCGCACCACCAGAACAACATCCGGATCCAGCTGGCCTCCCTGCTGCGGGCGGTCGTCTCCATGCGCCTGCTCAAGCGCTCCGACGGGAAGGGCCGCGTGCCGGGCGTGGAGGTCCTCTGGGTGACCGAGTTCGTCCGCAACTGCATCAACGACCCGACCAAGACCAAGTTCGTCAAGACCGCCATCGCCGCCGGCACCAGCCAGTACGGCATGCAGACCTTCGACCAGTCGATCTTCCAGTTCTACAAGCACAACTTCATCAGCTTCGAGGACGCCCTCAGCTACGCCTCCAACCCGGACGAGTTCAAGCTGCGCGTCCAGGGCATCTACTCCGCCTCCGACTCCGCCATGGAGGAGATGGAGAAAGAGATGGAGCGCATGCAGAACATTTGATGGACCCGCAGTACCAGGCCGCCCTGCGGCACGCCCTCCGCCTCTTGGCGCGCAAAGGATACTTCGAAAACGCCCTCCGCGAGAAGCTCCGGGCCCGCTGTCCGGACCCGGACGCCGTCGAAAAAGTCATAGACAAACTCAAGTCGTTGAACTATCTTAATGACCTTCAATTGGCCGCCAGCCTGGCCCGGGGCTGGCACGAGGAGCGATCCTGGGGCCGCCACCGGGTCGTCCACGAGCTGATGCGGCGGGGACTCGCCAAGGACGCCGCGGAAGCCAGCATCCAGCCACTTTTTGCCGAGCAGACGGAGGCCGGGGCGCTGGCGCGGGCCGCGGCCAAGTGGCAGCGCCAGCACGGCCCCGCCCGTTCGGCGGCGGACCGGAAGAAACTGGCCGACTACCTGGCACGGCGGGGCTTCGATTTCGCCGACATCCGGCGGCAGGTGCCCCGCGTCGACACGGACAGAGAGGATGATCCCTATGACTGGCAGTGAAATCCGCAAGACCTTCCTGGACTTTTTCGCCGCGCGCGCCCACCGCGTTGTGGCCAGTTCCCCGCTGGTGCCGGAGAACGATCCGACCCTGCTCTTCACCAACGCCGGAATGAACCAGTTCAAGAACATTTTCCTGGGCAAGGAGCGGCGGGACTACAGCCGGGCGGCCTCCAGCCAGAAATGCGTGCGGGCCGGCGGGAAGCACAACGACCTCGAGAACGTCGGCCGGACCGCCCGCCACCACACCTTTTTCGAGATGCTGGGCAATTTCTCGTTCGGGGACTACTTCAAGGCGGACGCCATCCAGTTCGCCTGGGAGCTGGTGACCCAGGTCTACGGGATCGACGGGGGCCGCCTGTACGCCACCGTGTTCCGCGAGGACGACGAGGCGTTCGACTTGTGGCGGAAGATCACCCGTCTGCCCGCCGAGCGCATCCTCCGGTTCGGCGAGAAGGACAACTTCTGGGCCATGGGCGACACGGGCCCCTGCGGCCCGTGCTCCGAGATCCTGGTGGACCTGGGCGTCAGCCCGGCGGGGCATGCCGCCTGCGCGCCCGACTGCGACTGCGGCCGCTACCTCGAGATCTGGAACCTGGTCTTCATGCAGTTCGAGCGGGACGACAGCGGCGCGATGCACGCGCTGCCGGCGCCCTCCATCGACACCGGCATGGGGCTGGAGCGGCTCACGTCCGTTCTCCAGGGGAAACTGAGCAACTACGACACCGACCTGTTCCAGCCGATCATCCGGCAGGGAGAGGAGCTGGCCGGCGTCACCTACGGCGCGGACGGGAAATCCGACACCTCGCTCCGGGTCATCGCCGACCACGTCCGGGCCGCGGCGTTCCTCGTCACCGACGGGGTGATCCCGTCCAACGAGGGCCGCGGGTACGTGCTGCGGAAGATCCTCCGCCGGGCCATCCGGCACGGCCGCATGCTGGGCGTGCACGAGCCCTTTCTCTACAGGCTCGGTGGCTTCGTCGCGGACCAGATGGGCGACGTCTTCGCCGAGCTGGTGGCCCACCGGGAGTACGCCGCCCGGGTGATCCGCACCGAGGAGGAGAAGTTCTCCACCACCCTCGATTTCGGGCTGAAGAAGCTGGACGAGTTCGTCGCCGACGCCGGCATCTCCGGCAAGGACATCTTCAAGTTGTACGACACCTATGGCTTCCCGGTGGACCTGCTCCAGGACATCGCCGGGGAGAAGGGCTGGCGGCTCGACCTGGACGGCTTCTATGCCGAGCTGGAGCAGCAGAAGGAGCGGGCCCGGGCCAGCTGGAAGGGCGAGGCCCAGAAATCCGTGGGCGTTGCCATCCGCGACCTGGCCGACACGGCCCAGACCGCGTTCCTGGGATACGACACCCTCGTCGTGGAGGACGCCCGCGTCGTGGCGATCCTGCAGGAGGACCAGCTGGTCGACACCCTGGCGGAAGGGCAGGCCGGCGAAGTGCTGCTGGACCGCACCCCGTTCTACGCCGAGTCGGGCGGCCAGATCGGCGACCAGGGCTACCTCCGCGGTAGCTCCGGAACGGCCCGGGTGCTGGACACGCGCTCGCCGGTCGGCGGGGTCACCCTCCACCAGGTGAAGGTGCTGAAGGGCGCCCTCCGGACCGGGGACGTGCTCCAGGCCGAGGTGGACGAGCGGCGGCGCTTCGCCACCGCCTGCAACCACACCGCCACCCACCTGCTGCACGCCTCTCTGCGCGACGTCCTCGGCGAGCACGTCAAGCAGGCCGGCTCGCTGGTGGCCCCCGACCGGTTCCGTTTTGATTTCACCCACTTCGCCGCTGTCAACCCGCGCGAGCTGGAGATCATCGAGGAGATGGTCAACGAGCAGATCTGGAAGAACCGCCCGGTGCGCACCGACCTGCTGCCCATCGACGAGGCCGTGGCCACTGGGGCGATGGCCTTGTTCGGAGAAAAGTACCAGGACGTGGTCCGGGTGGTGAGCGTCGAGGGCTTCAGCAAGGAGCTCTGCGGCGGGACGCACCTCCGCCAGACCGGCCAGATGGGGGCCTTCAAGATCGTGTCGGAGAGCAGCATCGCCTCCGGCGTGCGCCGCGTCGAGGCGGTGACCGGCCCCGAAGCGTACCACCGCTTCGCCCGGGACGAGAAGATCCTCGGCCTGGTCCATCGCGCCCACCGCGTCGAGGCGGACCAGTTGCCCGAGTTCATCGACGGGATGCAGGACACCGTCCGCGGCCTGCAGAAGGAAGTCGAGCGGCTGAAGCTGAAGCTGGCCTCTAGCGCCCTCGACGACATCCTGGCCGGGGCGTTCGAGGTGGACGGGGTCCAGGTGGTGGGCGGGGTCGTCCGCGACGTCGACCGCGGCGGGCTGCGCAACCTGGCCGACCAGCTGCTGAAGCGGTTCGGCCGGGCCATAGTCGCCCTCGGCGCAGAAATCGACGGCAAGGCCGCCCTGGTGGTGATGGTCAACCCCGAGGTGGCTCCGAAGCATCCCGCCGGCAAGATCGTCGGGGCGCTCGCCGCCAGGGTCGGCGGGAGCGGCGGCGGCCGGCCCACCATGGCCGAAGCCGGCGGCAAGGAGCCGTCGAAACTGCCCGAGGCACTGGCCGCGCTGAAGGAGATCGTCGGCTAAGCGGAGATGCCGGAGTGATTCCGAGCCCTTGACGTCCGCGGTCCCGGGCTCAACCAAACAGATCGCAAGAGACGCGAGCGCCCCGGCTGGCTGTGCAGGCAGCCGGGGCGTTGAGTTTCAGCCGTCCATCCGGGGACGACCGGCCTGGTATACCTTTAGTCGGCGAGGGCCTCGTGGACCTGGCCGACCATCCGGGCAGACGGGGTCAGGGTCTTGTCCCCGTCTTCCTTCCATTTCGACGGGCAGACCTCGTGGGATTTCCGCGCCATGTAGATGTTGGCCTTGAACTTCCGCAGGATCTCGTCGATGTTCCGCCCGAGGTTGTAGAAGTTGCACTCGGTGTTGAGGAGCACGCCCTCCGGGTTGATGAGGAAGGTCCCCCGCAGCGCGAGCCCGCTGGCCGGGTCGTAGACGCCAAACATCCGGGACACATTGCCGGTGGGATCGGCGCCCATGAGGTACTTGACGTCCTGCAGTTCCTTCTCGTGCTTCCGCCACGCGAGATGGGTATAGGGGGTGTCCGTGCTGACCGTGATCACCTCCACGCCCATCTTCTTGAAGCGGTCTTGCTGCTCTGCCAGAGCAGCGAATTCGGTCGCTCAGACGAAAGTGAAGTCGGCGGGGTAGAAGAAGAGCAGGGCCCACATCTTCTGCGACTTCAGCTCCTGGAGGGTGATCTTCCCGAAATCGTTCTTCACCGGGTCGTACACGGACAGCTCGAAGTCGGGCACTGGTTGCCCGATCTTGACCAGCGCGTCACACATCGTCCCTCCTGTCGGTCGTTGGATTTCGGCCTATTGTAACCTCCGGCGGAGTGGACCGCAAGTCCAAGCCCGGTGGTTTTCTTCCGGAAAAAAGGACGGCCGGCGAGGGCCGGCCGTCCTGGATGGGAATCGGATGGCGGAATTCAGCGCTTCGGGCCCGCGGCCACGATCTCCGGCGGGCAGCCGTCGGTGAACTTCTTGAAATTCTCGATGAAGCGGGAAGCCAGCGAGCGGTAACTCTCCCAGTAGGCGTCCTTGTTGCCCCATGCGCTTTCGGGATAGAGCACGGACTCGGGCACCTCGGGGCAGCTCTTGGGGACCTGGAATCCGAACAGGGCGTCCTCGCGGTACTCGACCTTGTCCAGCTTGCCCTCCAGGGCGGCGTCCAGCAGGTTGCGGGTGTGGCGGATGCTGATCCGCTTGCCCACGCCGTACTTGCCGCCCACCCAGCCGGTGTTCACCAGCCAGCACTTGACGTCGTGGCGCATGATTTTCCGCTTCAGCAGGTCGGCGTAGTAATAGGGGTGATGGACCATGAACGGGGCGCCGAAGCACGCGCTGAAGGTGATCTCGGGCTCCTTGCCCATCTCGATCTCCGTGCCGCTGACCTTGGCCGTGTAGCCGGAGATGAAGTGGTAGAGCGCCTGGTCCGGGGTCAGGCGGGCGATGGGCGGCATGACGCCGGACGCGTCGCAAGTCAGCATGATGATGTTCTTGGGGTGGCCGGCCATCTTCTCGGGCACGGCGTTGTCGATGAAGTCCAGGGGGTAGGAGGCGCGGGTGTTCTCGGTGCGGCTGTCGTCGTCCAGGTCCAGTTGCCGGGTGATCGGGTCGAAGATCACGTTCTCGAGGATGGTGCCGTACTTGCGGGTACAGGCGTAGATCTCCGGCTCGGCGGAGGCGGACAGGCCGATGACCTTGGCGTAGCAGCCGTTCTCGAAGTTGAAGATGCCCTCGTCGCTCCAGCCGTGCTCGTCGTCGCCGATGAGGCGGCGGCGCGGGTCGGCCGACAGGGTGGTCTTGCCGGTGCCCGACAGGCCGAAAAACAGGGCCGTATCGCCGGACTTGCCCACGTTGGCCGAGCAGTGCATGCTCAGGACGCCCTCCAGCGGCAGCAGGTAGTTGAGGATGGTGAAAACTGACTTCTTGATCTCCCCGCCGTAGCCGGTGCCGCCGATCAACACCAGCCGCTGCTCGAAGCTGAGGACGATGAACGTCGGGGTGTTGATCCCGTCGATCTCCGGGGCGCCCTGGAACGACGGCACACTGATGATGGTGAACTCTGGCACGAAGCGGCGTTGCTCCTCGATGTTGTCCACCGGGATGAACATGTTGCGGGCGAACAGGCTGTGCCAGGCCAGCTCGGTGACGATCCGGACCGGCAGGCGGTGGTTGGGGTCGGCGCCCGCCCAGCAGTCCTGCACGAACACGTCGCCTTCCTGCAGGTACGCCTGCAGCCGGCTCATCAGGGTGCTGAACTTGTCCGGGCTGAAGGGGCGGTTGTACTGGCCCCACCACACGTGTTCTTCGGTGCCGGCCTCCCGCACGACGAACTTGTCGTTGGCGGCGCGGGCGGTGTGCTTGCCGGTGTTGACCACCAGCGGGCCCATGTGGGCGAGTTGGCCTTCCTTGCGGTAGACCGCCTCTTCGTAGAGGGCCGGAACCGTCAGGTTCCAGTACACCATGTTCATCTTCGGGAAGCCCTGGTTCTTCAGGCGGAAATCGCTCGCCCGCTCCATGGCGATGTCCTTGGCGGGCGTGGGAATCGTAACGTAGTATTTCATAGCCAATCCCTCACGAGTTTGCGGTCGCCGATGAAAATTTCATTGGGTGAATCGGGATCGAGGGCCCACTTGATCCGGGCCACGCCTTCCGTGATGTCTTTGATGGAGCCGCAGTAGCTCAGCCGCAGGTGTCCCTCCATGCCGAACTCCTTGCCCGGCACGGTGACCACGCGGACCTTCTTCAGCAGCATCTGGCACAGCTCGACGGAGTTCTTATTGTAAGCGCTGAAGTCGGGGAGGCAGTAGAAGGTGCCCTGGGGCTTCTCGATGTGCACGCCAGAGAAGGCTTTCAGCTCCTGATACATCACGTCCCGGTTGTTCTGCAGGGTCAGGCGGAGAGATTCGACTCCGCTCTGGACGCCGGTGAGGGCGCCGGCCGAGGCGATCTGGGAGATGGTCGAGGGGCAGGACGTCGTCTGCGCCTGGACGTTGTTCATGACCTCGACGATCTTCTTGTTCGCGACGGTCCAGCCGATCCGGAACCCGGTCATGGCATAGAGTTTCGAGACCCCGTTGATGACGATCAGGCGGGAATTCTCGGAGAGGTCTTTCGCGTACTTGTAGCAGGGGGTGAAAGCCTTGTTGTCGAAGATCAGCTTGTGGTAGATGTCGTCCATGATCAGGTAGAGGCCCTTCTTCTCGCAGAGCTGGACGATTTCCGCGATGAAATCCTCCGAGTAGACGCAGCCCGACGGATTGTTCGGGCTGTTGATGATCATCGCCTTGGTGTAGGAGCTGAGGGCGGCGGTGATGTCCTGGATCCGGGGGTGGAATCGCCCGTCCTCGGACTTGACGGTTACCGGGACGCCGTAGACCATCTTGACCATCTCGGGGTAGCTCACCCAGTACGGCGTCGGGATGATCACCTCGTCCTGGGGGTTCAGGATGGTGGTGAGCAAGACCGAAAGCGCCTGCTTGGCTCCGCCGGAGACGATGACGTGCTCAGGGCCCACCACCCGGTTGTAGCTCTCCTCCATGTACCGGATGATGGCCTTCTTGAGTTCGGGGATGCCGTCGGTCGGGGTGTACCGCACTTCGCCGGTGTTGAGCTGCGCCGCGGCCGTCCGCAAGGCCTCGATGGGCGCCTTGCTCTTCGGTTCCCCGGCTCCGAGGTGGATGACGGCCTCGCCTTTCTCGCGAAGGATCCGCGCCTCCTCGTTCAGCTTCAAGGTCGGCGATTCGGCGATCGACCTTGCCAGTTGACTGATGCTCATACTGGGGTACTCCTGTGAAATGGTTCAAAGCCGCCAGGAGATGGCAGCTGGGCCATCTCCCGGAAGATCCTATAAATAAGGGGAAATCATAATACGCCTGCGCCGGAGGTGTCAAATCATTATTGTTCAAACCTGAAAAAATATTGGAATTATCGTGTCGTCGGCGGGCCGCCTCGGGAGATTTCCGGATGGGGATTCCCCCGGACGGGCGGCCGCGACGGCCGGCCGGCGGCAAACGTGCGGAAATCTTGCAATATCCTTGGAGAAACTGTCATATTTTCAACCTGTTATCATCCTTCGACCTGTTTTCTGTTGCGCCGCCGGGTGCATTGTGCTATCTCTCAGGAGAATTCGACATAGAGGATGGCGGGCATGAAACGGTATTCCGTTTTGGTTTTCATGACATGGATCTGCGCCGCGGGCTGGGCGTTCCCGCAGTCCGGCGGCGGTCCGGCCGATGCGCTGACGCTCCATCGCCTGGCGGAACTGCTGATCCCCGCCCTGAGCCTGGAAAGCAAGCTGCCAAAGACCCTCGTGGCACTGACTCCGGAGGAGGCGTGCCGGATGGAATGCGGCGTATTGGCCGGCAACGGCCTGCCGATGTTCGCCGGGGCGGATTGCAACCGCTGTGTCTCCCGCGGGTTCCTGGCGGAAGTGCTCTACGAGCTGTGCCATCGCCATCTGCAACTCCCGGCCGCGCAACCGGCGGGGAAACTGCAGCTCCTGGCCGACCGGCAGATCCTGCCGGCCGGGGCCGCAACGGATTGCCTGACCGAGCGGGAAGCGGTCACCGCGCTGAACCACCCCCAGGTGTCCGCGTCCATCGACGCCTTCGTCCAGCAGCGGGCCCGCCTGGGCACGAAGCCGGGGGACCCGATCCAGGACCCATACTCCACCTACACCCTCCGCAACGTGACGGAAGGCACGCTGAGCCCGATCTCGCCTTCGGGGAGGAAGTGACGCTCCATGAAACGACTCGACAATCCACGGCCCTCCAGGATTGATGGAGGATCCGGCCGGGGCGCGTTCCAGGTCCTTTTCATCCTGGCGGTTCTCGGGCTGGTGTCGGTCCCGGCATCGGCCCAGTTCGTCAAGGGGCTGAAAATCGACGCGGCTGTGCTGGCCAGCTACGACGACAACGTGTACTACAGCGTGGACGGGCAGCGGTACAGCACCTGGTACTCCTCCATTGTGCCCCACCTCGCCTACCATCAGGAAGGGGGGCGTCTCTACCTGGACCTGGACTACCGGGGAGAGGGAGACATTTATTTCACGTTTGAGCCGGAACACGACACGGGCATCGATTACGACACCAGCAACGTCTACAACAATTACCTGACGCTAGACTTGGGCTACCAGCTGACCGACCACGTGCTGTTCCGGCTGAAGGACAACCTGAACAATACCAACCGCCCGGACTTCCTGATGGTGGACGAGGTCGTATACGGGCAGTTTGTCCAGAATGAGACCGGCGTGGAGATGACGTTCAAGACCTCCGAGCGGCTGGAGCTGTCCGCCGGCTACGCGTTCAGCTTCACGGATTACAGCCAGAGCAACGACTCCCCGGACCATGAATACATCAATTCCCGCGCCAACCTGCTCAAACTGGCGGCTTACTACCATCTTTCCGGATTCACGAAGGCGTCGTTCAATTATTACCGCTCCCAGTGGACCTCCCCCGACGAGGAAATCCTGGATTACACCGACGATTTCTTCACCTTCGGGCTCGACAAGCAGTTCAACGACCAGTGGTTCGTGCACGCCGAGGCGGGAGTGCAGGACCGTTCGCTGGACAGCACGTACTGGGACAGCGGGAGCAACTTCTTCTTCAAGGCCGAGGTCTCCCTCCAGCGGGAGCGTTCCGATGCGAAGGTCGCTTTCGAACGGGGCCGCAGCATGGCGCCGAATTACAGCGAGGATTTTTACATGGATTACATCCTCTACGGCACCTGGGCGTGGCGGCCGAGCGACCGGGACACTCTGCGGTTCGAGCTCGGGACGCGGTGGAACAACTTCGAACGGTACCCGGCAGACTGGGAGGATCCGTCCACGGGGCTCCGGGAGGACAACTACATCTACACGCAGGTGGGATACCAGCACCAGATCCGCGAGCGGCTCGTGCTGGAGGGCAAATACCAGTACATGACGCGGGACTCGAACAACTCGCAGTTCACGTTCGGCAAGAACCAGGTCCAATTCGGCGTCCGCTTCCAGTTTTTCCAATAAATCCGTCGGTCGAGGGGAGCGGTCCGAGGACGGTCGGCCGTGGGCCGTGTTGTCCGGGCGCAAGAGCGGTTGGGAGGATAGCAGTGACCCAGCGGTTGTGTTTGGCGGTTTCCCTGTGGCTCCTGGCGGCGGCCGGGGCGGGGGGGGCGGCTGCTTTCGCGCGGGGGGAGGTCCAATACCACGTCGGCGTTGGAGATGTGCTCAAGGTCGAAGTGCCCGGAGAGGCGGACTTCAGCGGCACCTTGCAGGTCAACGCGAAGGGCGCCATCACGCTGAAAATGGTCGGGGATGTCCCCGTGGCCGGGCTGACCGTCATCGAGATCCGGGACAGGTTGACGGAGATCCTGGGCCGGGACTTCCTGCTCAACCCGACGGTGAAGGTCGAGATCGCCGATTACCACAGCAAGAAGATCCTCGTGCTGGGCGAAGTGCGCAAACCGGGCGAGTTCTTCCTCCAGCAGGACGCGATCGGCATCCTCGAAGTCCTCTCGCTGGTCGGGGGCATGACCGAGAACGGGGGCGACCAGGTCATCGTCTTCCGGAAGGGGGAGGGGGCGGAGGCGGGAGCCGGCATGCAAAAACTGGAGATCGACATCCAGAAGGTCCTGCGGGGAGAGCCGGGAAGCTCGGACGTGCCGATCCTGCCGGATGACATCGTCAACTTCCCCTCGCGCAAGACCGACGGCGCCGCCTATCAGGTGTTCATCGAGGGCAAGGTGAACAATCCCGGCGTGTACGAGTTCCACCCGGGGATGACCGTGTACGAGCTGTGCATGAAGGCTGGGGGTTTCGCCCCGTTCTCCGCGGAGAACCGGACCCTGATCGTCCGGGAGGAGGACGGCAAGATGACCCGCATCAAGGTCAATCTCAAGAAGATCAAGGAGGGAAAGGCACCCGATGTCCCTCTCAAGCCCGGCGACAAGGTCATCGTACCCGGCAGCCGGATCTGATCCCGCATCATGAGCCTGCACGCGCGCGCGGCCTGGGTGTTCCTCGCGGGGGTCCTGGTCAGCGCCCCCCTGTACTTCGGAGGAGTGACGCCGGAGTACAGCCTGGCGGCCGCATTCCTGGCCGCTCTGCTGGCGTTCGGGACCGTGTCCCGGAAGGCGTCTCCCGATCGTCTGGAACTGCCGGCGGAACTGGCCCTCGCTCTCACCCTGTCGGTCCTCACCCTGGCCCTGGCCGGAGTCTTCAGCCAAAACCGGCGCGTTTCGGCGGAGGACGCGGTCTACTGGCTGGCCCTCGTCTGGGCCTTCTGCCTCGCCGCCTTCGTCTGCGATGACCTGAAGCTGTGGGAAAAGCTGGCGTTGGGGCTGGTGGTGGTGGCGGCCGGGACCTCGTTCTGGGGATTGTGGAATTGGCTCCTGGGCGTGCAGCAGGTCTGGGGGGTGACCCTCGATCCGGTCCTGGGCGGCGCCCACGGCACCTTCGTGAACCGGAACCATTTTGCCGGCTATCTCTCGCTGGCGTTCCCCTTCAGCCTGGTGCTCTTCGCCCAGGCCCGCACCCTGCCGGCCCGCATCCTGCTGGCTCTTGGCGGGGCGGCGATCGGCGCCGGTATCGTCTTCTCCCTCTCCCGCGGCGCGTGGGTGGCGACCGGCGTCTCGATGCTGGGCATGGGCGTGATGGCCGCGGGACGCCGCTCCGAGAAGCGCCCGAACCGCTGGGTCATGCTCATCCCCGCCGTGCTGCTGCTGGGTCTGCTGCTGCGCGTCGGCCTGGAGCCGGTGTTCCTCCGGCTGGAGCGCAGCGCGACGGCGGAGCAGGTGGAGAGCATCGGCAGCCGGCTGGAGATCTGGAAGTCCGCCGCCGGAATGATCGCACGCTACCCGGTGACCGGGGCCGGACCGGGCCTGTACGGCTGGCTGTTCCCGGCCTTCCGGCCGCCCGGCCTGAACGGCCATGCGTGGTATGCTCACAGCGACTACCTGCAGGCGCTGGCCGAAGGCGGCCTGCCGGCCGGTCTGGCCGGAGCGTTCCTCCTGGCGGCGCTGTACCGGCTGCTGGCAGGCGGTTTCTGGAATTCGCGGCGGCCCGCCAAGCGCCAGCTCTTCCTGGCCACGCTCACCGG
The DNA here is from genome assembly GCA_964412195.1 of uncultured Acidobacteriota bacterium. Lineage (GTDB taxonomy): Bacteria > Acidobacteriota > JAAYUB01 > JAAYUB01 > JAAYUB01 > CAYPNP01. Next base: position 19,767 of record CAYPNP010000020.1, on the reverse strand, counting down.
CTTACTGGCCGCCTGCGTGGAGATCGGGTTCGATTTCCAGATACACTGCTTCGCCTTCGCCTTCACGCTGGCAGTCCTCCTGGGGGCCGCGGCCGGGAATGCGCGCGCGAAGAAAACCGTCGCCGTGCCGCGGCTGGCGTTCGCGCCGGCCGTCCTGGCCGCCGCCATGGCCCTGTACCTCTGGACCGCGGCGCTGCCGCTGGAACGGGCCCGGCAGCTGCTGGCCGGGGAAGATCCCGCCCGGGGGCTGGCGGGTCTGGAAGCGAGCCTGGCCCTGGATCCGCTCAACGCCGAGGCGCAATTCGACCGGGCGGAATACTGGACCAGCCGGACCCGCTCCGGAATGGCCAAGCATGAGGCCTTCCTCCCCGCGTGGCGGTCCTACCAGGCGGCGATCGGCCATTTCCCGCAGGTCGGGCTGTTCTGGCTCCGGGCGGGCATGCTGCTGGAGGCGGGGTGGCAGCTCGGCCAGGTCCCGTTGAGCGGCCCGCGGATGGCCCCCATCCTCCGGGCGATGGAACAGGCGGAGATCGCGCCGGCCCGCGGGACGGGGCCGCTGCCGGGCAAGATCCTGGGATACTACCGCCGCGCCCTGGAACGGGACCCCAACAATCCCTACTTCCACGACGTCATCGCCGTGGCCTTGATCCGCCAGGGCCAGGCCGCGGAGGCGAGGCGGCACGTCGAGGAATCCATCTTCCTGGAGCCCGACCTGGGAGCCCACTCCATTTTCCTGCCGTACTTCGGGGACGCGGTATTCCGCCAGATGGCGCGGGCGGCCTTCCGGCGTTCGCTGGAGCAGAAGCCCCGGCAGCCGGGTATCCGCCGGACCCTGGCGCGATGGGACCTGGAGGAAGGGCAGCTCGACGCCGCGGCTCGGGAGCTGGCCCTGGGCCGCGGCGGCCATGCGGACGGTCCCGACCCGGAGTGGACGGGGCTGGCGGCGGAGCTGGCCATCCGGGAGGGCCGGCTGGCCGAAAGCAAGTCCCTCTGGAGGCGGTATTGCGAAGCCGCCGGGTGGTCGAGGGACAGCCTCGGTGCGGCGGTCCGATTCTTCCTGGCCCTGAAGCAGCCGGAGACCGCCCTGGAGTTTCTGAACGAGGCGCGGTTGTTTCCCGATCCTCCGGATTGCCTGCCGTTTCTCGAGGGGACCGTCCAGGAGCAACTCGGCCGGCGGGACGCCGCCATCGCGGCTTACGAGCTTTACCGCCGCCGCTATCCCGACGACCGGCAAGCGCTGGATCGACTGGTCGGGCTGTACAGCTCCGCTGGCGATCCGCTGCGGGCCGAGGAAGCCATCCGGCGGATCATGCGGATCTACCCCGGGGAGCCGCTGCTCTACCTCAGCCTGGGCCGCGCCCTGCTGGCCCAGCAGTCATTGGACCAGGCCGTCCAGGAGCTGCTGGTGGCGGTCGGGCTGTTCCCCGAAGAGGTCGTGCTGTGGGAATTCCTGGGCGAATTGCAGGAGCGCCAGCAGCACTACCACGCCGCGGCGGAGACCTACGATCAACTGGTCCGATTGAGGCCCGCGGAACGCCGCTATGCCCTGAAGGCCGCCCGCTGTTTCTATCTGGCGGGCGAGCGGGAGAGTTCGCTTCAATTCTACCGCCGGCTGCTGGCGGAAGATCCCTCCGACCCGGACGTGCGCCGGGAATTCCAAACCCTCAAGTTCTGACCGGGATCAGGCGTCGGGACCGCGCCGGTAGTACTCGGCGTAGTAGTAGTGGTCGTCGAGGTACGACTCCCGCCGCAGGTTGACGGCGTTCATCGCGACGCCGATCACCCGCCCGCCGTTGGCGCGGATCCGCTCCAGCGTGTTCTGGATGAGCTTCCGGGGGAAGCTGCCGTAGCGCACCACGTAGATGATCCCGTCCACCTGGGGGGACAGCGTGTTGGAGTCGGAAACCAGCGCCGCGGGGGGCGAGTCGACGACGATGGTCTGGAAGTGGCGCCGCAGCAGGTGGAGGACAGTGGAAACCCGGGCCGAGGTCAGCACGTCGTCCGGATCGGGCGGGCGGGGGCCGGCCGGCAGCACGAACAGGCGCTCGATGGCGGTGGGGGAGATGGCGAACCGCTCGGGGGCGTCGCCGAGGCGGCCGAGCCGGGCGTCGAAGAGTTCCATGAATTTGGCTTCCGAGTCGAGGCGGGCCAGGATCTCCGGGTGGTAGAACAGGTCCTCCGTTTCCTCGAAGGCGTAGGCGCCGGCGTTCACCTGGATCAGCTGGGAGAATGTCGCTGTGAGCTGGTGAAGCAGGACCTCGACCAGCGGCGGCAGCGGGATCCGCCCCGTGGAGAACAGGTATTCCCCCAGCCGTTCCCCGCGCCGGGACGCCTCGGCGATGGCCGCCGGCAGGGCGTCGGCGGGGAGGCCGCCCTTCCGCACCAGCAGCTGACCCAGCCGGTCGGTCTCCTCCCGCCGGGAGGAGTCCACCTGGGCGATCTTGCCGCCGACCAGGGAGACCCGGTACTCGCCGGTTTCGGCGCGCACCTGCAGGACGCCGGATTTTTCGCTCTTGATCAGCAGGTAGAGGATGTTGGTGATGGGGAATTCGCTCAGATCGCCTGACAGGGGGATGAACGAGAAGGGGTCCAGCATCAGGGAGGTGAAGCCCCTTCCGTTGGAGATCCCGAACATCTGGTGGATCCTGGGTTTGCGCAGGTCCAGGTCCACCAGCAGGGTTTCCCGGCCTTCCCGGGCGAAGGCGGCGGCGAGCTGGGCGGCCACCGTGGTCTTGCCCTCGCCGGCGCCGGTGCTGGTCACGAGGAAGGTGGCGTGCCGGTGATTGACCGTGGTGAGGGCGAGGTTGGTCTTCAGGAAGCGGAAGGCCTCCGTGAAGGTGGCCGGAAGCTCCTTGGCGGATTCGATGGCGGGCAGCTGCCAGTCCCGCCCCTTGGCCGGCAGTTTCTCGATCATCGCCAGGGTGGGCACTTTCAGGATCGACTTGATCTGGCTGGGATTCTTGAATGTGTTGTCGACGTACTCCAGGCCGAACGCCAGGCCGATCCCGCCCAGCACGCCCAGCAGCAGCCCCAGGATCAGGTTCAGGCCCTTGCGGGGGCGGACGGGACCCTGGGGCAGGGCCGCCTGTTGCACCACCTGGATGGAACTGTCCCGGGACGATTTCGTGATGTCCAGCTCCTTGACCTTGTTCAGCAGGGTTTCATAGAGGGCCTTGTTGGATTCCAACTCGTCCTTCAGCCGCTTGTACTGCAACGACACGGACGAGTCCTGGATGGCCCGGCTCTCGTGCTCCTGGATCGCCCGGGCGAGCTCCCGCTCCTTGACCTGCAGGGACTCAAGCTCGGCCCGTTTCCCCTGCAGGTAGGTGTCCAGCTGCTCGCGGAACTTCTGTTTCAGGGTCTGGAGCAGGGATTCTTTCTTCACCACCTCCGGGTGCTGCGGGCGGTACTTCTTCTGGAGTTCCAGGAGCTGGAGCTGGGTGGCCAGGATGTCCTGCTTCAGCTGGTTGAGGGCGCCGTTCTGGTCCAGCAGCGGTGCCTGCAGGATCCGGTCCAGGTCGCCGGAGGCCACGGTTTCCAGGGCCTTCAGGTCGGATTCCAGCTCGGCCCGCTTGATCCGGGTGTCGGTGTAGCTCAGCTTCAGGTCCGACAGCCCTTCCAGGGTGATCTCCTTCTTGTCCTGCAGGGAGGAGATGCCAGTCTTCTGGATGAAGTCGAGGTAGCGCTCTTCCGACTCCCGCAGGGTTTTCTTCAGGGTCACCATCTGGTCCGTGTAGATGTTCATCATGTTGCGGATTTCCGCGAACCGGGTCTCCAGGATGAAGTCCTCGTAGACTTCGGCGATGGTGTTGGCGGTCAGGTAGGCCACCATCGGATTCGAGTGCTCCACCTGGATGTCGGCCAGGTTGGTGTCCTTGACGGGTTCGATGGTGAGGGCCTTGACCAGGCTGGCCGCCAGGGGATCGGCCTTGTCCCCCGGATCACCCTTGGAGCTGGCCGGGGATTGGCCGGGGTCCGGGCCCGCCGGGGAAACCAGGCCGGCGAAGAACTTCTTCAGTCCCGACTGGGGCGCCTGGTCCCGCGCGAGCACCTCCTGCAGGCGGGCTTTCCTGCAGACCCGCTCCATGATGTTCGCGCTCTTCAGGATCTCGAAGTGGGTGTTCAGGTCCCGTTCCTTGGTCCACCAGTCGGAATAGTAACTATATTCGGTCAGCAGCGCCCGCGGGGTGCTCTTGACTTCCAGCCGGACCCGGGCGGCGTAGATGGGCGTCTGGGTTTCATTGTAGATCACGGTGCCGAACAGCGCCGCCACCACGCAGGCGAGGATCAGCCACTTGTTCTTCTTCAGGACGGCCAGGTATTCCTGGATATCGACCGACTCGGCCTTGATTTCATCCATTGCGTCGACCTCCGAGGGTTTATAGCACAAAATCCGCGGCGCGTCACCTTGGCCGGTAGTAGAATAGCGGCTGGCCCGGGAAGGGCCCGAGGTGTGCATGGATGAACCTCAAGACCAGAAGCTGAACTACCACGGCATCGTCTACGGCGATTTCCTGGGCCGCAGCCGGCCGTTCCGCCTCTCCTCTCGGTACGAGCCCCGGGGGGACCAGGAGCGGGCCTTCCGGGAGTTGACCGGGGGGCTGCGGGACGGCTCGAGGCACCAGGTGCTGCTGGGCGTGACCGGCAGCGGGAAGACCTACACCATGGCCAGGGTCATAGAGGCCATGGGCCGGCCGGCCTTGGTGCTGGCGCACAACAAGACGCTGGCCGCCCAGCTCTACCAGGAGTTCCGCAATTTCTTCCCCGACAACGCCGTGGAGTACTTCGTCAGCTACTACGACTACTACCAGCCGGAGGCCTACGTCCCGTCCACCGACACCTACATCGAGAAAGAGGTCGAGATCAACGAGGAGATCGACCGGCTGCGGCATTCCGCCACACGCAGCCTGTTCGAGCGGCGGGACTGCGTCATCGTCGCCAGCGTGAGCTGCATCTACGGCCTGGGCTCGCCCGAGGCGTACTACGGGCTGGTGCTGTTCCTCGAGCGGGGGATGGCCATCCGGCGGCGGGAGCTGCTCCTGCGCCTGGTGGAGCTGCAGTACACCCGCAACGACTTCGGCCCGGAGGTGGGCAACTTCCGGGTGCGCGGGGACGTGGTGGACATCTTCCCGCCCTACGGCGAGGGCGCCGTGCGGGTGGAGCTGTTCGGCGACGAGATCGATTCGCTGAGCATCATCGATCCGCTGACCGGCCGGACGCTGTCCCAGCATGACCGCCTGCCGGTGTATCCGAAGTCGCACTACGTCATCCCGCGTTCCCAGTGGGACGCCGCCGTCCGAAGCATCAAGGCGGAGCTGGCCGACCACGAGGCCAAGCTTCTGCGCGAGGGGAAGCTGCTGGAGCACCAGCGGCTCCACGAGCGGACCATGTACGACCTCGAGATGATCAAGGAGCTGGGCTACTGCCGCGGCATCGAGAACTACTCGCGCCACCTCACCGGGCGCGCCGCCGGCCAGCCTCCGCCCACGCTGCTGGACTACCTGCCGGCGGACCACCTGTTCTTCGTGGACGAGTCCCACGCCACCGTGCCTCAGGTCCGGGGGATGTACAACGGCGACCGGTCCCGCAAGTCGACGCTGGTGGAGCACGGCTTCCGGCTCCCGTCGGCGCTGGACAACCGGCCGCTGAGCTTCGACGAGTTCCGGGCTCGGATCAACCAGGTGATCTATGTGTCAGCCACGCCCGCCGACTACGAGCTGGAGCTGGCCGGCGGGCGGGTGGTGGAGCAGATCATCCGGCCCACCGGGCTGCTGGACCCCGTGGTGGAGGTCCGGCCGGTGAAGGGGCAGGTGGAGGACCTCTACGCCGAGATCCTGCGCCGGGCCGAGCGGGGCGAGCGGGTCCTGGTCACCACCCTGACCAAGAAGATGGCCGAGGACCTGACCGATTACCTGCGGGAGATGGGCGTTTCGGTGACGTACCTCCACTCCGAGGTGGAGACCCTGGACCGGATCAAGATCCTGCGCGACCTGCGGCTGGGCGTCCACGACGTGCTGGTGGGGATCAACCTGCTGCGCGAGGGGCTGGACCTGCCCGAGGTTTCGCTGGTGGCTGTGCTGGACGCCGACAAGGAGGGTTTCCTGCGCTCGGCCACCTCACTGGTCCAGACCATGGGCCGGGCGGCCCGCAACGTGAACGGCACCGTGATCCTATACGCGGATGTCCGAACCGGCTCCATCGAAGCGGCCCTGCGCGAGACCAACCGCCGCCGCCGGATCCAGGAGGAGTTCAACGCCGCGCACGGCATCACGCCGCAGAGCATCGAGAAGCCGGTGGACGAGGAGATGGTCCGGATCGCCGAGGCCGACTACGTCGACCTGACCAAGAAGCTCAAGGTGGTGGAGGACTACGACACCCCGGACGAGGTCGAGGAGGAGATCGACAAGCTCCAGAAGGCGATGGCCGCCGCCGCCGAGAAGTACGAGTTCGAGAAGGCGGCCATTTACCGCGACCGGATCAAGGAGCTGCGCCGCGCCCTGCTGGAGTGGTTCGAAGGGCAGGACACCTCTTGAATCCCAGGAAGCACGGGTAGTCCGGGTCGGCCCCCCCGGAACTCCGGATTGAGGAGTGAGACAAAGCTTGGCACGATCGCATTATTGGCACAAACGCATCAATCTCTGGAGATGGCTGGGTTCCCGGGCCGGCTGACCGGGACTACCTGGAAGGCCGGTGTCAGTGCCAGGCTCTGTCACAATCCGGACACGGGCAAGCGGTCAGTACCGGTAAGCGTCAGCTACCGGCGGGCATCTTGACTCAGCTGGAGGCGACGATCTGCATCTTTAAGAAAACTAAGTAGTTGCGTGACATCTCGCGCCGGTGGCTGACGCCTGCCGGTACTGACCGCCTGCCGGCCTCCGGGTGATGACGGAGCCTGGCATATTACTTCCTCACCAAATTCTCCTCGATTGTCAAAGAATCTATCGTCGCATGAAATATTTCGAAATTACATGAAACCTTCTTGCATGTAGACTCGTAACTATGTTACAGGTAATCTCGTAAGGAGGTGTACCATGACCGAGACCAAGAAAGAGCTGAAGGAGAACTTCAAGAAATTCGTCAACTCGGCCGGCAAGGCGGCCGAGGAAGTCGGCACTGAACTGGTGAAGACGGCGGAGCACATTGTCGCCGAGGTGAAGGTGCTGCACCGGCAGACCGTGATTTCCGTGCGCCTGGACGACGACTCCATCCGCCGGATCGAGCAGCTGCTGGAGGCGGGAATCTGCCACACCCGCTCGGAGGCCGTCTCGTTCCTGACCCGGGAGGGGATCAAGTCCCGGGAGGAACTTTTTCGCAAGATCGACGAAAAGATCGGGGAGATCCAGCGGATAAGGGAAGACCTGCGCCGCGAAGCGCAGTAAATACATTCACCACAAAGGCACAAAGGCCACAAAGGCAAGCCGGTAATCGAACGCTGAACATCCAACGTCGAACACTGAACGCTGAACGGGGAATCCGGAGCGATCAAACTCCGGATTCCCCGTTTTGTTTTCGTTCAGATTTCAGCGTTCAGGTTTCTTTGTGTTCTTTGTGCCTTTGTGGTGAGGATTGAGTGGCTATTGGGCCGGCTTCTTGAACAGGTCCTCGGGGACGGCCGGGTTAAGCTCGATGGACTTGACGGTGGAGCCCATGTACTTCTCGCCGTTAAAGAAAGTCTCGCTCTTGGCGGGGTACTGGATCGCGCCGAAGGCCGCCGGTTCGGTGAAGATCTGGATGAACTTGCCGGGCTCCGGACCGCGCTTGCCGGTGTAGACCATGGCGCCCAGCATCCCCGTCTCGGGATCGAGGCCGAGGCGGAATCCCTTGCCCTCTCCCTGGGGGATGTAGACCACGTCGTAGGACTTGCCTTGGATCTCCTCCTTCCCGACGGCGATGGCCTGGAAGCCTTCCACCAGCGATCCCTTCAGAATCACCAGCGGCGTGCGCTCGATGTTCTCGCGGGCGTCTTTGATCTCATCCTCGGAGAAGTCTTTCGCTCCCTGGGGCGAGATCATCCAACCGGCCTTCCCGTCGAACGCGCGGGTCAGCGTGAACATCGGGCTGCTCAGCTTGGAGTAGAGCTTGTCGGGCAGCACCAGGTAGTTGTCCACCGAGGCGGCGATCTCCATCTGGGGGGCGACCTTCAGGGAGATGTCCTGCTGCATGCGGACGCCCGTCAGGCCGTCGAGGGCATCGCCGGCCTTCATGGCCTCCACCAGCCGACCCAGCATCAGCTTGCCCTTGGCCAGGGACGCAGGCGTGGCGGCCGGCGCCGTGTCCTGGGCGGAAGGCGGGGGCGGGATGGTGACGTCCAGCTCGGTCACCGGCCCCAGAGCGTCCAGCGGCTTGACGAAGTCGGCCGGCTTGCCCACCACCAGGACCACCAGCTGGCCGGGACGCAGGTACTCGCGGGCGACGCGCTGGATGTCCGCCACCGACACCTTGGCCACGTTTGCCTTGAAGGTCTCAAGGAAGTTGGGCGGGTAATTGTAGTACGCCAGCTCCATGCGCCGAACCAGGAAGCGGAAGGAGGATTCGAAGCGGAACACGAAGCTGTTCAGGAAGGCTTCCTTGGCGATGTCCAGCTCCTGCTGGGTCACGGGCTGGTCCTGGATGCGCCGGATTTCCTGCTCGATGGTCTGAATGGCGTCCACGGTGGACTCGGACTTGGTGGACGTCCCCACGCTGAACAGGCCCGGGTAGGCCATCTCGCTGCCGATGGAGCCGCGGATGCCGTAAGTCAGGCCCTTCTCCGTCCGGACGATCTGCATCAGCCGTGAGAGGAAGCCATTGCTGCCGAACACGCTGTTCATCATCTCGACGGCGAAGTAGTCCGGGTTGTCCATGGTGACGCCCAGGTGGCCCAGCCGGATGTTGGACTGGTTGACGTCGTTCTTCACCACGAGGCGGATGGATGCCGCCGGCTGGGTGGTCACGGCGGGGAAGGCGGGGGCTGGCCGGCCGTCACCCTGCCAGTTGCCGAAGAGCTTCTCCGCCAGGCCCTTCATCTCGGGCGTCTTGAAATCACCCCAGCAGCCGAGGTGGATGTAATCCGGCTGGAAGAAGCGGCGGCAGAAGGCGGCCACGTCGTCGCGGGTGATCCGTTCGACGTGCTCGTACTCCATCACCCGGGCGTAGGGGCTCTTGTCGCCGTACACCAGCTTCTGGAACTCGCGGTCGGCGATCTGGGCCGGATTGTCGTTGCGGCGGGAGATGGCGCTGCGCATCTGCGTCTTGATCAGGTCCAGCTTGTCCTGGGCCAGCGCCGGGTCCCGCAGCATCTGGTCGATGTACTCGAGGATGACCGGAGCGTCCTGAGGCAGGCAAGTGGCGCTGATGGAGGCGGAGGTGGCGTCTACGGAAGTGTCGATGGAAGCGCCCATGCTGTCCAGGATCTGGTCCAGTTCGTCTCCCGATTTGCCGGTGATGCCGCCGGAGCGGATCAGCTCCATCGCGACGGCGGCCAGTCCGACGCGGTCTGGCGGATCGTAGGCGGTGCCGGCGTGGATCATGAGATAAAAGCGGACCAACGGCACCTGGTGGTCTTCCAGGAAGTACACGCTCATGCCCGAGGGCAGCTTGCCGGTTTCCACGGCGGGCACCTTCAGGTCCCGCAGCGCCGGGTATTTGAATTCCTTTTCGGCCCCGAAGAGGGCGGCCGGGATCAGGACGAACAGCAGCAGCGCCAGGCAGGCGGTCTGGAGTCGGTTGTGTTTCATGGCGATTCTCCCTTCTTTCCCGTTCACTTCGCCGCCGCCGGTTCGGCGTGGACGATCATCCCGACGGTGAGGTTGGCCGGCTGGAAGCATTCCCTGGCCACCCGCTGGATGTCCTCCTTGGTGACCTTCTGGATCTTGTCCACCTGCTGGAAGAGGTTCTTCCAGCTGCCGGTGACGACCTGGTAGTACGCCAGCTGCTGGGCCATACCGGCGTTGGACAGGAGCCCCTCGAACAGGCCAACCTGGGTCTTGGTCTGGACGGCCTTCAGCTCCTCGTCGGTGACGGGCTGGTCCTGGATCTTCGCGATCTCCTCGTGAATCGCCTTCTCGATCTCCTCGTTGGTATGGCCGCTGTTGGGAAGGCCGAAGAAGAGAAAGAGGTTGGGGTACTTGGTGCCGGGGAAGCCGGGGAAGGCGCCCACGAACAGGGCGGACTTCTCCTCCTTGACCAGCCGCTTGTAGAGCCGGGAGGCCTTGCCGCCGGCCAAAACGTCCTGGATGACGTCGTAGACGGCCGAGTCGGCGCTGCGGATGTCCGGCTTGTGGTAGGCCATCACCACGATCGGCTGGGAGGGATCCTCAAGCGTGATCCGTTTCTGGGCGATCTGCGGGGGTTCCTGGGTCAGCAGCAGGCCCGCCTGTTCGCCCGCAGGCACGGCGCTGAAGTACTTCTCGACGAGCGGCTTGATCTCGGCGGGATAGACGTCGCCGACGATGCAGATGGTGATGTTGCGCCCGACGTAGTACTTGTTGTGGAAGGCGCGGGCGTCGTCGGCCGTGATCGCCTGCAGGTCGGACATGTGCCCGATGACAGGCTCCTTGTAGGGGTGCGCCTTGAATGCGGTGGCCTGGATTTCCTCGATGAGCCGTCCGATGGGATTGCTCTCGGTCCGCTGCCGCCGCTCCTCCATGATCACATTTTTCTCTTTGTAAAACTCACGGTACACCGTGTTGGTCAGGCGCTCCGATTCCAGCCAGGCCCACAGCTCGGCCTTGTTGGACGGGAGATTGATGAAGTAGACGGTCGAGTCGGCGGAGGTGCCGGCATTGGTCCCCTCGCCGCCGTTCTTCTCCAGGATGGTGACGAACTCGTTGTTGACGACGTACTTGCCGGCTTCCTTCTGGAGAGTATCGAAACGGGCCTGCAATTCCGCCATCTTCTGCGGATCCGGCCCGGAGACCTTCCTTCTCTCGGTATCGATCTCGTCGAAGACTTTGTCCAGCTCGTCGAGCACCTTTTTCTCGGCCGGGTAGTTGGTGGTGCCGATGGTGGTGGTGCCCTTGAACGCCATGTGTTCAAAGATGTGCGCCAGGCCGGTGCCTCCCACCACCTCGTTGACGGCCCCGACGTCCACGTGGGTCACGAAGGACACGACCGGCACCTCGTGGCGTTCCAGGACGATACAATGGATGCCGTTGGCCAGCTGGAACTCGGTGACCGACTTCTCCGTCTCCGTCAGGAGCGAGGCGGACAGGCCGCCGGTCAGTGCGATCCCCAGCGCCAGTAGCACGGGGAAGAATCTGTGGCGAACACTCATAAAATCTCCTTTCGTTGATTGGCGGGGTAATTCAGTTCTGGAACCGAAAATTAAAGCATAATATACTACGTCCTCCTGGAAATGTTTCACAATTCCATCCGTTGGAGACAGGGGAAGGGACGGGGCAGGCAGGGATGAGCGCGACGGCGGACAGGCAGGCAGGGGGCGGATTGGAAACACCCGCAGGACAAACCATGCGGCAGATCGCCGTCCGGGTCACCAACTGGCTCGGGGACTCGGTGATGTCCCTGGCGGCCGTCCGGGAGCTGCGCCGCCACCATCCGGGGGCACGGATCGTCCTGGTCGCCCAGCCCCGGGTTGCCGGATTCTACCGCTGGGTGGGCGAGGTCGACCAAGTGGTCGAGTACAACCCGGCGGGAGACGGCGCCCGCTGGCGGGTCCTCCTCCGCCTGGCCCGCGAGCTGCGCCGCCGCCGGGCCGACACCTACCTGTGCCTGCAGAACGCCTTCGAGGCGGCCCTGCTCGGCCGCCTGGCCGGTATCCCGCGCCGGATCGGCTTCGCCACCGACGGGCGCTCGCTGCTCCTGTCCCGCGCCGTGAAGATCCCGCCCGAACTGGACCGCCACCACCAGGTCTATTACTACCTGGCCCTGCTGCACGGCGCCGGCCTGTCGCCCGTGGATTACCTCCGGGAACCTTCCTTCCGGCCTGACATCCGGCTGCGGCCGACGCCGGAGATGGAGGCTGCCGCGGCGGATTGCCTGCGCCGCGAGGGCGTCCCGAACGATTTCCCCCTCGTCGGCGTGCACGCGGGGGCGTTCTTCGGATCGGCAAAGCGGTGGTTCCCCGAGCGGTTCGCCGAGGTGCTCCGCACGCTCCGCGGAGAGTTCCCGGTCCGCTTCCTGCTCCTCGGCGCCGCATCGGAGCGGACCCTGGCCGAGACCATCCAGCGCGAGGCGGGCGGCGAGGCCATCCACGACCTGTGCGGCCGGACTACGCTGGCCGAGCTGGTGGCGGTCATCGGCCGGTGCCGGCTGTTCCTCTCCAATGATTCCGGCCCCATGCACGTGGCGGCCGCCTTCCAGATCCCACAGGTGGCGCTGTTCGGATCCACCGATCCCGTGGCCACGGGGCCTTTCTCCACCCACGCGTCCATCCTCAAGAAGCCGGTGGAGTGCAGCCCTTGCTTCCTGCGCGAATGCCCCCTCGACCTCCGCTGCTTCAAGGCCATCGGTGTGGGCGACGTGCTGGAACGGGTGCGGGAGCTTCTCTACAGGGAATATTCCCCCGACAGGTAGGCCTCGGTCAGCTCCGTCAGGGCGGGGTCTCCCAGCTGGGAAAGGATGAGCCCCGTCAGACGGTGCACCTTCTGCTCTTCCTGGATCCGCTCGGAATCCGGCAGGTCGTAGTCGATCAGGTGGAAGAACCGGGCCAGGTGCACCAGCTCGTGGGTCAGGATGTAGAGGATCAGGCGCTCGAAGGAGACGCCGGGAGTTTCCCGCAGGTGGCGGAGGATGTTGGCGTCGAAGAGGATGATGCCGTAGACGGCCGCCGGCTCCAACGAATCAGCCGCCCCGGGAGGGGATTCGGACTTCTTCAGGATCTCGCCGAAGACCTTCGGCGGGCGGGAGGGCAACCCGGGCGGGAGGTCCTTCCCCGTGAGCAGTTCGTAGCTGTAATGGAACCACTCCCGCGGGGAGAAGCAGTAGAACCGCTCGAGGCAGGCTTCGGCCTGACGGAGCGATTCCCGGATGGATCGCAGCTGGTCGTCGGTGAAGTGAGTCGGTTCCCGCATGTCAGTCCATCTGACGGGAGGTGTTTTGGAAGAAGGAATGTACCATAATCCGAAAAGATCACCACGAAAAACACGAAACACACGAAGGGGTTTTCAATCCGCAATCCGCAATCCGCAATCGTCCCCCCTTAGGTCGTCGATTCCGGATACTCCTGATACCGAACGGTGGCCAGGATCGCCGCCGAGAGACCCACGGCCACCGGGATCAACCACAGCGCGGCGGAGAGGCTGCGGTGGTCGGCCACCCAGCCGATCAGGGCGGGGGACAAGGCGTCGCCGAGGAGGTGGATGAAAAAGATGTTCACCGCCATGGCGGTGGAGCGCAGCGACGGCGGCACGCAGCCCACGATCATGGTGTTGACCGGGCCCGTGTTCATGAAGAGCAGCCATTCGGCCGCAAACACCAGCGCCAGGGTGGTCCAGCGGTGGGGCACCAGAATGAATGCGGCGATGAACGGCAGACTGAGGGCGATGGTGAGCCAGCACATCCGGACGTAGCCGTCGGGGCGGCGGCGCTGCAGGACGTCGGCCAGCCAGCCGCCGGAGAACGTCCCGCCCACGCCGGTGATCACCGTCAGGACGCCGAACAGGACGCCGCTGTCCTCCACCGAGAAGCCCTTGCCGCGGACCAGGAAACTGGGCATCCAGAACGCCAGCCCGCCCATGGCGAACGTGTAGAGCGTGTAGGAGGCCGTCAGCCGGATCCAGGCCGGATTGCGGAAGAGGTGGACCCGGCACCGGGCGATGAACTCCTCCCCGGGCCTGTCTCCGGCGGCCGTAGGGTCGGGGCGCGCCGGTTCGTGGATGAACATCGCCAGCAGGGCCAGGACGAGGCCGGGCCCGCCGACCAGCAGGAACGTGGGGCGCCAGCCGATCCGGCTGCCGAAGAACCCGCCCAGCACGTATCCGAGGGCCGCGCCCACCGGGATGGCCATGTAGAAGACCGACATGACCATGGCCCGCCGCCGGGGGGGGACGTATTCGGCGATGAGCCCGGGCGACACGCTGGCGTAGCTGGCCTCGCCCACGCCCACCAGCGACCGGAGCGGCAGGAGCGAGCCGAAACCGCGCGCCAGTCCCGAGGCGGCCGTGGCCAGGCTCCACAGGGCTACTCCCGCCGTGATCACCGGGCGCCGGGAGAAGCGGTCGCCCAGCCAGCCGAACAGCGGGGCTGCCAGCAGGTAGACCAGGATGAAAGCGGTGCCGAGCAAGCCCTCCTGGGTGCTGGTCAGCCGGAAATCGCCCTTGATGAGCGGCAGAAGGGAGGAGATCAGGTAGCGATCGACGTAGTTGACCAGGTTGATCCCGGTCAGGAGCAGGAGGGAGAGGGCGATGTGGAGGCGCTTTGCGGAGCCGCTCGCGCCGTCGAGATCGGACATCAGTTGAGCACTTTGGCCATCAGGCAGAGCTGGTGGAACAGGTCCACGATGCCCTGGACCGACTCGGCCAGCGACTCCGCCTCGCGCGGCGACCAGTCGCGGCCCGCTTCTTCAGGGGAGGCGCCTTTCCGCCCGAACTCCAGGGCGCCGAAGACGATCCCGGCCGAGGTGCGCAGGGGGATGCACAGCATCTTCTGGATGGGTTCCACGTGCGGGTTGTTCCGCTTGAGGTCCTCGAACATGGCCAGGTGCTGGGTGGAGTTGAAGTGGTTGTCGATGGCCGGGCGCCCGCCCTGGATCGTCTTGGTGACGAAGGAGCGGGTGTAGGAGACGGGGATCAGCCCGCTGCGCTCGAGGTACTTGGGCCGGAAGAACTTGAGGTTGCGCCGGCTGTCCACGAGCAGGATGGCCACCTCATCCTCCTTGACGCCGGCCAGCTGCACCAGCCGGGCCTGGAGCAGGGTCAGCACTTCCTGAAAGACGTCGACGTAGACGACGCCTTCCTTGCGCTCCTGGGCGATGCGATCCAGGATCCGCCGGATCTGGTCCATGGCGCTCCCTCCTTACTGCAGGATGACGCGGTTGCCGATGCGCTTCACGTAAACCTTCTGGTTCGGGTACCGGATGTCGATCGAGCCCGAGCCGCTGTAGGTGGACTCCTGCTCGTTGGTGCTGGCGTTGTAGTAGGTCACCCGGACGGTGTACTCCTGGCTGCCCTTCTCGATGTTGTCCAGCCGCATGTTGGCGCCGGGGCCGAATTTCCTCGAGGCGCCGCCGATCATCACGTCGACGCCGGCCACCATGCCGGGCAGGTTGAGGGCCGTCCCGTCCAGCACGATGTCGACATAGGGCGAGGGCGGGGGCGGCGGCGGAGGGGGCGTCACCGTCGTGCCGCCGCCGGCGGAAGTCTCGCCTCCCGATACGGTGCCCGTGGTTGCGCCCGTTCTTCCAGTGCCGGCTTTGCTGCGGACCGCCAGCATGGCGTCCGCTTCCGCCCGGTACTGGCCGGCCGGGAAATTCTGCACGTACTGGCCGGCCGCCTTGCGGGCGTTTTCCTTGTCGCCCAGGCGCTCGAACTCCTTGGCCAGCAGCCAGGCGGCCTCCTGGTTGTCCGGCGCCAGGCGGACTGCTTCGCGGAACTGTTCGACCGCCTTGTCGGAGAAGCCGGCGTTGGAATAGAGCTTGCCCAGCTCCAGGTGGGCGTCGGCGTTGTCCGGGTTGTAGGACAGCGCGGTCAGGAGGTAATTTTTGGCTTCCTCCGTCTTGCCCATCTCGCGGCAGATCCTGGCGGCGAAGAAGTAGGCGCCGCTGTCGTCCTTGTGGTTCTGGAGGTGGCGCTCGACCGCCTCCAGGGCGCGGGCGTAGTCGCCGCTGTTGTAATATTGCTGGGCTTCGCCGATGAGATCCTCTGTCTGGCCTCCAAATCCGGACAGGCCGCCGGTGCCCGTCAGGCCCGTCTGGGTTCCTGCGGATCCGCCCGTGGTCGTCGTCGTGCCGGTCGTGCCGGAGGTGGTCTCCACGACGCCGGTGCCCTTGCCGGTGTCCGTCTGCTTGGAAATCAGGAACTTCCATGCCGCCCAGCCGCCGACCCCCAGGACGACCAGGAGGACGAAGCCGAGCACCAGCACCAGCGCCACGGGGAATCCCTTGCGGGGCGCGGCCGGCGGTGCGGCGGCGGGTACTCCGGCGGCGACGGTCGCACCCAGCCCGGCTGCAGCGGGGGAGACGGCCACGGTGGCACCCAGGACGGGCGCCGCGGGCGGGGCGGCGATCACCGTGGCCCCCAGGGGCGCCGGCGATCCCGAAACAATGGTGGCGCCGAGCGGGCCCGAGGGTGGGGCGGGTGTCACTACGGTCGCCGCCGACATCACCCCGGTGCCCGCGGCGGCGGGGGTCGTCATCGTGGGACTGGCCGCGGGCACGGCGGTCTTGCAGTTCGGGCAGAACTTGGCGCCGTCCTCGATGGCCTTGCCGCAGCTGGCGCAATAGTTGCCGGTCAGGCGGTAGCCGCACTCCTCGCACTGAGAGCTGCCCTTCTTGAGGGGGGCGTAGCAGTTCGGGCAAACGCCGGACGTCTCGAAGATTTTGCTGATCTCGTCCTTGGAGCCGGGGACGCTGGTCCGCAGCGCGGCCTCGGGGACCATTTCGGTCTTGGCGGCGGGCTGCGGGGGCATCGTGGGCGCCGCCGTCGGCTGGGGCGGCAGGGTGGCCGGGACGACCTCGGTACGGCCGGCGGGGCCGAAGACCTCAGTGCGCTGGCCGGCCAGGGGGGGCCGGGTCGCCGCGTCCTGGATCATCTCGGTCTTCTCGATGCCTGCCGTGCCCGCGACCAGGGTCTGCGTCGGGGGGCCGGAATGGGGCACGGCCATCGTGGCTTCCGCCGGCGGGCCGCCCGGCCGGTAGTCCGGGTTGGGCGTGCCGCACTTCATGCAGAAGCGGCTGTTCTCGACCATTTCGGCTTGGCAGGAGGCGCACTGTTTCATGGGAATCACCCCGACGAAGTTTCCACTACTCTACCATATCGCGCCGATTCCCCGCAACAGCGGAACGTCAGAACGTTGAAACGTTTAAACGTTTCAACGTTCCGACGCGCCAGGGGATTTGCGGTTATTCGTAGCGGAGGGCCTCGATGGGGTCGAGCCGGGCTGCCCGGGTCGCCGGCCAGACGCCGAAGACCAGGCCGATCAGCACGGACGTCACGAACGCCATGGTCACCGCCCACATCGGGATGATGGTGGGCAGGTTGGGCAGGATCAGGGACAGTCCCAGGCCGGCGATCACTGCCAGGACGATGCCGAAGATCCCCCCCATGCCGGTCAGGGTCATGGCCTCGATCAGAAATTGGACTGTGACGTCGCTCCGCCGGGCGCCGATGGCCTTGCGCACGCCGATCTCCCGGGTGCGCTCCCGGACGGACACCAGGAGGATGTTCATGACGCCGATGCCGCCCACCAGCAGGCTGACGCTGGACAGGCCGATGGCCACCAGGCCGACAGTGGCGGTGATGGCGTCGAACTGCTTGATCAGCGAGTCGGCCGTGGACATGGAGAAATCGTTGTCGTCGGTGGACTTCAGGCGGCGCAGGGAGCGGAGCACCGACTCCGCCTGGTCCATGGCCCGGGCGGTTTCGCCGGACTTGGCACGGATGATCAGGAACACCCACTCGTCCCGCGGCGAGATCTTTTTCAGGGTCATGTAGGGGATCAGCACCGACTGCTCGTCCTCGTTCTGGCCCAGGAACGAGTTTTTCGGCTTGGCCAGCACCCCCACGACCTTGAACCGCTTGCCGCCGACCTGGATCTCCTTCCCGATGGGCTGCATGTGGGGGAACAGCGTCTCGTAGACGGCCCAGCCGATGACGCAGTTGAAGAGCCGGTGGGTGTCGTCGGCCTCCGACAGGGCGCGGCCGAGAGCGATGTGCTGGTTGGCCACGTCGAAGTAGTTGGCCGAGCAGCCGGCGATCTGGGGGCTGTTGAACTCGACGCCCTGGTACTTCACCGTCCGGTCGGAGAGGTGGCGCGGGAAGAGCTGGTAGGCGACGTCCTGCACCGAGTCGCAGCGCGACAGGATCGGACGGATGTATTCGATCTGGAGCGGTTTGCGCTCGAACTCCTTGCGGGACCGGCGGCCCATCTGGATGCCGGTGTTCAGGTGGAAGGCGTAGATGTTGGTCGTCCCGTACTCCTCGATCATGCTGACCAGCTGCCCGCGCAGGCCGGTCAGGATCGTGGCCACCAGGATGACGGTCAGGACGCCGATCAGCACGCCCAGCACCGTCAGGAAGGCGCGGAACTTGTGGGCCTGGATGGTCAGGATGGCCTGGTGGAAGTTCTCGAACCAAACGCGACGTTTTTCGGCTGCGGTCATGGGGCTGCTCCGTTACGACTCGAAGGACAGGGCCAAGATCGGATCCAGCTTGGCGGCCTTCCAGGCCGGGTACATGCCGGCCAGGATCCCGACGCCCCCCGAGATGGTGAGGGACAGAAAGATGTAGAAGGGGGTGACGGTCAGGACCCATTCGGCCAGGTTCTCGATCAGGAAGACGCACCCGAACGCCAGGGCGATGCCGAAGCCGCCGCCCAGGACGCCCATGATGGCCGACTCCAGCAGGAACTGCAGCAGCAGGTCGCGCCGTCGGGCGCCGATGGCCTTGCGGATGCCGATCTCCCGGGTCCGCTCGGTGACCGAGACCAGCATGATGTTCATGATGACGATGCCGCCGACCACGAGCGCGATGACCATCACGGGGATGGCCACGCTGGCGATGGCGCCGGTGAACTGGCCGACCGACTGGTTGATGGCCTCGGTGGACAGGATGTCGAAGTCGTCCTCCTGGTTGGGCTTGAGGTTGTGCTTGGCCCGCAGGATGGACCGCACTTCGTCCTGGCCCTGCTCGAAGGCCGGCCCGCCGTCGGTCTTGACCCGGATGGTCCAGCCGCGGCGGGTGCCGAAGGTCTTGGTGAAGCTGGTGACGGGGATGTAGGCCTCGTTGTCCTGGTTGTTGCCGAGGAACGAGCCCCGCTTGGCCAGGACGCCGATCACCCGGTAATCCTGCCCGCCCAGCTTGATCGCCCGGCCGAGGGGGTCCTCGCCGGGGAAGAGGGCCGACCGCACCTCCCAGCCGATGACGGTCACCGCCTGGGCCCGGTCCACCTCGAAGTTCTGGAAGAAGCGGCCGCTGGCGATGTCCAGGCTGGACATGTCCACGATGTTGGCGCTGGAGCCGATGATGCGGGTGTCGAACAGCTCCCGGTTCTTGTACCGGGGATCAGTCCGGCGGCCCGATTGGATGACCACCGCCTTGGCCAGCTTGGACGTCTGCAGGATGGCCCGGTAATCATCCCAGGTGAGGTCCTTGTGCTTGCGGTAGATCCGGCGGTATTCCTCGAACGTCATGTTGACGCGGGCAACCCGGTCGATGATGAAAGAGTTGCTGCCCAGGGCGCTGGTGATGTTGTCGGTGACGTAGGTCTCCAGCCCGCTGATGATGGCGCCCACCACCATGACCGAGGCGACGCCGATGATGACGCCGATGAGGGTTAAAAAGGAACGGAGCTTGTGGGCCCAGACGGCGCCGGCCGCCATTTTCAACGCTTCCCCCAGCACCGGCCAGCCGGACAGGGTTCCGTTCTTCTCGCGGGCCGCCGGCGCGGCGGTCAGTGGCAGGGCTTGGGACGATTGCGGCATCACTCTCCTCGCATTCCTCGTTTCACCATGTGATTACGAGAAACCTGTGGGAAATGTTCCTGATTTTTTGTTTGGGCGGGGCGGGATTGATAGCAGGGGAGGATGATAGACGATGGACGATAGACGATGGACCATGGACGATGGACCATGGACGATGGACCATGGACGATGGACCATGGACGATGGACCAT
>CAYPNP010000019.1:0-84653 GCA_964412195.1 uncultured Acidobacteriota bacterium | reverse complement strand
TGAAGTGGACGGCCACGCGGGTCGATCTGGTCTTCGGTTCCAACTCCCAGCTCCGGGCGCTGGCGGAAGTCTACGCCTGCGAGGACGCCCAGGAGAAGTTCCTGCACGACTTCGTGGCCGCGTGGACCAAGGTCATGAACCTGGACCGCTTCGACCTCTGTTGATCGCGACAGGGGCGTTTGTTAAGGCTGCCGACCGGGCAGCGAAGCACGTGTTCAAAGCACAAGCGGGGCCTGGAAACCAGGCCCCGCTTGTTTTTTTTCCGATTCGCCCGGGCCCGTTCGCGGAGGGTCTCCGGAGCAGGGTTTCGGACTGGATCTGATCGTGGATTGCCTATTCGGTGGGCTTCCACACCTTCCAGACGTTGCCCACCAGCTCGGGTCCCACCTTCAGGACCGGTTGGCCGGGCCGCCAGCCGGCCGGGCAGACCTCGGCCCCCTTGGTGTTCCGGACGTGCTGGAAGGCCTGCACCTGGCGGATGGCCTCGCCCACCTGGCGGCCCACGGGCGGCGTCAGGATCTCGATGGCCTGGACGATCCCGTCCGGGTCGATCAGGAACCGGCCGCGCACATCGACGCCGCCGGCCTCGTCATAGATGCCGTACACGCCGCCGATCCGGCCGCCGGCATCGGACAGCATGGGGAACGGGAATCCCCCCTTCACCATCTTGGACAGCTCCTGCTCCTGCCAGATCTTGTGGACGAACCGGCTGTCCGTGCTGCAGGCCAGAATCTGGACGCCCAGCTTGCGGAATTCATCGGCTTTGTCGGCGACCGCCGACAATTCGGTCGGTCAGACGAAGGTGAAATCCCCCGGATAGAAACAGAGCATCACCCACTGGCCGCGCAGGGTCGACAAGCGGATGTTCTTGAATCCCCCCTCGTGGTAGGCCGACGCCTCAAAATCGGGGGCCTCCTTACCAACCATCACACCCATGATCGCCTCCTTCGAATCGCTTGTTTTCGCTTCCGGTGTCGCCTGTCCCGACGGTTTGGGGCCGACGGGGCCCGCCGCCGACGCGACGCATCCTTCGGGTTTCTTTTCCGCCATGTTGCCTCCTTTCAGGAATGTCCCAATTTACCGGGTCAACACAGATACAGCTTGGTACGCACCGATGGATATTGGCATTTTATCACAACCGCCAGACATCCCCGGCGACCCCCGGGACGACCCGACCGCCGAGCGCCTCCTGGAGCGTCCGGACCGCGCGGGCGCCGGTGCAGTGGCAGGGGACCAGCCGCTCCGGCGCCAACTGCCGAAGAGCCTCCACGGTCTGCTCCAGCCGGCTCCCATTGGCCGAGCCCAGGTGGAATCCGCCGATCACGGCCGCGATCCGGTCCATCCCGCTCTGCTGCCGGGCGAGGTGCAGGGTGTTGATCAGCCCGGCGTGCGCGCAGCCAACGCAGAGGACCAGGCCGGCGGGGGTCCCGATCCAGAGGGCCACATCGTCGTCGATGGAATCGGGGAACCGGCCGGCCGGATCCAGGTAGAACGGCCCGCCGGGATCCTCGAAGGAGGACGAACGGGGAATGGGACCCGTCAGGCCGATGTCGGTCCCCAGCCGGGTCTCCCGCCGCACCCAGTGCACGTCCGGGTGACGCTGCAGCGCCGTCATTGCGCTGATGGGCAGCTGGACGGGCCGGATCTCCCGGTCCGAGATGGCAAACCGCGAGCGCAGCCCCCGGGGGTGCGCGTACACGGCCAGGGCCGGATTTTTCTCCAGCACCCGGGGGATGCCGCCGCCGTGGTCGTAGTGCCCGTGGCTGAGCACCAGCGCGTCGGCCGTGGCCAGGTCGATGCCCAGGCGCTCCGCGTTGCCGGGCAAGGCGGCGCCCTGCCCCGTATCGAAGAGGATCCGCCGGCCGGCCGTCCGGATCCAGAGGGCGAAGCCGTGCTCCGCTGCCAGCGGGGGACGCGCCTGGTTGTCGACCAGGATGGTCAGGACGGTTTCAGCGGATGACATGGCGGCCTCCCTTCTCCATGAACCGGGCCTCGGCCCAGGCCATGAGCTGCCCGGCCTGGACGATCTCCGCCCTCAACCGATAGAGGGGCGGATGGGCATACAGGATCCGCGCGCGGATGTCCAGCAAGGCGTCACACGGGATGGAGTGCACGAACCGCACCCGCAGGTCCCCCGTCACTGCCTTCACCTGCTGATGGAAGAGGCAATGGGTCATCGCGCCGTCCAGCAGCGCGGCGATGACGCCCCCGTGCAGGATGTGGTCGTATCCCTGCAATTCGTCCCGGGCCTGGAAGACGGTCCGGACGGCCCCTTCCGCCTCGGGCCGGAACGACAGGTTCAGCGATCGGGGATTCCGGCTCCCGCACAGGAGGCAGCCGGAGTGCCCGTTCGAATTATCGGGGGCGGCCGGTTTCTCAGTGGTCACAGACATTCTCGCCCCCGAGCTGCCGGAGGATCTCTTTCATGGCCGCGGTCGCGGGCGATGCCGGCGCGGGCTCGATGAAGGCGCGACCGGCGTCCGCCGCTTCCGCGATCATCGGATCGAGGGGGATGGCGCCCAGGAACGGCACGCCCATGTCCCGGGCGATCCGGCGACCGCCGCCGGCGGGGAAGATCGGCGTGACCGTGCCGCAGTGCGGGCAGGCGAATCCGCTCATGTTTTCCACCACGCCCAGGACCGGCACCTGCAGCTTCCGGCAAAACACGATGGACTTGCGCACGTCCACCGCCGCCACCTCCTGCGGCGTGGTGACGATCACCGCGCCGTCCACCTGCCCGATGAGCTGGCAGACCGTCAGCGGCTCGTCGCCGGTCCCCGGCGGGGAGTCGATGATCAGGTAATCGAGGTCCCCCCACTCCCCGTCCTTGAGGAACTGGCGGATGACGTTGTACTTCATCGGCCCCCGCCAGATCACCGCGTCGTCCGGATCGCTCAGGAAGAACCCCAGGGAGAGGACTTTCAGCCCGTCGAGGTCCACCGGCAGCAGTCCGTCTTCGTGGCCATGGACCTTGGCCCCGGCCAGTCCGAGCATGGTGGGAATGCTGGGGCCGTGGATGTCCACATCCAGCAAGCCCACCGATTTTCCGGCCTTCTTCAGTGCCACGGCCAGGTTCACCGCCACCGTGCTCTTGCCCACCCCGCCCTTGCCGGACAGGACGACGATCTTGCGGCGGATGCGGCAGAGCCGGGACTGCAGCTGGCGGCGCTCCTCGAAATCGGCCTCGCTCTCGCCCTCCTGCCGGCGGGCCGCCGCGCAGGACGAGTCGCTGCAGGTGCTGCACGCGCCGCCGCGCGGGCGGTCGGCCTGCGCCCGGCGGAACAGGTAATCCTCACAGGCGGCATGGAGCGAATCGCAGGCCAGTTGGGCGCAGTGGTCGTGCTCCGGCGGCAGCCCGCCCAGGGCGCTTCGGACGGCGTCCGCGTCCAGGTCGAGGACCTCCTCCAGCGGCAGGCCCTTGGCCAGGCAGCTCGCCATGCTGCCGCAGGCCACAGTGGAACTGCAGCCCTCCGTGGCGAAGGCCACCCGGGACAATCGTTCGTCCCGCACCCGGATCCAGAACGACATGGTGTCCCCGCAGGGTCCCTGGACGCAGGCGTGGCCGTCGTGCGGCTCGAGCGGACCGACATTGCGCGGATGCCGGCCATGTTTCTCCAGTTCGGGGGACGGATGAAAAGCGCCGGCTTCACTCATGCGATGAACTCCTGCAGTCGATTCCATACTTCGCGGACATCCTCCGCCGCGGGACCGCCCGTTTCCACCACGGCCCGCGCCTGCATCTGGGCCCGGGTCACGGCCGGGTCGTACCGGATGCGCCCGGCAACCCGGGCGCCCCCCCGGCTGGCCTCGTCCTCGATCTGCTCCGCCATGGCGGGATTGAGATCCCACTTGTTCACGCAGACCGAAGCCGGGATTTCGAAATGCCGCGCCAGCGACAGGACCCGCTCCAGGTCGTGCGCGCCGGACACGGTGGGCTCGGTCACGACCAGCACCTGGCCGGCGCCCGTCACCGAGGCGATCACCGGGCAGCCGATCCCCGGCGGCCCGTCCACGATCACCTGCGTGCGCCCGTCCAGCTCGGCAAAGCGCCGGGCTTCCCGCCGGACGATGGAGACGAGCTTGCCGGAGTTTTCGGCCGCGACGCGCAGCCGCGCATGGATCATGGGGCCGCAGCGGGTCCGCGACACCATCCACTCCCCGCAGGTTCGCTCCCGCAGCTCGATCGCCCCGGCCGGGCAGAACCGGACGCACACGGCGCAGCCCTCGCACGCCACCGGATCGACCGTGAAGACGGTCCGGCCGGCCGCAGCGGGCTCCTCCCGCACCGCGCCGAAATGGCAGAGGGCCCGGCACTCGCCGCAGCCGGTACACTCGGACGGCCGGATGACAGCTTCCTGGCCGGCGCGGAATTCGTGCCGCGCCAGCACCTCGGGCGCCAGGACGAGGTGGAGGTCGGCCGCGTCCACGTCGCAGTCGGCGATCACGGGCCGGTCGGCCAGGACGGCGAACGACGCCGTCACGCTGGTCTTCCCCGTGCCGCCCTTGCCGCTGATCACGACCAGTTCCCGGATGCTCCCACTGATCATGCTTCGTCTCCGCAAGGCGGCTTCCCGCAGCGCGCGGTGCGGCCGCAGCAGGTCGTGCCGGTCTCCTCCAGGGAACACCCCCCGCCCCGCGGCGCGCCTGGCTCCCGGCCGCCTCCCCGGATGATGAACCCCGCCCCGCCGCTGACCAGCCGGCGGGTCGGGCCGCCGCAAGTCGGGCAGGCCACGACGGGTTCCTCGGTGATGGAATGCCGCCGCTCGAATTTCAGGCCGCACAGCTCGCACTCGAACTCGTACGTGGGCATGGCTCACACCCCTTGGGTTGCCGGCTCCGAAAAGATCCGGTCAACCAGGCTCTGGAAAACTGTCCGGTACTCCGGCAGGGCATCCACCACCAGCCGCCCTGTGGAGTACGCCTCCGCGATGCGGCGGTCGTCCGGGATCTCCAGCAGGACCGGGACGCCCTCCCGGCGGCAAAAGGCGTGCACCCGGTCGTCGCCGATCCCCATCCGGTTGACCAGGACTCCGAAGGGGAGGCCCAGCTCGCGCACCATCTCCACCGCCAGGCCGAGGTCGTGGAGTCCGAAGGGGGTCGGTTCCGTGACCAGCACCACCAGATCGGTGTCGCGGATCGCGGCGATGACCGGGCAGGACGTCCCCGGCGGCGCGTCCAGGATCACCGGGACGTTGTCCGGCGCGCGGGCTTTCACCGCGCGGATCAGGGGCGGGGCCATGGCCACCCCGACGTCGAGCCGGCCGTGGACCAGGGTCACGCCGTCCGCCCGGAACGTTTCAATCGCCCCGATCCGTCGCTCCGACTCCACGATGGCATGCCGGGGACAGACCATTGCGCACCCTCCGCACCCGTGGCACATCTCCGGGAAGACCAGGGGCACGGCGCCGAACGACACGATGGCGTGGTACCGGCAGAAGCGGCTGCATTCGCCGCAACCGTCGCAGAGCGCCTGTGCCACGCTCGGCACCGGGGTTGCGATCACCGACTGGCCTTCGGGCCGGCCCTGCAGGAACAGGTGGGCGTTGGGCTCCTCCACGTCGCAGTCCAGCAGCCACGTGTCCGCGCCCAGCACCCGGGCCAGGTTGACCGACACCGTGGTCTTGCCGGTGCCGCCCTTGCCGGAGGCGATGGCGATCCGGCGGGGCGGCTGGTTCACTCCGGTCATTTCCGTGTCTTCTCCACGTCCGGCCCGGGGCGTTCCCGACTCCCCCGGCGGACGGCCGTCTCGTCGTCCACCTGGTCCTGCCACCCGTTGCGCGTGTGGGTGAAGCAGTCGAACCGGGCCGTGTAGGGCTTGATGTCCAGCAACGGCGTGCCGTCCAGGATATCCGCCCCGTCGATAAGCAGCACGCCCCCCTCGCGTCTCACCAGGGACACGATGCTCAGCCCGATGGCGTTGGGGCGGCGGGTCGAGCGGGTGGCGAACACCCCCCGCTCGACGTCGTCCAGAAACGGCGTCACCCGCAGCCGGGCCGGATCCG
Organism: uncultured Acidobacteriota bacterium; assembly: GCA_964412195.1. Taxonomy (GTDB): domain Bacteria; phylum Acidobacteriota; class JAAYUB01; order JAAYUB01; family JAAYUB01; genus CAYPNP01. The sequence goes on along the minus strand of CAYPNP010000019.1, from coordinate 78,651 downwards.
CCCGGTCGAAATGGTAGATCAGGTAGACGTGGGAGAAGCCCTCGAGGTCGGCCAGCCCGTCCTGGAACTCGGGAAACACTTCCACCCGGCCTGGGCACCCCCGGGCATACCGCGGCTGGATGGGCACCCGGTCGGCGACCGTGTGGCTTGTGTGAATCACGCCGATGGGGCGGTACACCACCCGGAGCGGGCTCATGACCAGTGCCCCTCCACGTCGGCGGAGCGAGCCTCGCTCAGGGCGCCGGCCCGGTACCGTTCCAGGGCCGCGGCCACGGTGGGCGCATCGGTGGGGAAGATCTTGATCCCGGCGGCCGCCAGGACCCGGAACGCCTTGGGGCCGCAATGTCCCGTCACCAGGCAGGCGGCCCCGGCCCGGGCCACCGTTTCGGCGGCCTGGATCCCCGCACCCTGGGCGGCGTTCAGGTTCTGCCGGTTGTCGATCACCTGGAAAGTGTCCTTCTCCAGGTCGTAGATCAGAAACTTCGGCGCCCGGCCGAAGCGGCTGTCCAGCGCGGCATCCAGGCTCTCTCCAGACGTGGTGAACGCGATCTTCATGAATTGTCACTCCTTTAGTTATAAGATTCCTGGACTTCCGGACCTTCCTCCAGCAGCGGTCCGACGAGCTCGTCTATGCGCTGTTCCTGCCAGAAAGGAAGGTTTTCTTGAATCTTCATGTACTTTTGGGGAATGGGGTGGGTTCCGACGACCACCGGCAGGCCGTAGGCGGTTTCGATGAACGCCTTGAACCGGCGGATGTTCGGGCAGGGCGGGTACCCCACGACCAGCCCGGTGGCCAGGTGGATCGCCTCGGCGCCGTTCTTCTTCATTTCCGCCGGCACGTACTCCACGTTGCCGCCGGGGCAGCCGCCGCAGCTCGAGTAGCCCACGACCTCCACCGCCTCGTCGGCGGGGTATCGGGCGAAGGCTCCCCGCCGCTCCCGCAGGGCCCGGAAGCATTTGCCGCCGCCGCAGTCCCGGTACCGGGCACAGATGATGATCCCGATCTTCTTCACGTTCACCTCCGTTCCATCATCATCTTCAAGTCGTCCAGCAGTGCCTGCAGATCCTCTTCGTGTTCCACCTCGTCCTGCAGGATCTGGACGGCGATGTTGTAGGTCACGGGATCCTCCATCCCCACCTCCTTGATGATGGAGTGGTAGACCGAGATGGCACACTGCTCGCCCTTGATGTTCTGATCCAGGATCCTGGCGACATATGGATCGGAGGGCTCGTCGTACCCGCAGTTGGTCCATTGAAACCACTGGGTGGGAGTGGTCAGCAGAGTTCCACCCAATTGGATGATCCGGTTGGACACCATGTCTGCATGCCGCAGCTCGTCGGCCGCGTGTTGCATCAGTTCGGTGATCACTGCGTCCTTCATCGGACCGGCGATGATTTTTGCCCCCAGCCAGTACTGGTAGTAGGCCAGCCATTCGTCCGCAAACGCCTTGTTCAGCAGCTCCACCACGCGGTCGACGTTTTTGCCGACAATCTCTCTTCCACGCTTGCCCATTGGTGTTTCTCCTTTTTGGCCGGAAATCGGCAGGGTGGGCGCCGGCAGCCGTGTTTATCCACTCAGCTGACCGGCGGCTCACTCAGCAACACGGGCGCACTCACTCGGTATCAGCCTTGGTGTCCAGTTCGCTCAACCGCTGCTGGAGAGCGCTGAGTTCCGCTTCCAGATGCTTGACCTGGGCCTGCAGCGCCTGTTTTTCCTGCTCCGGGTCGGGCGCCGGCGCCGGGACCGGATATCCCGGCGGCGCGGCAACGCCGCCGAACCGCGCCCAGCCCGGCAGGCCGGTGGCGTAATACTGATGCCGCCAGCCCCGGCCGCCGCCCAGGCCGAAACCCCGGCCGCGGCCGCCGCGCATTCCGAATCCCCGGCCGGCGCCGGGATTGGCGAAACCGGGCACGGCAAAGCCGGCGCAGAAACCGGCTGCCCGGCCGGTCATGGCACCCTGGCCCCATGGTCCTGTTCGATCTCCTCGTGGCATGTTTCCATCCTCCTTTTTTTATGGTCGTCTATTCTCGAGTCAAGGCCGTCCCACATTTCGGGCAGACCTTCTGGATGCAGGGAACGCCCCGCTCGTGGGCTTCCCGGTGGCCGCACTGCGGGCAGACGCATTCCCCGGCGGGACCGGCCTGCCGGGCTCCGCCCATGCGGCCGGCGCCCCGGCTCTGCCCGCGGCCGGAACCTCGTCCACCGCCGGAGCCCCGGCCGGCGCCGCCGCCGGCGCCACCGCCGGCGCCGCCTCTTCCTCTTCCTCTCATGGCACTTCCCTCCTTGTCTTTGGTTTCAGGCCATCCGCCGGGCCGGCGCCGGAACCGTCCGCAGCAGCCGGGCATGGCGAAGCGCTCTTCATTCAGCCGGCCTCCGATCCAGGCGTCGATGACCTCGGGCAGGTCGCCGACCACGAAGGGGATCACCTGGATCCCCCGGGCGGCGACCATCAGCTCGAGCGGCCGGGAGATGGCCCCGCACACCAGCACCGCGGTCCCCAGTTCCGCCAGGCGGACCACCCGCCCGGCCGGCGGCCCCTCGGGCAGCATCCGCTCGTCCGAGCGGACCACCCGGTCCGCCTCGACCTCCACCAGCCGCACGTGCCGGGCCACGTCGAACACCGGTGCGATCCGGTCATTCCAGGTGACGAACGCCGCTTTCACGCGCCTTGCCTCCGGTCAGGGAATGGCGTGGAAGGCCTGCTCGAGGTCGGCGATCAGGTCTGCCACGTCCTCGATGCCCACCGAATACCGGACCAGCCCGTCGCTGATCCCGGCGGCCAGGCGGTCCTCCCGGCTCATGCCGGCATGGGTCATGGAGGAGGGGTGCTCGATCAGGGTCTCCACCCCGCCGAGCGACACGGCCAGGGTGGCCAGGCGGACGCTGTTCATCAGGCATCGGCCGGCTTCCAGGCCGCCTTTCAGTTCGAAGCTGATCATGGAGCCGAAGCCCCGCATCTGCCGCCGGGCCAACTCATGCTGCGGGTGGGACTCCAGGCCGAGATACCGGACCCAGGCCACCTTGGGATGGGCCTCCAGCCAGCGGGCGATGGGCAGGGCGTTGGCCTGGGCCCGTTCGACCCGCAGGCCCAGGGTCTTCACCCCCCGCAGCACCAGGTAGGCCTGGTGGGGGTCCATGTTGCAGCCGAGGGTGACCATCAGGGGCCGGATCCGCTGGTACAGCTCCCGGGTCTTGGAAACGATGATGCCCCCGACCACGTCGGCGTGCCCGTTGATGAACTTGGTGACGGAGTGCAGCACCGCGTCCGCCCCGAGATCCAGCGGATTCTGGAGGTAGGGCGTGGCGAAAGTGTTGTCCACCACCAGCAGGGCGCCGTGGGCGTGGGCGATCTCCGCCACCCCCACCAGGTCGGTCACCTGCATGGCCGGGTTGGACGGCGTCTCGACGTAGACCAGGCGGGTGTTCTCCCGCAGCGCGGCCCGGACTTCCTCCAGGGAGGAGGTGTCCACATAGCTGGACTGGACCCCGAACCGCGCGAAGTGGCCCTCCATCAGCCCGCGGGTGGGCCCGTAGACCGACGCGGTGCTGACCAGGTGGGCGCCCTGTTCGAGCAGGGCCATGTAGATGGTGGCGATGGCGCCCAGGCCGGAGCTGGTGGCGATGCCGCCGAAGCCGTTCTCCAGGGCGGCGATGTTCTCCTCCAGCGCGCGGATGGTGGGGTTGCCGATCCGGGTGTAGATGTAACCGTCCTCCGCGCCCTGAAACAGGGCCGCGCCGTGGTCGGTGTTCCGGAAGGCGAAGGTCGAAGTCTGGTAGATCGGCACGTTCACCGCGCCGGTGGCGTCGCCGTGCCAGCCGGCGTGTACCAGCCGGGTGTGGAATCCTGAAATCCGGGCGTCCATGGAACCTCCTGGGAATGTGGATCGGGCCGGCAACCCCGCGGACCGGCCGGCGGCCGGGTCGACGGGCGCATCCCATACCCCGCAAGTTGCACGCTCCATGCCACAGAACGCCGGAGAGCCCGGAATCGTGGCGACGCCCGACGGCTGGGAGGATCCCGCTCGGGCGAGGCGGAACGGCACCGTCGGGGAGTCGCAATTATGCGACTGAATATTCAACCGAAAGTAGCGGATTTGCGACTTAAGATCCGGAGGGCCGGGGCGGTTTCCCGTTCGGGAGATCGGACAGTCCGAGTTTCTTCATCTTGCGGTACAGGGTGCTCTTGTGAATCCCCAGCTCCCGCGCCGCGGCCAGGCGGTCGCGCGCGTTCCGCTCGAGGGCGCCGCGGATCACCTGGGCTTCCACCAGCTCGCGGGCCCCCTGGATGGCGGTGCGGGCGCCGCGGGCGACGTAGCGGGCCGTCAGCTCCTCGGGCAGGTGGCGGATGTCGATCAGGCCCTCGTGGCAGAGGATGAACGACCGCTCCAGCACGTTCTCCAGTTCGCGGATGTTGCCGGGCCAGTCATGGGCCATCAGCAGGGAGAGCGCCTCGGGCGAGATTCCGGTCACGGCCTTCTGCTGCAGCTGGTTGAACCGGGCGATGAACTGGTCCACCAGCAGGGGGATGTCCTCCTTGCGGCGGCGCAGGGGCGGCAGCTCCACCCGGACGACGTTGACCCGGTAGTAGAGGTCTTCCCGAAACGCCCCGGTTCGGGTCAACTCGGCCAGGTCCTTGTTGGTGGCCACGATGATTCGCACGTCGGCGGTCTCGGATCGGGTCGAGCCGAGCGGCTCGTATACGCGCTCCTGAAGCACCCGGAGGAGGCGGACCTGCAGCGCCTGACTGATCTCGCCGATCTCGTCCAGCAGCAGGGTTCCCCCGCGGGCCAGGGCGAACCGGCCCGGCTTGTCACGGTGGGCGCCGGTGAAGGCGCCCGCCTTGTAGCCGAACAGCTCGGACTCCAGCAGGGTGTCGGGCAGCGCGCCGCAATTCACCGCCACGAACGGCCCCTTGGCCCGCGGGCTGAGCTCGTGGATCGTCCGGGCCAGCAGCTCCTTGCCGGTGCCAGTCTCGCCCTGCAGCAGCACCGTGCTGGGGCTGGCGGCGATGGCCGGCAGGACGTCGAACAGCCGCTGCATCAGCGGGCTGCGGCTCGCCAGGTCGCCGATCCGGGACCGGCCGGCCAGCTCCCCGCGCAGCGCCTCGATTTCGCTGAGGTCGCGGAACGTCTCCGCGCCGCCGACGATGTTGCCCGCGGCATCCCGCAGCACGGCCGTGGACACGCTGATGGGGACGCGGTTGCCCTGGCTGTCAATCATGAATCCGGTCCGGCCGATGATCGGCCGGCCGGTCTTCAGGGTGCGCCGGAGGGCGCACTGCGACTCGCACATGCTGGCGCGAAAGACCTCGCAGCACGGCCGGCCGATGGCTTCCCGCCGTGGAATCCCGGTGATCTCTTCGGCCGCCCGGTTGAACGAGGTGATCCGCCACTCCGCGTCGACCGTGAACACCCCGTCGGAGATGCTCTCCAGGATGGCCTCGGTCGGGTGGGATTCCACCTCCCGCAACGGTTTGCGTCGTTTTGGCATCGCGCGTCCCATGGCCGGAACGACCGGCTCAGAAGCGGGTAAACCGCTCCTTCTTCGCCTTGCAGAGCGGGCATTCGTCCGGCGGCGCGCCCTCGGCCGTCCAGCCGCAGGCGTCGCACACCCACACGTCCCCGATCTCGGCGTCCCGCCCGGCGTCCACCGCCGCCTTGGCCCGCTCGTAGAGCGCGTAGTGGACCTTCTCGGCGTCCATGGCCCGGGCGAAGCTCTTCTCGGCCCTGGCTTCCGCCTGCTCCTTCGCCGTGGCGATGAAGGCCGGGTACATCTCCGCCACCTCGAAGGCCTCGCCGGCCATGGCGGCCGACAGGTTGTCGCCGGTCGCGCCGACGCCCTGCAGCACGCGGAGGTGGGCCGAGGCGTGGACCTGCTCGGCGTAGGAGGCCGCCGCGAACAGGCGGGCCACGTTGGGTTTGTCCTCCTGGCGGGCCTTCTGGGAGAAGTTCAGGTACTTGATGTGCGCCTGGCTCTCGCCGGCCAGCGCCGCCTTGAGGTTGTCCTCGGTCATCTTTCTCATGGCATCCTCCGGTCGTTGGATTTTGCAAGAAGCGCCAGTATAGCCGTCCCCGTCCGGACGGTCAAGGCGGGGATCCGCGGTGCCGGCCGGTCCCCGCCCTCGGCAGGAAGCTTTGACACCCGGACTCCGCAATGGTAGATTGGGGGGCATCATTCCAACGAGGAGTCACGGCATGATCCAGGTCAACGAATACTTCGAGGGGCGCGTCCGAAGCCTGGGGCAGGAGCTGGCGGGCCAGCGCTTCACGGTGGGCGTCATCGAGCCGGGCGAATACACCTTCGGCACCGCGACCCAGGAGATCATGGAGGTCGTCCACGGCGCCATGGACGTCGTCCATCCGGACGGCCGCCGCGCCTCGTACGCCAAGGGCCAGAGCTTCACCGTTCCGCCCGGCGTCAAGTTCACCGTCGTCGTGAAGGAGCCGGTCTCCTATCTCTGCCTCTACCGGTAGAACCGGCCCCGACCGAACCGGCATCTATCCAGGCTGCGGAAGGCGCGGGCGGCCGCGGTGATGTTTGCCGCGCCTTCGGGGGAAGATTGCGCGGCGGCCGGTCCGCCGTCGCTTCGAGGCTCTCATGACACCGTGGCACCGCATGCTGGGCACCCGCGCGCCGGCGGCCATGATCCTGGTCCGCCTGCTCGTGGGGAGCGTGTTCTTCTCCGAGGGGATTCAGAAGTTCCTCTATCCGGCCGCGCTGGGTGCCGGGCGCTTCGCCCGGATCGGCATCCCCTGGCCCGCCTTCACCGGCCCGTTCGTCGGGGCGGTCGAAACCGGGGCTGGCCTGCTGCTCCTGGCCGGGCTGCTCACCCGGCCGGCCGCGGCCGTCCTGGCGGTCAACATCTCCGTGGCAATCCTGTCCACCAAGCTCCCCATCCTGCTGGGGCACGGCTTCTGGGGATTCTCCGATCCGGCCCGCGGGCTGGCGGGATTCTGGGCCATGGCGCATGAGGCCCGGACCGACTGGACGATGCTGCTGGGCAGCCTGTGCCTGCTGTGGACCGGGGCGGGCCCCTGGTCGCTGGATGCCCTCTGGGTGCGGCGTTTGGCTGCCTCCCCCCCGCCCCTTCCCTCCTCGGCTCGCCCGGCCGCCGCCAGCCGAGGTTGAAACATGATCCGGAGGCGGATCCCTGGCCTGTCCTCCCCTGACCGATCCCGGCGGATCCGCAGGCGTTCCCGTTGGGCCGCGTCCGCCGTCGTCGTGCTGCTGGGCCTCGCCGCCGGCTGGACCCAAGCGGGGCCGCCGTTTTTGACCGACGATCCCGTGCCGGTGGACTTGGGGCATTGGGAGTTCTACGCCGCCTCCCAGTGGGCGTGGTCCGGCCGCGCCGCCGCCGGCACCAGCCCGCACTTCGAGCTGAACTACGGAGCGGCTCCCGGCCTGCAGCTCCACGTGATCGTCCCCGTGGCGACGGCCTGGGAGGAGGGCGCCCCGGCGCGGACCGGCCCCGGCGACATCGAGCTGGGCGTCAAGTTCCGGTTTCTGAACGAGGGCCGGCGGCGGCCGGAGGTGGGCATCTTTCCGCTGGTGACCCTCCCCAGCGGGTCGGAGGAACGAGGCCTGGGGGCCGGTCATGTGGCAGGCTTTCTGCCGGTCTGGCTCCAGAAGAGCTTCGGCCCCTGGACGACCTACGGCGGCGGGGGTGTCCACCTCGGCCCCGGGGACGACGCCCTGGTGCTGGGCTGGCTCCTCCAGCGGAAGGTCTCGAAGCGCGTCACCCTCGGCGGCGAGGTGTACCGCACCCACCCGTTGGGCGACCATAAAAGTGATGTTTCGGACCAGACTCAGCTCAATGCCGGCTGCATCGTCGATTTCACGGAGCACCATCACCTGCTTCTCTCGGTAGGCCCCTCGATCGGAAGCGACTCCCGCATGCAGGCCTACGCCGCCTACCAGCTCACGCTGTGATCCCTCGCGGGATCAGACCGAACGCCGTTTCACTGTGCCACTTTTCCAGTTGACAGGTCCGGCGGCCTTTGTTACATTACCGCTTCTTCACGGCAGGGCTTGGCCCGCTTGACAACGGAATATTCCTGAGTAGCTCAATCGGCAGAGCAGCCGGCTGTTAACCGGCGGGTTGTAGGTTCAAGTCCTACCTCAGGAGCCAATACTCGGAGCCGCGTGCCAGCGCGGCTCTTTCATTTCTCGGGATGAACGCACAACCCGCGCCGTCCCCGGCGCGGGAGGAAGATCCGCCTCGTCCCGGCCGCCGGGACACGCGCCCGGAGGTCGCGAGCTACGGAGCGCGGACGTCCCCGTCCGCACGATCTCGAATCCAGCTTGACCGCTGAGTTCCGGCGCTCTCTGCGTTCATTGCGCTTCTGCGTGATTTTATTTTCGATGACAAGCACGAGCACGATCGGGATCGGGATGACGAACGGCCGATTCTGGGTTACAATCTCCCGCGTCTTTCATGCCGTGAGGTGACCCCGTGAGATTCGGACCGCTGATCCTCCCTGTGCCGCCTGGTTCCTTCCGGCTCTCCTGCGCTTCCCGCCGGTTGCTTGCCGTTCCGATCATTTTCCTGTCCCTCGCCCCACTCGCTTTCCCGGCGCTCCAGAACGCCGAGCAGCCGAAGAACGACCGGCCGCTGCCCGCCGAACGGGAGTTCATGCCCCTGGTGATCCGGAAGGTGCTGGACTGGGAGAAGAATCCGCCGGAGCCCGACTACCGCGAGCACCGCGTCACCACCAACTTCGACGGCGACAAGATCAAGGACAGGCTGGACGAGATCTACCGCATCACCTGGTACCGGCACAAACCCGTCTACGTGCTGGAGCAGAAGAACGGCGCCCCCTATCCCGAATCCTCCCTGAAGGCCCAGGAGGAGCGGAAAAAGAAGCAGATCGACGAGGACATCGCCAATCCGCCCAAGAAGGAGAAGATCGACGCCATCTACCTGACGCCGCTGCTGGACCGCTACACCTACAAGATCGAGGCCCGGGAGCCGCTCTGGGGCCGGACCGCCATCAAGATCCGCTTCGACCCCATCCCCGGGAAGTTCCCGGAGCGCAAGATCGCCTCCAAGATCCTGGAGAACATCACCGGCCACGCCTGGGTGGACGAGGAGTCGAAGGAGCTGATGAAGGCCGAGGTGACCAATCCCGACACCATCCGCATCGGCTGGGGCATCCTGGCCAACGTGACCTACCTGCGGATCGACTACGAGCGAAAGCCCCAGCCCAACGGCGTGTGGTTCGTCTCCCTGCTGAAGGTCCGGGCCAAGGTCCGGGTGTTCTTCTTCACGACCTACAACCTCCTGTCGGAGAGCACGTTCTACGACCTCGTGTTCCCGCCGAAGAACTGACAGGATCTCCTCCCCCATCGGTATCGGTATCGGAATCGGTATCGGAATCGGTATCGCAATCGGTAATCGGCTTTGAGTCCCGAATCGACTGCGATCTCCGACCCCGATGCCGATACCGATACCGACCCTGATGCCGATGACCGCTCCCCTCCTCTGCGGACTCTGCGTCTCTGCGTGTAATTTCTTGTTTCGATTACGATTACGATCAAGCACACGATTACGATCGACGATTACGATCGGTCACCGGTCATCAGTCGCCGGTCCGCTCCACCGATTCACCCATTAACCGATTCACCGATTCACCGTATAATGCTTGCAGCAAGGAGGTCCCCATGACCAAAGCCACCCCCAAGAAATTCCATCACTGGAAATATTTCCTCGCCGGGGAATTCCGCGACGGCGGGACGCCCTACGAGGTCCGCTGCCCGTACGACCAGGAAGTCGCTGGGATCGTCCACCGCGCCGGTCCCGCCGAGCTGGAGGAGGCCACCCGGGCCGCCGTCGAGGCGGCCGAGGCCGTCCGCAAGCTCCCCGCCCACCGGCGCAAGGCGATCCTGCGGGCGGTGGAGGCCGGCCTGGCCGCCCGCGCCGAGGAATTCGCCCGTACCCTGGCGCTGGAGGCTGGCAAGCCCATTCGGCAGGCGCGGGCCGAGGTCCAGCGTGCCATTTTCACATTCGCCCAGGCAGCGGAAGAAGCCCACCGTCTGCCCGGCGAGTCCCTGGCCCTGGACGCCGCTCCCGTCGGCGAGGGCCGGCAGGGCATTGTCCGGCGCTTCCCCGTCGGCCCCGTGGCCGCCGTGACCCCGTTCAACTTCCCGCTGAACCTGGTGGCCCACAAGCTGGCCCCGGCCATGGCCGCCGGCTGCCCCGTGGTGCTCAAGCCCGCCTCCCAGACGCCGATGTCGGCCCTGGCCCTGGCCGGGCTCATCGCCGAAGCCGGCTGGCCGGCCGGCGGATTGAGCGTGCTGCCGCTGGCCAGTTCCGACGCCGCCCCGCTGGTGGAGGACGAACGGTTCAAGCTCCTGACCTTCACCGGCAGCCCCGCCGTGGGTTGGGACATGAAGCGCCGCGCCGGGCGCAAGCGGGTGTGCCTGGAGCTGGGCGGCAATGCGGCGGTGATCGTCCACGGCGACGCCAACCTGGAACTGGCCGCCGACCGGGTGGTCATGGGCGGCTTCAGCTACGCCGGCCAGAGCTGCATCAGCGTCCAGCGGGTGCTGGTCCAGCGCGACGTCTACGACCGCTTCCTGAGCCTGTTCCTGCCGAAGGTCAAGGCGCTGAAGGTGGGGCATCCCCTCGACGAAACCTCCGACTTGTCGTCCCTGATCGCCCCCGCGGAGAGCGTCCGGGTGGGCCGGTGGTTCGACGAGGCCGAGGCCGCCGGCGCCCGCTTTCTGGTGGGCGGCCGCATCGAGGGCCACCTGGTGGAGCCCACAGTCATCGCCGACGCCCCGCTCCAGGCGAAAGTCAACTGCCGGGAGATCTTCGCGCCGGTGGTGACCGTGGCGTCTTACCAAACTTTCGAGGACGCCCTGGCCATGGCCAACGCCGGCGATTTCGGCCTGCAGGCGGGCGTTTTCACCCACGACCTGCGCCGCGCCTGGCGGGCCTTCGAGACGCTGGAGGTGGGCGGCGTGGTGATCAACGACGTGCCGACCTGGCGCGTCGACCACATGCCCTACGGCGGGGTGAAGCAGAGCGGCTTCGGGCGGGAGGGGATCCGGTACGCCATCGAGGAGATGACCGAGCCCCGCCTCCTTGTCCTCAACCTCTCTTAAGAGATCTCACCGCAAAGGCGCAAAGAACGCAAAGCACAATCCAACGCCCAACGTCGAACTCTGAAAGTCGAACGGGGCCCCGATCAGCAATGATCTCCGTGTTCCCGTTCAGCGTTCAGCGTTCGAAGTTGGACGTTCGGCGTTAGATTGCGCTTTGTGTTCTTTGCGTCTTTGCGGTTAATTTTTCTTGTATGAATCGATGAGGCGGCGGAGGGCGGCGATGTGCTCCGGCGTCGTGCCGCAGCAGCCGCCGACGATGTTTACGCCCAGCTCCAGCAGCCCGGCGGCCTTTTCGGCGAAAAATTCCGGCGATTCGGGCCACACCGGCGCCCCGTCCACGATTTCCGGCAGCCCGGCGTTGGCCTGGATCAGGAGCGGGCCGTTGGTGCACTGGCGGAACTCCGCGGCGACCCGGACCATGGTCTCGATGCCGTTGCCGCAGTTGGAGCCGGTGATGTCCGCCCCCGCCCCCGTCAGCTCCCGCACGGCTTGGGAAACGGCCGTCCCCATGATGGTCCGGAAGCCCCGCTTCGTCGCCTCGAAGGTCAGGGTGGCCGCCACCGGCACGCCGGGCAGCGCTTCCCTGGCCGCCCGCACCGCCGCCTTGGCCTCTTCCAGGTCGGTCATGGTCTCGACGATGACCAGGTCCACCCCGCCGGCGGCGGCGACGGCCCGCAGTTGCCGCTGGAAGGCGGCGGCCACCTCGGCCGGCTCGGTGTCACCGTAGGGTTTGAGGATCCGGCCGGTCGGCCCGATGGATACGGCCACGTACACCCGGCCGCCCGCCGCGCGCCGGACCACCTCTACCGCCGCGGCGTTCACGGCCTCGGTCCGGCCGTCCAGGGCGTGGCGGGCCAGGCGCAGCGGGTTGCCGCCGAAGGTATTGGCCTGCAGGATGTCGGCGCCGGCGTCCCGGTAGGCGGCGGAGATCTCCGCCAGGATCTCGGGCCGGTCGAGGTTGACCGACTCGGGACACTGGCCGCCGGCGAGGCCCCGGGCCATGAGCTGGGTGCCCATGGCCCCGTCGGCCAGCAGCACCTCCCCCGCCCGGATCCGGTCCATCAGGCTGGACAATTTATTCTCCACGTTCATCGAATTGGCCATCCTCCGATTGGATGTCTGATCCCGATCCGGCAATCATCTCACGCAGCGGCGCGGAGATCGTGGAGGTCACTGGAACAATCTTTGAAGCGGATCCACGCGGATCTACAGGGATCAAACCAGATGATTGATTGGTTCCAACCACTTAAAGGCTCCCATCCGTGTCCATCCGCGTCAATCCGCGTGAATCCGCGTCAAAGGTTCTCTCCATCTCGCTCATCGAGATCCTCTACGCTCCCTGCGTCTCTGCGCGAACTTCCGCCTCCGCACTCTCTCGCGGTTCAGGCGCCGTGGACGAGCGCCGCGACGCGCTCGACCGCGCTGGTGCCGTCGAAAGCGTGGGCGTCGGCGCCGATGGAGCGGGCGAACTCCTCCGTCACCGGGGCGCCGCCGACGATGGTTTTGACCCGGCCGCCGAGGCCGCGCGCCCGCAGCGCCTCCACCGTCCGCTGCATCGCCGGCATGGTGGTGGTGAGCAGCGCCGACATTCCCACCACGGCGGCGCCTTCCCGCGCGGCTGCCTCGGCGAAGGCCTCCGGCGCGACGTCGTGACCGAGGTCGATCACCTCGAAGCCGGCCCCGCGCAGCAGGATCCCCACCAGGTTCTTGCCGATGTCGTGCAGGTCGCCCTGGACCGTGCCCAAGACCACCTTGCCCCGGGAGGCCACGCCGTCCCGGATCAGCACCGGCCGCAGCACTTCCATCCCCGCGGTCATGGCCCGGGCCGCCAGCAGGACGTCCGGCAGGAACATGTCGTGGCACTTGAACTGGCGGCCCACTTCCTCCATGCCCGCGATCAGGCCCTCGTTGAGGATCCGCGCCGGCGCCAGGCCCTGCTGCAGCGCCTGCCCGGCCAGCTCCGGCACCCGCTCGTCGTCCCCCGCCAGCAGCGCCTCCGAGATCTGTTTCAAGATTTCCATCTTCTCTCCTGATTCGTCGAATTGAATCCGACGCGGATCAACGCGGATATTTCCTGAACCGCGCTGAGCTCATGATCCATGAAACTTTAATCCCATCCGCGTGAATCCGCGTCAATCCGCGTCCAAGTTCCTGATCCCCTTCTCCGTCCCACAATCTCCGAGGCGGGCCTGGCGGGCACGGCAGGCGTGGGTCGCGCAGGCCTCGCAAAAGCCAAAGCTGTCGGCGAAACGGTGGATCTCCGGCGCGCCCGCCACCAGTACGCCCGAGACCGACTTCAGTGGCTCCATCAGGCAGCTGGGCCGCAGGGTGACGCCCGCCTCCTCCGGCCGCAGCTGCGCGAACAGCCGCCGCTGGCCGCTGACGTGCCAGCCGCAGTAGCCGGGGCTGTACGCCAGCACGGCCGGCGCCGGTCCCCGGGGCGCCGCCTCCGCGAGGCGGGCGCCCAGACGCTGCTCCAGCACCGCCGTCATGCCGTCGGCGGCCACGCTCGCCACGGCGTCCAGCACGGCCCCCAGGGCGAAGTCCTGGGCGGCGAACAGCTCGGAGATCCGGCGGCTGACCTCCGGTCCGAGGGTTGCCGCGAAGAGGGCCAGCCGCCCCGCGCGGGGGAAGATCCCGGCCAGGGGCGCGCCCGCTTCGTTCTGCCCCTCGCCCGCAAACACCGCGGCGAAATCCTCCGTCCGGATCTCCTCCTGGACCCCGACCGGCCGGGCCAACTCCAGATATTCCGCCAGCGCCCGCCGGCCCATGGCCGCCGTGCGGGCGTCCGGCTCGCGCCCGCCCAGGCCCAGCTGCCGCCAGACCGCCGCCGGCAGGCTCAGCACTTCGCCGGCGCGGACGCGCTCCACCACCATCCCGTGGTAGGCTTCGGGCCGGTCCTCGGCCGCGATGTACAGGGCCTCGGCCGGGGAGAAGTGCGTGACCTGTCTCATACCGTTTCCGATGGCAGCGCCTCCATGCCGAACCGGCGGGCCTCGGCGGCCATGCGCTCCCGCAGCGCCCGCTGGACGTCCGCGGGCAGCCGCACCGGTGGAGCTTCGCCGAGCAGCCGGTCGACCTCGCGGCGGGCCCGCTCCAGCAGCGTGGTCCCGCCCTCCTCGAGCCAGCGGGCCCGGGGCGCCCGGTCGATCACCGGGCCGGGGAAGAAGTGCTCCTTCCGCAGGTACTTGCGGGTGTGCTTGGCGATGAGCAGGTGCTTGTCGCGGAGCAGCTCCTCGAAGTGCGGTCGCGCCGGAAAATCCTCCCGCTCCTCGATGCCGGCCGCCATCCGCAAGACCATGCCGCAGATCTCGTTGTCCAGGACCAGCTTCTCCAGGCTCTGGCAGCTCTCGAAGTCCAGCATGCCGGGCCCGGACACGCTGTTGATGCCCGACAGCGCCGCCAGCGTGGCCCCGACGCCGGTCTCCAGGCCGGCCTGCGCGTCCAGGAGCTTGGCGTCGCTCAGGGCGATGTAGGCCTGGGTGGGCAGCCCCAGCGACCGGCCGATCTCGCTGTAGGCGCAGTCGGTCATCATGGTCTCGACGGCCCCCATGGGCGTGGTCTCGTAGCGCACGTCGAACGCCGCCGGCGAGCCGCCGAAGAGCGCCGGCGCGCCGGGCCGGACCAGCTGGGTCAGCACGATGCCGCTGAGGGTCTCGGCGGTGTGCTGGACCAGCGTGCCCACCAGCGTCACCGGCGCCATGAAGCCCGACAGCGGCATGGCGATGTATTCCACCGGGATGCCCGCCCGGGCGCAGTCCATGAGGTTGGCCGAGGTGGCGTGGCTCCACTTGAGCGGCGCCGTGGGGCAGCAGGAGAAGATGGTCAGCGGTTTCTCCGCCAGGGCCGCGTCGCCGCCCCGCACCAGCGCCTGCAGCTCCTTCATGATGCCGAAGGCCTCGGCCGAGAACGCCCCGGTGACCACCGGCTTCTCGCAGTGGAGCAGGCTGAGATAGAGGCGGTAGCTGTCCTGGATCTCCGCCGGGACGTCCTGCGGGACCAGGGCCGTGCTCTGGGAGGCGATGTGGGGCAGTTTGCCGACCAGCCGGGCGTAGCGGACGTAGTCGGCGGTGGTGGGGTGGCGCGACCGGCCGGTGTCGGGGTCGAGGATGTAGAGCGCCGCCGAGCCGGGGGTGAAGTAGACGTTGTCGCCGGCGAAGCGGTGCGTCTCCTGGCCCAGCGAATCGTAGAGCCGGAACTCGCGGGCGGCGGTCTTGAGGGCCTGGTCGACGAGATCTCCCGGGAAGAGCGCCCGCTGGTCTGAAAGACTGACCGTGGCGCCGTGGTCGGCCAGCAGGGCCAGCGCCTCGGGATTGTGGATTTCCATGCCGAGGTGGGCCAGCACGTCGCGGGCCTCGGCCACGATCCGCTCCAGCAGTTCCGGCTCCAGGAAACGCAGCTTCGGGCGCATGGGGGAACTCCTTGGGAAGATTGTTGGGTGCTAGTTTACCTTAAAACGCTTGCCGGGAAAGCACTTTTTCGAGGCTGGAGGCTGGAGGCTAGGGGCTCGGGGCTAGGGGCTAGAGGCTAGGGGCTAGAGGCTAGGGGCTAGAGGCTAGGGGCTCGGGGCTGAAGGCAAGAGGCTGGAGGCTGGAGAGTCGGGAACAGGGGTCAACCAAGTCATTTTCGAGATCCCCGAGTCTCGAGCCTCGAGTCCCGAGCCTCGATTACGAGCACGAGCACGATTACGAGCACGATGGTCAGGGGATATCTCTTCTCAGGAACCGCGCGAACGCTACGGCCAAGCCCGTCACCGCCACGCCGAGCAGCACCGCCAGCGGCGTCCCGGCCACGGCGCCCGTCAGCAGGATCGCCCGCGGCTCGTAGTAGTCGTGCAGGCAGTACGGCAGGATGAACGCGGCCGACGGCAGCAGCTTGCCGACGGCCTGGCCGAGGTAGGAGACCAGCGCCAGCAGGAAGCCGATCCCCGCCGCCCGGCCGCCCTCCCGCCCGAACGCCGACACGGCCAGGGTCGCCCCGAACCAGGCCGCCTGCAGCAGGAAGAACATCCCCGCCAGCCGCAGCAGGCCGCCCGCGCCGCCCAGCTTCACGCCGAACGCCAGCGACCCCAGGGCGGTGCCCGCGCAGCCGGCCAGGCTCAAGCCCGCCAGTGCTCCGAGGCCGAACAGGCCGTGGGCGCCCAGGTACTCCGCCCGGCTCACCGGCTGGCTCAGCACCAGCTCCAGCGCCCCGTCCTCGATCTCCCCCGCCACCGCCCGGGCCGCCAGCACGATGGCGACGGCCGTGCCCAGCGCCTGGGCCACCGGATGCTCCCAGCCGAAGGCGACCAGCCCGCGGGGGCTCAGGAAGGCGGCGATCTGCGGCCCCAGCACCGCCTGGACGACGGGCGGCAGCGACTTGAACAGCTCCTCCACCGCCCCGGCCACGTTGAAGGTGGCCACGAACGCGCAGACCAGGTACTCGAACCCCGCCAGCAGGACGGCGCAGATCCCCAGGAACAGCCCATGGCGGACCGCCAGGCGGCGCAGCAGGTTACGCACGGCGTCCCCCTTCCGCGCGGTAGTAGCGCCGGAAGACGTCCTCGAGCTGCGGCTCCGGGAAGACGAAGCGCTCCAGGTCGCAGGCGGCCAGGCGGCGCAGCAGCGGGTTGACATCCCCCTCCACCCAGAGCACCGCCTCGGCGCCCGCCGCCTCGACGCTCCGCACCCCCGGCACGCCGGCCAGGTCAGACGGCGCGGGGCCGCGGAACCGCACCTCCATGCGCCGGACCATCAGGCCGCGCAGCTCGGCGATGGTCCCGCTGGTGACCAGCTCGCCCTCCCGCAGGATCGCCACCCGGTCGCAGACCGCCTCCACTTCCGACAGCACGTGGGAGGAGAAAAGCACCGCCCGCCCGCGGGCGGCGCAGCCGGCCACCGCCTCGCGGAAGGCCTGCTGGACTAGCGGGTCCAGCCCGGCGGTCGGCTCGTCGAGGATCAGCAGCTCCGGGTCGTGCTGCATGGCAACCACCAAGCCGATCTTCTGCTTGGTGCCGTGGGACAGGGTCTTAACCCGCTGCGCCAGCGCCGCCCCGGACACCCCGAAGGCGTCCAGCAGCCGTTCGCGCAGGACCGGCGGGCGCGCCGGCCGGAAGGCGGCGAAATAGTCCAGCACGGCCCCGCCGGTCATGGCGCCGCAGAGGCTCAGCTCCCCGGGCAGGTAGCCGATGTCTCGCCGCGCGGACGCCGGCCCCGCCCGCTCCCCGAGGATCCGCACCTCGCCGGCGTCGGGCCGCACCAGCCCCAGCACCGCGCGCAGGGTGGTGGTCTTGCCGGCGCCGTTGGGCCCGAGGTAGCCGAACACCTCGCCGGCCGGCACGGCAAAGCTCACCCCCCGCAGCGCCCGCACGGCGCCGTATGACTTGGCGAGATTCTCGACCTGCAGGGCGTCCATTCGGCCGCCATTGTAGGCCAGCGCGCCGCCGGGCGGCAAGGAATCTTTCAAAAGGGGAAACACGGGATGGCCGGCTTTCGGTATAATGTGTTTTTCGAAGGAGTGCCGGATGCTCAGATTCTTCGCCTTCGTGATCCTGTTCCTTCTCCAAGTCGGACTCCTGGTCGGGCTGGACGCCTACTTCTACCAGGCGATCCGCACCCTGACCGCCCGCCCGTGGGCGCGGCGCCTCTACTGGGGGCTGCACGGCGCCGTCTACTTGCTGAATCTTTCGCTCTACCTGATGCGCCCGCTGGGAGTCACCCTGCCCACCCTGACCATGTTCGCGATCCTGACCGGCTTCCTGATGCTCTACGTGCCCAAGCTGCCCGGCGTCGCCCTGCTCTTCGCCGAGGACCTCCTCCGCCTCCTCCGCCGGGCCGGGCGGAAACTGCGCGCCTGGTCCTCCGCCCGCCGCCACCTGGCCGAGCCCGCCCGCGCCCCGGTGGCGCGCTGGAAGATCGTCAGCCTGGCGGCGGCCGCCGCCGCCCTGGTGGTCTTCGTCCTGATGGCCGACGGCGTGGTCCGCGGCCGGGACAGCTTCACCGTCCGCCGGGAGACCCTGGTCCTGCCCCACCTGCCGCCCGCCTTTGACGGCCTGACCATCACCCAGCTGTCGGACCTCCACGTCGGCAGCTTCCACAACGGCGCCGAGCTCGCCCGCGGCATCGACCTGGCCGCCGCCCAGCAGTCGGACCTGGTCCTGTTCACCGGCGACCTGGTCAACGTCCGCGCCGACGAGCTGGACGGCCGCATGGACCTCCTGCGCCGGATCCGGGCGCCGCTGGGCGTCTACGCGGTGCTGGGCAACCACGACTACGGCACCTACACCCGCTGGCCCAGCGAAGCCGCCCATCAGGAGAACTTCCGCCGCCTGGAGGCGGCCTACCCGGCGCTGGGCTGGCGGCTGCTCAAGAACGAGCACGTAATCCTGAGCCGGGGGGCGGAGCAGATCGCCCTCCTCGGCGTGGAAAACTGGTCGCGCGGCTACGGCCCGAGCCGCGGCGACCTCGACGCCGCCGCGCGCGGCACCGAGGGCGTCCCGGTGAAGCTCCTGCTGGCCCACGACCCGAACCAGTGGGACGCCGAAGTCCGGCCGAAGCATCCCGACATCGACGTGACCTTCTCCGGCCACACCCACGCCGGCCAGTTCGGCATCGAGCGCCCGGCCTGGCGCTGGAGCCCCGCCCAGCTCTTCTACGAGGAGTGGGCCGGCCTCTATCGGAAGGGCGGCCAGTACCTCTATGTCAACCGCGGCTTCGGCTTCGTCGGCCTGCTGGGGCGGGTGGGGATCCCGCCGGAGATCACCGTGTTCACGCTCCGCAGAAAGTGAACAGGCAATAGTGAACCGGAAACAGTGGGGCCCGGAATCGATTCTTCCGGGAGAAAGGGCGCCCGGATTTTCGCTTGATTTTTTCTGCGGCGGCGTGTGTAATGGGGAACGAAAAAAAACCGGCGGGCGTTGATCCCGGCCGGTCCCTGCAATGCGTCACGTGCGTTCAATCCATTGTACGGCGCCACCGGGCCGGAAGTTCGTCGCGCCCGGTTTTTTTTCGTCCGCCCATCGCCATGCCACGCTGGAGGTAACCATGCGCGCAACCCTGACCGTCGGAATCGTCGTCCTGCTGGCCACCCTCGCCCTGGCTGCCGCGCCGGCGGAATTTGACCGCTTCTTCGAGGACGCCACCCTGCGCGTCGACGTGTACCACGCCGGCGACGCCCGGGACGAGCTCTTCACCCTGGACCAGCTCTACCGCCAGGGCGCCTGGGCCGGCAGCCGGACGCACCTCCTCGACGATTACGCCGTCGGACGGTACAGCGCCCGGGTCTACGACGCCGCCAGCGGCGCCCTGATCTTCTCGCAGGGCTACGACAGCTACTTCGGCGAATACCGCACTTCCGACCCGGCCGGCCGCGGCATCCGGCGGACCTACCACGAGACCGTGCTCATGCCCTGGCCCAAGGCGCGCGTGCGCTTCACCATCGACGGCCGCGACCGGAACAACCAGTACCACCAGCTGTTCACTGCCGAGATCGATCCGGCGGACCTCACCATCCACCGGGAGCGGCCCGCCCCGGACGTCCAGGTGATCCCGGTGCGCGACAGCGGCGACCCGCACGCCTGCCTCGACATCGCCGTCCTGCCCGAGGGCTACACCGCCGCCGAGCTGGACAAGGTCAAGCGCGACCTGGCCCGCTTCCAGGAGAACCTGCTCGGGCTGGAGCCGTACAAGTCCTGCGCCAGCCGGATCAGCATCCGCGGGGCGTTCCGGCCCTCCGCCGAGTCCGGCTGCGACGAGCCGAGCCGCGGCGTCTACCGCAACACCGCCCTGGGCGCCACCTTCGACTCGCTCGGCTCCGAACGCTACCTGCTGACCGAGGAGAACCGGGCCCTGCGGGACGTGGCCGCCGCCGTGCCGTACGACACCATCCTGATCATGGTCAATCAGGCCCGCTACGGCGGGGGCGGCATCTACAACTTCTACTGCACCTTCACCTCCGACAACCAGTGGTTCGGCTACCTGCTGCCGCACGAGTTCGGCCACGCCTTCGCCGGGCTGGCCGACGAGTACTACACCTCGTCCACCGCCTACAACGAGTTCTACCCGCAGGGGGTCGAGCCGGTGGAGGCAAACATCACCGCCCTGCTCGATCCGGCCCACCTGAAGTGGCAGGCCTTGGCCACCCCCGGCATCGAGGTCCCCACGCCGTGGGAGAAGGCCGCCTTCGACGCCATGGACCTGGCCTACCAGAAGAAGCGCCAGGAGATCAACGACAAGATCGCCCGGATGATGCGCGAGGGCGCCCCCGCGGCCGAGGTCCAGAAGGTGGTGGACCTGTCGGAGCAGATGTCGAAGGAGGCTGCGCAAAAGGTAGACGAGTTCCTCGGCGCCAGCCGCTTCCGGGGCCAGGTCGGGGCCTTCCAGGGCGCCGGCTACGCCTCCGAGGGGCTGTACCGGCCGATGGTGGACTGCCTGATGTTCAGCAAGGGCCGCAAGCCGTACTGCGCGGTGTGTGAGGCCGCCGTCCGCCGTGTCCTGACGCGCTACACCGAGTAGCCCGGGCGCGCGGGTAGTCCCGGTCCGCCAGCCCGGCAACCCGCCGCGTGGGTAGTCCCGGTCCGCTGGACCGGAGACCCGCCGCTTGAGTAGTCCCGGTCCGCTGGACCGGGGACCCGCACACCGGCAGCACGTCAGTACCCCGAGCGTGAGCGACGGGCGCGAGGCGTGTCCCAGTTTCGACGAACTGGACGTCCGCCCCGCCGCTGGACGTCTGTCCCGCCGATGGACGTCCGTCCCGCCGATGGACGTCCGTCCCGCCGGGACGGACTGCCGCCTGTAATTGAATCCGTGCCGGACTTCGCCCCGGTCATCGGCTGGTCCCGCAGGGACCGCCGCGTCCTCGCCCAGGCACGCAAAGCGGCCGTCGTGGCGCACCCGGCGGCCGCAACACCATGCAGGAATCAGTGACTCTTCTTTCCTGAAAGGAAAGATTTCGAATAGCCCCGGCTGGCGGAGGCTCGGCGACGCCAGCCGGGGTGAGCGTGCCCGACCATGTCAATCGACTCTGAAGGAGTCGAACCATATGGAGTGCGGTGATGAGGCGCTCGACTTGCTCTTGGGATCTGCAAGATTATCCGGGCGCCGAAGCACCGCTTTGCGATCGATAGGCATCGTCGCGACCCGTTCACCCAGGGCGGCGGAATTCAACGAATCCGGCTTGATTTATCCTGACCGAGGCGGAAGGTGACTGGCGCCAGCTTGCCAACAATTCGACCTCACCTCCCGCGCCTCCCGCCGCCGATCTCAAAGCGGTGACTCGGCGCCCCGGCAGTCCCGGACCGGCCACTGCCTGCTGTCGCGCCTCGTCACCGCACTCCACACCGATCCGACGGTTCGTGCGGAAACACCCGTCCCCGGCGAGGGTGGGTCGTTGCCGCCGTTCCCGCGCGGCGGCTTCGCAACCATGTCGTTCGTGATGGGTGACGATTCGCGCCGCCCGGGCTTGACGCTACTTCTTCGCTGATCGCCTTTTCCTTGCTCAATCGGATCCTCCTTGGTCTGTTTCCTATCGTACCCGGAGAATCCTCACCCATCAATTCTTCCATCTAACTCCGGCTACACACTATCAATGACCCTTTTTCGTAAGTACCGCCACTAATTCACTCGCAGAGAGTTGATATTGGCCTTCATCATACTTAGGATTAGTGGTTATTATTGCATTTTTTGTCATCATAACCTCCTCACCAACGAGATGATCGAGTAAAGTTGCTACTAGTCCCTGACGTTCCTCCCCACTAAGTCCCTCAATAGATCTCGATGCCAGATTAATCTTCAAACCTTCAATGCTTTCAGTCATTGAAAATTTGCAGTCACTTATATCAATCCCATAGATGTGATGGATAAAGGTGAAGGCATCTTTAATCGTTTTTTTCTGCCTCCTACCGTAGATAATCCAACTATCGATCGCTGGTTTCCCAGCAAGAAGAGAATCTATTTGGGCTGCGATAGTTTGATCACCCTCTGGAGTCAATATTAAGATCGCGTTATGTCCATCATGTGTGAGTTCGAAAGCGAAATGATATTCACATTCTTGAAGAACCTTTTCGACCTCATAGAAGGCAAACCGCAACTCATCAGATAAGATTTTCTGACGCAAAATTTCAGCGATCCTGCTAAATCGTTGCCAGAACTTCACTGTGTTTATCAGTGTCATTGAACGCCTTCTTGACTCTTGTACTTTTCAATTATTTTCTTTGCTTCCTCAATGCGAACAGCATTCTTTTTAAGATTTGGATTAAGAGGCGGAATTTTATTTGATAAATTCTCAAGACCTCTCTCTTCCGCTAAGAGATATTCTAATCCTGCAGTCTCATTGGGTGTAAGATTTTCCGCTAAGGTTGAAGCTTTTGGTGGTTTTCCAGTAGGGGTCTTTGCACGATGATCTGCATCTGTCATTCGTTCTGGAACCGTTCTCCGAGTTCTCCCAATATAAGGTTTCCCCGCTTCCAATTCGGCTGCAGGTATCTCATACACTTTCCCTGTTCCTCCAGAACCTTGAATTGGCTCCACATTCGGAACTTCGGAGCCGATCCGTACGAAGCCACGGTCATTGACACGGGAAAGTTGATTCTGGAAATAGCGCACTGCCGCGGACTCAGATGAAAAGAAGCGACTCGATTGGAAGAAAGTACTTTGCCGGAGCGCCACACCTCCGCGTGAAGCAGCAGTCTCTGCACCTCCCAAAGCCAGACCGGCGGCAACACCGCCGGTTCGATATCCTGTATCTCCCGCAGATTCGACGACCACATCTCCCAGCCGCTTTTTACCCCTAATGACGTCGATCGCTCCACAACCATAATGATAGGTATCCACGTAAGCCGAAGTCATCGGATCCAGGCTGGCGTAAGTGTCGAGTAGACCCCCACCCATCGCCTGGAGTGGCGACTCTCCTCGTTCAACCCGGGCTTGCATGCTTTGGCCAAGCTTCGACTTCAACTTCACATCTTCGGAATAAACCTTTTGGGAGGCGTTCGAATTGTAGATCGCCACCCCCGCCACTGTCCCGAGGTCCTGCACCAAGCGCACTGGCTGGACAACCACATCTGTCGCACCCTCCACGAACTTCTCGGCGAATTTCTCTCCGGCGTTTTCTGCAACCTCAGCCACTTCATCGGCCCTCGCCTGGATCCAATTCCAAGCCCGCTCGTACAACGGCTTTTCTTCAGTGGCATAACCTGTCAGATCGACATAACGAAGCGGGCTGTCGAAGGCGTACAGGTACCGGTGCAAACTTGGTGGGGCCAGCGATTCGCCAAGATAGGGATCAGCAGAAAAGAAGCGGCCGAGTTCGAGGTCGTAGAAGCGGGCCTTGAAGTAATACAGCCCGGTCTCGGGGTCGAATTCGTGGCCGGTGTAGGTGAAGCGGTTCCAGTCTCCGGAGAAGCCGGGAGACGGGAGAAGGGAGACGGGAGACCAGGCGTCCTGCACATTCGCGAGGTAGGACTCCCACGCATTAAGATTGGAGGAGTCGAGATCCGGGGTTGAGTCGAATTGGCCGTCGACATCCAATTCCCGGTAATTGCCCCAGGCGTCGTAGAGGTAGCCCGCGGTGGCGGCGCCGTCCGGGCCGGTCAGGTTGACCGTCGAACCCAGGGCATCCTGATGGTAGAAAGAGGTGGAGAGATCACTCCCCTCGTCGGACCGCTCCGCAGCCAGCAAGTCAGCACCGTAGATGTACTGACAAGACTTCTCGAATTGGTTGCCGACGAGATGGTATTCCGCCAGCGCTGCCTGCTGGTCGTAGATAGAGAAGCGCGTGTCGGACGGGATCGGGTCGCCCGCTCCGCCGGCGCCGTCGCCCAGGTACACGAAGCGGCCGTCGTGGCGCACCCGGCGTCCGGCGTAGTCGTAGGCGAATTCGGCGACTAATTCTTCTTCGCCGAGCACTGAAGGGGAGGCGACTTTCCCAGCGGGAGTTCCGGGGCCGGCGGACCCGGAGTACTTGCCGGTGGTAGGTACCTGCCGGGTGACGCGGCGGAGCCGGCCGGCGGCGTCCCAGGCAAAGTTCAGACGGGACACTTCCGTGCCGGGGACAACCTCGCCGTCGGCATCCAGCGCGCCGATGATCTTGGCCGTGGTGTCGCCGCTGAGAGACGCTGGAAGCGAGATGAGTGCGGATACCTTTTCGGAATGAATTGAAGGCGGCTACAGCGACATTCACATTTCATCGGTCCAACTCGGGGGCCCGGCCCAGCCGCCCTAACATTTCGATTGTCTAGTTTCAGGGGACATCCCAACCTGACGCACTTGTATGCAGCCGAAGAAGCCTCTTATTGTCACAGCAGCCAGTCTTGCCCCAGACTCAACGAGAGGCGACAGCCGGAAGAGCTCGGTCGCTTATGCAAAATCCACGGGTGGTGTGATCACGATACAAAGCCGAAATGGAAGTTCCTTGTCTTCGTGTTTCTGCTGAATCATTAGCCGGGCATTCAGAAGGTCCCACTGTGCTAACCATACCGCCTCCTGGTCTTCAGGAAATCCTTCACTCCCCCAGCCATCATTGAAGGTGGGAGGTCCGAGAATCCGTTCGGCTGAGGCAACGGCTTTCTCATACTTTGAGAAATACTCATCGACCTTCCGCTCGTATTCTTCCGGTTGCAAACGCTGTGGGTCGAAAAATACATCCATTGTGATTTCCAGGAACTCGATTCTGTCATCCTCCATGTAGACACTCAGTTTCAGGCCAGATGCGATGATATATGTCCAACGCCCTGGCACAGTCTCAACGGGCGTGGCAGTCAGCGCAGCAAAAACCGGGTTCATCCCTGACACGCTCCACACCCACCGAATGTCTTTCAAACGTCCCACAAGCGTAGCAATATCACACATCATTTCATCCCCGTGCCGGGCACATGCCAAACCTGGATGTTCTCGCCCGGAAAGTGCTGACGGAACAACGCGTCGAAATGCGCCCGCGCTGCGTCATTCGATATGGCGTACCGGACTCCCTTGCCGCCGGAGGCCTTGTTCAACTCAATCAGGTTTCGCGCTTGGTCCAGAATTGCTTTTTCATTGTAGAACTCTGACCGAGGATTGTATGGGGAACTGCGCCACGCAGCATCGTTTCTTCCTGCCCACTTTGCCTCTACCGTGTACCCGGCTTTAGTGGCATCAACGCCTACTTTGTCAACATTTAGTCTCCACATTTCTTCAAAAGAGCGTCCTGTAACGTGCTTCTGGTACTTGATCCATGGATTATCGCCGTTTGGAAGCCGTCGGGTTCCAAGTTGTGTTGCTGTCGCTCCCCTGCTTGGGGCAAGTGGAGCTTTTAACGCCGGATCAGTTCCAGCTTGCAGAGGGATTGTACCATCCTTCGCCAGAGGTGTTCCAGTTCTGGCGGCCGCTGCAGCGTCTTGCCCCACACCTGTCCCGGCTCGACCGGCTGTTGCGGCATCCTCTCCCATGCCGGCACCGGCTCGACCCGCTGCCGCGGCATCTCTCATCACCCCAGCTTCTCCCCCAACTTCGCCAACCGTCCCCGTCTTCCCCGCACCGCCAAGGGAAGTCAATTTACTTGTCAAATATGCGAATGCCAGATCCGCTGCCAGCCGGGCCGAGCCTTCGAAAGTCTTCATCTGCTCGCAATACGCCACATATCCTGCCCACAAGTCTCCGTAGCCTTGGACTGATGTCAGCGTTTTGCCAGTCACCTTCGCGTTTTCCGCCAGCAGCTCCAGAAGGAAATTCGGATTCATATTCAACATGACGCCGAACAGGATCATGCCTTCTACATCGTCCTTGAATCGCTCCCCAAAGATTTTCCCCCACGCATACCCCCGCTGAGCCCGGGCGGGTACTTCATGAGTGAAATATCTCTTCATCTGGCTGATTCGAGCGCCGGTGTCGTCCACCTTCTCTTCCGCTTGGGCTTTCTTGGTGGTAAACCAATTTTTCAAATCCTGATGGCGTTGTTTGACCTTCATCCACCATGGCTCATCGTCGGTGGCGGAGGCATAGCCCGTCAGATCCACAAATCGAGTCGAGTTGGCATAGGCATACAGGTATCGATGCAAACTGGGTGGTGTCAGAAAATCGCCCAGGTACGGATCTTCGGAGGCGAAGCGGCCGAGCTCGGGGTCGTAGAAGCGGGCTTTGAAGTAATACAGCCCGGTTTCGGGGTCGAATTCGTGGCCGGTGTAGGTGAAGCGGTTCCAATCCGCGAGGCTCGGGGCTGGAAGCTCGAGGCTCGCCGGATCAAAAGCAAATTGGATGGTGGAGAGGTAGGAGTCCCAGGCGTAGAGGCCGTCGGGGCCGAGGTCGGGGGTGGCGTTGAAGATGGGATTGCCCGGGTTGGCCGGGTCGGTCACGTCCAGTTCCCGGTAGTTGCCCCAGGCGTCGTAGAGGTAGCCCGCGGTGGCGGCGCCGTCCGGGCCGGTCAGGTTGATCGTGGAGCCGAGGGAATCCTGGTGGTAGAAGACGGGGCTCGGGGCTGGGGACTCGGGGCTCGAGGGAACCGATTCGGCCGCGATCAGTTCGTTGCCGTACAGGTACTGGCGGGTCTTGACGAGGGCGGCGGGATCGCCGGGGAAGGCCGGGTCGGGGGCATACTCGGCCAGGCCGCTCTGCTGGTCGTAAACATAGAAACGGATATCCGCGGGGACCGGGTCGCCGGGGCCACCGGCGCCGTCGCCCAGGTACACGAAGCGGCCGTCGTGGCGCACCCGGCGTCCGGCGTAGTCGTAGGCGAATTCGGCGACTAATTCTTCTTCGCCGAGCACTGAAGGGGAGGCGACTTTCCCAGCGGGAGTTCCGGGGCCGGCGGACCCGGAGTACTTGCCGGTGGTAGGTACCTGCCGGGTGACGCGGCGGAGCCGGCCGGCGGCGTCCCAGGCAAAGTTCAGACGGGACACTTCCGTGCCGGGGACAACCTCGCCGTCGGCATCCAGCGCGCCGATGATCTTGGCGGTGGTGTCGCCGCTGAGGTCGTACTCGTAGCGGACGCTGCGCGCCGGGGCCAGCTCGTCGCGGATGAATTCCACCTGGTTGAGCGCGTTGTAAGTGAAGGCGCGCTGCTTGATGGTGCGCACGGGATGGCCGGCGCCGTCCAGTTCGACCTCGGTTTCCGTCAGCCGGTTGCCCGCCAAGTCATACGTGTAGTCCATCCGCCGGGCCGGGGCGTCGGCGCCCATCGCCGGATATTTCACCCAGGTCAGGCGGCCGAAGTGGTCGTAGCCGTAGGTGGTTTCGCGGGGCGCCGCCCACATCGGATCGGCGGCGCGGCGGGCCGGGGTGGCGTTGACCTCGGCCATGGCGATGCGGTTGCCGTCGTCGTCGTAGGTGTAGAAGTAACTGCTGAGGAGGGCGCCGTTGCCGTCGTGAAGCTCGATGGACGACACCCAGCCGTTGTCGCGGTAATGCCAGGTGGCGACCGCGCCGTTCTGGTAGGTGATGGTGTCGACCAGGCCGTCGGGGAGATAGGTGTAGGCGGCCACCGGGGAATCGGTCTGCAACGGGGAATCGGGGAATGGGGGGATCGGTGAATCGGCAGAAGACGGGGAATCGGTGAAAAGCTCGGTGGATTTGGAGCCGGCGGCGGTCAAAGGCAGGTTGGCCGGTCCGGCATTTTCCGGCGGCAGTCCGGCCCGGCGGTCCGGACGTCCATCCGCCGGCGGGAAGTTTGCGCTCCATGCGGCGCCGGTTCGCCGTTTCGCCGGTTCGCCGGTTCCGTGACTGAAAACAGTGGCTTTGCCCGCCTCCGAAATGTGGCGGTCCACCCCCACGAGGCGGTGGGCGGCGTCGTAGCGGTAGGCCGCGGAGGGGGCAACCGCGGGAGGCTGGTCGGGGATCAGCGCCGGCGTCTCCCCAGGGAAGTACATCGCCGTGCGGCTGCCGGTCCGGTCGTAGCCGAAGCGCGTCGTCCGACCCCAGTAGCCGTCCGTCTGCTCCTCCAGCCGGTCGAGGCCGTCGTAACGGTAGCGCGTGGTGTAGGCCACCGAGCGCCGCACCCCCGGCGGGCCGGAGACTACCCCGGCCCCCGCCGCCGCCCAGTCGCTGCGGACGTCCTTTTCCTCCACCACCTGCCGCAGGTTGTCGTTGAGGTCGTACGCGTAGGCGTGGTTCAGCGGCACGTCCGCCAGAGCGGTCGGGTCGGAGGACGGCCAGG
This sequence comes from uncultured Acidobacteriota bacterium, assembly GCA_964412195.1. Classification (GTDB taxonomy): domain Bacteria; phylum Acidobacteriota; class JAAYUB01; order JAAYUB01; family JAAYUB01; genus CAYPNP01. Next base: position 50,447 of record CAYPNP010000019.1, on the reverse strand, counting down.
CGAAGGACTCGCTCTCCAGCCGGTTCAGCGCGTCGTATGTCCGGTCCACACGCCGGCCATCAGGATCGACGGTGGCAAGCAGGTTGCCGACGGCGTCGTAGGCGGAGGTCCAGGGGAGGAAGTCGGGGCTCGAGGCGCGGGACTGGGAGACCGGACCTGGGACCTGGGAATTGGGACCTGGTCCGCTTGCGCTCGCTTTTCCGGTCATCAGGGCGGGGATCTGATCGGCGGGCAGGAACCACTGGCGCAGCTCGGTGACCCGGTCCCAGGCGTCGTAGACCCGCTCCACGGCGTGGCCGTCGGCGTCCACCTGCCAGCGCACCGGCCCCGCGTCGTCGTAGCGGTACGCGGTCACCGCCGTGAATTGCGCGCCTTCCTCGGCCCCCTGGGTCACGCCGGTCAGCCGGTCCTGCTCGTCGTAGGCGTAGGCGGTCCGATGCTCCAGCGGCGACGCCACCCCCGCCTTCCGCCCCACGCCGTCGTAGCCGGTCGTGGTGGTCAATCCATCCGCATCGGTGGTGCTCACCCGCTCGTTGCGGTCGCTGTACTCATGGTGGAAGTACGGATGGGTCCGCCCCGGGTAGAGCGCCTCCAGCCGGGGCGGACTAGATTAGAACCAGGGGAAGCGCTAACCATGGACGACCGGACAGAATTACAATCTCCTTGCACTTACAGTTATTGTGTTTCCCTGATCTGTTTTGGGTGAGCCTGTGCTCTGCGCTGATCTCGTTCTTAATAGAGAAACCTCTCCAGATACGAACCCTTACGGATTTCCACAGCATGACCATCCAGGCTAAACACGATCTTCTTGGCACCACCGAGAGATAGGTTCGAACCGGGCGGGAGCGCACAAAACTGCACGATTCCTGGTATGCGACATCCAATCTCGTAAAGGGAAATACGCTTCAGAACCCTAGCATCACTGTGATCGTGTGCCGGGTCATTGCATCCGAAGAACCATCCAGAATCATGACCATCTGGGTGGACCCTTTCGATGATTCCACAGTCTCTCGCACCCAGTTGGTCGCAGACTAACGCGCTCTGCCTGATGGTGGGGAACGACAGGTGCTCACCAAGACCAAGGCTCTCAACCACGTCCTTCTGCCGGCGTAGATGTGCGAGAGTCTGCGTAACCCCAGGGATGTACTCTATAGGCATTCTGCCCGTCCAGTCCGGTTCGAGCAGTCGCAGATGGTTGTTGTCTACCTGCTCGATCAGTGTGTCAGTCCAACCGATACGAATGATTTCCTGAGTTCGGTATTTCGTGCCTGAATCGACCGACTTCTCTAGGAACTCCAGCAGCCATTCTACGTCCGGCTCAATTACAATCGCCGGATCATAATCAACAATGAACTCAGGGTGTCCATGGTGTCTGCAGGTTCTCGTCGCAGTTTGCATCGCTCTATGACCCCATTGGATTTCGGTAGTTGTTGATCATCTCTTGAAGTTCCTTCAATAGCTTTGGCTGGAGCTCTTGGTTGCGGTTGATGTAATTGGGATTCAGCGGTTGCCCTCGGTATTGCTGCCAATCTCCCGGCATTTGCCCGCCTTTCGAGGAGTTGAAGGTCTTTGGAAGGCCCTGGAAGTTTTCAAGTCGGTTCAACACCGCTGCCTTCTGTTCTGCAGTTAGCCGGTCAAAGCCCTCAAGCTGTTTAATCACTCGTTGCGGGATGATATGATCGGCTGCTAACGGTTCGGTGGTCCTCACAATCTGGTTCGTCATCGGATCGACGTACTCGCCTTGAGCAGCTCTCCGGGCGATGGCGTTCGGACTTGTGACTCTGCCTGCTCTGCTTGAGGCCTCATCTGTGCCGCCATTCTGGATTTTAAGATTTTCTCTTAACAGATCTCCCAAAGAAGGAATGGGCTGTTTCCCTGATTGAATATCAAGAGAACCGCGCCGATTCAAGCTGAATCTGGATGATCCGGGTTGTCCTCTTCCTTTGAGGGCATAGCCTCCCACTCCTGCGGCAATCAAGATGTCGCCATAAAAGTCTGCCTTGGCTTCCATTGGGGCATCTTCGAGAGCCTGATAGACCGCCTCCCTCCCCGCCGGGGTCGACAACTCTTTGCATCCCTCGACAAGATCTTGTGAGAGCGCCGGCCCGTATAACGCCAGCAAAGCCAGTCCGACGGGAGGGCACTTGATGGCGATGATGGCGATCGCCACCTTCGCGCCAAATTTCAAGCCGATGTTTATGGCTGTGTTCCAAGGATGTAATATTTTACCCGTTTCCTGGAGCACTTGATCCCGGAATGTGGTCCCGCCCATCAACCGTGGCGAGTTCATTACGAGATCGACCGCTTCCCTGGGTTTCATGCTTCCCAGGAACTCCCATGTGAGTGGGACATACAGATCCTTCCGCCAGACAGGGTGATTCCAAGGCTGCCAACTCCCGTCTTCCGCAATCATTCTGGGATTCTTCTTGATCAGCTCTTGAAGGAATCTCTGTTTCAGGTTACCTGAAAGGTTGAATCTGTCTAACAGGGCATCGATGGGATGTTTGGAAGAACCAGTACCGACGGTGAGGTCTTGTTTCTCGACTGCCGTCACCAGGGTCGCATCCGTGGTTATTCTCTTGTCGCTCCAATACCCCGTTCGATCAACAAAGGTCAGGGGATTGCTATTTGCGTAGCAGTACCGTTGAAGACTGGGAGGTGTGAGTGCGGATCCTTCGAATTGATCCTCGGAGGCGAAACGGCCCAGCTCGGGGTCGTAGAAGCGGGCCTTGAAGTAGTAGAGGCCCGTCTCGGGGTCGAATTCGTGGCCGGTGTAGGTGAAGCGGTTCCAATCCGCGAGGCTCGGGGCTGGAAGCTCGAGGCTCGCCGGATCAAAAGCAAATTGGATGGTGGAGAGGTAGGAGTCCCAGGCGTAGAGGCCGTCGGGGCCGAGGTCGGGGGTGGCGTCGAACAGGGGATTGCCGGGGTCGGCCGGGTCGGTGGTGTCCAGCTCGCGGTAGTTGCCCCAGGCGTCGTAGAGGTAGCTCGCGGTGACGGCGCCGGCGGCGGGGCCGCCGGGGACATCGCCACCGGCGGTCAGGTTGACGGTGGAGCCGAGGGCGTCCTGGTGGTAGAAGACGGAACTGGGACCTGGGGATTGGGATCTGGGACCTGGGGCCTGGGAACTGGGAGACGGGACCTGGGACTTGGGGGCGGGGGACTGGTCAGAGGCAATCCAAGATTCGGCGGAGATCAGCTCGCTGCCGTAAATATACTGGCGGGTCTTGACCAGGGCCGAGGGATCCGCCGGTTGGGCCGGGTCGGGGGCGTATTCGGCCAGGCAGCTCTGCTGGTCATAGACATAGAAGCGGGTGTCGGACGGGACCGGGTCGCCGGGGCCGCCGGCGCCGTCGCCCAGGAACACGAAGCGGCCGTCCTTGCGGATGCGCCGCCCGGCGTGGTCGTAGCAGAACTCGGCGACGAGCTCTTCATCACCCAGAGCGGAGGGGGCGGAGACTTTGCTGTTTGAGAGACTGAGTCCGGCAGACGCGGAGGACATCCCGGCGGAGGACATCCCGGCGGGTTCCGCTCCCGTCTCCCGTCTCCCGTCTCCCGTCTTGGCCTGACTCCATTTTCCAGTGTCAGCCGTCTGCCGGGTCACCCGGCGGAGGCGGCCCCAGGCGTCCCAGCCGAAATTCAGCCGCAGGGCTTCGGTACCGGGGACGATCTGGCCGGCGCCGTCCAGCTGGCCGATGGTTTTTGATAACGTGTCGCCGGCGGCGCTGTACTCGTAACTCACGCTGCGCCCCGGCGCCAGGTGGTCGGTCACGTGAAGCAGCCGGCCGTGGCGGTCGTAGGCGAACGCGCGGTGTTTGACCGGCGTGCCGTCCAGCTTCGTTTCGAGCTCGCTCAGCCGGTTGCCCAGCAGGTCATAGGTGTAGGCCACCGCCCGCTGCTCCGCCGTACCGTAGCGGTAGGTCACCCCGTTGAGCCGGTCGAGGCGATCATAAGTGTAGACGGTCACCTCGTGCTCGGCAACGTCGTCCGGGTCGGTCTCCCAGGCCGGGTGCGCCGCCCGCCACGCCGGGGTGGCGTTCCACTCCCGCATCAGCGTCCGGTTGCCGTTCGCGTCGTACTCGTATTCGTAGCGGCTGATCCGGCGGCTGCCGGCCCGGGTGTCGATGGCCTGGACCCAGCGGTTGGGGTAATACGCGTACGTGGTGACCGCGCCGTTGGCGGAGCGGATCGTGTGGACGAGGCCGTCGGGGAAGTACTCGTAGGAGGCCACCGATGAATCGTCAGTTTTGGCAGTCGGTGAATCGGTGAATGGGTGAATCGGTGAATCGGCGTAGCTCGCGGCCTCCGGACGCGTGTCGGGGGAATCGGCCGAGGAAGCCCACGCGCCGGGGACGGCGCGAGGTATGGCGGCATCGTGCGGACGGGACGTCCGCGCTCCGGCGGATGTGTCTGCATCGGGAGATAGCGCTCCGCGCGGTTCCAAAGCGGTGTTTCGGCGCCCCTGCATCTGCCCCGGGGCTGAAACCTGACCGGGCGCCTCATCACCGCACTCCACATCGGCCGGCTGGAAGCCGGCGCTCCATGCGGCGCCGTTTCGCCGATGCGCTGGTTCGCCGTTTCGGAAATTCAGCGCCGAGGCCTTCCCTCCCGCCGCAGCGGTGCGGTTCGCCGCCACGAGGCGGTTGGCCGCGTCGTAGCGGTAGGACAAGGAAGGCGCGGCGGAGGGGACACTGCCCGGCGGCGGAGAGACGGTCTCGCCCGGGAAGAAGGTCCCCGTGCGGGCGCCGGCGCGGTTGTACCAGAACTCCGTCGTCCGGCCCCAGTACCCTTCGGTGGCCCGCTCCAGCCGGTCCAGCCCGTCGTAGACGTTCCGGCCGGTGTACTCCACCCTCGCCCAGCGGCCCGAGCCCGTGGCGTCGCCGGCCACGATCCGCCCGGCGCCCGCCGCCGCCCAGGCGCTCCGGACCAGCTTGGTCTCCTTCACCTCCGTCAGGTTGTCGTTGCGGTCAAAGGGAAAAAATGGAGTGGGGCTGCCCGCCCCACTCTTGTCTACCGAAAGTCGTCTTCGTTCTGGAATCAGCTCGTCTGACTATTCAGTTGTCAAGGATCGAAACCGGGCACAAGGGCGAAGAACGGAATTGTTACCATCGCCCGTCACCACATGCCCCGGCTGCGTTGTCATTAATGCGGACCGCCTGCTTTCGTCTTGAGGACCCCGCTCCGCGGCGATCGCATTCAGTGCTCTATCTATCTTCCTCGCCTCGGTCGTCCACATTTAACACCTCATCCCCGTGTCCAGTTTATGGGGAGCATTACAATAGACTACCCCTTCTCACCCACAAATGTGCGAAAGATTATTTACCTTATCCCGTTTGGGCGCCTCTCGGCCGCTGTTGGAACGAAGTTTTCAAAGAGCCGATCCGAATCTTGAGAACCCGCCTCCGGACTGCGGCCGGAATAGGTTCCGGCCGGTCCCGATCAATCGTTTGTCCCCCCGCCGCCTACCCGCTGGCCGGGTGACTTATTACGAGGCCATCATTTTTGGTCAATTTCTGTAGCCTCTTGAAGAAGTCCACATTACTCCCGAGGACAATCATTCAAACTCGATTTAGGTAGTGGTTCAACATCATGTAAATCCTTGATCAACGCAGTGAATTGGGGAAGATAGAATCCTCTATCGAGTTTGTGTAGTGTCTTTAAATATACGTTCGTTAGCTCATTATAATTTCTTCTATCCACAAGACGAGCGACGATTAAACCCGTTGATGCCCGTAACCATTCCATCATTCGATGAGGTGTCTTCTCAGATGGATTGTGGTTCAGAACCTGATCGATAGACTGAAGAGATGAATACTCAGTATAGTAATCAAGTGCTTTTGTTTGAAAATCGGTTATTAGATGCTTCGCGACACCCGCTATATCTTCGGTTCTGGTCAGGGGATATTGAAACGCGGTTGGATCGCCTTCAAGGCGCCAGATTTCTGCCCCGAGTGTCGGAGTCCACTGTTGATACTCTGGCTCGAATCCTGATGTACGATGGAAGATCTTTTCAACAACTTCAATTCGCACGCCCACGGCTGGTTCGATTAGCAATCCTCCCTTTGCTCTGAGACACCGAACTTGAAAACGAAATGATTTTTCACCAACGGTATTGACAAATAACTCTCTACACGCAATATATCGAAATCTATATTGCTCCAGAACAGTTGATATCTGTTCAATTAGTTGCTGTTGTATCTCCTTCATTATCTTCCTCCACTGGCATGGCGCATTCTTGTTAGACGATCGAGTAATGAGGGGCGTATAACCCTTACCGGAGTTGGAGGTATTTTCATACCTGTTGGAAAAGCTTCTGATCCGCTACCCACGACTGTCCCCCCAGATTCTCGAATATCTGGATATCCAGATCTTTGATTTGTCGTAAATCCTGCTGTCTCAGATCCCTTAGCCTCCGTCAATTTTAAAGTACTCGTAATCTGATTCCTGCTTGCATAATCCACTTCAACTACTATTCCGCTTTCCGTACGTATTCGGATATGGTGAACCACATCTTGATTGATCTCGTGAAGCACGGTTCCAACTTGTTCTTCGAATGGGCCTCCAGGACGTAGTTCGCCTCCTTCCTTAGGTAGAAACCGCCCTCGCACATCTCGCATCTGTTCAATAATATCTCTTCCTGAGACAACTGCAGGTGGATTACTTGATACAATCTCATTCTCAAAAACACCAGAGGCAGTTTTTCCAACAGGAGTTCCCTCTACCTTTTCTGCAACAACCACCACTTCCCGTCCAGAAACTTCAGTTACTTCTCTTCCCGCCGCACGTTCCACCGCATTCACTGCGGCAGAGGTGCCGAATCGGGAGGTGATCCTGCCTGCGATAGCACCCGCCACAGGTTGCACGGTCATGCCGATCGAAGCACATTTCACGGCTCCACTGGCATAAGCAACCACCTTTTGATCCCAAGTCGCATTGGAATCCCTGATCACTTCCCACTCTTCGGCGGGAATTACTGATTGACCGGCATTGTAGAATCCCCACTGGGCTCCGCCCTTGAGGGCGAGTTTCAGATCGCCCGTCTTGCCGTAGATCTCCCTGGCTCGGCTGTAGCCCTCTGCGGTCCGCCAATCCTTTTGAGCTGTGTCCCCAGCTTTCTCTGCGCTGGAAGCGATCTTGAAGAGATTCCTTTCTCCGCTCCGATACTGGCGGGCCGCTTCCACGAACTTGGCCTTCTCGCGGGCAGTCCCTCCTTGGGTGACCATGTTGGACAAGGACTCCGCTGCTCCGAGACCCATCTCCGCCGATCGTTGCCGCAAATTCGCATCCAACGTGCGCATCCCCGAGGTAAGCATTTGCACCCGGAGTCCGATTTGTGAATTGGCAGCCTGCTGAATGAGCTGTCGGATCCTGTCCCAGGGGCTATGGCCCGTAAAATCCACGTATCGGAGAGGGCTGTTGAAGCAGAATGTGAAGCGATGAAGGCTGGGAGGGACTGAATATTCACCCAGATCCTCATCCGCCGAGAAGAACCGGCCCAGCTCGGGATCATAGAAGCGGGCCTTGAAGTAGTAGAGGCCCGTCTCGGGGTCGAATTCGTGGCCGGTGTAGGTGAAGCGGTTCCAATCCGCGAGGCTCGGGGCTGGAAGCTCGAGGCTCGCCGGATCAAAAGCAAATTGGATGGTGGAGAGGTAGGAGTCCCAGGCGTAGAGGCCGTCGGGGCCGAGGTCGGGGGTGGCGTCGAACAGGGGATTGCCGGGGTCGGCCGGGTCGGTGGTGTCCAGCTCGCGGTAGTTGCCCCAGGCGTCGTAGAGGTAGCTCGCGGTGACGGCGCCGGCGGCGGGGCCGCCGGGGACATCGCCACCGGCGGTCAGGTTGACGGTGGAGCCGAGGGCGTCCTGGTGGTAGAAGACGGAACTGGGACCTGGGGATTGGGATCTGGGACCTGGGGCCTGGGAACTGGGAGACGGGACCTGGGACTTGGGGGCGGGGGACTGGTCAGAGGCAATCCAAGATTCGGCGGAGATCAGCTCGCTGCCGTAAATATACTGGCGGGTCTTGACCAGGGCCGAGGGATCCGCCGGTTGGGCCGGGTCGGGGGCGTATTCGGCCAGGCAGCTCTGCTGGTCATAGACATAGAAGCGGGTGTCGGACGGGACCGGGTCGCCGGGGCCGCCGGCGCCGTCGCCCAGGAACACGAAGCGGCCGTCGTGGCGCACCCGGCGGCCGGCGTAGTCGTAGCCGAACTCCGCCATCAATTCGGTTTGCTCAGGCTCACCGCCCGCCGCCGGCGTGATCCGGTGCTCTTGCCGCAGGCGGCCGGTCACGTCCCAGGTGAAGTGCAGGCGGGAGGCCTCGGTGCCCGGCACGATCTGGCCGGAGGCGTCCAATTGGCCGATGATCTTGGCCGTGGTATCGCCGCTGAGATTGTACTCGTAGCGGACGCTGCGCACCGGCGCCAGAGCGTCACGGATGAATTCCACCTGGTTCAGGGCGTTGTAGGCGAAGGTGCGCTGTTTGATCGGGCGGACTGGATTGCCGCTGCCGTCGAGCTCGGCTTCCGTCTCGGTGAGGCGGTTGCCCGTCAAGTCATAGGTGTAGTCCGCCCGGCGGGCCGGGGCGTCGGGGCCCAGGGCCGGGTATTTCACCCAGCTCAGGCGGCCCAGGTGGTCGTAGCCGTAAAGGGTTTCGCGGGGCGTCGCCCACATCGGGTCGGCGGCTCGGCGGGCGGGTGTGGCGTTGACCTCGGCCATTTGCGTGCGGTTGCCGTCGGGGTCGTAGGTGTAGAAGTAGCGGCTGAGGAGTTCGTTGTTGCCGTCGCGGAGCTCGATGGACTCGACCCAGCCGTTGTCGCGGTAGGCGTAAGTGGCCACCACGCCGTTGGCGTAGTGGATGCGGTGGACCAGGCCGTCCGCGAAGAACTCGTAGGAGGCTATGGGAGTGTCGGCGGTCTTGGCGGAGGGTGAATGGGTGAATGGGTGAGTCGGTGAATCGGCGTAGCTCGCGGCCTCCGGACGCGTGTCGGCGGTGCCGGCGGAGGGAGCCCACGCGCCGGGGACGGCGCGAGGTACGGCGGCATCGTGCGGACGGGACGGCCGCGCTCCGGCGGATGCATCGGTGTCGGGGGAAAACGCTCCGCGCGGTTCCAAAGCGGTGATTCGGCGCTGCTTCATTTGCACCGAGGCCATCATCTGACCGCGCGCCTCATCACCGCACTCCATACCGGCCGGCTGGAAGCCGGCGCTCCATACGGCGCCGGTTCGCCGTTTCGCCGTTTCGCCGTTTCCGAAACTCCACGCCGAAGCATTGCTCGCGGTCAACTTGGCAGTCGCGGGGTTATTGCGATGGACCGACGAAAGCCGGCGGGCGGCGTCGTAGCGGTAGGCTGCGGAGGGGGCGGTCGGCGGGGGCTGGCCGGGGATCAGCGGGGGAGTTTCCCCGGGGAAGTACATCGCCGTCCGGCTGCCGGTGCGGTCATAGGCGAAGCGCGCCGTCCGGCCCCAGTAGCCGTCGGTCTGCTCCTCCAGCCGGTCCAGGCCATCGTAGCGGTAGCGCGTGGTGTAGGCCACCGCGCGCCGTGCCCCCGGCGGACCGCTCACCACCCCGGCGCCCGCCGCCGCCCAGTCGCTGCGGACGTCTTTCTCTTCGACCACCTGCAGCAGGTTGTCGGTGACGTCGTAAGTGTAAGCGTGGCCCAGCGGCACGTCCGGCAGGGCGGTCGGGTCAGCCGACGGCCAGGCAAAGGACTCCGTGGACAGGCGGCTCAGCGAATCGTAGGTCCGGTCGACACGCCGGCCGTCGGGGTCGACTGTGGCGGTCAGGTTGCCCGAGGCGTCGTAAGCGGAGGTCCAGGAGAGGAAGTCGGGATTCGAGGCTCGGGACTCGAGGCTAGAGACTCGGGGAGCGGGGCTCGTCTTTCCATATTGTATGGCGTTGGTGTCGTTGGAAGTGAGAGAGCGTTCCGGGGCCGGCGGACCCGGACTCCCCTTGCCGGCCGGATCCGGACTACGTTTTGCCGGCGAACCCGAAGTGCCCGCCAGGACGGGGATCTCGGAGACGGGCAGGAGCCACTGGCGCAGCTCGGTGACCCGGTCCCAGGCGTCGTAGATCCGCTCCACGGCGTGGCCGTTGGCGTCGACCTGCCAGCGCACCGGCCCCGCGTCGTCGTAGCGGTACGAGGTCGCCGCCTGGTCGGCCGGGGCGGCTTCCGCACCCTGGGTCACGGCGGTCAGCCGGTCCTGCTCGTCGTAGGCGTAGGCGGTCCGGTGCCCCAGCGGCGACACCACCCCCGCCTTCCGCCCCACGCCGTCGTACTCGGTCGTGGTGGTCAATTCGTCGGCGTCGGTGGTAGCGGTCCGCTCGTTGCGGGGGCTGTACTCATGATGGAAATACGGATGGGTCCGTCCCGGGTACAGCGCCTCCAGCCGCGGATTGTACTCATAGAGAACATTGCCGACGCGGTCGTAGGCGTACTCCCACGCGGCGGTGGCCGCCGTGGCCTCGGGCGTGACGCCGTCCGCCGCCAGGTGCAGCCCCTCGGTGCGCCGCAGCAGCCGCCCCGCCCCGTCGTACTCGTAGGCGGTGGACGAGCCGACCGCATCCGCCTCCAGGACCACCCGGCCGTCGGAGTCGTAGAATTTCCGCTCGAGGACGACGTCCAGGTAATTTTCCCACCCGGCGGCCACCACGCCGGGGATTTCCTCCGGCTGGTACAGGCTGGCGTCCACGTCGAGGCGCTCCCGTGCTACTTCCCGGCCCAAGGCGTCGAGGGTCACCCGGGTGGCCCGGTCGGCCTGGTCCCATTCCACCCGCCGGTTCAGCGGATCCAGGTAGTGGATCCGGACGGCCTTGGCCCCGCCCGCGACGACGGCAGCCATTTTCCCGCCCAGCGCCACCTGCTCGCAGGCCTCCCGCAGCTCCGTCAGCCGGCCCGCGGCGTCGTAGAAGGACTTCGTCACCCAGCCGCGCCGGTCCATGGCGTAGGCGGTCCGGCCGGCGCCGTCGTAGCCGAAGCGCTCCTCCGGATTCTGCCCGCCGTTGGGCGGCAGCACCCGCGCGGTTTCCCGGCCCGAGGCGTCCTCCCGGTGGGTGGTGGTCCGGCCCAAGGCGTCGGTGTCGGTCCACTCCGCCCCGGGCTCGCCGGCATCGACGTAATTGCCATAATTGTAAGCACGCAGGGCGTACCACTCCTCCGGGTCGGACCCCGGCCGGAGCCTCTCCTCACGCAGCGGCCGCCCCAGCGCGTCGTAGGCGAATCGGGCCGCCAGCCAGGCACCGGCGCGGTCGGCCTGCCGCCGCACCTCGCGCACCCGGCCGTCCAGGGTGTACTCCTGGACGGTCTGGAATCCCTCGGCATCGGTCTGGCGCCGTTGCCAGCCGTTGGGGGTGTACTCGAACCGGATGATCCGGCCTTCCGGATCGGTCGACTCCACCGGATTCCCAAACGCGTCGTGGCGGGTGGAGGCAACCAGGTCCAGCGCGTGCGCGCCGTCCACCAAGCGCTCCCGCCAGGTCCGCCCGGCGGCGTCCCGTAGCGTTTCCCGGCGCACGCCGCTCTGGAGGTTCTCCTCCGTCACCCGGGCCCCGCCATCCGGATTGGCCGCGGACTCCCCGTCGCGATACTCATACTGCCAGCGGTACGGCAATTCGACGCCGCCCGGCACGGCCCGTCCCGGGGCCGCGTCGAGCTCGCGGGTGAGGACACGATCGGCTGCGTCGTAGGTGAAGCGCGCGATGCGGCCGTGGACCACGTCCCGCTCCTCCACCGGATTGCCCGCCGGGTCGTAGTCCCACTCCGTGCGCAGGTTCCGGCCCGGGTCGGCGGCGTCGAGCACCGTCTCCTCGACAACCTTCCGCCCGAAGCCGTCGTAGCCGAACCGCCGGACCGACCCGGCGCCGTCCAGCTCGGCCACCACCCGGCCCTCCAGGTCGTAGAGCCAGCCGCGGGTGAAGTGTCCGGCCACCGGAGCCGCCGCAAAGTCCGGCGGCGGCGCGGCGGGCGCCCGGTCGTGCTCGCCGATCGGCCCCAGGATCTCCCAGGCCCGGCGGCCGAAGCCGTCGTAGGCGAAGCGACGCAGCCGCCCGTAGGCGTCCCTCTCCGCCACCTTGCGCTTCAGGCCGAACTCGTCGTACGCCTGCGCCGACACCTGCCGGCCGTCCGCCCAGTGCCCCGTCTCCTGGTTGAGGAGGTCGTAGGTGAACGTGTGTTCCCGCCCCTCCGGATCGGTGCGGCTGACCACGTTGCCGTTGCCGTCGTAGATGAAGTGCTCGCTGATCGTGACCGTCGCGCCGTCCAACGGATCGTCGAACGTGACCGAAGTGGACTGCGGCTGGTCCCGGTCGTCCAGCAGGACGGTCTCGGTGAGGTGCGGCCCCGCGGCCTCCCCGCCGGAGACGCGCCGGTAGAGCTGCCCGCCGGGGTAATACTCCAGGGCTTCCTCGATCATCACCGAAAGGCCGCCCGTCAGCCCGTTGGTCCCCTGCACGCGCACCGGCCGGTGGTGGGCGTCGTACTCCGTGTGCGTTTCCTGGCCCAGCGGCCCGCGCGCGTCCGTCAGCTCGCCCCAGTCGTTCCACTCCTGAACCGAAATCCGGCCCGCCGGATCGACGATCCGCTTCGGCCGGCCATGGCGGTCGTGGTCTTCGTACACCGTCCGCCCGCCGCGCGGATCCACGGCGGCCGTCAGGTTGCCGGCCGTCCACTCGTAGGCCGACGTGCGGCTGACCCCGCCGGCCGTCTCCGTCAGGCCAATGACGTGGCCGGTCGCGGCGTCCAGGGTCCACCGCCGGACCGTCCCCAGCGGCGTCTGCTCGTAGGTCTTGATGTTGAAGACCGGGTGGTATTCCGCGCGCGTCACCGCCGGCGTCCCTCCGCCGGCCGGCGTGTCGGTTTCCTCGACCCGGTTGCCGCGGGTATCGTAGCTGTACACGAGAATCCGGCCGTCCGGCTGGGTTTCGCGGGCGACCAGGTTCTCGCAGCCCCCTTCCCAGCGGGTGTAGGCCGTCTCCTTGCCCAGCGCGTTGCGGCGCGCCGACAGGAACCCGTCGGCGGAGAAAAAATACTGGTCGGTGTAGCCGCGGGGATCGGTCACTGTGGTGTGGCCGCTCTGCCAGCCGTAGGTGGAGAAGTCGTAGTCGAACCGGGTCAGGGGCGGTTCCGCCTGCGAACCTTCCAGGAGGCGGTCCACCCGGCGGCTGTCCTGTGCGTCCCGGGCGCCGGTCTTGCCCGCGCCGGCGTAGAAGATCGACAGCAAGTTGCCCGGATTCGGCCCGGACACGGTGGCCAGCCGGTAGCGCGCCTGGGGGTCGGTGTCGGCCGTGTAGCCGTATTCAATGCGAACCGGTCCCCCGGCCTGCGTTCCAGCCGGACGCTCCGGCACGCCGGAGAGTTCCACGCGGGACAGCTCGCCGCATTCTCCATACGAATACGACGCAGATTGCCCCGGATCGCCGGCGGCCGACATCAGCGTCGCCGTGCGGATCCGCCAGCCGAAGCGGCTGCGCTCGTACTCGAAGACCAGGCGGCTGCCGGAGCTGTGCTCCACCGCCGTGACCCGGCCGAGGCCGTCCGCCGCATAGAGCCAGGTCAGCCGGTTACCGTCGAAGTCCTCCATGTAGTCGATGTAGGCCAGGTTGTGCTCGGCGATGTTGCCGATCCCGTCCTTGGTTCTGCTGCCAAACACATAGCGCTTGTTCGACTTGGTGGTCAGCACATAGGCGTCGCCGTCCCGGACCAGCGAGGCGTGGATGCCCCGCTCGGGCCGCAGCGTGCCGTCGGGCTGGGGTCGGAAGCGGGTGCCGCCGCCGTCGCCGCCCTGCACCAGGAAGTCGCCGCCGCCATCGCGCAGGAGCATCATCCGGGTGGAGGCCTGCCAGCCCTCGCCCAGCGGGCCGAAATCGGGATGCATGGCCGCGCTGGTCCAGGAACGCGACAGTTCCAGCGGGAGGCCCTTGTCCTCCAATTGCAGATCGGTGTGCTGGGATAAGTAGTAACCTTCCTGAAGGTCGACGCCCTGGCAATAGTTCTTGCCGATCTCGGCGCTGCGGCTGGAGTGCTCGCCGACATCCAGGCGGACCCAGAACACGTCGGCCACGCCGGGATAATCGACGGCCTCCACGTCCAGGCGGAGATAGTACACACCCGCCGCCAGGGCCGGCAGGTCATCCAGCAACCCCACCCGGGCGGGGGTGCCCAGCAACGGGAGGATCTCCACATCGCCGAGCATGGTTTCGAAGTTGCAGCTCTTTACATGGACGGGCAGGTCCAGTCGGTCGGGCGGGCAGACGGACACCGTCCGGAGGCGGGTTTTGAAGTTCGCCCGGTATTGCAGGATCGCCGCCTGCCGCTGCCAGGCTTCCTGTCCCGGATCGCAGAACTGGCGGCCGCGGACCATTTCCTGCCGGCAGGCCACCACCGGGGTGTACAGGTCGATCAATTCCTCCAGGGCCACGGCCTCGGGCCAGGAAGACACGAGGGGATCGTACCGCCCGCCCCCGGCCTGCCTTTCAACCCGCACCGTGCCGTTCACGGGCGCCGGCTTCACACCGAAATGATAGAAGTCCTGGCAGGGATCCTCCTTGCCCACCTCGGCCGACGGGATGTCCACCGCCTGCGTGTAGACGTGGCGGGTGGAGGAATCGCCGATCGAATCGGCCGCCTGCGGGAAGGTGAAGAGGCAACCGGTCTCGCCGGCGAAGCAGATCTCCTCGCGGTCGCCAGCCAGGTCGGCGGGAATCACTTCGTAGTGGAACTTCAAGCCGGGCACGAGCCGGTACCCCTCCACGTGAATCGTGCCCGGCTCGTACTGCCGGACCACCGGCAGGTGCCGGCGATAGGTGTGGATCGGCTCGCCGACCCGGGGCTCGTCCAGTCCCAGCAGGCGGGCGAGCGCGGACAGGGCGTACACGCCCAGCCCTTCGCGGCCCCGGGCGTTGAACAGGAGGCCGTCCGCCAGAGCCGCGTCGCCGGCGTACAATCCTTCCAGGGCGAACCAGGGCGCCAGGGGGCCCTGATCCCCCACGGCGTCGAAATCGCCCAGCCGCACCGAGGCATAGCTGCCGTCGGCCACCAGCAGGAAGTCGTCCCCGGACGGAGCCAGCAGCGCGTAGCGGTCCAGGTCCGCCTCGAACATAAGCCGGAGGCGCAGCGCCTCGTTCTCGAGAGCCATCTGGTAGACGCCCAGCCAAGTCGGGAACTCCGGCGTGTCGCCCACGGCCAGGATCAGCGGAGTGGTCTGCTCCTCCCCGTGCCAGCGGTAGGTGGCCACGGACCGGACCAGCACCTGACGGATGCGGACCGTCGGGGCGATTGCCTCCACCGCGCACAGGAAGGGGTGCTCGTCCGGGCGCACCGACGGCAGCGGCGCCGCCGTCTGGGGATCTTCCACCACCGAGAGCAATCCCTGCCGCGGCTGGCTGGGAGTTCCCGTCGTGCTCCCGTCAGCCACCGCCACGAAGCGGTGGCTCTGAAGGGTGAACCAGTCCAGCCCGAGGCACTGGCCGGGGGAGGTCAGAAGTTCGCCCTCGTCAAAATTCAGGCCTTTCGCCGGAAGCAGAGCGTCCGCCAGGACTTCCCGGCCACGGGCCGCCGCCTCGGAGGTGCGCACCCGCAGGCGGGACAGGTTCAGCGCCCGCACGCCCAGGCCGGTCACGGCCACATAAAGGTCGTCACCGGTCCGGGCCAGTTCCACAGGAGTTGCGCCCATGGAGGGGGTCGCCAACGTGGCGGCTGCCTCCAGGGACAACCCTGTCGCATCGCCCGAGCGGATGGCGGAGTCGCTCAACCGATAGGACAGCAGGACCGAGTTGAACTCCTCCCAGCCGGCGGCGCAGATCAAGGAGACTTCATAATCCCTATCCTCGTTGAGCCGGACATCCAGGTCCATGGCGTGGAGGGGCAGCGCCGCCTCCAGCCGCTTCACCGGCGCGGAGAGGGCCGGCAGCTCCCACACCTGGAGCGCGGAACGCTGCAGCGGATTGGGATGGTTCTGTTCCGCCAGCACAAACACGAAACTACCCACCACGGCCACCCGGTCGGTGGCGGCGATGTTGCCGGTCTCGTCAAACACCGAGACAGGGCGGAATGTGTGGAAACCCGCGGTCAGGGTGGGCGGCAATCCCGCCGTGTCGAGGGCTTCCTGCTGCGTGTCAGCGATGGAGGCACACCCCGCCAAATCAAGTTCCAGCCGGTAGCCGGCGTCGGGCGAGAGCGGCGAGAGGGGCTGGATTCGAAGGTCGGTATAGTAGGTGACATTCTGCGAAATGTAGACGCCCCACGCCGTCACCATGATGTCGACGGCATCGCCGGACACGGCTTCCACCAGGCGCAGGGGCGGATTGGGCTGCTGCAGCAAGGCCAGGAAATCATCCAACAGTACCGGCTCGGAGAATCCGATGGACGGCTGCACGTCGCACGACACCATGGTGGCGCCGTCGGCGGGCTGGATGCGCGTGATGAACGGGCGCCACGGCTGGGGCTGAATGGTGCCCGCATTGTCCACGACCTGGAAGTCCCAGGAGCGGCTGGACGTGTTGTTCGCCCCGTCCCACGCGGCGATGACCAGTTGGATGTGGCCGAGCTGGGGCGGCAACACCGCCTGGGTGGTCAGGACGTCTCCGCCGTCCTGGCCGTCTGCAGTCTCCACCGCCAGCGCCAGTTCCTGTCCGGAGGAGAGCACAAGCTTGGCAGCCGCGTAGTGGCAAGGTTCCACCGTGCGGAGCCGGAAGCGGATCTGCCGGTCCGGGGCCACTTCATGACTGGCACGGAAAATCAGGGTGGCGGCGGTATCGACCTGGAATTCCGTTTCGCTGCAGCAGCCGGCTTCGACTTCGACCGGGCCGAGTTCGATCGGTACCCGGTCCTCTCCCGCCGGATCGGACGAGATGGTGACCTGCGCCGTGTACAGCCGGGCCTGCGGGTAGAACTGCTGCCACTCCATCAGGACGTTGCTGGCGCCGACGGCGACGCTCTGACCGCGGCGGCCGGTGCGGGGATCGTACGCGCGAACAGGGACGAGGTCCACCGGATTGCTCTCGGCCGACGTGACCAGCAGGGTGAAGCCGCCGCCGTCGTTGGCCACGGTGGCTCCCTGCCCTGCCATGAAGGTGGATCCGGCCGCGACGACCGCGCCGCCCACGCCCTGGCCGGCGGTGTCCACCACGCGGCCGGCGACAAAGGCCCACGGCCCCTGGACCATGAAATAATCCATTGTCAGGGAGACGAGATCCAGACCGGAGAACGGCGGGCAGTCGTGGCAGACGCGCCCTTGCCGCACCGTCGCCGTTACCACGGCGTTTTGCAGGGTCACGGGCTGGCCCTGGTCGTCCGGAATCTCCAAGGCTGAGACAGCCAGGAACCGGCTTCCCTCGGCAGCGAAGGAAGGCGCCGGGAAGGAGAGTTCCAGCTCCTTCCGGGTTTTACCGGTGTAATCGCTCTCCAGGATCACCCGGCCGCCGAAGCGATACCGGGTCGCTTCTCCTTCGAGGGGAGGATGCGGGACGGTGTCTGGAAAATGCTGCAATTTCACCCGGACCGTGTGTGGCAGCGCGTCGGGGGGGATGGTCAGGAGGACCTGGCCGGTGGGGTCGGAGACCGTTCCGCCGGAGGGGCCGACGTACGTGTAGCCCGAGGCGGGATCCGAAATCACCGGCTGGCGGACCAGCGCCAGTTGCTCTCCCGAGGCCGTCTCCACCACGATCGTCAGGTCGTCGTAGGGGGAGCCGGAGATCGTCAGCCAGAGGCCGTCCCCGGAACCACCCGAGCCGCCGGAACCGCCGGAGCCGCCGGAACCGCCGGAGCCGCCGGAGCCGGCGGTGGGACAGGAGGTGAAGATGCGGACCTCGCCGGTGGTCATGTTGATGACCTTCAGGCGGCCGCCCGGAGGGATCGGGCACGCCGACGCGCGGATCGTCAGGGTTCCGGCGGCCAAGTCGGCGGTGATGGAAATGTCCGCAGTGGATGAGCCGGAACCGGAGCCCGTGCCGCCTGTGGAGGCGGCGGTGGTGAAAGAGAAGGAGTGCGCCGCGGCCATGGGGCGGCCCCAGCGGTTTTCCACGTTCGGGCCCACGGTCACCGTGTAGGCTGTGGAGGGAGCCAGCGGGCGCAGCGGGGCCGCGCTCACGGTCCGTCCGTCGTCGTCGAGACGCAAAGCGCCCAGGGACACAGACCCCTGCGGGCCGGCCAATTGCAGGTCGCCGGGCTGGAGGCTGGCGGGTACGATCTCGTCGTCAAAAGTGATCCGGAGGACCGGCTGCAGTGTCACACCGATCTGGCCGCTCCACGGCTCGGTGGCGGCCACGGCGGGCACCCGCGGAGCCAGGACCAGGGCCAGCGGCTGGTACGTCCAGGGGGCGGTCCAGGAGGCCGATCCGGTCGCAGCCAGGCCGTGGGACTCGTCCAGGGCGGTCACTTCGGCCGGTTCGCCTGGATCCGCGAAAGTCTGGAGGAACCAGGCGCCGTCCATCGAAACAGGGGAGACCACGGGGCAGGCGGCGGAGCGGACGAGAGTGAAAGCCGGTTCCGGGGCTGGCAGATCCGGACTACCCGCAACGACACCGCCGGCGAAGACGGGCGCGCGGGAGAGGCGGCAGAGGACGAAGTCGCCGCCGGAAGCCAGGCCGGGGAACGCCGTCGGCAGAGGCGTTCCGCCAGGCGGCACAGACAGGCTGACGACCACGCCGCCCTGGCGCGCGGCCGGGCAGGCGTAGGCGTAGAGGTGCTCGCTCCCCCACCGGATCACGCGGTAGAAGGAGAGGATGTCGGCCTCCGTCGCGGGAGCTGCCAAGGCCACGGCCGTGTCCACCGGCAGCGGGCTGCTGGACTCCAGGTGGAACGCGGCGACCGGCTCGAGGTCGGAGCCGGCCGGGGGCGCCACGGCGGACAGGTCCAGCGGGCGGAAGTCCACCCAGGCGCCGTCGGGCAGGCCGGCGGGGCCGAAGGTGGCGGTCCCGCCGCAGCCGTCGGAGACCTCGGTCACCGGGCCCGAGGCGACCACGCCGCGGGTGTTTTCGCGGTCCGGCAGGATGTCGACGTCGATTTCGCCCTCGGACAGCAGCGCCGGGGGGATCTCTTCTATCGGAGCGATGGGGAAGGAAATCGAGACGGGAGTCGGGAGTCGGGAGTCGGGAGAAAGAAGCCAGTTGTCCTTATGTTGACTCCCCTTGCGGACAGGAGTCAGTGGATCGCTTGTTTGTCCAGGCTCTGGATAAGTCCCTGAAGAAGCCGCCGGATCTCGATCATTGCCGACCCTAGCAGTTCCACGTCCGCCTCCGACAGATAGCCCAGCTTCACTGCCAAGATCATCAGCGTGTCTAATTCGGCCAGACTGCCACGGGCGATCCCCAGGTGCTGGCTGAATTCCGCTCGATGGCGCCGGGCTTGCCCTTCGGCGATGTTGGCTGGAATCGATACTGCGGCCCGCCGGATCTGGCTGGTCAAACCGTAGGTCTCCTCGCGCGGCAGTCTTCGGGCCAGCTTGTACACCGCTGGCACCAGATCCATTGCCTTCTGCCAAACGATCAAGTCTTTGTAACCCTTTGTCTGAGTGGTCATCGGGAATCCCCTGGTTGATTGAATCATTCTTGTCTCCCGTCTCCCGTCTCCCGTCTCCCGTCTCGTCAAACTTTGCTTCCACCTTCTTTGCATCGTCACCAGGGAGGCGGTAGAGGAGGAGGTCCTGGACGTAGCGGCGGCCTTCCAATGAATCCGAAGCTCCGGATCCGGCGGACCCGGAGTACGTGTAGGCCTGCCGGAACATGGCGGAAACCACCACGCCCGAGGGTGCAGGCGGATCGGCGTCCAGCGACAGGTCCGCCACGGCCACCATGCCGGCGCCGGCCGGCAGCGCTTCGGGATGCACCTCGCCCGCGGCTTCCAAGGCTTCGCCGTCCAGCACTGCAAACGATGGTTCCAGCCACTCACCGATTTCCGGGATCTCCGACGGCTCCGTGGGCGGCGGATCGGCGACGGCGAGGACGAATTGGCCGCCGGAAACTATATCGAAGGAGAAACCGACCGACGACCGGTGACCGGTGACCGTGGGGACAGAAGCGCCGTTTCGCCGTTTCGCCGTTTCGCCGTTTCCGTTCCTCTTGTCCGACGCCGCGGAAGTCCCAGAGCCGGCTGACTTGGCGTACGAAAGCGGTTCCACCCGCTGCCACTCGCGGCGGGATTCATCAAAGCGCAGCAGCATCCAGTCGCGGCCTTCGGAGTCGTCGGGCAACACCCAGGGCGTGGTCAGCCGGGCGGCCACGGTGAACGCGGCGTCCCACGGCTGCACGTCGGCCGCGCCCCACGGCGACCAGCCCGGCGCCAGCACCTGGGCCAGCGCCAGCGGCGGCATGGCCGTCAGCCGCAATTCCGTCAGGGCGGACAGCGACCCAGACGGGACATCCAGCGAGTAGCCGACGGTGGAGCTGATCAACTGCCCCCCCGCCGTCCCGACAGTTGCCGACGCGGAGTCGACCGGCAGCAGCCGCGCGTCCAGGGCCACGGTGCCGACGCCGTCGACGGCCGCCACGCGCCGCCACACCGGCAGGAAACCGTCCCGTACGATCTGCACGTCCGCCGGGCCGGGAGCCACCGGCAGCAGGTACTCGCCGCGCAAGTCGGATCGGGTCTTGGCCGCCCCGCCGCACAGCGACACCGGCGCGTCGTCCAGCGGCAGGCCGGAATCCGCCCGGAACGCCTCGCCCAGCACGAACGCGCCGGTGGCTTCGGGAGCGATCACCGTCACCGGCGCCTCGGCCTCCGTGCGGTGGCCGGCCGGATCCTCCGCCGTCACTTGAAAGACAAGTGCGGACGGGGCGTCCAGCGGCACCGCCACCTGCACCGTCCACCGGGCGAAGTAGCCCGGGCTCATGGCCGAGGGGAGCAGAGCCATGGGCGGAGCCAGCGGCAGGCCGTCCACCGCGAGACTGACGCCGCTCACGTCCACCTCGTCGGACACTTCAATCACCGCCTCCAGCACCCGGCCGCGCATCACGGCCGGCGGCAGGCGCAGCTCCACCCGCGGCGCGTTCAGGTCGACGTTCACTATTGCCTGGTCCGTGGTTGTCTCCCCGCTCCGGCTGCCGGTCGCGGTTATCGCCCGTCCGTAGCCTTCGGCCAGCGCCACGGCCGCCGTGAAGACGCCGCCGGACAGGACCGCCGGGCGCCCGTTGACCGCCACCGCCTGGACCGACGGGGAGGCCGTGCCGCTGACGGCCACCGGCAGGCCCGTCA
The DNA here is from genome assembly GCA_964412195.1 of uncultured Acidobacteriota bacterium. Classification (GTDB taxonomy): domain Bacteria; phylum Acidobacteriota; class JAAYUB01; order JAAYUB01; family JAAYUB01; genus CAYPNP01. Next base: position 29,272 of record CAYPNP010000019.1, on the reverse strand, counting down.
CCCACGCGTCCGGCGAGGGCGAGGCGATGGCCACGCCGAACGCCGGGTCGCAGACGACCGTCACGCTGTGCTGCACCGACCCGCCCCACGGCGCGTCGGCCACGGCCGTCAGGGTGTTCGAGCCCACGGCCAGCGGCACGCCGGCGACGGCGAACGTTTCTCCGCTCACCACCGCGGACAGGCCGTTGACGGTCACGCCGGACGCCCACGGCGACACGCGGCCCGACACGTCCACGGACAGGCCGGAGACGAAGGCGCCGTCCGCCGGCAGGTCGATGTGAACCGCCAGCGGGGGATGGAAGTGGACCGTCACCCGGGCTTCCGCCGCGGCGCCGTCCGCCGTTTCCGCCCGCGCCACGAGGAGGTTCTCCCCCGGAAGCAGCGGGATGCCGGCGCTGAACGCGCTACCCGAGAGCGAGGCTTCCACGGTGTTGACGAAGACACGGGCCACCGGGCCGGAAAACGTCCCGGTCACGGTCGCCGGCGAGGCGTCGAGCACGGCGCCGTCGGCCGGGCTGCTGATGGCGACGGCCGGCTCGTCCGGGCCGTCCGGTCCCGCCGCCGGCATCCCCCAGCGGGGCACGGCGCCGGCGAGGCCGGTGTCGCCCATCCAGGACCAGGCGTAGACCGGCTCGGCCGACTCCACCCGGATTAGGCTGGACAGGTTGTAGAACCAGTCCCAGAAGCAGTCCCACGGGCCGCCGAACCACTCGATCCGGCGCTCCCGCGGGCCCAGGGTGAAGTTCTCCGACCGCCACAGTTCGCCCTGGGAGGTGTACTGCGACAGGGTGATCGTCACGGCGTGGTCGTGGGGATTGTACAGGCGGACGTTCTGGAACAGGCGGGTCTTGGCGAAGAGCCACTCGCCGGACGGCGCGGCGGCGGAGAGCACGCCGGGCACCATCCGCCCGGCCTTCCTGCCGCCGGAGATCACCGCGCTCCAGAGCAGCGTCTGGCCGGCGGGCGCCTCGATGACCGCGTAGGTGTCGAAGCCCCACCAGCCGTTCCCGCTGAACAGCTCGGTCGCGCTCCGCACCAGGAACTCGCCGCCGGCCAGGGTCAGGCTGCGGGAGCCCATGGCCCAGCCGCCGCCGTTGAACTGCCGGACGGTGACGGTGAGCGGCTGCGGGCCGGGATTGGCCAGCAGCAGCCGGTCGCCGTCGCCGAAGCGCAGGAAGCGGGAGAACTCCGGCACGAAATGGCCGGACGGCCCGGCCGCCGCCGGCGCCGCGGCCACCGGCAGCAACACCCCGTCGTCGCGATAGAACACCCGGCAGAGGAACGGCGCGCCGCCATCCAGCCGGACGATGCCGGAGGCGGGCAGGGTCGCGCCGGGGAAGAGCGCGTCATTCACCGGTACCGCTTGGACACCATGCGCCGGCAGAGTCAGGGAGCCGGACGCCAGAACCTGGCCGTCGGTCCCGCTGACCGACAGGGCCAGCGTCAGCGGCTGCGCCGACGGATTGGCCAGGAGCAGGCTGGTGGTGGTACCCGTGCCGGCACGCTGGTAGACCGCCCACGATTGGGAGGACGGCGCGGCCGGGTAGATCGGATACGGGCCGCTGCGGCTGCCCGGCTGACCCTTTTCCAACTCCGGCTCGGCTTGTTTGGAATCCAGGGTGGAGTCGCCGCTCTTGGAAAGGGAAAAATCGGCGGGGCACTCTGGCAGCACCAGCAGCGCCCGCGCGCCGGCGGGATCGTCGACGACGAGGAAGCCCGGCTGGCCGGACGGCGTCACCGGCAGCCCCTGCCACAGGGCGGACAGGTCCTTCTCCAGGACGGTGCGAGGCGCGAGGGTCAGGGGGATGGGAGTGGATTCCAACCACTGGTCCGGAAAACAGAACCAGATGGAGACCGTCCGCGGCGCCGCGTCCGGGTTGGCCAATTGGAGAACACCATCGGAAGAAGTCCCGCTCAGGCGGGTGATGGGGAACCAGGCGCGGTCGGCCAGCACCGCCGCGCCGAGGGCCAGCAGGCACAACAGGGTCAGGAAGGCACGGGCGCCGGATCCGGGCCGGATGGACACGCCGGGTCGAAGCGGAGGCTGCAGGCGGAGACGGGCCACCTCCCCGAGAGATTCTTGTGTTTTCGTGTTCATCCGTGCCATGAAGCCATCCTTCCTTGTCCAAGAATCGTCTGCCGACCGCCGACCGTCCGACTGGGAGACCGGTCTGCCCGCGGAATATTTATGCTCTTCAAGACAATTCCAAATAACTCAAAACCAATCATTTACACGCAGAGGCGCAGAGATCGCAGAGAAGAACGCCCCCACGGAGGACGGCAGCCCATCCAGGCGCCCCCAAGCAGCCGGACTCTGCCGCTGGATCACCGGCCGCCTCACTGGCAGGTCGGCGCCAGCGGGGCGGACGGCTCGTCGGGCCGGACCAGAGTCTGCTCGACCAGCAACGTCCCCAGCGGGACATTCAAATGCCCGACCTGGGAGGCGCTGTCCATGCCGCCTTCCGGGTCGTAATCCAACAGCACGAAATAGCTGCCGGGTGGCACCGCCGGCAGAGTCGCCCACCCGTTCACATCGGTGATGGCGGACCAGTCGCCCGCAAGGGATACCAGGCTCACCCTCTCGCCCGCCACGGGCATTCCCCCAGCATCCAGCAGCTGGACCTGGACCTCGGCCAGCGTCGGGACGCACGGCTCGAGGTGGACGTCCGTGGCCACCCGTTGGCCGGGACCGAGGCTGAGGCCGGAACAGTAGAAACCACCGCCGAAATCCCACGCCACCAGGGTATAGCTCTCCCCGGGAGCGAGGCCGTAGAGCATCCATGTTTCCTCGGCCGCCTGGATCTGTCCCCGCTCCAGGGGCGGCCGGGCGGGGTCGGCGGCGACGGCGTCCAGGCATTCCACGCCGGCGACCGCCGCGCCGCCGGCGTCCCGGACGTCGCCCGAGGCCACCGCCCAGCCGGTGGTCAGATCCACGGGAGCAGCCGGGGGCAGAGACAGCGGGAAGACATCCTCGCCGCCGCCCTGGCTGACCGGACGGGCCACGTGCAGCCGGAGATTGCCGGTGGGGAAGTCGCCCCCGGCAGCGAAGTACCCGCTACTGTCCCGCCAAGCCCAACCGGCGTGGACGTACCGGTTGTCCAGCAACTCCTTTTCGATACGGACATCCGCCGACACCGGAAGAAGCGTTTGTCCGTCGGCGGCCCGCAGCGTCCCTTCGATCCACTGGGGGGACACCGGCCCCAGGACCGCGCCGGAGAGCGCGCCCTGGCCGGCCGGCAGCGCCAACGTGCCGCCGTAGACGTTGTCCGTCCTCCAGTCGTACACCGAGGCGGCGTACTCCTGCCCCGGCTCGAGGCCGAACACCGTGAAGACACCTTGCATCAGCCGGCAGAGACTCTCCGTCGGCACCGTGAGGGCGGCTTCGTAGGGGATCAATTCGACGGCGCCGGTGACATCCACGACTCCGCCGCCGCCGTCCTGCACAGTGCCCGCCGCCACGGTCAGCGCGGTGGGGAAAGTCACGCCGCCGCCCGCCGCCAGGTCGACGTCGAGCGACTCCTCGCCGCCGCCCTGGCTTTCGGGCAGGGCGACGACCAGGCGGGCCCGGCCGGTGGGCAGTTGCAGGGACTCCCAGGCGAAGAAGCCGGTCTCGTCGGTGCAGGCCGGCTGGCCGGACCGGTAGTAGCCGCCGGCCGGCGACTCCTTGAACAGGTGCACCGCGAAGCCCGGCACCGGCGTCTGGCCGTCGGCGGCCTGCAGGACGCCGCTCAGGGCATAGGACGGGCAGGGTCCGAGCAGCAGGCCGGTCTGCACGGACGGATCCGGCGGGGCCGTGGCCGTGGCGCAGTACAGATTGCCGCCGCCGTCGTTCGTGGCCAGATCGTACGTCTCGCCGGGCCGGACGCCAAAGATCCGGAACGTCCCGCCCGAAAGCCGCCAGTTCCAGCCGTACCAGTCTTCTTCGGAGCCGTGCGGATCGATCCCCAGGTAGGACGCGTCCGTCACCAGCTCCCCCTGGGCGTTCCGGATCTCGCCCGCCAGCAGGCTGATCCGGCCGGACACCGTCAGGCTGCCGCCGGCGGACGCGTCCACATCGAGCGCATCCTCGCCGGTTCCCTGCGTGGATGGCCAGGGGACGGCCAGGCGGATCCGGGCCGAGGGCAGCCGCACGTTCTGGAAGCGGAAGCCGCCGTCCTCGCCGGTCTGGACGGAAGCGGCAGTCTCGTACAGGCCGGGCCCGGTCTGTCGCCGCAGTTCGACGGCCGTGCCGGGGACAGGAGTGACGCCGTCCGCGGCCAGGACAGTGCCCTGGATCGTGTAGATCCCCGCCGACGAGGCGTAGAGAAGAAGCCTCTCCTGCCCCGGCGCCAGCCAGAACTCGTACATCGCCGTCCATGTCGCGGCGGGCCGGACCGACCAGGCCGTCCGCAGGTCCGCCGGCACGCCGGGGAACAGGATTTCCCCGTCGCTGCCGGTGCCGGCCTCGAGAACCGGCACGAGCGGATAGTCCGGGAAAGCAAGCCGGACGCCCACGCCGGCCAGCGGCAGGCCTTGGGCGTCCTCCGCCCTTGCCCGCACCGAGCCGGCCGGATGAAGGTAAACGTTGTCCAGCCGGAGGTTGCCGTCGGCCGGGACGGTCACGTATTTCCGGACCGCCGAGCGCCCGTCGGGATGCAGCGCGAGGAGGTCGAGCGCGGTATCGCCCGGCGGATCCAGCATCACCGCCGTGCCGCCGGCGTCGGTCACCAGGGGAGGACCGAACTGGGTGGAGTGGGGATGGTCGGAGGTATGCGCGAACACGTAGAGCAGCGCACCCGCCACCCCCTGCCCCGCCGCGTCCACCAGGCGGACGGCCAGCACGCGCTGGGTCAGGGTCAGGTGGACGGAGGCGGTGGATCCAGCGGTCACCGTGACCGGCTCGCTGGCTCCACCGAAGTCCGAAGCGATGGTCAGGGTGTATTCCCCGGCCGGCACGCCGGCGAAGAGGGCTTCACCGGCCTGGATGTCGGCGACGAAGCCGCAGTCGCCCGTCGCCGCCAGCAGTTGGGCGGAACCGGCCGGGAGCGGCCCGCCGGCGCTCAGCTCGACGGAGACCGCCACCGCGCCGGTGCCGGACGCCGCCAGGTCGAGCCCGGCGGCCACCGGCGCGGCCTCGGTCAGCAGAACCGAGCCGGCGGCGGCGAATCCGCACGCCGCCGAGCCGGCCAGGACTTCCACCTCGCCCAGCGGCAAGCCGGGTGCATGATCCGGCCGGCCGCAGGCGAAGGCGCCGCCATCACCGATCGCCGCTGGGCGGGCCCGACGGAAGAGAGGCGAGACACCGCGGGCCAGGGCCGTCTGCCCGTCGTCCAGCGGATGGCCCTGCGGCGTGGCGTCGCGCAGTACGCCGGAGACGCCGCCGGCCAGCGAAGGCAGCGGCTCGAGCCCGCCGTCGGGGCCGCCGGACCAATCCAGGTTGGCCACCTGCGCCCAGCGGTCCGCCGGCACGCCGGCGAACAGCTCCGCCGGACCGGCCGCCAGCCGCTCCAGCGCGGCGGTGGCATCCGCCCGCGTGGGCTGCGGCGATACGGCAAACGCGATTCCGAGCCGGCCCGGGGATTCGGCCGTACCCGGCGGCAGCGGCAGATCCACCCAGCGCAGCACCACACGATCGGTTTGCAGCTCCACCGTGTCCGGACCACGCGCCGGGTAATCCCCGGCGAACAGGATGCCCAGGGCGGGCATGTTCCGCCCCCAGGCGTCGTCCTGGTCGACCGCATCGTCCACGACCAGCCAGCGGTCGCCGACGTCGGGCAGGGCGTCGCCGCTCGACGTGCCCGCCACCGCCCAGCCCAGCCCTTCCGGCAGCATGAAGGCGGCTTCCACCGTCACCGGGACGCTCTCGGCGCCGGCGTTGGACAGCCACTCCTGGATCCGCGCCAGGTAGCCGCCCGGGCCCACGTGGATCCGCTGCTCCAGTCGGTGTGCATCCACGTCGAGCGGGACATCCAGCCGGATCTCGCTCCGGTCGAGGGCCACCACGCCGGTGTCCCTCGGTTCCGGGGCATAAGGCGCGCCGCCGATCCAGACGGTGATCTGCGGCAGGACCGGCCGCATGCCGGGCGCCAGCGAATCCCACGACAGGGAGCCGTCCGGGAGGACCCGGTACTCATACCCGTTGCCGTCGGCCAAGTCGAAGGGCAGCGGGACGGTGCGGACGATCCGGAACGGCGCCGTTGCGCTCCCGACGTTGCCCAGGGCGTCGCTCGCCTGGACGGTCCAGGTGTTCTCGCCCAGCGTCAGGCGCGGATCGTCCCAGGCCAGGTTCCCCGTCAACAGGCCGTCGGCCAGCAGGAAATCTGTCCACGGCTGCCCGTTGACGAAGACCGCGGTCGTGTCCGGGTCCAGCGCGCAGTTGTCCGAAAGATGCGCTTCAAAGTCAACGGTATCGCTCGTGATGCCCACTCCATTGATGGGCTCGTAAAGATTGACAGAGGGCGATTGGTTATCGACCAGGAAGTTGGTCTCGGTCTGGTTCACATGGCCGGCGAGGTCGACCACCTGGACGAAGAAATTATGGCCGCCCGCACCGAGCGGAGTGGCCGCCGCTTCGATCCAATTGCCGCCGGCGGCATCGATGGCGAATTCCGTCGTGCGGTCGACACCGTCGATCCAGACCCGCGAGGCAGCCGGATCCACGCCCGCCCCGGCGTCGGTCGATTCGAATGAAAGCGGCGGCGTGGAATCGCAGGTCAGCGTCTGGGGGAAGCCGAGGGAAAGCGATGGCGGGTACGCGTCCGCGAGGAACGAGAACATGATCGGGGTGGAGGTGAATCCGTGATCGTCGGTCGCCTGGGCGGATACCGTCACCCACCCGTCGGCCGGCACCGGGTAGGCGACATCCGCGCGGTAGTGGTCGCCCTCGACCGCCGGGACCACGGTCAGGGTTGTGCCGTTGAGCACCAGCACGGCTTCCAGCAGCGGGCGGGCCGACCAGAAGCGGACGGCGACCGGCAGCGGAGTACCCACCGCCAGCACGCCTTCGGCCGGGTCGTGATTCAGGACAAGAATTTCCGAGTGGGCGTACACGAACGGGCAGGCCAACGATCCCGCGTGGCCGCGGGTGTCGGAAGCATGCACCGTCAGGGTCCAGGCGCCGTTGGCCAGGCCCTCCGGCAGCCGGAAGAGGGCATGGCTCCCGTCGGCTTCCACGGGCTGGATGGTCCCACCGCCCGGAGCGGAGCCGGCCAGCTCCGCGGAGACGCTGGCCGGGTCCACCGCCGCCAGGGCGTCGGAATACGGGAAGGCCAGCACGGGCCGGCTTTCGGAGTATTCCATGCCGCAGGCGCCCGATTCGATCACGGGCGGCTGGGTGTCCAGGGTGTCGAAGGTGAAGGACGCCGGGCCAGCCAGGGCGTTGCCCGACTGGTCCCGGATTCCCTCGAAGGCTACGACGTAGCGGCCGTCGGTGGCCAGACCGCCGTCCGGAGTCAGCGCCAGGACGGTGCCGCCCTCCGACCAGGCCGGGCCGACCGGGGCCGGCTCGCCGTTGCGGGTCCAGGCAACTGTGCCCGCATTTGTGTCCATGGGCTCGGAGAACGTGATGCGGACCTCTGTCCCCGATTCCACCTCGAAGGCGCCATTTGCGGGCTGGAAGCCGGCGATCCATGGCGGGGTCAGGTCCACCGTGCGGAAGGTCATCACCCAGTCGGCGCCGAGCGGGTTGCCGTTCCGATCCGGCACCGCCCCGGAGACAGTCAACCGGTAGAAACCAGAGTCCACGAGGCTCTCCGGAACCAGGTCCACGGTCCGGCCGTCCGGCTGCACGTCGACGGCGAGATTCACCGCGAGCCAATTGCCGTCCTGCTCGCGGGCCAGCGTTGCCCAGCCCGGGTGGGCCGACAGCCAGGCCGCGTCGATCTCCTCGCTGAAGCTCAGGCGCAGGCGGGCGTCCAGCGGGACGGGCTGCCCCGGCTCCACCGGGACGCCGGCCACGAACGACACGTCCACCGTCGGCGCCGTGCGGTCGAGGCGCAGGGTTCTGATCTGGACGCCCTCGTCGGACACGCCCGCCAGGGATTCCGCCTCGACTTTGCGGCCGTGCTCGGGATGCTCCGCGGTCACGGTGCCCGGCCACAGCGGGACCTGGAAAAGCGTGAACGAGCCGTCTGTCCCCGTCCCTTCTGTCCGTACGACCGGCGTCCCGTCGGGCCGCTGGGCCCGCCAGGTCACCGTCGCGCCGGCGGCCGGCGCGTCCGACTCGGTCCGGACGGCGCCTTGCAGCGTGAACGACGCTTCCAGCCGGACTTCCAGGCCGGACATCGCCTGGCCGTCGGCCAGCACCAGGCCGTCCGCCTCTCCAACCCGGCCGGAAGGGGCATGCCCGGCTTCGAGCCGGAATTCGCCCGCCGGCGCCTCGGGGAAGAAAAATGCGCCGTCGGACCCCGCCTGCGTTTCCAGCGGGAAAGGCTCGCCGTCCACGAGGTGCAGGCGGACGCGGGCGCCCGGCACGCCGGCGCAGCCAGAATAGTTCGTCACGCGCCCGCCCAGGGAGCCGGTCCCGCTCAGGGAGAGCTCCACAGAAGCGTCCGCCGTGACCGTCAGAGGCTGCTCCACCCGGTTCACGCCGGATCCCGTCCAGGCGGCGAAGATATAGTCACCTGGGAACACGGTCGAGAGAGTGAAATGACCCTCTGCGTCCGCGGTCGCCCGGCAGCTGCGGCCGGCGGCGACGGGACTGGCATCCACGCGGGCGAAGGCGGCTCCCTCGCCTGCCCCGCCGGCGCGGAGCACCCGGCCCGACACCGTGAACGTCTCGGCCAGGGTGACGGGCACGCACACGCTGCCATCCGGCGCCAAATCGGCCTCGGCGTAGCCGGTCACGCCCACGGCGCTGCGGGCCTCCAGGCTGACGCGGCCAGCCGGCACGCCCCGGAATTCGAAGCGGCCGCCCGGACCGGTGCTGCCGGCCAGGGTGCGTTCGGGATAGGACGAGCCGGCGTCCGGATGGACGCCCAGAGTCACCCGGATCCCGCTGAGGTTCGAATCCGTGGCGCAGTCGTGGGGCGGCGGGTCGGCCGCGTCGAACACGACTCCCTCGACCGAGCCCAGACCTTCCAGGGCCAGGGTCAGATCCGCCGGGTCGCCCGCCGTCGCATCCACGCTCACGGGCAGCGCCGCGCGCCGGCCGCTGGCGAAGTCCAGCGCCTCGAGGGTGTAGTCTCCGGAAACCACCGCCGGCAGGGAGAACCGGCCGAGCTCGGCCATCTCCGGGCTGGTCACGGCGGTGCCCGCCGGACGGCCGCCTGCGGCGCGCAGGGTGATCTCGGCGCCGGGCACCGGCTGGCCACCGCCGTCCAGCGGACCGTCCAGCACCAGGCCGCGGAGGGTCACCGCGGGCGCCAGGGCCAGGTTCAGGTCGGCCTCGGACCCGTCGCCGGTCAGGATTGCCCCGCCGCTCACGGACTGGACCGCCCCGTCCTCCAGGGCGGTGGCGGTGATGGAGTAGTCGCCGCTCCAGAGATCATCGAATTCAAACCAGAGGGAACCGGCGGGATCGCCCGCGAAATCGGTGTCCCACACGGTCTCGGCCTGGCGGGACTGGGCCGGCAAACCCTGTCGGGTCACCGACAACCAGGCTTCGCTCAGGGGCTCGCCCGCGGAATCGAACAGGTGCACGCGGAGGGTGTGGCGGCCCAGCATGGCCAGCGGCACATCCACATCGCCGGTGGCGGCGAAGTAAATATCCTGGCGAGCCCGGTCGCCCGTGTACAGATCTTCCGCCTCGAGCACATATGCCCCGGCCGGCAGGGGCGGCGCGAAGTGGAACGACCCGCCCGCCGTGGTGATGGCATCACGCGTCCTACCGTCAGGCCCTTTCAGGGTCAGGGGAATCCCAGAGCGGACCGGCGTGAGACCGTCGCGGCCGTACAGCGTCCCGGTGATGCAGCCCGCGCCGGCCACCCGGGGCAACTCCAGGATCAGGCCGGAGACGTCGCTCCCGGCAGCGGTCCCGTGTAGCCGGGCGGGCTGGTAGAAGGAATTACCTTCGAAGCCAATGGCGAACGGCCCGTCCCAGACGCCATTGAACTCGAACGTGCCGTCCGCGGCGGATGATAGGGTGGATGACAATCCCTCTCGGTACTCAAACTCGCCGGCGCCATTGCGGAATTGTCCGTGCAGGACCAGCGGGACCATCACCGGCTGGGGACCGTTGTCCATCATCGCAACGACCGTTCCGCGGACAGTGCGGCGGCCGCGCAGCCGAACCCGCCACTCCCCCGACACGGGCACAGTCACGGTCCCGGATTCCGCCTCGGCGCCGGACTGCGCCTGGAACCGGTAACCGCCCGGCGGCACGTACCCGAGGAATGAACCGTCGGCCTGGACCGGTGCCGTGACCGGCCCGACCTTGACCGTGCCCTGACTGGCTGGCTGGCCGTCCGAGTGGAGGACCCGGCCCTGGAAGACCGTCGCGGAATGGACCGTGACGGTCACGTGATTTGAGCCGGATACCAGCCAGGCGTCCACGGTGGCCGTGGTAGTCAGGCCCGGCCGCCCGGCGGTGATGCGGTAGTGGCCCGGCGGCAGGTTCGGGCAGGTGAAGGCTCCGCTGAAATCCGCCTGCAGGTTCAGGTGGAACTGCTCGTAGCCGTCGCTTCTCTCGAGGTCCACCGCGGCGTACGGCACGCCGGCGCCGCTCCCGTCCTGGACGGAACCGGTCAATGCGGCTCCGGAGGAGAAGGACACGACGACGTCTTCCCGGGGCGCCACCCCTTCCGCCATGGCCACGGCCGGCAGGGTGGGATGCGTCGCGCGAAGCCGGAAAGCCCCGGCGGGGACTCCGGTCAGGGAAAAATACCCGTCGATGTCGGTCTCGCCACTCCGGCTGACCAGCGATTCAAAGAAGCCCAACTCCAGCCGGGCGTGCGCGACGCCGCGGATCTCGCCGCCGATGGTCTCCACCACCCGGCCGCTCACGGCGGCCTCGCCCACCACCAGCAGCATCGCGGCGACCTCGCCCGGCGCGCCGAGCCAGGTCGAGCCGCTGACGCGCTGCCGGTCGGCCAGCACGGCTTCCACCGACACGGAACCGACGGCCACTCCGTCAGCGCGAAACCGGCCGTCGCCCTCGAGGACGGCGCTTTGAGCACGGCCGTCACCTTCGCTGCGCACCGTCACCATCCGGACGTCGGCGCGCGGCTCGAGAGACGGGTCCACCACCTGCCCCACCACCGTGCCCGTACCGAACATCAGGATCTCGGGGTGAAGTTCCTGGCCGTCTCCGGCAAGGACCAGGGTCACGCGCCGGCGGGCGCTGGTGGCCGGATCAACGGCCGTCAGGAACATGCCTGCCGGGCTGTTCCACACGAACGGCAGGTCGAACCGCCCGTCCGCGCCGCCCTGGAACCGGCTGAGGCAGACGTCCTGCCGGCCGCGCCAGCTCTGGACGACGCCCCACAACTCGATCGTCGGTCCGGCCACCGGCGGCCCCGCCGGATATCGGACCCGCCCATGGACGACGGCGCCTTCCTCAAAGGCCGAGTCAGGATCGAAGATCCCGACGGTCGCGGTTCCTCCCTGGAGCAGGGCGCCGTCGGTGCTCTGCAGCCGGTTCACTTGGAGCGAAATCGCCGTGAACTTCCCCACCGGCTTGTTGACGACCAGCCCCAGCAGCCGCCCCGATCCCAGCGGGGCGGCGGTGACGACCGTGTTGTCCGCCACGCCGCAGGCGTTGGCCGCTTCCGAGGGAGTCAAAGCCACCCGGCGGTTCAACACCGCCAGTACGCCGCGGCCGTACGGGTCCGCGCCGCTCAGCTGGTCCGGATTCAGCTTGACGGCCCCCGCCAGGCGGAACGCCGCCAGCGGCAGGTCCTGCTCCTGGACCGGCGACACGTCGACTGTCACTCCGGATGCGCCCGTAACCTTCAACACGCGGGAGCCGCCGTGAAGCACGGCCGCCGGCACGGCAAGGACATCCCCTGCCGACAAGTTGAGAGTGAATTGGAGGCGGCGATAGTGTCCCGCCGCTGCGGGAGTCCAAAGGGCCAGGGCTTGGGATCCCGCCGCCGGAGTCGTCAGGCGCAACTCGGCGCCCTCGTCCGGCAGCGGCAGCCAGCGCAGGCCCCCGCCGGCGGAAGCCAGTGCGAGTAAAGCCGGATCGGCTCCGGCCGGCGCCAGGGCCGACTCCAGGAGGGCGAAGTCGCTGGCATAGCCGCAGCGTGTCGCCAGCGCATCCCCGCCGCCGGAGGCTTCGGCTGCCAGCAGTGCCAGGAATGCGGTGCCCGGGACCAAGGCCAGGCTGTGCCGGAAGCCGGCGTCGGCGCGGGCCAGGGCGGCGACGTCCTGCAGCAGCAGCCCGGCCGCCTCGGAGCGCGGCATGCCGGCCGCCAGGGCCAGGGCGCTCTCGGTCAGGGCGCGGGCCAGGGCCGGCGGCGTTGAACGGTCTACGGCGGGAAGATTCTCCGGCAGGCCGGCTGCGCCCGCGGTGGACAAGGCGTGGCACAGGCCGAGGAGGCGGAGAGCGGTCTCTTCAAATGTCCCGCCGGAGCCGCCGTCCCAGGCGCGCCGGACCACCGGCGGCAGCACCAGCCGGTCCGCGTTCATGGGCAGGCCGTCCGTGCCGATACCGAAAATGAGCCGGGCGCCCACCGTCAGTCCGGCGTTGTCGGCCTCGCCGTAGGTGGCGGTAACCATTCCCGAACGCAAGGCGCGCAGTGTGTAACGCAAAAGCACCGTCTCGCCAGCCGCCAGGGTGGCTTTGCAGTACTCGGTCTCGGCGCCGCACGGCACCGTCTCGCCGGGCTCGGGGGCCGGGTAATGGGCGGACACCCACCCGACGCCGGTCAGGGCGGCGGCGTCCACCGCCAGGCGGAAACCGATGGCGTCGGTGCCCGAGACGTTGGTGACGTGGACGGCCACGTCGTACTCCCGGCCGCGCTCCACGCGGTCCGGGTGGATGAAGGTCAGGCGGAAACGGGGATCCTCCCGCACCGCGATGCCGGCGCGGGCGCTGCCGCTGATGGGCCAGCTCCGGTCGCCGGAGGCCGTGCGCAGCTCGCCCTCGATCCGGATCGGGAACTCGTGGTAGCCCACCTTCCGGCCCATCACGATCCAGTCGGCGCGGCCCGATTCCCCGGGCGCCAGGACCGCGGCGTCGCCCTCGCCCAGCACGGGCTGCACCGGCGCGTTGCCGCCGTCCTGCAGCTCCACCAGGCAGAGGGGATCGTCGCTCTGGCACTCCGCCGGCAGGGGCAGGTCCACCGCGGCGGTCAGATCCGCCAGGGCATAGCCGCTGGCGGCCGGCAGCGCGTTGGCCAGCAGCAGCAGGACCTGGAAATGCTGGTGGAGGAAACCGACGCTGCCGGGGATCAGGACCAGGCCCGGCAGGCGGACCGTCGTGGCCGGCAGCGAGGGGATGGAGATGCCCGACACGTCCAGCTCCACCTCGCTGACGAGGCACTCGCCGCCGCCGGTGGCGACGCCGCTCCAGTCGGCGGGCGTCGCGGGCAGGGCGGCCGGCGTTTGGACCAGCGGGAACTCGTACTCGACGAGCCGGCCCTCCAGTTCAAAGCCGATGACGAAGTGGTAGTTCTCGTAGGAGTCCTCGCCGAAGACGACGCCGGCGGCGTTCATCTCCTCCCAGGTCATGGGCTCGGCCGAGACCCAGGCCACGAAGAAGTCGCCGCCGACGTCGATGGCGACGGAGTCGGGCCGGGCGGACAGGAAGTCGCGGCCGTCCCGGAGCGAGACCAGCCGGATCTCCCGCAGCCAGCACCGGCCGGAAGCGGGCAGGCGGTCCAGCAGGAATTCGCCGCCGACGGAGCACTCCACCTCACGGGTGTACTGCTGGGTCTCGGAATCGGGCTCGGGCAGGTAGAGGGTGGCCCGGACCACGTAGCTTGCCCGGAGGTAGGCCTGCACGGCGGGGGCGTAGCTTGCGCCCGGATCCGGCAGTTCCACCCAGGCGGCCACCCGGGCGGGCACGCCGGCGGGCACGGTCTGCTCGACGGGATTGACGCGCAGGGCGAACGGCGTGACCGGCACGCGGAAGGTGTGGAGGGGGGCGTCGGCGGCCCGGGCCGCGGCGGAAATCAGCAGCACGCCCAGAACCATCCCCAGGCCGGCGCGGCGCCGGAGCCGTCGGCCCCTCCCCGAGGCATGTTGATTCCCCGTAGACGCCGGCGGCGCCTTGCCCCAATCCACCATGGAACCCTCCGCTGCCCCCGTGTTGAGGGAGGCCGGGACGTCCCTGACCATCGGGATTCCCCCGCCCCCTTCTGACGGGAGCTGATTTCCGATTATTGCTTGTCCAAGGTCGCGCAGAATCTATTTCAACAAGGAGATTATTTCAAGGGAAAATTACACTATTTATCTGCTTTTTTCATGATAGATTCATGCTTGCCAGTGTGAAAGTCAATCCCCTCCGTGCATTACAGCCGTCGAGAGATCCCGGGCGAATCGGCGCGGAATCCTGCCCCGCGCAGGGAGGGAGAGCCCCAAGGGGAGTGATGCACGCAGCTCCCCGATTTCTCTCGGCGGACTCAGCGTTTCTGCGTGGTAATTCGTGATTCGATCACGAGCACGAGCACGGACGGGGGGGTCAGATCAGCTTCCGGAGCTTGAGGTCGACGGCCAGTTCCCGGTCGCCCCGGCGGAGCCGCAGCTGCCGCGCCTGCCCCTCCGGCCCCTGCAGCAGCTCCCGCACCCGGGCCAGGGTGAGCGTCTCCGCCAGCCGCCCGTCGACGGACAGGATGACGTCCCCCTCCTGCAGCCCCGCCTCCGCCGCGGGCGTGCCCGGCAGCACCCGGTGCACCCGGAAGTCCTGCCACTCGGGGCCGCCGGCGGTCACCCACGCCCCGCTCATGTCGCACGGGAACGGATCGGCGAAGCGGGAGTTCGGCTCCAGGATCACCCGCTTGCGGGCGTAATCCAGGATCAGGCGGAAGCGCCCGAGGACCCCGGCACCGATGGTCCCGGCGTCGCTCCGGCTCTCGAAGCCTTTCGACTCCAGCGTCCCCGCCACGGGCAGGTCCTTGAGGATGCGGCTGCCGAGCCGGAAGCCGTCCACCCGGAAGCGGACCCCGCGGGTCCCGCCGCCCGCCGCCAGCCCCGGCTCCTCCTGTCGCGGCCGCCCCGCCTCCGGCAGCCGGTGGGCGGCCAGGAAACCGCCATGGAAGCCAAGGGTGTCCAGGCTGCCCGTGTCCAGCTTGAACCGCCCCGGGATGGGCTTGCGGCCGGCCAGGAGCACCTTGCCGGAAACGATCGGCAGGGACCCGGCGATGGTGACCGGCAGGACCTCCCCGCCGCCGGCGTACCGCCAACCGGCGGGGTCGTACAGGTTCAGGAGGGCGGTGGAATAGTCGATCTCCACCACCAGCTGCTGGATGAACGCGTGGCCGAGGATCCCGTCCAGCGACCGGCCGACGAAGGGCTCGAGCGCCTCCAGCGGCGCGGTCTGGGCCGTCTGGTCCGCCAGGGTGACGCCCGGCAGGCCGAACGTCAGTCCCGCCGCCCGGCCCATCTCGATCCCGCCGCCCGGCTGGGACACCCGCTGCACGTCGGTCAGCTTCACTCCCAGCGCCTTCGCCAGCCCCGTGCCGAGGACGTTGGCATCGAAGCCGCTGTCGAGCAGGAACCATGCCGGCCGGGAGCCGTTGACCCGGACCTTGACGAAGACCAGCCCGAAGTCGTCGTCGAAGGGGATCTGCGACGCCTGCCCGCCGGCGTCGAACCGGACGGCGGGCGCCGGAGCCGGCCCGGCCGACGCGGCGCGGCCGGCCTCCGGTGGCGCGGCGGCCCCCGCCGTCAGGGCGAGGCCCAGGACCGACAGTTGCACCAGGCGGCGAATCATGCGCGATTTCCTCTCTCCGGACACCCGCCCACCGAGCAGGGCGAATGTACCACAATCCGCCCGCCGCTGGAAGGCGGCCGGGGGGCCGCGAATTTTCCGCCTGTCGCGGAGTCTCCGGGAACGGCTGGATATCCGGCGGCGGATCGGGTATCATGGCTTTTCGCATCCGCCGCCCTGGGACAGATCCTCCGGGCGGCAACCTCGAAAGGAACGAGATGAAAACCACCCTCGCACTGCTGACCGTCACGGCCTTGTTTCTGACCTTCCTCCCCGCCCAGGCCGTCTCGGGCGACGAGATCCTGAGCTCCATCCGCATTCTCTCCGACGATTCGATGGAGGGCCGCGGCACCGGCTCTCGGGGCGAGCGCAAGGCGGCCGACTACGTGGTCGACCAGTTCCGAAAGGCCGGCCTCCAGCCCGCCGGCGGCCGGAGTTACATCCAGCAGGTGCCCCTGATCGGAGTCACCGCCGACCCCTCCATGCAGCTGGTCTTCGAGGGCCCGTCGGGGCGCTTCACCGCCGCCTACTACGAGGATTTCATGGGCTGCAGCGGCGTCGCCCGGAAGCGCGTGGACATCGACAGCGAGGTGATCTTCGCCGGATACGGGATCTCCGCACCGGAGATGGGCTGGGACGATTTCAAGGGCGTGGACGTCCGGGGCAAGGTGATCCTGGCCCTGGTCAACGACCCGCCCTCCGACGACCCCGCGTTCTTCGGCGGCCGGGCCATGACCTACTACGGCCGGTGGAGCTACAAGTACGAGGAGGCCGTCCGGCGGGGCGCCGCCGGCGCCCTGCTGGTCCACATGACGGAGAAGGCCGGCTACGGCTGGCCGGTCGTCCAGAAATCCTGGATGGGCGAGCTGTTCCAGCTGCGGGAGCGGCCGATCCGGCTGCCCTTCCGGGGGTGGATCCGCGGCGACGTGGCGGAGAAACTGCTCGCCTCCCTGGGGCAGAGCCTCCCCGACCTGGTGGCGGCCGCGGGCAAGCCCGACTTCCGGCCCGTCCCCCTGCCCGTCCGGATGAAGACGCGGATCCAGAACCGCGTCCGCAAGCTCGAGGCACCCAACGTGGCGGGGATCCTGCCCGGGACCGGGCAACCGGAGCAAGCCGTCTGCCTCATCGCCCACATCGACCACTTCGGCATCGGCAAGCCGGACGCCACCGGGGACCGGATCTACAACGGCGCCTCGGACAACGCCACCGGCGTGGCGGCCCTCATCGCGCTGGCCAGGGCCTTCCGCGAGTCCAAGCCGCGCGACAGTATCGTCTTCCTCGCGGTGACCGGCGAGGAGCAGGGCCTGCTCGGCTCCCAGTACTACACCCTGCACCCCCTCTTCCCCCTGGAGAAGACCACGGCGGCCATCAGCCTGGACGGGCTGAACGTCTATGGCCGGACCAGGGACTTCGAGGCCCTGGGCGCGGAGCAGAGCCGGCTGGGCCCGCTCGTCGAGGAGGTCGCCGGTTCCATGGGCATGGTCATGCGGCCCGATTCCCAGCCGGAGCGCGGCTACTTTTTCCGGAGCGACCACTTCAGCTTCGCGCGGGCCGGCGTCCCCGGCATTAGCGTCAACGGCGGCGTCGACTACGTCGGGCGGCCGGCGGGCTGGGGCGAGGCGAAGAACAACGAGTTCATCGCCAAGATGTACCACCAGCCGGGCGACGAGATCCAGCCGGACTGGGACATGGCCGGCCTGGTGCAGGTCCTCGATTTCGTCCAGCGTCTGGTGGCCCGGATCGGCGAAGAACCCGGCCTGGTCCCCTGGAACCCCGGCAGCCCGTACCAGCGGAAGTAGTCCCAGCCCCGTGCTCGTGCTCGTGCTCGACGGTTGACCGGTGACCGATGACCGATCGTAATCGCGGATCGTCATCGTACTCGTAATCGTCCTCGTAATCGCGCTCGGCCAATGGACTTGGGACTTCGGGACTGGGACCTGGTCAAACCGGTCGGGCTGCAGACGGCGCAGCCGCCGGCACGAACAGATCGGCTAGATCCCTGTTCCCAAGTCCCAGATCCGATTAAGATTACGAGCACGATACCGATCGACGAGTACGATCGGTAATGTTCTATTTTCGAGTAAGCACGATTTCAGCCCGATGGGCCCTCGAAGAGCTGCAGGATCTTGGGGGAAAGCAGGGGGCGCAGGCTGGACGGCAGCTGGAAGGTCTTGTCGCCGCGGGCGTCCTGGAGGTTCTTGCGCCCCTCCTTGAGGGTCTCCGGCGACTGGTAGCGGTCCAGGTAGTAGCGGCTCACCAGGGCGGCGCCGAGGAAGAACCGGGCCAGTCCGGCCTTCTCCTGGGAAAAGGAGAGGTAATTCTTCAGGGTCGCCGCGGCCTGGTCGTAGTTGCCGAGGAAGAAGTCCTTGATCCCCGTCTTCAGCAGGTTGCGGTAGAAGTCACCCCCCGCCGCCCCGCCCCCCGCCTGGAGGAGGTTCAGCAGGGTGCGCGCCTCGGCGTGGTTCGGTTGCAGCGCCAGCAGCTCCTGGAGGGCCTGCTGCGCCTCCTCCTTGCGGCCGGCGGCGATGGCCTGCTTGCCCCGGGCGAGGAGGGCGCCCACCTGACGCGACTGCTCCAGCTGCTGGTCGATCCGGCTGAGGAAAGATTGGATCTCCGCCATCTGCTGGGAGGAGGGCGACAGCTTCTGGGCGTCCTGGAAGTTGCGGCGGGCCCGCTCGTAGTTGCCCTGCTCGAAGGCGCTTCGGCCGTCGGCAAGGTAACCGGCCAGAGCCGCGCCGCGGTCGGCCTGCTCCTTGCGCCGCTTGGCGTCGGCCGCCTGCCGGGCCACCGCCTCGAGGCCGGGGAAGTTGGGAGAAGCCTTCCGGATCTGGTCCAGGATCTGTTCGGCCTCGGCCGGATCGGTCGCGGCCAGGTTGCGGGCCCTGGCCAGTTGCTCTGACCAGGCGACGTTGTCGCGGCAGAGCTGGATCTTGTCCAGCAGGCCCGGGAAATCCGGTTTCAACTTGTAGATCTCCTGGTAATTGTCCAGCGCTTTCTGCCAATCCCCCTTCCTGCCGGCGTCATCGGCGGCCCGGGCGAGCGCCTGGACCTGCTGGTCGGCGCTCTGGGCGGCCTGGATCTTCTGCAGCAGCTTGCCGGCGTCGGCGGCGTACGGGCCGCCGGCGGCGCGGACCTTGTCCAGGAACGGCCGGGCCTCGTCCAGCTTGCCGTCGGTGTAAAGCTTGAGGGCCTGCTCATAGTCCTTCTGGCCGGGCGTTTCGGCGGGAGTCTCGCCGCCCGGCTTCGTCGTGCCGGGCCCCTGCGCCAGCTTCTGGTTCACTTCGGCGAGCATGCGGTCCAGCTCGGCCCCCTCGGGCAGCTCGTTGATTTCGCCGAAGCTCTTCTCCTTCTCGAAATGGTACTGCGCCCGGTCCCATCGCCCCATGCGGTAATAGGCCACGCCCAGCCAGTAGTAGGGGATATAGGAGCCGCGCATGACGCCGTAGAACTTGGTGCTCTTCTCCGGCTTGCCCTTCTGGGCGATGGCGTATTCCAGCATCTGGATCGCCTGGGCGTAGTCCCCCTTCTTGATCAGCTCCATCCCGTCGATGTAGTTGAGGTACCATTTGCGGTCCTGCTGGGCGGACGCCAGCGTGATCGCGGCGAGGATCATCAGACTGCAGATGGTTTTTCGGGGCATGACCCCCCCGGCGAAGGATTCGCGAAACTTGTGCTATAATTACCACAACTTGTAGGAGAAATCCACTCCATTCCGTCCGCCGTGTGGGAGGATTCCGATGCGCCACATTTCACCGATATGGGCCGGGGTGCTGGTCCTGCCGGCCATTGTCTTGATGACAGGCTTCTGCCCGGGGCAGTATGGCGGGTATATTGAGGTCGAATACAACTATAATCAGCCGGGCGTGGTCTACGCGAACACGCCCTCCCAGATCCTGCCCGCCAGCTATCTGCGGCTCCATCTCACCAACAACACCTTCCCCATGGCGTCCAACGAAACGCCGGTGCTGATCACCATCACCCTGCCCCAGGGGATGTACCTCAGCCAGACCCTCGCGACCGGAAAGGCCAGCACCGCCTCCCCGCTGCCCACCGCCGGGGAAACGGTCATCCCCCTGGCGCTGCAGCCGTACCGAGTCATGAAAGCCCAGGTCCGTCACCGCCAATCCCCGGCCAGCACCCCGGGGCCGAACGCCGTCCAGCTTTTCCGCTATGTGGCTGGCGAGAGCGAGATCTGGATCCGGGTGAACGAGTCCCCGACCCTGTGGACGTACGAATACTCGGAAGATACCTGGGCGTTGACCATCGGCCTGGGCGGCGGAGTCTGGCCGACCGCGGACGACTCCAACTGGGGGCCTTCCGGCCGGTACCAGCAGCAATCCACCCTGTTCATCGCCGACACCCGCCAGTTCGACTGGGCCGGTCACGAGTACAAATTCTATCCCGGCTTGAGCGCCTTCGACCAGCACACCCACAGTTATATCTACACGATCTACAGCGCCATCAACCCGATGCTGCTTCTGGTCGAGAACATCATCGACTGGGAACTGCCCGTGATGTCGACCGTCGGGACGGAGATCACCGACTTCGTCACCGGGGACATCAACCGGGATGGCTACGACGACATCTGCTCCATCGACGGGCCCCGCGGCCGCCTGTACTGGGCCTGGGGCATGCCGGGCGGCGTGTTCGGCGACCTGGACTGGATCGAGACCACGGGCCTCCGCCCGGAAACCGTGGACCTGAGCGACGTCACCGGCGACGGGCGCCTGGACTGCCTGGTCAGCGACGACACGGGGCTTCTGCACATTTACCGGTATGAAGATCTGTTTGTCCCTCAGGCCAAGGAAACCAGGACGGCCTTGCCCGTCTTCTCCTTGGCGCTTTCTGGCGTGCCGGCCGACTCCGGCATCCATGATATGAACCAGGACGGAATGAGCGACTATCTTTTTGTGGATAAAACCGCGAACAACCTGATCATCGTCTTTGGCGGTTCGTTTACCAACCAATCCACTTTCCTCACCGGGACAACACCCGTCGCCATGACGATCGCCGACTTCAACGGGGACGAGATTCCCGATGCAGCAGTCGCAAACAGTGGTTCCAACACGATCTCGGTGTATTCAAATGACGGGACGGGCAATCTGAACAAAGTGGAGTTGCCGGCTGGTGGATCCTTGCCCATCGATATCGAAGCCGCTGATTTCGACCGCAACGGTCAAAATGACATTGTGTTCGCCACCGCCGGCAACAAAATGCTGTCGGTCTGGAAAGCCCAACCCTCCGGACATTTCGATCCAGCCATGGCAAATACTGTGTACTTTCAGAAGACTCCCTCGGCTCTGCTGGCTGACAATTTCGACGGTTTGGCCGGACCGGACGTGCTTCTGGGTTTCTCGGACAACGACAAGCTGGCCTTCTGCACGATCAACGACAGCGGCCAGCTGGTGCACGCCTACAGCATCAACACCCTCGGCGACGTGGTGGTCGACCCCGACAGCGGCGCCACCCTGTCCGAGAACAACGTCCTGTCGGTGGGCGGCGGCACCTCCGCCGGAGGGATCAGCTCCCGGGACGGCGTGGCCGGGCTGGTCCAGCAGCAGTTCGACGTGGTGACCTTCCCGCGCAGCCAGGACATGTCCTTCTCGGTGGTCAACCTGGGGACGACCGACGCCCTGCTCAACATGGAGCTGTATGACGATGCCGGCACCCTCAAGTCCAGCAACACGCAGTCGGTGCCGCCGAACACCCAATTCCCGAGGTACTTCGCCGACCTCCTGGGGCCGGAGGCGGCCAACCCCCAGCGCTGGGTCCGCAGCTTCGTCACCAACCCGGACACCTACGGTCTCTGGCTCATCAGCAACGGCTCCGACCTGACCTACCTGGACGGCCTCCGGACACCTTCCATCCGGAACGCCCTCTTCGAGTTCATCCTGCCGGTGATCCAGGTAGGCTACGGCTTCAACACCCAGTGGCTGCTGGTCAACCCGAACCTGGACCAGGCCCATGTCACGATCCGGCTCCGGGGAAGCGACGGCGCGGTGCGGGGCACCGCGTCGTATCTCCTCAATGGCCGCGGACGCAAGCAACTGGACGCCCCGGTGGTCTTCCCGGGGGTGTCCGAAGGCGACTACCTCGAGGTGGAAGCCGACCGCCCGCTCCAAGGCTGCGAACTTTTCGGCGACGGGCAGAAATTCGCCACCATGGAGCCGATGGTGGCCGGGGTGGACCAGGGCATCCTGTACAGCCCGCACGTGGCCGCCGGCGATTTCGGCGGGATCGTCTACGAGACCATCCTGACCGTGATCAACACGTCCGACCAGAGCGCCACCTTGATCCTGATGCTGTACAACGACTCCGGCAGCGAGATCGACTCCTACCCGTTCTTCAGCATCGGCGCCCACTCCAAGCGGGTGGCCAACCTGGGCACCCTGATGAGCCTGCCGTCGGGGACCACCGGCTACCTGAAGATCAATCCCCAGGGCGCCACGGGCATCATCGGCACCGTCACCTTCGGCGAGAGCGGGGCCGGGCGCTTCGAGTCCTGCCTGCCCCTCCAGACGCCGTCCCACAACCAGTTCATCCTGGGCCACCTGGCCAACGGCACCCTGGGCGACATCGGCTTCTACACCGGAGTCGCCGTGGTGAATCCGGATAACACCACCCAGATCGTCAACCTGAAAGCCTACGACCAGTATGGCGCGCTCCTGGACAACCAGAACCTGACTCTGCAGGCCCGCTCGCGGCGGGTCTTCCTGCTGGACCAGGTCATGCCCGGACTGACCAGCCTCTTCGGCGGCTACCTGATCGTGGACAACAAGACCGCCTCCGCCGGAACGCTGGTCTTCGAGCTGTTCGGCGACACGGGCTTCCAGTTCCTGAGCGCCGTGCCGGCTGTTCCATTGAATTAAATCCGACAAGAGGAGGAGTGATGACAACCACATCGCGGATTCTCTGGTGCCTCGCCCTGGCCTGCGTGCTCGGCATGCCCGCGCTCGCCCAGGCTTCCAACGACCAGGCGACACCCACCAGCATCTCGTCCTTCCGGTTCAACTTCATCAACCCGGGCGCGCGGGCCACGGCCATGGGCGGCGCGTTCATCGCCCAAGGCAACGACTCCACCGGGTCGGAGACGAACCCGGCCGGCCTGCTGTTCATCCCCAAGCCCACCCTCCACGGCGAGTACCGGTATTTTCGCTACTCGGCCGAGCGCGCTGTCGGTGCCACCGAGACCGAGGTGATCTCGCAGCGGTTCGAGGATTCCGTCAACAGCCCGACCTTCTTCAGCTTCGTCTACCCGTACAAGAGCTGGGCCTTCGCCGTGTACCGGCAGGAACTGGCCAACTTTGAGGCCACGTACGCCAACGACAGCTTCCTCATCCCGGACCCCCCGCCCGACCAGATCGTCTGGGTCCTCAACCGGCAGGCGGTGAACCTGAAGTTCAATCTCGTGAACTACGGCTTCACCATCGCCAAACGGCTCCATGAAACGTTCGCCGTGGGCTTCTCCGTGCGCGCCGCCCAGATGAGCCTCGAGGGAAGCGAGCTGGCCGACCTGACCCAACCTCCGCCCATGGTGGAACTGCTGGTGTCGACCACCGACGGCGGCCCCGTCGGCAATTACATGCAGGCCGATGACAGCGACTGGGGGGTCTCCTTCGTCGCCGGGGCCCAGTACAAGCCCAACGACTACATCAGCCTCGGGGCGGTCTACCGCTACGGCGAGAAGCACGAGCTGCAGACCGTCTTCAACGGCAACCTGCAGGTGTTCAACCCCAGCACCGGCCACTACGACCAGCTGGCCCAAACCTATGACCAGTTCGAGATCAACGTCCCGGACCGCTTCGGCTTCGGCGTTTCCATCACCCCGACCGACCGGTGGACCTTCAACGTCGACTATGTCCGGATCATGTACACCGACCTGAACGACCAGTTCCTGGAAGTCCTGCGCAACTCGGCCAGCCCGGACGCCGACCAGTACTTCGGCTGGGAGGACGGCAACGAGTACCACTTGGGCGGCGAGTACCTGATCCCGATCGGCACCGCCAACTCGCTGGCGCTGCGCGCCGGCTACTACGCCGCGCCCGACCCGTCGATCCACTACCTCGGCGGGGCCGCCGCCGGCCCGGCCCTGCTGTACCAGACCACCTTCCCCGCCGTGGGGTACGACCATCACGCCACCTTCGGCCTGGGCCTGGTCCTGTACGGCCATTTCCAGGTAGACGTCGCCGGCGATCTGGCGCGCGACCGGGACAACTTCGCCATCTCGGCGATGTACAACTTTTAGGCGATTTCGTCCTTGACAAACACCGGGGGATAGTTTAAAAAGTCACCTTCGCCGTTCTTTGGATGTTTGGAAATGACCGTGCCGAAGTGGTGGAATTGGCAGACACGCTAGGTTCAGGGTCTAGTGGCCAATGTGGCCGTGGGGGTTCAAGTCCCCCCTTCGGCACCACTCATACCGGGCTTCTTCCGATACGGAAGAAGCCTTTTTTTTCGTCCTGGGCCTCTCCTCTGAAACATTCCCTCCTTCTCCGGATTCTACCCGGCGTGCCGCAGGTCCGCGCCGACCCGTCGGACCGGGCCGAACCTGGACTGGAGGCCCCATGAACCGGAGAACGCCCCCGCTCCCCATCCTGCTCGCATCGGTCATGCTGTGGCTGGCCGCCGGCGCCGCCACCGCCGCTCCGTGGCGCTTCGCAGTGCTCGGCGACACCCACGTCACCGCCGGCCAGACGGCCATCCCCGCCGAAATCGTCGCCGCGCTGCGGCAGGACGGCGTGAGTTTCGTCCTGGTGGCAGGAGACCTGGTGGAGGCCGGCCGGGGCGCCTCCCTCGACCAGTACCGGAGCCAGCTCCTGACCTGGCAAAATGTTTTCGCCCCGCTGTACGCCGCGGGCATCGGGGTGTACCCGGTCCGGGGCAACCACGAGGCGGACGTCCCAGGCGGGCTCGACACCTGGAAGGCCGTGTTCAGCGGTAGCTATGCCCCGCCCTCCAACGGGCCCGCCGGAGAGGAAGGGCTGACCTATTCCCTGGCCTTTCACAACGCCCGCATCATCGCCCTGGACGAATATGTCGACATCCACCGCGTGAACCAGGCCTGGCTGGCCGCCCGACTCGCCGCGGATCCGGCCCACCCCCACCTCTTCGTCTTCGGGCACGAGCCCGCCTTCAAGGTCTTCCACACCGACTGCCTGGGCACGTACCCTGACAGCCGGAACGTCTTCTGGGCCAGCCTCGGGGCGGCCGGGGCGCGAGTTTATTTTTCAGGACACGATCATTTTTTCGACACGGCGCGGATCGACGACGGGGACGGCCAGCCCGGCAACGACCTGTACCAGATCGTCGCCGGAACCGGCGGCGGGGACTTCTTCACGCAGTACCGGTATAATGGGACCAACGCGCCCTACACGCCCGAGGGCCTCTCCCACGAGGCCCAATACGGCTATGTCCTGGTGGAGGTCAGCGGTACGAACGCCACCGATCTGGACGTCACCCTCACCTGGAAGCACCGGACCGTGGAGGACGGGGGCGACATCCGCTACCTGGCCACGGGGGATATCATCCGCTACACGACCGTTTCGGCTCCACCTCCCGGGTGCTATCCGATTGTCGACACCGGCGAGACCGCCTGCTACAACGACACCACCGAGATCGACTCCCCGGCGCCGGGACAGGATTTCTACGGCCAGGACGCCCAGCACGCCGGCAACGAACCCTCCTATACCGACAACGGGGACGGCACCATCACCGACCATATCACCGGCCTGATATGGGTCAAGGCCCGGGGCTCCAAGCTGAGCTGGAGCGCAGCCCTGGCGGGTGCCGTGACCTGCACCGTCGGCGGATACAGCGACTGGCGCGTTCCCACGATCAAGGAGCTGTATTCCCTGATCCTCTTCACCGGAGAACAGGGTCCCAGCATGACCGATCCGGCCGGGTACATCCCTTTCATCGACACAGCCTTCTTCGATTTTGAGTATGGCTCGGGCACCGGCGACGAGCGCATCATCGACTGCCAGGACTGGTCCGCCACAAAATACGTTTCCACAACCATGAACGGGACGGAGACGGTCTTCGGCGTCAATTTCGCCGACGGGCGGATCAAAGGTTATCCGCGGTATCTGCAGAGCCCGACCGGCAGCACCGAAAACCGGCTGTACGTCCGGTACGTCCGGGGGAACGGGGACTACGGCCGGAACCGCTTTCACGACAATCTGGACGGAACGGTCACGGACCTGGGCACCGGCCTCATGTGGTCCCGGGAAGACAGCGGCCAGGGCATGGACTGGAAGACCGCCCTCGCCTGGGTTGAGGCGCAGAACGCCCAGAACTGCCTCGGGCACGACGATTGGCGGCTGCCGAATGCCAAGGAACTGCAGAGCCTCGTGGATTACAGCCGTTCGCCCGACACCACGGCTTCGGCCGCCCTCGATCCCGTGTTCGCTTGCACCGCCGTCGTCAACGAAGGCGGGAATCCGGACTACCCGTATTTTTGGACCAGCACGAGCTTCCACGACGGCACACCCAACGGGGTTCCCGCCGCCTATGTCTGTTTCGGGAGGGCCCTCGGTTGGATGCAGCGGCCGCCCGACTCCGGCAATTACCAGCTCCTGGACGTGCATGGAGCGGGGGCCCAGCGCAGCGACCCGAAAAGCGGCGATGCGTCCGATTACCCGCACGGGCGGGGGCCGCAGGGAGACGTGGTCCGGATCGCCAACCATGTCCGGCTCGTCCGGGATGCGCCGAGCGGCGATCTCGACGGCGACGGGACGGTGACCGCGGCCGATGCGGCGCTCCTGCGCCGGTACCTGGCGGAAGACGTCTCCCTGCCGGTCGCCGGCCTGGCATCGGCCGATCTCGACGGCAACGGAACGATTTCGCTGCAGGATCTCATGATTCTCACCCTGCTCCTCCCGCCCTGAACGATGCCGCCGAAATTGGCCTGAAACAGTTCGGATTTCTACATCCCGCCTGGCCGGTCCATTCCTTCCTGGCCCTCCATCCGGAAAAGAAGAATTTTTGTTGCACTGAACCGGGGAATATGGCAAATACTCTATCGAATCAGCAGGAGTATCATCGGTCGAGGATAGAACACCCATGATGTCGGCAGGCTGGCGGTCTACTCTTTCACCGCGTCGGAACTGCGGCGCGCCCCCCTTTCTGGCCTGGCTGATCGTCGCGGGGGCCCTCTCTTTCCAAGCGGCCGCTTTCGCCAACCAGGAAACCGGGGATGGAAATGCTCTCCAGGAGATGTCGCTGCCGTCGCAGGTTTTCTCCTCCGCCTCTTGGCATACCTTCGATCCCGCCCGACTGGCCGGTCCGACTGCCTGCCCCCCGGAACAGCCCATCCGCTGGCGCCCGCAGGACCTGTTCCCGGCGCGGCCGGCCGATTTTCTCTCTGCGCCCTCGCGGCTGGCGGCTTTCCTCGGGGAGGCCGCCGGGGACGAATCGCCCGGGCTGTTCGATTATGGCGGCATTTCCTTCAGCCCCCGCTCGGTGATCACGCGGCAGGAACAATTCACTCCGGAAATCCTGACGGCCATCATGCCGTTGAAACCGTTCCTGGACCTCAAGATCCACCTGCCGGAATCCCACTACGGCCGGCTGCCGGATGACGACGCCTCGGGGAGCATCTTCTATGAAGCCCGGATCCCGCCCCCGGACCGCACTCGGTTCAACTGGGACGCCGCGCTGGGCCAGTCGTTCCTATTCATGACCGGGCTCCACACGTTGCGGGTCGCCACGCAGGCGGACACCCGGGCGGAACTGGGCGGCCCGTTTTTGAAGGACTACGTCGACACCCTCAAGCGGCTCGGTGGCTGGAGCGACGGCGACACCTTCTTCACCAACTACACCCTTCACCCGATGATGGGCGCCGCGGCCGGATTCATCCAGATCCAGAACGACCCCGAAGGCATGGTGGCCGATTTTGGCGCCTCCTCCCAGTATTGGAACAGCCGCATGCAAGCGTTCGCCTGGTCCACCGCGTTCAGCTTCCTGTTCGAGCTGGGCCCCATGAGCGAGGCCAACATCGGCAACGTCGGGCTGCATCCCCGCGACTCCTCCGAGCACCCGATGGCCTGGGTCGACCTGGTGGTGACGCCGGTGGTGGGCACCATGTGGCTTGTCGGCGAGGACGCCCTCGACCGCTACGTCGTCAGCCGGATCGAGGACACCGGCTGGAACAACCACGTCAAGGCCACCTTCCGCGTTGCCCTGAACCCGTCGCGCACCATCGCCAACATCGCCCGGCTCAAGACCCCCTGGCACCGGGACTGACCGGCCCTTGATCCGCCGCTTCCCGTCCACGTCGTGGAGCTTCCCCGTCAGCCGGTTGGTGGCCCGGTCCACCGCCAGCCCCAGCGTCCCCGGCAGCTCCGGCGGCCCGCTGGTCTTCGTCTGCGCCGTCACGTTGCCGAACTCGTCCAGGCTCCAGGTGTAGGCGGCGCTCGACGCCCCGCTCCCCGGCGGCGTCAGGGTGAAGCCGGCCGAGGCCAGCCGGTTCAGGTTGTCGTAGCCGTAGCTGAACAGCAGCGAGCCCTGGCCCGCCCCCGCCGTCTGGCGCGAGTAGCGGTTGGCCTGCTTGATGTTGCCGTTGGCCTCGTACTGCGCCGCCGGGTACTCCAGGCCGAACAGCACCTGGGCATCCGTCACCGGCGTGGCGGCGCCGATGCCCGTGCCCGCCTTGATGTGCTCCGGCCACAGCCGGCAGTTGAACGTCTGCCGCCACGAGGTGGAGTAGCTGCCCGAGCGCAGGGTCATGGACTCCACCCCGCCGTGCGGGGCATAGCCGATGCCGTCGAAGATCAGCGAGCCGCCCTGCTGGATGCCCGTGAGCACCCCGCCGGCGCCGTAGACGTAGTCCACCACCCGCCCCGAGGGGTAGGTCATCTGCTTGCGCCCGCCGGTCCGGTCGAAGCAGGCGTAGCCGGTCAGGAAGGCCTGTCCCGTCACCGTGTCGCCGCTGACCGTTCCCAGCACGTCGGCCCGCTGCCGCGGCTGGCCGTGCCACTCGTAGTCGAAGAACCGCTCCACGGCCACGGCATCGGCGTGGGTCAGCCGGTCCCGCACCAGCCGGCCCCAGCGGTAGGTGGTGAAAGAGAACCCCGCCGGCGGCGTCTTGGCGGTGAATCGAATGCAATGGTGTCAGGCTCTGTCACAAAGAGGTTCACTGCCGAATTTTAGCACGATTTGTTTCACCGGCTTCCCGCCCAATCTTCAATCGCTGCCGTTTCAACAAGTTCCGGGTGTGGCATTCTGCCCTGACGAAGCGGCTTCTCCGTGATGGGGCCAGGCTCCGTCACAAACTATTCCTCTCCAATCTTCACTTTTTTCGGAACAGTCGGGTAGTCATCCGTTATAGGCAGTAGCACTCGGGGCAGGACGACCGGGTCGGGCTCTGGCGAATCCCCCTCGCTCCGCCAGCCCGTGCCGCGGGCCGCCTGCCCCCGGGGGAAATTCACTCCGGAGGTGACCCATGGCCCGGCGCCGGCGCGTCCACATCCCCAATTCATTTGT
>CAYPNP010000018.1:41262-90041 GCA_964412195.1 uncultured Acidobacteriota bacterium | reverse complement strand
GGCACTGTCTCCTGTTTCATCTGATTGTGACAGAGCCTGGCACGACCTCCAATGGCACTGTCTTTGTCTGGCACTGTCTTTGTGTCTTATTACTGTCTTGACTGACACTGTCTTTCGTATGGAATTGTCTTGCCTGGTGGTATTGTCTCAGCCACAAATTACGGATCCCGTTGGTGGAGTTTGCGGGGGTAACTCTTCGATGCTGCACCAGTCGGTAAGGACTCCCGACGGGTCGGGATGACAGTTCGGGATTCATGCGAAGCGACAGATTCTACGGCGCCGGGGCGGCCTCACGGGGAGGCACGCCAGCTTTGAATCTTCCGCCTGCCGAAGCAGACTAGCGCAGGTTATTCCAGCGGGCGGTAGGAGAGGGCCTCCTTGAGGTTGTAGAAGTCGCTGCCCTTGGGCACGTTGCGCAGCCGCGTGACCAAGGTTTCGGCCTCCACCAGCTCGGTGAAAGGGATCGCCTTGATGTCGAAGTTGTCCGTCACACTGACCATGTGGCCGAACTGGCCGTTCTTGAACAGGCTGTAGGTGCCGAAGCCGAGCATGCTGCCCAGCACCACGTCGAAACTGACCGGCGGCGCGGAGCGGGTTTCGTACCCGATTTGCTTGTAGTTGACCTTCTTGGATTTTCCCGTCTTCTTCTTGTAGATCTGCTTGATCCTCTCGGCCAGGGTTTGGGCGATCTCGGCCCGGCCGAAGATGACGTTGCCGTGCTTGTCCACCTCGTGGGGCTTGTACTGCTCGGGCAGCTTGTCCACCAACCCCTCGGCCACGCAGATCACCCCGGATGTTTTGGCTTCGCGCTCGCGCAGAATGATCAGATCGACGCACTCCTCGGCCACCGCCTCGACGTTGAACTCGCCGTCAATGTCCTCGCTGGCGATCATCTTGACCGCCTCTCCGGCGATGCCGGCGGCGTATGTCAACCAGCCGGACTTCCGCCCCATCAGTTCCACCACGAAGTAGCTGTCGGTGGACTCGGCGTCGGCCTTGAGATTGAGGATGGCGTTTTTGGTGACCTCCACGGCGGTCCAGTAGCCGAAGGTCCACGGGATGCCGAAGTAGTCGTTGTCGATGGTCTTGGGGACGTGGATCACCGGCAGCCCCATCAGATTCAGGTAGTTCGCCACCTTCAAGGTGTCGTCGCCGCCGATCGTGACCAAGGCGCCCACGCCGAGGTGTTCAAAGGCGTCCAGGATGTTCTGCAGGTTCCGGTTCTTCTTGGGGTCCCTCAAGTCCTCGGGTCCGTGAATCTCCTTGCCCGGGTTGGCGCGCGAAGTCCGCAGGAAGACGCCGCGGATGTTGCGGATCTTGGTCACCGACGTGTCGAAGTGAATATAGTGGATGTTGTCCAGCAGGGAGAGGGGATTGTACTTTTCAAACTTCTCCAGGTACTCGAAGCCGCTGTAGAAGCCGATCACCGCGATATTATGGTTGATGAACGAGAGCACGGAAGAGGAGATCACGGTGTTGGCCGCGGAGGCCGGTCCGCCAGAAAAGACGATGCCCACTTTTTTGCCGTTTTTGTAACCCGAAAACATGAGGCCCTCCGATCCGAATATTGGTGGGCATTTTACTGGAAGGCCGGGGCAATTACAAGCTGCCAGGAAGGCACAAATCTGTTCCAATTTGGGCACTCTGACAGTACAATGGGCCCAACCTCATCTGTGCAGGAGGCGGTCATGGGTATCAATGCCAAGGGTGAGAGCAAGGTCGGCTGCCTGCTGGCCGTCCTGCTCCTTCTGCTGGCCATCTATGTCGGTTTCATCGGTGTTCCCCCTTACTATAATTCGGTGCAGTTCTTCGACGAGGGCGAAGCCCTTGTGACCCGCGCCGCAGTGTACGGATGGACCGAGAAAAAAGTGACGGAATCCCTCCTGGATCTGGGCCACAAGCTGAACCAGCCGATCACCGAGGAAAACATCAAGGTGAGCAAGACGCGCAACAACATGGTGGTCGAGATCAACTACATCCTGCCGCTGGATTTCGGATTTTACAAATACGATCTGCCACGCAATGCAAGATTCTCCGGATTGAGTGGATCGCTCCGCTAGTCCACTAGTCCGATGTCGGCCAAACTGGGCAAGTATGAGATTCAGGCCGTGCTCGGCCAAGGCGCCATGGGTGTGGTATACCGCGCCTGGGACCCCATCCTCAAGCGCCTCGTCGCCCTCAAGACCATGGTGGGCGACTTCAAGGACAATCCCGACCTGCTGAAGCGTTTCTACCGCGAGGCCCAATCAGCCGGCGGATTGCGCCACTTCAACATCGTCACTATCTACGACCTGGGGGTGGAGAACAACCAGCCGTTCATCGCCATGGAATTCCTGGAGGGGTCGGACCTCCAGAGCATGCTCCAAAAGGGCAAGATCCAGACCCTCAACCAGATCGTCCATATCATGCGGCAGTGTTGCGACGGGCTGCACTACGCCCACACGCGCGGGATCGTCCACCGGGACGTCAAGCCGGCGAATATCTTCGTCCTGGACGACGGCACGGTCAAGATCGTGGACTTCGGCATCGCCATGGTGGCCTCCTCCACCATGACCCGCACCGGCATGGTCATGGGCACCGTCACCTACATGTCCCCGGAGCAGGTCCAGGGCAAGGAAATGGACGGGCGCTCCGACCAGTTTTCCCTGGGCATCATCCTGTACGAGATGCTGACCGGGCGGAAGCCATTCCAAGGCGAGAGCATTCCCCAGATCTTCTATCAGATCCTCAACCAGGCCCCCGCGTCGGTCCGCGACGTCTACTCCCACTGCCCGCCCCTCCTGGAGATCGTCCTCCACCGCAGCCTGGAGAAGAACCGCGACCAGCGCTATCCCGAGCTGTCCCAGATGTCCAAGGACCTCCAGAACATCCTGAACGGCCTGAAGCGGATCTACACGCTGAAGGAGCCCGTCGCCCTTGACACCTTCTCCAGTACTCAGATGGGAGAGGACATCCTGGCCGGGGTGCAGGCGCTCATCGACCGGGGCGATCTCGCCACCGCTTCGGCCCGGTTGGAGGACCTCCACCGGCAGTGGGGCGACGCCGACAAGGTGCTCGGCGCCCGGATCCAGACCCTGCAGGGGCGGATCCGGTTCCTGCTCAACCGGGCGGCGGTCCAACGCCACCTCGAGGTCATCGAGGCCCTGGCGCGCGACGAGAAGCTGGAGCAGGCCGAGAGCATGCTCGACCGGCTGGAGAAGGAATACCCCGGCACCGAGGAAATCCTTCAGCTCCGCCAATCCATCGGCGAAGCCAAGCGGCGGAAGGACAAGCTCCAGTTCATCCGGACCACCATCTCGAAATCCCGGCTCTTCCTGGAGGCGGGCGATTTCGACGCGGCGCTCCGGGCCCTGGAGGACGGCCTCCACGTCTACCCCGAGGAGAAGAGCCTGTTGGAGTTCTACCGCCGCACTTTGGAGCGGAAGGAAAGCGCCGGGCGCCGAGAATATATCAAGTCGACGTGCGCGAATGTCTCCGCCCTCCTCAAGGAAGGCCACTCCAGCCAGGCCCTCCACGCCGTAGAGCAGGCCCTGGAGAAGTTCCCTGACGAGGATGTGTTCCAGAACCTGTACAAGACCCTGGTCGCCCGGAAGCGGCCGCCCCGCTGACTTTTCCTGCCTCGGCCGGTGGCGTCGCTCTGGTGAGCCGGAGGGCCCGTTCATGGTCAGCGCCCCTTCTTCCGCGGAATCCCGGCCGGCGCGCCCGGACCTCGCGGCCAAGAAACTGCTCCTCTACAACCCTGCCGCGGGCCGGCGACCCGGACTGACCGACGTGTCCCGCATCTGCCGCCTTTTCGCAGCCAACGGCTGGGCGGTGATCCCCCAGCCGACCCGCGGCCCAGAGACCGGAGCCGAAGTAGTGCGGGAGTACGCGTCGGAGATCGACGGAGTCATCGTCCTCGGCGGGGACGGCACGGTGAACGAGGCGCTCCCCGCGTTGGCGGGCAGCCGGCTGTTCCTGGCCGTGCTGCCGGGGGGCACCGCCAACGTGGTGGCGCGGGAATTGGGAACGCCGCTCCGCCTCGAGGAGGCCGTCACGGCGATCGCCCGCGGCGAGATCCGGCCAGTCACGCTGGGGAAGGCTGGTTCCCGGCTGTTTCTGGCAATGGCCGGGATCGGCTTCGACGCCCGCATCGTGGAAACCCTGCCCAGCGGCCTCAAGCGGAACTTGGGGAAGACCGCCTTCGCCCTGAACGCCCTGAAAGTGTGGCGTCGGTACAGGTTCCCTGCGGCCCGGTTCCAGACCGCCGGCGAGGCCTGGGAGGCTCCATTCGCCGTCGTTTCCAACAGCCGGCGGTATGGAGGGGGCTTCCTCATGGCGCCCGAAGCCTCCCTGGAGGGGCCGGAGTTGGATCTACTTCTCTTCCAGTCCCGGGAAAAGCGACGCTACCTGGGATACCTCTATCACCTGCTTCGGCAGGACCACACTCGCGCCGCCGGCGTGGTCAACCGGAAGATCCATCACCTGGAAATCGGCGGAAACACGGCCATCCCCTTCCAGGTGGACGGCGAGCCGGCCGGGCACTTGCCGGTGGTCATCCAGAGCCTCCCCCGGGCGCTCCTGCTCCTTTTCCCCGCGGCCCGATCCCGGAAATAAATTACAACTTTACAGCGCCCGCATCATCCAATATGATTTGAGATGCAATGCACCCCCGGGGGTTGAACCATGAGAGCCACAGTCACCATCGACGAGAGCCTGCTGCAAGACCTGCTGTCTGTTTGCCAGGGAGAGGACTACTCCGAAGCGATCAAGAAGGCGCTTCGCGAGTACATCACCTGGAAGAAATGGGAGCGCATCCTGACCCTGGGCAACCGCTTCGAGTGGGAGACGGACGTCCTCCCCAAGCTGGACCTGTTCAACCCGCGCAAGTACCGCCAGCGTTTCCGCCGCGGCGGCAAGTAATTCCCCAGCCGCATCCCCGCGGCCGCCCCGCCGGCTTCCGGCGGGCGGTGCCCGTTGCGATCCGATTTTGTTTCATTCCGGACCGAAGGGGGCGAGAGGTCCCGTCGCCGGGCCGGCCTTAACCGCGCCGGCCGGCAAACCCCGGGCCGGAGCCTGCCAGGAATCGGTCCAAGGCCGAGGGGATGTCTTCGCAGAAGAACAGGCCCGGGACTGCCGGCGCTTCCCCGCCGGCCGGCCAGACAACGCCCGGCCGGGTCTCCCGCGATAGGGACTCCTGCACGGCCTGCCAAACGCGGTCGGCCAGGACGCTCTTCCGCGCCAGGCCCTTGTTGAAATATTCCCACGCCAGGCCGAATTCCACCAGGGTGCCGGTGCCGCCCGGCAGCACCACGTAGAGATCGCCCAGCGCCATGAGCACGGAGAGGCGGCGGAAGAGGTCCGGAGCCTCGATGACGCGGGTCAGCCAGGCGTTCGGCGGCGCGTAGGTGAAAGTCCGCACGGTCACTCCGATGGCTTTCCCGCCGGCCTCGCGGGCGCCCCGGGCGGCGGCCTCCATGGTGCCGGTGTATCCCCCGTTGACCAACTCGAGCCCGTGGCGGGCCACGATCTGTCCCACCCGATAGGCCCGGGTATATTCCGGTTCGCCCGGGAGGGGGGAGGAACTTCCGAAGACGGTGACCCGCCGCAGAGTCACGGATCAGCCCGCCAGGCCAATCAGCGCTTCAACGGCCTTGTCGATCCCTTCGGCCACCTCCGAGATGCGCTGGCCCAGCATGTAGGCGGGGGTGGAAACCAGCCGGTGCTCCTTGTCCACCACAAATCCCGTGACCGGACAGGCTACGTGCACCCCGCCCATGGCGGTGATCTGGCCGGCGGTGCCCGGGTCCGTGCCGATGGTGAGCCGGGCGGCCACGTGGTCCTGGCCCATGACCCGGGCCAGCAGCGCCGGGGCGATGCAGACCGCGCCAACGGGCTTGCCGGCCTGGTGCATCTGCCGCACCAGCCGGGCGACCTCGGGATGGACCTGGCAGTCCTTGCCCTTGAAGGCGAAGTCGCAGAGGTTCTTGGCCGCCCCGAAACCGCCCGGGATCATCAGGGCGTCCAGCTCGGCGGCCTGGACGGTGGCGATGTCCCGGATGTTGCCCCGGGCGATCCGCGCTGCCTCCACCAGCACGTTGCGGCGCTCCCCGGCGGCCTCCTGGCCGGACAGATGGTCGACCACATGCGCCTGGTCTACGTTTGGCGCCATGCAGACCGCCTCCGCACCGCGCCGGTCAAGGGCCAGGAGGGTCAGGACCGCCTCGTGGATCTCTGTCCCGTCGAACACGCCGCAACCTGACAGCACCACGCCCACTTTCGCCATGATGAGTTCCTCCTTACGACGATGTGATCCGCGCCGGATCGGGGCCGCCGGCCTTCTCCCCGGCCTCGGGTACGGGCTATTGTAAACCAGAATTCTACGAAATGAACCTCTCCGGTGGGGAGGTGGGGGCTCACTGCGGCGGCTGCCATTCCAGTTCGTGAAGGTAGATGCGCGAGTCGATGCGGGGCTCCCACTCCAGGCCGGCGACGTGGCCGTAGACCTCGGTGTCGATGGTCAGGGGGATGTAAGGGAGTTCCTCCAGGGCGATCCGGTTGATGCGGCCGAGCATCGCCAGGCGGTCCTGGACGCGCATGACGTGGCGGCTTTCGGTGATCAGCCGGTCCAGCTCGGGGTTCGACCAACCGGTGGAATTCAACTCGCCCATCCGCGCGTCCCCTCCAGTCTGCCGGCTGTGCAGGCAGGTGTCGAGGAAATCGCTCTCGTCGCCGCTGTTGCAGGACCAGCCGAAGATGGAGGCCTGGGGGGGGGGAGTCGCTGACGAACCGACGGTACAGATCGTCCCACGGCAGGATCCGGAGGGCGACCTTGATCCCGATCTCTCCCAGGTTGTCCCGGATCACTTCCCCCACCAACCGGGACAAAGAGGTGGCGCACACCTCCAGGCGGAAGCCATCCGCATACCCGGCGGAGGCCAGCAGGGCGCGGGCGCGGGCGACGTCGCGCTGGCCGGGCGGGAGCTGGTGGTCGAAGCCGAAGACCTCCGGCGGGACCAGTTGGTCGGCCGGCCGGGCCAGGCCGTCGAAACCGCGCCGGACGATCTCCTGGCGGTCCAGGGCGAGGTGGATGGCCTGCCGGACCGGCTGCTGTGCCAGCGGATTCGGGGACGCGCCGGGTTTCTGGGCGATGTGCAGGGTCATCAGCATCACCGTGATGGTGCCGGCCACCTTCGCGCGGTATCCGGGTTTGGCGTTGATCCGGGCCACGTCCTCCCCCTGCAGGCTTCGGGTCAAATCCACCTCGCCCGCCAGCAGGGACGCCACACGCTCCCTCGACTCGTGAATGTGGGAGACCTCAACCTGCGGGAAGACTGCCGGCCGGCCCCAGTAGCTGTCGAACCGCTTCAGCAGGAAACGCCTCTCCGTCAGCCAGTGGTCGAACTGATAGGGACCGGTACCCACCGGCTTGTTGGCCAGGGAGGGATTCTCGAGGGAGGGGGCCCGGGGCACGATGTAGGCGAAGGTGAGCTTGTTCAGGAGCAGCGGATCGGGCTCCCGGGTCTCGATCTCGACCCGCAGGGGATCCAGGGCGTTCACCCGCCGAATGCTGGTGAAGTACGGACGGATGACCGAGCGATCGTACGTGGCCGCCCGTTGGATGGAGTAGGCGACGTCCTCGGCCTCGAGCGGCCGGCCGTCGTGGAACCGCACGCCGGGCCGGAGCTGGAACAGCCAGTGGGTGGCGTCGGGATTGGACCAGGACTGGGCCAGGGCGGCCTCGATCTTCAGGTTGGCGTCGAAGCGCACCAAGCCTTCGAAAATGTTGCAGAGGGTGCTCCAGGTGGCGCCTTCGTCGTGCAGATGGGGGTCGAACGTGAGCAGCCGGCCTTCCAGCGAGAAGCGCAGGACCGGCGGCGGGCCGGCCAGCGCCGGGCTCTTCCCGGGCAGGGCCAGCCAGACGCACAGGGCGACGGCCCCGAGGCCGGCCACGACCAGTCCGATGATGCGAACCCAACTCCCGCGCATGCGATTCCTGCCTGCCCTCCCAATCCGGTCCGCTGCCCCAGGACCATCCGGCGGACAAATCGCTGGTAAACTTTGTTTTATTGTAACCCAGGCGCGGCGGCCTGGCAACAGCGAAGGCAACATCGGGGAGCCGGACAGGCGCTCTGGGCTGCGGGAGTGCTGGTCGGCGTCAGGGGAGTTTTCCCCGCCTTTCCTCGCCCGCCTCCGCCGGATGGCCTTCTTCCCCGATCCGGCCGATCCGCTCGAGCATCTGGCGGATGTCCATCAGCCCGCGGACCGCCACATAGACTGTGATGGTGGAGTACCAGGCCAGGCAGGCGGCGGTCAGCAGCAGCCAGAACCAGTGCTCGATCATGATCATGCCTCCTTCGCGGCCGCCCGGGCCGGCGCGGGTTTCAGCAGGGAGCCGACCACCATGGCCGCTCCAGTCAGCAGGTAGGTGGCAACCCCCGAGTGGTAGGGCCCGATCGCCCTGGCCAGACCGGCCGTGGCGGGGACCTGCTCCAGGACCAGGAAGCCGACCGGGATCACCGCCCCGACGATGATGGCCGCCGCGGCGCCCCAGGAGTTCGCCCGCCGCCAGTAGCAGCAGGCGATGAGCAGCACCGACATGCTCGCCAGGTAGATCGTCCCGGTCACTCCGCAGTAGGTCCAGAGATCCCCCTTCAGCGGGTACCACAAGCCGTAGAAGAGCAGGAACACGCCGATGAGGGCGATGATGGACCGGTTCCAGCGCAGGCCCTTGCGCTCCGTCCACCGGCCCCTGTGGAAGGGGGCCAGGATGTCGTTGTAGATCACGCTGCCCCACGTCAGCATGTAGGAGGAGTCGGTGGACATGTCCGCCGCCAGCATCGCCGCCACCAGCAGGCCCATCAGGCCTGTGGGAACGAGGGCGCCCAGGAGCTTGGGCATCGCGTGCAGGGTGTCGGCGCCCACCGCTTCCGGCGCCAGCACGGCCAGCGCCGCCATCCCCCAGAGGCCGGGGATCAGGAACCGGCAGACGAAGAAGAAGGCGGTCCCGGTGTAGATCCGCTGGCTGGTGCGGGTATCCTTGGCCGAGAGCAGGCGGGCGATGTTGGCCTGCCACGTCAGGACCGCCGCCAGGTTCAGGAAGGCGTTGAACAGCACGAACGCCCAGCCCAGTTCGGGGTGCACGAAGGGATTGAAGCCGCCCGCGCCGTAGTGCGACTGGACCGCCGCCGTGAGCGGACCCCAACCGACCTTCAGCAGGATCAGTACGGTCACCACGATCAGGCCGGCGCTCATGACCACGAACTGGAGGAAATCGGTCACCAGTACCGACAGCATGCCGCCCAGGATGGTGTAGACAGCCACCGCCACCAGCAGCACCGTCATGACGATCTCCAGGTAGCGCGGGTCGAAGCCGCACACCTGGACCAGGAACTCGCCGCCGGTGCGGAGGAAAACGCCCATGTTCAGCAGGCCGCCGAGGACGATCACCACGCCGGCCGCCCAGCGGATGCGCGGTCCGAAGCGCTTCTCCAGCATCTCGGGGATGGTGATCACGCCGGCATCCCGCAGGGGCTTGATGCAGAAGCCGGTGGCGCCCACGGTGAACATCGCCAAGGCCTGCAGGATGCCGGGCACCGCGCCGGCGAAGCCGTAGCGGTAGCCGTTCTGGGCGGTATACATGCACGTGACGATGCCGAACTCCGTGGCCGCCAGGGACGCGATGCCCAGGTAGGCGTTCATCTCGCGCCCGGCCACCAGGAAGTGCTCCACCTTGCCGACGTAGCGGCGGACCACGATGCCCGCCACCATGGTCGCCAGCAGGTAGAGCCCGACGATGCTCCCGTCGATCGGCCACGAAAAATGCGTCACGGCAAGCCTCCTCCCTCAACCCCGGCGGATGTGCGCCACCGCGGCGGCCGCCGGGGTCTCGGCCGCCTCCAGCGCCCGCAGGCGGGCGAACTGGACCTTCGCCCGGTCCAGGTTGTGCTCCGGCCGGCGGGTCTTGAAATACACGTCGCCCGCCAGGAAGTCCGTCAGGAAACGGATGCCGATCTCCAGGGTAATCAGGCGGCCGGAGACTTCCAGGGCGTCCCACTCGGCCGGCACCAGGAACTCCCCGGCCTCCGCCGCGTACCCCTCCGTGAGGGCCTCGAAGAACTCCGGCCGGAAGGCGATCCGGGCCGGCTCCGGCTCGTCCTCCTCGCCGGTGCAGGTGAAGGTGCGGACCATGTCGCCGAAGTCGTATGGGACCAGGCCGGGCATGACGGTGTCGAGGTCGATCACCGCCAGCCCGCGGCCGGTGGCCTCGTCGAGCAGGACGTTGTTGATCTTGGTATCGTTGTGAGTCACCCGCTCGGGCAGTCGGCCGTCCGCCCCGGCCGCGACCAGCACGCCCGCCAGCGGTTCCCGCGCCAGGGCGAAGTCGATCTCCTCCCGGGCGGCGGCAGCCCGGTTGTGGGAATCCCTCTCCACGGCGGCCCGGAGGGCGTCGAAGCGGCGCGGGGTGTGGTGGAAATCGGGGATCGTCTCGTGCAGTCGCGGCGGCGGCAGGTCCCGCAGCAGCCGCTGGAAGCGCCCGAAGGCGCGGCCGGCCTCGCGGGCCTGGTCCGTGGTCGCGGCGGTCTGGATCACCCGAATCCCCTCGATGCACGGGTACGCCCGCCAGAAGTCGCCAGCGGAGTCCTGCCAGAAATTGGCCCCGTCCCGAGCGGGGATCACCGTCAGGGTCTCGCGCTCAGGATCGCGGCCGGGTTCTGCCCGCAGCCGGTCCCGCAGATGGGTGGTCACCCGGGCGATGTTGTCCATGAGGCGCGGGATGTCCTTGAACACCGTATGGTTGAGGCGCTGTACGATGCAGCTGCGGACGGCCCCGCCATCGTCCAGGACGACGCGGTAGGTGTCGTTGATGTGGCCCCGGCCGCGGGGCGCCGCCTCCCGGAACTCGCCCACGACGCGGAAGTGCCGGATGACTTCCCGGAGGTCGAGCGGCCCATTCATGCCGATTGCGTTCCTTTCAAACCCTGGATCTCCTGTGCCCGGCCGGCCTCATCTTCCCGCGAAAACCGCCTGGTTCAGGGTCATCTCATTCCTTGCGTACTCCCATCCGGGTCCATCCGCGTTCATCCGCGTCTAATTTTTCCCGCCGGCCTTCAGTCGCTTCGGCGGGATCTCCTGCTTCGGCATCCCCGGTCCGGCGACTGACACCCGCACAAAGTCGCCGCCTTTCAGCACCGCCGCCACCGTGATCGGGTGCCAGCCGCGCTTCAGGGCGACGGGGCCCTCGAGGTCGGCGGCGGGCGCCCGGACGTTGTTGGCCACCACCCGCTCGTCGCCGATCCAGAGGTAGTTCCAGCCCCGGGCGGCGCAGGTGAAGGCGTACACCCCGTCCCGCGGCACCTCCACGAAGCCGGACCAGACCATCAGCCCGTCCTTGCCCGGCGCCGGGTCGGGCACCTCGAACCGCTCCGACCGGCCTGACGCCGCCGCGGTCGGGGGCAGCCGGTCCAGCTCCTCCGCCGGATCGATCTTGTACCAGCTCCAGCGAATGCCTCCAACCAGGCCTTTCGAAGGCGCGGAGTCGCGGAGCAGGCGCGTTTCGAAGATCCCCCGGGCTACGGGGCCCAACCTTCCTGCCGGCTGCTTAGTGCCTGGAGGGTGTACGACGGGCATCTCGAGTCGCGCCCGCAGTTCGGTCGATGGCTGGCCGGACACTTGCAATGGCGAAACGTAACGCGGCGAGAGTGCCGTCGGATCAGTGCCGTCCAGGGTGTACCGGATGATGGCGCCGGGCACCGGGGAACTTAAACGGATGGATCCCGCGGTCGCCAGGAGGATATTGCGAGAGGCAAAACCCTCGGGAGTGGGAATCCGGAAATTCACCCCCCGCTCGTCGAGGCGCAGGTATTGGTCTCCCATCCGCCGGGTGAAATCCGCGTAATCCCGGCCCTTGGGCGGGGACCAGAGCACCTCGGCCATGGCGCACAACCGCGGGAAAGCCATGTATTCAACTTGCGCCGGGTCGTTTATGTACTCGGTCCAGACGTTGCCCTGGCCGCCCAGGATGTGCCGGGCCTCCTTCTTCGAAAGCTCCGGCGGGACCGGCTCGAAGGCGTAGACCTGCTCCAGCGGGATGTAGCCGCCGATGCCCGGGGGTTCGCCCTCCCGGGCCTGGTAGTAGTCGAAGTAGCAGTGGCTGGTGGGGCTCATGACCACGTCGTGGCCGGAGCGGGCGGCCTCGATCCCACCCTCCGTGCCGCGCCAGGACATCACCGTGGCCCGCGGCGGCAGGCCGCCCTCCAGGATCTCGTCCCAGCCGACCAGGCGCTTGCCCCGCGCCGCCAGGAAGGGCTCGATCCGGCGAATGAACCAGCTCTGCAGCTCCATCTCGTCCTTCAGGCCCTCCTGCCGCATCCGCGCCTGGCAGCGGGGGCAGGCCTGCCAGCGGTCCTTGGGGCACTCGTCGCCGCCGACGTGGAACCAGGGGCCGGGGAAGAGGTCGGCCACCTCCGACAGGACGTTTTCCAGGAACGTGAGGGTGACGTCGTTGCCGGCGCAATAGACGTCCTCGAAGATGCCCCAGGTGGCCGGCACCGGCAGCGCCTCCCCGGCGCAGGACAACTCCGGGTAGGCGGCCAGGGCCGCCCGGGCGTGGCCGGGTAGCTCGATCTCCGGCACCACGGTCACAAATCGTTCGGCAGCAAAGGCGACCACCTCCCGAATTTCGGCCTGCGTGTAGAATCCGCCGTACCGGCTGCCGTCGGGCTCGGTCCGCCAGGCGCCGACCTCCGTCAGCCTCGGGTATCGCTGGATCTCGATCCGCCAGCCCTGGTCGTCGGTGAGGTGCCAGTGAAAGGTGTTCATCTTGTGGCGGGCCAGCAGGTCGATGTACTTCTTGACGAACTCCACCGGGAAGACGTGGCGGCCGACGTCCAGGTGCATGCCGCGCCAGGAGAAGCGCGGCCGGTCGGTGATCTTCACGCCGGGGACGGCGAGGGATTGGGGAACCGCCGGTGTCGGGCCGGGCGGCAGAAGCTGGAGCAACGTCTGGACGCCGTAGAACAACCCGGCCGGCTTGCTGGCGCGAACCTTCACTCCCCGGCGATCCACCTGGAGGCTGTACCCTTCCGGCCCCAGCTTCTTGCCGGCGCCGTCCAGGCGCAGGCGGATCTCCGCCCCTTTTCCAAAAACCTGCGCCGCCGTCACCACGTCCAGCCGGAGCCCCTGCCTGGACAACTCCGCCTGCAGGAACTTCGCCACCCCGGCCGCGGCGGGATCCAGGCAAACGATGGGCGTGCCGTCCCGCAGCAGAAAGCCCTCATCCGTCCAGCGGACCTTTTCGGGCTGCGGCACCAAGCCCCGCTCCGCCGCTGCATAAGCCAGTGACCCGAGCATCAGCATCCAGAAAATCAAACCGAAAAGGCGCCACGCCCGGGAAGAGCGAACCGAACGCCGAACGTCGAACGTCGAACTCTGAACGCTGAACGGAAATCTCCGCCATCTGGATCGCTCCATTGGATTGCGTTCGACATTCAGCGTTCGGCGTTCAGCGTTCAACGTTCTCTCCGTACCCAAGAGTATTCTTTGCGTCCTTCGCGTCTTTGCGGTTCAACTACTTCCCCGTTACGGCCAACTCGGCCATCCCCACCGGCTGGCTCCGACGCCGCTCGCCGGCCGGCCACGGGCGCGGCGGCAGGGGCCGCTCCGTGACGGGACGAGCCGCCGTTACCGCCAGCGGCACGCCGGCCCGCTTCTGCCGGCCCACCACCCAGACCGACGCCTTGCCCTGCCAGGCCTGGCCGCCTTCCCCCGGCGCCAGCTTGGCCACCAGGGCGTGGCGGCCGGGCTTGACGGGAACGTTGATCCAGGCCCACTTGCCGGGCTCCTGCTCACGTTGTACCGTGGCCGGCTTGTAATCCAGGTGGCAGCGGAGTTCCGGCAGCGGCGCCGGGGCCGCTTCCTTGGGCGGCTGGAGCAGGATGCACACGGCGGCGTCGGTCATCGAGGCGTCCACCTCCAGCTCGACGGAAAGCGTCGAACCGCCGTCGGAGGCCCACACCCGCGCCGCCCCGGCCGCCGGCGGAACCGGAGCGGGCGCCAGGGCCAGCGGCGCAGCCGTCGCCACCGCCGCGGGATCCAGGAACCGCAGCTCGCCGGCCGCGGCCGGGTAGACGGCCAGGTTCACCTGGCCGCCCGCAGCCGGAGTTGATTCGAACTCGATTCCGGCCGGCAGCGGCCCGGCGGCCTCGGCCAGCGGATAGATCTCGTAGACGGCGGTCTCGTAGCCGTCCAGCTCCAGCTCCGCCGTCTCGCCCGCACGATACAGCCGCGGGCCGGCCCAGCGGGTGGGATAGACCCGCTCCAGCACCAGCCCGGCGGCGTCGGCGTCCAGCCCTTGCTCGTGCGTCAGCGGCACGGCCAGCTTGGACGGCCGGATGTACGGGTTGCGGGCGGCCACGATCCCGC
Source organism: uncultured Acidobacteriota bacterium (assembly GCA_964412195.1). Lineage (GTDB taxonomy): Bacteria > Acidobacteriota > JAAYUB01 > JAAYUB01 > JAAYUB01 > CAYPNP01. The sequence continues at coordinate 75,638 of CAYPNP010000018.1, read as the reverse complement.
GCTTCCCCGCGAAGTGGACGTAGCCATAAGGCTCTCCGGCCAGCGGCCGCCCCCCGATCATCTCCGCCTCGCGCAGGAGCGGGAAGCGGTCCCTGGCCCAGCGGGCGGTCTCGGAGATGGCCCGCCACTCGCCGTCGGTCAGCAGGTCCGGCGAGATGTAGAACTCGTACATGGACACGCCGCGAGCGAAGTAGAGCACCACGTCGTCGGTAAACTTGTCTAGCGGGTCGGCCTCGCCGCCCAGCCGCTCGAGGTGGCCCTTGATGATGCCGTGGGTCATCAGGTTGGCCAGGGGGAACCAGAAGTCGAATTCCTTGAAGTCCTCGTGCAGCACCGCGTCGCGGTAGGTGATGGCGGCGTCCCGCCGGCTGATGGAGGGCACGTCGGCGTAGCCGTAGTCCTCGCCGCCCATCCAGATCTGGTTGGCGAAGCGCAGCCACCAGGGGCTCAGCCACGTCCCGGAGGTGATGTTCAGGAAGGCGTCCGGCCGCTTCGACCGCACCGTGCCGGCCAGGTCGGCCACCGCCGCCAGGACCGCCCGGCGGGAGTAGATGTCCACCGGGTGGCCGTGGTCCGGCTCGCTGCAGGCGAACTGGATCCCGTCCCACTTGTAGTAGCCGACGCCGTCCCGGTCGGTGAAGTCGGACACGCGCTGCTTCAGCAGGGCGTGGTAGTTCTTCCCGGCGACGCACAGCTGGTCGCCCGTCAGTTCGTAGCCGTGGGTCTTCATGTACTCCAGGCGCCAGGGGCGCTTGGAGTAGCCGCCCGTGGGGCCGAACCAGAGGCCCAGCGCCGTGCCGGTCGGCTGCAGCGCGTCGGCGACGGGCCGCAATCCCCGGGGGAACTCGGCCTGCCGCAGCGCCCAGTCGCTGCGGTAGACGTCCCAGCCGTCGTCCAGCACGAAGGCGTCCAGGCGCAGGCCGTACTTCTCGGTCATGTTCTTGCGGAACAGGTCGATGATCCGGAGCACGTTGGCCTCGTTCATCACCGTGCCCGGCTCCTTGGACAGCTCCGGCGAGCGCAGGTCGTACCAGGAGTTGTAGAGCATGTAGGGCCGCAGAGGCGCCACCCGCACGCGGTCGAGGTAGGCGAAGAACCAGTGCCGGACCCGCGCGTCGGGCGTCACGGCGAGCACCGTCCAGTCGCCGGCGATCCCTCCCGGCCCGATGCGCTCGCCCATCTCCTGCCCGCAGCTGAGCTGGGCGCGCCCGTCGCGGCCCGCGCGGATCCGGTTTTCAGCCGCCGGCCACTCCAGGCCGGCGAATGCCCCGGCTGAAGGCGACAGCTTCCACGCCGCCGGCTGGCCGAAGCCGCCGTCCTTGACGATTTCGGCGGCATTCGCCAGCGCACAGTCCTCGGTCCAGATCCGCTGCAGGAAATGGCGCGGGCCGCCGGGATCGAGCACTTCCAGCCGGCGCCGGACGAAGAAGTCGCCCGGGGCCAGACGGTAGGTCAGGCGCAGCTCCAGCGGGATGTCCCGGCCCTTGAAGTAGAGGGTGAGGTCCTGCGCACCGCCCTCGGCGGCCGCGGTCTCGTGCCGGTCGAAGCGGAAGAAGTCCTTGCCCAGCCGGACTGGATTGTCGGCGTTGTCGATCTTGCCCGGGGCACGCCAGTCGGTCCAGACCACGTCGAGGCAGAAGTCGGCGTCGGTCTCGAGGGCGGCGCCGGACTTGCCGTCGGGGCCGGTCGCCGCGGCGATCCGGTCGCCCGTCAGCCGGCCGTTCTCGAGGCGCACCTCGCACGACACCCGGCCGTTGTCCAGCCATAGGGCCTGCCCGCCGGAACCGGTCTCCGCGCCGGCCCGGACCGCGGCCGCCGGCGGCTCATCCGCCAACACCACACCGGCCAGCAGCGCCACCAGGAGCAAACTGGTCCAACCTCTCATCGCCGACCTCCCGTTCAGATCCTCGTTCGCCGTTTCGTTCAGTCCCGTTCCATCCTCCCGCGTCGGGGCGACGCGGTGTACGTCGCCGTTTCGCCGTTTCGCCCCACCGCCGCTCCGCCGTTTCCTTCCCTCTGCGCCCTCACTGGCCGGAGCCGAGCCGGCGCGCCTTCACCCCGGGGTCCACGCCCGCCCGCAGCGGGACCAGCCGGAACCAGTAGGCGGAGTCTCGCGCCGGCACGCAGTAGGGCGAGTGCGGCGTCGCCCCCCACGAGTCGTCGCCGCCCACCCCGCGCTGCTTCAGGTCCAGGCAGAGGGTCGTGAAGTCGCGTGGCGCCAGGTCGATGGTGTGCCGGCTGCCCCGCTTCTCCTGGGTCAGGTCCTCCACAGTGAAGGGCAGCGCCGACAGGCTCAGCAGCGGCTGCCCGACCACCAGCAGCCCCCGCCCTTCGGCATCGGTGAAGGCGGCCCAGCGCACGTCGGTCTTGTTGCCCGTCTCCTGGGGGCTGATGTAGGGGAAGTACTGCTCCGCCACGGCGCCCTGGTAGCGGCCCACCAGGGCGGCGGTGTTCCGGTCGCAGTAGTTTTCCTGCGGACCCCGCCCGAGGTATTCCATCCGGCTCAGCTCCGCCGGCAGCCGGCAGGTCACGCCGAATCGCGGCAACTCCGGCAGGTCCGGCGCGCCCACCACCAAGGCGTGTTCGACGTCCACGGCGCCGTCGCGCCCCACGGTGTAAGTCAGGGTGCTCCGGGCGGGCGTCCCGGCCAGCTCGAACTCGGCCGTCACCCGGACCTCCACTTCGCCCTCCGGCTCCACCTCGAAGTGAACCAGTCTCCGCTCCGCCCCGGCTTTTCTCCAAACGCCGGAAACCGCCGGCATCTTATTGCCGAAGTCATTGTCGGTGGGTGCCCGCCAGAAGTTGGGCGCCGGCCCCTGCAGGAGCAGCGGACGCCCGCCGGCGGCGTACTCCGCTAGCTCGCCGGTCTTCCGGTCGAAGATCACGTGAAAGTCCGTGCCGCTGACGGTGACCCGCGTCTCGTCCTGCTCCACCCGCAGCGGCCCGCCCGCCACGGGGCCGGCCGTCGCCGCGGGCGCGCGCACCGGCAGCGGGAACTGGGCCACGGCGGCGATGTGTCCCGCCGGCACCAGGTCGGTGGCCTCCGCCGTTGCCGCCTGGAAATTCAGGAAGTATTCCGCTCCCGGCTCCAGCGGGAAGGGAGGCAGCTCCACCGTCACCTCCCGCCGGGCATGCGGCGGCACGTCCAGCCGGCCGAGGGTGCCGCGCGCCACCGGGCGGCCGTCGGCCTGGACCTCCCACGTCAGCACAAACCGGTCCAAACTGGCGAAGTCCTGCTTGTTCTCGATCTCGAAGCGGTCCGCCGTCAGGGGCACCGGCCGGAAGGCCACCGGCTGGTAGACCTTCTTCACCTCCCAGAGGGCCGGGTGGGGCGTGCGGTCCGGCAGCACCAGCCCGTTGATGCAGAAGTCGTTGTCGGAGGGCGTCCCCGGCGGCCCCCAGTCGCCGCCGTAGCCGTAGTATTCCCGCCCGTCGGGGGCGGTCTTGACCACGCCCTGGTCGACCCAGTCCCAGATGAAGCCGCCCTGGAGCTGGTCGTAGCGCTCGATGATGTCCCAGGTGTCCTGCAGGTTGCCGGTGCTGTTGCCCATGGAGTGGGCGTACTCGCACAGGATCAGGGGGCGGCGCTGCCACCGGGCGGCGTACTCCAGCAGGTAGCTCCACTCGTACATCGGGCAGACGATGTCGGTGTTCGGCCCCTCGCCGGTGCGCTCGTAGTGGACCGGCCGGCCGGGGTCGCGCTCCTTGACCCAGGCGTAGGTGGCGGCGAAGTTCGGCCCGTCGCCGGCCTCGTTGCCCAGCGACCAAATGATCACCGACGGGTGGTTCTTGTCCCGCTCCACCATCCGGACGGTCCGGTCGAGGTGGGCTTCCTTCCAGTCGGGGTTCTTGGCCAGGGACTTCTCGCCGTAGCCCATGCCGTGCGACTCGATGTTCGCCTCGTCCACGACGTAGAGCCCGTACTGGTCGCAGAGGTCGTACCAGCGCGGGTCGTTGGGGTAGTGGCAGGTCCGCACGGCATTGAGGTTGAACTGCTTCATGAGCTGGATGTCCCGCCGCATCACGGCGTCGCTCATCACGTGGAGCGTGCGCGGGTCGTGCTCGTGCCGGTTCACGCCGCGGATCCGGATGGGCACGCCGTTGACCAGCAGCCGGCCGCCGCGGACCTCCACGGTGCGGAAGCCGGTCCGGCAGCCGACCGCCTCTAGGGTGCGGCCCGCCTCGTCCTGCAGCTCCAGCACCACGTTGTACAGGACCGGCGTCTCGGCCGACCACGGCCGGGGCTTGTCCACGGCGCGCTCGAAGTCCACCGCCGCCCGGTCCCGACCGTTCAGGTCCACCGGCCGGCGCTCGGTCACCAGCTCCTGCCCGTCGGGGTCGAAGAGGCGCAGCACCAGCGCCATCGGCCGGACCGGCGCGGTGGGATGATGGTTGACCAGGTCCGCCGAGACCTTCAGGCGGCCGCCGGTGTAGCTCTCGTCGAGGCCGGCCCGGACCCAGAAGTCGCGGACGCGCGCCGGCGGGGCGGCGTAGAGGTACACGCCGCGGGTGATGCCGCTGATGCGCCACATGTCCTGGCACTCCAGGTAGGTGCCGTCGCTCCAGCGGTAGACCGCCAGGGCGATGGAGTTGGCGCCGGGGCGCAGGTAGGGCGTCAGGCGCCACTCGGCCGGCGTCTTGGCGTCCTTGCTGAAACCGACGTACTGGCCGTTCACCCAGATGTAGAACGCCGACTTGACCGCACCGAAGTGGACAAAGACTTCCTTGTCGGCCCAGGCCGTCGGGACGGTGAACCAGCGCTTGTAGCAGCCCACCGGGTTGTCGTCGTGCGGAACGTGCGGCGGATTCGGCTTGCCGGGAAACTCGTAGGGAATGTTCACGTAGATGGGCACGCCGTAGCCCTGGAACTCCCAGTTGGAGGGCACCTCGATCTCGCCCCAGCCGGAGGCGTCGAAACCGTCCTGCTCGAAGCCGGCCGGCCGGTCCGCGGGCTTCGGCACCCAGTGGAACTTCCACTGGCCGTCCAGGGACTGCCACAGCGGCGAGGCCTTCGGGTCCAGGACCCGGGCGCCGGCCACGTCGGGGAAGGGCATGGCCGTGGCGTAGGGCGGCTCGGTGCCGACGTGGCAGATCTTCGGATTCTCCCACTCCGGCGCCGGCTCCGCTTCGCCGGCGGCGGGGGCCTGCCCCCGGGCGGCGGGCGGCGCCAGCCAGAGGACGGCCGCCAGGGCAAACAGGATCACACCGAGGGACGCGGATCCGCCGGACAGTCGGGGCCGTCCGCCTGGGCGTGGACGCATGGGCGCTTCTCCCGTGAGATTGTGTCTCGTGCCGAATGGCATGGTGCCCGATGATACCACACCCCGGCCTCGCGGGCGCAAGCCGCGATTTCCGGATCCGGTCCGGGACAAAAGGCTTGATTTCCCCTCCCGGCATGGATCACCATGCGATTTCGCGGATGCGATTCCGAGATCCCCACGGAGGAAACCCCATGAGACGTTTGATCGCCCTGCTCAGCCTGGCCCTGATCACAGGAGCGGCGTCGGCGGCCACGCCGGTCATGCCCAGATACCCGGCGCCCTCGCCCGACGGCGCGAAGATCGCCTTCTCCTGGCAGGGCGACATCTGGGTGGCACCCGCGGCGGGCGGCGCCGCCCAGCGGCTGACGGCCAATCCGGCCTATGACCAGCGGCCCGTCTGGCTGCCGGACGGCCGGAGCCTGGCCTTCACCTCCGGGCGGGACGGCGGGAATGATATCTACGTGCTGGACCCCGGCGCGGGCGCGCCCCGCCGGCTGACCCTCCACGAGGCCGCCGACCTGACCCAGGGCGGCCTCGGCGGCGACGTGGTGTTCACCTCCGTCCGCCATGCCGCGTTCGACCGGATGCCGGCGGTGTACCGCATCCCTGCCGGCGGGGGCACCGAGGCCCTCCTGGTCAAGGTGCTGGCGCTGGAGGCCGCGCCCTCTCCCGACGGCCGCCGCCTGGCGCTGGTGCGCGGCGGCACCCCGGCCCAGCGGCGTCACTACCGGGGCTCGGCCAGCCGGGACTTGTGGCTGATGGATCTGCCCGGCGGCCGGCTCGAGCGGCTGACCGACACGCCCTTCGACGAGGACGGCGTATCGTGGGCCGGCAACGACGCGCTCGTGTTCCGCTCGGACAATAACGGGCCGGACCGCAATCTCTTCCGCCTGGACCTGGCGGACCGGCGACTGACCCAGCTCACCCGCCACTCCGGGGACGACGTGCGCGGACCGCGCTGTTCCGCGGACGGGCGGGTGGCGGCCTACGAGCTGTGGGACGCCCTCTGGACCGTGCCGGCCGACGGCTCCGCCGCACCGCGCCGGCTTGAGCTGGACGTCCCGGCCGACGCCCTGCTGCCGGCGACCGAGCGCCAGACTTACACGGCCGACGCCTCCGAGATTGCGCCCTCGCCCGACGGCAGGCAGGTGGCCCTGGTGGTGGCCGGGGACATCTTCGTGGCCGCCCGCTGGCCCAAGGACGCCGCCTCGGTGGCCGCGCCGCCCACCGTGCGGGTGACCGACACGCCGGCGCGCGAGCGCGACGTGGCCTGGAGCCCCGACGGCAAGCTGCTGGTGTACGCTTCCGACCGGGCCGGCCAGCTGGACCTGTACGCCGCCAAGCCGGCCGGGCGCGACGACGGCGCGTTCACGAAGGCGGCCGGCTTCGCCGAGACCCGCCTCACCGAGACGCCCGGGGACGAGTTCCTGCCGCGGTTCTCGCCGGACGGCCAGCAGCTGGCCTTCCTCCGCGACCGGGGCAGCCTGGCCGTGGCCAAGCCCGACGGCTCCGAGGCCAAAACCATCCTGGCGCACTGGATGCCCCTCGAGTACGCCTGGTCCCCCGACTCCCGGTGGTTCGCGGTCTCCCGCGAGGACCAGGCCGCCAACATCGAGATCCTAATCCTGCCGGCCGCCGGCGGCGAGCCCGTCAACATCTCGCAGCACCCGGGCTTCGACATGTCGCCGGCGTGGTCCCCCGACGGCCGGCGGCTCTACTGGCTCTCCAACCGGCACGCCCGCACCCTGGACCTCTGGTCGGTCTACCTGACGCAGGCCGACCACGAGCGCTCCCCCGAAGAGTGGCTGCTGCTCTTCGAGGAGGAAGAAGCCGCCAAGAAAGCCAAGGCGGACGACAAGGCCAAGCCCGACGACAAGGCCAAGTCCGCCGAGAAGCCCGGCGACAAGCCAGCGGAGAAGCCGAAGGAAACGGCCGTCCCGCCCGTGAAGATCGACTTCGCCGGCATCCACGAGCGCGCCCGGCTGGTGCTGGCCCTGCCCGGCGACGAGGGCGACCCGGCCGTGTCCCCCGACGGCCGCACCATCGTCTTCAGCGCCGAGCTGGACGGCGAGCGCGACCTCTACAAGGTGCGCTGGGACGGCAAGGAGCTGAAGCGCCTGACCACCGGCGACGCCAAGCCAACCCGGCCCTCCTTCGCCAAGGACGGCAAGCTGGTCTTCTACCGCACCGGCAAGGGCACGGTGGGGTCGTGCGACCTGGAGGGCAAGCCGGGCGACCCGGCGCCCTTCGCCGCGCGCCACGAGGTGAACCGCGAGGCGCTGCGGCGGCAGGTCTACGAGGAGGCCTGGCGGGAGCTGGACCGCGGCTTCTACGACCCCGCCTTCCACGGCGCCGACTGGGCCGCCCTGCGGGAGCGGTACCGCCCGCTGGCCATCGGCGCGTCCACCCGCGAGGACTTCGAGGAGGTGGTGAACCTGCTGGGCGGCGAGCTGAACGCGTCGCACATGCGGTTCGTGGCCGCGGGCGCGCCCAAGGTCGTGCCTACAGGAGACCTGGGAGCCGAGGTGGAGCCCGCGTCCGACGGGGCATCCGTGGTGGTGACCGAGGTCCTGCCCGACTCGCCGGCCGCCCGCGTGGACGTCGGCCTGAAGGCGGGCGACCGCATCACGGCCGTCAACGGCAAGCCCCTCGCCGCGGGCGAGAACTTCTACGCCCGGCTGGCCGACACCGTCAAGCAGCGCGTCACGCTGCACGTGGCCGGGGCCGCCGGCGAGCGCGACGTGGAGCTGCGCCCGGGCACTCTGGCCCAGGCCCGCGAGCTGCGTTACCAGGCGTGGGTGAAGGAGCGGCGGGCGCTGGTGGAGCAGTGGTCCGGCGGCAAGCTGGGCTACATTCACATCCAGGGCATGGACGAACCGTCCCTGGAGGACTTCGAGCGCGACCTGTTCGCCGCCGCCGCCGGCAAGTGGGGCCTCATCATCGATGTGCGCAACAACGGCGGCGGCTGGACCACCGACTACCTGATGGCCATCCTGAGCGTCCGCCGCCACGCCTGGACCGTGCCGCGGGGCGCCGACCCGGCCGTGAAGGCCTACCCGGACGCCGAGCGGCTGCCGCTGCCGGCCTGGACCCGGCCGGCGCTGGCCATTTGCGACCAGGACAGCTACTCCAACGCCGAGATCTTCTCGTGGGCCTTCCAGACCCTCGGTCGCGGGCCGGTGGTGGGCACGCCCACCTTCGGCGCGGTGATCTCCACCGGCGGCGCCCAGTTGACGGACGGCTCCTTCGTCCGCCTGCCGGGCCGCGGCTGGTACGTGGCCGGCTCCGGGATCAACGAAGAGAACCACGGCTGCGTGCCCGACGCGGTGGTGGTCCAGCCGCCGGAGCAGGACTTCGGCGCCGGCGCCGACGACCAGTTGGCCAAGGCGGTGGAAGTTCTGTTGGCGCGCCTGCCGGCGGACCAGTCGCAGCTGCCGTGGTGAGGGAGAAATAACCACGAAATACACGAAACACACGAAAGGGAGAAGATACATTTCGAAGCGTTCCGTTGTTAGGCACTGTCCCTAGCGCGTCGAGAGGTCATCGACGGGGCGCTTCAGGCGGTTGTTCTCCTGGGGGACGGTCATGGAGTATCGGCGTGCCACCGTGTATTTCGCCAGCGGGACGGGGAACTCGTTCCGGGCCGCCGGCTGGCTGCGCGACGCCTGCGCCGTGCGGGGCGCCGAAACGGCCCTGGTGCCGGTGAGCCTGGCCGATCCGGCGGAGGAGATTCAAGCGTCTTCCGACCAACTTGTGGGCCTGTCCTTCCCCACCCACGGCTTCCTGCCGCCGTGGTCGGTGATCTCCTTCCTGCTGCGGATGCCGCGCAAGAGCGGCGCCTATTTCCTCTGCGTGCCCACCCGCGGCAGCTTTTACATCGGTGGCGCACTGATCCCGGGCGCGGCGGGGCTGGCCAGCTTCCTGCCCGCCCTGATCCTGCTGACCAAGGGATTCCGGCCGCGCGGGGCAGTCAGCCTGGACATGCCCGTCAACATGACTTCCATCCATCCCCCGCTGACCGAGCGCCACGCCGGACGGATCGAGACGGCGGCCCGGGCGGTGCTGGAGCGACACCTGGCGCGCTTCTTCCGCCGCGGCTGGCTGTGGCTGACCTGGAACAACTTCTACGAACTCGTCTGGGTCGCCCTGGTCATGGGCCTCTGGCCGCTCTTCCCCCTGCTCTATCTGCTGATCGGCCGGCTGTTCATGGGCCAGACGCTGTTCGCCACCTTCCGCTGCACCGGCTGCGGTACGTGCACCCGCGCCTGCCCCAGCGGCGCCCTGGTGATGCGGGGCGGGACGGCGCGGCCCCGCCCCTACTGGCGGCACTCCTGCGAGTACTGCCTGCGCTGCCTGAACTTCTGCCCCCACCACGCCGTGACCAGCGGCCACGGCTGGGCCGTCTTGCTCTGGTGGGCCGGCGCCGCCGCCGCCCAGGGGGCATGGCTCTTCGGCTGGCTGGCCGCGCGGCTGCCGGGGCTGGCGGCCTGGCGGGGCTACTCCACTGTGGAACTGCTGAACGTCCCCTTCTACTATCTCGCCTTCGTGCTCGCCTACTTCCTGTTCTACCAACTGCTCCGCTGCCGGCCGCTGAACCGGGTCTTTAGCTACGCCGGCTTCGCCTGGCTGTTCGGCCAGTACCACGCCCCCGGCGTCGCCCTGGCCGACCTCACCCGCCGCGACCCGGAGGCCTCCTCGTGACCTCCGTGCCTTCCTGGTGAGGGTGAGCCATTCGGAGTCGGAATCGGTATCGGTATCGCAATCGAATTTGATTGAAGAACCGAACTTGATCATCGACCCCGATTCCGATACCGACCCCGATACCGATGAATTGGTGCCTGTGCCCGTCGAACTGCGGACGGATCCCCAATCCGCAATCCGAAATCCGCAATCCGCAATTGCTTAGTCCAGACGCTCGGCGACGGTGACCGCCCACCAAGGGCCCTGCGTCCGGCCCAGGAGGGCGGACCAGTACCACGACGAGACGTCGGTCCACGCGGCGAAGGTGTCGTCGCCGGCGTTGCACGTGCTGGCAATGATCCGCTCGCGCACGCGGTAGCGGCGGCCGTCGCGGGTCATCTCTTGGCAGCCCCACAGCCGGCCCTGCCGGTCCCGCCAGGCCGGCAGCGGCCGCACGGATGCGCCGGCGCCGCGCAGGCAGTCGGCCGACGGGTGGAGCCGCCGGCTGGGCTCGGCCACCCAGCGGAGCAGGATCTCCCGCTCGCCGTCGGTGAACTTGCCCGCCCGGCCGGGGAAGCCGCCGAGGAAGCGGCGCTCGCCCTCCGCCAGCGGCAGTGGGCGGAGGGGGCGGCCCTCGAAGGTCTCGGGCCAGCCGGGGAAGCCGGGCACGGAGGCGACGGGTCCGGTCGCCGGAACAAGTGGAAGGAGGGCGGCCAACGTACAGACGGAGAAGAACAAGGGCAGGAGGTGGCGGTGAAGGATGCCCAACGCGGTGTAGTCCCGCAGGAAGCCAATGGCAAGGGATAATGACTGTCGAGCGTTGAACATCGAACGCCGAAGGCTGAACGGGGAACCGGGCGAACATCGAACATCGAACATCGAACATTGAACATCGAAGTGGGACGGAGCAGCGGAGAGTTTTCGCGAATTTCTCGGAACGCAGAAATGGACCCAGGCGGCCAGGGCGGCGGCGCAGGCGGCGAAGACCAGCAGGCCGATGCCGGCGTGGGCCCAATCCGGCAGCGGTGCCAGACCGGTCTCCTTGACAAACAGCGCGGCGGAGCGGACGCCGTTGCCCGCCACCACCACGGCCACCCCGCCGAGCGCGGCTGCGGCGGTCCGGCGCCAGGAAAGCCCGAACCAGGCCGCCAGCGCGAGGGCGAGGTACACCCCGGCCCAGAGCATCCGCAGGCCGCTGCAGGGCGCGTCCACCAGTACCAGCTCCCCCCGCCACAGCAGGCCGATGCCCTGCGCCGCCACGGGGACGCCCAGCATCCCCAGCAGGGGAATGGTCAACCGCGCCGCCAGAACCCGCAGCGGGTACCCCAGGTAGTACTGGAGCGACGCCAGCAGCGGCAGGCCGAGCAGCAGCAGACCCCACCCTCCCGCCGGCAGGGGACCGCCCCACCGGCGGTCGTGGAGCAGGCAGCCGAGAGCCGCCACCGCGATCGCCGCCCGGACCAGCGGCGGGACGAAGGCGAAGGCCACGGCGTACGCGGCCAGCAGCGCCAGCACTCCCGCCGGGACCGGCCCCCGGCCGTCGGTCATCTTCACCTCTGACCGGACCGCCCGCCGGTGCCTCGCGGCCTGGATCGCCGCCAGGGTCGCCAGCGCCAGCAGGCCCCAGGCGTCGTCGCCCCCGTCGGTCATCCGCAGGGCGTACCACCGCCCCACCGGCCAGCAGGCGGCCAGCAGGGCGGCGGGGACGATCCAGGTCAGCAGGCGGCGGCGGTTCATGCAAACTTCCGGTGCAGCGCCACCCAGGCCAGCACGGAGATGGCGATCACGACCAGCGCCCAGGTCTCCGGCTCCGGCGTGGTGGGGATCTCGTTGCCCCCGACGGCCAGGTCGCTCACGCCCTCCGGCATGGGGAGCGGCTGCTTGACGGTGGCCAGGTCGTCGGTCTTCCGGCGGACAACGTGCTCCACGGCCACGAACGAGGTGTACTCCGTCAGGAGGTTGTAGCGCAGGCCCAGCCCGGTGATGCGGCCGATCCGCTCCTCGGTCGGCGACACGCCCTGCTCGTCGGCCAGCACAGCCAGGCGGTGGCGCGCCCACAGGTAGCGGAGCGCGGCGTTCTCCGGATCCGCCTTCGCCGGGTCCACCGGCACGGAGACGTCGTAGCGCTCGGTCCCGGTGAAGCCGGTCAGCCGGATGGCGCCGCGGGGCTCGCCGCGCCACTTGCCGAAGACCACCACCGGCCGCTCGGCCAGCACGTCCGGCACCTGCAGCGGCTCCACGTCGTAGGCCTCGAACTTGTCGAAGGAAAGCCGGATCTGGGTCAGGGCGGGGGTGCCGATGTACCGGGTGAACCGCGCCACGGTGGCCTCGGCGTCCTCCTCGCTGGTGACGACGAACGGCTCGCCGGCGCCGGCCCGGGCCATCCCCTCGATCAGGTAGCGGTTGACGCTGGTGCCGATACCGAAGGCGAACAGGTTGGCCTGGCCGAGGTTCCGGCGGATCAGGTCGAAGGCCTCCTTCTCCACGTCCACATAGCCGTCGGTCAGGATCACCACGCTGCGGGCGCTCTTCTCGGCCCGTGGCAGGGCCAGGGCCGTCTCCAGCGCCGGCAGTAGCTCGGTGCCGCCGCCGCCCCGCTGGCTGTCGATCAGGGCCAGGGCCTTTTGGACGTTCTCCGGCGTGCCCGGCACCGACTCCGGCGCCAGCGTGGCCGAGTCGCCGGCGAAGAGCACCACGTTGAAGGCGTCCTGCGGGCGGAGGCTGCCGATGATCTGCCGCAGCACCTGCTTGGAGCGGTCCAGGGGGAAGCCGTACATGGAGCCGGACACGTCCATGATGAAGATGTACTCGCGCGGCGGGATGTCGGCCGGCGCCACGCGGCGGGGCGGCTGGACCATCAGCAGGAAGAAGTTCTCCTCCTCGCCGCGCCACAGCAGCAGGCCGGGCTCTACCTGGTCGCCGGAGAGGCGGTACTTCACGATGAAGTCGCGGTTGCCGGTGTGGGCGTCGGAGCCGTCCAGCGTCACGTCGGCCAGGTCCCGGCCGCGGTACTGGACCGTCACCGGGTGGGTGCGGCAGGTCAGCTCGCGGATGGGCATGCCGGCGGCGATGTCGACGTTGATGTCGAAGGTGGCCTGGGGCTTTTCCCCGGCGTGGAAGTACGGGTTCTGGACCCACTTGTCGCCCTCGGCGGCGCTCGCCTCCGGCCGGTTGGAGTAGCGCGGCCCCACCACGGTCGGATATACGAACGAGTAGACGCCGGCCTCGGGCACCAGCAGCTCGGTGTAGCGCAGCTGCACCCGCACCGGATCGCCCGGCAGGATGTTGGCCACGTTCATCTGGAAGACGTTCGGGCGCATCTGCTCCAGCAGCGAGGCGGTCTTGCCCTCGGACTTGGCCTGCTCGTACTCGCGGCGGGCCTGCTTCTTCTCCCGGATTTGGGCCTGGATGACCCGCTCGCCGATGGTCATGGTCATGGCGTAGACGGCGGCGCGGGTGGAGGCGGGGAAGATGTAGACGGCCTCGAGCGGCTTCTGCCCCTCATTGGCGTAGGCCTGCTCCACGGTGACGTCGGCGATGACGCCGGCGATGCGCACCACGGCGCGGGTGGACTTCAGCGGCAAGGCGTCCACCGCCGTGTCCTCCCCCTTCACGTAGAAGAACGGCGACAGGGTCTTGGCGCCGCCGGCGTCGTCTTTCGGCGCTCCGGCGGCCCATGCGGGGCCCCCCAGCGCCAGGACGACCAGGGCGACGGCGGCGAGGATGCGGGACCGAACCTGTGAGCGGCACATGCGAACCTCCCAACCGAAGAACTTGACCGGAGTGGTGTTCTCCCGATCTGCCCCTATCATCGGCGGGGGGTGTGACGGAAATATGAACCGGCAGGGGATTTTTCGTGAATTCCATGCGAAGGGATCCATTTCCCATTTGCCATTGGACATTTGTCATTGGTCATTTCAATCGAACCGACTCCGCGTGTGTTGGTTCGAAAAATGAAAAATGGCAAATGGCCAATGGCAAATGGATTGCCTTACGGCCTTGCCGGCTAGATTACCGCTGGAAAGGTAAGGGTGGCGACGGCGCCGCCGCCGGGGAGGTTCTCCAGCGTGGCGGTCCCGCTGTGCAGCTCGGCCACCTCGCGCACGATGGCCAGGCCGAGGCCGGAGCTCTTCTGGCGCGTGCCGGGCCGCTGGAGGGAGTAGAACTTCTCGAAGACGCGGCCCAGTGCGTAGTCCGGCACGCCCGGGCCGGTGTCCGCGACGGTCAGGGTGACGCCGCCGGGGCCGCCGGAGCCCGCCAGGGTGATCGTCCCGCCGGCGGGAGTGAAGTCGATGGCGTTCTGCAGCAGGTTGCCCACGGCCAGGCGCAGCAGGAACGGCTCGCCCCGCACCCGGGCGCCGGCCGGTACCCGGTTCTCCAGGCGCAGCCCTTTTTGCTCGAACTGAGGGAGGGCGTCCTCGACCACCTCGCGGGCGACATCGGCCAGATCCACCGGGGCGGCCTCGGCCAGGCCCTTGCGCGTCTCCAGCTGGGCCAGCGTCAGCAGCCGGTCGGCCAGGCCCTGCAGCCGCAGGCTCTCGCGCTGGATGTTGCCGAGGAAGCGGGCCCGGCTCTCGGCGGGCATCTCCTCCTGCAGCAGTTCGGCCGCGCCGCGGATGGACGTCAGCGGCGCCTTGATCTCGTGGGTCAGGGCCTGGATGTACTCCTCGATGTACTTCTTGCCCTCCAGGGCATCGCGCATCTCCTCCAGCGCCTGCCCCATGACGGCCATCTCGCCGCGGCCCAGCTCCGGCGGGGCGGCCCGCTCGCCGTTGCGCACGGCCACGGCGTAGGCGGTCAGCCGCTTGATCGGCCGGGTCAGCCAGTGGGCCAGCAGCAGGCTGACCAGCGCCACCGCCAGCCCCACGATCAGGCCCGCCAGCACGATCTTCCGGCTGGTGCGGGTGATGAAGAGCTTCACGCTCTCGGTGGGCTTGGCCACGGTGACCACGCCGATGGTCTTTCCGCCGGCCTCCACCGGCGCCGCCACGTAGATGACGGTGGAGTAGAAGTCCTCCGGGTTGGTGCGGGTGGCCCGGGCGCCGTACTTCCCCTGCAGCGTGAGGTAGACGTCGTTCCAGCGGGAGTAGTCCTTCCCTTCGTCCTTGCCGCCGTCGGAGTCGAAGATCACCTTCCCGGCGGCGTCGGTCACGTAGACCCGCAGGTTGACGTTGGTCTTGCCCAGCTCGTAGATGGTGGCGGCGAACTGCTTGCGCCCGGCGCGGTCCAGCACGGCGCGCAGGTCGGCGGGATCGGGGGCCCCGGAGGCGTCGGCGCGGCCCTCCAGCAGGGCGGCCAGGATGTTGGCGGTGTCCACCAGCGACTCCTCCATGGCCTTGAGCGGCTGGGGGCGGATGTCGCGCGAGATCCATGCGAGCAGCAGGTAGAAGCCGGCGATGAGCACCGGTGCGAAGGCCAGGAAGATCCGGTCGCGGATCTTCACCAGTCCTCCTTCAGCGAGTAGCCGAGGCCGCGGTGGGTGACGATGGCCTCGATGTCCGGCTGGACGGCGCGGAGCTTGCCGCGGATGGTCTTGACGTGGGTGTCGACGGTGCGCTCCAGGCTGGACTCCGGCACGTCCCAGACCAGGTCCATGAGCTTCTCGCGCGAGAAGACCCAGCCGGGGTGCTTGACCAGGGTCAGCAGCAGCTTGTACTCGTAGCGCGACAGATCCAGCGGCTTGCCGAAGTAGGTGACCAGGCACCGGGTCTCGTCGACGGCGAAGGGAAGACCGGTCGGCGCCCGGGACGGTTCCGGGGCGTCCGTCTTCTCGCCGGGCTTGGCGCGCCGCAGCACCGCCTTGACCCGCGCCGACAGCTCCCGCGGGCTGAAGGGTTTGACCACGTAGTCGTCGGCGCCCAGCTCCAGCCCGACGATGCGGTCGACCTCGGCGGCGCGGGCGGTCAGGAAGATGACCGGGACGTCGCGGACCCGCTTGATTTCGTGGAACAGGTCGAAGCCGCTGCCGTCGGGCAGGCCGATGTCCAGCACGACCAGGGCGGGGGCGGCCGCGGCGAGCCGGTCCAGCCCCTCGCGGCCGGTGGCGGCGCAGGCGGTCTCGAAGCCGTCGGTGCGCAGGGCGTATACGATGGCGTCGACGATGGCCGGCTCGTCCTCGATGATCAGGATGGTGGGTTTCATGGTGTCGCCTCGTTGCCGCCACTGTACACGGAACGCTTCGGTGATTCAAGAGTCGAGGCGGATTGCGAATTGCGGATTTCGGATTGCGGATTGCGAATTGCGAATTGCGGATTGGGGACCGATCGTAATCGTCGATCGTAATCGTGCTCGTAATCGGGAGCGGGGCTAGAGGCTCGAGGCTCGGGGATCGAGGCTCGAGGCTCGGGGCTTGAGGTTGGGGGATTGAGACCCGAGTCCCGAGTATCGAGTCCCGCGTCTCAAACCCCGAATCTCAAGTCCCGAACCCCGAGTCCCACGTCCCGAGTCCCTAGTTCCGAGTCCCGAGCCTCGGCCAGGCTGTTACACAGTTGTTACGCCGCGGCTTCAACCTCCGGCCCTACACTCACATCATTCCTGGTGACTCCAATCGGAGGCGGCCATGATCAAATGCTCAGCCGTGTTCATCCGTGTTCATCCGTGGTTGGTTTTCTTCTTATTCGTCTCCACCCTGTCCGGCGGCGCGTTCCACGACCAGCAGTTCCGCTACCCGCGGGTGCGGGCCGCCGCCGCCGCAAAGGGGACCGCCGTGGAGGCCGCCTTCCGCGCCGCCGGCGTGGCCTGGCCGCCGCGGGAGATCTACCTGCGCGGCTTCAAGATGGAACAGGAACTCGAGCTCTGGGCCCGGGGCAGCCGGTCGGAGGGCTTCCGCCGGGTGGCCGCCTACCCAATCTGCGCCGGCTCGGGCCGTTCCGGGCCCAAGAGGCGTCAGGGCGACCTGCAGGTCCCGGAGGGCTGCTACCGCATCCGCGTCTTCAATCCCGGGAGCCGCTTCCACCTCTCCCTGGGCATCGACTACCCCAACCTCGCCGACCGGCGGCGGGAGGGCCCCGGCGACCTGGGCGGGGACATCTTCATCCACGGGGGATGCGCCACCATCGGCTGCCTGCCGCTGACCGACGGCGGCATCGAGGAGGTCTACCTCGCCGCCGTGGCCGCCGCCGATGCCGGACAGGAGTCCATCCCGGTGCATCTATTTCCGCTCCGGTTCACAGACGTGCTATTCCCCGCCTTGGCGGCAGACAACGCGTTCGACCCCTCCCTGGTGCCCTTCTGGCAGGACCTGCGGGCCGTCTACGACCATTTCGAGCGGACCCGACGCCTCCCCCGGATCGCCGTCGATCCCGCCGGCCGCTACCGGATCGCCTCCTGAACGCCGGTCATTCATCCGGCGCCGAGGTCTTCGGCGCCCGCGAGACCCAGGCGGCGGCGAGCAGCAGCAGGCTGGGCAGCGTCAGCATCAGCATCGTGAGCAGAAATACCCACCAGATCGACCAGACCGCCACCATGCCCTTCCAGAGGATGATGCCGACGAAGGCGGACACGAGGGCCAGGCTCAGCCAGCCGGCGATCCCCGTCCACTTCCAGCACAGCAGCAGGCTCGCGCAGTACAGCGTCATCACTACGGCCAGCACGACCTGCACCGCGGTCACATCTTTGAAACTGAGACCTTGGGGGCTGAACAAAATGTCGCCCCCGAGGTGGACGACGTGCAGAAGCGCCGTCAGCGTGGCCACGCCGCACACGATCCAGCGGAAGATTTTCGCCCCCTTGCGATTGCCACCCTCAGCCATGTTTCACCTCCCGTAAGAGAAGCGGATGCCGGAAGCCGCCCGCGCGGAGCGCTCGCGAATCCGGAATAGCCTTCATTTCCATTGGACCAGCGCCGCGAGCAGCCGGTGGGCCAGCCGGCGCCAGGCGGAGTCCCATCCCGCCCCTGCGCGGGCGGGCTGCCGCGCCGGGTCGCGGCCCACGATGCCCTCCCGGCGGTTGTCGTAGCGATAGGTCATGTTCAGCCGCCAGCAGAAGAGGGCCGGCAGCGGGCCGGCCAGCCACAGGCCCCGGAGCGTCCGGGCAACGATGCGGTCCAGGCGGTAGAACTGGGCGTAGAGCCAGTCGGCGCCGTCCTGCAGGTCCTTGGCGGACATCCCCGCGGGCCGGATCACCACGTGGCGGAAGTCGTAATGGCTCCAGTCGGGGTCGGCGATCCGCCCGGCCGCCTCAAACTCGTCGAACAGCGGCGTGCCCGGCAGCGGCGTGAGGACGGACAACTGCAGGGCGTCCACGCGGACCGCCTGCAGGAAGCGGAGGGTCCGCCGAAAGACGTCGACGCCGTCGTGGTCCAGGCCGACGATGACCGCCGCCTGCACGCCGATCCGGGCCCGGCGGATGGCCCGGACCCGTTCGGCCATGTCCCGCTCGGTGTTGACGGTCTTGCCGACGCCCTTCAGGTTGGCGGCGCTGAGCGACTCCAGCCCGACGAACAAGCCCACGCAGCCGGCCCGCCGGGCCAGGGCCAGCAGCTCCGGGTCGTCGGCGATGCGCAGGGAGCACTGGCTCACCCAGCGCTTCCTCAGCGGGAGCATGGCGGCGAAGAGTGCGCGGGCGTAGTCGGGATCGGCGACGATGTTGTCGTCCACGAACATGAAGTTCCGGGGCACGGTGCGCAGTTCGGCCAGCACCTGCTCCAGGGGGCGGTGCCGGTAGGTCTGCCGGTGGAAGGCCGTGACAGAGCAGAACCGGCAGCCGTGGCGGCAGCCCCGCCCGGTCTGCACGGCGTGGATAGTGGCGTAGTGGCGGGCCCACGGCGCGGTCAGGTCGCGCCGCGGCACCGTCACAGACGCCAGGTCCGGCAGCACGTCGTGGCGGTAGATCCGACCCGGGCGGCCGTCGGCGAAATCCGCCAGCACCCGCGGCCAGAGCCCTTCGGCGTCCCCAACCACCACGGCGTCGAAATGGGCCGCCGCCTCCTCCGGCCGGAAGGTGGGGTGGTAGCCGCCGGCCACGGTGAACTTGCCCCGGCGGCGGAACTCCCGGGCGATCTCGTAGGCGCGCGGCGCTACGGCGGTCATGAACGAGACGCCCACCACGTCGGCGTCGGCGTCGAAGTCCAGCGCCCGGACGTTCTCGTCGCACAGGTCCACCCCATGCTCCGGCGGGGTCAGGGCGGCCACCATCGTCAGCGGCAGCACGCTGAACCGGAGCATGGCCCGCTTCGACACGCGGGGATTGTCCGGAGTGACCCGGAGGTGGGGGGCCGCGGGCAGGACCAGCAGGATTTTCATGGCCGTCCTCCTGAAAAAATATCAGTTACTGAATAGCATTCACTCAAAGATCAAAAAAAATCAGTCGCGCGATCCGCCGCGGGCCGCCGACAGTTCGGCCAGGATCAGTTCCTTGGCCCGGCGGACGACCCGCTCGCCGTCCGGGTCGGCGCCGAAGTGGAAGATCACCCCCGACAGCATGCTCCAGACGGCGTCCAGGGTGGCGGCACGGGCGGCGGTGTCGGTGTAGCCGGCCCGCTCGAGGACGCCCGCGACGATCTCCTTGCACCGGGCCTCCTTGGCGCGCGCCCGCCGCACCACGTCGGCCGGGAACGTGCCCTCCCAGCCGCCGCTCCGCTCCCGGTGGACCAGGAAGAAGATGATGTCGTAGTACTCAGGGTGGGTCTTGGCGAACTTCATGAACACATCCACCAGGCGCCCCGCCAGGGCCAGCGGCGGATCCGGGCGTTTTGCCGCGGCCTTCAGCCGATCCAGCAGGATGTCGTAGCCTTCCAGGAGCAATTCGACGTAGAGGGCTTCCTTGCTGGGAAAGTACAGGTAGAGGGTGCCCGGCGCCAGCTCGGCCGCCTCGGCGATCCGGGGCATGGAGGCGCCGCCGTAACCGGATTCGAAGAACACCTTCCGGGCGGCGTTCAGGATCTCCTGCCGCCGGTTCTCCGCTTCCCGTTTTCTGCGCTCCCGCGTGCCCATTGTGCCGACTCCAGCCAGAACAATCATTCTTCATTTAATGAACTGAATTCATTCTATGTGTGGGATTTCGGCAAGTCAAGAGTTTTTTTCGGAGTCGGCCCGGGAGCCCCGGTGCTTTTCTTTCGGAAGATTCGGTTATCCTCTGATTGGACAAGCCCGGAGGGCGTCTAAAATAATCGTGTGAGTTAGAGGCTGTGTCGCAGCAGCCATCCATGAGTGGATTGAAACGGGAGGCATCAGCCCGGAGGGCGCCTTAAAATAACCCCATGCGTGAGCATGGGGTGCGGCACAGCGAGAGAATAATTTTTCTTTTCATGTCTCCGAGCCCCGCCCCGGGGCGGCATAAGATACGGATGAACACGATACTTCCGATTGGCGCGGAGATTCGGATAGAGATTAGTATGCCGCCCCAGAGCGGGCTCTGGCAGGAGATCCTGAACACGCGGGATTCATGCCTCTCTCCCCATGCTCACGCATGGGGTTATTTTAGGGCGCCCTCCTAGATGCAAACTCTCCAACTGACTCGAAATGGCTCCCTTCGCCAATCCGTCCGCCCGCGTCGGGGGCGACGCGGGGTACGGGGCGCCCCACCGTTTTTTCGCCGTTTCACCGTTTCGCCGATTCGCCGTTTCCTCCTCCCCTCCATGCCGGGGATTTGCATTGCTTTCCGCAGGCGGGGTCTCTATAATTGTCCCTATTTTTTTCCGCGGCCGGGAGGGAGCGGCCCATCGCCGCCAGGCGGCCGCGGCAGGTGCGGAGATCACCCGTGGCCCCGGCTCCCGACAAGGACGGCAACATCAAGAAAATCCTGCTGGTGGGTAACCCCAACGTGGGCAAGTCGGTGATCTTCGGAGCCATCACCGGCGAGTACGCCATCGTCTCCAACTACCCCGGCACCACCGTGGAGATCGCCCGCAGCAACCTGCGCATCGACGGGCGCCCCTACGAGCTCATCGACACGCCGGGCGTCAATTCCCTGGTGCCCCAGTCCGAGGATGAGAAGGTGACCCGCGACATCCTGCTCCAGGAGCATCCGGACGTCATCGTCCAGGTGGGCGACGCCAAAAACCTCCGGCGCACCCTCTACCTGACCCTCCAGCTGGCCGAGTTCGGCGTGCCCCTGGTCCTGAACCTCAACATGATCGACGAGTGCCGGGCCCGTGGCATCGAGGTGGACACCGGCGCCATCGCCCGTCTGTTCGGCATCACCGTCAACACGTCCATCGCCACCATGGGCGTCGGCGTGAGCCAGCTGCTCCGGCTCATCCCCCAAGCGCTCACCCCGAGCAACCCCATCGACGGCCACCGGGCCCTGCTGGCAGACGTGGCGGCGCTCCTGCCGGACCGCCTCCCCATCACCCTGACCGCCGAATGGCTGGTCAACGCGGAACACGCCGACATCGACACCCTCCGGGCCCTGGTCCCGTGCGACCGGATCAACCGCCTGTACGAAACCCTCCAGGAGCACGCCCGGCTCCATCACCTGAATCTGCGGCTCTGCTTCGACGGCGACCGGAACCGCTTCCTGGACGAGCACCTGCCGTCGCTGCGGCGGCAGGATGAAGCCGCCCGCGCCGCCAGCCTCTCCCTGCGGGGATACCGCTGGACGATCGCCGCCCTGGCCGCGGGCCTGGCCGTGCACTTTTCCAACTGGCTGCTCCCCCTCGCGGGTGTGCCTGGCCCTTCGGACCTGCTGGGCGGCTGGATCGTGGCGAGATGGCTGCCCCTCCTGGCCTCGTGGACGGCCGGCTTGTCGCCGGCCCTCGCGGGCCTCCTTTTCACTCCGCCCAGCGGAGAAGGCCTGCTGATTGGAGAATTCGGCCTGCTGCACCCGCTGCTGACCATCGGGATCTGCCACCTCGTGCCGGTGCTCCTGCCGTTCTTCTTCGCCTTGCGGCATTACCCCCGCTTCGCCCTGGACTTCGACCGGCACGCCCGCAAAGGCTGGACAGGTTTGGCCATCGTGGCCGCCGTTCTCTCCGTGCTCTACGTCTTCGTCGGGCAGATCGGCGCCGGGGTGCTGGTGGAGCTGCTGGAGGACGTCGTCTTCGGCCGGCTGCTGAATCCGGTCTTCGCCTGGCTGGTCGGATGGATCCCGGTGGCGGCGCTGCGGGACTTGCTCATGGGCTCCTTCGGCCTGATCAGCATGGGACTGACCTACGCCATCGCCATCGTAATGCCGGTGGTGGGCACTTTCTTCCTGGCGTTCGGCTTCCTCGAGGACAGCGGCTACCTGCCGCGCCTGGCCATCCTGGTCAACCAGGCGTTCCGGCTGATGGGCCTCAACGGCAAGGCCGTCCTGCCGATGGTGCTGGGGTTGGGCTGCGACACCATGGCCACCATGACCACCCGGATCCTCAACTCCCCCAAGGAAAGACTCATCGCCACCCTGCTGCTGGCCCTGGGGATTCCCTGCTCGGCCCAGCTGGGCGTGATGCTGGGGATCTTCGCCGGCCTGTCGTCATGGGTGCCGGTGACGGTGGGCGGAGTGGTGGCCCTGCAGATGCTGCTGGTCGGCTTCCTGGCCGGCCGCCTGCTGCCGGGAGAGGCCAGCGATTTCGTGCTGGAGATCCCGCCCATCCGCTACCCGGTGTGGAAGAACATTTTCCTGAAGACCCGCCTGCGGGTGGTCTGGTTCCTCCAGGAGGCCGTGCCCCTCTTCCTGCTGGGCACCTTCGTGCTGTGGGTGCTGGACCGGCTGGGGGCGCTGGCGGCCCTGATCGCCGCGGCCCGGCCCGTGGTCGAGCGCTTCCTCGGCTTGCCCCCGGAAGTCGCCCGGATCTTCATCATGGGCTTCCTGCGCCGGGACTACGGCGCGGCCGGCCTGTTCTCCCTGGTCCAGGAAGGCCGCCTCAGCGGCAACCAGATCGCGGTGACCCTGATCGTGCTGACCCTGTTCGTGCCCTGCGTCGCCAACTTCTTCGTCATCATCAAGGAGCAGGGCCTGAAGAAGGCGCTGGCCATTCTCCTCTTCATCGTGCCCCTGGCCATCGCCACCGGCGGCGCCGTCCACTTCGTGCTGCGGCTGCTGCACATCCATCTGTAGGAGCGGGCCATGAACGCCGAACAACGCGACGAAATCCTGGAGCGGATCTACACCCTGGAGGAGGACGGCAGCCGGCGGGAGGCCGACTTGCTGGGGCAGACCGGCCTGGCGGTCACGCCGGAGGAGCTGGAGGAGCTGGCCCGCGATGGACTCCTGGCCCGCCGGGCGGGGGAGGTGATCCTGACCGAGTCCGGCCGGGGGCGGGCCCGGGAGATCCTCCGCCGGCACCGTTTGGCGGAGCGGCTCCTCCACGACGTCCTGAACATGCCCGTCGAAGAGTCCGAGGAGGAGGCCTGCTCATTCGAGCACAACCTCACGTCCGGCATCACGGACTCCATCTGCACCCTGCTGGGCCATCCCCGCCAGTGCCCCCACCGGCGGCCCATCCCCGAGGGAGCCTGCTGCCGCCAGATCCGCGAGTCGGTGGAATCCGTCGTGGCCCCCCTGACCAAGCTGCACCTCGGCGAGCGGGGCACAGTGGCGTACCTCAACGCGGCCAATCTCAACCGGATCAAGAAGCTGTATGCCTTCGGCATCGTCCCCGGGGCCGGGGTGGAGCTGATCCAGCGCTCCCCCGCCTTCGTCCTGAAGGTGGAGGAAACCCAGGTGGCGCTGGAACAGTCGGTGGCCCAGGACATCTTCGTCCGCCGGCAGTCGGCGGAAGAATAGTTCTCACCCCGAAGGCGCAAAGGGCGCGAAGCAAACCGGAACCAGGGGTTTGGTGCCCGCCCCGAATCAAAGCGAAACAGGCCCACAATCAGAGAGGGTTTGAACGTTCCCGGCTTCCAGAAAAGCGTTCCAAGTCGAAAAACAAAGTGCGGTGGATTGATTGGGTCAGGCGATCTTGAGGTCGTCCACCACCCGCAGCAGGGCCTCGATCAGCTCGGTCTCGAACAGGGTGCCCTTCATCTGCCGGATGCTCGCCAGCACTTCCGGCAGGGGGCGGCGGGGCCGGTAGGGCCGGTCCGTCGCCAGCGCCTTGAACACGTCCACCAGGCCGAGGATGCGGGCCTCGACCGGGATCTCCTCCTGTTTCAGCTTCCAGGGGTAGCCGCTGCCGTCCCACCGCTCGTGGTGGAACTTGATGATCGCCAGCAGTGGCGCGAACACCTTGTGCGGATTGAGGATATCCTGGACCGCCACCGAAACGTGGTTCATGACCAGTTTCCGCTCCGCCTCGTTGAGTGCCCTCGGCGCGTACAGGATTTCCCGCGGGATTGTGAATTTCCCCACGTCGTAAATCTTGTAGGCCAGAAGCAGGTACCGGATTTTCTGGTCGTTGAGCTTCATCTCTGCACCGAGGCGCCGGACCATCTCCGGCAGGACCGTCAGGACTTCCTGGTGGCGCTCCGGGTAATCCAGGCGGTGGATCAGCCGCGAGAGGACGTCCCCCGTCAATCCCGCGTCGCATCCCATCTGCTGGAGACGCCCGATCAGGGCGGGCAGGGTTTCCCGGGTGTGCGGGCCGGAAGCCCCGGCCGCGCCGAGGACATCGGCATACAGGGTGGCGGTGTTCAGCTGGAAGCTCTTGCCGTTGATCAGGAGCGTTTCGGTCTCGGGGAACGCCAGCGAGCCGGGACCCTGCTCCCGGGCCTTCGCCAGGGACTGCCGGCAGGCCATGATCACCGCCGCCGTCGTCTGGCCGTGCTGGGGGAATGCGGCCACCCCCATGCTCAGGGTGACCTTGTGCGCCTCCAGCTCGGCCTGCTTCCGGATCGCCTCGCCCATCTTCTGGCCCAGTTTCATGGCGTACGACAGGTCGGCGCCGACCAGGATCAGGGCCAGGCTGTCGCCGTCCCAGCGGGCGGGCACGTCCCCCTTCCGGCAATGGGCGCGGACCACCTCGGCCACGCGGCGCAGTACCTGGTCCCCCACGCCGAAGCCGTAGGTTTCGTTGAGTTGCTCCATGCCGTCGACGTCCGCCAGCAGCAGCGCCAGCGGCTCGTGGCGGCGGATGTGCTGGGCCAGCTCGGCCTCCAGGCGCTCCAGCAGGTACTGGCGGTTGCACAGGCCGGTGAGTGCATCAATGGCCTGCTGGCGCTGGAACTTCTGCGTCATCCTTGTGTTGGCCAGCGCCTGGCCGGTCATGGTGGCGACGAAGGTCAGGAACCGCATGTCGGCATCCGAAAAGGCGTTCTCCCGGTAGTTCATCGCGTCGAGGACGCCG
The DNA here is from genome assembly GCA_964412195.1 of uncultured Acidobacteriota bacterium. GTDB lineage: Bacteria > Acidobacteriota > JAAYUB01 > JAAYUB01 > JAAYUB01 > CAYPNP01. The sequence goes on along the minus strand of CAYPNP010000018.1, from coordinate 50,552 downwards.
ATGACCTCCTCGTTGAACACGATCGGCACGGCGATGCGGCTGGCGGGCATCGAACCCTCCTCCGTGCTGTACTGGTCCTTGGCCGTGTTGCCGGTCAGATAGCCGTTCCGCGTCCGGTAGACGTGGGCCACAAAATCCTTCGCCCGGACGCTGACGGTGGTGCGCTCCACCGCCTCCGCGTCCGTCTCGCCCGACGGGGTGTATAGCTCCTCCGAGGAAGGGTTGAAGAGGAAGACCTGGCACTGGTTGTAATGGACCGTGCGCTCGAGCGTGGCGCCGATCTCCCGCGCCATGCTGTCGGGCGTGGGCTCCGCGGAGAGGACATGGCCGAGGGCCTGGATGGCGTCCGCCTCGACCAGTTTCCGCGCCTGGGAGTGGTGGGCCAGGCAGCGCCGGATGCCGAAGCCCAGGGCCCCCTGCAACTGGGCCAGCACGTCCATCTGGTCCATGCTGAAATGTCCCGCCGTGTGGTGGGCGATGATCATGGCCCCGTACGGCAGCGCGTCCTCGACTTCCGACAGCGGCATGATGAAGAGGGAGCCTAGGTTGTTGCGGACAAAATGGTGGACGTCGTCGGGGCTGGCTTCGGGCACCTCCCCGAGCTTGACGGAGCCCTTGTACGTGATTTTCCGCTTGCGGATCGCCTCCCCCACCATGGTGTTGGTGGCCGGCAGGGCGAAGCCGCGGCTGATCACCAGCGGGATGCGGCTGCGCAACTCGGCCAGCTCCAGCAGCGACCCGCCGGCGGACGAGAAGAACAGCAGCAGCGTGTCGTGCCCCACCACCTGGTGGAGGACCTGGTTGGTGGCGTCCAGGCACGCATCCAGCTCCTGCACGGTGTTGAGCCTGGCCAGCAGGTCGCGCATGGCCGTCAGGCTGAGGATGTCCCGCTGGGACTGCTGGAGGCGGCAGGACAGGTCCTTGCGCTCGGCCAGCATGGTCTCCTCGCTCACCACGTGGCGGATGGCCAGCGTCGAGCACTCCCGCACCGCCTGGATCAGGTCCTTCTCCTCCTCCAGCAGCGAGCGGTGGGTCAGGATGATCCGGAAGCAATAGCCCCGCTCCTTCTCAGCCTCATAGTGCGCCGGGAAGTAAACCTCGGACCACGCCTCGCCGGTGGTGGCCCCTTCCTTGGCGGCCTTGCCGCGCTTCGGTTCGGCGGCGTATTGGGCTGTCACCGCCTCGCGCGAGACCAGGGCCTTCTTGAGGTTGGGGATGTTCTCGACAGAAAACTCATCTTTGACGACGTCCGGTTCGAGGGGGTTCCAGAGGCTGCCCTTCTTCTCGGTGACCTGGATGACGTCCACCTGGCAGCCGGGGATGCCGTCCCCCAGCGCCGAGATGCACTCCACCAGGATTTCCCGCAGCGAACGGCAATTGGCGATCCGGGCCATCGTCTCCAGGAGCATCTTGCGGTTGTGCAGGGCGCCCCGGTACTTCTCGTGCGAGGCCAGCAACGGGTTGGTCGGCAGGCTGAGGAACGCCAGGTACGCGGCCAGAGCCAGCAGCAGCACCGCCAGCAGCAGGATGTGGCCGACGCCCGCGGAGGGCAGGAGCGGCGCCCAGTGGAACCGGTCCTGGAATCCCAGGATCAGCGCCATGCCCGTGGAAATGCAGGCGACCGAAGCCAGGGTCCGCAGGTTCCGCGAGAAATAGCAGCCCAGATAGTACGCCGCCAGAAACAGGAGCACCACCACGTTGGACTTCTCGGCGATCCCGAGGCCCAGCACCAGGAAGATGAAGTCCACGACGGCCAGCGCCTGGAAGCGCAGGTACCCTTTGGCCTGCGGCTCGGGGAGATACAGGATCAGGTAGAAGACCAGCTGCAGGAAGCCCAGCAGGATGAGGTCCCCCCAGTCCACGCCGCTGGCGACCAGGAGGAAGATCATGAAGACCAGGAACCAGCCCAGGCGGCTGTAGGCCACCGCCTTCTTCCGCTCCGCCGACTTTCGGATGAAGCTCTCCGCCTTGGCCCAATCCAGCATTGCAGCACCTCAAAATGCCCTGAAGGGGGGAGGAATATCTGCAAAATATCACAAAAGTTTTACGCGCACAAGACCGCTGTCCCGGCGGAACCGGCCACCCTTTTCGCCGTCGGTTGAAATCTCCCGGTTTTCCGGCTCATCTATGGGAGGGACAAGGTATAATTCGCCTGGCAACCGGCGCACGGAGGTGTTCATGCAACTCGGGGAACTGGTGGCGTACCTGGACCAGCTGCTGCGGGTGAAGGAGATCGAGGACGAGTCCCCCAACGGTCTGCAGGTGGAGGGCCGCGCGGAGGTCCGCCGGATCGGATTCGCCGTGGACTACTCGCCGGAACTGGGCCGGCAGGCGGCCGCCGACGGGTTGGACCTGCTGTTTGTCCACCACGGACTGATCTGGGGCTCCCTGCGCCAGATCCGCGGCGTTACCCTGGCCTACCTCAAGCCGCTGATCCAGAACGAGATCTCCCTGTACGTCGCCCACCTGCCCCTGGACGTGCACCCGGAGCTGAGCCACAACGCCCGGATGGCGCGGCTGCTGGGCCTGGCCGGCGTCGGGCCGTTCGGCAGCTACAAGGGGCAGTCCGTCGGTGTGATCGGGGACTGGCCCGGCCCGGCCGACCGCGACGCCGTGCTGGACAAGATCCGGAGCACCATCTCCTGCGACGTCCACTTCCTGCCGTTCGGCACGCCGGCCGTCCGGCGGGTGGCCATCGTGAGCGGAGGCGGGGCCGCCCTGGCGCTGCAGGCGCGGGAGGCCGGCGCCGACTTCTACCTCACCGGCGAGCCCTCGCACAGCTCCTACCACCAGATCAAGACCCTCGGCCTCAACGTCTGCTTCGCCGGCCACTACCTCACCGAGAAGTGGGGCGTGCTGGCCGTGATGGAGCATTTGCAGGCGCAGGGGATGGTGGAGGGGCGCTTCTATGACATCCCGACCCCCTTCTGACGCGGCGGGGCTGTACGTCCACCTGCCCTTCTGCCGCCGGAAGTGCCTCTACTGCAATTTCGCCACCGCGCCCCTGTCGGCGCTGGTACAGCCTTATTTGGATTCGGTGATCCGGGAGGCCCGGCAGGCCGCCCTTGAGACGGGCACCCCGTGGGGAAAAGCTTTCGACACCCTCTACCTGGGGGGCGGCACGCCGTCGCTGCTGCCGCCGGCGTGGATCGCGGCCCTGCTCAGGGAGCTGGCCGGGATCTTCCCGATCGCACCGGACGGCGAAGTCACCCTCGAGTCCAACCCCGAAGACGTCACGCCGGCGTCGGCTTCAGCTTGGCGCGCCGCCGGCGTGAACCGGGTCACGGTGGGCATCCAGACGATCCATGCCGGGACCCTCGAGGCCATGCGCCGGTCGGGCGGTCCGGAGGCGGCGGCGGCGGCCGCGGAGGCGTTGCGTGGGGCGGGAATTGAAAACGTGGCGGTGGACCTCATCGCCGGGCTGCCGGGGGAGGAGCCGGGCCAGTGGACGGAGAGCCTGGATTTCGCGCTTTCCCTGGTGCCGCGGCACCTGTCCTTGTACCTCCTGGAAGCGGAGGAGGACTCCATCATCGAGCGGCGCGCGCGGGACGGGCGGTGGCGGCTGCCGTCCGAGGACGATCTCGCCGAATTCTACCTGGCCGCCCGGGACCGGCTGGAGGCGGCAGGGCTCCGGCAGTACGAGATCTCCAACTTCGCCCGGCCCGGATCCGAAAGCCGCCACAATCTCAAGTACTGGAACCTGGCGCCCTACCTCGGTCTGGGCCTGGGCGCCCACAGCTTCGACGGGCGGCGCCGGCGCTGGAACGATTCCAGCCTGAAGGCGTATCTGGCGGCGATCCAAGAGGGGCGGAGCGCTGCGGCGGGAGCGGAACCGGAAGATCCTTCGGAGCGGGCCCGCGAGTTCCTCATGCTCGGCCTGCGCCGGACCGGCGGCGTCGCCCTCGCGGACGTCCGGCAGCGGGCCGGCGAGGCGGTTCTGCGGGAGTGGCGCCGCCGGCTGCAGAATTTTGTTGTGGACGGGCTGCTGTTGGACGATAATGCCATTCTTCGGCTGACGCCCCGGGGGATGCTCCTGAGCAACGAGATTTTTCAGGCCCTCTTCCACAACGACCCCCAGACTCCTTCTCCACGTAGCCACACCTTCCAGCCGGACCACCGCCCGGAGAGCCCGCCGAAGACCAGATCGAACCAAGGATAAGGCGGCCACCATGTGCGGAATCGTCGGCATCTACACCCCGGGGCGCACCGACGCCTCGGACCAGGCCTCCCTGGCCCTCTTCGCCGAGCAGCACCGCGGGCAGGAAAGCTGCGGCATCGCCTGGGCGGAAGGCGACCGCCTCCGCCTGCTCCGCAGCATGGGCCTGGTCAAGGAAGTGTTCACCATCGAGCAGCTCACCCACATGAAGAGCAGCCTGGCGGTGGGCCACGTCCGCTACCCCACCCAGGGCGGCGCCACGCTGGAGAACGCCCAGCCCCACCTGGTCGAAACCCTGGCCGGGCCGCGCTACGCCCTGGCCAGCAACGGCGACCTGATCAACTACCCGCGGGTCCGGGAGGAGCTGATCGGCCGGGGCGTGCACCTGTCCACCTACAACGACGGCGAGGCCATCATCCGCCTGATGGTCTACCTCATGGAGCGGGACGGCCTGAGCCCCGTCTCGGCCATCCAGAGCCTCTTCTCCCAGCTCGAGGGCGCCTACTCGACAGTCTTCCTGACCCCCGACGAGCTGATCGCCTTCCGCGACCCCTACGGCTTCCGGCCCATGTCCATGGGCGAGATCGAGGGCGGCTGGGCCGTCACCTCCGAGACCTGCGCCCTGGACGTGCTGCGCGCCGCCAACATCCGCGAGATCGAGCCCGGCGAGATCGTCATCTTCCGCCCCGGCGGCCCCGAGTCCATCCGGGCCGATGCGCGCTTCTTCCGCCAGGAGCAGCGGGGAGGAACCGCCCACTGCGTCTTCGAGCTGATCTACTTCGCCCGGCCCGACTCGCAGCAGTTCGGCAAGCGGGTCTACGAGGTCCGGCGGCAGATCGGCCGGACGCTGGCGGGCTACGACGACTTCGTCCCCGACTGCGTCATTCCCGTGCCCGACTCGTCCAACTTCATCGCCCAGGGCTACGCTGAGGCCAGCGGCGCCCCCTTCGAGCTGGGGCTGATCCGCAACCATTACGTCGGCCGGACCTTCATCAAGCCGGTGCAGAGCTTCCGCGACGAGTCGGTCAAGCAGAAGTTCAACCCGCTGGCCGGCTTCTTCCCGGGCAAGCGGGTGGTGCTGGTGGACGACTCCATCGTGCGCGGCACGACGCTGCGCAAGATCGTCCGGATGATCCAGGGGGCCGGGGCGAAGGAAGTGCACGTCCGGATCGGCTCGCCGCCGGTGAAGTACCCCTGCTTCTACGGCATCGACACGCCGACGTTCGAGGAGCTCATCGCCAACCAGATGAGCCTCGAGGAGATCCGGGCCCACCTGCAGGCCGACAGCCTGAAGTACCTGCGGATCGAGGACCTGAAGTCCATCGTCGACAACGGGCGGAAGTTCTGCGCGTGCTGCTTCGACGGGCAGTACCCGGTCGGGACGCCCCACGCAGGGAAGAAGTCCACCAGCTGTTAGGGGAATTCACCACAGAGGCACAAAGGGCACAAAGCGGGATCCAACACAGATCCCCTCCGACAAGTGTTGGTTGGTTATGATCTGACCCTGGATAGGATCATAACGGATCATAATTGATCAGCGTCTATCTGCGTTGAATTTCCGGGCGGATCCCCTGGATCGCGGATGGAGATCCATTTCGTGTGGTTCGTGTGGTTCGTGGTTTGAAGCAGATTGCGGATTGGGTAATTGGCGGAGGAGGAGGGATTCGAACCCCCGGAGGCCTTGCGGCCTCAGTGGTTTTCAAGACCACCGCCTTCAACCACTCGGCCACTCCTCCGCGCCGGGCCATTATGGGCCGCAGGATCAAGGGTGTCAAGGAGAGTGAGGAGATAGGAGTGAGGAGGGAGGAGTCAGGAGTGAGGAGTCAGATGGCTAATCCCGGTCCGCCGGCCCGGGAACAACGATCGGATGGCCACCTGAATCGCTACCGTGAAAAACGCTGTCTATTCAAAAACGCCCATACTAAATGTAAAACTGGGATGCCGTAGGCCACGAAAGAAAACACAATATTTTCTAGAAGATGCATTTTAAAGGATCGCCAATTAAACGTTTCAGTAATTTCAAAACATCCAACAATCCAGATAGTTGTAAATATAGACGAAAGATAAAGATACCACTTTTTTAACTTCAACAATCCTAAGAGAACACCTGCTAAACAGAGAACAACCATGACCAAAACACAATTTATAGTCCAAAAATATATTGAATCATCAAAGAACTTAGTCGGATGCGAGTTTGTGATAACGTTATACTTATTGTAAATTATTAGCAACAATATGCAAATTAACAATATGATAAATGAGAGAAAAAACAATATTCTGACTCTATTTAACACAAGCTTCTCCATTCCGAATATGGGGTACCCCTTTGTCGAGCTTTATTACAGCTTACTCCGCCGCAGGCGGCGGAGGGCATCGTAAACCGCCACGGACGCCAGAGGGTAGCCTAGCACCAGGAGCGGCAGGTAGTACCGGTCGAGGTTGATGGGCAGAAACGCCAGACTGGCAAGGTAGAGGCAACCCCAGATCATGGCCGCTGATTCCGCTCCGTCCGGCGGAATGTCCTGGCTGTCCTTTGGGGTATTCCTGCTATCCGGCGGAAGTTCCACGCCGTCCGATAGGGATTCGGCGCTGACGCTCGGGGCTTTCGGCTTCCGCAACAATCGCCATAGAGTGAACACGCAGAACGCCAGGGCCAGGGCGGAGGCCAACGCACGGAGCCAAGTGGACAGCAGCTCCCGGTGGAAGGCGACGAACCGGTTGGGCTCCCAGGGGCCGAGGCCGATGGACGCCTGATGGAGGCCGAAGCGGCGCCAGCGCAGCATCAGCTCGGGGAACCGCAGGATCCCCCGGACGACGTCCGTCGGCGCCCGGATCACGGCCGGGGGTCCGCCGTCTGCGGGCAGCGGCGGCATCTCCGACACCAGGCCGATGCGGGCCCGCTCGGCGTCGATCCGGCCGGGGCCGGGCGGGGCTTGCAGGGGCCAGAGGAACGGCGTCAGCAGGTAGACGGCCAGGCCGAAGCCGGCGCCGAACACCAGCACCGGCGGGACGGCGGTTCGCCAGAAAGCGCACCGCCGTCCGCCCCGCAGCGCCAGAGGCAGCAGCGCGCCGAATCCGGCGGGCGCCCAGGCGCTGAGCTTGATCAAACCCAGCATGCCGGTGAGCCAGCCGGGAAGGAAGAACCGCTTCGGATCGTCCCTGCCGGGCGAAACCGATGCCTTCGGGCACAGGGACACCGCCACCAACGCCAGGAAGAGCCCGTTCAGGACGTCCGTCAGCACGCGGGTGCCGGTCGCCTGGAAGAGGGGATCCAGCAGGAGCGCCCCGCCCGCGGCCAGCCCGACCCAGGCGCTGCGCAGCCGGCATCCCAGCCACGCCACCGCCAGGACCGCGAGGGAGGCGTAGAACGCCACGATCCGCCGCGCAGCCGTCAATAGTTCAAATGGCGGGATGTTGCCGCGCCGGATATTCTCCCGGCCGTCGGCCCAGAAGTCGTAGTACCTGTCGAACCACTCGCCCCGGCTCCAGCAGTAGGCGGACAGGGGGATCCCGATCAGCCACTTGCCCAGCGGCGGGTTCAGGCTGCCCCAGGACCCCGCCGCCTCCGGCTCCCACCCCTCGAACTTCGTCCAGCTCCCGTCGAGCAGGCGCCGCGTCGCGTCGAGGGACGAGCTGATCCAGCCCGACTCGTCGCCGGAAAAGGGGGTGACCTCGCAGCGGAGGGACAGGAACGCCCACGCCGCCAGCCAGGCGGGCACGAGGACCCACCACGCGCGGAATCGCCGGGGACCACGTTGCTTCGGAGTTGCGGGCATCGGCCGGATGATGCCGCCGGCGGCCGGAAAAGTCAAGGGATCCGCGGCGGGATCAGGGCGCGGGCGCCGTGACGGTCTTCCGCTCGATGGAGACGCCCAGCGCGCGGAGCTTCTCGTCCACCCGCTCGTAGCCGCGGTCGATCTGGCGGATGTTGTAGATCTTGCTCCGGCCCTTGGCGGCGATGGCGGCGATGAGCAGGGCCATGCCGGCGCGGATGTCGGGCGACTCCAGGCTGGCGCCGTAGAGCGGGGTGGGCCCCGAGACCACCACCCGGTGCGGGTCGCACAGGATGATCTGGGCGCCCATGCCGATGAGGCTGTCGACGAAGAACATGCGGCCGTCGAACATCTTCTCGAAGAAGAGGACGGTCCCCTCGGCCTGCGTGGCGATGACGATGGCGATGGACATCAGGTCGGTGGGGAACGCCGGCCAGGGGGCGTCGTCGATCTTGGCGACGGCGTTGCCCAGGTCCTTGCGGATCTCCAGGTGCGGGTGGTGGGGGACGAAGAGATCCTCGCCGCGGACCTCCACGGACACGCCCAGCTTGGCGAAGACGTGCAGGATCATGCGCAGCTCGGAGGGCGCCGCGCCGCGGATGGTCAGCTCGCCGCCGGTCACCGCCGCCAGGGCGATCAGGCTGCCCGTCTCCATGAAGTCGGGGCCGATGGCGTGCTCGCCGCCGCCCAGGGGCCGGCCGCCGGTCACGGTCAGCCGGTTGGTGCCGGCGCCCTCGATCTGCGCGCCCAGCGTCTGCAGGAAGCGGCACAGCCGCTGGACGTGGGGCTCGCAGGCGGCGTTGTGGATCACCGTGACGCCCTCGGCGCGCACGGCCGCGCAGACGGCGTTCTCGGTGCCGGTGACGCTCTGCTCCTCCAGGAAGATCTCGGCGCCGCGCAGGGGCCGGGCGCTGATGCGGTAGCCGGTGGGATCGGTCCGGTAGCTGGCGCCGAGCTGGGAGAACGCCTCGAAGTGGGTGTCCACGCGGCGGCGGCCGATGACGTCGCCGCCGGGCAGGGGCAGGACCACCGAGCCGAACCGGCCCAGCAGCGGGCCCGCCAGGAGGATGGAAGCGCGGATCCGGCGGCACAGCTCGGGGTTGAGCGGCTTGTCGGAGAGCGACGACGGGTCGATGGTCACGGTGTGGGGGTCGGGCCGGCCGACCTTCGCGCCGAGGTCCTCCAGCAGCGCCAGCATGATGTTCACGTCGATGATGTCCGGCAGGTTGCGCAGGGTGACCGGGGCGTCCGCCAGCAGCGCCGCCGCCAGCACCGGCAGGGCCTCGTTCTTGTTCCCCGACGGAGTCACCTCGCCTTGCGGGACGTCGCCCCCGCGGATGTCAAAGTATTCCATGCGTTCC
>CAYPNP010000018.1:0-41162 GCA_964412195.1 uncultured Acidobacteriota bacterium | reverse complement strand
CACCTCGCCTTGCGGGACGTCGCCCCCGCGGATGTCAAAGTATTCCATGCGTTCCTCGCGCGGCCCGGATCCCGGCCCCAAGATGCCGCCAGAGTAGCGGAAATCATTTGCGTTTGCAAGGGTGGTGGCTGTTCGCGGAAACGGCGAAACGGCGGTGGGGCGAACCGGTGACCCATCTTTTCTCTTGACCTGTTCGAAATTGTGAATATAATAGGCCTTGGTTGGAACATTCTCCATACCCTCCCCAATCCACCTTATGGTGACGAGCTGCCCTGGAAAGGGCAGTTTTTTTTGGCATTGCTTTCACCGTTTATTTCCGCTACCTTGAACCCGATTCTCGCGAGGCGGGCATGGACATCGCGCTGGTGGCCCTCTTCGGGCTGGTCACAGGCAGCTTCCTGAATGTGTGCATCCACCGGGTGCCGCTGGGCCGGTCCATCGTCCTGCCCCGCTCGGCCTGCCCCGCCTGCGGCCACGAAATCGCCTTCTACGACAACATCCCCCTGCTCAGCTTCCTCGTCCTGCGGGGCCGGTGCCGCCACTGCCGCGCGCCCATCTCCTGGCGCTACCCGGCGGTGGAGGCCCTCAACGCCCTCCTCTGGGTGGCGGTCCGGCTGGCGTTCGGCCCGGGCCTGTCCTTCTTCCTCTACGCCGCCTTCTGCAGCGCCATGCTGACGCTGGCGTTCATCGACGCCTATCACCGCATCCTGCCCCACGGCATCACCGTCACCGGCCTCGTGCTTGGCTTCGCCACCGCACCCTGGCAGGCCCTCCACCAGCGCCAGGCGCCGGAGCTGGCCCGGCTGCTCTCGCTGGCCGGTTTTTCCGTCGCCCACCCGCTGGCCCTCGGCTGGACCGGCGCGTTGCTCGGCCTGCTGACCGGCGCAGGGATGCTGCTGGCGGTGGCGGTGGGCTACTACATCGTCAAGAAGGCCGAGGGCATGGGCCACGGCGACATCATCCTGATGGGTTTCGTCGGCACCGTGCTGGGCTGGTCCCAGACGCTGCTGACCATTTTCCTGGGCTCCTTCCTGGGCGCCGCCGCCGGTGCCGTCCTGATCCGGCGCGCCGGCGGGGACCGCAAGTACGAGATCCCCTTCGGCACGTTCCTGGCCCTGGCCGCGGTCATCTCGCTGCTGGCCGGGGATCGCCTCCTGGACTGGTACTGGAACCTCCTATGAATCCTTCCGGCCGCAGCCGATACGCCGTGTACGTGGTCGGGGGCATCCTCACGCTGGCGGTGCTCTCGCTGGTGGGGATGAACCTCTTCCTCGCCGCCGACAACCGGGAGCTGAAACGCCAGCGCGACGAGGCGGCCCGGTCGCTCGCCGCCGAGCGCATCTGCCTCCGCCTAGAGCAGGCCCTCCGGCCGCCGATTTCGCTCCCCGAAAAGCGCCAGAAGCTGCAGGACGCCTACGTGCAGGAGGGATTGCTGGCGCTGCAGGTCACCGACGGCGGGGGCCGCATGATCTTCGCCCGGACCGCCGTCGGGCTCGCCAAGGACCTGGTCGCGCGGCTGGATCCCGCGCCGCTCCTCGCCCAGCGCCCCCTGCCGGGCCAGGTGCTGCAGGAACCGGTGGAGGCGGCGTCCCCCCCGGACAAGGCCGGCGTGGTCCTGGCGCGGACGATCCTGTACGCGGACGGGCTCCAGCCCCAGTACCTCCTGTTCGTGCTGATGCGGAATCCGGCCACGCCCGTGATGGACACCTACGAACAGTTGGCCCTGCTGCTGCAGACCATCGCCGTCCTCTCGCTGATCGCCGTGGGCTGGTATTTCCTGCGGCGGATGGTCCGGCCATACGAAAGCCTCTTCCAGGTGGTCCGCCACCAGGCGGGCGCCGGCACCGGCCCCGCGCCGGAAAGCGGCGGCGGACCCGCCGACGAGGTCGCCTTCCTGGCCGAGTCGTTCAAGGGCATCATCCAGCAGCTGCGGGAAAAGGAGCGCGAACTCCAGGAACTGCACCGGCAGGCCCAGAGCCGGGCCGACTCCTCCGAGAAATTCGCCCGGGACATTTTTTCCGCGCTCCACCTGGCGATCCTGTCCCTCGACGCGGGCGGACGGTTCCTGGACGGCAATCCCGCCCTGGAAGAGCTGCTCGGCAGGAAGCGGGTGGCCCTGCTGAACCTCCGCTACGCCCAGATCTTCCCGGATTCCCCGGCCTTCGTCGAGGCGTTCGACACCTTCTACGGGAATCCCCAGCCGCGGACTGACTCCGGCCTGTCCCTGCCCGCGCCCGACGGGGCCGAGCGGCAGGTGAGCCTCTCCATCTCCCCGCTGACCTCGCCGCAGGGCGCGTTCCAGGGCGCCGTCGCGGTCCTGGAGGACGTCACCGGCGAGCAGCAGCTCCGGCACCGTCTCCAGACCCAGGAGAACCTCGTCGCCCTGGGCGAGATGGCCGCCGGCATCGCCCACGAACTCAAGAACTCCCTCTCCACCATCAGCGGCTACGCGCAGATGCTGCTGGGCAACGCGCGGCCGGGGGCCGAGCAAAAGCGGGCGGCGGCGCTGGTGCGGGAGGTGGAGGAGATGGCCCGGGTGATCTCGGATTTCCTGGAGTACGCGCGGCCGATCCAGCTGGAACGGGCCGTGCTCCCGCTGGACCGGCTGCTCGAGGAACTCGTGCGGGACGCCCGCGAGCAGAATCCCGGCGTTTCCTTTCAGACGAGCCTGGTCCCGGTGCAGGTCCGCGGCGAGGAGTACCTCCTGAAAAAAGCCGTCCAGAACCTGCTGCTGAACGCCGTGCAGTCCATGGAGCAGGCGCCGGAGAAGCGGCTGGAAATTCGGATGGAGGCCCTGACCCGGCAGTCCGCCCGGGTGTGGATCACCGACACCGGACGCGGCATGGACGAGAAGACCCTCGCCCGGATCTTCACGCCCTTCTTCACCACCCGCCCCGACGGCACGGGCATGGGCCTGGCGGTGGTCCAGAAGATCATCTCCCTGCACGAAGGGGCCATCCGCATCCATTCCGAACCCGGCCGCGGGACCACCGTCGAGATCGATCTGCCCGGCTGGCCCGCCCCCGCTTCCCCCGGGCCGGAAACGCCCTGACGCCGGCCCGGCCTCCCGGAAAACACGAAGCGCCGCCGCCTCCCAACGGAGGCAGCGGCGCCATGTGATCAATCCGGGAGGAAATCCGCGCGTGAAGCGGTCACTTCTCCTGGAAGCTGTAATTCTTCTTGCCGCCCTTGTTCGGCTTTCCTCCCGGGTGCACCATGGTCTGGTTCCACCAGCTCCACCGGTTCTGGAAATCGTTGTGGAAACGTCCGGGGAAGAAGCGGACATTGTCCATGCCGGTCCACAGGCCGCAGGTGGACAGGAGCGGCCCGGAGGTCAGGAAGAAATCCCAGAAGCCGTCCCGGTCCCATCCGCCACTGATGTCCCAGCCCGCGCGGTCGTATACCCGCGGGTAGTAGCCGTAGTAGAAATAGTAGGGCGACGGGATCAGCCCACCGGGGCGGTTGAACGCCAGGTCATCCCAGGCGTCGATCTCGTTGTGTTCCTGGAAGGCGTAATCCTTCCGGCCGGCCTGGTCGGCGCTCTCACCCTGGGCGTTGATCACCTCGAAGTTGTTCCCGCCCACGGAGATGCCCGAGCGCAGGGTCAGGCGGACCGGCCCCGAGGTCGCATTCTCGGGCACTTCCACCACCACCAAGTTGTCCTGCCAGAGCTGGACGATGCCCCGGGCGCCGTTGAATTCCACGAAGCCCGGCGCGGGGGATTCCTCACCCAGGTTCGCCGCCCAGACCAGCTTCTGGTTGCCCAGATTGAACCCCTGGCCCTTGACCACGACCACCATGCCCGGCATCCCGGAATCCGGGTAGATGCCCTGGATGGACACCGGTGCCTGCTGGGCCAGCAACCCGGCGCACATTCCAACGCACAGCCAAGCCAACAAGACCATTCCTCTTCTCATGCGCTCCTCTCCAATCTGTGATCTTCTTTTCTATTATCGTTCATTCCGGCTAAATGTTGCTACCAAAAGTGGATCCTGATCCGTGTTTCTCCGACCGGTTGCTCGGGTGCACGATCATCCCTTCTTTCAGATTCATTTTTTTCAACGAAGTTCACCCTTCAGGGTTCCCCTGGAAAGGAGAAAAATCCCGGCCCGGCGGGGGCCGGGCCGGTCGGTTCATCCGGGGACTCCGGGCCCCCGGCAAGGCGCTAGTAGATCGTCACCATGACCCGATCGGTGGACGAGGCGCCGCTCGGGTCGGACACCACCAACTCGAAGATGTACTGTCCAGTCGTAGTCGCTTCGAACGAGGTCACGGCCCCGTTGGGATTCGACAGCGCCACGGCGGGACCGTCCACCTGGCTCCAGAAGAAGGTGATCGTGTCGCCGTCCGGGTCGAAGGACCCCGAGCCGTCCAGGGTGTAGATGCCGAACAGGCGCGAGAGCTGGTCCGGGCCGGCGTAGGCCACCGGCGCGCGGTTGACCGCCACGACCTCCACCGTGACGTAGGCCCGCACCTCCTGCCCGGCGCTGGTGGCGACCAGGGTGTACTGGGTGGTCTGGGCCGGGGCCACCATGACGCTCCCTTCGGACTGGACCACGCCGATGCCCTCGATCGTCACGGTTTGGGCGTTGATCACCTTCCAGCTCAGTCGGGACTGCTCGCCGACGTGGATCTGGCTCGGCTCGGCCGCAAAGAAGAGGATCTCCGCGCCCGCCACGACGACGGTCACCGTGGCGGTCACCTCCTGGCCGTGCCCGCGGGCGGTCAGGACGTAGGACGTGGTGGCGGTGGGCGCCACGACGCTGCTGCCGTCCGCCTGGACCGGGCCGAGGCCGGAGATCTCCACTGACTCGGCGTTCATCACCTTCCAGCTCAGCCGGGAGGTGTCGCCCAGGTTGATGGTGCTTGGATCCGCCAGGAAGTAGATGATCTCCACGTTTTCGATCTTGCGGGTGGTCAGCGTCACGTCGTCGACGGAATAGAGGCCGAGCGAGTCGGTGACCTTCAGGCGGAACACGTAGATCTGGCCCGCCTCCGCCGTGAAGGCCGGGGTGGCGGTGGCGCCGCCGGAGAGCTGCACCGCCGGGCCCTGCACCTGCGTCCAGGCGTAGGTGATGGCATCGCCCTCCGGGTCATACGAGGCGCTGCCGTCGAGGTGGAGTTCGCCCGCCGGCACGTCGATCTGGTCGGGGCCGGCGTTGGCTACCGGCGCGTCGTTGCCGGTCCGAGCCGTCCGCGTGCGCACGTCGTAGCGGACGCGCGGCACGTCCACCGGGACCACCTCGGACACCTCGCCGCGGGTCGGCTCCTTCCACAGGCCGTACCGCACGCCGGCGGCGAAGCGGCTCTCCAGGTCGTTGCTGACCAAGGTCTCGTTGAACGCGCCCTCGACGTACCAGCTCCAGTTCTCCGCGATCGGGCGGGCGACCCGCACGGTGCCGCCCGCCTTGCTGGCCAGGTCGCCGCGGTCGATGTAGCCGACGTTGCCCTCCACCAGGAACTCGTACGGCAGGCCGAACTGGAACATCACGCCGTACTGGTCGAGGGCGTTGAGGTAGGTCTCGCGGACCAGGTTGCGGCTGAGGAACTCCTCGCCCACCACCGCCTCGCGGAGGAACCCGTGGGTGAAGTACCCGCCGACGGAGCCCTGGGCGAACAGGTACTCGCCCATCACGCTCGCCTGGGCCAGGTTGCCACCGTCCAGGTCCTCCAGGGAGACGCGCTTGAAGGAGCCGAAGGCGCCCATCTGCAGCGCCCTGTAGCGCTTGACCATGCCCAGGTCAAACTGGAACTCCCGGCGATCGGGGTAGTAGATGTACTCACCCTGCCCCTGCACCGCCAGTGTGGGGGCGAACCGGTGGAAGTAGCGCGCGCTGACGTTGGCCGTGAAATCGCCGTCGTCGGTGGCGCCGAGGTTGAAGCCGAGCAGGCTCAGGTCCCGGGATTCCGGCGGCGGGGCCGGCGGGGGCGCGGCCGCGGCCGCCACGGGGGCTGCCGCAGCGGGCGGCATGGGGGGCGGCGCCGGCGCGGCCCGGAGCTGGTCCTTCAGCTGGGCCACCTCAGCCTCAAGCTTGGCCTGGCGGTCCTGCATCGCCTGGAGCCGGTCCAGGATCTTGTCCAAGCCGCCGAGCTTGTCGAGGATGGCGTCCTGTTTGCGGCCCATCTCCTCCATCTTGTCCCGGAGGGGATATTTCTCCAGCTCGTGCAGGATGGCGCTGATGGGCGCGTCGTTCTTGATCACCTCCCGGCCGCCGTCCTTGGTGCGGTAGAGGGTGAACACCACCCGCCGGTTCATGAACCGGCCTTCCGGGGTGTCGTTGCCGGACTTGGGCTCGCGCTTCCCCTTGCCCGAGACCTCGACCTGGCCGGGCTGGGCGCCGTACTTGACCAGGAAATCCCGGACCGCCTGGGCGCGCTTGAGGGCCAGCTGGTCGTTGTACTTGTCGTTGCCGACGCCGTCGCAGTGGCCCTCTACCAGAATCTGGTACTCCGGGCCCTTGGAGAGGATGTCGGCCAGCTGCAGCATGGCCGGGAACCCGTCCACCAGGATCGAGGAGTTGAATTCGAAATTCACCTCCTCCCAGTCCGACTTGTCCGCGGCAGCCGCCCAGGCGGTCACCGCGGCCAAGAGGGTCAGCAGGATCAGTTTTCGCCTCATTTCTGCCTCCAACGAGTCAATGTGCTGATAGATTGGTTGTTCCCTATACAGTCCGCCAGCCCGTTCCGAGATACAGATACCGGGCGGGCCGAAAAGTTGGCAAATCCGCCTCCCCTCCCGTTGCCCAGCGGAACCGTTTGGTATACGATAACCCAGCGAAACCACGATAAAAAGGAAATTGTCATGATCCGAGAAAAGATTGAGCAGGCCGTCCGCATCCTGAACGAGACCGGGATCGATCTTTGGCTGATCTTCGGGCGGGAGTCCCACACCTCCCACGAGCCATGCGCCGACCTCGTGGTCGGGGCCGGCTACACCTGGGCCTCGGCGTTCCTGATCGCCCGCGGCGGGCAGACCGTCGCCCTCATCGGCAACCTGGACGCGGCGGAGTTCGAGAAGCAGGGCAATTACCAGCGGGTCGTCCCCTACGTCGGCGGCATCCGGGAGAGCCTGCGGAGCGTGCTCCGGGAATTCGATCCGAAGACCATCGCCGTCAACTACTCCGTGGACGACGTCATGTCCGACGGGCTGACCCATGGCATGTGGCTGCAGCTCCGCGGCCACCTGGAGGGCACGCCATACGCCGACCGCCTGGTGTCCTCCGAACGGATCGTCTCCGCGCTGCGGGGGCGCAAGTCGCCCGAGGAAGTCCTCCGGATCCGGCACGCCATCGCGGAGACGGAGAAACTCTTCCAGGAAGTCACCGGCTACATCCGGCCCGGCCGGACGGAGAAGCAGATCCACGACTGGCTCCTGAAGCGGGTCAAGAAGCTCGGATACGAACCCGCCTGGAATCCCCACCAGTGCCCGTCGGTTTTCACCGGCGTGCCGGAGGCCGGCGAAGCGCACACCGGCCCCACCGACAAGAAGGTGGCCCGGGGCCACGTCATCAACATGGATTTCGGGCTGATGATCGACGGCTACTGCTCCGACCTGCAGCGCACCTGGTACGTGCTGCGGCAGGGCGAGACCGCGGCGCCGCCCGAGGTGAAGAAAGGATTCCAGGCCGTGGTCGACGCCATCGCCAAGTCCGCGGAGGCCGCCCGCCCCGGCGTGGAGGGCTGGACGGTGGACGACGTGGCGCGGAGCCACATCGTCGGATGCGGTTTCGAGGAATACAAGCACGGCCTCGGCCACCAGGTGGGCCGCTCCCCCCACGACGGCGCCGGCCTGTTCTGCCCGCGCTGGGAGCGCTACGGCCAGCTGCCGTACCTGAAGGTCGAGGACGGGCAGGTCTACACCCTGGAACCGCGAGTGCACATCGCCGGCTACGGCGTCGCCACGGTGGAGGAGATCATCCAGGTGACACCGGCGGGAGGCCGGTTCCTGTCATCCTTCCAACGGGAGCTCTGGCTCATCCGATGACCCGCCGCGCCAGCTCCGGCATGGCCGCGGCGAAAGCTGCCTCCAGATAGAAATCCGTGATGGAATCCGTCAGCGCGGTCGGGCGCGTGTTCAGTTCCACGACGACCGCGCCGGCGTCCTTGGCTTCGTAGGGGATGAGGCTGGCCGGCGCCACCTCGGCCGACGTGCCGGCCACCAGCAGCACCTCGCACCGGCGGGCCAGCCCGAAGGCTTCGTCGAGGGCGTCCGGCGGGATCGCCTCCCCGAAAAAAACGAAATCCGGTTTGAGCAGCCGGCGGCAGGCCGGACAGCGGCAGGGCATGGCCGCCCGCATGGCGGCGTCGAACTCGTAGCGGCGGCGGCAGGACAGGCAGCACAGCCGCCGGAGGCTGCCGTGGAACTCCACCACGCGGCGGCTGCCGGCGGCCTGGTGCAGGCCGTCGATGTTCTGGGTGACCACCCCGGCGAGCTGCCCCGCCGCCTCCAGCGCGGCGAGGGCACGGTGGCCCTCGTTGGGCTGCGCGTCGCCATAGGATTCCACCAGCTCCCGGACGAACCGCCACACTTTTTCGGGGTGGGCCAGGAAAGCCTCGATGTGGGCGTACTCCACCACGTTGTAGCGGTCCCAGATGCCGCCGGGGGAGCGGAAGTCGGGCAGGCCGGAATCCACCGAGGCCCCCGCGCCGGTCAGGGCCACCGTGCATCCGGATTCCCGCAGGACCCCCGCCAGCCGATCCATCAAGAGTTCGTCCACGGCCGCACCTCCCTGCACGGAGTCCATCATACTGCAAACCCGCTGAAATCAAAACAGATTGCAGCCGTGAACGGCTCGTGGTAGGTTACCGGCATGGACCATTTTCCCCAATTTCCGGAAACTCTGCGCTGGATCGACATCAGCCGCCCGCTGGGGCCTGCCACACCCGTCTGGCCGGGCGACCAGCCGGTGGAACTGGAGGCGGACCGCTGGACCAACGAGGCCGGACGGGCCGTCGAGACGCGCCGGATGCGGCTGTCCCTCCATGCCGGCACCCACATGGACGCCCCGCGGCACATGCTTCCGGCCGGGGCAGCCATAGAATCCTTTCCGCTGTCCGGCTGTCTCCAGCCGGCGCGGGTGGTCGACGCCGGCCGGGCCGGCTCGATCACCCTGGCCGAGGTCGCGGGCCTGGCCGGTCCGGAGTCGGTCTTGTTCCGCACCCGTCCGGCGCCACCCCCCGGCTCCTTCCGGTCCGATTTCCCCGGCCTCGCGCCGGACGCCGCCCGGCACCTCGCCGCCTGCGGCGTCCGCCTGGTGGGCACCGACGCCCCGTCCGTGGACTCCTTCGATTCGACGGAGCTGCCCGCCCACCACATCCTTTTCGGGGCGGGCGTGTACCTCCTGGAAAACCTCCGGCTGGATCACGTCTCCCCCGGAAACTACCTTCTCCTCCTGGCACCTCTTCCCCTTGCGGACGCCGAGGCGTCGCCGGTTCGGCCCCTGCTCGCGCCACTGGGCGACTGGTTGGATCGACGGGGCTGACCGATGACCGGTGACCGATGACCGGTGAAAACAACGGTGGTCATCCACCATCCGGAAATGAGGATGTCTGTCACCCGCCACCCGTCACCCGTCACCGGTCAATGGTCGCCGATCATCCGTCACCGGTCCGTTTCTCCGAGACCGTGGTATAATCCCCCTCTTGTGGAAGCGAGACCGTGATGGCACCCGACAACCCCACCCTTACCGACCCCTTCGACCGGCAGATCAACTACCTGCGGATCTCCGTCACCGACCGCTGCAACCTGCGCTGCCTCTACTGCATGCCGCCGGAGGGCGTCCCGCCGTTGGAACACGCCGACATCCTGAGTTACGAGGAAATCTTCCGGATCGCGGAGATCTCCGTCGGCCTGGGCATCCGGAAGATCCGGCTGACCGGCGGCGAGCCGCTCGTCCGCCGGGGGTTGGTGTCGCTGGTGGCGCGGCTGGCCCGCCTGCCGGGACTGGCCGATCTCAGCCTGACCACCAACGGCACCCTGCTGCGCGCCCACGCCGGACCGCTCCGCAACGCCGGCCTCCACCGGATCAACGTCAGCCTCGACACTTTGCGGCCGGAGCGGTACAGGGCCATCACCCGGCACGGCGAGCTGCGGGACGTGCTCGACGGCATCGCCGCCGCCGGGGCCGCCGGCATCTCTCCCATTAAAATCAACACCGTCACCCTGCGGGAATTCAACGCGGACGAGGGGGCTGAATTTGCCCGCCTGACCCTCGATCACCCTTACGAAATCCGCTTCATCGAGTTCATGCCGGTCGGCGAGCACAACGGCTGGCAGCGCGACCGGCTGGTCCCGGGCGACGAGATCCTCCGCTCGCTCCAGGCTCAGTTCGACCTCGAGCCCATCGCGGCGGGAGGCGGCATCGCCGGCCCAGGTCGCCTTTACCGCGTCCGCGGCGCGGCGGGCCGGGTCGGGTTCATCAATCCCATGACCGAGCACTTCTGCCACCTGTGCAACCGGCTGCGCCTCACGCCCGACGGCCGGCTCCGGACCTGCCTGTTCGACGACGGCGAGGTGGACCTGCGGGCGCGGCTCCGGGGCGGCGCCGGCGACGCCGAGCTGGCGGAGACCATCCGCTCGGCCGTCCTGCGGAAGCCTCCCCGGCATCCGTTCCACGATGGTCCCGTCCGGAAGTGCACCTCGGCCATGTCCCGCATCGGGGGGTAGCCCGTCTCGGGAAGCTTCCCATTTTCAGCGAATTGCTGGAGCGGTCTCAGGGGGAGATCAGGAGTTTTTGCCCGATCTTGATGGTGGTCCCCGACAGGTGGTTCAGGCGGCGCAGGGTCTCCACCGTGGTGCCGTACCGGCGCGCCAGGCTGAAGAGTGTGTCGCTCGGCTGGACGATGTGGACGACCCGGCCGGACGGCGGTTTCTTGTCCGGTTTAGCCGGCGGAGCATCCGGTTTTTTTTCGCCGTTCGCCGGGAAGGGGGCTGCCGCCGCGCTTCCGGCAGGTCGGGATTCGGCTTTCGGCGTCGGCGGAGCCGTCGGGCGCGCCGCCGGTCCGGCGTCCGCCCGGGCCGGTGCGCCGTTCTTTCCGTCCGCCGCGGGCGGCAAACGGAGCGGGAAGCCGGCCGGAAGGACCAGGCCGTGCTTGGCCCGGCCCCGGATGACGGAGGGATTCAACTCAAAGAATGTGTCGGCGTCCAGCCCGTGCTGCCGGCACGTCGACGCCAGGTCCGCCGGCTTCTTCAGTTCCACCAGGGTGAATGACCAGGCCGGCTGCGTCACGGCGCCGGGAAGGTGCCCCTCGGGATCGCGCATGACCCGCAGCGCCGCCAGGAACTCCGGGTAATAGTTACGCGAGGCATAGCCGAATTGCCGGCCGGAGTAATAGCGGATGATGGCCATGGGATCGCTGCCGACCTTCCGCTGGGCATTGAAGATGCCGTACGTGCCGTGGTTGTAAGCCATCACCGCCAGCGGCCAGCTGTCCAGGCGGGCGTAGGCATCCAGCAGGAAGCGTCCCGCCCCGCGCGTCGCCAGCAGGGGATCCAGGCGCTCGTCGAAGTGGCGGTCGATCTTGAGGAACAGGCGGCCGGTGGAGCGGATGAACTGCCAGACTCCGGTCGCCCCCTTTCGAGACTTTGATTCGGAACGGAAGCCCGACTCGAACAGCGGGATGGCCAGAATCTCCCTTGGGATCCCCATGTCGGCGAAGATCCCCTCCATGTGGGGCAGGTAGCGGCCGGACCGGATCCACCCGTCCAGGAACAGCTCCCGGATGCCCCGCTGGACGTGCAGCCCGTCCGCCAGGTCTTTGATCTCGGCCGGGGAGACCGCCCGCCCGTGGCCCTTTTCGATGATGCGGAGCAGGTCGCGGTCTTCCTCGGCGGTCACCGGGCCGGCCGCCGCCCGACCCGCCAGCTGTTTCAGGCGCGCCTTCCAGTAGGCGAGGCGGGAATCGATGGAGAGCCGCTGTCTTTTCCGGACCTTGTCGTCGTGCTCCGAGTCGCCCTCGTACCGAAGCACCTCGTACACCAGGTTCACTTCATCCCGGTCGTGGATCAGGACGTCGTTCCGCCCGTAGATGGTGAAGATCCGCTCCCAGAACTGGACCCGTTCCTCCAGTCCGTTCACGGGAAACAGCTCCGCCGTCCGGCGGGATTGCGCATGCAACGGGGAGAGGCCGGTCCCGGCGATCAGGAGGGCGGCCAGGACCGCCCCGGCGGCGGCCAAGGGGCGGCAAAGGCAGGTTAAAAAAAAGGAGCGGCTGCTGCCGCTCCTGGCTTCACGCGTTGAATGGTAATTGCCCAAGTGATTCAAAGGAAGATCCAGCCTGCGGGCTCCCGGTCTTCATTTCTTCTCGGGTTCCTTCTTCTCGGGCGCCGGCTGCTGGGTCGGAACCGGCCGGGGCTCCAGCTTCACGGGCATGCCGGGCTGGCCCGGCATCGCCATCGCCGGGGCGCCGGTGCCGACCTTGATCTCGCTGACCTTGTCCCAGTTCACGGTGAGATGGTACTTTTCCGCCAGCGACTTCCGGGCCTCGTCCATCTTCTGCTCGCGCTCCATCCCCAGCAGCTTGGTCCGGATCTGCTTGTCGACCTGCTCCAGGGTCTGCTGCTCGGCGGGCTTCTTGTCCTCCACCTTGATCAGGTGGTAGCCGAACTGGGTCTTCACCGGGCCGCCGATCTTGCCGACTTCCAGAGCGAAGGCCACGTCATCGAACTCCTTGACCATCCGGCCTCGGGAGAAATACCCCAGGTCGCCGCCCCGGCCCGCGTTGCTCTTGTCCGTGGAGTACTTCTTGGCCAGTTCGTCCCAGTCGGCGCCCTTGTCGAGCTCGGCCTTGATATTCGCGGCCTCCTCCTCGGTCTTGACCAGGATGTGCTTGGCCTTGATCCTCTCCGGGGCCATGAAAGCGTCCTTGTTGGCTTCGTAATACTTGGCCACTTCCTCGTCGGTCACGGTGAGCCCGTCGGTGAGGGTCTTCAGGTATTCCGAGTAGAGGATCCGTTCCACGTAGGAGTTGATCTTCTCCTTCACGTCCTCCCGTTCCTGGAGCCCCTTGGCTTTCGCCTCTTCGGAGAAGAGCATCCGGTCGACGATGCTCTGGATGTACTGCTGTTTCCGGACCGGATCGGTGAAGTGCGAGAGGAACTGGGGCGGGATCTTGGAAAGTTCATCCTCGATGTCGCCCACGGTGACCACCCGGTCTCCCATCTTCGCCAGCACATCCTTGCTGTGATCCTCCCCCGCCGGCGCCGGAGCCGTGGCCGGCTGCTGGGGTTTATCCGGAGCTGTCTGGGCCAGGACCGGCAAAGTCACCATCAGCATGAGGGTCAGCAGGATGATGCTTCCAAGTCTGTTCATGAGAATCCTCCTTGCCTCCGAAAAATAAGGAAAGACTTTATCTGATTTTGATTTCAGGCTCAAGAGGAATCTTCCCCGGCAGAGATGGCGTTTGAAATCGCCGCCCTCCATTGCTAAAATTAATAAGATGTCTGCCCCCTCGACAAAGACGAGACAATTTCGGGAAAAGCAGCGCCGCCTGCCGGGCCGGCGCGAGTTTCAGGTCCTCGAGATCCTCTGGGATCGCCACCCGTTGAACGTGAGCCAAATCCGCCGCCTTTTGCCGGCGTCCCCGGCCCTCGCCTATACCACGGTGATGACCGTCCTGGAGCACCTGTACCGGAAAGGGCTGGTCCTCCGGCGGAAGTCCGGCCGGGCGTACCTCTACGAACCCGCCATCGGGCCGACCCAGACCCGCGAGGCGCTGCTCCACGCCTTCCTGACCGACTACTTCCACTCGGATCCCGCGCAGCTGCGGAACCTGCTCGGCCCGGGCTGGAAAGATCGGGCGGACGGCCCGCCCGGCACCGCGGCCGCGCCTCCTCCGCTGCAAACGCCCGTCCCCGTCCCGGAACGGCCGGCGCCGGCCGACCCTCCCGAGGACGAGGACTACCTGCTGTGACATTTTTCCAATCTTCCGCTTTGCCCCGCCCCCCGGGGCCTCTATAATGTGGGGTCATCTTCTTCAAGGGAGCGACACGGGATGAGAGCAATGATTCTGGCCGGCAGCAAGGGCTCCGAGATCCAGCCGTTGACCGCCAACCTGCCCAAGCCGATCGTCCCCCTGGGCAACATCCCTTTCATCTTCTATCAACTGGACGTCCTGAAGAAGGCCGGATTGAAGGACATCGTCCTGCTCCTGTCCTACCAGCCCCGGAAAATCCAGGAGATCCTCGGGGACGGCTCCAACTTCGGGCTGGTGATCCATTACGTCACGGAGCCCGAACCCCTGGGCACCGCCGGCGCTCTCAAGAACGCCGCCGCCTTCTTCGACCAGACCGTCCTGGTGCTCAACGGCGACATCCTCAGCGCGGTGGACCTGCAGCGAGTGTTGGAGAAGCACCGGCAGAAGAAGGTCCCCCTGACGCTGGTGGAAGGCTCGTCTCCCAAGCCGGAGCGGTGCGGCCAGATCCTCACCAACCGGCAGGGTTTCGTGACCGCCTTCATCGAGAAACCCCGCGGGGACGAGCTCCAGGAAGGCCACGCCAACGTGGGGATCTACGTGATGGAGAAGGAAGTTCTGGACCATGTCCCCGAACACACGCACTACACCCTGGAACGCGAGCTGATCCCCCGTATCGTCGCCGCCGGATTGCCGATCTTCGCCGAGCATACCAACGACTACTGGTGCCACATCGGAGATCCCTGCAGCTACCTCCAGGCCAATTTCGACGTCCTCGCCGGCCGCATCCCGATGCCCAAGTTCTACGGCCTGTTCACCCGGAAGCCCGTCCAGCTGCCCGCGGACAGCCGGGTGGACGAGAAGTCCTTCATCCACGAATCCTGCATCATCAAGGAGGGGGTGGTCATCGAGAATTCCGTCATCGGGGAAAAGTGCCGCATCGAGGAGCGGGTCAGCATCAAGGACTCGGTCATCCTCTCCGGCACCCGCCTGAAGAGCGGCGCCCAGCTCCAATCCTGCGTGGTGGGCAAGAACTGCCTGCTGGGCGAGTCGGTGGCCATCCGCAAGGGAGCCATGCTGGGGGACAAGAGCCACATCGCGGATTTCAGCCGGATGTGATCCCGCCCCGGGCCCCATCGTTTCCCCACGGAGGACCATCATGCCCCGAATCATCCGCCAAGCGCCCACCCCGGACCGGGGGATCGCCATGGCCTTGCTCCTGGCCGTCTCCCTGGCAACCGTCTGCGCCTATACACCCCTCACGGTGGAAGACATCTACTCCAATCCGGCCCTCCGCGGAGTGCAGGTCCAGAATCCGTTCTGGAGCGCCGACGGGCGGGAATTGATCTTCCAGACCACCGATCCCGAGACCAGGCACTGGGTGTACCTCGCCGCCGATCCGGCCTCGGGCCGGACCCGCCTTTTGCTGGATCCGGAAACCGTCAAGGCCAGGTTCTCCTCCCTGGCGGCGCTGACCCAGAAGAGCGGCGATCCGGCCGAAAGCCCGGCGGACTTCCAGTTCAGTCCCGACGGCCGCCGGGTCCTGTTCCTGTACAAGGGCGACATCTACGAGTACGAGTTGCTCAACGGCGCGCTGACCCGCCGCACCTACTCGCCGGAGACCGAGACGGCGGTCCGGTACAGCCCCGACGGCAAGAAAATCTCTTTCGTCCGGGATTTCAACGTCTACGTCATCCTGCTGGATGACGGCAAGGAAATCCCCCTCACGAGCGATGGTCGGAAGGACCTGACCTACGGGGTCGTCGACTGGGTGATCGAGGAGGAACTGGACCTCCGCCAGGGGTACTGGTGGTCGCCGGACTCCCGCTTCCTGGCCATTCTGAGGCTCGACGAGAGCCACGTCCCGGAGTACCCCATTCTCGACTGGATGCCGCTGCACCCTTCGCCGCAGCTCCAGAAGTATCCGAAGGCCGGCGATTCCAATCCCGTGGCCGCCCTCTTTTTCTACAGCTTCGCGGACAAGGGCCTCCGCCAGTTGCCGGTCGGCGGCTTGCCGGACCAGTACATCCCCCGGGTGACCTGGACGCCCGATTCCCTCTTCCTGATGGTCCAGGTCCTAAACCGCCCCCAGAACCTCCTCCAACTGATCCGGGTGATGCCGGAGGCGGAGGATTACCAGGTGATCCTGGAGGAGCGCGACCCCTGCTTCGTCAACGTCCACGACCTGTTCTACGCCTTCCGCTCGCGTCCGGAATTCATCTGGGG
The DNA here is from genome assembly GCA_964412195.1 of uncultured Acidobacteriota bacterium. GTDB lineage: Bacteria > Acidobacteriota > JAAYUB01 > JAAYUB01 > JAAYUB01 > CAYPNP01. The sequence goes on along the minus strand of CAYPNP010000018.1, from coordinate 25,025 downwards.
GTCCGAGCGGGACGGCCACATGCACCTGTACCGCTACAAACTCGACGGGACGCTCGTCCAGCGGCTCACGCAGGGGCCCTGGGAGGTCACCCACCTCGACGACGTGGACGAGGCGGCGGGATTGGTGCTGTTCACGGCCACCGAGAAAAGTCCGTTGGAGCGTCACCTGTACCGGACCGGCCTCTCCGGCGGGGAGGTCCGCCGGCTCACGGCCGAGGAGGGGACGCACCGGGTGTGGATCTCTCCCGACCACGCCGGCTGCCTGGAGGCCTGGAGCACCGACCAGATGCCCGCCACCTACCGGACCGGCCGGCTGCCCGACATGGCCTCCCCCGCCGTGCTCCGCCGGCCGGACGATTCCGTGTTCGCCGCCTACGAGTTGCAACCGTGGGAATACCTCACCCTGAAGGCGGAGGACGGGACGGTCCTCCACGCGCGCCTGCTGAAGCCCCGCGGCTTCGATCCGGCGCGGAAGTATCCGGCGTTGATCTATGTCTACGGCGGCCCCCACGCCCAAGTGGTCGTTCGGGATTACTCTTACGCCTACAGCCTGTGGCACCAGCTGCTGGCGCAGCACGGATTCGTCGTCTTCAGCCTCGACAACCGGGGGTCGACCGGGCGGGGGAAGGCCTGGGAAAACTCGATTTACCGAAACCTGGGCCAACGGGAACTCGCCGACCAGATGGTCGGCGTGCGGCACCTGCAGGGCCTGCCTTTCGTCGATCCGCAGCGGATCGGCATCTGGGGCTGGAGCTACGGCGGATACATGACCTGTTACGCGCTCTGCAACCAGCCCGGCGTGTTCCGGGCCGGCGTGGCCGTCGCCCCCGTCACCGACTGGCGCAATTACGACACTATCTATACCGAGCGGTACATGGATCTCCCGGACCGCAACCCGGACGGCTACCAGAGCGCCTCCCCCGTCCACCTGGCGGACCGGATCAAGGGGCGGCTGCTGTTGGTGCACGGCACTTCCGACGACAATGTCCACTTCCAGAACTCGATCCAGATGATCCAGGCGATGGTCTCCCGCAACGTGCAGTTCCAGTTCATGCCCTACCCGCAGATGGGCCACGGGATCTCCGCCAAGGAGAGCCGGATCCACCTGTTCACGATGATGCTGGAATTCCTGGATCGGAACCTGCGGGATTGAATCCTGCCGGCCAGCCGCCGTCAGCTTGACAGAAACCGGGCCACCAGAGTCGCCAAGTCGTTTATCTTGTAGGGTTTTTGCAGGAACTCGACCTGCTTCATGCCGAGGGCCTGCTGGATTTTTTCGTCCGTGTCATACCCGCTGATCAGGACCACCTTGAGGCCGGGTTGTATCTTCCGGAGGGCGATGAGCGTCTGCAGGCCGTCCATCTCGGGCATCACCATGTCCAGCAGCACCAGGTCGAAAGGTTCCCCGGCCGACCGCACCTTCTCGACGGCTTCCCGGCCGCAGGAGGCGGTTTCCACCCGGTAGCCGAGTTCGACCAAAAGGTCCCGGGCCACTTCCCGCACCATGTCCTCGTCGTCCACCACGATGAGGCGGTTCCGTTCCGGCGGGGCAACCGCATCCGTGATGACAGGTTCCGGCGCCTCCATCTGCATGGCCGGCAGCAGGACGCGGAACCGCGTTCCCCTTCCCGCCACGGATTCGCAGAAGATGTACCCCTGGTGCTTCTTCACCGCCCCGTACACGACCGCCAGCCCGATGCCGCTCCCCTTGCCTGTCGTTTGGCTGCTGAAGAACGGATCATAGATGCGGTCCAGGTGCTCTTCGGGGATGCCCGTGCCCGTATCGACGACGGTCAATTCCTGATACAGGCCGGCGGGCACCTCCGGGTGCTGTCGGATGAAAGTTTCCTCCGCGAGAAACGTGCCGGTCGAAATGCTGATCCGGCCACCGTCGGGCATCGTGGCCTTGGCGTTCTCGATCAGGTTAACCAGCATCTGCTCCAGGACCGCCCGGTTGGCGAGCACTCCCTCGACCTGCGGATCCAGCCACAGTTCGAGGTGGATATTGAGCGGGAGCCTCCGCTCCTGCGCGGCGACGGCCGCCTGGACCACCTCGTTGAAGCGGAGGACCTGGAATTGCAGGTCCTGCCGCCGGGAAAACATGAGGAGCTGGGTGGTCAACTCCGCGGCCCGGCGGGCCGACTGCTCGACAATCTCGATCTTGCGGGACAGTTCCTCCTGGCCCTGCAGCTTTCGCTTGAGCATCTCCACCGACGGCAGGATCGCTCCCAGGACGTTGTTGAAGTCATGGGCGATCCCGCCGGCCAGCGTCCCGATGCTCTCCATCTTCTGGGCCTGCAACAGCTGGTGCTCCAGCTCTTTCTGCTGGGTGATGTCCCGGGCGATGACCAGGATGCCCGGGGTCCCCCCGATGCTTTGGAGGGGGCTGACCTCGATATCCAGGAGGAGCTCGGTGTCCCGGAAGCTCATGGTCTGCTCCAGCCGCATGGGCCGGCCCTGGCGGGCCCGGACGAAGCATCGCAACGCTTTCATGCGGTCCAGCCCCCGGGAGAAGAAGAGGCGGGAAAACGGTTTGCCCAGATCGGCGGGGCTCAGGCCCGAAATGCGGTAGAACTGGGCGTTGGCGTAGGTCAGGTACCCTTGACCGTTGATCGTGATCACGCACTCCGTCAGGGTGTTGAACACGTTTTCGAGGAACTGGCGGGTCTGCTGGAGCGCTTGGGTCCGCTCTTCGATCCGCGCCTCCAGCTCCCGGTTCCAGTTCTCCAACCGGGACTGCAGAAGGTTCACCCGCTCCACCATCTGGTTGAACGATTCCGCGAGGACCCCGAATTCGTTGGATTCACGCAGCGCGAAATGAAATCGGAGGTTGCCCGATCCGATCTCCTCCGCCCCTTTCAGGAGGGCGTCCATCGGCCGCTGGATCATCTTCGACATTTGGTTCAGGCCCAGGTAGATCAAGCTGAGCGACAGGAGGAAAGAGATCAGGAGGTACAGGTGGATCCGCCGGAAATGATCGTACACGTTCTCCAGCGAGAGCCCCACGTGGATGACGCCCCAGCGCAGGGAGGAGGGCTGCACGTAGACCGGCGAGATGATGTCGAGGACGGGCAGGTCCTTGCCCCCCGGCAGGGAGAGCGTCCCTTCGCGGAACGCCGAACGGTTGACGCGGGCGAGCGTGGCCTGGGAAACCTGTCGGATCTTGTCGACGTTCTCACGGTAGAAGGAGTTGCAGGCCGCCAGGTTCATCTCCTTGTCGTAGACCGCGATGTATACCACGTGCTGCTGCGCGGCCATGGTGTTCACGGCGTTATAGATCGTGGAGTAGTTGTAAGTCACCAGCAGGGGGCTGAACGTGGCCTGCAGGTTCTTTTCGAATTCCCGCCCCCGGTCATATGTTTCGGTCAGCAGGATGTCGTTGAATTGGTACCGCGTGAAGAGGGCCAGGATCGTCATGATGGCCAGCAGGATCACGAACGAGTAGAGGAGAAAACGCTCGTGTACGCGGATGATCTTCTTTCGCTGGCTGGTCCTTATCAACATTCAGCGCCGCTTTTCGGGCTCGTCGATCCAAAGCTCCGCCAAGTTCAGGGAAAGGAGCCCGAACGGGCTCATCCGCGCATCCCGTACCCGCGGAGCGATCATGAAGTTCAGGATGTAGTTCTCCATCGGCATGTAGGGAACGAAGTCCCGCACCCGCGATTCGATGGTCCGGATGATGGTGAGCTTCTCGTTCAAGTTCTGTTCAAAATACATCCGGTAGATCAGGTTGTCAATTTTATCATCCCGGTAACGGGCGACGTTCTGGGACGAGCTGGACGACAGCAGGCTCTGGTAGAACTGTTCGGGGATGGGAGTGTCGGCCGCCCATACCAGCTGCGTGACGTTGAATTCCCCCTGGTCCATCTGCCGGGAATACTGGGACCAGTCGGCGATGTGCCGGATGTTGATCCGGACGCCCAGCAGATCTCCCACTTTGCGGTAACCTTCGATCAGGTTCGGATCGTCCGTGGCCATCAGGATGTCCAGGGGCGGTAGTTCTTCCGGTGCCAGGCCCGACCGCTCGAGCAGGAGTGCGGCATCCTCCGGGTTGCGGCGGAAGCTGTCGGTCACCGGCAGGTAACCCGGCATGCCGGGCGGCAGGATGCTCTCCGTCGGCTCCACTCCGCGGTACGCCTTCCTGAAGAAGGCCTGCCGGTCAAAGGCCGCGACGAAGGCCCGTCGGAAGTACACGTTGTCGGTCGGCGGCCGCTGGCAGTTGAACACAACGAAGGAGGTGGACAGCTCGGCCTTCACGATCCAGTGGTCGGGGGAAAGGACCTTCTCCGGCTGGGGAATGTTGAACGCCTCCATGACATCCAGGCGGCCCTTCCGGAAGAGTTCCACCTTCTGGGCGGGCTTCAGGTCGGTGATCACCGCGAACTCCACCTTCTCGATGTGCGCCGGATGTGTGAAATAGGACTCATTCCTGCGGAGGACGATCTTGTCGGGAGTCAGCTGGTCAAGTACGAACGGCCCGGTGCCGACGTAGGGCGGGGTGGTCTTGGGCCCGTCGGGAGGGAAGGACCTCCGCGGGACGATCCGCAGCTGGTCCATGGCCAGGATCCGGAGGAATTCCGGGTAGGGCTGCCGCAGGACGATCCGCACGGTGGATGCGTCCAGGGCGGAAATGCGGAAGTTCCGTTGTCCGCGGCTGTACTCCTCGTCCACGAGCCGCTTCAGGATCTCGTTGACCGAAACGGGGCTGGTCAGGGACATCGCTCGGTGGAAGGTGAAAAGCACGTCCTCGACGTCCAGGAGGCTGCCGTCATGGAACCGCACCCCCCGCCGGAGCTTGATGTCGTAGATCCGTCCGTCCCGGGAAACCTTCCATTCCTCCGCCAAGCCCGGCACGACGGCCAGGTTGTCGTCGAGCGCCACCAGGCCGTTGAACAGATTCACCGAAATGGATGCTTCATACACGTCGTCGAGAAACAGCGGATCCAGCATGCCGGCGGCGGGAATCCAGAGGTGCAACGTGCCGCCCGGCCGGGGCGCGGCGGGGCGCGCAGGCTCGGGTGGGCGCGCCGGCTGGCAGGCGACCGCGCTCAGAACCAGGATGGCCAGAACGCAGCTCCCGAAGGTGTAGTGTTTCTGCTCAGTCACAGGGGCAACCCGAATTTCAGCGATTCATGGAGGCTGAAGTTATTATATAATCGGCTTGCACCGTTTGAAAACTCATTCCGTGAAGCTTATGGGATCCTTGCCCGGCGTATCCTACCCCGTCTCGATCGGCCTCCCCGTTGCGGGATCGGTGATGCCCGTCTACCGGCAGCTTTGCCTGGGCCTTCTCTCCCAGTTGCTGACGCACGAATTCAATAATTCGCTGACCAGCCTCAGCGGATATGCACAGATGGCCCTCTCGATCCGGAAAGAGGAGATCTACCTGAAGTCCGCCCAGGTGTTCCTGGACGTGTCCAACCGCCTGCAGGAATTGATCCAGCACATCCATACCCTCTCCCGCCAGCCCCTGGACGAGATCATGCCGTGCGATCCGTGCCAGGCGGCCCTCCTGGTGCAGAAGATCCTGGAACACCACCTGCAGAAGCGAAACATCCAGCTTCAGCTCTCCAGCCAATTGGCCCACATCGTCAACGGAAACATGGCGGTGCTCTCGTTGGGAATGCTGACCTACGTGCTGGACGCGCGCGACCGCATCCTGCAGGAGGGCCGACCGGGCTCGATCCAGATCCGCCTGGAGGAAGACGCGGATGCGGCGCTGATCCGGCTGAGCGATTCTTCCGGCCTGCCCTGCCGCCTGGCGGAACCGGCGCCGGAAACCGGCCTGTCGCTGTCGCCGGGCGACGATCCCCGTCAGACTCTGGCGCCGCTGGCTCTGCGGGCGATCGCGGACATCCACAGCGGCAGCCTCAACACCCGGAAGGCGGGAGACCGGGTGGAGCTGACATTCCGGATCCCTCACCCGCCGGTTCCGGAGAAACCGACTCCCTGATCCAATCCAGGTAGGGCGGCCACCCGGCCTCGATCGGCAGCAGTATGATCTCCGGCACTTCGTACGGATGCCGGTTCCGGAGACAGCGCTCCAGGGCGGCGTAGGCCGCCCGGGTGGTCTTGACCAGGAGCAGCACCTCGTCTTCGCGGCACAATTCCCCCTTCCACGTATAGAACGACCGGACGGTCGGCAGCACGCCGACGCAGGCCGCCAGACGTTCCTCCAGTACCCCCCGGGCGATCGTTTCCGCCAGGTCCGATGAGGGGACCGTGCACAGCACCACGCAATATTCCGACATGCCTTCGCCTCCGGCTGGATTTCGCGCCATCCTCCCCGGGCCGGGGAGGGGTTGCAAAGCGGCCTTCATTCCAGTAAGATTATAACAGATACCGTCGGGGGCGCCCTCCATGGACATCCGAAGCCGATCCGTCATGCGGGAAATCGCTTGGATTGTCATCATACTCTTCTGCCTCTGGATGATCGGGATGTCCATCTTCGGGAACCACGGATGGCTCCAGCTCCGAGACAAGGAGGCGCGCTACGAGCAGCTGCAGAGCGACATCCGGCGATTGGAAAAGGAGAACAAGGCGCTTCGGGAGAGGATTGAAAAACTGCAGTCCGATCCCGCACTCCTCGAAGAGGAAATCCGGAAAAAGCTGCTCTATTCCAAGCCCGGCGAAACCATCTACCAGGTGACCGAACCAGAGAGTCGAAAATGACCTCGCTACCTCCCCAGGATCGCTTCCGAGGCGTACTGCTAGGCGCCGCCATCGGCGATGCCATGGGCATGCCCTTCCAGTTCCTGCACCCGCAATTGATCCACGAGCTGGTTCCCCTCCCCCCGAAGACCTTCCTGCGCGCGCCCCAGGGCCACCTCAATGCCCGGCTGGAGCAGGGGCAGTATACCGACGAGACGCAACTCATGACCCTCGTCACGGAAACCATCCTGGAAAAAGGCGACGCGGATCCCGCGGAGATCGCCCAGGGCCTGGTTCGCCTCTACGAGACCCGTGCCTGGATCACGCCGGGGCGTTCCCTGCTGGCCGCCTGCCGGCACCTCCGCAAGGGAACCCCCTGGCAGGAGTCGGGCGGATTTCGCGACGGCAGCAAGCCCCTGGCATTCGTTCCGCCGCTGGTCCTCCGCCACCATGCGGACGGGGAGCGGATCTCCCGTGACTGCGCCTCACTGGCCCGCATGATCCTGGTGGAGCCCCGCGTTTCGGCCGGCTGCGCCTGCTTCGGTCTTCTGCTCAGCAACATCCTGATGTGCCGGGATTCGCGGGAACTCCCGGAATCGGTCCAAGCCGCGGCGGACCTGATGCAGTCGAGCCACCCCGAATTCCGGGACATGCTCCTCTGGGTCCTTTCCCTGCTGGACGTGGAAGTCAACGAGGGGCTCCAGGAATTGGGGACCGGTTACAGCATCCTGGAATCGCTGTTCGCCGCCCTGTTCGTGTTCCTGAAGTTCCCGGACGATTTCACGGCGGCGGTGTCCCATGTTGTCCACGCCGGAGACAGCTCGGACACGACGGGTTTCGTCACTGGGGCCCTTGCGGGGGCTTTCAACGGATTGGACGGGATCCCGGAGAACCTCTTCGCGGGATTGAAAGACGCCCAGTTCTTCCTCGACCTGGCGGACCGCCTTCACTCCCTATCTTCGTCCGCCGCCTCGTAGCCGTATTGCTTCAATTTCAGCCGGAGGGTCTTCCTGTCGAGCCCCAGCACCCGGGCGGCCATCGATTTGTTCCGCCGGACTTCCTTGAGCACTTTCAGGATGTAAAGGCGCTCCACTTCCGCCAGCGGCAGGAGCTGGCCGCCGAACGCCTCGGGCACTTCCTTCTCCAGGAAGACCTGGTGGACTTCCGAGGAGCGGATCCGGGCCGGCAGATTGTCCAATCCGATGACAGGCGTCGGCGAGAGGGTTGCCGAGGACTCCACCACGTTTTCCAGCTCGCGGACATTTCCGGGCCAACCGTAATTCATGAGTGCCTTCATGCAGTCCGGGCTGACGGCGAGGCCCCGGCGTCGGTTCCGGGTCATGTACCGCGCCAGGAAGTGATTGACCAGCATCGGGATGTCCTCCTTGCGCTGGGCGAGAGTCGGCAGCTCCAGGTGGACCACGTTGAGGCGGTAGAAGAGGTCTTCCCGGAATTGCCCTTGTTCGACCATGGCCTCCAGCCGCCGGTTGGTCGACGCCAGGATCCGGACATCGACCCGGATCTCCCGGGTGGACCCCACCCGCCGCAGCTCCCCGTCCTGCAGCACGCGCAGCAACTTCGGCTGGACCGGGAGGGGCATTTCCCCGATTTCGTCCAGCAGGCAGGTCCCGCCGTTCACAGCCTCAAAAATCCCCATGTGGGTTTTCTCCGCCCCTGTGAATGCTCCCTTCTCGTACCCGAAAAGTTCGCTCTCGAGCAGGGTCTCCGGCAAAGCGCCGCAGTTGATCGCCAGGAAGGGCTTGTCCCGCCGGTAAGAGTTCTCGTGGATGGCGCGGGCCACCAGTTCCTTGCCGGTGCCGCTCTCGCCGATGATCAGGACGGTGCTCTCGGTGTTGGACACCCGGCCGATCATCTTGAAGACCTCGACCATTCGCTCCGAGCTGCCGATCAACCGGTTGGTGGAGGCCTTGGCGGTCTCCACCGGCTCGATGATCCTGGTTTCCCGCACCAAGTCGCGCTTCTCGACCGCGTTTCGGACGACCTGGCGCAACCGGTCCACCTGGAACGGTTTGGGTATGAAGTCGAAGGCGCCGGAACGGATGGCCTCGATGGTGACCTCGCTGTTGGTGAAGGCCGTCACCACCACGACGAGCACTTCCGGACGGCGGGCGTTGATCTGCCGGACCAGCTCGATGCCGCTCATGCCGCCCATCTGGACGTCCGTCACCACCAGGTCCGGACGTTCCCGGGCCAGGATCTCCAGGGCGTTCTCTGCGCTGTCGGCTTCCAGCAACCGGTAGCCGGAGCGCCGCAGGGCTTCCAGCATCAGCTCCCGGGAGGCCTCGTCATCGTCCACGATCAGCACGGTGAAGGAACTCGTCATGTTTCCCCGCCCGACCAAGTATTGAGGTAATGATAGAAGAAACTGCCCAAAATGCAACGGAATCGGTGCGTTTTTCTCCACTTGGGACTTTTTGAATCCTTCCCGGTGCGAATTTCAGAAGCACTATCCTCCTTTTTTTCAGCAAATTACGGAACCATTCGTTTGGCAATCATTTTGCGAAATGGGGTTCCGCAATTTATGAACGAGGGAGAAACACCACTATGGGCAAGATCATCGGGATAGATTTGGGGACCACCAACTCAGTGGTCGCGGTGATGGAAGGCGGCAATCCGGTGGTGATCCAGAACGCGGAAGGCGGCCGTTTGACGCCCTCCGTGGTCGGCTTCACCAAAGACGGGGAGCGCCTCGTCGGCCAAGTGGCCAAGCGACAGGCCATCACCAATCCGGTCAACACCGTATTTTCCATCAAGCGGTTCATGGGCCGGAAATTCAACGAAGTCCAGCAGGAGATCAAGCTTGTCCCGTACAAAGTGACGGCCGGGCAGAACCAGGACGCCCGGGTCGACATCAACGGCAAGCTCTATTCGCCGCCGGAAATCTCGGCCATGATCCTCCAGAAGCTGAAGCAGGCGGCCGAGGACTACCTTGGCGAGAAAGTGACGGACGCCGTCATCACGGTGCCCGCCTATTTCAACGATTCCCAGCGGCAGGCCACCAAGGAAGCCGGGCAGATCGCCGGCCTGAACGTGCGCCGGATCATCAACGAGCCGACTGCCGCCGCCCTCGCCTACGGCCTGGACAAGAAAAAAGACCAGACCATTGCCGTGTTCGACTTCGGCGGCGGCACGTTTGATATCAGCATCCTGGAGGTCGGCGAAGGGGTGGTGGAAGTGAAATCCACCAACGGCGACACCCATCTGGGTGGCGACAACATCGACCAGCGCATCATGGAGTGGCTGATCAGCGAATTCAAGCGGGACCAGGGCATTGACCTCTCCAACGACAAGATGGCCCTCCAGCGCCTCAAGGAAGCGGCCGAAAAGGCCAAAATCGAGCTCTCCTCCACCATGGAGACGGAGATCAACCTGCCCTTCATCACCGCCGACGCCTCCGGGCCGAAGCACATGAACATCAAGCTGTCGCGGTCCAAGCTCGAGCAGATGGTGGACGACATCATCCAGCGCACCCTCGAACCGTGCCGCCGGGCGATGGCCGACGCCGGGATGAAGCCGGCCGACATCCACGAGGTGGTCCTGGTGGGCGGCTCCATCCGGATCCCGAAGGTGCAGCAGCTGGTCCAGGAGTTCTTCGGCAAGGAACCGTGCAAGGGCGTGAATCCCGACGAGGTGGTATCCGTGGGTGCGGCCATCCAGGGGGGCGTGCTGGGCGGGGAAGTCAAGGAGATGCTCCTGCTGGACGTGACCCCGCTGTCCCTGGGCGTGGAGACCTACGGCGGCGTGTTTACCAAGCTCATCGAGCGCAACACCACCATCCCCACCCGCAAGTCGGAGATTTTCACCACGGCGGCCGACGGGCAGGACCAGGTCGAGATCCACATCCTGCAGGGCGAGCGCGCCATGGCCGGAGACAACAAGAGCCTGGGCCGTTTCCACCTGGTCGGCATCCCGCCGGCCCCGCGGGGCATCCCCCAAATCGAGGTTACTTTCGACATCGACGCCAACGGGATCCTGAACGTGTCCGCCCGGGACAAGGCGACCGGCAAGGAACAGAAGATCACTATCACCTCCTCCAGCGGCTTGGGCAAGGAGGAGATCGAGAAGATGGTCCACGAGGCCCAGTCCCACGAGGCGGATGACAAGCAGCGGAGGGAACTGGCCGAGCTCCGCAATCAGGTGGACAACCTCTCCTACAACCTGGACAAGCTGGTCCGGGAGAACTCGAGCAAGATCGACTCGACGCTAGCTTCCGAAGCCCAGTCGGTCGCGCGCGAGGCCCGCGAGAAGCTGGACTCCCAGGACAAGGCGGCCCTCGAGAAGCTGCGAGAGCGGCTGTCGGCCATCTCCCAGCAGGTGGCCACCCAGTTGTACCAGCAAGCGTCCGCCCAGCCGGGACCCGGTGCCGGTCCGACCGCCGGAGGCGCCGGCCCGTCGGGTTCGCAGGCGGGTTCGGACAAGAAGAACGGCGGGGACGACGTCGTCGACGCCGAGTACTCCGAGATCAACTGATCCGAGTTTGCGATTCTCCGGAGGCGGCCTGGTCAATAGTCCAAGGCCGCCTCTGCTTTTTCCAGCACCCGCAACGCGCCCATCGCCAAAGACTCCAACTCGTTTTCCCCGGGAACGATCTCCACGGGCGCGATCCAGGCCAGCCGGCGGGACAACTCTTCAGTCAGCCGCTTGGAATAGGCCAATCCGCCCGTCACGATGATGGCGTCCACCTCGCCGTCGAGGGCCGCGCTCATGGCCCCCACCTCCTTGACGATCTGGTACGCCATCGCCTGGAAGACCAGCCTGGCCTTTTCGTCCCCGGCCGCCATGCGTTTTTCCGTTTCGCGCATGTCGTGGGTGCCCACGTAGGCAGTCATTCCGCCCTTTTTCGTCAACGCGCCGTTCAGGGCCTTCGCATTGGGAAATTGTCCGGAGAACGCCAGCTCCACCAGCTGGGTCGTCGGCAGGGTGCCGACGCGCTGCGGGGAGAACGGTCCGCCGTCGTTGGCGTTGTTCACGTCGATGACCCGGCCCCGCCGGAGGGGGCAGATGCTGAAACCGGAACCCAGGTGGGCGACCACCAGGTTCAGATCTGCCAGCGGCCGGCCGAGCTTCTCCGCCACCTTGAACGCGGTGGCGCGCACGTTCAGCGCGTGCAGGAGCGAACGCCGCTCGATGGAAGGCCATCCGGACACGCGGGCTTCCGGCTCGAACTCGTCCACCGAAACGGGATCGACGATCATGGCGGGGATTCCGACGGGCGAGGCGATCGCGTGCGCCAGGAGCGCGCCCAGGTTGGAGGGGTGGTCCGCCTTTGTCCGGCCCTCCCGGATATCTTCCAGCATGGCCGGAGTCACCAGGTACGTGCCCGCCCGTAGGGGCTTGAACAAACCGCCGCGCCCCACGCAGGCGGCCAGATCCGACGGCGACAGAGACTTCTCCTCCAATTTCTTCAGGATCACCCCGCGTCGGAAGTCATATTGCTCCAGCACCGAGTGGAATCCCTTCAATTCCTCCTCGGTATGCTGGATATCCTCCGCCCAGAGCAGGATCCGGTCTTCGTAGAGCGCAACCTTGGTGGAAACTCCCCCCGGGTTGATGGACAGGATCTTCATGGTTCTCCCTCTCTGATCGTTTTCCGGTCCGCCGTCCGGCTCAGGCCCAGATGGCGCCCAAGGCGATGGAACGCAGCTTGGTCTCATAGTCGTCCGACCGGCTGAGCAGGACGATCGGCACCTGTGCCCCGACGACCAGGCCGCTCGCCTTCGCCCCGGCCAGGTAGATCAGCGCCTTGACGGCGATGTTGCAGGTGCCGATTTCCGGCGTGACGAAGATGTCCGTCTCGCCGGCGATGGTGCTGGTCACTTCCTTGATCTTGGCGGACTCCGCGCTCAAGGCAATGTCCATGGCCAGCGGCCCCTCGATGACGGCCTGCACAAACGGTTCGTTGGCCTGGACCCGCAAGATCTTCTCGTAGTCGAGGGTTTCCTCCATCTTCGGATTCACCTTTTCAGTCGCCGAGAGGAGCGCGACGCCGGGCCGTTCCACCCCCAGGTGGCCGGCGAACTCGACCGCGTTCCGGATGATATCCATCCGCTTTTCCAGGTCCGGCCGGATGTTCAGTCCGCCGTCCGTCCAGAGCATCAGCCGGGGGTAGGTCGGCATCTCGACTACGGCGACGTGGCTGAGCACGCGGCCGGTGCGCAGCCCCTTGTCCGCGTCCAGGACGACTTTCAGTAAGGTCGGCGTGTCTGTCTTGCCCTTCATCAGCATGTTCGCCTGGCCCTCGCGGATCAGTGCCATGGCCAGATCCACCGCCCGCTCCGGATCGGGCTCGTCCCGAAGCTGAAACTTCGATTCGTCCAGCCCGCTTTTCTGCAGGATCGAACGCATTTTGCCGGCGTCGCCGACCGCGATCACGTCGCAGATGCCCTCTGCCTGGGCCTCGGCACAGGCCTGGAGGATCGACTGTCCCTCCGCCGCCGGCACAATCAGCGTTTTCCGCGGCCGCTGGCGGACTTCCTGAAAAAGTTGATCGAACGAGCGGATCATGGCATTGCCTCCTTCATGGCAGCGTCTTCTCCGCCACCCTCGCCAGCTGCTGCAGGGGGTGCCACAGCGGGCCCAACGGTGGCGTGTAAGGAAATTCAGTTTGCAGGATCTCGCCGGGACCACAGCGGTGCTGGAGGAGGAGCGGAACCGGCTGCAGGGCGGCCGCCGCCCCCTCACCGCCGATCACCTGGCACCCGACCAGCGCCCGGGTGTCGGTCCGGAAATAGCCGGCCAGGCGCATCGGCCCCGGCCCGGTCATGTACGGTGGCCTCGCGGGCACGTCCACCTCGATGCAGGCCACCGGCCAGCCGGCCGGCGCATCATCCGCGGTCAGCCCCACCGAGGCGATCTCCCGGTTGAACGCCTGCAGGCACCATGCCCCCAGGATCCCAGGGATCTCGGCGTGGAAGCCCGCGGCGTTCACTGCCGCCACCCGGCCGGTCCGGGCGGCCACCACGGCGGAGTGGGCGGGTGTCAAGCCGCCGTGCAGGAGGTGGGGCGCCGCCGCGCAGTCTCCGGCTGCATAGATGCCCTCGAGGTGGGTTTCCATTTGGAGGTTCACCGCCAAGTGCCCGTCCGCCGTGAAACGGAAAGGATGGTCCCGGAGCCATTCGGTGTTCGGCTGGATCCCGGCGGCGCAAAAGAGCAGGTCTGCCGGCAACCGGCGGCCATCCCCCAGCTCCAGGACGACGCCCGCCCCGGCGGCAAGAACCGTCCGCACGGTGGTCCGTGAGCGGCAATCGACCGATTGCCCGGCGACAGCGTCCTGGAGGCTTTTCGCAAGAGAGGGGACGACACCCGGCAGCAGCTGGTCCGCCTGCTCCAGGAGGACGACCTCCAAGCCGATCCGGCGGAACGCGTCGGCCATCTCGAGCCCAAGCTGTCCGGCGCCCAGGACGGCCGCCCGGCGAGGATTCCGGGAGGAGAAGAACTCCCGCAGGGCCTCCGCTTCGGCCACACCGCGCAGGGTGAAGATATTGGACGACGGACCCTCCCGGATTTCGGGCGGGATGCGGGGGCGGGCGCCGGTGGCGATCACGAGGCGATGGAAGGGGATTGTCTGGCTGGAGCCGTCCAGACGCCGGCAGTGGATCCGCCGGCGGGAGAGATCGATCCCGGTGACATCGTGCTCCATGCGCAGGTCGAGCCGGTAGCGGCGGGCCAGCTCTTCCTGGGAATGCAGGACCATGGCGGCCGAATCTCCGCGGAACAGCCAGGGCAGGCCGCAGGTGGCGGCCGCCGGCTGGCGGGCCCGGTCCACCACGGTGATCGGCATCGCCGCATTTTGTCGGCGTGCTTCCGCGGCGGCGGCTAATCCCGCCGTCTGGGCTCCGATCACGACCAGGCCAGCTTCCATGCTCCCCGATTCTCTTGGATTGGTTCCCCGCCTGCCGGCCGCCTCCCGCAGGAGCCGGCTCCGATCCGCGGGGCGGTCACTCGCTCCGCTTGAATTCCTTCAGGGTGTCGGCAAATTCCTGCAGGGTCCGGTTCACCCGGCCGTTGACGGAATCCGCCGGCCAGTCGCCCTGTTCATCCCGGGTCCCAGCCGGGATGCCGGTCAGCAGCTCGATGCCCTCGTCAATGGTCTCGATGGCATAGATGTGGAACTTGCCCTGGCGGACGGCGTCCACGATGTTCTGGCGCAGCATCAGGTCGTCCACATTCTGTCGCGGAATGATGACGCCCTGCGCCCCGGTAAAGGTCCGCGCGGCGCACACGTCAAAGAAGCCCTCGATCTTCTCGTTGACGCCGCCGATCGGCTGGATCTGACCCTTCTGGTTGACGGAGCCGGTCACGGCCAGGTCCTGCCGGATGGGGACCCCCGCCAGCGCCGACAGGATGGCGTACAGCTCGGTGGAGGAGGCGCTGTCCCCGTCCACTCCGCCGTACGACTGCTCGAAGCAGATCGACGCGTTCATGCCGAGGGGCTTGTCCTTCGTGTACCGGGCACGGATGAAATTCCCCATGATCAGGACGCCCTTGTCGTGGGTCTGCCCGCTCAGCCCGGCCTCCCGTTCGATGTTGATGAAGCCCGCTTCGCCGACGGACACCTCGGCCGTCAGCCGCGTGGGCTTGCCGAACGAGTAATATCCCAGTTGATACACGGACAGTCCGTTGATCTGGCCCACCCTGGCGCCCTGGCTGTCGATCAGGATGATTCCGTCCTCGATCCATTCCTGGAGCTTCTCCTCCGGCAGGTTGCTCCGGAAGATCTTTTCCCGTTCCGCCTTCTCCACGTGGTTGCGGCCCACCATCGGCGCTTGCTCGCGGTTCGCCCAGAAGCTCGCTTCGCGCATCAGATCGGCCACGTCGGAAAACCGGGTGGTCAGCTTGTTCTTCCGGCCGGCGAGCCGGACCGCCTGCTCCAGCACGGCGCAGATGCCCTCCTGGTCGAAGCTCAGCAGGCCCTCCTCCTCGCAGATCTTGCTCATGAGGGAGACGAAGCAGCCCACGTTGGGCGGGGTGTTGGGCATGACGGAATCGAAGTCGGCCAGCACCTTGAAGATCTTGCGGAAATCCTCATCCAGGGAGAAGAGGACGTGGTAGATCTCCTTATCCCCGATCATGACCACCTTGACGTCTATTTCAATAGGCTCCGGCGTGAGCGACGTGGAGGAAAAGAAGGAGAACGGATCGAAGCTCTGGATGGTGGCCTGGTTGAATTTGAGCGCCCGCTTGAGGTTCTTGTAGACCTCCGGCTCCAGGAGGGCGTCCATGGCGTTCACCACAAGGTACCCGCCGTTGGCACGGAGCAGGGAGCCCGCCCGGATGCGGGTGAAATCGGTCCGCACTCCGCCGCCCCGGTCGACATTCTTCTCGATCGTCCCGAAGATGTTGCGGTAGGTGGGCGTCGTCTCGATGATGATGGGCACCCCGGTGAGGTCGGAGTTGTCCACCAGCACGTTGACCTCGTACGCCAGGAAGGGGTCGCCGGTTTCGCGAGGCGCCATCAGGTTGGCGAGGAAGTTGGACTTGTCCTCCTGCTTCTCCCGGAAGATGTCGATCCGCTCGAGGATGTCCTCCTTGACCTCCTCGAGGTAGGGCCCCACCTCTTCCCAGGGGAACTGGTGCTTCATCTCCGCGATCTGCTCCTCCAGCACGGGCCGGACGATCTCCCGCACCAGCACCTGCTGTTTTTCGGCCACCTGTTTCTGGAGCTCCTTCAGCTGCTTGGTGACCTCGGCCATCTCGGAGGAAAGCTCTCGGTGGACCCCCTTGATCCGTTCCAATTCTTCTGTCGGGAATTGCTTCTTGTCCACCAGCTCCTCGAGTTCCTCGAGGTTCTTAGCATTGCCCGCAATCACAGGCACGAGTTCCGTGCGCTGGATGGTGCCGTACTGGGCCTGCACCAGGGAAAAATTCCGCTCCTTGACCCGCTGCTCGAAGTTGCGGATCAGCTCGCGCTCCCTCAGCCGGGCCTCTTCCACCAACTGTTCCCACTTGTTTTTGAACGCATCGCTCTCGAGGATCTCCGGCACGTGCACCCGGGCGAAATCCACCAGCCGCCCCATGTCCTTCTGGAGCAACTTGCCGCTGCCGGGGGGCAGGCTCAGGATCTTCGGGTTGTCGGGGTGCTTGAAGTTGTGCACATAGCAGAGGTCATCCGGAATCCGCCCCGAGTGATCGATCTCCTCCAGCAGCGACTTGATGGTGGTCGTCTTGCCGGTGCCGGAGAGGCCGGTCACGAAGATGTTGTAGCCGGCGCTCTTCAGCTCCAGCCCGAGGCGAATGGCCCGGATCGCCCGTTCCTGGCCGATGATATCGCTGCAGGCCGGCACCTCTTGGGTATGGGCCCAGGGCACGAGGGCGGAGTCGAACTGGAACCGCAATTCCTCCGGGCGCAGCCGGGCGGATTTCTCAAGCGACATCGGGTTCTCCTTTGGGCGCGGAACTCAATTCCGGCCGCACGGGCCAATCCCATGCAGCCGGACGATGGAACCCCGGGCCGGCGCCCGCGCCAATTCCGCGTGAAGACAAAGCCGAAACGGAGTTATAATTCCCGTTTTGATATCGACGCTGCCGTGCGGTCAGGACGAGGGCACATGTCATTTTACTTCGATCATGGTAGCAACAACCTGATTCTGAAATCAACCCTATTCCGGGACCTGCCGGCCCGGCACGCCTTCGGAACCCGCTGGGAGGACGGCCTGCGTCTGCGCGCCGGTTGCGCCGGGGACCCCTCCGCGGAGGAAGACCCGGGCCGGCCGCCGATCATTGACGACGGCGGAGGTCTTCCCGGCATCTCCGCGGCGTGGCTGCGCCAGGTCCACTCCTGCCACGTCGTGGTCGCCCGGCAGGGGACGGGGGGGGCCGAATCGTACCAGCCGGCCGGCGGCCCGGCCATCCCGGAATATCCGCCGCCCGCCGACGCGCTGGTCTCGGCCGACGCGGGGTTGTGGTTGAGCGTCCAGACCGCCGACTGCCTGCCCGTGCTGCTGTTCGATCCTGAACGCGGCGTGGCGGCCGCCGCCCATTCGGGCTGGCGCGGCACCCTCGGGGAGATCACGGCGAGGACGGTGCGGGTGATGGTGGGAGATTTCGGGGCCTCTCCCGGGACGATCCGGGCCGCGGTCGGGCCCGGCATCTGGGGATGTTGTTACCGGGTGGGGGATGACCTGGCCTCGCAGTTCGAGCAGCGGTTCCCCGGGAGCGTGGTTTCACCGGCACCCAGTCCCCGGCTGGATCTCGCTTCCTGCGTGCGGCGGACGCTGGAAGCGGCGGGGCTTCGACCGGAGCACATCGATGTCTGCCCGCTTTGCACAAGCTGCAGCCCGGCCCTGTTCCACTCCTACCGACGGGACGGAGAGGGGGCGGGGCGGCTCTATTCGGGAATCATGGGAACGGGTGATCAGGATGTCTGCCGGTTGTAGACGAGGCGCCGGATCCCGGTCTCAAAAATCACTTCCATCTTTCCGATGCCGGTGATCTTGAGCACCTTGCCCTTGCCGAACTGGGCGTGCAGCAGATAGTCGTCCTCCTGGTAGACGCCGTTGAGGAGGTACGGCTTGAACTCGTCGTCATCCACGCCCTCCACGGCGTTGCGCCATTCCGTCAGGGCGATCTGGCTCTTTTTTTCCGCCTCGGTCAGTTTTGGTGGTTTCGGCTCGGTTTTCCTGGGTGCTTTCGGGGCTTTGGGGGCCGCTGGCTTGGCTTCCTTTTCCGGTGCTTTCTTCGGAGGTTTGACGGATTCCTCCTTCTCGGACTTCTCCGCTTTCTTCACCTTCTCCACTTTCTTGATTTCCTTTATCACAGGCTTCTTGGCCGGCACCGCTTTTTCCGCTTCCGGCGGATGATACTTGTGGGTGCTGCCGCAGACCAGGCATTCCACCTTCACGATCTCTTTGTCCACCATGGCGACGATCGCATGGGCGCTTGTCTTCTTGCACTTGGTGCAGCGGGCCTGGATTTCGTCCCCGGCCTTCATTTTCTTCTGCGCCATTTCCATTGCTCCTCGGGAAAATTTACCGGATTGTATCACTTTATTTCCCTTTGCGCCAGAACCTTGTGCGGCGGCGGGCCGCCGGCGGGACGCTTTCCTTTTCCCACCCCGCCCTGTATACTCCCCCCATGGATCGGAAAGAGAAACTGCAGCAGCTGCTGAAACTCCGACCCGTCGCCCGCATGGGAATCGTTCGGCCGCCCGCGCCGGCTCCGGCCCCCGACGGTGAACCCCCGCCGGAGGTGGAGCGCCACGAATCCATCATGGAGCTGTCCGGATGCCACGGCGAAGTGCCGTTGTCGGCGGCCTACCCGGTCAGCCCCCATCTCTTTCACCTGGCCGGCCTGCCACTGGATTCGTGGTCCGAAAGCCTCCGCCTGGCGTTTCTCGACGCCGAAACCACCGGACTCGCCGGCGGCACAGGCACCTACATCTTCTTGATGGGGCTTGCATTCTTGGAACCCGGGCGATCCGGGCTCACCCTGCGCCAATATTTCCTGCCGGAACCGGGCGTCGAGGAAGCCTTCCTGCGGCGGATCCGGGCGGAACTCGCCGAGAGCGACCTGCTGGTCTGCTTCAACGGGAAGAGCTACGACCTCCCGCTGCTCCAGACCCGCCTGGCCATGAACGGCCTGGAGCCCCTGGACGCAGGGCAGCCCGTGCTCGACCTCCTCTACCCGGCCCGCCGGTACTGGAAACCCCTGCTGGGCAGCTGCACCCTCCAGAACCTGGAGCGGGAGGCCATCGGTTTCGCCCGCCGGGGAGACCTCCCCGGCGCCCTGGTGCCGGAGATGTACTTCCGCTACTTGCGGGGAGCGGGCCGGGCCACCCTAGAACCGGTGTTCGAACACAACCGGCTGGACCTGATCGGCATGGGGGCCCTCCTGGCGTTACTCAACCGGAAGATGTCGCTGGACGAGGCGCTGGACAGTCACGCCCTAGACTGCCTCCTCCGCTCCCTGCTGGCCCGGGGCCGGTTGGAAGAATTCCGGCACCTGCACCGGAGCCATGCGTCGAGGTGGCACCAGGAAGCCCGGCGCCACCTCGGGCTGGGCCGCACACTGGCCCTGCTGTGCAAGCGGGCCGGATTCCGGCAGGAGTCTTACGATCTCTTCACCCACCTCAGCATCCATCGGCCCCGGCAGGCGCCGGAGAGCCTGGAGGAAGTGCTGATCTACGAGGAGCACTACCTGAAGGACGCCTCCCTGGCGCTCCGGCACTGCGATGAATTCATGATGCTGGCGGCGTCCTGGCCCGACCGGGCCGGCCTGGTGCAGCGGCTGCAATACCGGCGCCGCCGGTTGTCAGGAAAGATTTGAAGGAGAATCCGGCTCTGGGGATGGGGCGGCCTCTGCCGCCTGGGACAACGGCCCGCTATATTTCCCCACGCTGACGCGGGCCGGGCGGACCAGGCGGTCCGCGGTGGCAAAGCCCTTCTGCCACACCGCCATGATCCGGCCATCCTGCTCCGGTCCCTCCACTGCGCGGACATCGACGGCTTCGTGGATCCGGGGATCGAACGATTCGCCGACCTGCCCAAGGGGCTGCAGCCCGAGCCGCTCCATTTTCCGCTGGAAACCATCGCGGACCAGCTCCACGCCCTGCCGGAGCTGGTCCACGGAGGCCCCCTGCCGGAAAGCCTGAACGGCATTCTCGAGATTGTCCAGCACCTCGAGGAGCTCCGTGGCGAACCGGCCTTTCTCCTCCTCCAGCCGGCGGTCCATCTCCCGCGCCAGCCGCGCTTGGATGCGCTGGGTCTCCTCCTCGAACCAGGCTGCCTTCTCTCGGAATTTCTGTTCCATCAGGGCCATCTTCTGCTCAAGTTCCTGGACATAGGATGGCTTGAGGTCCAGGTCGACGGCCTCCGCCTCTCCGACGCGCTCCGCGTCCGGGCGGGCCCAGAAGCGCTTGTCGATGACGTGCACTTCGGGAATAGCCCCGGGAGGGGGCGGTTCAGAGAGGGGATTGTCCGGCCGGGTCCGGCCGCTCTTTTTCTTGCGTTCGGTCACGCGCGACCTCTCCGGGCGGTCAGGAAACCACTTCAAATTTTTCCACCCGCTCCAGGTCCGCGCCGCTGATGTTGTCGTGCACCCGGATGCGCAGGGTGTACTTGCCGGGGGCGAACTTCTTCAGGGGCAGCCCGCCGGTGATCACCAGCCGGTCTCCGGAGACGAACTGGTAGGTCTCGCCCTTCAGGTCCTGGTACTTGTAGAACGGCTGCCCGTCCAGCTCGGCGATGTACTCCACGCGAACATCCGGTTCCAGGCGGTTCTGGTCGATCGTCATGTTGTAGACCTGCATGTACATCAGCAGGGGGTCCTGGGGGGAGAAACGCTTGTCGAAATCCGGCACCAGCTTCAGGTCCCCCAGCACGAACGGCCCGATGTCGTTGCCGGCGTCGTTCACCTTCGTGATCTTGCGGGTCAGGATCAAGGAGCTGCCGTTGAGGGTGTCTTTCTGGTAGCTGGGCACGTCCAGCTTGATCTCCAGGGAGCCGATCCGGCCGCTGTTAACATCCTTGACCACCAGGCCTAGCTTGTACATGCCCGAGGCCAGGAGCAGGAACTTCTGGTAGGAGGCGACGGTCTTCTTCTCCGCCTCCAGATCGTCCTTCTTCACATCCCGGGTGAGCTGGTCCTCGAATTCCTGGACGAACCGGCCGCTCATGGTCGTGACGATGCCGTAGAAGTTCAGCTCCCCGCTGACCACGTCGAATTTCCGGTCCTTGAACGTCATCTCGCCGGTGGGCACCTGGATGGTCACCGGCACCAGCACCTGCTGCTCAGAGATCTTGATGTAGTCCGCCCGCACCACGAAGGGGAACAGGTTGTAGGAGATGCGGGTGTCCACGATGGATTTCAGGTCCTTGTACTTGATCTCCGGGGGTTTGTTGATGTTGGCCAGCAGCTCATACTTGTTGAACGGCTGGTCCTTGACCCGCTCGTGGGTGTACCGGTCGTCCCGGGAGCCAGCGTCGTGCCGGTTGACCACGCGGTCGATCCGCCAGGCGTCCTCGGTCTGTTCGGCGAGCGTCTTGCCCTGGCTGTCGGCGTGCAGCAGCAGGTCCTTGGTGTTGGGGTCGGTGGTGAGGGTGTACAGGTTGCCGCCCCCCGAGTCCACGAATTCCAGCTCGATGTCGGAGCCGATGCCGGGGATGTAGCGGTACTCCCAAAACTGGGTGGGGAACACCTTGGTCTTGCCCAGGCCCTCCCAGGATGGCCGATCGTAGCCGGCGCCGTAGACGTAGTCCTCGATGTGGTCCGGGGGCCCGAACTTGATGTACACCATGCCCCGGTCAGTCTTCCAGCCGGGGATGCCGGAGCTGAAGTTCTCGTTCGCGTAGACGATCCGCTTGTAGTGCTCTTCCTTGTACTCGTTATAGTCGGTCTTGGGGTCGGGGTCCCGCCGGCGCCAGAACTGCTCGATGAACGACTCTCGCTCCTCGTCCGTGGTCAGCTTCGAGAAGACGTTCTTCTCCTCGTCGGTGATGATGTAGTATACGTCCTCTTCCATCCACTTCTTGTAGCGTTCCTTCTGGCTCTCCTCCTGGGAGATGCGCTTCTGCTTGTCGGGGTTCTGCTTCTTCTCGTCTCCCGAGGCGCCCCGTCCGGCCACCGGCAGGACCAGCATCAGGAGCAGCAACACCAAGGCTGTCGTTCCCGGGCTTCTCTTTGGCATGGCTGTCAACCTCCCGATGGACTCGTCCCAGACGTTAGATGCTCGGGCAGCCGGAAAGTTCGTCCTCGCCGCCGCACCGACCGGACATTATAGCAAATGCGGGGCCCGGCGCCAAAAAAAAGGGCCTCCCCGGAGGGAGGCCCTGAAGAGGAACAGATCCTTCGACTAGAAGATGAACTTCGCGCCGAGCTGGATCTGGCGGTTGGCGTTGGCGCCGCTGGTCACACCGAGGCGGGCGCTGCCGAGCGTGATGCTGGGCGTGGTGTAGTTGGTGTGGTTGAACAGGTTGAACGCCTCAGCGCGCAGCTGCAGCTTGGAGCCTTCCGAGGTGAACCACGGCATCTTGATCTCCTTGAAGATGGAGAAGTCGACGTTGAAGTAGCCGGGGCCACGGAAGAAGCCGCGGTAGTAGTCGCCGGTCGGATTGAACAGGTTGATGGTGTTCGTGCCGAAGGCGAAGTTGGCATTGGTCGGACCGACCACCTGGCCGTTGCCGCCGGCATACGGGCCCGTGGTGATCGAGTCGGAGATCATCCACGGACGGGCCGGGCCGCGGGCGCCGGTCATGTTGGTGCCCAGGGTGTCGCGGGCAACCTTGTAATCCAGCGGGTAGCCGGTGTTGGCGTACACGATGCCGTTGATCTGCCAGCCGCCGATCAGCTGACCGACAACGCCGGAGGTGTCGCCGCCGAGCCACTTGCCGGGGCCGAAAGGCAGCTCGTAGATGAAGCTGGTGTTGAAGTTGTGGCGGACGTCGAAGGCCGCGTAGCCACGGTCCCAGCTGGGCATATAGGGATTGGACGAGAACGGGCTGGAACCGCCCTCGGTGTAGACGGACTCGGAGTTGTTGTCGAACGCCTTGGACCAGGTGTAGTTGACGGACAGCTGCAGGCCCTGGGAGAAGCGGCGGCTGAAGGTGGTCTGGAGGGCGTTGTAGTTGGAGTGGATGTACGGGTCGATGTAGTGCAGCTGGTACCACTGGGAGTTCTGCTCCAGGCCGTAGCGCACGACCGTGGGCACGCTGGCGGTGGAGAAGCCGTTGTCCGCGATCGCCTGGATCAGCTCGGGCGTCGGGTTGTACATGGCGTTGAAGTTCTGGCGGCCCAGCAGGTTGACGCCGGCGGAACCGGCATAGGCCACGGTCAGGATGTGGCCCGGGATGATCTCCCGCTGCACGGACACGTTCCAGGTCTGGATGTACGGCTGGTTCCACTCGGTGTTGTACACCACCATCGTGTAGAACGAGGAGGGGGGCAGGTGCAGCGTGACTTCGGGCACCGGAGTGCCGTGGCCGAAGTAGGCCGCGCCGTCAGGCAGGACGCCGTCGTAGCCGCCGCCGCCGGTCGGGAAGTCGCCCGCCACGCCGAAGGGCAGCTGCGAGGCGTTCCAGGTCAGCAGGTTGTCGAAGAGGCGGTCGTAGGAGATGCCCCAGCCGGCGCGGATGGCGGTCTTGCCGTCGCCGAAGGGATCCCAGGACACGCCGATGCGGGGCGCGAAGTTCCACTTCGGGGCCTTGTAGATCTTCTGGCTGTCGGAAGTCAGGAAGATGTCGGCACCCGAACCCTGCCAGTTGGCGTTGTCGTCCGGCAGGTAGCCGTACAGGTAGTAGTACCAGTTGGTCCAGTCGCCGTCGGTGAAGTTGGCCGGGTCAAAGAAGTTGTACTGGTTGGGCAGGTGGTAGCCCTGGCCGACCACGTCCGTGCCGACGTTGGACAGCAGGTTGTTGACTTCGTACGGGGTGGGCTTCCACTCGTAGCGCAGGCCCAGGTTCAGGGTCAGGTTCGGCAGGACCTTCCAGTCGTCCTGGATGAAGAAGTCGTACTCTTGCTGGCGCCAGCCGCGGTGGTCGGTCATGCCGGGTACGAACTCAGCGCCGTTGGAGTAGATGCCCTGGTAGCTGTAGTCGGTGGCGCCGAGGGCGATGTTGGTCAGGGTGTCGGAGCTGGGCGCGTAACCGTAGTACTGGTCGAAGAACAGGGACGGGTAGATGTAGAAGTTGGTCTCGGCGTTGTCCGCCATGCGGCGGAAGTCGAGGCCGAACTTGATGCTGTGGGTGTTCTTGGTCCAGGTGATCGTGTCCTTGACTTCCCAGGTGCTGGTGTTGCGCCACTGGTCGCCGTAACCCCACGGGCCGCCGAAATCGGTGAAGTAAGTCAGACCTTCACCGGCGTAGAAGTCGCTGAAGACCAGGTCGACCGCGTTGGTTTCGGGCCGGAACCACCCGTAGGCCACGCGGTTGTAACCCAGCTTCGCGTTGTTGACGAAGGTGGGGGAGATGATCCAGGTCCAGTCAAGGGCGATGGACTGGGTGCGCCCCCCGGAGGGGAAGCGGCCCAGGTCGGTGTCCGGCAGGACCCGCGGATCCTGGGAGTCGCTGGGGTTGGCGTAGTACCGCGCCGACATGGAGTGGGCCTCGGACATCATGTAGTCCGCCTTGACGGTGTACTGCTCGCTGTTGGAAGCCTCGTTCCCGGCGAAGTAGGTGTAGCCGTTCATGCCCGGCACCGAGCCGCCGAGGTCGGTCGGCAGGGGGTAATACTGCTGGAAGATCTGGGCGATGTACGGATTGGTGATCATGTCGCGGAATTCCTGGGTCGGGACCAGGGCCGACGGGCTCGCGACGTTGCGCAGGCGGTAGAACTCGGTGTTGAAGAAGAAGAACAGCTTGTCCTTGATGATGGGGCCGCCGATGGAGCCGCCGAACTGGTTGCGCTTGAACTCGCCCTTCTCC
>CAYPNP010000017.1:0-111025 GCA_964412195.1 uncultured Acidobacteriota bacterium | reverse complement strand
TGGTGCTGGGGCGGGAGATGGCCCGCCGGCTGGGCGTCACCGTGGGGAACACCGTCACCGTGATCGTCCCGCGGGGCACCCTGTCGCCGCTGGGCCTGGTGCCGCGGATCCACCGCTACGCGGTGGTGGGCATCTTCGAGACCGGCCTCTACGATCTGGACAACACCTGGGGCTACGTTTCCCTCGCCGAGGGCCGCCGCCTGGCCGGGCTGCCGCCGGGCACCGCGGAGGCCCTCGAACTTCGGGTGCGCGATATTTACAAGGTGGAGGAGGTCCAACGCGCGGTGCTCGCCGCGCTCGGGCCGGGGGTGAACGCCACCAATTGGATCGAGATGAACAAGCCGCTCTTCTCCGCCCTGCAGCTGGAGAAGTGGGGCATGTTCCTGGCCATCGGGCTGATTGTGTTGGTGGCGTCGCTCAACATCGTCACCACCCTGATCCTGATGGTCATGGAGAAGAACCGGGACATCGCCATCCTGCGGGCCATGGGCGCGTCGGCCGGGCAGGTCATGCGCATCTTCATCTGCCAGGGCCTGCTCATCGGCGCCGTCGGCACCCTGCTGGGCGGCGTGCTGGGCGTGGGCCTTTCGTGGGCCTGCGACCGCTACCGCTGGATCAGCCTGGACCCGCAGGTGTACTCCATCGCCTACCTGCCGTTCCAGATCCGCCCGCTGGACGTGGCCCTGGTGGCCGCAGCGGCGCTGGCCATCAGCTTCCTGGCCACGCTGCACCCGTCGCGGCAGGCCGCCCGCATCGACCCGGTGGAGGCCATCCGCTATGAGTGAGTTCCTGGCCGTCACCGCGCTGCGGAAGAGCTTCCCGTACGGCGGGGGGCGCCTCGAAGTGCTGAAAGGGATCGACCTGGCGCTGCCGCGGGGCGCGTTCGCCTCCATCATCGGCGACTCCGGATGCGGCAAGAGCACCTTCCTGCACATCGTGGGCGGCATGGAGGCGCCGGAGGAGGGGGAGGTGCGGCTCGACGGCCAGAGTGTTTACGCGCTGGACCCCGAGCGGCGGGCGGCGTTCCGGAACCGTGCCGTCGGCTTCGTGTTCCAGTTCCACCACCTGCTGCCCGAGTTCACCGCGCTGGAGAACCTGACCATGCCGCTGCGGATCCGCGGCGTCCGGGCGCCGGAGGCCGAGCCGCCCGCTGAGGCGCTGGCGGCGGAGCTGGGCCTGTCCCACCGGCTGCGGAGCCTGCCCGGCGAACTGAGCGGCGGCGAGCAGCAGCGCCTGGCCGTCGGGCGCGCCCTGATCACGGAGCCGCGGCTGCTGCTGATGGACGAGCCCACCGGCAACCTGGACCACGGCACCGGCGACCGGGTGATGGAGACGGTCTTCGAACTCACCGCCCGCCGGAACACCACTGCGATCCTGGTCACCCACAACCCGGACCTGGCCCAGCGCTGCGGCCGCCGCTTCCGCATGTCCGAAGGCCTCCTGCGGGAGCTGTAATTCCCCACACCGTACCTCGCGGCCTCCGGACGCGTGTCCGGCCAACCTGCCATCGTCTGCACGCGCTGGGGACAGCGCGAGGTACGGGAGCGCGAGGTACGCCGGGGACGGCGAGAGCTGTGTGGGCGTGGGGTATAATGAACCGTTCAGTCTCGCAGTTGAACTCCATCCCACCGAACCCGGGCGCGGATTGAGTCCAAGCCCGGGATCAAGGAGATCCAGCATGACGAAATCGTCCGCCGTTCGTGCGCGAGCCACCCGTCCCCAACGAGTCCTTCTCCTGATCTGTCTATGTCTCGTGATCGGCTGGGTGGCCGGTGCGGCGTCGATAGAAATCGGAAAGAAGGGCTCTCCGACAGCTGAAAAAGGGTCAAGCGGCGGAGGCCTGGAAGGGATCATGGCCATCGGCGCCCTGCTGGGGGACACCAGCGGGGACGGCGTGGCCGACGTGATCCGGGCGCGGCTGGTGGTCCCGTCCGACGGGAGCGGCCTGCTTTCGGCGGCGGCCGCCTGCGAGCGGCTGGGCTTTGAGTCCGCGGGGATGGATTTCGACCTGGTTGTGGACGAGGCGCGCTTCCAGCCGGGCGGAGACACCTTCCCGGTGGTCATCGGCCGGAACAACCGCTGGCTGCCTCCCGAAATCGCGGCGGCGGTCCCCCCACCGGTCCGGGCGCTGCCTTCGTGGGCGGGCGTGGTGCGGGGCCGGCTGCACGGCGCCGACGCGCTGTTCCTCTTCGGATCCGACCCGCGGGCGGAGGCGTTCGCCGCCCGCAGCTTCTTCGGCCGCTGGCCGTACCTCTGGGAAATCTGGGGCCGGGAGTCGGGCCCGACCTACAACAAGCTGCTGGCCGACGTCGCCGCGTTCCTGAAGGACGCCGGCTCGACTCCGGGCAGCCTCGCGGTCACGGCCGCCTACTTCGAGAACAAGGGCCGGTTCGACCGGCGGCAGCTCGAGGCAGCCGAATTGGCCAAGGAGATGAAAGGCTGGCGGTGGGAGACAGGGGAGATCTCCCGCCTCTGCGTACTCGCGGACCTGCCCCCCGCCGCGCGCGAGAAAGCTACTGCCGCCTGTCGGGGCCTTCTCCAACGGCGTACGCGAGGGCAGGGGACGGAAACGCTGAATTATCCCGGCGTGGCCGTCCTCGAGCTGCGCCTGGGCGCCGGCGGGCCGGCGGCGGAGGTCCCGCGTTTTTCCGAGCCCATCCGTTTCCTCAACCGCCGCTTCCAGCCGGAGGACAAGCCCAAGTTCACCCGCGCCGTCTGGCTGGACGACCTTTACTCGCTCGAGGGGCTGCTCGCCGACGGGAACAGCGACCGGATCCCCGACGACCTGCCGTTCCAGCTGGCCGCGGCGGAGGCGGACCTGTCGCCCGCGCTCTGCCACCTCGCCGGCCGGCTGGCGCTGGAGACCACCGGCGCCCGCTTCCCCATGGTCCGCCTGGAGGCCGAACTGCCGGCGTTGCCGCAGGCGGGGCCGCTGCTGGTGGTGGGATCCGGCGGGAGCATCGGGGAGGCCCTGCGCGACCTGGGTCTGGACATGCGCCCGCCCGAAGGCGGCGCGGCGGTGATCCGCGCGTTCAACGGCAAGCCGCTTGCCTGTCCCCAGCTCTGGGCCGGGGGCGCCACTCCCGGCGAGACAGCCGCCGCCGTGATGTACCTGGCGCGCTATTACCCGTTCCTCGACGCGGAACGGGCCGAGGAGCGCAGCGTGCCCGTCCTGCGGGAGGCCGTCGAGCGTTGGCTGTCCGGCCGCGATCCCGCTTCGGCCGCGGCGGCGCTGGTCGGCGAGAAGGTCCCGCTGCTCCAGTCGCTGGCCGCCGGGGCGGAAATCAAGGTCAAGGGCAACGCGTACCTCGACAAGCCGGTCGCCGCGGACGTGGATGGGTTCGCCAGGTACCTGAAGGACCGGTTCTCTCCGGCGTGTGAGATCTGCGTCGTGTCCCGCCAAGAGCCCAAGACCGCCTTCACCGTCCGCAAGGAACTGCCGTGGGAGTGGGACCTGGTCCGGGAGCAGTTGAAGAAATACCTGGCGGAAAACCCGGCGGAGAAGGACCTAACCCTGGATATTCGCGTCAGCGAGCCGTCTGCGGCCCGCGCCCGGATCCGGGAGGAGGCGCTCGCCCTGGCGGCGGTTGACGCCCCCGGCCGGGTGGCCTCGGTGCGTGTGCTGAGCGCGTACAAACAGGGATTCTCGTGGCTGGCCGACGATGTCGCCTCCCGGCTGAAGGGGAAGGGAGTCGCCCGCGTCCGCATCGATTTCCAGGCCCGCCCGGCCGCCGCGAGCGAGGCCCGGAAGGTCTACGAGGAGCCGGTGCGCTGGCTGGAGGAGCTCTACCCGGTGGACGAGATCCTGGCCCGCGACCTCGGCCTCCAGCCGGACGCGGTGGAGTTTTTCCAGACTGCAGCCGACACCGCCCAGCCCGTGTACCGGGTCACGGCCACCGACAGCCGTGGTGGGACGGTTCTGTCGGAGGAGTTTTCGCCGCTGTACGAAGAGCGGCCGTTCTTCCAGCGATTCCCGAGCTGGGGTTCCTCGCCGGTGCCGCGGGCCGGCTTCATCGTCCGCCGCGACGGGCGAGAGCTGGCTCGCCAGGCCGTGGACACCGACCTGGACCGGGTCTGGCAGCTCTACCAGGCCGAGGTGCTGCCGGCGCTGGAAAAGCACGTCATGCAGCTCACCGGCAACCGCCCGACGCCGGACAAGCAGCCGTTCTTCCAACGCCTGACGGCGGACGTCACCGCCAGCGAGCCGGACGAGTCCCTCGGGTTCCGCCGGGAGCACGTCTCCTCGCTGGAGGCGTTCCACGAAGACTTCTACTTCATGTCGCTGGAGTACCTCAACCAGCTCCTGGACAAGAGCGCCGCGGCCGAAGGGGAGTCGGTGCATTACGTCCGGGCCTCGTACGGCGCGCCCGGCAGCGTCGTCCCCTTCGTCCGGCCGGGCGAGTACGGGAAGGGGCCCGTCGCCGAGTTCCGCCTGGAGCTGCCCCAGAGCGAGGCGCCGCAGCTGGAGTTCACCTGGACCACCCCGGAGGGCGTCGAGCATCCCGAGAAGGTGAAGCTGGCCAAGCTCGAGCCGGAGAGCGTCCACTGCGAGGCGCTCTACGTGCAGGGCGCGGCGGTTCGGGGGGCGCGCTTCCGGGTGGCCCTGAAGAAGGATGAGGACTACGACCGCTTCTGCCGCTTCTTCCCGGTCTTCCGCGATCTGGCCGCGGCGGGGATGCCTTCGCCGCTGTCCGGTTTCGGCCTGGCCCGGCTCGAGTTCGACGTCCGCTCCCCCGGTGCGCAGGGGATCTTCACCCTGGACTTGCCTGGGGCGAAGGAAGCGGCGAAACGGCGAAACGGCGAAACGGCGACTCGGGAAACCGCAAGCCCAAAACTCACCACAGAGGCACAGAGGACACAGAGCAATCCGCAAGCTGAACATCGAACATCGAACATTGAACATCGAACCTCGAACTCCGAGCCGCAATCTGAAGTCCGAAGTCCGAGGTCCGCGGCTTCCAATCCGCAATCCGCAATTCGCAATTCGCAATCTGCCGGGAATGAGGGGGACGGCGAGAACGCGATTCCCGCAGTGCCGAAGGTGACCACCGACCAGATCCTCTGCCCGGAAGAGTGCGATCGGTTGATGCTCCAATTCCAGGGCCTACCCGGTTACCGCGTGTTCCGCGCCGGGATGTCTTACGAGGGCCGGCCGGTGTACGCCGCCGAGGTGCTGGCCCCCTCCGCGTCGGAGCTGGTCAGTCGGACGAAGCTGCTGCTGCGCAAGCCCACCCTGATGCTCACCGGCCGCCAGCACGCCAACGAGGTGGCCTCCACCGGCTACATCCTGAAGCTGATGGAGCTGCTGGCCGCCGATCCGGCCTGGCAGCCCTACCGCCAGCGGGTCAACTTCGTCCTGCACCCCATGGAGAACCCCGACGGCGCGGCCTTGGCCTGCGAGCTGCAGCGGCTCAACCCCGACCACAGCCTGCATGCCGGGCGGTTCTCCTCCCTCGGCATCGACCTGGGCTACGAGGTGGACCGGCCCGACACCCTGCTGACCGAGGCGAAGGTCCGCAACAAGCTCTACGGGCGCTGGCTGCCCGACATCTACCTGAACCTGCACGGCTACCCCTCCCACGAGTGGGTGCAGCAGTTCTCGGGCTACACGCCCTACCTCTTCCGGCAGTACTGGATCCCCAAGGGCTGGTTCGCCTACTTCAAGTACGACGACTCGGGCCTCTCGCCGGAGTACGAGCAAGCCGGACGGCGACTGATGGAGTACATCCAGCGGGGGATGGAGGGCGTGCCGGCCATCGCCTCCTTCGACGAGGACTTCTACGGCCGCTACGAGCGCTGGGCGATCCGCTGGCAGCCGCACATCCACTACCTCGATCCGGTGGGCGAGACGTCGCTGTTCCACACCCGCCGCTCCGGGACGGCCACCCGGCCGGGTCCACGCCTGCAGACCACCTTCGCCGAGGGCACGCCCGAAGTGATGGACGAGACGGAGCGCGGCGAGTTCCTGGGATTCCTCTCGCAGCAGGGCCTGGCCTACATCCGCGCCCACCTGGACTACCTGGCGGTGTCCCAGCCGGCGCTGGTGCCCATCGAGGAGGACAAGTCCAACTGCACGTTCTTCCAGCTCTTCCGCCGCCGCCCGCCGCAGGCCCCGGAGCCGGCCCTGCCGGCGGGCTCCAGGCCGGCGGAAAACCGGAAGGGGAAAACCCTGCGAAGGTGAAGGGGTGAATGGGTGAATCGGCGGAGGGGAACGTAGCTCGCGCCCCCCGGGCGCGTGTCAGGCTTGTCGGATCTTTCACGACCCCCACGCGCCGGGGACGGCGCGAGCTACGGCGTGCGGACGGGACGTCCGCGCTCCGGTGTTGCTGGCCCGACCATTTTTCGTGGAAGTAACTGTTTCGATTACGATTACGAGCACGAATACGATTACAAGCACAAGCACGAGCACGAGCACGACCGGTGAGGGCGCTTGCCACCCCGGGCGTTTTGGTGCATCATAACAGCATCCGGAGGAACGGCGGAGAGGCCGCCACGGGATGTAGAAACACGGGATGCCGGAACTATGAATACGAGAGCGGGGAACCATGTTTGAGAAATACACCGAAAAGGCCCGGCGGGTGATCTTCTTCGCCCGCTACGAGGCGAGCCAGCTGGGCAGCGGCACCATCGACACCGAGCACCTGCTCCTCGGGCTGATCCGGGAGGACAAGAAGCTCGCCCGGTTCTTCCCCAAGGGGGAGGCCTCCTTCGAGAACGTGCGCAAGGCCGTCGAGAGCCAGGCCCGGCTCCGGGAGAAGATCTCCACCTCCATCGACATCCCGCTCTGCAACGAGTCCAAGAAGGTCCTGAACAACGCCTCCGAAGAGTCGGAGATCCTCGGCCACAAGTACGTCGGCACCGAGCACATTCTGCTGGGCCTGCTGCGGGAGAAGCAGACCCTGGCCGGCCGCCTGCTCTACGAGCAGGGCCTGCGCCTGTCCATCGTCCGGGACGCCATCGGCAACACCCAGACCCCCGAGGAGCCCGCCGCCGGCAAGGCCGGCCGGAAGAAGAAGGACGCCCTGGTGGTCAACGAGTTCTCCCGCGACCTGACCGAGTACGCCTTCCGCGGGGAGCTCGATCCGCTCATCGGCCGGGAGAACGAGGTCGAGCGGGTCATCCAGATCCTATGCCGCCGCACCAAGAACAATCCCGTGCTCATCGGCGAGCCGGGCGTCGGCAAAACGGCCATCGTGGAGGGCCTCGCCCAGCGCATCATCGACGGCAAGGTGCCTCCGTTCCTGGCCAACAAGCGCATCATCGCCCTGGACCTGTCCCTCGTGGTCGCCGGCACCAAGTACCGCGGCCAGTTCGAGGAGCGGCTCAAGGCGATCATGAAGGAATTGATCGAAAACAAGGACTTCATCGTCTTCATCGACGAGCTGCACACCCTGGTCGGCGCCGGGTCGGCCGAAGGCTCCCTGGACGCCGCCAACATCCTGAAGCCGTCGCTGTCGCGGGGGGAGATCCAGTGCATCGGCTCCACCACCCCCGGCGAGTTCCGCAAGTTCATCGAAAAGGACCGCTCCCTGGAGCGCCGCTTCCAGGCGGTCAAGGTGAACGCCCCCAACGAGGAGGAGACGATCCGGATCATCCGGGGCGTCAAGGAGCGCTACGAGAACTTCCACAACCTGAAGTACGCCGACGGGGCCATCGAGGCGGCCGTCTACCTGTCCAACCGCTACATCTCCGACCGCTTCCTGCCGGACAAGGCCATCGACCTGATCGACGAGGCCGGCGCCCGCGTCAAGCTGAAGTTCGCCGAGATCCCCGAGGAGCTGCTCAAGCTCCAGAAGCAGGTGGACGACCTGCGCGGGCAGATCGAGGCGGCCATCCGCAAGAAGGACTTCGAGGAGGCCGCCCGCCTCAAGGACGAGCAGCTCGCCGCCCAGAAGGAGGTGGAGGAGGCCCGCGGCCGCTGGAAGGTCGACGTCGACTTCCCGGCCATGGTCACCCGGGAGGACATCGAGCAGGTCGTGTCGCGCTGGACCGGCGTGCCGGTGGCCGAGATCAAGGAAGAGGAGATGAACAAGCTCCTGCGCATGGAGGAGGAGCTGCACAAGCACATCATCTCCCAGACCGACGCGATTTCCGCCCTGGCGCGGGCCATCCGGCGCGGCCGGGCGGGGCTCAAGAGCCCAAACCGCCCGGTCGGCTCCTTCCTGTTCCTGGGCCCTACCGGCGTGGGCAAGACCGAGGTGGCCAAGCGGCTGGCCGAGTTCCTGTTCGGCTCCGACCAGGCCCTCATCCGCTTCGACATGTCCGAGTACATGGAGAAGCACTCGGTGGCCAAGCTCATCGGCTCGCCGCCGGGCTACATCGGCCACGAGGAGGGCGGCCAGCTCACCGAGAAGGTCAAGCGCAACCCGTACAGCGTCATCCTGCTGGACGAAATCGAGAAGGCCCACCCCGAGGTCTACAACATCCTGCTGCAGGTCTTCGAGGAAGGGCACCTGACCGACTCGCTGGGCAACCGGATCGACTTCAAGAACGCCATCCTGATCATGACCTCCAACATCGGGGCCAAGTTCCTGGAGAAGCGCGGCTCGGTCGGCTTCAAGCTGGACGAGACCTCCGAGGAGAAGAAGTCGGGTGACCAGATCCGCAGCGAGATCAAGAAGGTCTTCCGGCCGGAGTTCCTCAACCGCATCGACGAGATCATCATCTTCAAGTCGCTGCACACCGAGGACCTGCGCCAGATCATCTACCTGCTGGTGGACGAGGTGAACCACAACCTGGCCCGCCGCAAGATCCACCTGTCGATCCTGCCCGAAGTGACAGACTTCATCATCGAGAAGACCTGCCACGACCGGACCTACGGCGCCCGCCCGCTCCGCCGGGCCATCCAGAAGTACATCGAGGACCCCATTTCCGAGATCCTGATCAAGGGCAAGATCCCCGAAGGTGCGGAGATCGAGATCTTCATCGATTTGGGGGAAGTCGCCTACCGGTTTGCCGGGGACGCCAGCAAGGCCGGCGCCCAGCTACTGGTCACGAAGTAGCCTCTCCTTCGCTCCGGAGCGCATGGCCGGCCCCGCCGCGGGCAAACTCCCACGGGTGCGGTCCCGTGCCGAAAGCCGCTTCCCACCAGTCTTCGTCCGGCACGTCCGGGGCCGGAAATCCGGGACTGGACGCGACGTCCAGCAGCGCGGCGGCCTCCTCCGGCGCGAGCGGGATGGCGGCGTAATCCTCCTCCCAATCGAGGCCGGCCTCTTCCACCAGGTCCGCATCCAGGCGCTTCAACTCTTCCCGGATCCCCTGAATGACGGCGCCCGGCTCCCGGCCGGGATGAATCCCGAGCAGCGCGCACAACCGGTCCGCGGTGCCGTCCACAGCCAACGCCACCGCGCCGTGCCGCCCGGCGACCAGGCCGAACCGGGAGAGCAGGCGCTCGCGCCGGCCGGCGGCCGGAGGGGCGGGACGAAACCGGATCCAGAAGACGACGTAGTAAAAGCGGATCGAATTCATTTCGGACATGGCATCCTCCGGGGTGCTGTTTCTGGATATAACGGAGCCGAGGGCAAGTGTTCCGAAAATTTTTAACACCCGGGCCGTCCCGCAGGAGATGAACCTATCCGGGGCGAATGGTCTCCATTGCTCGGGAGGGACGGCTCGCCGGTGGCCGGGACGGGGGCCTAAAAAAATAGGTGAAACACCCGGCAGTCGATGATATAATCCCGAGCTTTCACGGCCTGTAGTAGTGTGCGAGGGTGGAGGTGGAATGAAGCCGGTCAGACTCATGCGGATCTCGATCCTGGTCCTGGGGGCCGTACTGCTTACCGCCTCCGCTCCGGGCCAGGCCAAGGAAACCATTGAAAAAGTGGAAGTCCGCGGCAACCACCGCATCCCCCAGGACACGATCTTCTACTACATCATGAGCCGGGCGGGGGACGTCTACGACCAGGACAAGGTCCTGCAGGATTTCCGGGCCCTCTACAAGACCAACCTCTTCAAGGATGTCAAGGTGGACGTGGCCGCCGGCGACACCGGCAAGATCATCACCTTCATCGTCGACGAGAAGCCCATCATCCGCACCATCGACTACGAAGGCGTCAAGTCCTTCAAGAAATCCGACATCCTCGACAAGTTCAGCGAAGAAAAACTCGGCCTCACCGTCGACTCCCCGTTCGAGCCAACCAAGATCAAGAAGGCAGAGAAGATCATCCAGAACCTGCTGGTGCTGAACGGCCGCCCGCTGGGCACCGTCAACACCGAGGTGACGGACATCCCGCCTAACTCGGTCAGCATCGTCTTCCGCGTGATCGAGGGCGAAAAGGTCCGCATCGGCAAGATCCAGTTCACCGGCAACCAGGTGTTCGACAACGGCGATCTGAAGAAGGCCCTGAAGCTCGACAAGGAGCGGGGCATGATCAGCATGTTCAAGGGCACCGACAAGTACCACCACGACAAGCTGCTCTACGACATTGAGGAGAACGTCAAGAGCCTGTACTCCCAGCACGGCTACCTGGACATGAAGTACGGCGAGCCCGACGTCAAGATCGTCGAGGGGCCGCGCGGCTTCATCCCCCTGATGCGCAAGACCAAGAAGCAGTTCTACATCACGGTCCCGGTGGAGGAGGGTTCGCAGTACCGGGTCAACTCGGTCGCCTTCGAGGGCAACACCCTGTTCAAGAGCGAGCAGCTGGACGCCGCCATCGGCCTGAAGAAGGGCGACATCGCCAACTTCAAGCAGATGAAGGACGGGATGGAGGGCATCAAGAAGCTCTACGGCATGTACGGCTACCTCGACTTCGACATCTCGCCGTCGGTCAACTACGACCGGAAGAATTTATTGGTGGACATCAGCTTCAGCGTCGACCAGGGCAAGCAGTACCGGGTCAACCAGATCGAGTTCTTCGGGAATACCCGCACCCGCGACAAGGTCCTGCGGCGCGAGTTCCTGCTCGTCGAGCAGGAGGTGTTCTCCCAGACCATGCTCGACGTCAGCGTCCAGCGCCTGAACCAGCTGGGGCTCTTCGAGAAGATCGAGGAGAAGGACTACGAGATCAAGCGGAACCCGCAGGAAGCCACCGTCGACGTCAACGTCACCGTCCAGGAAAAAGGCCAGCAGTCCATCGGCCTCACGGGGGGCGTCAGCGGCTACCAGGGCGCCTTCGTCGGCGTCAATTACAGCACCAACAACTTCCTGGGATACGGCGACAAGCTGTCGCTGGACGCCATCTTCGGCACCAAGATCGTGAACTTCGCCATCGGCTTCACCGACCCGTACTTTCTCGACACCAATTCGATGCTGGGCTTCTCCGTGTACAAGCGCCGGTACCAGTACGACGTGAACGACTACACCTACTACCAGACCACCGCCGGCGATTCCATCAACCTGTACACGCAGAAAACCACGGGATTCACCGTCTCGTTCGGCCGGCCGCTGAGCCTCTTCTGGCGCTATTCGCTCAGCTACGAGCTGCAGAACATGTCCTTCCCGCCGGAGGACATCAACCAGGATTACCTCTATCTCATCCAGTACCAGCTGTTCGGCATCAATCCGGGCCTGCCGCTGGACGAAGCCCTGCAGGGGCTGTTGCGTTCGGAGGTCACGGGCCGGGTGTCCTACAACACCACCGACGACTTCTTCTACCCCACCCGGGGTAAGGTGCTCGATCTCGGCGTGTCCCTCAGCGGCAGCATCCTGGGCGGGGATTTCAACCTGGTCCAGCCGTACGCCGAGGCGAAGTGGTTCATCAAGGACAAGTGGATCTCCAAGGGGCGCCACGTCCTCGGGTTCCACGGCCGGGCGCAGTACATCATGCCCTTCGGCGACACCCTCGCCGCCCCGTTCTTCGAGCGCTACTACATGGGCGGCGACTACGACTTGCGCGGATTTGACGTGCGCGCCATCAGCCCGTGGGCGGTGGTCTCCACCATCCAGACCGACAATCAGGGCAATCCCCTGATCGATTTCGAAACCGGTCTGCCGCTTCGCCGGGACTATGTCCAGCCCATCGGCGGCGACCTCTACCTGCTCGGGCAGATGGAATACCGGATCCCCATCGCCGGCCCGGTCAGCCTGGCGCTGTTCTACGACGTCGGACTCAGCACCATCGTGAACAAGAACAAGCTGGGATTCTCCGAGTCGACCCAGGTGTACCTGCTGGACTACACCTGCGACCAGGTCCGGAGCTGCACGGGCGTGGAGCTGCAGTTCATGCTGCCCATGATCAACGCCCCGTTCCGGCTGATCTTCTCCTACAATCCGAACACGTTCTCATCCACGTTCTACACCAAGGACCAGATTTATCCGTATTCGGAACCGAAGACGAACGTTCAGTTCACCATCGGGAAGAGTTTTTAAATTACCAGAAGGAGTATTCACGGATATGAGCAAACTGAGAATCACCAGTGTGGGCTTGCTGATCGCCATGTTTGCGGTCGTCGCCAGCGCCCAGGCCAAGATCGGCTTCGTCGATTCGAACCGGGCGGTGGTCAGCACCGAGGAAGGCAAGGCTGAATATCAGAAAATCACCGACTGGCTGAAGAAGCAGGACGACGACATGCAGGGCCTCCGCAAGTCGCTGGCGGACAAGCAGACCCAGTTCCAGAACCAGCAGAACATCCTCGCCGACGACAAGAAGGAAGAGCTGCTGAAGGAGATCGACCGCCTGGACACCGAGATCAAGCGCCGGACCGAGGACATCAAGAAGGACTACGCCCGGCGGCTGGACGAGTTCGGGAAGAAGATGGACAAGAAGATCACCCCCCTGTTCAACAAGTTCGCCCAGGACAACGGCTACACCCTGATCCTCTACATCAATCCCCAGGTGATCGCCTACTACAACGCCGAAACCGACGTGACCG
Source organism: uncultured Acidobacteriota bacterium (assembly GCA_964412195.1). Taxonomy (GTDB): domain Bacteria; phylum Acidobacteriota; class JAAYUB01; order JAAYUB01; family JAAYUB01; genus CAYPNP01. The sequence continues at coordinate 98,212 of CAYPNP010000017.1, read as the reverse complement.
AACAGATCATCAAGCTGTACAACCAGGCTTATCCGTTCGCGGCGCCCGCAGCGACGCCCGCGCCGACCAAGTAGAACTCATCGCATACCGATCGGGTGCCATGGGCCGCCTTCTTGCCGGAGGGCGGCCCATGCCGCTGTAAGGCTCCCAAAGGAGGATACCGTGGCTGACCACGCTGAATTGCCGGACATCCGCGAAATCATGAAAATCCTGCCCCACCGCTATCCCTTCCTGCTGGTGGACCGCATCGTCGAGTTCGAGCCCGGCGTGCGCATCCGGGGGATCAAGAACGTCACGTTCAACGAGCCGTTCTTCATGGGGCACTTCCCCGGCGCTCCAGTCATGCCCGGGGTGCTCATCATCGAGGCGATGGCTCAGACCGGCGGCGTGCTGGCCCTCTCCTCCCGCAGCGACGGCCCGGGCTCGCTGGTCTACTTCATGGGGATCGACCAGGCCCGCTTCCGCCGGCCGGTCACGCCCGGCGACCAGCTGGTCATGGAGTGCAAGGTGCTCAAGCTGAAATCCCGGGTCTGCCAGATGGAGGGCAAGGCTTACGTGGACGGGGAGCTGGCGGCCGAGGCCATTTTCCTCTCCACCATCGTGGAGGCCAAGAAATGAGCAACGTCCATCCCACCGCCGTGCTCATCGGGGACGTCCAGCTGGCGGACGACGTCACCCTCGGCCCGTACGTGGTCGTCCAGGGGCCGGTCACCATCGGCAGCGGCACCGTTGTGGAGTCCCAGACCCGGCTGGAAGGACCGCTGGAGATCGGCCGCGACAACCGGATTTCGCAGTTTTGCTCCATCGGCGCGCCCCCGCAAGACCTGAAATTCAAGGGGGAACCCACCCGGCTGGTGATCGGCGACCGCAACTGGATCCGCGAGTTCACTTCCATCCACCGCGGCACGGTGGGGGGCGGGGGCATCACCCGCGTCGGCAGCGATTGCCTGCTGATGGCTTACGCACACATCGCCCACGACTGCCAGGTGGAGGACCACGTCATCTTCGCCAACGGCGCCACCCTGGCAGGCCACGTGACCATCGGGTACCGGTCCACCGTGGGCGCGTTCACCGGCGTCCACCAGTTCTGCCGGGTCGGCCCGTACGCTTTCGTCGGCGGCTACTCCGTCATCACCCGCGACGCCCTGCCGTTCGTCAAGACGGTGGGCGAACGCAACCACGCCGGGATCTACGGGATCAACTCCATCGGCCTGCAGCGGCTCGGATTCCCCAAGGAGCGGATCGAAACCCTGCAGCGGGCGTACCGCATCCTCTTCCGCAGCACGAGCAACCTGCACACCGGCATGGAGCATCTCAAACAACAGATGCCGGTGGAGGATGACGTCAAGATCCTGGTGGATTTCATCGAGTCCTCCAAGCGCGGTGTGATCCGATGAGCCAGGCCATCGCGGGCAAACTCGGGCTGATCGCGGGCAACGGCGAATTTCCGCTGCTGATCGCCCGGGAGTGCGCGCGCCGGAACATCCCGCTGGTCGTTTCGGCCATCCGCGACGAGACCGACCCGGCCATCGGGGAGCTGGCCGCCCGCATCGAATGGATGGGCCTGGGCCAGCTCGGCCGGATGATCCGCTTTTTCCGCAAGGAAGGGGTTGCCCAGGCCATCATGGCCGGGCACGTCAAGCAGGTGCGCATCTTCGGCCGGGACCACCCGGATCTGCGGATGCTGAGCATGCTGGCGCGGTTGAACCAACGCAACACCGACAAGCTCCTCGGCGCCATCGCCGACGAGCTGAAGCGGGACGGGATCGAGCTGCTGGATTCCACCTGCCTCCTGGAACGGCTGGTTCCCCAGGAGGGCGTCCTGACCAAGCGGAAGCCCGGCCCCCGCGAATGGGCCGACATCCGGTACGGCCTGCCCATCGCCCGCGAGATCGCGCGGATGGACCTGGGACAGACCATCGTGGTTTGCCACCAGCAGGTGGTGGCGGTGGAGGCCCTCGAGGGCACCGATGCCGCCATCGAGCGGGCTGGCAGCCTGACCCACGGCCAGAAACTGACCGTGGTCAAGGTCAGCAAGCCGGCCCAGGACATGCGCTTCGACGTTCCGGTCATCGGCCGGAAGACGATCGAGGTTCTGCAGAAAAGCCACGCCACGGTGATGACCGTGGACGCCGGCCGCAGCCTGATGTTCGAGAAGGACGAGGTCCTGGCGATGGCGGACAAGGCCGGGATCAGCATCCTGGCCGTCGCCCCTCCGGCCGGCGAGCCTCCGCGCGCCTGAAAAGGTGTTCTCCATGAACCGGGAAATATTCTACAAGGTAGTCCGTGCGGTCATCTTCCCGTTTCGCTTCCTGTACCTCATCATCTACCAGTGGCGGGTGGGAAGAAAAAAGGGGATGAAAACTCATCCCCCGTTGGTATAGAAACAGGCGGGAAGTGGTTTCAGTTGTTCGTCAGCGGCGGCGATGACTCATCTGCGCTGCCGCTGGCCGAGTACCGGATCATTCCGTCTTTGCCGCTGATGAAATAGCCGTACCGCCCGGTGGTCCCCAGGGCGATCGGCCGGGCGTATCCCTCCCAGTATTCCGTGGAATTGTCGTCCAGCTCGCTGCCGGCGCGGATCTCGAACGTGTACCCGCAGATGCGGGGATCGGCCCCGCCGGGATCCGGCGCCCCCAGGCAGCCCGCCCGGACCAGCTCGCTGTCGCTGTTGGCGTAGCGGTGCGCCGTGTTCCGAAGCTTGAACGATTCCTGGGAAGCCACCCAGCTGCGCATGTAGGTGACGGCCCACGTCTCGTTGGCGCTCATCTCGACTTCCTTGAGGCTGGGGACGGCGATGATGACCAGGACGGAGACGATGATCAGGCAGATCATTAGTTCAATCAGGGAGAAGCCGCTGTTGCCCATGATGACCTCCATCCCGGAGAATGCAAAAGGCATACCAATCGGAACTTGCGTCGATCCGGATGGTATGGTCTTGAATAATCAAGAATTACCTGAAAGTGCTGCCGGCGCCGGCCCCGCCAGTGACAAAAAAAGTAATACCTCGTGACAAATAATGCTCGATTGACAAAAATGTGTGGAGTCAGGCGGGCCGCCGTCCGGGGAGTCCCCCGCAGGCCCGCTGCCCGGTTCAGGAGCCTGCGGAATCGCGGTAGCGCTGCAGCTTGCGGTAGAGGGTCTTGCGGCCGATCCGGAGGAGGCGCGCGGTCTTCTGCTTGTCCCCGCTGCACGCCTCGAGGGTCCGGAGGATGGCGGCCTTTTCCAGGTCTTCCATGGGGGTCCCGACCTGGAACGGGATCGGCACGGGACCGGCGGCCGCGGCGCCGGCGCGGGGCAGGGCAGCGTCGAAATGCGCCGGGGTGAGCAGCGCGCCGTCGGCCTGCATCACGGCCCGCTCCAGGGCGGCCCGCAGCTCGCGCACGTTGCCCGGCCAGGGGTGGCCGGCCAGCGCCGCCAGGGCCCGGCGGTCCAGGCCGGCGACGAACGAGCCGGTGGACCGGCGGATGCCGTCGAGGAAGAACTGGACCAGCGGCGCCAGATCTTCCGGGCGCCGCCGGAGGGGCGGCAGGAACACGCGGTGGCTGGAGACTCGCCGCCAGAGGTCCTGGTTGATATTCCCGCGGGCCGCCGAATCCTCCATGGCCGGATCCGCGCTGAAAAGAAGCCGGGCTTTCATGGGTGTTTTCCGGCGGGAGCCCGCGGGCAGGAAAAATCCGCTCTCCAGCCGCTCCAGCAGTTCCGCCTGGGATTCGGCGGGCAGGTGTTCCAGCCCGTGCAGGAAGAGGGTGCCGCCGGCCGCGGATTCCAGCAGCCCCGGGATGCGCACGTCCTTTCCCGCCGCATCCTTGGAGACCCGGCCCAGCAGCTTGGCCCGGAACTCCTCCGCCGAGAGGCCGCGGCAAGACAGCTTCCAGAAGGGCGCGCCGGGTCGCGTCCCGTGCTGGTGGATCGTTTCGGCCAGCAGCGAGCGCCCGGTGCCGCCCTCCCCGAGGATGAGCACCGGCACCGGGTAGGCGGCCAGGTCCAGGGCCTCCTGCACGGCCCGGCGGAAATCGGGATTCGCGCCGACCAGGTCCGGATCGCCCTGCGCCGTGCGGAGCCGCCGGCGCAGCTGCAGGATCTCGGAATTGAGCTGGTTGCGCTCGAAGTACAGCCCGGCCTGCCGGAGGATCGACTCCACGACCTGCAGGACCCCGTCGCCGGCCGTCTGGCCGGAGCGGGTCCACAGGAAGACGAAGATCCCGAACAGCGTCCGGTCGATCGTCAGCGGGGCCACGAGGACCGTCCCGGCCTGGAACGCCTTCTTCAGCCGGTACCCGTCGTGGGACAGGGAGCTGTCGTCGGCGATGAGGACGGGCCGGCCCTTCTCGATCTCCCGGTGGATGGGGCTCTCGGCGGAGACCTCGAGCCGCTCGGGGATGCCGTCGGCATCCTCTCCCGAGTCCCGGGCGCGGCGGATGGAGAAATACACCTCCCGGCCCTGCAGGTCGAAGTGGCCGAAGGCGGCGCGGTCGGCCCGGACCAGCTCCACGATCCGGTCCAGCAGGAAGGCCAGGATCTCGTCCATGGAGCGCGGCTGGTGCAGCTCGTCGATCAGGTTCAGCAGCAGGCGGGAGATCTTGACCTCCCGCTCCTTGTCCAGGTACATCCGGGCGTACTGATAGGCGATGGCGAGGTGGTTGGCCAGGGAGCGGATGAACCGGATCTCCTCGCCGGCCCAGCGGTGGGACGTCCGGCTGAAATGGAGTCCGAGGAACGCCAGCAGCTCGTCGCCGAGGTGGATGGGCACGATCAGGAGGGAGCGGGTGCCGAAGGCCAGGCAGAGCTGCCGGAGCACGGGATGGACGTTCGGCGCGTCGATGTCCTCGACGACGTAGGGCTCGTACTTGTAGGCGGAGGACACCAGGAAGTCCCGCTTGACGGGGATCTCCTGGTTCAAGGCCGACGGGAGGGAGGCGTCCCGGAGGAACTCGTAGTCGATCTTGAGCGACCGGTTCTCCGCGTAGACCATGAGGTTGCAGCGGTCCAGGTCCATCATCCGGCCGATCTCGGAGACGGTGCCGCGGAGGAAGCCGTCCATGTGGATGCCGCGGCAGACCTCGGGCGAGATGCGTGCGAGAAGGCTTTCCCACGCCTTGTAGAAGGCCAGCTGGCCGGCCAGCTGATCCGCCGGAATCTCCCCCGTTTCCGGGGCGGGCAGGGTGGGAACCTCGGGCATTCGGCTGTCTCCTCTCCAGCGAAGAGCCGAAGATAGACTGTCGGGATCAGGTTGTCAACAGGAAAATGTCATATTGACACAGTTGAAGCGATGCTACATTGAGCCTGTTTCCAAGTGATACATAAACCTTGACACCCCCCCTGCGTTGGTCCATAATGCCCGCTACGTTTTGTGAAGGGTTTCGTCTGGAGGTCTCGATGGGTTGTGTGATTGGCATCGATATCGGCGCGGTGAGCATCAAGACCGCGATCCTGGGAAGCGTGGAGAATCAAGCCCTCTTCACGCAGATTGCCGCCGGCGACCCGTTCTACACCCTAGCCGCGGGGCAGGACCTGGGACATCCCGAGACCCTGCCGCCCCTCCTGCTGACCGCCTACACCCGGACCAAGGGACAGCCGCTGCAATCCGCCCGCGACGTGATCCGCTCGATCTTCCGGGTGATCCCGGCCGAACAAGTGGAGGGTGTCCGGGTGACCGGCTCGGGCGGGCGGCTGCTGGGCGAAGTGCTGGGCCTGAACTCCGAGAACGAGTTCAAGGCCGTCAGCCGCTCCGTCCAGGAACTCTACCCCGACGTCCGGACCGTCTTCGAGATGGGCGGCGAGAAGTCCAAGTACATCCTGCTGGAGAAGGACGAAGGCTCCGGCGTCCTGGGGATCGTCGACTACGAGACCAGCGGCGACTGCGCCGCGGGCACCGGCTCCTTCCTCGACCAGCAGGCGGGCCGGCTCCAGTTCGCCATCGAAGACGTCGGGGGAATCGTGGACCAGGCCGAGAAGGCCGCCAAGGTGGCCGGTCGGTGCTCGGTCTTCGCCAAGTCCGACATGATCCACGCCCAGCAGAAGGGCTACACGCCGCCGGAGATCCTCAAGGGCCTCTGCGAGGCCGTGGCCCGCAACTTCAAGAGCGCCATCACCAAGGGCAAGCTGATCGTCCCCAAGGTGGCGTTTGTGGGCGGCGTCGCGGCGAATTCCGGCGTGGTGCGGGCCATGGAAGACGCCTTCGAGATGAAGCGCGGCGAGCTGTTCGTACCGGCCTTCGGCAACTGGCTGGCCGCCGCCGGGGCGGCCTTCCTCGAGCGGGACGCCGCCAAAAAGAACCGCATCCCCAACCTCGACCTGCTCGACGAGCACCTGGCGCGGACCCAGCGGAACTTCCCCACCACCCCGCCGCTGGACATGGGCAAGGTGGTCCAGCTGCGGGACCGGATCCCGCCTTACGCGTTCGAGGGCAAGACCTTGCCCGTGAACACCTATCTCGGCATCGACATCGGCTCCGTGAGCACGAACCTGGTGGTGCTGGACGAGGGCGGCGACGTGATGAAGGAGATCTACCTGCGCACGCGGAGCCGGCCGATCGAGGTGGTGAACGAAGGACTCCAGATGATCCGGGAGGAGCTGGCCGGCAAGATCCGGGTCTGCGGCGTGGGCACCACCGGCTCCGGCCGCGAGCTGATCGGCATGCTGGTGGGCGCCGACATGGTCATGGACGAGATCACCGCCCACAAGACCGGGGCAAGCTACATCGGCGACAAGCTGCTGGACCTGAAAGTGGACACCATCTTCGAGATCGGCGGCCAGGATTCCAAATACATCAGCCTCCAGGACGGGATCGTGGTGGACTTCGCCATGAACGAGGCCTGCGCCGCCGGCACGGGCTCCTTCCTGGAGGAGCGGGCCGAGGAGCTGAACGTCAGCATCAAGGGCGAGTTCGCCCAGCTGGCCCTCTCCAGCGGCAGCCCGATCAAGCTCGGCGAACGGTGCACCGTGTTCATGGAGCAGGACGTCAACGCCGTGCTTCAGAAGGGCGCGGCGCTCGAGGACGTGGTGGGCGGCCTGGCCTACTCCATCGGCTACAACTACATCAACCGCGTGGTCCAGGGCCGGCGCATCGGTGACGTGATCTTCTTCCAGGGCGGCACCGCCTATAACGACGCGGTGGCGGCCGCCTTTTCCAAGATCCTCGACAAGCGGATCATCGTGCCGCCCTTCAACGGCGTCATGGGCGCCGTCGGCGCGGCCCTGCTCGTGCGCGAGAAGATGCAGTGCACGGGCGACGAGAGCCAGTTCCGCGGCTACAACCTGGACGCGGTCGACTACACCCTGCGCGAGTTCACCTGCAAGAGCTGCACCAACTTCTGCAACATCCAGGAGTTCCGGGTCGAGGAAGACCGCGTCTACTGGGGCGACAAGTGCAGCGACCGCTTCCGCAAGCGCGCCAAGATCCACAAGCAGCCGGTCATCGACGACCTGGTGGGCCTGCGCGCGCAGTGGATGATGGAAGGCTACAGCGAACCGAAGGGCGGCCGGCCGGTCATCGGGATGCCGCGGGCCATGTACACCTACGACCGGTTCCAGCTCTGGCTCACCTTCTTTCAGGAGCTCGGCTTCGACGTCCTGCTCTCGCCCCAGACCAACCGCAAGATCATCCTGGACGGCTACGACACGGTGGTGGCCGAGCCGTGCTTCCCGATCAAGGTGGCCCATGGCCACGTGAAGCACCTGCTGGCCGAGAACGTGGACTACGTCTTCGTGCCGAACCTGATCGACTCCGAGACGCCGTACCCGGAAACCCAGAGCTTCATGTGCCCCTGGGGGCAGACGCTGCCGTATGTGGTGAAGGCCGCGTCCTACTTCCAGGCGCACGAGAAGAAGTTCCTGGTGCCCACGCTCCACCTGCGCGACGGCTTCGATACGGTGGCCCTGGAGCTGTCGGCGTACTTCAAGAATTCGCCGCTGAAGCTGGCCAAAGGCAAGGTCACCAAAGCATTGGCGGCCGGCTACCAGGCGCAGCAGCGGTTCATCGACCGGATCCAGGCAGCCGGCCGCGAGGCGGTGCGCAAGCTGGAGGAGACCGGCGAGATCGGCATCATCCTGGTGGGGCGCCCGTACAACATCAACGACGCCGGCGTGAACCTCGACGTGCCCAAGAAGCTGCGGGACTTTTACGGAGTCAACGTCATCCCGCTGGACTTCCTGCCGGTGGACGACGTCTCCGTCCGCGACATCAACGACAACATGTTCTGGAACTACGGGCGGAAGATCCTCGCCGCCGCCAAGATCAGCAAGGAGCGGCCCTACCTCCACCTGATCTACATCACCAACTTCAAGTGCGGCCCCGATTCCTACGTCAAGCACTTCATCGGCAAGGCTTCCGGCAAGCCGGCGCTCATCCTGCAGTTCGACGCCCACTCCAACGACGCCGGCGTCATGACCCGCTGCGAGGCCTACCTGGACAGCAAAGGAGTTCTGCGATGGTGGAACAAGCCCAAGCCGCCGGCGCCCGCGCCGGTGGCGACCGTCTGAAGGGAAAGGTCCTCTGGATCCCGCGGATGAGCCACGGCGGGGCCAAGACCTTCGCCGCGGCCTTCCGCTCGATCGGCGTCAACGCCCAGGAGTGCCCCGACGCCGACATGCGCGCCATGGAGCTGGGCTCGCGGGTCACCTCCGGTGACGAGTGCTACCCGGAGATGGTCACCCTCGGCACGTTCCTCCGCCTGGCGGAGCGGCCCGGCTTCGACCCGCAGAAGGAGGCCTTCTTCATGCCCACCGCCGGCGGGCCGTGCCGCTTCGGGCAGTACGCCCCCTTCGTGCGCAAGGTCCTGGACGACGTCGGCCTGGCCAACGTCGACGTGTTCGCCCCCACCAGCGCCGACGGTTACAAGGGCGTGGGCGGCAGCACCGGCGAGCTGATGCGCACCGCCTGGCGGGCCCTGGTGGTGTCGGACCTGATGCGCAAGTTCCTCCACAAGACCCGTCCGTACGAGAAGACCGCCGGCGACACCGATCAGGCCCACGAGGACAGCCTCAACGACATGTGCGGCGTCCTCGAGAAGCGCGGCATGAAGCCCAAGGAGAAACTGGACGCGCTGGTGGCTTGCATGACCCGCTGCCGCGACCGCTTCCGGGCCGTGCCGGCGGACTACTCCGAGCCGCGCCCGCTCATCGGCGTGGTGGGCGAAATCTTCTGCCGCCTGAACACCTTCAGCAACGAGGACTTCATCCGCCGGATCGAGGCCCTGGGCGGGGAGGGCTGGCTCTCGGACATCACCGAGTGGGTCTGGTACACCAACTTCGAGACCTTCAAGCGCATCCGGCGCGCCCGCAAGCAGGTGTCGCTGCAGATGCTCGGGGCGGTGATCAAGAACAAGATCCAGCGCGCCGACGAGCATGCCATCCTGGAGGTCGTGGAGAAGGACTTCGAGGGGTACGGCGAGCCGCACAGCATCAAAGAAGTGCTGGACTACGCCATGCCCTACCTGCCGCACGACGGCGCCCTTGGCGAGATGGTTCTGAGCGTGGGGAAGGCCATCTACCTGTACCACCAGGGCGCCGACGGGATCGTGGACATCAGCCCCTTCACCTGCATGAACGGCATCACCTGCGAGGCCGTCTACCCGCGGGTGAGCAAGGAGCACGACCACATCCCCATCAAGAACTTCTACTTCGACGGCACCCAGAAGGACTTGGACACCGGCATCGGCATCTTCCTGGAGCTGGCCCGGACCTACCGCCGCCGGAAGAAGCCGGTCCGCCGGCTGCCGGACTACTTTCCGGCGGGCGTGAAAGCCTGAGACAATTGCGGATTGCGGCTTTCGGATTGCGGATTGACCGGTGGCTGCCGATCCGACCATGGACGATGGACCATGGACGATGCTATATGAGCCTTCCGACCGATCGTACTCGTCGATCGTAATCGTGCTCGTAATCGTAATCGCAACAATCAATTACACGCAGAGACGCAGAGACCGCAGAGGCCATCGCAGGCACGCAGTCAGTACCGCGGTGCGTCAGCGCGTGGCGCGATAAGCGAATCAGCCCCGATATGCCCGGCCAGAAACTCCACCGCCCGCGCCTCTGACCAATAGCGCCCGTCAAGCCCGAAGGCGACGAAGCCGACATGCCCGCCGCTCGCGGGCATTTCCAGCGACAGGTTCGGGTTCGCCTCCGCCTCGGCGACCGGGTAGCACCCGCCGGCCAGGAACGGGTCGTCGCGGGCGTTGACCAGGAGCGCCGGCACCCGGATGCCCGCCAGGAACTGCCGGCTGCTGCAGCGGCGCCAATAATCTTCGGCGTCCCGGAAGCCGTGGAGCGGGGCGGTGTAGCGGTCGTCGAACTCGCGGAAAGTGCGGGCGCGCCGGAAGCCCGCGTCGTCCGGCATTCCGGGGAAGAGGCGCCTCTTGGCCCGGACCTTGTCGCGCAGCGAACGGAGGAAACGCGCCATGTAGATCCGGCAATCGGGCGCCTCCATCCGCGCCGCGCTGTCGGCCAGGTCGCAAGGGACGGAGATGGCCACGGCGCCCTCGATCGGGAGAGGAAGTTCCCGCCCCCTTTCGCCCAGGTATTTCAGCGTGAGGTTGCCGCCCAGGCTGAACCCGACCAGCGCTACAGCGCGATAGTCTGACTTGGCTGCCACGTGGGCGAGCACGGCGTGGAGGTCTTCCGTGGCGCCGCTGTGGTAGAGGCGGGGGGTGCGGTTCGGCTCGCCGCTGCAACCGCGCAGGTTCCAGGCCAACGCGTCCCAGCCAGCGCGGTTCAGCGCCCGGACCATGCCGCGGACGTAGCCCCGGTTGGTGTCGCCCTCCAGGCCGTGAGTCAGGACGGCCAGGCGGCGGGCGACACTGCCGACATCCGGTCCGCCGGCGGCAGACCAGTCCAGGTCGAGGAAGTCGCCGTCCGGGGTGTCAATGCGCTCCCGCCGGTAAGCCACGTCCCGGACGCGTCGGAAGAGGTGCGGGAAGACAGTCTGGACGTGCCCGTTCCGGAGCCAGAACGGAGGGCGGTAGGAAGAGGCGATGACCGGCATGGTGCAAGGCTTTCTGTCAGGGAAGTAATTGGCGTCGTTCCAATCGAACATCAAACGCTGAGCATCGAACGTCGAAGTCAAACCGCAATCGACCACGAAATACACGAAAAGGGTCAAATCTGCGATCCGCAACCCCAATCACAACCACGAACCACTCGAACCACACGAATCTGAAATCTGAACTTTGAAATTCCAAATCATCCGCAATCCGCAATCCGCCTCCCCCCTTCAGGACTTCTGAAAGATGGACCGGTCCAGCCGCTGCCATTGGAGGATCAGCAGCCCGCCGGCCCAGGCGATGGCGCCGATCATCAGCAGGATGGCCAGGATCTGGACGCTTCGCGCCAGCGCCTGGTCGTACTCCAGCCAGCTCAGCCGGCCCAGCAAGTTGTGCCAGTCGTGATAGCCGGGCACATCCCGGCCGGTGACGCCGCCCAGCAGCGGCAGCACTCCGGCCCGGGCGTCGTTGACGTAGACGGCCACGTCCAGCAGGTTCTGGGCGAACCACCACAGGCCGAAGGCCGCGCCGAACGGGTTCTTCCGCCGCAGGAACTCCGCCGCGAAGAGCAGCGGGACCAGGCACTGCAGGAGGGAGCCGCCCAGCACGCGCATGAAATCCCCGAACGGGATGAAGATGAAGTGGCCGGCCTCGTGGATCACCAGGTCGATCCCGTGCCAGAGGGAGGCAGTGCGCCACATCGTCTCCAGTGGTGTGGCGGCGTAGAAAAAGCCGAATCCAAGGATGAGGAGGAACACCAGGACGCGCCCGGCGAACACGAACGGGTTCACCTCCGGCTCCACGCGCAGCAGCCATTCCCTCGCAACGCCCATGCGGACCTCCCCCGGTATTGTACCGTACTTGCCTGTAATCCATCTCAACCATCGTGCTCGTGCTCGTGCTCGTAATCGTAATCGTGCTCGTAATCGTAATCGTTCCAATTATATACACGCAGAGGCACAGAGCTCGCAGAGCCAATCGCGGACGCGGATGAACGCGGATTCCTGCGGATCCAGCCGGCAAGCCGACGCCTGGGGAACCAGATCGCGCAGGGGGGCACGCGTCCGCCTACCGGCGTGGCGTCTCGCTGGGCGCCCAATCTTCCTCGGCGTCCGGCCGCCCCGCTCCCGTCCCGCCGGACCGGACGTACTCGCCCAGGGGCAGCACCCGCTCGGCCTCCACGGTGACGCTGCCGAACTCGTCCACCGCCTTGCCCTCCACCACGAAGGCGCCGTAGTCCGAGGTGTAGCGGCCCCACTCCCGGTAGCACTCCGGAAAGAGCACCGCCTCGAACAGGCCCGACTCGTCGTCCAGGGTCAGGAACTTCATGTACTGCTTGTTCTTGGCGAACACCCGCCGCTGGGTGACCAGCCACCCGGCCAGCCGCACCCGCCGCCCGGCCTTGGCGGGCAGGTCGGCCGCCCGGTCCCGCGCCAAGCCGGCCAGCTCCGCCCGGTGCAACTCCAGCGGGTGGCCGCTGACGTAGAGGCCCAGCAGCTCGCCCTCCAGGCGCAGCTTCTCCTCGGGCGTGAAGTCGGGCACGCGCGGCACGATGGCGGGTGGGCCGACCAGCGGCGCCACGTCGCCGAAGGGCAGCTCCCGCGCCGGGCCCGCCTCGCGCCGCCGGCGGCGGACCGGCTCGAAGAGCGCCTCCAGCCGCCACAGCAGCTCCGGCCGGGTGAACTCGAAGCAGTCCAGGGCGCCGCAGCGGACCAGGTTTTCCGCCTCGGACCGCTCCGGCCCGGCTCGCAGCAGGAAGTCCACGAAGGAGGTGAACGGCGACCGCTCCCGGGCGGCCAGGATCCGGTCCAGCGTGGCCTGGCCGAGGTCGCGCACGCGGCTGAGGCCGACCCGCACCGCGCCGTCCTCCACGGCGAACTCCCGGGCGCTGCGGTTGAGATGGGGCGGCAGCACCGGGATGCCCCAGCGGCGGGCCTCCAGCACGTAGGCGGCGGCGTGGTAGAAGCCGCCGCCGTTGGCCAGCACCGCCGCGAAGAACTCGGCCGGGTAGTGGGTCTTGAGGTAAGCGGCCTGCCAGGACAACGCCGCGTAGGAGGCGCTGTGGGCCTTGCAGAAGGCGTAGCCGGAGAAGGTCTCCATCTGCCGCCAGATGGCCTCGGCGGTGGCGGGCGCGACGCCGCGGGCGACCGACTTTTCGATGAACGTGTCGCGCATGGCCTGCATCGCCTCGGCCGAACGCTTGCTGGACATGGCCCGGCGGAGCTTGTCGGCCTCGGCCGGGGTGATGCCGGCCACGGCGTGCCCGGTGCGCAGGATGTCCTCCTGGTAGACTAGGATGCCGAGGGTGCCCGACAGCACCGGCTCCAGCGCCGGGTGGAGGTAGCGCACCGGCTTGCGGCCGTGGTAGCGGGCGATAAACTCCCGCAGCATGCCGGCGTCGGACGGGCCGGGGCGGATGACGGAGCTCGCGGCGATGATGGTCTCCATGTCCCGCGGCACCAGCTTCTTCAGCAGCGAACGCATGCCCGGCGATTCGATCTGGAAGCAGCCCATGGTGCGGCCCTCGCGCACGACGGCCCACGTGGCGGCGTCGTCGGCGGGGGCCTGGCTGAAGTCGATGGTCTCGCCGTGCCGCTCCTTCACCGCCGCCAGGGAGTCGGCGATGACGGTGAGGGAGCGCTGGCCCAGGATGTCGATCTTGAGCAGGCCCACGTCCTCGGCCTCGCGCATGTCGAACTGGGTGGCGGCGAAACCCGAGGCGGTCATCTGCAGCGGCACGACGCGGTGGAGCGGCACCCGGCTCAGCACGATCCCGCACGGGTGCAGGCCGAGGTGGCGGGGGAAGCCGGCGATCCGCTTGGCCCACCCGATCACGGAGCGGTACGGCTCGCGGTCGAAGGGGATGTTCCGGCACTCCGGGATGTCGCGCAGCACCTGGTCGATCTGGGCGGCGTCGTGGTGGGGGATGTGCCGGGTGAAGCGGCTGATCTCCTTCTCCGGCATGCCCATCGCCCGGGCCGACTCGCGCAGCGCCCCCCGGCCGGCCAGGGTCACGAACGTGGACAGCATGGCCGCGTTGTCCTGGCCGTAGGTGTCGTAGAGGTAGCGGATCACCTCGTAGCGGCGGCGCCAGCAGAAGTCCAGGTCGACGTCGGGCGGGTCGGTCCGGCCGGGGTTGAGGAAGCGCTCGAAGGACAGGCCCAGCGCCAGCGGGTCGACGTGGGTCACGCCCAGGGCGTAGGCGGTCAGGCTGCCGGCGGCCGAGCCGCGGCCGACGGTGGGGATGCCGCGCGCCTCGGCGAACTCGACGATGTCCCGCACGATCAGGAAGTACTCGGCGAAGCCCATGTCGCAGATGACGGTCAGCTCCTCCTCCAGGCGGCGGATGACCTCCGGCCGCAGCGGCTGGTAGCGCCGCGCCGCGCCGGCGAAGGCCTTTTGCCACAGGAGCGAGTAGGCGGTCTCGCCGGGCGGCAGCGGGAAGGGCGGGAAGAGCGTGCCGGCGCCGGGAAAGCGGAACTCGCACCGCTCGGCGATGGCGGCGGTGGCGGCGACGGCCTCGGGCAGGGCGGCGAAGCGGCGCGCCATCGCCTCCGGCGGCTGGAGCCAGGCGTCGGGGGCGGCGGTGTCGTCGGGGCCGAGCCGCCCGACGACGGTGCGCAGGCGGATGGCGGTCAGCAGGCGGTGCACCGCGTGCTCGGCCGGCGTGGCGAAATGGACGTCGTTGGTGGCCGCCGCCAGCAGACCGTGGCGGCGGGCCAGCTCCAGCAGCGAGCGGTTGCGGGGGCGGTCGGCGGGGCGGCCGTGGTCCACCAGTGCCGCGACGAGGTGGGGCGAGCGGAAGCGCCGCAGGACGTCGCTCAGGCCCTGGGGCGTGTCCACCAGCAGCCAGTTGCCCTCGGCCAGTTCCTCCAGGGCGGGGACCGGCTCGAAGCCGGCATCCAGGTGGAAGCGGGTCAGGGCCCGGCACAGGGCGGCGTAGCCGTCGGCGTGGTGGGGCAGCGCGACCACGCCGCCGGGCCCCAGGGGCAGCTCGGCGCCGACGATGGGGCGGATGCCGCGGGCCTCGGCCCGCCGGGCGAAGTCCACGGCGGCGTAGAGCCCTTCCCGGTCGGTCAGCGCCAGCGCCGCGCAGCCGCACTTCTGCGCCTGGTCCAGCAGCGCCTCCACGGGGCTGGCCCCGCGCAGGAAGGAGAAGTGGCTGTGGCAGTTCAGGTGGACGAACATGGCCGCCACCCCTTACATGAAACGGCGAAACGGCGAAGCGGCGAAACGGCGAGTTGGTGATTCGGCGGAACGGCGAAGAAGCTTGGAAAACCGATGCTTGGAATCGAATTGTCCGAAGTCCGATTCCGGCGGATGGGTTGCGCGTCAAAATCGCCAACCGACACGGTTGCGATGCGGAAATCAGCCGAGATGAAAAATCGGAGAGATGCTGTTCTTCCAACTCGCCGTTTCGCCGTTTCGCCCCACCGCCGTTTCGCCCCACCGCCGTTTCGCCCCACCGCCGTTTCGCCGTTTCGCCGTTTCATCAACTCACCCCGTTCAGCCGCGAAGCAGCCGTGAGGGCGGCGAAGCCGTAGCGGTCGCGGATGGCGTCCACGCTCTGGTAGAGCCGGTCGCGCTTGCGCTCGGCCGCCTCCTCGAACAGGGAGCGCTGCCGCACCGCCGGCTGGAGCTTGGAGGCGGTCACCCCCACCAGGCGGATGCCCAGGCGGCGCGTGTCCAGCCGGCGGAACAGCTCCCACGCCGCCGGGATGACCACCGAGTCGTACTGGACCGCGTGGGGCAGGGTGCAGGCGCGGGAGACCGTCTGGAAGTCGCTGTAGCGGATCTTGACCGTGAGCGTGCGCGCCGCCAGGCCGTCGCGCCGCAGCCGGCGGCAGACCTTCTCGGCCAGGGTGGCCAGGGTGCCCTCAGCCTCGGCGCGGTCCTCCACGTCCCGGGCGAAGGTGTGCTCCTTGCCCATGGACTTGGCCGGCTCCCACCCGTGCAGGCCGGTCTCGTCCAGCCCCATCGCCTTGCGCCGCAGGGCCGGGCCGTAGACGCCGAAGGCCTTCTCCAGCAGGGCGTCGTCGAGGCGGGCCAGGTCGCCCAGGGTGCGGATGCCCAGGGAGCGCATCTTGGCCTCCACCGCCGGGCCGATGCCCGGCATGCGCCCCACCGCCAGGGGCGCGAGCAAGCCGGCCTCGTGGCCCGGCTCCACCCGCAGGATCCCGGCCGGCTTGGCCAGGTCGGAGGCGATCTTGGCCACGCTGCGGCAGCGGCCGATGCCGATGGAGGCCGACAGGCCGAGCCGCCCGGCGATCCGCTCGCGGATGGCGGCGGCGATGGCCAGCGGCGGGCCGAACAGCCGCTCGCAGCCGGTCACGTCCAGGTAGGCCTCGTCGATGGAAGCCTCCTCGACGTCGGGGGTGAACTGGCGGAGGATCCGGAAGACCATCTCCGCCGCCCGGCCGTACTTCTCCCCGTCGCAGGGCAGGAACACGCCGTGGGGGCAGAGCTTGCGCGCCCAGGCCATGGGCATGGCCGAGTGGACGCCGTAGACGCGGGCCTCGTAGGAGGCCGACGACACGACGCTGCGGCCGTCGGGGTCGCCGCCGACGATGACGGGCCGGCCCTTCAGCTCGGGGTGGTACAGCACCTCCACCGCTGCGAAGAACGCATCCATGTCGACGTGAATGATGGTGGTCATGGCCGACCTCCCGTCTGCCGCCGAGCCAGGGAAACGGCGAAACGGCGAAACGGCGAAACGGCGTGAAAGAGCATCGACCGAGGGAAAGAAAACAGCGGCAAGTGGAAGAAAGGGTGGGGAAGCATCGGATGGACCAGAGGAGGGAGGCGCTTATCCCTCGTTTATCCAGAAGGTGGCTTCAGCACTTCGCGTGGATGAGCCACTTGTCGGCCTGTTCCACGACCCGGACGATCTGGGCCATGATGTGGTCGTAGGCGTCGTCCAGTTTCTCGCGGGTTTTCGGGTCCAGGTAATTGCATCGGGCGGCAATTTCGATCCACACCTGAGTTTCCCCTGCTTCGCTCTCCGCATCGTTCATTTTGGCGATGAAGGCTGCCTTGTAACGCCTCTTTCGCCATGCTTCCGCGATGTTGGCGCAGATGGATCGGGAAGAGCGGCGCATCTGGTCGACCATCGAATATTTCTCCTCGAGGGGAAACCGCTTGGTGATTTGAAAGATCTCCATCGCCGCCTCCACCGCAGCTTGGTACACTCTCAATTCACGAAAACCACTGATTTTATTCGCCATTTCTTCTCTCCCCGTCCTGCCGGTTGAAATCGATATGTTTCACATTCTCCCTCGCCGTTTCGCCCCACCGCCGTTTCGCCGTTTCGTTCTCTCCGTCGCCCCGTCATGAAGTCAACGGTACTTCCGCATGACTCCCACGACGATGCCCCGGATCCGCAGCCGGTCCTCGGGGACGACGAGGGGGGCCACCGCCGGGTTGGCCGGCTGCAGCCGGACCCGGCCGCCCGCCTCCCGGTAGAACCGCTTCAGGGTGGCGTTCTCGCCGTCCAGCAGCGCCACCACCAGGTCGCCGTTGTCGGCGGCGGCGGCCTCCTGGACGATGACGAAGTCGCCGTCCTCGATGTGCTCGTCGATCATGGACTGGCCGCGCACCCGCAGGACGTAGTGGCTGCCGCGGCCGGCGAAGTCGGAGGGGACGTGGATCGTCTCGACGTCCTCCAGCGCCTCGATGGGGGCGCCGGCGGCGATGGCGCCCAGCAGGGGCAGCTCCAGCAGGGCCGCCGGGGCGCCCGCCGCGGCGGCGGCCTCCCCGGGCGGGACCAACTCGATGGCGCGGGCGGAGTGGGCCTGGCGGCGGCGGATGAAGCCCCGTTTTTCCAGCGCCTGCAAATGCTTGAAGGCGGCGTTGGGGGAGGCGAACCCGAAGTGGGCGCCAATCTCCTCCAGGCTCGGGCTGTAGCCGTGCCGGTCCACGAAGGACTGGATGAACGCCAGGATCTCCTTCTGTCGCGGGGTCAAAGACATGGTTTCCTCCTCGGCTCGATGCCCCGGGGTCCCGCCCTTTTTCTTCCTCTGTTCTCTGGCGGCGGGCCCGGATTTCTTATCCCAAGGCGATTATAGGTGTAAATAAGGTGGAAATCAAGGGAAATTTCGGGGGAAAATCCAACCGCAAAGACGCAAAGAACGCAAAGACCAATCTTAACGCCGAACGTTGAACATCGAACGCCGAACGCTGAACGAAAACCGAAAGAAGGAACGAATCCCGATTCCCCGTTCAGCGTTCAAAGTTCGGCGTTCAACGTTCGACGTTGGGTTGCCCTTGGTGTTCTTTGTGCCTTTGTGGTGAAGGATTTATTCGGTCTTGTCGCCGGGGCGGGCGGCGACGATGCGGCCGTCGATCAGGACGAGGTCGTCGGCGGTGCGGAACTTGCGGTCGGGGCCGGCGGAGGCGAGCTGGTAGCGGGCGCCGCCGCTCAGGGCCTGGTACGAGAAGTCGGTGCCCCAGGCGTCGGTGCGGACCAGTCGGGGCATGTACTTGGGCATGAGCCCGTCGGTGAGCTGGACGATGTCCTTGGCCTGGGGGAAGGCGTAGGTCGCGTGGTAGCAGGCGGCCAGCCCCTTGGCCAGCTCCAGCATGGCGAACTGGGTATCGAGCCAGCGCTTGTCCTCCAGGGCCCGCCGCAGGTCGGCCACCTTGACCCACTGCCGGTCGGTGAGGCGGATCTCGTCCACGCGCCAGTCCTTGCCCTCCTCGACCAGCAGGAAGGTGACCGGCACCTTGGCCGTGACTGTGGTGTGGCCCGGGACGAGGGAGATTTCGCTTTCGAATTCGATCTGTTTCTGAACGTCTTTCAACTCCGGCAGGTCCGCGATGATCTCCTTGGCCTGGTAGCGGTTGAGCGACGGGCTGCACGCCGGCGCGGCCAGCAGGGCCAGCAGGGCCAGGCAGGCCAGCGGGGCGGCCAGCGCGGGGAAGGGGATCGGCAGCCGGGATTTGTGCGACATGGTCGGGCTCCTGTCCGGGTGGGATCGGCCCGACTATACCAAGAGCCCGCCCGCAGATGCAATGGGAACGATTGCGGATTGCGGATTGGGAATGGTTGTGTTTCTCTGTGCCCTCTGTGACTCTGTGGTGAATGGCTTCTGCCGGGCACGATTACGAGCACGAACACGAGCACGAACAAGAGTCGTGTATAATAGGGCGGATTGAGTCACGAATCGGTTTTCATCCCAAGGACGGTGGAATGAACCTCGAGTGGACCACGCCGGTCCAGTACGTCAAGCGGGTGGGGCCCCGGCGGGCGGAGGCGCTGGCGAGGGACGGCGTCCGCACCGTGGGCGACCTACTGCTCCACGCCCCCTTCCGCTACGAGGACCGCACCAACTTCCGCCCTGTCGCCAGCCTCCAGGAGGGCGAGATCGCCTGCATCAGCGGCAAGATCATCGCCTCGGCGGCCCGTTCCACCTCGCGGCTGCGGATGAAGATCTTCGAGATGGTCGTCCGCGACGCCACCGGCGCCATCAGCGTCGTCTTCTTCAACCAGCCCTACCTGAAAGACACCTTTCAAGACGGCCAGCAGGTCATCCTCTACGGCAAGGCCGAGCGGGACAAGTACAGCCGGCTGCCGCGCTACCAGTTCCGCAATCCCGACTTCGAGCTGGTGGACGACGACACCGACCGCACCGTCCACACCGGCCGGATCGTGCCCGTCTACCGCAAGATCGGCGAGATGACCGGCAAGCAGCTCCGCGGCGTGCTCTACCCGGTGCTCCGGGCGATCGACGGGGCGCCGGAGCCGCTGCCGGAGGCCATCCTGCGGCGCCACGAGCTGCCCTCCCGGATGGCGGCGCTGCACCAGATCCACTTCCCGGTGGTGGACGTCCAGGAGCCGTCCGCCCGCCAGGCCGTGGTCGACGCGCTGAACGCGGGAGACTCGCCGGCCCACCGGCGGATGATCTACGAGGAGTTCTTCCTCCTCCAGACCGGCCTGCAGTACCTGGCCCAGGGCCGGAAGCAGCTTCCCAAGCCGCACCGCGTGGACGTCACCGACGCGATCCGGGAGAAGGTCCGGCAGACGCTCCCGTTCAAGCCCACCAACGCCCAGAAGCGGGTCATCCGCGAGATCGTCGAGGACATGAAGTCCCCCTGGCCGATGCACAGGCTGCTCCAGGGTGACGTGGGCAGCGGCAAGACCATCGTGGCGGTGCAGGCGGTCATCGTGGCCGTGGAGAACGGCCTGCAGGCGGCGCTCATGGCCCCCACCGAGATCCTGGCCGAGCAGCACCACCGCAACCTGCGGCACCTGCTGGCCCACGCCGGCTACGAGGTGGCGCTGCTCAAGAGCGGCCTGCCGGCGGCGGAGCGGGAGGAGACCCGGCGCCGCCTCGCCTCCGGCGAGTGCCCGGTGGTGGTGGGCACCCACGCCGTGATCCAGAGGGACGTGGAGTTCCACCGGCTGGGCCTGGTCATCATCGACGAGCAGCACCGCTTCGGCGTGCTGCAGCGCCAGGAGCTGATGCAGAAGGGGCTCTCGCCGGACATCCTGGTCATGACCGCCACGCCGATCCCGCGGACACTGGCCCTGACCGTTTACGGCGACCTGGCCCTGTCGGTCATCGACGAGATGCCGCCCGGCCGGGTGCCGGTCAAGACCCAGCTGCTGCTGGGGGAGCGCGACCTGCACCGGGCCTACAGCCGCATCCGGCAGGAGGTGGCCGCGGGCCGGCAGGCGTATGTCATCTACCCGCTCATCGAGGAGTCGGAGAAGGTCGACCTGCGCCACGCCGAGGAGGGCTTCGAGCTGCTGTCCCGGGAGATCTTCCCCGACTTCCGGGTCGGCCTGATGCACGGCCGGCTGCCGGCGGCCGAGCGCGACGCGGTCATGGAGCAGTTCCGCCTCGGCCAAGTCCGGATCCTGGTGTCCACCACCGTGATCGAGGTGGGCATCGACATCCCCAACGCCACGGTCATGCTGGTCCAGCACGCCGAGCGTTTCGGTCTGAGCCAGCTCCACCAGCTGCGCGGCCGCATCGGCCGCGGCGCCGACGCGTCCTGGTGCCTGCTGGCGGCCTACGACCTCAAGACCGAGGAGTCGCGGCGGCGCATGGAGGTCATGGTCCAGACCGCGGACGGCTTCCGCATCGCCGAGGAGGACCTGGCGATCCGCGGCCCGGGCGAGTTCACCGGCACCCGGCAGTCGGGGATGCTCAACTTCCGCTTCGGCTCGCTCTTGCGACACCGCGCGCTGATGGAGCTGGCCCGCACTGACGCCGAGCAGTTCGTGGGGCGGGCCCTGGCCGCGCCCGAGGGCGGCGAGATGGCCTGGCTGAAGGCCACCCGCCAGGACTGGGTCGAGCGCTTCGGCCTGATCCTCGTGGGATGAGGACACATCGAACCACGGATGAACACGAATGGGTACGGATGCAATCCATCGACACGGATCAACGCGGATTTCCGCGGATCGGACCATAAAGGAGAAGGCCCACATGCATCTGAGAAAATCCGCGTGAATCCGCGTCTGAATTCTTTGCGGGCTCTGCGCCTGCGTGTAATATTATGATGTAAAGTGATTTGGAGGAAATTTGATCAGGATTCCATTCACGGGGGAGGGGCAGGGGCCGACGCGGGGCAGCGAGCATGCCGCCGGCGCCGACCTGCATGCCGCAGCCGACATCACGCTCGCCCCCGGCGAGCGCGCCCTGGTGCCGACGGGCCTCCAGCTGGCCATCCCGGCCGGCCACGTGGGGCTGGTCTGGCCGCGCAGCGGGCTGGCGGTGCGGCACGGCATCGACACCCTGGCCGGCGTCATCGACAGCGACTATCGCGGCGAGGTGCGGGTGCTGCTGGTCAACCACGGCACGGAGCCCTTCGCCATCCGCCGCGGCGACCGGATCGCCCAGCTGCTGATCCAGCGGGTGGAACGGGCCGCGTTCGTCCCCGTTGCGGAGTTGCCTGCGTCCGACCGGGGCGAGGGCGGGTTCGGCTCAACGGGAACCTGATCGATTTCAAATTGCGGATTGCGAAGTGAAAACCAATCGTAATCGTCGATCGTAATCGTGCTCGTAATCGTAATCGATCTACTTTCAACCGTTTGCCACAGAGACACGGAGGACACGGAGTAGTTTCAGATATGCAATCCGCCCGATCCAAGAACGGATCCGATTCCAGGACTCGCCTCCTGCGGGCCCTGGCGGGCGGATTCGTCCTGTCGATCCTCCTGGCAGGGCCGGTCCGGGCGGACGAGCCCGATGAGGCTCCCGGCGCACGGGCCCGCGCCTGGCTGGCCGACCACGCGTCGGCGCTGCGGGAATCCGCGCAGCTGTTCCAGGTGGATCCGGTGGTGGCGGGCACCGTGATCGCCGCCGAGCTGGACCGCCGCACCATGCTGGACGACTTCGAGGAGGATTACGTCCGCAGCCTGCTCCGGGACAAGGACGACCGCTTCTTCAAACGCTTGTCGGCGGCGTTCTCCGGCCCCGCCGGACAGGATCCGGACGTGAGCAGCATCGACCGGATGCTCTACACCACCAGCCTGGGTCCGGCCCAGCTGCAGGTGCGCCTGGCCCTGGAGATGGAGCCCCGGGTGGCGAAGGCCCGCCAGGCGCAACCCCGGGCGCTGCAGGCCCTCCTGCGGGCGGTCCTCGACGACGAGGGGTGCATCGACACCGTCTGTGCCGTGCTGCGCCACGCCGCCGACGCCTACCGGCGGGAAGCGGGATTGGAGATCGCCGCCGACGCCGGCGCCATGGCCACCGCCTACAACCAGGGCAGCCCGGTGACCCGGGCGCGGCAGCTGAAGAAAAACGGGGGCGGGGCCGCCGCGTTCAAGAAGAACGAGATGGGCCGCTACGCCGACGCGCTGGCGCCGCGGGTCCGGGCGCTCCTCGACAAATCGAAACCACAGGCACCGTAAATATCCTTCACCACAAAGGCACAAAGACCACAAAGCAATCTGAACTCTGAACGTTGAACGCCGAACTTCGAACGTTGAACGGGGAATCCTCTGATGCGAATAGTTGGATCCCCCGTTCTGCGTTCAGCGTTCGAAGTTCAACGTTCGGCGTTGGATTGCTCTTGGTGGTCTTTGTGCCTTTGTGGTGAAAGGATTTCAGCCGGGCACGATCGGAACTCCGCACTCCGCACTCTACATTCCGCATTCTCCGTTGACACCTCCCCACCGTCTTTGCTACATTCACACGACTCTGAAATGACGAAGGACCGGATGATCTGGAATTTCGGCGATGTCAGCGCGGAGCAGGGGCGGAGAGAGACGGCCCGCTTCGGCGTCGTGCCGGTCCCCTTCGAGCGCACCACGTCCTACGGCAAGGGCACGGCCGCCGGGCCGGAGGCCATTGTCGCCGCCTCCCGCTACCTGGAACTCTTCGACGAGGTCTACCGTTTCCAGCCGGCTGACGCCGGGATCTGGACGGCCGAACCATTCTCATTCCCCCACGAAACTCTCGATGCGGTGATCCATCATATATACACGAGCGCCGCGGAACTTTTGAAAACCGACAGGTTTCTGGTCTTTCTAGGCGGCGAGCACTCCATCACGTTCCCCATCGTGGAGGCGTACCGGGAGCGGTTCCCCCGGCTGTCTGTCCTGCAGATCGACGCCCACGCCGACCTGCGGCCGGATTACGAGGGCTCCGTGCACAGCCACGCCTGCGTGATGCGGCGCGTGGTCTCGGTCTGCCGGGCGGTGCAGGTGGGCGTCCGCAGCCTCAGCCGCGAGGAGTACGAGGCGCTGCCGGGCCTCGACACCACAATGATCTTCGCCCACGAGTTCCTCGCGGACCGCGACGGGGCGGTGCAGAAGATGCTTGAAAATCTCGGGCCGGATGTTTATATTACCTTCGACCTGGATGGATTCGACCCGTCATTGCTGCCCGCCACCGGTACTCCCGAGCCCGGAGGCCTCTTTTGGGGCGATGCGCTGATGCTGCTGGAGCGCGTGTTCGCCTCCCGGCGCGTGGTGGGTTGCGACATCGTGGAATTGGCTCCGCTGGCCGGCCTTCCCGCCGCGGATTTCCTGGCGGCGAAGCTGGCGTACAAGATGATGGCGATGAAGCAGTACTTTGCTGCGGACATTGAGAAATAAAATCCCTGGAGGATGATGATGAAAAAACACGTCGTGCGCTTCTTCTCCCTGGTGGCGCTTCTCTGTTTCGTGCTGCCCCCCCTGGCCGTGATGGCGCAGGAAGAGAGCAGCGAGTACACCTTCGAGGAATACTCTTACTACGACAAGGCCAAGAAGGAGACCGACCCGGCCAAGAAGGAAGCCGACCTGTTCGAATTCCTGGAGAAATTCCCCCAGTCCAAGCTCATCCCCCATGCCATGGCGGAATTCAAGAACCTCTTCGACATGCTGATGCAGCAGAAGAAGTACGACGAGGCCATCGCCGCCGCCAACAAGCTGCTGGCTGTCCGGCCGGACGAGCTGGTGGCCCACCAGGCGCTGGCCGGGGCATATTACTTCAAGCAGGATTACGCCAACTACCTGAAGTCCTCCGAGATCATCTACGCCAAGAGCCCGGCCACCGAGCCGGCCTACTACATGGCGGACGCCGCCATCAAGATCAATGACTTCGCCACGGCGGAAAAGTACTTCGCCGACGTCGAGAAGGGCGACCGGCCGCTGATGCGGATCGACCTGGCCTTCAAGCTCTTCCAGGCCTTTGCCAAAGCCGACGAGGCCAAGGCGACGGCTTACGCACAAAAGGTCATCGACGCCTGCAACGCGACGCCGCAAGCTCCCCCGGCTTTCCAGGGCGCCGATTGGAACGCGTTCCGGGTCAGCATGATCAACCCGTGCTACGGCTACATGGGCAACGTCGCTTTCCGGGCCAAGAACTTCGACCAGGCGGCCGTCATGTTCGGCAAGATCCTGGAGAACAACCCCAAGGACGCCGCCACCCACTTCTACCTCGGCATGGCGCTGTGGTTCGGCAAGAAGGCCAAGGAGGCCGCGCCCGAGTTCGCCAAGGCGGTCGTGCTGAACGTCAGCCCGGTGTCTGAGAAGGCCAACGAGCAGCTCCACAAGCTGCTGGAGGGCGCCGGCCTGGCGGACAAGTACAACGAGTACATCACCAACGCCAAGACGGATCTGGGTCTCCAGTAGTCCGCCGCACCGCTCCGGTCCGCCGGCGCAGCGTCGCCGGAGCCGGGACGCGATTCACCTCTGGGTTTCAAGTGATGGGGCGACCCGCCGGGTCGCCCCTTCTTTTTCAAAGCCATGCCGCCTTCGCAATCATTCACGTTTATCGCGGATCTCCAGCCCGGAGGGCGCCCTAATTTTGCCCCATGCGTCAGCATGGGGTAGGACGCGGTTTTCAAGACA
The DNA here is from genome assembly GCA_964412195.1 of uncultured Acidobacteriota bacterium. Lineage (GTDB taxonomy): Bacteria > Acidobacteriota > JAAYUB01 > JAAYUB01 > JAAYUB01 > CAYPNP01. The sequence continues at coordinate 72,946 of CAYPNP010000017.1, read as the reverse complement.
ATTCCGGGTCTCCTCCTTCGAGCCCGCTCAGGGGCGGAATAATTATTGAGCGTCTTCTGCCGCCCCCAAGCGGGCTCGGAGAGAAGATCCAGAACACATGGGATTTGGTCCTCTCTCCGCATGCTCAGGCATGGGGCTCTCTTAGGGTGCACTCCGGGGTGGAAATCCATGATCAGCGCGAACGGTTGTGATTGCGTCACAACTTCTGGTCCCCACAGGTGCCGACCGGTTGCCGTCTTCCGGCCTGTGACAGAGCCCGGCACCAATCCGTTGCAGAAGATTTCATCCCGGAGGACGAGCCGGCCGGAGCGCAAGGAGATGAACATCCACTATCCGGACTCGTAAACAGGAGTCAGTGTGAGGAAAACGATGCGATTGAAAACGATCTTCCCTGCGATTCTCCTTCTGACCCTGAAGGCCGCTGCGCTTGCCGCTCCGGCAGAGAGCCCCTCCTTCCGGATCAGCTCCGCCTCCCGGCTGGTGCTGTCCGACGTGGTGGTCACCGGCGCCGACGATCAGCTGGTCGGTAACCTGACGGCTAGCGAGGTGGAGGTCCTGGTGGACGGGAAGCCCGTCCCCATCACCTTCTTCCGCCTGGTTTCGGTCGAACCGGCCGCCGGTGGAGAGGTGGAGGTCCCGGCCGCCCCGCAGCCGCCGCAGGCGGCCCGCCAGGCGGAATTTGCAGCGCCTTCCGCCGCCCGCTGCATCATGGTGGTTCTGGACCTCGGCAGCATCAGCGCGGATTCCATGCAGTCCCTCAAGCAAGGGGTGGCCGACTTCCTCCAGGGCGGGCTGCTGCCGTCCGACCGGCTGATGCTCGTGACCATCGCCCGGACCATCGAGATCCGGCAGGAGTTCACCGGCGATCCGGAGAAGATCCTCGCCGCCCTGGACAAGATCAATCCCCAGGCCTACGGGCAGGACTCCCAGGCCAGCCTGGCCCGCCTCATCGACCGTCTCGAGACCGTCGTCGGGATGGATCAGGAGGGGGTTAACACCGCCCTGCTCATCGACACCGGAAAGTCGTACATCACCGGCCTGGAGAACCAGGTCCACCACGTGGCCACCTGCCTGGGCGCCCTGACCCGCAGCCTGGCCAGCCTGCCCGGGCGGAAGCAGCTCGTCCTGTTCTCCGGCGGGTACCCGCTGGACGCCGACATCCTCGTGCCGGAGGTCATCAAGGACGTCTACCCGCGGATCGACCCGCGGGACGTCTCCAGCGGCATCTGGTCGGCTCACCGCGAGCGGTTGACCGACTACTTCCACGCCATCGTCGACCAGGCCAACCGGTCGCAGGTCTCGTTCTACACCATCGACGTGCGCGGCCTCATCGCCCAAGGCGGCGCCGGCGGGGCCACCGTGCGGTCGTCAGTTTCGCTCATCCGGCGGGGGCGCTACAACAACTACCTCCAGTCGGACATCACCGCGCCGCAGGACTTCCTGTCGGTGGTCGCGGCGGACACGGGCGGCGCCAGCTACATCAACACCAACGACATGCAGCGGGTGGTCCGGCGGGCGCTGCAGGACGCCCGGGCCTACTACCTGGTGGGATTTCAGCCGCCCTCCGGGGGCAAGGCCGGCCAGTACCACAAACTGGAGGTCCGGGTGCGCCGGGCCGGCTGCAAGGTCAGCGCCCGGCAGGGGTACTTCGAACTGGACGACGCCGAGGTGGTGCGGCGGGACTTCCTGAACGCGTTGAGGTTCCCCGAGCTGTACCGCCAGTTCGCGATGACCGCCACCGATTCGGCCGCGAGCGGCAAGCTGACCGTAAAGACCGAGATCCCCGTCGGCGGGCTGGAGTTTTCCGAAAACGCCGGAAAACAGCTGTGCGCCCTGGAAATCTACGGCGCGCTGACGGACAAGGACGGCCGGATGTTGAAGGACCGCTGGCTGTTCGCCAAAAGTTACACGCTGGAGTTCACACCCGCCGAGCTGGCGGAGTTCAAGCAGGGAAACGCCGCCACCAGTTCGTTTTCCGCCGCCGTCCCGCCAGGCGAGTACCAGCTCACCGTGATCGCCCGCCAGGTGCTGACCGGCCGGATCGCGACGGCGACCCGCCCGGTGATCGTGGCCAAAACAAAGAAATAATACACCTCTTCAATTCAAAATGATTCGAGCCCGGAGGGCGACCTATAATAGCCCCATGCATGAGCATGGGGTGAGGCGCGAAAGTCCAGTCTCCGTTGGATTTCCCTCACCGAGCCCGCTCAGGGGCGGTATAATCCTGTCAATGCATCTCAATCCGCCACTTATTATGCCGCCCCAAAGCGGGCTCATGGAAGGAAACTTAGAAAATCCCTTGGATCACATCGCACCCCATGCTCACGCATGGGGCTATTATATGACGCCCTCCGGGCTGCCAATCCACAGAAAAGTCAATGATTTCCAATTGCGATACAACTTCTCACGCCTGCCGGTACTAACAGGGCGGCGGTGGCAGGTTTATGGGCTGGGCTCGGTCATGATTTCATGTAACCTTGAGACTGTTCATCCCTTTATGACAGCGCCTGACACCATCGCCTTTTCAGGCAACCGCACGTGGTGTACCGACTGTTAGAGTTTGTCCAACAGGAGAGTTAATATGAAATCGGTCTTTGCTGTATTACTGCTTTCGGTATCTGTCGCGATGGCTGCCGGTATGGAGCCCGAGTGGTCGCCGGCGGTGAATGGATTGCGCGCTCGACTGATCGTCCTGCCGCCGGAGAAAGCCGACGCGCCGTTCTGCCGTGTCCTGATCGAGTTGGAGAATGTGGATGACGTTGCCGGCCAGATGAAGATCCGATTCTCGCCCGGCAAGCTCGCTTTGCGCGTGACCGACGAGACGGGCAAAAACCTCCCGGTGGCCAATGGACCGTATGATGGGATGACTCCGCTGTGGGAAGCTACCCTGTTGCCGTATCGGGGCATCATCAAGTTCCAGATCAGCTTTCCAGGACTCGGCCACAATCCCGTCAAAGACATAGTGATAGTAGACGTCGGATCATCCGGGGTGTGGATCATCCCGCAAGATGGTTCAGTTTACCAACTGTCGGGGAGCTTCACGGTGCATCGTGAACCGGGCGATCACCCACGCCGTGACTGGAGTGGGACGCTGGAATTGCCGAAGGTCAATATCCCGGGAGCAAGATGAGGCCGAACGGGCCGGAATGCAATAGTGTCAAATGCAATGCAACGATGTCAGGCTCTGTCACAATCCTGTATAATCAGGGCCGGGCGGATCGGGGATGCGTAGGATGGGCGGAGAAAACAGTCACCGTATAATCACCGGCAAAGACACTGCGGCGCGCTATTATCGATACGCCCTGCTCCTGGGGATCTTCACCGTGGTGTACAACCTCGGCGAAGGCATCCTCTCCGTGCTGTTCGGCGTGCAGGACGAAACCCTGTCCCTGTTCGGGTTCGGCGTGGACAGTTTCATCGAATGCCTGTCCGGGGCCGGGATCATCGCCATGATCCTGCGCATCCGGAAAAACCCGGAAATCCCCAAGGGGCGATTCGAGAAGCTGGCGCTGCGGATCACCGGGGCGAGCTTCTATCTCCTGGCCGCGGGCCTGCTGGTGATGGCCGCCTTCAACATGTACCACGGGCACCAGCCGAAAACCACGCGGATCGGCGTGATCATCTCGCTCGTGTCGATCGCCGCGATGTGGGGGCTGGTCGCCCTGAAGCGCAAGGTGGGGCGTGCGCTGGACTCCGCGCCGATCCTGGCGGATGCCAACTGCACCAAGGTGTGCATCTACATGTCGGTGGTCCTGCTGGTCGCCAGCGGGTTGTATGCCATTTTGGGGATTGGCTATGTGGACAGCTTGGGGGCGCTGGGGCTGATCTACTTCGCGGTTCAGGAAGGGCGGGAGGCGTTCGAGAAGGCCCGGGGCGTGGAGGCGTGCACGTGCCATTGAGAGACGGTGGTAGGCCTCCATCGCCGGATGGTCGATTCGTGATGATCTGAAAATCTAATCCACAAACCACACGGGCAACACTACGGTCGGAGGACCGGCGACGGCGCCGGCCCTGTCGCAATCCCATCTGAACCACGAACCACACGAACGGAGAGAAGGGGCGGAGGCGGCATCCGTCATGTTGTGCTCGGCAGCCAGCAAGTTGTCAATACCGGTACGTCAACAACCAGCACGGGAAACAGACATGCCGCCGACATGCCGCCGACGCCAACCCTGGGAGCCTCCCACATTCGCGTCAATGATTCGAGCCCGGAGGGCGCCCTAAAGTAGCCCCATGCGTGAGCATGGGGCGAGGCGCGAAAGCCCCGACACCGCTTGATTTCCTGCCCCGAGCCCGCTCTGGGGCGGTATAATCCTCTCAATCCCGCTTCCATCCGCCGCTTTTTATGCCGCCCCCAAGCGGGCTCACGGAAGGAAATTTATATAATCACCTTATCGCGTCGCACCCCATGCTCACGCATGGGGCTACTTTAGGACGCCCTCCGGGCTGCCGGTCCGCAGAACACAGAGATGATTGCTGAATGCGACACAGCCACTCACGCCTGACGGTACTGTCGGTGGCGGTGTCAAGGTTTATGGGGCCGGCCCTGTCATGATTTCGTGTTATCATCCGGCTGTTAATCCCTTCGTGACAGAGCTTGACACTATTGCAGAAGTCCTCATGAACGACCAACCGGACGATCTGACCAAAGTGCACCTCGATCTGCCAAACCACTGGTGGTTCAAAGGGGAATCGCTGTGGGCGAAGAGTCTTGGCGGCGATCTGTACGAGATTCAGAACGTCCCGTTCTGTGCCTACGGTTTGAACTGTGGTGACGTGGTCCGTGCTACTTCTGATGCGCCGGACATGAAGCCTGAAGTTCGGGAAATCGTTCGCCGAAGCGGTAACGGGACGCTGCGTGTCCACTTCAATGTAAACGAAGAGCAGCAGAGTCCCTTTCTCGAGTCCATCGAGTCAACCGGCGCGGGAGTGGAGCGGGCGAACCCGACTTTCGTCTGCATCAACGTTCCTCCCGGAGCCGACTACACCAAAATGCGTGACTTCCTGGAGCAGCAGGAGGCGTCCGGCGTGCTTGAGTACGAAACGTGCGAAGAGAGGGTGCCCGGGTCCTTCGATGACGCGCCGAGTTTGTGACAGCGCTCGACACCATTGCAATCGGAACCCAGTCAGGTGAAGATATGAAAAGCATTGAGGATATCCAAAAGCGTTCAGTCTCAAGCAACGAATTAGTCGTCTGTTACATGGATGCCATGGACCTAATAGATATTTTCCGGGAGAGGGGTTTTAAGGTTTTAGGCTGGGAGGGTTGGTTGGTCTATCCCAATGGTGCAATAGGTCACTCTTCGCGGCATCAGGGAACATCCGATCTGTCGGCAATGCCAGCCACGGCTGCAAGCGACCTGGTCAAAGCCACAATCACTCAGGCCTACAAAGAGTGGCAATTAAGACCTGAGGTGCCTAATGTAGAGTTGTATTTCTGCATTACTGTGGACACCTGATCGCATGCTCCAGCGGAGGGTCCATTGCGAAGCCAGCCACTGAACTGGAGAGTTTTGCTTGACATGGATTGATTGGCAAGCGAGGGAAGCGAACCATGGTACGCGCTGATTCCCGGAAAGGGGCAAACTGGTGGACGTGGATTGAGCTGATCGCCCTGCTGATCGGTGCGGCGGGCAGCGCCGCCGCGTGCCTGGCCAGCTATCAGTGGCACTGGTTCCAGGAGAGCCTGTTCTTCACGGCGTGGTCGGCCGCACCCTACGGGTTGCTCCTACTCGGTGGCATCGCCGCTCGGAGGTTGGTCCGCTCCCTCTTTCTGAGATTAGTCACGGCATTACTGGCGATCGGGATGACATTCCTGTCGCTGTGGGCCTACATCGGAGCGGTCCTCCGTCCCAACCACTCCTCCGGGATGGTCTTCGCCGTCCTGCCCCTCATCTGGATGATGGCCATCCTGGTCATCTTGGCAGTGTTTGTTGTGGGCCTTCTGGTGGCGAAGCGCTGCTCTGACAGTGGCAAAGAGCCAGAATGAAATTGTGTCAGGCTCTGTCACAATCCGGGACCACGAACCACACCAACCGCACGAAAGGGGGAGGACGGGAGATGGCGCCATCCGCCCTATTGGACCCGGCAACCGGCAAGCTGTCAGTGTCAGCGCGGCCCTGCCACAACCTGGACGCCAGCAAGCGGTCAGTACCGGCATGCGTCAGCTGCCGGCGGGCAACTTGAGTCAGCTGGACCGACGACCTGGGACTTCAATGAAGCAAATAGTTGAGTGACGTCTCGCGCCGACGGCTCACGCCTGTCGGTACTGACGAGTTGGCGGGGCATAGTTGGCCGGCAGTCCCAGGGCGGCCGGCTTACCGCCGGCAGAAGCTGCCGAAGGAGCAGAGACGGCAAAGGGGGGCGCTGGAGTCGTCGGCGGTGAAGGGAATCTCGGGGGCGAGGATTTCCGCCAGCAGGCTCTCGAGGGTGGGCACGGCCACCTCGCGCATGAACCGGTCGCGGTCTTCCAGTTCGTAGAACAGGCTGGCCGGCTGGTCGTAGCGGAGGGAGACCGTGACCACGTCCATGGAGTCGTAGTCCAGACCCCGGGCCTCGTGCGCGAGCCAGGCGTAGAGCGGCATCTGCAGCGAGCCGGCTCGCGCCTGCCGGAGCTCCTCCCGCGAGCGGAAGGGTTCTCGGATCTTCTTCGTGCGCGTCTTGCCCAGGAACGCCTTGGCCTGGCCGCTCTTGTAGTCGAGGATGCGCGAAGAGGGGCCGTCCGGGGAAGGGCGCTCGTCCAGGCGGTCGACCCGGCCAGCAAACTCCAGTCCGCCCAGCCGGCCCGACAGCTCGGATTCCAGCTCGCGCGGCGTCCAGCCCGCCTCCGCCTCCCGCGACAGGAAGCCCCGGATCCGGTCCACCAGGAGCTGGTGGACCAGGAACCGCTCGCCCCGGTTCTCCCACCCATGGGCCGCGAAGGCGTGGTCGACGGCGGCGGTCACGCCACCCTGCAGGGCCTCGCAAGCCCGCTCATTCAGCACCTTGCCCAACCGGGGCGCGAGCAGGCGCTCCATCGCCTCGTGCAGCACCAGCCCCACGGAGCGGCCCTCCACCGCGTCCTCGATGGTCTCCCGCTCGCGCAGGCCGAGGACGTACTGGCAGTAAAACCGCAGCGGGCAGGCCAGGTAGGCGTCCAGGGCGGTGGCCGAGTAGCGCAGCCGGCGCAGGCGGTCGAGGATGGCCTCGTCCTTGGGGATGGCGACCACGGTAGGCCGGGGCGGATCCAGCCGGAGCTCCACCGACTGCACCGGGACGCAGTCCAACTGCCGCTTCTGCTGCTCACGCTCCCAGACCATCCGGGCGATGAAGCGGCTCGGCGCCTCTTCCTCGCCGGAGACGTAGAAGAGGTGCGACTCGCCGGCCCCGGCCAGCAGGTGGTCCAGGTGGTGCCGGGTGACGGCCTCGTGCTCCCGGGGGCCGGGCAGCCCCAGCGCCTGCCGCACGGCCAGCGGCAGCAGCGGGTCGGCGGCCTGAACGGAGGGCAGGGTGCCCTCGTTCACGTCCAGGACGAAGACGTGCTCGAACCGCAGGGTGCGGGTTTCCAGCGGGCCCAGGACCTGCAGGCCCTCCAGGGGCTGACCGCGGAACGGGATGCGCTGCTGGGCCGCCAGCGCGGCGAAGAAGTCGAACAGGGAGCGCCGGTCCGCCGGGGCGTGGGCGGCCAGGCGGGAGGCAACCAGGCCGTCGAGGAACTCCGCCAGGGTGCCGAAAAATTCATTCGAGAACGGATAGTGCACGGCGGGGCAGTGGTCGATCAAGTAGCGCAGGGCCGCCCGCAAGGTCCGGGACAGCTCGCCCAGGGTTCGCACTTCGTCGAAGGCATGGACGAAGACGCGGTGGAGTTCCGACAACGCACGCCGGAGCGCCTCGGGCGGGACGCCGGCCTGGGCGCCGACGTCCTTGAACAAATCGTCGTCGTCCTCGAGGGCCTGCGGGGAAATGCGCAGGCTTCCGGCCTCGAGGACCCTCTCCTCCACCGCGTGCACCAGCGCCCGGCAGGCGTCCGGCGGGATGCCGTCGCCCAGGTTCTTGACGTAGGGGTGGAACAGCAGGTTGACGTAGTCCCGGGCGGCGCAGGTCTTGTCCCGTGCGGATTTCTGGAGGGCGAAGACCGTCCGGACCAGGGCGTAGACCGGCGTGCGGACGAAGGGGTAGCCCAGGCTGATGTTGTACTTCGGTTGGAGGGCGGTCAGGACCTCCTCCAGCAGCGGGATCAGCGACTCGCTCTTGGGCAGAACGATGACCGCCTGGTTCAGCTCCTCCTCGGACAGCCCGGACAGGGCGTGGCGCAGGCCCAGCAGCTCCGAGTGGGCGTCGAAGCCGGCATGCAGGTGGAACCGGAGGGTTACAGCCGATGGAGAGCCCGCACCCGGCACTCGATCCGGCCGCGTCAGCACGTCGCAGACGCGGTCCGGCACTTCTCCCACGGCCACGAACGTCACGGAGTCGAGGCGCTCCAGGCGCCGGACCACGGCCGCCTCGGCGCGGGTCAGGCCGGGCGGCAGGACGAGGAACAGCCTCTGGCCGGGATGCCCGCCGGCGGAGCGGGCCGCGGCGGCGTAGGCCAGGCCGCGGGTCAGGCGGCCGGTCGCCCGCACGGCGGCGTGGAAGGACTCGCGCAGCCGCCCCAGGGCCGACAGGATGGCCTCGGCGGCGCGGGAGATATCGGGACTCTCCAGCGCGATGTGCCGCACCGCGGCGTCGGGAACGCACTCGGTGTCCAGCTCGTCTATGGCGGCGAGCAGTCGGCGGCTCCAGAAAAAGCAGAGGTGGGAGTTGCGCCCGATCCGGCCCAGGTCGCCCTCCGTCTCGGCGGAGAGCAGCTCCAGCATCAGCGCCTGGGCGTCCAGGGGGTCCAGGGTTTCGACCGCCCCGTCCGCCCCGGCCAGCTCCAGCATGAACCGGTCCATGGAGAAATACGCCGGCGGGAAGAACACGCAGCCCAGGCGTCCGGCCAGGCGGCGGTTCAGGTAGAGGCGCGGCCGCTCGTGGGGGAACACCACGGCGAGATCGGGCCATTCGGACGGATCGAACTCCCGGGCGAGAAGGTCCGCCAGGAATCCGGGCACGTCGGCGCCGAGCGGCAGCAGGAAGGTGCGGCTCATGGCACCTCCTCCACCTCGCCGCTGTCCCAGTGCAGCAGGAAGCAGCGGATCACCCGCCCGGGATAGATCTCCTGGAGCAGCTTGCGATACTTCCGGATCTGGCCGCAGTCGGAATCCGGGGAGCCCGCGCCGGTCTTGAAATCCACCACGTCCAGGGAGCCGTCGGGCCGATGGACCAGGCGGTCGATCCGGTGCGCCTGGCCCGTGGCGTCGGCGATCTCCTTCTCGGATTCGGCCCGAGTGCCGGCCGGCAGCTCGAAGAACGGGCGGAACGCCGGCGGCAGACCGGCGGGCACTTCGCCCCGGGCCAGGATTTCGTGAAGCTCCGTCCCGGCGGCGGCCCGCTCGGACCGGCCCTCGTCCAGAAGCGCCCGCAGGTCCACCGGGCGGCGGACCAGGTGGATCTGCCAGGGGTGGTGCTGCCGCGCCGGCTCGGGCACGAGCGGCGGCTCCCGTGTCGGCTTGTCCTTCTTCCGGAGTTCCGCGGGGGTTGCCGGACAGCCCGTCTGCCGGGATTCGCGCGGCACCGGCGGCCGCCAGCGCCCCTGGAACCCGCCGTAGTCGGGCAGGAACACGTACAGCTCCCTCTCGGCCCGGGTCAGGGCGACGTACAGGAGGTTCAGCTCCTCGATCAGATCCTTCGTGACCTGCTCGTGATAAAGTTTCCGGACGGCCTCCGGCAGCTCGGGGCGCACCGTCTTGTTGACGTAGTACGGCAGCAGTGCCACGCTGCCGTCCCGCCCCGTCCCTTCCAGGAAGACGGAAGTGAGGGGCTTCCGGTCGAGGTAGGTGAAGGGCAGCATCACCACCGGGAACTCCAGCCCCTTGGCCTTGTGCATGGTGAGCACCTGGACGGCGTCGGCGTAGGCGGGCATCCGGACCCGGCCCAGCGAATCGGCCCCGGCGCCGGACTCGGCCTCGCGCACCCGCTCCAGCAGGATCTTCAGGCTGTTCTCGCCGCGGTCCTCGAGGTCCTTCAGCAGCTCCAGGAAGCCGTAGAGCATGGCCTGGTCGCCGGGGAAGTTCTCCGGCACGCGGAAGGCGGCCAGCGCCGCACGGACCAGGTCGTAGGGCGGCAGGAAGCCCACCCGGACGAACAGCTCCTGGAAGCCGTCACGCCACAGGTCCGGGAACCGGTCCCGGAACGCGGTGTAAACGGCCCGCCGGCCGCGGTTCTCCAGCAGGAACACACGCAGCGTCTCCGGCCCGCAGCCCGCCCACCGCAGGAAGATCTCGCCCAGGAGGAAGCCGGCGAAGGAGACGTTGTCCGGCGGGCTGTCGAGGAACTTCAGCAGGTCGAGGATCTCGCGGATCCGCGGCGCCGAGAGCAGGGCCATGGCCGTGGGGGAGATGGCCGGAATGTCGTTCGCCAACAGGTGGTTCGTCACCTGGATGGCTTCGGTGTTTTTCCGGACCAGCACGGCCACGTCGCGCCAGGCGGCGCGCCCGGGCGCGCACCGGCGGATCGCCCCGGTCAGCTCCCGGAGCACCCGATCCTCGAGGGCCTCGTCAGCCTCGCCCTCGCCGTCGGGCGGCGGCTCTCCGGCTTCGTCACCGGCGCCTTCCCCTGCGGCCGAGACAGGGAGGACCTCCACGTAACCGCCCGGCTGGCCGCTCTCCTGGTGGACCGCGGCGAAGTGGCCGGCCAGGCGCGGCACTTCCACGATGTCCCCATCCCTGCCGCCGACGAGCTTGTTCGCGGCGGCGAAATCGCCCAAGCTCCTTTCAGAGAAAACTTCTTCCACGAACTCGAGGATGTGCTTGCCGCAACGGTAATTGAACGGCAGCCTCTCTTCACGGAAGAAGCCCTTGAAGGGAGGGAAGTCGCCAGCCTGGTCGAACAGCTCGAACTCGCTGCCGCGGAAGCCGTAGATGGCCTGCTTCTTGTCCCCGACGTAGAAGAGGCTGCCGCCGCGGGAGAGGGTTTCCTCCACCAGCACGGACAGCACCCGCCACTGCAGCGGCGAAGTGTCCTGGAACTCGTCCACCAGGAAGTGGCGGATGCGGTCGCCGAGCTTGAGGTAGATGCGCGGCACGGCGCCGTCGGCCTGGAGCTGGGCCAGCATCTGCTCGTTGAGGCCGGCCAGGAGCAGCTTTCCCTCGGTCCGCGCCGTCTCGGCGAGGGCCTCCTTGGCCCGGCGGTAGAATCCCAGTCCGGGGGCGATGCGGAGGTGCGACCAAGCCTCGAGGCAGGCGCGGGCCAAGCCCGGCACGGCGTCCCAGGCGCCCGCCCGATCCTGGATTTTCTTGGGGAAGACCTTGTCCCGCGGCCGGCAGAGCCAGACGAGGAGGGACTCGTCCATCGCCCCCTCGACGAATTCCTGGATGGTCCGATCGTTCCGCAGGACGGACAGATTCCCACTCTCGATATCGGGCAGGATCTCGCGCCGGAGGTAGTCACGCAGCGCGGCCAGACGCCGTTCCATCTCCTTCCGGTCGAACTTGGCCGCCACCGGCCGGCCGTGGGTGCTTTCCACCCGGTACAGGCGGCTGACGGTCTCCAGGAAGACGGCGGCCAGGTCCCAGCCCACGTCGCCCTTGAGCTCGCGGGTGGTCTGGAAGAAGTCCAGGATGTCGGCGTGCCGCGAGCGGGTCTCCGCGTCCAGCGGCTCGAGGAGGGAGCGGATCGCGAGCTCGAGGTAGACATCCGGCTCCAGTTCGGTCTCGAAATCCGGCGCCAGTGCCAGCTCCAGGGCGGTGGCCTTGGCCAGTGTGGTGAGGAACGAGTCGATGGTGTTGACGTGGAAATCGTGCCAGGCCGCGAGGATGGAGTTCACCTGCGCTCGCGCGCGGGAGCGGACGTCCGCCGGATCCCGATCCTCTCCGAGGGCATACATGTCCTTCGGGCAGACTTCGACGGGATTCCCGACCTCGTCCCGGAGCTCCGCTTCGATGTCGGCTCGGCTGTCCAGGGCGCACAGCTTCAGATAGCGGAGGATGCGCTCCTGCATCTCGCGCGCCGCCTTGTTGGTGAAGGTCACGGCGAGGATCTCGCGGGGCTGGGCGCGCAGGGCGGGGTCCAGCAGCAGGGCGATGTAGCGGAGCGCCAGCTGACGGGTCTTGCCGGAGCCGGCCGACGCGTCGACGCGGCAGATTTCGGGTTGGGTCCGGAGTGCGCTCAGCGGTCGGGTCATGCCGCCATTTAATCACAGGGGCGGGGGGATGACAAGGAGGGGGAAGGTGGATGGGCAGACAGACCATGGACCATAGACCATGGACCATAGACCATAGACCATGGTCTATCGTCCATCGTCCATGGTCCATCGTCCATGGTCCATCGTCCATGGTCCATCGTCTATCGTCCATGGTCACAGGCACTGGAATTTTGCAAAGAGGCTGTATTTCCCCGTGACCGCCGCCGGTAAAAGTGTTAAGCTGTCTTCCTTTGAATCCACCCGAGGAGTTCGGCTATGGCAATCGTACTGGATGGTTCCGGCCTGACCGTCGAGAAGCTCGTCCGCATCGCCCGCCACGGCGAGAAAGTGGAGCTGGCCCCCGCCGCCAAGGAGCGGATCAACGCCTGCCGCGCCATGCTGGAGGAGAAGGTCAAGGCGCGCGAGATCATGTACGGCGTCAACACCGGCATCGGCGAGTTCTCCGAGGTGGTCCTCACCGACGAGCAGGTCCAGCAGTTCCAGCGCTACCTGATCTACAACCACGCCGCCGGCATCGGGGACCCGGTGCCCATCGAGTACGTCCGCGGCGCCATGGCCGGCCGGATCAACGTCCACGCCCACGGCAACTCGGGCTCCCGCCTGGAGATCACCCAGACCTTCGTGGACATGCTCAACAAGGGCGTCACGCCGGTGGTCTGCCAGAAGGGTTCCGTGGGCGCGTGCGGCGACCTGGCGCCCATGTCCCAGATCGCCCTCCTGATGATGGGCGAGGGCGAGGCCTTCTACAAGGGCGAGCGGCTGCCGGGCAAGCTCGCGCTGGAGCGCGCCGGCATCCCGGTCCCCGGCTTGCAGGCGCGCGACGGCCTGGCCGCCATCAACGGCTCGAACCTCCTCACGGCCATGAGCGCCGTCCACGTCTACGACATGAACCGCTGGCTGAAGCAGGCCGAGATCGCCTGCGCCATGAGCCTGGAGGCGCTGTTCGCCAACCTGAAGCCGTACGACATCCGGCTACATGAGGTGCGCGGCTTCGCCGGGGCCCAACGGAGCGCCAAGGCCATCCTGAAGTGCATCGCCGGCAGCGACCTCCAGACCGGCAAGCTCAAGATGAAGGTGCAGGACGCCTACTCCATGCGCTCGTCCCCGCAGGTCATCGGCGCGGCCCACGACGCGGTGGCCTACGCCAAGTCGCAGATCGAGATCGAGCTCAACGGCGTTGGCGACAACCCGATCTTCCTGCCGGAGCACCGCCTGACGCTGACCGGCGCCAACTTCCAGGGCTCGCCGGTGTGCCTGCCCATGGACATGGCCGGCGCGGCCATCACCATGGTCTGCGTCCTGAGCGAGCGGCGCCTCAACCGGCTGACCAACCCGGCCCTGAGCGTCGGCCTGCCGGCGTTCCTGACCAAGGGTGCGGGGATGTTCTCCGGCCTGATGCTGTCCCAATACACCGCCGACATGATGATCGTGGAGCAGCGGATCCTGTGCATGCCCGCCTCGATCCAGTCCATCCCGGCCGCGGCCGACCAGGAGGACTTCGTCTCCATGGGCATGAACACGGCGCTCAAAAACCACCAGATCATGGACAACGCGTACGGCGTGCTCGGCATCGAATTCATGGCCGCCGCGCAGGGCCTGGACTTCCGGGAGTTCGCCTTCGGCAAGGGCGTCCAGACAGCGCGCGAGGTGGTGCGCAAGCACGTCGCCCACCTGGACGTGGACCGGCCGCTCTTCCCGGACCACAACACCATGAAGGCGCTGGTGCAGCGGTGCGAGATCCTCGAGGCGGTGGAAGCGGCTGTCGGAAGCCTGGAGTAGGAAGCCGCAAACCGAACATCGAACATCGAACGCTGAACATCGAACTTTGAAGTCAATCCGCCGGTCCGTTGGGGCCGGCGTTTTCTTTGGAGCGCCGGCCTCCAGCCGGTTTTAAGATGAGGTGCCCGGTCAGGCCGCGGAGGCGATGTGCCGGCGGGGCGCCGAATCACCGCTTTGAAAAGGAGCGAGGATGCCGACCATCTTTGTCGACGCCGATGCGTGCCCAGTCAAGGAGGAGGTCTACCGGGTGGCGCGGCGCTATCAGCTCAAGGTCGTGCTGGTGGCCAACAAACCGATGCGCCGGCCGGAGGGCGGGAACGTGGCGCTGGTCCTGGTGGAGGGCCAGTTCAACGCCGCCGACGACTGGATCGCCGAACACGCCGGCGCGGGCGATGTCGTGGTCACGACCGACATCCCGCTGGCGGCGCGGTGCGTCCGCGGCGGCGCCCGGGTGGTCACCCCGGCGGGCCGCGTCTACACCGACGAGAACATCGGCGACGCCCTGGCCACGCGGGACCTGATGACCCAGCTGCGCGACTTCGGGGCCATCGCCGGCGGCGGCCCGCCACCGTTCACGAAGAAGGACCGCTCCCGCTTCCTGCAGCGCCTCGACGAAGCCATCCAATCCATCCGCAGAAACTGACCACGAAATACACGAAACACACGAAAAGTCCCAAACACAAACCACGAACCACACGAACCACACCAACGGGTTTGATGTGGTGAGCAGACAAATGCTGCCCTTGATTCCGGTTTGATCCCTTTCTTGTATTTTGTGTATTTCGTGGTTCAGTTCGTGTGGTTGGTGTGGTTCGTGGTTTCTGTTCTGAGCTCTTTCGTGTGTTTCGTGTATTTCGTGGTCTGTTACCCGCCGAGGAGGTACCGGCGGATCTGGCTGAGGATGCCCTGGCGGGACTTCTGCCCTTCCTCGGCGTCGGCGGCCGCCTGGGTGGCCTGCAACCGCTCGTTGATCATCTCCTCGATCTTGGCGATAAAGCCCTCGTTCTGCTTCAGGATGCGGTCGAAGCCCTCCTTGCGCACCACCAGCACCTCGATCCTGGTGGCGGCCACGCCCGTGGCGCCGCGGGGCTCGCCGGTGAACAGGGCGATCTCGCCGAAGATGTCCTGCGGGCCGAGGGTGGCCAGGGTGCGGCCCCCCTTGCGCACGTCCACCTTGCCCTTGAGGACGATGACCATGGTGTCGCCGGTCTCCCCCTCCACCGCGATGACGGTGCCGGGAGGATACTCGCACAGTCGGGTGTAGGAGGCGATGTCGGCCAGCTCCTCGTCGTTGAAGTGCCGGAACATGTCGATGCCGCGGAGCCCCTCCAGCACCTTGCCCGTGTCAGGCGCGGCGGCGGCGGGGGGCCGCTCGGCCATGTAGACGGTCCGGATGGGGAAGGGGATGGAGATGCCGTGCTCCTGGAAGAAGTACCAGGCGGTGCGTCGGACCGCCCCCTCGGTGCGGTGGAAGCCCTGGTAGTTGTAGATCCAGACCCGCAGCCGGTACTCGATGGCGAAATCCATGAATTTCCAGATGATGGCCTGGGGCTCGGGGTCCCAGCGGATCCCGGGGGTGGAGAGCGCCGCCCGGCGGAGAATCCCCATCACGAGGTCGGGGTCGTCGTTGTAGCTGGTGCCGATGAAGATGTCGCGCGCCGCCCCCACCCGGGTGAGGTTACAGAACCGCTTCCGGGTGAATTCGTGGTTGGGGATGACCTGCATCTCGCCGGCGGTGGTCATCACCCGGACCGCTCTCCAGGAGAGGTCGCGCACTTCGCCGACGATGCCGTCGATCTCCACCCAGTCGCCCAGGTTGAGGGAGTCCTCGAAGTGGAACACCACGCCGGCGACGAGGTTGCTGAGGGTGTCCTGCAATGCCAGGCCGACGACGGCGGTCAGGATGGCCGAGGTGGTGAGGAAGAGGGTGATGTCCACGCCGAAGACGAACTTCACCACCGTGAGGATGAGGGCGGTGTAGATGATCACCACCGCCACGTCCCAGACCAGCTTGGAGACCCGGACGCCCCGGCGGTTGACCCAGCTGACGATGATGTCCCGCAGCAGGAACACGAAGAAGGACACCAGCAACAGGATGAAGATCGTGTCGACGAGCTTCGCCGCCCAAACGGGCAGCGGCAGTTTCAGGTAGGCGACCGCGTCCCGGAAGAGCTGCACGGCCAGCACCAGGATGAGCAGCTTGTAACGCTTCCGGATGGTTGGCTGGAACCGCCCGGCGACGGCCAGGAGCACGATGACGAGGAGAAACGCACCGCTGGTCGTGAAGTGCAGGAATGTCTCGATCATGGCGCGTATCATACCGTGTTTTGCGGCGGGGAACAATCGGGGAAACGACGGGGATCTGCTCCCGCAATCGATCGTAATCGTCGATCGTAATCGTGATCGTGCACGTAATCGACGGTGGACCATAGACCATAGACCATCGTCCATGGTCTATCGTCCATAGTCATTCTGCGGAAACATCTATTCACCCTCCCCCCACCTCTGCGATACAATGGCGCTTTACTGCCGCGCCGCCGGGCTCCCCGCGGCGCCGGCGGCCCGGTGAAAGGAACCCGATGCTCCCAGCCTGGCAATACCCGGTCCTGTTCGGCGCCGGCCTCGGGGCCGGCCTGCTGGACTCCATCGCCGGCGGCGGCGGGCTGATCACCCTGCCCGTGCTGCTGGGCGTGGGGCTGCCGCCCCAGGCGGCCCTGGGGACCAACAAGCTGCAGTCCAGCTTCGGCTCGGGCAGCGCCACCCGCCACTTCGTCCAGTCGGGCACCGTGAGGCTGCGGGAATGCGGGCCGGGCATCGCCTTCACCTTCGTGGGAGCGGCCCTCGGCGCCTGGACGGTGCAGCGGCTCAGCCCGGAGCTCCTGCGGGCCATCATCCCGTGGTTCCTGGTGAGCATCGCCGTGTACGTCCTGGTCTCGCCGCGGCTGGGCTTCCACGACCACCCGCCCCGGATGAAGCTGTTCCCGTTCTTCGCCGCGGCCGGCCTGGGCTTCGGCTTCTACGACGGCTTCTTCGGCCCGGGGGTGGGTTCCTTCTGGGTGCTGGCCATCATGCTGGTGCTGGGCTTCAACATGACCAAGGCCACCGGCTGGACCAAGGTGATGAACTTCACCTCCAATGTCGCCGCGCTGGCCGTCTTCGCCATCGGTGGCCACGTCTGGCTGGCGGAGGGCTTGGCGATGGCCGCCGGCGAGATCGTCGGAGCCCGGATCGGAGCCGGGCTGGTGGTGAAGCGGGGGGCGCGGCTGATCCGACCCATCTTCATCTCGGTGGCGCTGGCCATCACGGCCAAGCTGCTCTGGGACCAGTGGAGGTAGCCATGGTGGCCAAGGACGACGTCCCGGTCACTCCGGCGGTACGCTTCCTGCGCGACCGGCGGATCCCCTTCCGCGCAGCGCACTATCCGTACGAGGAGCACGGCGGCACCGCCCATGCGGCGCGCTGCCTGGGCGCGGACGAGCACGCGGTCGTCAAGACGCTCATTTTCCAGAGCGACCCGAAGCACGCCTTCGTGATGCTGATGCATGGCGATCGGGAAGTCTCCACGAAGCAGTTGGCCAGGCACCTGGGCGTCAAGCAGGTCGCGCCCGCGGATCCGGCCACGGCCCAGCGGCTGACCGGCTACACGGTGGGCGGCATCAGCCCCTTCGGCCAGCGGAGCCGGCTGCCGGTCTACGTGGAGGCCACCATCCTGGAGCTGCCGGCGATTTACATCAACGGCGGCAGGCGCGGCTTCCTGGTGGAGCTGGACCCGCGCGTCCTCCCTGAGGCGCTCGGCGCGGTACCGGTCACCGTGGCCATCGGAGCCGACGGGACGTGAGGCGCCGAGTCACCGAAACGGCGAAACGGCGGTGGGGCGAAACGGCGAAACGGCGACGGAGCCCCGAGGCGTCAGTACCAGGAGCGTCAGCGACTGGCGCGCGGTTTAGTTGTCTTCCTCTTAAGTGTTGGGCAGTTCACACTCGTTTGGATTCCGGGTTGATATAGCCATTAAGATATAATCAATCACCAATAACAAATCGGATCCCAAGCATGATTGAAATCACCGCCACCCTGCAGATCCCCGACGAGGAACTGGATTTCTCCGCTTCCCGAAGTGGCGGACCCGGCGGCCAGAACGTCAACAAGGTGGCCACCAAGGTCACCCTGCGCTTCGACGTGGCGGGATCGCCGAGCCTGCCGCCCGAGGTCCGCGAGCGCTTGCGGGCCAAGCTTGCCCCGCGGCTGACCAAGGACGGCATCCTGCAGGTTTCGGTCCAGGACACCCGCAGCCAGAAAACCAACCGGGACCGGGCCGTGGAGCAGTTCGTCGCACTCCTCCAGGCCGCCCTCCGGCCGGAAAAG
The DNA here is from genome assembly GCA_964412195.1 of uncultured Acidobacteriota bacterium. Taxonomy (GTDB): domain Bacteria; phylum Acidobacteriota; class JAAYUB01; order JAAYUB01; family JAAYUB01; genus CAYPNP01. The sequence goes on along the minus strand of CAYPNP010000017.1, from coordinate 54,543 downwards.
CCCCGCCGCCGGACCCGCGTCCCCGCCGCCGTGAAGCGGGAGCGCCTGGAATCCAAGCGCCGCCGCTCCGGCGTCAAGTCCGCCCGCCGCAAACCCAGCGCGGAAGAATAGGACGCGACGCTGTCCGGCAATCCATTTGCCATTTGTCATTTACCAATTGCCATTGATCATTTTTCGGAAGCTGGTCACCATGATTCGGGTGGGAATCTCTTCAAATGACCAATGACAATTGACAAATGACAAATGGCAAATGGATTGTGCGTGATTTATCTGTAAGTCCTTAATTTGCTCTGACGCCGAAGGTCTCGAGGATCGACTTGGCGAGGTCTTTGGCCTGCTGCTGGGCGGCGGCGTCCTTCTCCTCGACGCCGGTGTTGTAAAGCCCGGCGACGATGCCGCCGGTGATCACCGAGACCTCGTAGAGGGTCTGCTTGCCTTTCGCGTCCATCTGCTGGAACCGGGGCGTCTCGGCCAGGATGTCGTTGAGGTCGCGAACCAGCTGTTCGTAATCCGAATCTGAGACCTCTTTGCCGGAGAAAACCTGCAGGCTGGCGACGATCAGGAACCCGATGGCGAAGGAGACGTTATCCTTGGGCAGCTGCGCCTCGTACGTGGCCAGCGTCTGGCGGAAGGCTTGGGCAAGCTGCTGCTGCTGGGCGGGCTCGATTCCGGCGACGCCGGCGGCGATCTTGTCTGGCATGAGCCTTCCGCCGAGGGGTGTGAAGCCCGATGCCGCCAGCTCGTGCTTCGGCGCCGCGGGCGCGGCGGCGGGCGCGGCCGTTCCGGTCGGCTGGACCGCGGCGCTCCCTGACCGCTTCTGGGCCAGCGATTTCTCCAGCATCTTTTTCTGGATCGAGTTGGTGATCATCACGTCGCACATGGCGGATACGGGATTGTTCCAGGTGGTCCCGTTGTACGGGTTGGTGTACTGGGCGGCGGCCTCCCCGGCGGCAAGGCAGGCCAGGAGGCCCGCGGCAAGAAGAAGCCCCGCGGCGCTGCGGGCGGTTGTTTGATTCAGTGCCATCGTATCATCCCTCGCGTAAAGATTGCTGGTTCGATGCGCCCGCACCGTCCCGTGGTCCCGTCCCCGCTGCCTCATCCTGAGGCGGCGTTGCAACCGGCTGCCGGGGTGGGGCATCTAAGCGGATTCCAGAGATCGATGCATGCCCAACCTGCGCAACTCAACCGGAGGCTATTGTATGCTAAAACGACTCAAGTATGTCAGCCGTTTCGCCAAGCCGCTCCCATCCGACGAGATCGCGCGCCTCGCGGACCAGTCGGCCGCCAGGAACCAGCAGCTCGGCGTCACCGGGGTGCTCATGTCCGCCGGCGGCCTGTTCTTCCAGATCATCGAAGGGCCGAAGGAGCACGTCGACACCCTGTACGAGAGCATCGTCCGGGACGGCCGCCACACCGACGTCCTGCTCCTGGGCAGCGAGGAAAACGTGAACGACCGGCTCTTCCCCTATTGGTCGATGAAGAAGATCGACCTGGACGAGCGCGCCGACGCCCGCCTCGACCCGCTGAAATCCATCCTGGAGGCCCTGGTCGCCCAGCACCAGGTCATGGGGAGGTTGACGCAGTGCCTCGAGCGGGCGATCTGGACGGAGATGGTTTCCACGCCATGACCCGCTGATTCCCTCCAATCGTCGCAACGTTTCAACGTTTACACGTTATAACGTCCGAACTCCTCTTCGAGCCGCCCGGATCTTCCCGGCCGGGATGGGGCAAAATTCGCCTTGCTTTCGGCAGGTGGGGGGCTATACTCCGACACAAGAGACTTGTTTTCCGGACACTTTGGCAGGAGGGGATGTCATGCCGGACGACACCAGGCCCTTGGAACCGGAGGATCAGCCCGACGAGGAGATGGAAGTCACCCTGGTCGACGCCGGGGCCGACGGGACGGTGGAGGCGGTGATCGTGGACGAGGGCGCCGACGGCACCGTGGACGCGGTCGCCCTCGACACCGACGGGGACGGGACGTTCGACGTCCTGGCGGTGGACACCGACGGCGACGGCGAGATGGAAGTCGTTATGGACACAGAGACCGCCAACCCGGAAGGCGACCTGGAGGCCGAGATCGTCGAGGAGGAGGCGTTGGATGCCGACATCCAGGCCGACGAATTGGCCGCCGCGGAGCTGGACCATGAAATCGAGGCGGAAGACATGGCCGAGGAGGGGTACGCCGACGTGGGCGGTTTCGATCCCAACGCCCCGACCGATGTGGATGAATTCGAGGCAGACTCGGCCGGCTGGGGCGGCGGGGCGTACGAGAATCCCGATTCCAGCTATTACACACCAGACGAGTGAGACAATTGCGGATTGCGGATTTCGGATTGCGGATTGGGATCGGATTCGGCGATCGACCATAGACCATGGACCATGGACCATGGACTATAAACTATGGACGATGGGCCACTGTCTGCAGTCCATCGTCTATCGTCAATCGTCCATCGTCCATCGTCTATGGTCCATCGTCCATCGTCCCCTTAGTCATCCACCGGCAACTGGGCGTCGGCAGATTCCTGCTTCCTCGGCCGGATCGCCATCACCCGCCCGCAGCCGGGGTGGGGACAACGCACGCGCAAGATGCCTCTCCCTTCCGCCACCGCGCGGGGGATTTCCAGCCGCTGGTGGCACGCCGGGCACGTCAGGCGGAGGCCGGCGGCCGACATTTTCTCCGGCGGCTTGGGTGATGGGCCGGCAGCCGGCCGCCGGGCCAGAGCGGGACGGGCTTTCCCGCGGGCCGGCGCGCCGCTCACCACCGGCAGCACGGTCGCCCAGGCCGCCTCCCGCAACGGCCGGATCACGGCTTCCCATCGCTCCATCTCGGGCTTGGCGAAGAACTCGGTCATCCGCTTCAGCCGGCGGGTGATGTAGGGCGTCGAGCTGCTGACCACCTCCGACAGCCGGGTGACCTGTTCGTCGTCGTCGGTCAGCTGCTCCATCCAGGCGTGGAAGCTCACCTTGCGCAGCAGGGCGGCGGACTTGAGGCTCCAGGTCATCAGCGCCCGCTGGGCCACGGCGGCCTCGCCCACCGCCAGGGCGCCGGCGCGGTCCGCGGTGATCTCCGCCTGGCGGGCCCAGGCCAGCAGCGGCAGCTCGATGGTGCTTTCCAGCAGGTGGAGCGGATTGAGCGCCGAGATCAGGCCGGCTTCGGCGAAGCCCTTCCGCGTCGCCGTCTGGCCCAGCACCACCCGGATGACGGTCTTCCAGAGGGCGTGCCCGGCGCGGCAGTGGCCCATCTCCCGGGCCAGGATGAACAGGAGCTCCCGGCCCTGGAAGTTGCCCACGATGGCGGTCCCCAGCACGACGAAGGAGCTGCGGTCGCTGCCGTAGGTGGCCGCGTCCCAGATCCGGTCGCCCGAGACGTAGACGTCCGGCATGTGGGGCAGGGCCAGGATGCGCGCCGCCAGCACGGCCATCCGGAAGACGTCCGGCATCTGGTTTTCGCCGAGGCGGACGGCGTTGAAGGCGGCCTCGATCCAGGGCCGGCCGACCTTGTCGGAGATCATGGCGGCGGCCTTGTTCAGGGGGGCGATATTGCGCAGCCGGGCCATGGCCGAGCCGTCCAGCGACCATTGGAAGGCGGCCGCGTCCAGCGTGTAGCCGGGGCCCAGCGGCCGGAGGCGGCGGCAGTCGGGGCAGAGCAGCGCCTCGCCGGGGATGCGGACCGGGTCGTCCTGGCAGGTCTGGCAGCGGATGGGAGGCGCAGCGGGCACGGCCGGGGCCGGGGCGGCGGGGGAAGGCGCCGGCGGGGAAGCGTCCGGCGGCAGAGGGACTTCCGGCAGCCCGCCCGCTGGCGCGACGGCGGGCGCCCTCCAGTCGATCAGGAAGCCGCACTGCGTGCAGAACAGGCTGCCGGGCGGGAACGGCCCGGTGTGGCCGTTGGGACACCGGCCGGCGACGGGACGAGGCGGATTATTCACGGGGACCCCTCCTGCCGAGTAGTGGAAAACTGTTGAGCCAATTGTACCAGAAGTGAACGAGGAAAGCCGGGGGCAGGATGGATGGCAGGGGGGATCACCCGATCCCGCAGGTCAGATGGCCCCGTTCTTCCAGCTGCAGCCCTCCTCGCAGGGCTCGGCGCAGTCGCCTTCCTTGCAGGGCTCCACGTGGATGGTGACGATGGCGCCGGGATACTGCTGCACGATGCCGGCCTTGATCTCGCCGGCCAGGGCGTGGGAGTTGATCACCGTCAGGCGGCCGTCCACGAGCAGGTGGAACTCCAGAAAGCGCGACGGGCCCGACTTGCGGCAGCGCATCTGGTGGAATCCGCGGATCCGCGGCCGGAAACGTTTCAGGTAAGCCCGGATCCAGGCTCGTTCCTTCGGCAGGAGGCTGGCATCCAGGAGGTCGCGCGCCGACTCGGCGGTCAGCTTCCAGGCGGCGTGGATGATCAGGGTCGCCACCATGATGGCGGCCACCGGGTCCACCCAGTCGAGATTGACGCCGGGCAGAAGCCAGCGTCCCGCCAGGATGACCGCCAGGCCGGCCATGACCCCGAGGGAAGTCCAGACGTCGGTGCGAAGGTGCCAGGCGTCCGCCTGGAGGGCCACGGAGTCGGTCTCCTTGCCCACTTTGAAAAGCTGGCGTGACAGGAAAAAATTGGCCGCCGCCGAGACGAACATCACCCCGACGCCGAGGGCCGGGGCGTCCAACGGCTCATGATGGAGCAGCTTCTGGACCGATTCGTAGATGATCCAGCCGGCCGCCACGAAGATCAGCAGTGCCTCGACGGTCCCGGAGATGTTCTCGATCTTGCCGTGGCCGTACGGGTGTTGCCGGTCAGCGGGCTTGCCCGAAGTCCTCACCGCGAACCAGGCGATGACGGCTGCCACCAGATCGACGCCGGAGTGGATCGCCTCGGAGACCACCGAGACCGAGCCGATCAGCAGCCCGATCGCGAGCTTGGCCGCCACCAGCGTGGCGTTGGACATCACGGACAGCAATGCGACCGAAGACTTGCGGCGTCGGATCATCTCGTTTTCGACCATTCGACACGTCCGTACTTCCCAGAAATTCACTGCAGAAAAAGTATAGAGAACATTCGTCCGAATTCATATCGCTAATCTCAACCGAGGGGGTGGAAATTCGAGCAGACCGGTTTTCCCTTGTTGATATGAGGGAGGGATGGGATTGCCGGCTTCCCGTGTCAGGGGCAGTGCTGGCCGGCAGCCTCCGCGGCGGCGGCGTGGCCCAGCGAGGCGGCTTTCTGCCAGTCCGCGCAGGCCCCCGCCCGATCGCCGGCATTGTGCCGCAGCACCCCCCGGTTGAAGTAGGCGTCGGCGAAATCCGGCTGGAGCGCGATCACGCGGTCCAGGTCGGACACGGCCCCCCGGGCGTCGCCGCTCATGGCTCTCAGGACGGCGCGGTTGTTGTATGCTTTCGTAAAATCGGGGCGGAGCCGGATGACGGCGTCGAAATCCGCCAGCGCGCCCGCCTGGTCCCCGAGGTCCTTCCGGACGATGCCGCGGTTGTAAAGGATGTCCGCCTTGTCGGCACGGGCGTGCAGCACGGCGTTGAGATCGGCCAGCGCGCCCTGGCGGTCCCCGCCGTTCATCCGGGCGATGCCGCGGTTTTCCAGCGCATCCAGGTATCCCGGCTTGAGCTCGATGGCCCGATTGAAGTCGGCCACCGCCCCGGCCTTGTTTCCGTCAAGGTAACGGACCCGGCCTCGGCAATAGTAGGCCAGGGCGGATTGCGGGCTCGTCCGGACGGCGGTTTCGGCGAACGCGGCCGGATCGGCATACTGTCCGCAGGCTTGGAAGGCGGTCACGGCCAGCGGGATCGTCACGGCGGCCAGGATTCCGGCCAGCAGCGGCCGCGGCCATGTCCAGATCCGCCCGGGCAGCACGGCCCCCAGAAAGATTGCCAGGCAGACGGCGGGCAGGTAGATCCGGTATTCGAGGTAATCGAATTTGCCCGGCCCCGCGCTGGTGAACATGCCCGGGAGGAGCAGCAGGATGAAGGAGGCCAGGCCGAAGGCGCGCTCGCCGAAAGTCCCGTTCTTCGTCCAGATCACGGCCGCCAGGGCCGCCGCCAGCCCGGCCAGCCCGATCACCGTGGGGGCCGTGCCGTACATCGGCATGCTGGAGAGGCCGACCGGGATCAGGAACTTGCCCAGCAGCTCCGGGATCGCCCGCAGGTGCTGGAAGAAGAACTCGACGGCCCGGCCGGCCGGAATGGGTCCCAGGGGGTCCAGGGGCGCCACGCCGCGGAACGCCAGGCTCCTCAGGAAAAGGAAGACGACGGCGATGACCGCCCAGCCGGCGGCCAGCGGCAGCAGGCGGCGCCAGCGCTGCGCCCCGGCGCGAAGGACCACGAAGTACGCGAACACCAGCGGCAGCGCCAGGCCGGCCTCCTTGCTGAAGACCGCCAGGGCGAAGCAGACCAGGTGGAGGACCGCCGCCGTCCACCGGCCGTCCCGCAGGAACCGGATCAGGGCGAGGAAGGCGAGGCAGAAGAACAGGGCGAGGAGGGGATCGTTCCGCCCCGGGACCCAGGCGACGGCGCTCACCAGGAGCGGATGCACCGCGAAAATCGCGCCGCAAGCGAAGACGAAGTAGCGATGATACTCCAGGGCCAGCAGCAGCCGGACCAGGGCGAGGCAAACCGCGATGTGCAGGAGCAGGTTCGTCAGGTGGAACAGGAACGGATCCAGGCCGCTCAGCGAGGCGTCGATCATCAGCGTCAGGTAAGTCAGGGGACGGTAATACGGGCCGGAGCCCTGGAATGGCTGGGTGAAGATCCGCGCCAGGCGGGCCAGGTCCCCGTGCCAGGGGAGCTGGGAGGTGACTAGGATCGTGTCGTCGAAATCCACGAACCGGTACTGCAGCGCCTGGGTATAGACCAGGACGGCCAGGAGGATGATCAGGAGGTAGAAGGGCCAGCCGAGCCGGACGGACGCCGGTGTTTTGCCGACGGCGGCCGCCGCCGGGCGGCGGCTGCTTTCCGGGCGGCCTTTCCTGGATTTTTTGCCCATTCGCCCGTCACTCTCCAGGGAGGTGTTCTGAAATATCCGGGTTCGAGGAGGCTTTCCTGGCCGGTCGCGGGGGGGCGGGACGGGCCCCCAGAAAATTGTGGAAGACCCGCTCCAGCGGCAAGGGGCGGCGGCCCGGCGGCGGACCCTGGATCCGGGCGGCCAGCTCGGGGGACTCGGTGACCAGGGCGCGGAAGATGGCGTCGGCTTCGGCCGGGCCGTACTCGGGGTGGAACTGGACGCCCCAGACAGGCAGGTCCCGGTACTGGAAGGCGTGCACCGCGCAGTCGGGGGAGCCGCCGAGCACCCGGAAATCGGAGGTCAGCTCATGGACCTCGTCGAAGTGGCTGACCATCACCAGCGGGTCCTCGATCCCCTCGAACAGCGGGTTCGGGCGGAGCGACGGGCGGATCCAGCCGAACTCCGGGACTGTCGCGCGGCGGACGTGCTTGCGGCCGAGCAGAATCCGCGCCAGGAACTGGTGGCCGTAACAGATCCCGAGCACCGGCATCCCGGCGTCGACGGCCCGGCGCGCGACCGCCTCCAGGGGGACGTTCCAGGGGCGGTCCTCGGTCGCGGAGGCCTCCGATCCGGAGAGGATCAGGTGGCTGAACGGCGCCAGGTCCTCGTCGGCGTGCAGATGACGCACGCGGCGCAGGACGGGCGGAGCGCCGGCGCCGCGGCAGATCCGGTCCAGGGCGCGGTCGAACTCGTCGGCCAGCGCGGGGTGGAGCATGGCGTTGACCACCAGCGGCCGGGACGGCGGATTGAAAGCGGTATCCGGTTTCATGCAGGAGATCATAACCGGAAGGTGCGCCGGATGCAACGGTCCGCCGGCAGCTGGCTCGGGAACGTCGGAATCCCCCACAGAATTGACCTTTGCCTCTCCCTTGATTTGTGATAGATTGAAAACGCTTTCAGAAATATACGAGTATGATGGATAAAATCGGCAAATACGACATCGTCGCGACGATGGGGCACGGGGCCATGGGCACGGTCTACAAGGGCTTCGACCCGCGGCTGGGCCGGCACGTGGCCATCAAGACCATGTATCCCCAGTTCATCCACGACGAGGAGAGCCGGACCCGCTTCTTCAAGGAAGCCCGGGCCATGGGTCAGCTCAGCCACCCCAACATCGTCAACATCCACGACCTGAACGAGGAGGGCGACTTCCCCTTCATCGTCATGGAGTACCTGGAGGGCGTCAACCTGAAGCACTTCCAGGACGCCAAGGTCCCGCTCTCCCTGCCCCAGATCGTCAACATCCTTATCCAGGTGGCCCTGGGGCTGGACTGCGCCCACAAGCACGGCATCATCCACCGGGACGTCAAGCCGGCCAACATCATCCTGCTGCGGGACGGCACCCTCAAGGTGGTCGACTTCGGCATCGCCCGGCTGGTGGAGAGCTCGCCCCAGACCATCACCGGCATCGCCATGGGCACCCTGGCCTACATGAGCCCGGAGCAGGCCCGCGGCGAAAAGGTGGACCCGCGCTCCGACCAGCACTCCCTCGGTGTGATCGGCTACGAACTCATCACCGGCTTCAATCCGTTCAAGACCGACAACGCCACCGCGGCGTTGTTCAACGTCCTGTCGCACGTGCCGGACCCGCCCCACGCCGAGCGCCCCGACTGCCCGAAGGCGCTCAGCAAGGCCATCATGCGCACCCTGGAGAAGGACCGCGAGCGGCGGTTTCCCGACCTGGCCGCCTTCGCCGAGGCCCTCAGCGCGGTCCTCCAGGAATACCCCCCCGAAGACGCGCGGCTGGACCTGTTGGTGCAGGCCCAGGGCGTGGAATCGGAGGCCGCCGCCCAGGGGGCCCTGCCGCTCACCGGCCAGGATCTCCCGCCCGTGGCGGCAACCACGCCGGCGGCGACCACGGTGGACACGAGCCGGATCACGGCCCGCCGGCTGGCCCGGCTCGGCACCCGCACCGGCAGGTACCACCTGCGCCGGCAGTGGCCTTGGCTGGCGGCAGCCGCCTCAGCCGTCCTCGTGGCGCTGGCCCTGTTCCTGCCCGGGATCGGGCTGCTGAACCGGGGGCCGGAGCCCGCACCCGGCCCGCCCGTCCCCGCCGGGACGAAGTTCGTCCCGAACGCTTACGGTGGTATCGAGATCGGCGCCTCGGGCATCAAGGCCCTGGTGGCGGTCATTCCGCCGAAAGGGAGCGGCGCCCGGACGGAGGGGGAAAGCCAGCTCCGGTCCGTGAACACGGGCGTGGTGACGTTCAGCGATGCGGCCGTGGAGGAGACCACCCGAGAAGTGGAGCGGCTCTTCCAGGAACTCGTGCAAAATCGCGGCGTGGCGCCGGAGCACGTTTACATCGCCGCCTCCAGCGGGGTGGCCGACGCCGCCAAGGCGCGGGGTCCGGCGGCCGAGGCGCAGCTGGACAAGCTGCGCGCCGACGTCCGACAGCAGACCGGCCGGGACCTGGCCGTCATCACCCCCGAGACCGAGGCCACCCTGGGCTCCCTGGGGATCATCCCGCGGGAATCCTGGTTCACCGCCATGGCCTTCGACGTGGGCAGCGGCAACACCAAGGGCGGCTACGTCGTGGGCGACGAGGACGACAACCGGTTCATGGCAGTGGAGATCCCGTACGGGACCAAAACCTTCCTCTCCGTACTCGAGGGCCGCTGCGGCAGGGGGGCGATCCCGCCCGACTGCCTGCACAAAGCCCTGGCGGAACTGCTGGTGCCCCGCATCGACGACGATCTCGAGCGCAAGCCAGGCCTGCTGAGCCGGCAGGAGGTCTACCTCAGCGGCGGGGTGGTCTGGGCGATGGCGACGCTGACGCATCCCGATGAGCCCGGCCGCTACGTCACCCTGACCGCCGGAGAGATCCGCTCATTCCGCGACCGGCTCTCCGCGGCGCCCGACCAGGCCATCGCGCCGGACCTCGCCCCCATCGCCGACCCGGCCGTGCGGAACGCCGCCGGCCGGGAGATCCAGAAGGTGCGGGACGCCTTCAACGTGCCCCAGTTGATCGCCGGCACGGCGATCCTGGACCTGCTTTCGGAGAAGCTGCAATTCCAGAAGAAGAAACTTGTCTTTGTCCGCAACGGCCTGAGCGGCTGGCTGATGGGTTACCTGAAGCGAGAGGCCGCGCGGCTCCCGGAGGAAAGCCATGCCGGAAAGCAATGATTCCCGCCAGGCCTGGATCCTGTCCGTGGACATGGGCTACGGGCACCAGCGCGCGGCCTACCCCTTCCGGTCCATCGCCCGCGAGCGCATCCTGACCGCCAACAACGACGCGGTCATCTCTCCCCGGGAGCGGAAGTACTGGGAGCACACTCGGAAATCTTACGAATTCCTGAGCCGCCTGCGCAACGCCCCGCCGCCGGCGCGCTGGCTGTTCAACCTGTACGACCGCCTGCAGTACATCTCGCCGTTCTACCCGTTCCGCGATCTCTCCAAGCCCACCTTCACCGTCCTGTTCCTAAAGCGGCAGATCCGGCGGGGCCTGTGCAAGAGCCTGGTGGACTACGTCCGCCGCGAGCCCGCCCCGATCCTCTGCACGCACTTCATCCCCGCGCTGGCGGCCGATTTTCACGGCCTGCAGCGGGTCTTCTGCGTCGTCACCGACACGGACATCAACCGCGTCTGGGTGCCCGACAAGCCGGCGCTGTCCAACATCACCTATCTGGCCCCCTCGCGCCACGCCATGATGCGGCTGCGCCAGTACGGCGTGTCGCCCGACCGCATCTTCCGGACGGGCTTCCCGCTGCCGCAGGCCCTGGTGGGCGAGGGGGACAACACGGTCCTGAAGCAGAACCTGGCCCGGCGCATCCCGGTGCTGGACCCCCAGCGGAAGTTCATCGAGAACTACGGGCCGCTGCTGGAGGCGCGCCTCGGCAAGTACGGCTACACCGGGGAGGTCACCCGGCCCCTGACCATCACCTATATGGTGGGCGGCGCCGGTGCCCAGCGCGAGATCGGCATCCAGATCGTCCAGTCGCTGCGGAAGAAGCTCAACGCCGGCCAGGTGCGGATCAACCTGGTGGCGGGCATCCGCCTGGAGGTGACGAACTACTTCCAGGAGCAGCTGGCGGCGATCGGTTCGCCCCCGGGCGTGGAAGTGATCTTCGCCCCGGACAAGTTCAGTTACTTCGAAAAAATCGACGGGGCGCTGGCCACCACCGACATCCTCTGGACCAAGCCCTCGGAGATGACCTTTTACGCCGGCCTCGGAATGCCGGTGGTCATCAGTCCGCCGGTGGGCGCCCACGAGATCGAGAACCAGCGATGGCTGGAACACATCGGCTCCGGGATCATCCAGGAGGATCCCGCCTACGTCCACGAGTGGCTGTTCTACATCCTGGAGTCGGGGAAGCTGGCCGAGGCGGCGTGGGACGGCTACGTCAACGCGCCGTCCGCAGGCACCGATTCGATCCGCGAGCTGATCTTCCGGGAGGGATGAGTCATGGCAGGGCGGGGCACTCCGGCCATCCGCCGGCTGGCGCTGGCCGTCGTGGCGGCGGTCCTGCTCGGCGCCGCGGCATCGGCCCAGAGCGTGGCCGATGTGGCCAAGAAGAACAAGGAACAGACCAAGGAAAGGAAGGCCCGTATCGTCATCACCGACCGGACGCTGAAGAGTGCGCCTGCGGCCGGATCCGCCGAGTCGGCGGCAACCGCCCCGGCCGCCGGGGCACCATCCGCTCCGGCCGCCGATGCCTCGAAGAAGACGGCCGAGCGGGAGGAGAAGCAGGCCAAGCTGAACCAGGAATATTCCGGCAAGTATAGGAAAATGCTCCTGGACCTGAAAAACGCGGAGGCCCGCCAGCAGGAGGCTCAGTCGCGTTACGCCTTCACCTCGGCCGCGTCCTGGCAGCGGAAGGCCAAGGAAGTGCGGGAGAAGATGGACGCGCTCAAGGAGGAGGCCCGCAAGGCGGGGGTTGAGCCAGGCGTGTTCCGGCAGGTGGAGAAGAACCTGGAGCGTCTGGAGCATTGAGCGTCGAAGAGGTGCGAGGCATGAGGGGGCGGATCGTTTGGCTGGCCGGGTGGCTGGCGGGGCTGGCAGCCGTCCTGGCGGCGCAGAGCGTGGCCGACGTGGCCCGCAAGAGCAAGGAAGAGAGCAAGGACAAGAAGGCCCGGGTCGTCATCACCGACCAGCAGTTGAAGCCGTCCAGGCCTGCCCCGGCAAATGCGGCCGGGAACGCGGGAGGGCTGCCCGGGGGCGCTCCGGGGGAGGAGGGGGAGCCGCCGGACGGGATTCTGCCAAAATCGACGGAAGAAGAGGCGTCCGATTACTACCGCAGCCAGTTCGAGACCTGCCAGAAAAAGCTGGCCAAACAGATCGTCGATTTCGAGCAGACATACGCGGATGGGCTGAAGAAAGCGCAACCGCCTCCAGGCACCCCGCAGGAGCTGCATGGCGGCTACCTACAGCGGAAGGCGGAGGTCGAGGATTACAACGAGCGGCTGTCGAAAATGGCGGCTGAGATCCTGCAGACGCAGCGGGAATTCGTGGAGCTGCAAAAGAAGGCGCGGAAAGCCGGCGCCTCGCGGAAAATGATGCGCGAGGCCGAGGACAGCTTCCGGAAGCACTACGATCCCTGGGAAAAGAAGTACCTCAAGGATTGATCCCCCCGCAATCGTGCTCGTGATCGGGGTTCGGGGTTCGGTGCTCGAGTCCCGACTCCACTACTGTCTGTCAATGTCTGCCGAGTCCCGAGCCCCAAGCCCCGAGACCCGATCACGAGCACGAATGGGGGGCGGCGAGGGGTAGCGTCAGCTCAAACCGGGTGCCCGAAGAGGAGGTCGAGGCCAGGCGCAGGCGGCCGCCCATGGCCCGGGCCAGGCGCCGGCTCAACATCAGCCCGAGGCCCACGCCCGGCGCCGTGCGGGCGGCGTCCCGCGCCGACTTGCGGAACGGCTTGAACAGGCGCCGGAGCTGCCCGCGGTCGATGCCAGGACCGTGGTCGCGCACAGCGAGGCAGGCTTCCTTCCCGGCCACCCTGACCTCCAGGTGAATCCTCCGGTCGGCCGCGCCCTTGGCGTAGCGCCCGGCGTTGTCCACCAGGTTGAACAGGATCCGTTCCACCGCCGCCGTGTCGGCCAGGATCTCGGCAGATCCCGGCTCCGCCGCGACGCCGGATGGCGTTGAGACCATCAGCGCCGGCGATTCCGGCGGCACAAGTTCCATCCCGGCCCGCGCCGCGTGCTCGGTCAGCCGCGGGACGAGGCGCTCCAGCAGGGCTTCCAGGGCGACGCGCTCCCGGACGCCGTAGCGGCCGCGCTCCAGGCGGGCGTAGGCGAGGACGTTCTCCACCAGGTGGGACAGCCGGTCCGCCTCCTGTTGCAGCACGCGGTGGTACTGGCGCTGCTGGGCCGGATCGGGCGCCATCTCCTCGGCCAGCATCTCGGTGTAGAGCCGGAAGGTGGTCAGCGGCGTGCGCAGTTCGTGGGTCACCGAGGACACAAAGGCCGCGCGGCGCTGGCTCAGCGTCTGCGCCCCCAGGAGCAGGAGGCCCACCGCCGCCACCGCCAGCAGCACACCGGCGCCGGCCAGGGCCAGGGTCAGGCGCAGCGGCACCGCCTCCGGGGGGACCGCCGGGTCGGGCAGGGGGCCGGGCACCAGCCGGAGGGGCAGGGCGGCCAGAGTGCGGCCCTCCGCCGGATCGTCGTCGCCGCGCTGCGGCGCCAGGTCCGCCGCCGGCAGCAGGTCCTGCACGCTGCCGAGCAGCCGGGCGCGGATGGCCGGCCAGTCCAGCCAGCAGCCCTGGATGTAGGTCGTCCCGCCGGCCTTGACCGGGCGGGCGAGGACCAGCGCGTCGCCGACCCACCGCGGACGGAGCATGCCCACCCAGACTCCTTCGTCGGGCGGCGGCGTCGCCTGGGCCTTGGGCTTGAGGGGCGCCACCTTCTTCTGGATGACCATGGCGTTCTCCATCCCGGTCATCTCGCGGGCGGAGAACTCCTGCACATTCAGCCGTCGCTGGACCTGCGCCGCCTGGTTCTGGACCTGGGCGACCTCACCCTCGGCTTGCGCCGGGAGGTTCGCCTGCGCCGGCGGGGGCTCCTTGGTCACCGGCGGCGGCGCCTTTTTCGGCTCCTCGGCCTGCGCCAGCGCTTCCGGCTTCTCCATGGGAATCGCCGGCGGCTGCGACTTCTCCACCAGCACCCATTCCTCGGGAGATCCCGTCCCGAGGTCCGCCGGCTTCACCAGGCGGCCGAACTCCACAAGGCGGACGGCGGCCTCGGCAGCGGGAGCGCCACCGTTGCCCCGCTCCGCCGCGAGGGCCGCGAACCGGCCGGTGGGTACCTGGGGCGAGGCGAGGCGGCCGGCAGCGTCGAACTGGAAGTGCAGCTTGACAAACGGGGCGGGCCCCTCCAGCAGCGGCGACGGGATCAGCACCTCGGCCGGCGCCATCCGGCCGTACATCCGGGTGTAGGCCCGCGCGGCGGGGTAGAAAGAGGAATAAGCGAAGTAAGGTCGCGCGTTCTCCTGGATGATCAGGGGGGAGAGGGCGTTTTCCATGCGCCACAGCGCCAGGCGGATGCTCTCCTCCGCGGCGGCGTCGCGGCGGGCCTGCGCCTCGGCCCGGTCCAGGCGCAGCACGGTGAGGCAGACCCAGCCCATCGCCCCCAGGACCGCGGCGGCGCAGACGGCGTACGCCAGCCAGACCAGCCAGGCGCGCTTCATGGGGCCTCCAACGGCACGAGCTGGTAGCCCTTGCCGCGCACGGTGCGGATCAGCCCGCTGCCGTCGGGCGGGTCGCCCAGCTTCTCCCGCAGCCGGGCCACGTGCATGTCCACGGTGCGGGTTTCCAGGCCCTTGGCGTGGAGGTGCCAGACGCGGGCCAGCAGTTCCTCCCGCGACACGGCCCGGCCGGCGTTCAGCCCGAGGTAGCGCAGCAGGTCGGCCTCGAGCGTGGTGAGCTGGGCCTCGCGGCCGTCGGCGAACCGGACCTTGCCGCTGGCGGTGTCGACGGCGCCGCCGCCGAAGCGGACCTCGCCCGCGGGCTTGGGGCGCTCCGGCGAGCGGCGCAGGACCGCCTCCACCCGCGCCAGCAGCTCCTTCACGCTGAACGGCTTGACCACGTAATCGTCGGCGCCCAGGCGCAGGCCGCGCACCCGGTCGGCCTCCTCGCCGCGGGCGGTCAGGATGATCACCGGCAGGGTGGGCAGGGCCTTCTGGACCTCGCCGAGGATCTCCAGGCCGTCCCGCGCGGGCAGCACCAGGTCCAGCAGCAGCAGGTCGTAGTCGCCGCGGAGGGCGCGTTCCAGCGAGTCCGTGCCACCGTCGGCCTCCAGCGCCTGGTAGCCGTGGAAGCGCAGGGCGTCGGCGATGCCCTGCCGGATGGGCGCGTCGTCCTCGATGACCAGGACCCGCTTCGGTTGCATGCGTGCCTCCTGCGAGCGCGGCCGAGATGGGGTACCTTCATTGTCCGCGGTTCCGCGCGGATGTCAAGCTCCGGCCGGAGGGGTGACCTCCGGCCGGCGGCGTCCCGGCCGGTCAATCCCAGAAATAGTGCCAGGCGTAGTCGAGCTGGACCGGCTTCCTTGGCTCCAGCTTGACCGTCCAAGTGACCTGCCCCAGCCCGTTGAGATGGGTCCACCAATACGGCCAGTCGAGCCAGGCCCACCAGGCCGGATAGCCGGCGGCGCCGCTCCCGGGCGATCCCGTCAGTTCCTCCAGCGTGTTCAGGCGCTGGACCTGTCCACCGGCGCCGGCGGAGTCTGCCGCTCCCAGCATCCGGCGGGTCACGACCACTTCCACCGGCTCCCGCCCGAAGTTGGCCAGGCCGATGGAACCCGAGAGGTCGACCCGCTGGAAGTGGTCGCCGTGCCAGACCAGCGCGTCGGGCGTGCGCTTGACCTCCTCCTCCGACTTGCGCACCCGGATGTTGACAGCCGTGGTCAGCTCCAGCAGGCACGAGGCGCCCGGGGGCGTGTAGGTCATCATCCCCTGGGCCACCAGCTGGCCGTCCCGCAGCACCACGGCGGGCGCGGTGGTCAGCGGGTCGCCGGTGCCGTTGGTGAGGCTCAGCTTGTGTTTCACGCGCGGCTCGGCCAGCAACCGGGCCAGCTCGAGCTGGCGGTCGGAGTTGAGGTTGCGCTGCAGCTCCAGCGGCGGGACGAACGGCACGTCCAGGGTGTAGACGTCCTCGTACTTCAGGGTGAATTCGGCCACCGGAACGGCCATGCGCTCGCCTTTCCCCAGGGTGATGTGCGGGAGGGTGAAGAGGTGGAGGTCGCCCTCGTCGGCGCCCTCCAGCGGCGGCACGGCGCCGGGTTCCGCCCCCGGAGGGGGGCCATAGCGGTTGAGGTTCGGGCTGAAGGCCTGCTGGGTGACCACCATGGCGTTGGACAGCATGTTGGCGTCCGCGCCGGAGCTGAAATACTGGGAGAGGCGGGGCGCCTCCGCCGCCATGGCCATGGGATCCAGCGTGTCCTTGAAGAGGAAGGAGGGCACGCCCACCACGAGATTGACCGTCGCGTCGTCGAGGTCTTCCAGCTCGTTGACCAGAGTCGCCTGGAAGCTGACCTTTGCGTTGCCGCGGCCGTCGATCTCCAGCTTGTATTCAGGGATCCAGCGCAGGCCCTTCTGGAGGTAGACCAGCCCCACCTCGGCCTCCGGGCGGGGCGTGCGGCCGCCCCAGTCCAGGCGCAGGGTCAGTTGGGGGCGTGACTCTTCACTGGAGACGGTGTCGCGGTAAGCCTCGGGAAAGGTGAGGGAGCGGATCTGGTCAAGCGGCAGCGCCTTGACTCCGGCGGCGGTGCGCAGCAGGACCACCTCGGACTGCTTCGGCAGCTCGCCGGCGGGATCATCCTCTGATGGGGGGGGCGCGACGGAGTTCTTCGCAGACGCCGGCGGCACAGGCCCGACGATGACGGCCTCATAGCCGGCCTTGGGATCCGCGTGCTCGGTGACCAGGACGCGGGCGCCGACGTTGATCCGGACCAGGTCGCGGACGCTGAGGGCGGGCCCCGCGGTCCTGACCGGGCGCACTCCCGCGGACGCGCCCACCAGACGGACGTCCTTCTCCGCGGCGTAGGGCCAGAAAAGGCCGAACACCGGCTGGGGCAGGCGGTCGAGCGTCACGTGGCCGTCCGGGCCGGTGGGCACGCGCCCGGCGCTCCGGACGAAGGCGTGTCCGTCCTTGAAAACGGTCACTTCCCGCACGCCCAGGCGCGCGGGCTCTCCCGCGGCCGGCGCGTCCCCGGCGAGGAGCCAGGCATCGGCCACGGCGATCAGAATAACGACCGTCAGCAGTTGAAACGTTCTCATGATCCTCTCCTTTGTAGTCTCTAAGCCTCAGTGTCTCTGCGGTGAAATGGCCTGGTTCATCTGGGGATACTGGCGCTGCAGCGGGGCGGACGATTCCGTCCGGCTGCCTTCCACCACCGGGAAGAGCGCCAGGTGGACCGGGGCGGCGTCCAGCGCCAGCCCGTGCCCGGTGATCTTGCCGGTCTTCAGCTCGATGCCCTGGCCGGCGCCCGCAGTGGCGACCTTGCCGATCTCGGCCTTGGCAGCCGCCTCGAGGAATTCGCGGGCAGACGCCAGCTTGGATGCCGGAGCCTCCTGGCTGCGGCGGGCGGCCTCCACGATGTAGGACTCCAGCAGCTTGTCCCACAGCCGTTCGAAGAGGCGGCGCGAGGCAAACAGGTCGGCCACCAGCACCTTGTCGCCGATGAGCACCACCACGCCGGTGGCGGTCAGGTACTTCTTCGGCAGGTCGCGGAAGGCGCCGGTGTAGTCGTCCCGGGCCTTGGCCACCGCCGGCGCCTTGTAGGCCGCCGAGAGCGAGCCGGTGGAGCTCTCCGCCTTCACGGTGGAGTTGTTGGCGGACACCTCGCTCCAGACCTCGCCCTGACTCTTCGTCTGGCTGGCCTTCTGGCGCACCGAGATGGGCGCGTTGTTGCTCTCCGTGCCGAAGGCGGCGCCCTGGGACGACCAGCGGCCGTGCTCCACGCAGAAGGCCGGGACGGACAACTCATCCCTGCCGGCCGGCACGACGACGTCGGCCTGCAGGATCCGGTTTTGCTTGGCGCCGCTCAGGATCTCGCCGGCCAGGATGAACACCGGCTGGCCGGATTTGTTGACCACGCGGAGCGTGTTGACGCTGCCGCCCTCGCTCACTTCGCCGATGACCAGGCGGCCCGAGGGAACGGCCTCGTCCAGGGTCAGCAGCCGGTCGGCCGCGGTGGCCGTGGGGGACTCGATCGGCAGGATCGTCAGGTTGCCGTGGCGGATCTCCCCCAGCACCCTGGAGCCGGCCAGGAACGAGGCGACGGTGGGCGGCTTGGGCGCGGCCGGGGCGTTGTCGGCGAGCAGAACGGCGGCCGCGGCGAAGGCCAGCAGCAGGATCCCCACCAACCCGATGTGACGGATGACGGTCATGATCGCACCTCCTCGGAAATCTCTCTCATCGTCTTCAGGCTAGCACCGATTCCGGGAGGCGGATGTAAACGGTCTGTAACAATGGCGGGTTGCGCATTGCGGATTGCGGAATGCGGATTGGGAATCTCGGACTTCGGACTTCGGATTTCGGATCGGAACCTTCAGTATCTCTTTGTGCTCTTTGTGTCTTTGTGGTGAGTTCTCCGCATGCGGTTTCCCGGCTCGCCGTTTCGCCGTTTCGCCGTTTCCGCCGACACTCACCGGAATGTTGGGAGTCACATCCCCCCATCTCCCCGTCCCCCCGTCTCCCCGTCCGCCGGCATCCCCGAGACCCCCAGGTGCCGGACAAGTCCTCCCCACCCCGGATCCAGCCGGAAGCCGTGGCGCTCGTAGAACGGGTGGCGGTGGTAGGGCGTCCGCACCAGCCGGACGCCGGCGTTGGCCTCGCGGGCGCAGAAGTCCTCCAGCAGGGCGGCGCCCAGTCCCCGGCCCCGCAGCGGCGCCGCCACGGCCAGGTCCTGCAGCAGCACGGCGCCGTCGAGGGGCGCCGAGCATCCGAGCCCGCCCACAAGCCTGCCCTGGGCGTCCAGCAGCGCGAGGTGCCGGTCCACCGCGGCGGCCTCGCGGGTGTATTTCTCCAGGAGGAACAGGTGCAGCAGCCGGCCGAGCTCCCTCAAGTCCGACGGCTCCCGGACGGTGAACTCCTCGCCGTCCCGCGCGGCGATCCGCGACGACAGGGCCGCCGGCCGGCCGGGGAGTTCCCGCGGGGCCAGCAGAAGGGGTTGCCGCGGCCGCGCCGGCTGCGGGAAGACCATCCGCACGAACATCTCCCGGTCGGCCGGGTCTGTGAGAAGCGACTGCAGCTCGGCCAGCTCGGGCAGGAGGGTGGCCGGGACGCCCTCCTGGCGGAACAGGGCCGCCAGCAGGTCGTCGAACGCCGCGGCCACGGGTGGGGGGGCGCCGGCGAAAGCGGTGCGGCGGTAGAGATGGTAGCGCGCCTGCTCGGGGAGACGGTCCAGGCCGTGCAAAGCCATCCTCTGCTCGAGGAAGTCGCGGTGGGCTTCCGGACGAGCGAGCGGGTGGTGGAGGCGCCAGTCGCGGTAGGCGGCGGCGGCGCGCTCCACGGCCAGCGGGACGTGATACCGCTCCGCCAGGCGGGCCCGGAAGGAGTCCAAACCGGAGCGAAGCTCGAGCAGGGGATCCCCCTCATTCAGGGCGGCCATGTCCGCGTGGAAGTGGGCCAGGAACGTCTCCGCCGCCGGGCGGTCCAGTCCCTCCATCACGGCGTCCAGGATCCACCGCGGCTCGAGGCGGCTGGCGCAGCGCGGGTAGTGGGCGGCGGTCCGGCGGAAGAAATTCTGGAACATCGGCCGGACCAGGGAGAGGGTGTCCCGGTACGGCGCCCATCCCTGCAGGGAGAGGATCACCGCCTCGCGGTCGTCGGCCTCCGGCACGGCCACGTTGGCCGGCGTGACCGCCCCGGGCACCAGCGTGCCGCCGCCGGCGTCCCAGCCGCGGAAGAACGCGGCCAGGGCCTGGATCAGGAGGATCCGCCATTCGTCCACCGCCTCGGCGTCGGGCGCCGCGGCGTGGCGGGAGGCGCACTCGCGGATGCGGTCCCAGACCGACAGGGCTGCGATGTCCGCGGTGGACACGGCGCCCAGCTCGGGACGGAAGCAGCCGAAGCGCGGCAGCGCCGGCGGCCCCGACGGGTGGCCGGAGATGGCGATCAGCCGCCATAAGACCGCCTGGACGGCGGGGTCCGCCAGGTCGTCGGCCAGCAGGACCTGCAGGTCGAAGTGGCTGCCGGAGCGCAGGTTCAGGCTCAGGCGGTAGGTCCGGAAGCCGCCCGGCGGCGCGGGCAGGCGCGACAGCCAGGCGCCGCCCGGCGGGACCGCGGCCGGGTCGAACGCTTCCAGGTCGAAGAGCAGCCGGAGCGACTCGGCCAGGAAGGTGGTGCCGGCGAACACCCGGTCCAGGCGGGCCTGTTCGGCCGGCTCGATGCTGTCGTCAAAGATCCGCCGGGAGGCCCACTCCGCGGCGGGCAGCGGCCGGCTCTCTTCGGCCAGCCAGCCGTCGAACCAGCTGAAGAGCGCTTCGAGTCCCCGGCCCGCGGCGGCGGCCAGCGGGGGATCGGCCTCCATCAATGACCACATCGCCAGCTCGGCCCGCACGGGGTAATAGTTGTCAGGGTGCCGGCGGGCGAAGTCCGCCAGCAGCCGGAAGACGGTCTCGAACTGGCGGCGGGTAACCGGCTGGGTGGGTCTGCCGATCTGCTGCCGGTAGTGACGCAGGCGGAGGCGCAGCGACTCCAGCCGCCGCCGGCCGAGGTCGGCCAGGGCGAGCTCGCCGATGGACTGCTCGTCCAGGAAGGACAGCCCGGCTTCGACGAACGTGGGGAAGACGCGGTCGTGGTCGGGGCGCGGCTCGTCGAGCAGCAGGACGCGGTAAGCGGTGCAGCGGACCCGCTCGACGGGGTGGCGGGCCAGGGCGGCCAGCCGCTGGCGGATGGCCGCCGCCGCCGCGGCGCTTCCGTCCGCGAGCTGCTCCGCCAAGGCCTCAAGCGCCGCCAGCGTGTCTTCCAGGCTTCCCAGCAGCGTCCGGGCCAGCAGGGCGTGCAGCCCGGCCAACCCGGAGTCCGCCAGGAAATCAGGCCGGGGCGGCAGGCGCCAGTCCGCGGTTTCGCCCGGCGGCAGCAGCCCCACATCCTCGCCGTACGGCGCCAGGGGCCGGTCCCAGCCGGGCCGGCAGGGCAGGGCCGCGGCCAGCAACGCGTTGCCCAGCCACAGGCGGGGCTGTTGGGCCAGCGTCCCGAGGTCGGCCACCTCCGCGTCGAGGCGGTAGGTCAGGTCGCCGATGCGCAGCCGGCCGGGCGCCGAGCCGGGACCGATCCGCAACTCAGCGCCCCCAAGGCGCACGCCCAGCGGCCCGGGAGAGACGTCGCTTTCCAGGAGACCCAGGTCCCGCAGCAGCCAGCGCGGCACACGCACCCGCGGCCCGCCGGGGATCTGCACCTCCGGCTGACCGCGGTACAGGCGGGCGATGACGTCCGCGAAGTTCGCCTCGATGGCCTTCCGCCGGTAAGAGCCCTTGGGCGTCAGCTCGCCGCGGGCCTCCTCGAAGTCCCGCGGCAGCAGCGCCACCTCGACCACGCGCTCGGGCGGGGCCAGGGCGCGGTTGGCCGCGGCGGCCAGCTGGCGGCAGTAGTCCAGCAGGGCCTCGTCGGAGCCGAGCGCCGCGGCGACCGGATCGGCCCGGTCGGGCACCACGAGCAGGACGTTGTCCTCGCGCCCGTCGCCCACCAGGAAGGCGCGCCGGACGCCGGGGACGCCCAGGAACTTCTGCTCCACCCGATGCGGCGCCACGGTCTGGCCGCGCTTGTTCTTGTAGATGTCCTTGATCCGGTCGACGATCTCCAGGTGCCCGCCGGGGCGGCGGTGAAAGAGGTCGCCGGTGGACAGCCAGCGCTCCTCCGACGCCTCGCGGATCTGGCCCGCCGGGTCGTCCAGATTCACATCGTCCAGGTACCGCGCGATGTAAGGGCCGGCCACCTGCAGCTCCCCCTCCGGCGACAGGCGCACGCGGGCCCCCGGCAGGGGCACGCCCACCGATCCGGGCTCATACTCTCCGGGCGGGGTCATGGTCAGCCCGCCGGTGGCCTCGGTCATGCCGAAACCGCTGCAGAGCGCGATCCCGCAGCCCTGGAAGAACTGGAAGACCTCCGGGTCGAGCCAGCCGGCCGCCGACAGGCCCCAGCGCAGCCGGCCGCCGGTGGCGGCCCGGACCGCCTCGAGCAGATCTTCGCGGGATTGCCCCGGCGCGATCGTCCGCTGGCAGTGTGCATGGAGCTGCGCCCAGCGCTGGGGAACTCCGATCATGCCGGTGGGCCGGACCGCAGGCAGTCGGGCGCGCAGGGTGTCGAACGACGGGTTGTCCAGCCGGACGTAGGTGCCGCGCCAGTACAGCATCCCCAGCAGCTCCAGGAAGCGGCCGAAGGTGTGGTAGAGGGGCAGGTAGCAGAGCAGCACTTCGCCGTCGCCCACCGCCGGGAGGGCCGCGGCGCGGGCGAAGCGCTTGGTGACGAGGTTGCGGATGGAAAACGTCACGCCCTTGGGCCGGCCGGTGCTGCCCGACGTGAACAGGACCGTGGCCGTCTCGTCCGGGTCGAAGCGCCCGCGCGATTCCAGGCGCGCGGCCACCTCATCCGGTGACAGGGCGGCGGCGGCCGCCGCCAGGGGTTCCCAGCTCCCGGCGGCCGGATCGCCCGCCTCCGCCAGGGAGAGGACCCGCAAGCGACGGCCCGCGCGGGCAGCCGCCGCTTCGAGGCGACGGCAGCGCTCGGTGGTGTCGGCCAGGGCGACGGTGGCGCCCAGCCGGCCGAGGATGTCCTCCAGCGCGCGGTCGTCCAGCCGGGGGTCCAGCGGGGTGTCCAGGACGTCGAAGCAGAGGCAGGCCAGATCGGCGCAGGCGCCGGCCAGGGAGTTGTCGGCGAGGATCGTCACGCGGGGCCGGGGCTCTGCGTGGAGGACCGCCGCGAAGGCGCGGATCCGCTCCCACACCCGGGCGTAGGTCCAGTGGATGGGCTGGTCGCCCCGGAACTCCTGCAGGTACGCCCGGCCGGGGCAGTCGGCCAGACGCTGCCGGAACAGGTCGGCCAGTGTGAAGCGGGAGAGACTTATGGCGGCGAACGCGATCTCCGCCCAGCGTTCGCGGGCGCCCGCGTCCGGCAGGTTTTTCAGGAAGTCGGGGCGGCCGGTGAGGTCGAGATAACGGTGCCAGTCCTCCGCCGGAAGGGGAGTGGCCGCCTGGTCGATGAGGACGCTTTCGGCTGCGCTCAGGATGCGCCCGGAAAGCCCCGCCGGCGCGGCTTCTCCCGCGGGGCGCGCGGCCCATTCGTCCAACAGCGGGATCAGGTGTCTGGCTTGGTCCATGGTCATGACAGTGTGGGAAAATCAGCAGCGTTCCCGTTCACCATGAATCGATTGTAGCGGTTTCTGCATCCGAAGGCAAACGGAGCCGCTGGGCCGCTTTGGCCGACGGAAGAAGGGCCCGGCGGGACTCCGGGGTTTCATCTTTATCAATCTACAATCGCAGGAGGTTTCCATGCCAGTTCGTTCCGCATCCGCCGTGTGGGAAGGCGACCTCAAGGCCGGCAAAGGCTCCATGAAGCTGGGCAGCGGCGCCTTTGAGGGGCCATTCTCGTTCGCCTCGCGTTTCGAGGAGGGGAAGGGCACCAACCCCGAGGAGCTGATCGGCGCCGCCCATGCGGGCTGCTTCTCCATGGCGTTCTCCTTCATGCTGTCCCAGGCCGGATTCACCCTGAAGCGTGTGGCCACCTCCGCCAAGGTGCACCTGATCCAGGCCGACGGCGGGTTCAAGATCTCGGCGGTGGACCTGTCCACCGAGGCGGTGATCCCGGGCATCGACGAGAAGACGTTCCTGGAGCACGCCAACGCCGCCAAGTCCGGCTGCCCGGTGTCGAAGGCCCTGGCCGGGGTGGAAATCCGCCTGCAGGCGAAGCTGTTGAAGTAGACACCCCCGATCGTAATCGTCGATCGTAATCGTAATCGTGCTCGTAATCGACAGCCGGATCGACCATGGACGATGGACCATGGACCATGACCCATGCACCCGGCAGGCGGGAGGTACCGCGACCGGCAGGGAGCGGCGCTGAGGGCCAACCTCCTGGATCATAGGGCAGGAGACACAATTCCATCCACCGAACTAGAACCGTGCACTGAAGTGATGACAACGCATTCAGGTGGAGTGCGCGACCCCGAGAGTTGGACGGAGTTGAGTGGCACAATCCGAGCGTCTTGGCGGCTGGCCCCTCGCGCCGCTCCCTGCCGGTCGCGGTACCTCCCGCGTGCTGATTCCCTGATCGTGCTCGTGCTCGGCGGATGCTCTGTGGCGGCTTACTGATGACAGCTATGGGTCGATTCAGAGTCTGCGATCAATATCAGTCAGGGGAAGCTATGATTTTTCGGATCCGCGATCGCTGCTTTGACAGCGTCTCGGAAAGCTGTATTTTGTTCCAGAGCTGCCTCGAGTTCGTCTAAAGCTGCGTTCAAACAACTTCGCAGTTCTTCAGGAGTGTTGACCTTGGAGTCCATCAATTCAATATCAGTATCAGAATGGCTGATACTGACGCTTGTACTCACGTGCCATTGCCCTTCTTCATATCCCAATTCCAGCCACCAGCATGCCCAAAGTCCTTCGGCAGAACTCAACTCAGCCTCGACATACTTCTCAAGCTTCCACCCGCTTAAAAATCTCCGGATATTAGCCCCGGCGGTTACCTGCCTGTATAGTTTCTTCCGATCCAGAGTCCGACTGTATTCATTCATCCGTTCGCACGATTCGGCGAAGTAATCAATAATCTCGGAACACCGTTTATTCACTTCTTTCATGCTTCGGCCTTTGAATACTATGAACGTGTGAAAGAAATCTCACCGAGTAAATGGAATTCCTAGTTGAACCCCCCGCTGGCGGCGATGATCACCACGATGATGTAGATGACGATGACCACGAGGTAGAGCGCTCCCAGGCCGATGCCGATGAAGCCGGTGATCCGGCCGGCCCGCGACATACCCAGCGACTGCGGTCCCCGCTGGCCGAGCGCCACGTCCTTTTCCCCGCGCTTGGCGAAGACCACCGCCAGGGTCCCGCAGACCAGCGACGGCACGGCGTAGCAGAAGCAGAGGCAGATCGAACAGATCCCCAGCACCAGCGAGGCGATGGAGTAACCGGAGGTGACGTTCGCCATCGGCTGAGGCGCCACCGTATCCGCCGGCGGGAGGACCTCGACGGCCGGCGCGGCCGTCGGAGGCGGAATCGCCGCGGCCGTAGCCGCCGCGGGCTGAGCCGGCGGCGCGACGCTTTCCTGCCCGGGCGACTGCAACGGCGGCACCGGGCCGGGAGCCGCGGCGAATGGGCCCGCGGGCGGCGCCCCGGCCGGAGGCGGGACTCGCAGTTCGGGCGGCAGCTCCCGGGCCAGGGTGGCGTCCTCGGCCCCCTCGACGGCGTAGATCCAGCCGCAGACGGGGCACTTCAGCGGCTCGCCGGGGGCGGAGCGCGCGGGGGCGTCCAGGGCGCCGCAGTTGGGACAGGTACCGATATGCGGGGAGGAAGACATCGAGGCACCTCCGGTCTTGAATCAGATCTGTTGGGGCAAGTCTCGACCGCATTCTACACCAATCTTCATTCACCACAAAGGCGCAAACTCCGCAGAGCCGCAATCTGAACGCTGAACGTCCAACGTCGAACGCTGAACTTTGAACGAAATCCGGAAACATCTTCACGGCTCGGATTCCCGTTCAGCGTTCGAAGTTCAACGTTCGACGTTGGATCCCGTCTTCGTGTCCTTTGTGCCTTTGTGGTGAATCGCTTTATGGGGCGAGGAGGGCGCGCAGGGCGCGGTAGTCAGTCTTGCCGGTGCCCAGGGTGGGGATCTTCTCCATCTCGCGGACGAAGCGCAGGTTGTGCAGCGGTGACAGGCCCGCCTCCCGCAGCCGCTCGTTGGCCTCGGCGCGGTCGACGGGGCGCACGGTGAAGAGCACCAGTTCGGGGTGCGTCTCCGACGGGGTGGCCTCCACGGCGAGCATCGGCTCGGTGTCGTCGGGCCGGCCGTAGTGCCGCACCAGCACTTCCTCGATGGCCGGCAGCGAAATCATCTCCCCGCCCACCTTGACGAAGCGCTTCAGCCGGCCGGCGAAGGTCAGCCAGCCGTCGGGCCCCGCCGTCACCAGGTCGCCGGTGCGGTACCAGCGCTTGTCCTCGAAATCGACGAACGGATCGGCTCCCTCCCCGTGCAGGTAACCGGGGAATACGCACGGCCCGCGGACCAGCAGCATGCCCGGGCGCCCCGGTTCGGCGCGGCGGCCGGTGTCCACGTCCGCCAGCGCCCATTCGAACGACGGCAGGACCCGGCCGATGGTGCCATGCCGCGCGTCGGTTTCCGTGTTGGCCGCGACCACCGGCGCGCACTCGGTGACGCCGTAGCCCTCCAGCACCAGCAGCCCCGGCCGCCGGCGCTCCACGGCCTCGTAGACGGCGTCGGGGCACTTCTCGGCACCTGTCACCACCACCCGCAGGGTGTGCAGCTGGTCGTCCGCGGCGGCCCGGAGGATCCCGTTCAGAAAGGTGGGCGTCCCCACCATCAGGGTCACGCGGTAGGCCTCGATCAGGCGGGCCAGCATCGCGCCCTCGGTGGGATTGGGATGGTAAACCACCGGCACGCCGAGGCAGAGCGGCAGCAGCACGGTGACCGTCAGGCCGAAGGAGTGGAAGGGCGGGAGCATCCCAATGGCCTTGTCGTCCGGGCGGAAGCGGTACAGGGAAGGCACGTCGCGGATATTGGCCAGCAGGTTGGCCTGGGTGAGGGGCACCAGCTTGGGCCGGCTCTCCGAGCCGCTGGTGAAGAGGACGACCGCCGTCTCTGGGATGGCCGCCCGGTCGAGGCTGCGGGCACCGAAGCGGGCGCCCAAGGCGGCGCGGAGTTTCATTCCCAACGAGACTTGGCTCCGGAGGTCCTCGGCCATGACCAGCCGGTCGCGGACCTCGTCGAAGGAGATGCCCTGCGACTCGATCCGCGCGACCAGTTTGCCGGCGGTCAGCACCCCCCGCACCCCCAGCCGGTCCAGCAATTCGCGCAGGTTGCGGGTGCCGATGGTCCAGTTCACCATCACCGGCGTCTTGCCGGCGAACAGGGCGGCGAGGTAGAGAACGGCGGCGCCCGACGAGGCGGGCAGCATGATGCCCAGGCAGTCGCCGGGGATCCGCTGCAGGATAGGTCGCAGCGCCAGGATGCCCGTGAGGATGTCGCGGTAGGTGCGCGCGCCGCCGGACTGGTCGGCCAGGATGACGCGGCCGGGCTGCCGCCGCGCCTGCGCCAGGAAGGCCGCGGCCGGCGTGGTGGCGGGCGGCAGGACGCCGGCATCGGGCGGCCCTTCGGCAAACCAGGCGGCGGGAATCGGCTGGAGCTCCTCCGCGGCGGCCGAGACCGCCTGCCCGGCCGCGGCCAGGATCACCTCCCGGACGGTCGAGAGGGTGTCGCCCTCGGGCACCGTGAAGCCGAACTCCCGCTCCAGCCAGACCTGCAGCTCCAGCCGCGCCAGGCTGTCCAGGCCGAGATCCCTGGCCAGGTGGGCGTCTTCAGGAATGACCGTCCGGCCGGTCAGCTCGCGCAAATGGGCCAGCACCTGCTCGCGGGTGGCCGGGGGCACGCCGGACGTGTCGGTCGCGCCCTGCGCGGGCGCCGCCTCCGGCACGATGCGCCGGCCGCCGCGCTCCCAAGGAGTGTAGGGCACGTACAGGTTGCCGGGAGCGTCTTCGTTGAAGAAGTTCTCCAGGTAGCGGTTGAAATCGGTGCGCTCGGCGCGCCGGGGCGGATTGGCGGGCTCGTAAAATTCGATGGAGATCCGGCGCCGCGGAGCGAAGAAGAGGCCGCTCAGGAGGAGGCCCTTAGCGCTGCGGATCAACACGCGGACGAAATTGGGGTGGCGGCCGGAGGCCCGGCTGAATCGGCTGCCCCACAGGCCGCGGGTGCGCGCCAGCACGATCCGGGCGCCGGGGCAGGCCTGGGCGATGGCGTGGGCTGCGCTGGTGCCGCCGAGATCCTCCAGGCGCGAGCGGTAAATCCGGCCGGCCGGGTAGATCAGCACGTTGCGTCCGTGGCGCAGGTCCTCGATGCATCCCTGGATCACGCGCTCGACCTCCTCCCGGCACTCGGGGCCGGCGGTGGCCGGGTCGGGCAGGGGGCGGGCGTGGAAGATCTTCGCCAGCCAGCGCGCCACCGGCCACTCGATCTGGGCGGCGTCGGCGAGGGACTCCGGCCGGAAGAGGCGGTGCAACTCGGTGAGCATGATGATGGGATCGATCAGGGCGGGGTGGTTCGGCAAGAAGAGGATGCCGCGCCGGCCCCTGGCGGCGATCTCCTCGAGGCCGCTGACCCGGATCCGGTAGCGCAGCCGCAGCAGCAGCCGACCGATTTCGCGCAAGGGAGGAGCGAGCATCGAGGCCCCATTCTCACAGGGAGGTGGACGAAAGGGGCGGCCTGTCCAGGAGGGCCCGCATCGCCTGAAGAATCCGCTCGGCGGCCTGGACCGCTTGCCGGGCGTCTTCCTCGCTCACATGGTGGATCTCCCCGTAATCCCCAAGAGTGCGCAACTGGAACAACCAATTCAACTCTTTCCCGCAGTTTGCAGCCAAGTGTCCGGGTTTGACGAAATGTTTGTGGATCGCCGCCATCACCCCGCTGTGCTTTCCGAACTCCAAGCCATGATGGATCAACAAGGCGGTGGAGGCATAGAAAGCCGAGTAGTACGCTCGTGACGCGGCCGCGTCGAGCAGTCCTTCCGTGGTGAGGAGTCGTGCGGCTCGCAGCGAGTCATCCGCGCGCTGTAATATGGCGCGGATTTCGGCTTCCCTCTCCCGGCTCATATGACCACTCCCTCCCGGCGGACGTTCCGATAGAGTTGAAGGTCTCCGGATTGATATTCATTCACGGATGCCGGGAGGGCAGAGAGCAGAAAATCCACATCCAGTTGCACCGGGTAGAGCAATTCGACAATAGCCCAAAGTTCTTCTGAATAATCGAAGGGCGGGGCCAGGAGAACCAGCAGATCGACATCGCTCTCGGGAGTCTCCTCGTCCCGTGCGCGGGACCCATAGAGAACCAGGCCGGCGAACCGGTCGCCATACGAAGCCTGCAGGATTCTCTTGCATCGCTCCAAAACACTGAGGAAGGAAGTTTCACTCATGATCCGACCATCCGGCTTCGGCATTGTCATCCTCTTGAAAAGCATAGAGCTCTTTGTCCAGGGCTTCTGTTCGGATTCAGTATATCATCCTGGGTGAATTATTTACAGAGACTCCTCCTTCAGGTATCATGACCGTATCACGTTCAGATGCAATTATTTTGGAAGAGGAGTCGGGATGACCAGGAAGCGAACTGTGGCACGATTGATCCTGGCGGCGCTGGCGCTGGCCGCCCTGGCAGGCTGCGGGACGCAACCTCCGCCGCCTGCGCCGAAGGCCGGCGAGTTCGTCTTCGGCCTGGTCCTCATCGGGCCGTACAACGACCACGGCTGGAGCGAGGCGCACTACGAGGCCGGCAAGTACGTGGAAAGCAAGATCCCCGGCAGCCGGATGATCTACATCGACAACGTCAACCCCGGCGCCAAGCCCGGGGTGACCGTGCCGCAGCTCGTGGACGACATGGCGGCCAAGGGCGCCCGGATCGTCTTCACCACCTCCGACG
This sequence comes from uncultured Acidobacteriota bacterium, assembly GCA_964412195.1. Lineage (GTDB taxonomy): Bacteria > Acidobacteriota > JAAYUB01 > JAAYUB01 > JAAYUB01 > CAYPNP01. Next base: position 24,954 of record CAYPNP010000017.1, on the reverse strand, counting down.
ACTTCAAGGACGGCACGCTGGAGGCGGCGCGGCGCCATCCCGGCCTGGCGCTGGTCAACGTCTCCGGCGACCACGCCTGGCGGGAGGGCCGCGACTACAAGGCCCCGCCGAACCTGAGCAACATCATGGGGCGGATGGAGTACGGCAAGATGCTGGCGGGATTCGCCGCCGCCCTGACCACCCGCTCCGGCAAGATCGGCTACCTCGGGCCGCTAATCAACGACGAGACCCGGCGCCTGGCCGCGTCGGCCTACCTGGGCGCGCGCCACGCCTGGGTGGACGTGCTGAAGCGCGACCCGAAGCAGCTCCGGTTCAAGGTGAGCTGGATCGGCTTCTGGTTCAACATCCCCGGCCAAACCCTCGACCCCACCCAGGTGGCCGACGACTTCTACAACAACGGCTTCGACGTGGTGCTGTCGGGCATCGACACCACCGAGGCGCTGGTGGAGGCGGGCAAGATGACCCGCGCCGGCAAGCCGCGCTGGGCGGTGCAGTACGACTACCGCGACGCCTGCCGCGAGGCGCCGGAGGCCTGCCTCGGCGCGCCCTACTTCAACTGGGGGCCGGCCTACCTGAAGGCGATCCAGCAGGTGCGCGACGGGAAGTGGGCGCAGTTCTGGGAGTGGAGCGGGCCGGACTGGTCGGACATCGACAATCCGGACACCAGCGCGGTCGGCTACGTCAAGGGCCCGGCACTGTCGCCAGAGGCTGGCGCGAAACTGGACGAGTTCGTCAAGGCGTTGGGCGACGGCTCGGTCGACCTGTACCGCGGGCCGCTCTCCTTCCAGGACGGCGCGCCGTACCTGAAGGCCGGCGAGAAGGCCACCGACCAGCAGGTCTGGTACCTCCCGCAGCTGCTGCAGGGGATGGAAGGGCCCAGCAAATAATTGCGGATTGCGGATTGCGAATAGCGGATTCATAACCGAATACCGATCGTAATCGTCGATCGTAATCGTGCTCGTTATCGAGCCTCGGACTTCGGACCTCGGATTTCGGATTCTGGTTGTTGCCTTGAAAGATGGGATCGGGATCCCGGTTTGACTCTGCGTTCTCTGCGCCTCTGCGTGTATATGATTGGAATGAATACGATTACGATCACGATTACGAGTACGATCGACGATTACGATCGATAGGGATCTACGTTGAAAGTTGAGCTCCGCGACATCACCAAGCGCTTCGGCGCCCTGGCGGCCAATGACGGGGTGACGCTCACCGTCGAATCGGGGACCATCCACGGCCTGCTGGGCGAGAACGGCGCCGGCAAGAGCACGCTGATGAAGGTGCTGGCCGGCTACCTCGCGCCCGACGCCGGCGGGATCCGGCTCGACGGCGCGCCCGGCCGCTTCGCCAGCCCCGCCGACGCCATCGCCCGCGGCGTCGGCATGCTCTACCAGGAGCCGCACGACTTCCCGGCGCTCTCGGTGGTCGACAACTTCCTGCTGGGCCGCCCCGGCGGAATGCTGCTGAGCCGCGCGGCCGCCCGCCGCGAGCTGGCGGAGCTGGGCGCGCGCTTCGACTTCAGATTGCCGCCGGACCTGCCGGCGGGCTCCCTCGGACTCGGCGAGCGGCAGCAGCTGGAGATCCTCCGCCTGCTGGCGCTCGGCGTCCGGGTGCTGGTCCTGGACGAGCCCACCACGGCCATCTCCGCCCAACAGAAGGGGAAGCTGTTCGCGGCCCTGCGCAAGCTGGCCGGCGAAGGCCGCACCATCCTCTTCGTCACCCACAAGCTGGAGGAGGCCCGCGAGCTGTGTGGCCGCGTCTCCGTCCTGACCCGCGGGCGCGTGGCCGGCGAGGCGGCCATGCCCTGCCCGACGGAGGACCTGGTGGCCCTGATGTTCGGTCAAGCCATCCCCCGCGTGGTGCGCGCTGGTGTTGAACCCGGCGCGCCGCGGCTGCAGCTGGAGGATGTCGCGCTGAAGGACTGGCGCCTGGGCGTGACGGGCTTCTCAGTGGAGGTGCGCGCCGGCGAGATCGTCGGGCTGGCGGGCCTGGAGGGCAACGGCCAGCAGCTGCTCCTGCGGGCGTGCGCCGGCCTGCACCGCCCGGCGTCCGGCCGCCTGGCGCTGGACGGGCGCGAGCTGACCGGGCGGGGATACCGGGCGTTCCGCTCCTCCGGCGTGGCCTACGTGCCGGCCGACCGGATGGCCGAGGGGCTGGTCGTTGGCATGTCGCTGGCCGAGCACGCCGCCCTGGTCTCCGCCGACCGGTCGTTCCGTGTCCGCTGGGACGAGGCCGCCCGCGCCGCCGGCCGCTGCATCGCCGAGTACCGCGTGAAGGGCCGGCCGGAGGACCGAGTGGAGGCCCTGTCCGGCGGCAACCAGCAGCGCGCCCTGCTGGGGCTGCTACCGGCGGACGTGCGGCTGCTGCTCATGGAGCACCCCACCCGCGGCCTGGACGTGGAGAGCGCCGAGGCCATCTGGGGCCGGCTGATGGAGCGGACCCGCGCCGGCACGTCCATCGTCTTCGCCTCGGCCGACCTGGACGAGCTGCTGGACCGCAGCGACCGGATCCTGGTCTTCTGCGCCGGCCGAGTATCACAGCCGTTGGATGCCCGGACCACGAACGTAGATCGTCTCGGGGAGCTGATCGGAGGAGTGAACAGTGAACAGAATCAGTGAGGAGATAGGAGTGAGGAGTGAGGAGAGCAGAGAAAGAATCAATCGTACGAGGACTATGAATTGGTGAGTCGGGAGCAGATCCGGAACTGGGGCATCGGGGCGGGGAGCCTGCTGGCGGCGCTGGCCGCGGCGGTCGGCCTGCTGGCCCTGCTCGGCGTGGCGCCGGGCGAGGCGGCCGGGCTGGTCCTCGGCGGCGCCTTCGGGAGCGCGGCCAAGTGGGCCTACGTCCTGACGGCCTGGGCGCCGCTGCTGCTGTGCGCGGCCGGGCTGCTGGTCACCTTCGCGGCCGGGCTGTGGAACATCGGCATCGAGGGGCAGGTGGTGCTCGGCGCGGTGTGCGCCACGGGCGCGCTCTTCGCACTGGACGGCGCGGTCCCGCCGGGGCTGGCCCTGCCGCTGGCGGCGCTGGCCGGGGCGGCGGGCGGCGCGGCCTGGGCGGCCGCGGCGGGCGGACTCAAGCTGGCGGGGAAGGTCAACGAGATCTTCGGCGGGCTGGCGCTCAACTTCATCGCCGGCAGCCTGACGGTCCACCTGGTGCTGGGCCCGTGGAAGCGCCCCGGCATCGGCTCCACCAGCGGCACCGAGCCGTTCCGGCCGGAGCTGTGGCTGCCGGCGCCGGCCGGCTTCCCGGTCAGCCCGGTGGAACTGCTGCTGGCCCTCGCCGCCATCGTCCTGGTGGGGCTCGCGCTGCGGAGCAGCCGGGCCGGGCTGCGGCTGCGGGCCATCGGCAAGAACGCGCGGGCGGCGTTCCTGCTGGGCGTGCCGACAGGGCGGTACCTGCTGCTGGCCTTCGCCGCCTGCGGCGCGCTGGCCGGGCTGGCCGGCTGGATGCTGGTGGTGGGCGCCGGGGCGCGCCACAACCTCTTCCCGCTGATCTCCGGAGGAACCGGCTTCCTGGCCATCCTGGTGGTGATGCTGGCCGGCTACCGCGCCGGCTGGGCGGGGCCCATCGCCTTCTTCTTCGCCGCCGTGCTCATGGGCAGCCTGCAACTGGCGCTGCAGCGGCAGCTCGACTCCTCGCTGGGCGGGGTGATCCAGGGGCTGCTGGTGCTGGGCGTGCTGGCGGCGCGCGGCCTGCGGGCGCGGGTGGCCTGGCGGGCGGGAGGCGCCTGATGGACCCGGTCATCCTCTTCACGGCCGTGGTCGCCGCCGCCCCGCCCATCCTGCTGGCGGTGCTGGGGGAGACCCTCACCGAGAAGGCCGGCGTCCTCAACCTGTCGCTGGACGGCACCCTTTGCCTTTCCGCCATGGCCGGGTTCGTCGCGGCGTACGAGACCGGCAGCGTCACCGTAGGCTTCGCCGCGGCCATGGCGGTCGGGTCGCTGGCGGCTGGCGTCGTCGCGGCGGCCGGCCTGGCCCTGCGGCAGAGCCAGGTGGCCGTGGGCTTCGTCCTGGCGCTGCTGGGGCGGGACCTGGCCTACGTGCTGGGCAACGCCTACGCCCACCGCCCGGGCCCGCAGGTGGCCCCGCTGCCGCTGCCAGGACTGGCGAAGCTGCCGGTCGTCGGGCCGGTCCTCTTCTCCCACAACCTGGTGGTCTACCTGAGCGTCGCGGCGGTGGCGGCGGCCTGGTTCTTCCTGTTCCGCACCCAGCCGGGACTGCAGCTGCAGGGGCTGGGCGACCGGCCGCGGGCGGCGGCGGTGCGCGGCATCCCGGTGGCCCGGCGGCAGTACCTCTACGCGCTGCTGGGCGGGTCGCTGGTGGGCGCCGGCGGGGCGGCCTTCTCGCTGCTGGTCAAGCCTGGCTGGGCCCGCCCGTGCGGACTCGAGGGCATCGGCTGGGTGGTGCTGGCCCTGGTCATCTTCGGCAACTGGCGGCCGCTGCGGGCGGCACTGGGGGCGCTCTTCTTCGTGACACTGCAGATCCTGGCGCCGCAGCTGCAGTCCGTCTTCCCGAACCTGCCGACCCAGCTCATTCCCACCATGCCGTTCCCGCTGATGATCCTAGCGCTCCTGCTGGTGAGCGCCGGCGAGGCGGAGTGGGTCGACCGGCTGCTGCAGCGCCTGCCGGACCGGGCGCGCTGCTTCGTGGCGCGCCTGCGCTCGGCGCTGATCGCCGCACCGCCGGCGGGGCTGGGGAAGAGTGAGGAGTGAGGAGTGAGGAGTGAGGAGATGGGAGATTGAACCGCGAAGGCGCAAAGGACGCGAAGAATAATTCAACGCAGATCCACGCTGATTCGTTATGATCTGTTATGATCAAAACCTATCGATGGATCATAACAAATCATACTTTATCTGCGTGAATCTGCGTTGAATCAAGATAGGTGATTCGTGACGTCCAGGACATGGGAACATTCATGAGTGGTTTGTCTTTGCGGGCTTTTCGCCTTGGCGGTGAAAATGGATCCCGGCAGTGGATCGGGACGGCGCTGCTGCTCCTGGGGACGTTTTTCTGGGGGGTGACGTTCGTCGTCGTCAAGGAGGCGGTGGCCGAGACCGACGTATTCACCTTCCTGGCGTGGCGCTTCGCCCTGGCCGCGCTGGTGCTGGCGGCCCTCTTCCCCGGCCGGATGCGGCGAATCGACGGGCGCTGCCTGGGAGTCGGGGCGCTGCTGGGGGCGCTGCTGGCGGCCTCCTACATCTTCCAGACCGTCGGCCTGCGGACCACCGGGGCGGCCCGCGCCGGCTTCCTGACGGGCCTCTCGGTGGTGCTGGTGCCGCTGCTGCTGCCGGTGCTGCGGCGGATTTGGCCCGGGCTGCGGCCCAGCCTGGCGGCCCTGCTGGCCGGGGCGGGCCTGGCGGTGATGACCCTGGCCGGCCCGGTGGAGTTCGCCCGCGGCGACGCCTGGGTGCTGGCCTGCGCCGTGGCGTTCGCCGTCTACATCATCCTGGTGGGGAAGTTCTCGCGGGAATTCGACGCCGTGGCCCTGACGGTCGTCCAGTTGGTCATAGTGGCCGCTCTGTCGGCCGCCGCCGCGCCGCTCGTCGGACCGGGACTGGGCGTTCCCGCCGGCTGGATCACCTGGCGGGCCATCGTCTTCTGCGCCCTGCTGGCCACGGCCTTCATGTACACGGTGCAGAACCACTACCAGCGCTACCTGACGGAGGTCCAGACGGCGGTCATCTTTGCCACGGAGCCGATCTTCGCGGCGCTGGCGGCGTGGGCGTGGCTGGGGGAGGCGCTGACGCCGCGGCTGCTGCTGGGCGGGGGGCTGATCGTCGCGGGGATGCTCCTCGCCGAAGCCAGGGGGAAGGGGAACTCACCACAAAGGCACAAAGAACACAAAGCCCAATCCGAACGCTGAACATTGAACGCCGAACGCTGAACGAAATCCCAATCCGGATTCCGGCTTTTTGTTTTCGTTCAAAGTTCAGCGTTCAAAGTTCGACATTCAGCGTTCAGATTGCGTATTTCCTTCGTGTTCTTTGTGCCTTTGTGGTGAATGCTTTATCGGTCCGGGTGGGAGAAGGCGGCGAGGACCAGGCCGGCGGCGGTCCAGGCGCCGAATTCGTACAGGGCGCTCATCAGGTTCCACGACCACGGCTGGTGCCACCAGATCGGCCCGTTGAGGCCGGCGAAGAACGCGGCGGCGAATCCCGCCACGATCACGAAGCCCGCCCGGCTCCAGTAGCCCGGCAGCGAGCGCCGGACCGCGCCCAGCAGCACCGCGATCAGGATCACCACCACCAGCATGTGCAGGTAGCCCAGGATGAACACGGTGGGAGACAATGGCTCGACTCCCTCGTCGCGGAAGTGGATCGTGGCGATGGGCCCGCCACGGATCAGACGGTCGAGGGCCTCCGGCTCATCGGCCGGGCTGGGCACGATATAGGTGCCGGAGCCGGGCAACATCTGCCGCAGGGCCTTTCCGGCCGCCTCGTCGTCCGGCGTCCGGCCCAGCGTGTGCTGGGGCAGGGAACTCATCCAGAACCCCGCCCCCCAGGCAAACATCGCCAGCGCAGCGAGCAGGCATCCGAGCAGGGTCCGGGGCATCTCGTCTCTCCTGGGAAGGATTTTCAAGGCTCGGGGTGGCCGCCCGAATCGACCTGTCGGATGAGTCGAACCACGGCGAAGGTTCAGTGAAACTATCGTTGACACGTTGGAACGTTGGAAGTGATAACGTTCTAAAGTTACAACGTTGAAACGTTCCAACGTTTTAACGTCCGGGCGAAACTCTCCTTCCCACCGCCCCGTATATAGACTTTACTTTGTCAAGAGGAGGCACGATTCCATGTCCCGTCAACGCACGCTGCGCCTGGGCGGCATCCTGGCCGGCCTGGCCGTCATCCTATTCCTGGCAGCGGCCCCCGCCGCGGCCCAGCCGCCGGCCGCCGGCGATTCCAAGCCGCTGGTTTATCCCGAAGCCCGTAAATCCGACGTGGTCGACGACTACCACGGCACGAAGGTGGCCGATCCCTACCGCTGGCTGGAGGACCCCGATTCCGCCGAGACCCGCGCCTGGGTCGAGGCCGAGAACAAGGTGACCTTCGGTTACCTCGAGCAGATCCCCGCCCGGGAGAAGATCCGGGAGCGCCTGACCAAACTCTGGAACTACGAGAAGTACGGCATGCCCTACAAGCGCGGCAACCGCTACTTCTACTCCAAGAACGACGGCCTGCAGAACCAGAGCGTGCTTTACACTGCCAAGAGCCTGACCGACAAGCCGACTGTCCTGCTGGATCCCAACACCCTGTCCAAGGACGGCACCGTGGCCCTGGCCGGCACCGCGGTCAGCCGCGACGGCAAGCTCATGGCTTACGGCCTGGCCGCCTCCGGTTCCGACTGGACCGAATGGCACGTGAAAGACGTGTCCACCGGCAAGGACCTTTCCGATCACTTGAAGTGGGTCAAATTCTCGGGCGCCTCCTGGAGCCGGGACGGCAAGGGCTTCTACTACAGCCGCTATGACGAGCCGGACGAGAAGACGAAGCTCCAGCAGGCCAACCTGAACCAGAAGATGTACTACCACCGGATCGGCACGCCGCAGTCGGCCGACGAGCTGGTCTACGAGCGCCCCGACCAGCCCAAGTGGATGCTCGGCGGCGGCACGACCGACGACGGACGGTACCTGATCATCTACGTCAGCGAGGGGTCCAGCTCCCACAACCGGCTGTTCTACAAGGACCTCCAGCAAAAGGACGCCCAGGTGGTGGAGCTGATCACCGCTTTCGAGGCGCAGTACTCGCCCATCGACAATGACGGACCGGTGTTCTACGTCGAGACCAACCTGGACGCGCCGCGCGGCCGGGTCATCGCTATCGACATCCGCCGGCCGGACAAGAAGTTCTGGCGCGAGATCATCCCCCAGGCGGAGGAGACGCTGCAGGGCGCCAGCCTGTTCGGCAAGGAGTTCATCGTCACCTACCTGAAGGACGCCCACACCCAGGTGAAGCGGTTCGACCTCACCGGCAAGCTGCTGGGCGAAGTGAAGCTGCCCGGCATCGGCTCCGCCGGGGGATTCGGCGGCGAGCGCAAGGACAAGGAGACCTTCTACTCCTTCACTTCCTACACCACCCCCGCCACCATCTACCGTTACGACATCAAGACCGGCCGGAGCACCCTCTACAAGCGGCCCAAGGTGGATTTCAATCCGGACGACTACGAGACGAAGCAGGTCTTCTATCCCAGCAAGGACGGCACCAAGATACCGATGTTCATCACCTGCCGCAAGGGGCTCCAGCTCGACGGCACCAACCCGACCTACCTGTACGGCTACGGTGGCTTCAACGCCTCGATGACGCCGTACTTCTCGGTGTCCAACCTGGTCTGGATGGAGATGGGCGGCGTCTATGCTCTGGCCAACCTGCGCGGCGGCGGCGAGTACGGCGAGGAATGGCACCAGGCCGGCACGAAGCTGAAGAAGCAGAACGTGTTCGATGACTTCATCGCCGCGGCCGAGTGGCTGATCGCCAACAAGTACACCTCCACCCCCAAGCTGGCCATCGGCGGCCACAGCAACGGCGGCCTGCTCGTGGGCGCGTGCATCACCCAGCGGCCGGAGCTCTACGGCGCGGCCCTGGCGGGCGTGGGCGTCATGGACATGCTCCGGTTCCACAAGTTCACCATCGGCTGGGCCTGGGTCGCCGACTTCGGCAGCGCCGACAATCCCGAGGAGTTCAAGGCCATCTACGCCTACTCCCCGTTGCACAACATCAAACCGGGCACCTGTTATCCGCCCACGCTGATCACCACCGCCGACCACGATGACCGGGTGGTGCCGGCGCACAGCTTCAAGTTCGCCGCAACGATCCAGGCGGCCCAGGGCTGCGACAATCCGGTGATCATCCGGATCGAGACCAAGGCCGGCCACGGCGGCGGCAAGCCCACCACCAAGGCCATCGAGGAGATCACGGACGAGTACGCCTTCTTCGTCCGCACCCTCCACATGGACGTGAAGTAAAATCCTTCACCACAAAGGCACAAAGGACACAAAGAGAACTGAAGGCTAAACTCTAAACATCGATCGCAGAACGTCGAACGGGGAATCTGGAGCATATCCAGGTTCCCCGTTTTTCATTCAGAGTTCAGCGTTCGATGTTGGACGTTCGGCGTTGGTTTGCTTTCGGCGTCCTTTGCGCCTTTGCGGTTGGATTACAAGGCGTAGATGTCAGAGTACTTGGCCTCGAGGTGGGCCAGCGCCGGCTCGGCCGAAAGAGGCCGCCCGGTGACGCGCTCGCACAGTTCCGGCGCCAGCCAGCGGCGGCCCGGCCGGTGGATCTTCCCGTTGAGCCAGTCCTTAACGGGCGCCAGCTCGCCCCGGGCGAGTCGCTCGTTCAGGTCCGGCAGGTCCGCGCGGAGCTTCTCCATGAACTGGGCAGCGTACAGGTTCCCCAGGGCGTAGGTCGGGAAATAGCCGATGGCGCCCGACGACCAGTGGATGTCCTGCAGGACGCCCAAAGCGTCGGTGGGCGGCGTCAGCCCCAGGTAGGACCGCATCCGATCGTTCCAGGCGCCCGGCAGGTCGGCCACCGCCAGCGTGCCCGACACCAGCAGGGTCTCCAGCTCAAAGCGCAGGATGATATGCAGGTTGTAGGTCACCTCGTCGGCTTCCACCCGGATCAGCGACGGCTCGACGGTGTTGATGGCCCGGTAGAAGTCCTCGTCCGGGACGTCGTCGAAGGTGCCGGGGAACGCCTCTTTCAGCAGCGGGTAGTAGTGGCGCCAGAAGGGGCGGCTGCGGCCGATCAGGTTCTCCCAGAAGCGGGACTGGGACTCGTGGATGCCCAGCGAGCAGGTGGCCCCGGCCGGGTCGCGGTAGCGGGCGGGATCCAGGCCCTGCTCGTAGATGGCGTGGCCGGCCTCGTGGAGCAGTCCGAACAGGGCCCCGGGCAGCCAGCGCTCGTCGTAGCGGGTGGTGATGCGGACGTCGCCGAAGGTGCCCGAGGTGAATGGGTGGACCGAGACGTCGAGCCGGCCGGCGGACAGATCGTAACCCTGGTCGGCCATGAGCCGCCGGCAGAACGCTTCCTGGGCCGGGGCGGGGCAGGGGCGCTTCAAGATGCCGGAATCGGGCCGGCGGGCCGCGCCCTGGATGCGGTCCAGCAGCGCGGTGAGACGGGGCTGCAGGCCGCCGAAGATCTCCTGCAGCGCGGCGGCGGTCATGCCGGGCTCGTATTCGTCCAAGAGTGCGTCGTAGGGATCGGGAGTACCGATGGCCGCGGCCACCTGGCGGGTCAGGTCCAGCACCTTTTCCAGGTGCGGCCGGAAGAGGCCGAAGTCGTTCGTCCGGCGGGCCTCCACCCAGGCGGCCTGGGCCAGCGCGCAGGCCTCGGCCCGGGCGGTGACCAGCACGGCCGGGATCTTGACGGCGCGGTCGCGGGTGCGGCGGGCCTCGCGCACGTCGGCCCACCGGTCCTGGCCGAGGTCCGCCCGGCCTTCCAGAGCGGCGATCAGCTCGCCCAGCGCCGGGTCGGTCAGGCGGGCGTGGATGAGGCCGGCCAGCACGGCCATCTGGGCGCCGCGCTGCTCCGTGCCCCGGGGCGGCATGGTGACCTGCTGGTCCCACTCCAGCAGGGCCTGAATCTCCCCCAGGTCGTGGAGTTCGCGGCATCGTGCGGTGAACCGGGCGGCGGTGTCGTCCATGGTGTTTGTCCCCTTTCGGCGGAAGTCAGACTGGAGTATTCTATGTGTGATCGGGATGAATCGCAACCAGGTCGGCATTCGCGCCAAATGCGATGACAATCAAATTGCGGATTTCGGATTGCGGATTTGGATCTCAATCCGCAATCCGCAATCCACAATCCGAAATCTGGAGCTTTCCCATGGCTGACTGGCACGAACACGAAGAATTCTGGGCGACGGTGGAGCCGATCCTGTTCACCGGACCGCGGCTGGCGGGCGCCCCGGCCGAGGTGGAGCGGGCCATCCTGCTGGCCGGGCTGGCGGCGGGGGCGCCGGTGCTGGACCTCTGCTGCGGCGTCGGGCGCCACTCCGTGGAGTTCGCCCGGCGCGGCTTCGGGGTGACGGGCGTGGACCGGACCCGCCGTTTCCTCGACCAGGCGCGGGAGCGGGCCCGGGAGGCGGGCGTAGCGGTGGAGTTCGTCGAGGCCGACATGCGGGACTTCTGCCGGCCCGGCGCGTTTGCGGCGGCGGTGAACCTGTTCACCTCCTTCGGCTACTTCGAGGATCCCGCCGACGAGCGGAAGGTGGTCGAGAACGTACGCCGTTCGCTTCGACCAGCGAGCGCCTTCATCATGGATGTCCTCGGCAAGGAGGTGCTGGCGCGGGTTTTCTGCGAGCGCGACTGGCACGCCGAGGCCGACGGCACCCTGGTGATCGAGGAGCGCAGCGTGCGGCCCGGCTGGGAGTGGGTGGACGGCCGCTGGATCATCCTGCGCGGCGAGCGGCGGGAGGAGATCCACCTTTCCACTCGCGTCTATTCCTCCGGCGAACTGAAGGCTCTGCTGCTCTCGGCCGGCTTCTCCCGCGTGGACATCCACGGCGACCTGGCCGGCCACCCGTACGACCAGAAGGCGAACCGCCTGGTGGCGGTGGCCTGGACGTAGCTCGCCTTGTACCTCGCGCTGTCCCCAGCGCGTGTGGACGAAACGGCGACGGGGGGACGGGGGGACGGGGGGACATTCATCCCTTCCTAGCCCGGAGGGCGGCTTAACATAGCCCCAGGCGCCAGCCTGGGGTGGGCGCGAAAATTCCGTGTGTTCTGGATCTCTTCCCTGAGCCCGCTCGGGGGCGGCATATCGTGCACGAACCAGTTTCACCAACCGCGATCAGATTGCAGCGTTTTGAACGTTAGTATTATGCCGCCCCGTGACGGGGCTCGGGGAATGGAATTCCATAAATCCCCTGACGCTGCGCCACACCCCAGGCTGGCGCCTGGGGCTATATTAATTCACCCTCCGGGCTGCCGATCCGAAACCGACGTGTATGATTCCCGGTTGCGAAACGGCACTCACGCATGGGGCTGGCCGATGGCGCAGTTCGGGCAGGAGCGTCAATCCTCCCGGGGCTTGAACAGCTCGGAGCGGAGGGCCGGGCCTTTTTCCATGTAGGACTCCGACTTGGCAGCTTCCTCCACCGGCCGGTCGAGCTGGGCCAGGTCCGGCCGCTCCGCCGTCGGGGCCGCCAGGCCGGCCACCAGGCCGGACTTCTCATCCTTTGGCTCTGGGATGGGGATCGGGTCGACACCGACCCGGTCTGCAAGCTGCTGGGCAATGACCTCCTTGACTCCTTGCGGCACGGGGTCGGGCTGGGATGCGATTTCCTGGACGATCTCCCGGCCGGTCGGTTCCGGGATGGGTATGAGGTCGCAGCCGACCTGGTCGTCCAATTTCACTTTCATCACTTCGCCCTGGGTCATGACCCCGTCGTAGGGTGCCGCGGTCTCGCCTTCGCCGGTGAGGGGCTTCACCGCCGCCTCGTCGGGCGGCGCCGCGGCCGGCCCGGCAGATCCTCGTTCGACAGGAGCCACCGCCGCAGTGGAGACTTCCTCGAGCGGACCGACGGAATCCGGCAGCGGGCCGACGCCGCCTCCGATGCGATCGATGCCCATGGCGACCTCCTTGCAAGGCTTTTAATACTTATCGGCGGTTTCAGTCGAGTGTTGCGGGGATTCGGCGGTGGATCCGGGCGAATTGAACCGTGGAGCCAATCCTTGCAGATCCGCGTTAATCCGCGTCCATCCGCGTCCGGGATTGCCTCTGCTGGCTCCGCGTCTCCGCGTGAAAATACTCAGGGACTCGGGGCTTGGGGCTCGGGACTCGGCAGGCATTGACAAACAGTAGTGGAGTCGGGACTCGAGCACCGAACCCCAAGACCCGATCACGAGCGCGATTATGATCAAAGAGTACGATCGGTCATCGGTCACCCGTCACCGGTCATCCGTCGAGCACGATTACGAGCATGAGCACGGAAATCAGCGATCAGAGCCGGATTCCGCCAGCCGGGTCTTCCCGCAGGTCGGAGCGGGCCTGGTGTTCCCAGCTGTCCAGGATCTCCTTGAGGACCTGCACCGTCCGCCAGACCTCGTGGAACGTGTTGTAGAGGGCCACCGGCGCCACCCGGATCACGTCCGGCGGGCGGAAGTCGGGCACGACGCCCCGGCCCTTGAGCGCCTGGTACACCGGCCAGGCGTCGTCGCTCAGCTCCAGGGCGACGTGCCCGCCCCGGCGCGCCGGCTCGCGCGGCGTGCCGACGCGGACGCGGTAGCGCTCTTCCGGCAGCAGTTGGTCGACGAGGTGGATCAGAAAAGAGGTCAGACGCAATGACTTCTCCCGGATCCGGGCGATGCCGGCCTCCCGCACGAGGGCGAGGGCGCCCTCCAGCGGCGCGGCGCTGAGGATGCCCGGCGTGGAAATCTGGAAGCCGGCGGCGCCGGGGGCCGGTTGGAACTTCGGATTCATCTCGAACTGGCGCGCCTTCGCATAGCCCCACCAGCCTGCCAGCAGGGGCTGCACGCCGGCGTGCCGCCGGTTCACGTAGAGAAACGCCGGGCTGCCCGGCCCGCCGTTGAGGTACTTGTAGCCGCACCAGAAGGCGAAATCCACGCCCCACTCGTCGAACCGGTGCGGCACGGCGCCGGCGGAGTGGGAGCAGTCGAAGCCGGCCGGGATGCCGCGCTCCCGGGCGGCGGCGGCCAGCCGGGCCACGTCCAGGAGCTGCCCGCTGCGGTAGAGCACCGACGGCAGCAGGCCCAGGGCCGTGTCCGGCGTCATGAGGCGGACCAGTTCGTCCTCGTCCAGGGTGCGGCCGTCGCGGCTGCCGGCCAGGACGAGGTCCCGCGCCGGGTCGCCGCCCCGCGAGCGGATCTGCCCCTCCAGCGCGTAGAGGTCCGACGGGAAGTTCAGGCTGTCCGCCAGGATCTTCGCCCGGCCCGGGGCGGGCTGGTAGAAGGCGCCCACCAGGGCGTGCAGGTTCACGGTGGTGGTGCCGGTGCAGACGACTTCATCGGGCGCGGCGCCTACCACGGCGGCCGCCGCGGCGCCGAGGGCCTCGCCGCGCTCCAGCCACGGCGGCCGGGCGGCCGTCCAGCCGCCGATGGCCAGGTCGCGCCACTCGGCGGCGGCGCGGGCCAGGGCGGACTCGGCCTCGCGGCAGGCCAGGCCGAGGGAGTTCCCGTCCAGGTAGATCACGCCCGCCGGAATGAGGAAATGGTCCCGAAAGCGGGCCAGCGGATCGTTGGCGTCCAGCCCGCGGGCGCCGTCTTCGTCGAGGGGAAACGTGAAGTTCATGCGGCACCTTGCCAGTAATACCGAGTAATTGTACCATGGCGGGGCAGGCGGATCTCGCGCGGAGCCTGTCGAGGGCGCGGAGACGCCCCGATCGATGACGCGGATCTTCGCGGATCAAACCAGTATGTCGATTCGTCGGAGATCCTCAGGAATGAGTTGGATCAACCCGCGTGAATCCGCGGCGATCCGCGTCAAGGATCTTCTCCGCGCCTCTGCGCGAAATGGTTCCCAGATCCCTGAACATGGAGGAGCCGCCGATGCAAAAACCATTTCTGGAATTGAACGTGACGGGGCGGGACGGTCAGGCACGGCGGCTGAAGCTGGGGGCGCCGGTGGAGGCATCCCGGCCGGTGCGCCTCGCGCCCCCGGAGGCCCCCAACGCCTTCTCCCTGCCGCCGCTGCAGGCCGAGGCCCACGAGGTGCCGGGCTGGTTCGTCGGCGACGTCCGCCGCGGTGGCTCCTGCAACGTGGAGGTGCTGCGCTGCACGGCCCACGGCCTCACCCACGTCGAGACCGCCGCCCACCTGCTGGATCCTTCCGGCGCGCCGTCCACGATCGCCGACCTGCCGCCCGAACGCCTGGCCGGCCTGCTGCTCCTGGCGGACCTGTCCGACCTCGGGGACCGCCCCGGCGAACGGGTGCCGCCGGATCGCATCGTCGAGGCCCTTGCCGCACCCGGCCTGCCCGTGGCGATGCTCGGATTGAAAACCCGCGCCTCGGCCCTGCCGCCGGCCACGGACTTCACCGGCACCGATTGCCTGGCCCTGTCGCCGGAAGCCGCCGCGGCGGTCCGCGAGGCGGGGATCCTCACCCTCGTGGTGGACCTGCCGTCGCTGGATCCCGAGCGCGACGGCGGCCGGATGCGGGCGCACCGCGCCTTTTTCGGTCTGCCGGAGGCCGGCTGCCGGGGCGCCGACCCGGAATCCCGCGCGGTGGTCGAGCTGGCCTGGTTCGGCGCCCTCCCGGCGGGGTATTACTACGCGGTGGTCACCCCGGCCCGCTTCGCCGTCCCCGCCGTCCCGACCGGGCTGTTTCTCTATCCTGTCCTTCCGTCGTGCTTACTCGAAAATTGATCTCCGCCGGTTCTCTTCGTGCTCGTAATCGTGCTCGTAATCGACGGATGACCGGTGGCGAATGACCGATGACTGATAACGCTCGGAGGACTTGTTGTGGGCTGTACCTGGATTGAACCTTATCCCATCCACTTCCAATGGACAAGTGTTGTATACTGAGCAATCTTCCCGGAGCCGATGGCGGATTTCGGACATCGGACTTCGGCTGCCGGTCATCGGCCCCCGGTCTCCGGTCGCCCGTCATCGGTCACCGGTCAGTTCACAAGGTGGAGAGGAGAATGAGAGCATCCCGATTCTTCGAAAAGGCGACGATTCCGATCATCGGTCTGATCCTGCTCCTGCTATGCCTGCCGGCCTGCGCGCCGAAGCACCCGCCGGCGCCGGTTTCCCATGAGCTGGTCATCCTCCACACCAACGACCACCATGGCCACCCGCTGGCGTTCGAGTACAAGGCGTTCCGAGACGTCGCCGGGCTCCCCGCCCGCAAGACCTACGTCGACCACATCCGGGCCCGCCACGCCAACGTCCTGGTGCTGGACGCCGGCGACCTGAACCAGGGCCGGCCGGAATCGAACCTGTTCGCGGCCGAGCCCGACATCCTCGGCTACAACGCCATCGGCTACGACGCCATGACCTTGGGCAACCACGAATTCGACTTTCCGCCCGAGCACCTCGCCAAGCAGCGCCAGGAGGCGAAATTCCCGTTCCTGTCCGCCAACGTCCTGCGCTGGAACGGCTCGCTGCTGGCCGAGCCGTATGTCATCAAGGAATTCGACGGATTCAAGGTGGCCATCCTCGGCCTGACCACGCCGGACACCGTCAACCTGGAACTGCCGCAGAACCTGCAGGACCTGACCTTCGCCGACGAGGTGGCCGCGGCGCGCCGGTTCGTGCCCGAGTTGAAGCGCAAGGCCGACATCGTCATCGCCCTGACCCACCTTGGCATCTTCGATGATGATTCCAATGGCTCCCGGCGCCTGGCGAAGGAGGTGCCCGAGCTGGACCTGATCGTGGACGGCCACAGCCACACCCGTCTGGACAAACCGCTCTACGTCGGGAACGTGCCCATCGTCCAGGCCTGGCAGTGGGGCTTGCTGATGGGCGAGGGAGTGGCCACCATCCGAGACCGAAAGATCGTCCGGTTCGACTGGCGGGCGGTGCCCATGAACCTGCCGCCACCTCCCCTGCCACAGGGCGTCTCCGACCCCCAGGAGTCCGTGCCGGGGCGCATCCCGGAGGACCGCGACCTGCTGGCGCGGCTGAAGCCCTTCGGCGAGAAGGTGGACCAGATGCTGGCCGAGGTGGTGGGCGTGACCGACCGGCCGCTCACGATGCAGGCGACGGCGGACGCCGACGCGCCGCTGGGCGACCTGGCCGCCGACGCCATCCTGTGGTTCGCTCGCGATCGGCAACCGGACTTCGCCATCGTCAACCGCGGTGCCATCCGGACCGATCTTCCGGCCGGGCCCGTCCAGCGGAAGGCGATCTACGCCATGCTTCCCTTCGACAACTCGGTGATCCTGGTACGGATGCGGGGCCGCGACCTGTTGCGCCTGTTCGATTTCGTCGCCACCCTCGATCCGAAGGACGGCGGTTTCCCGGTGGTCTCCGAGGGCGTCGCTTTTACCGTGGACGTGGCCGCTAAGCGCTGCACGGAGGCCCTGGTCCGCGGCCGCCCGGTGGATCCGGACGCCTTCTACACCGTGGCCACTACATCCTTCCTGTCGGGCGGCGGCAATGGGTATGAGGTGTTCAAGAGCGCTCTGGAGAGCTGGGACACCGGCGCCTTCCACCGGGACGTGTTCATCGAATACCTCCGGTCGCTGGGCGGCCCGATCCGGGTGGCGCCCGCCCATCGCATCCTCTTCCTCCTTTCCCCCGTCAGCCTTCACCACAAAGGCACAAAGGACACAAAGCGGGAACCCAAAGCGGCTTGAGTCCATTCATTCATTTCAAACCACTCTGAGGCTTCGAACATAAAACCTGTTCTGAGCCTTAGTGCCCTTTGTGGCTTTGTGGTGAATCGGTTATTGTTGGGGGAGGGGGCCGAGGAACTGCCGCTGCTCCTCTGCCGTCAGCCCGCGGCCGGCGCGACGCAGGGCTCGGTCCCGCCAGGCGCCGGGGCGTAGGTCCCACACCTGCAGGTGGCCGTGGCTGTCTGCTCCCGCCAGATGCAGGCCGTCGGGCGAGAAGGTCAGCGCCCGGATCTCGCCGCTGTAGCCGGGCAGGGGCGGGCCGACGGGCTGGCCGGTGCGGGCGTCCCACAGCCTGATGGTCCCGCCGCGGTCCCCCGACGCCAGCCAGTGGCCGTCCGCGCTGAAGGTCAGGCGCAGGACGCCCTCGGCGTGGCCGCGCAGGGGCGGTCCGATCGGCTCCCGCCGGACGGCGTCCCACAACCGGACCGTCCGGTCCAGCCCGCCGGTGGCCAGCACCCGACCGTCGGGGCGCCACGATAGGCTCAGGACCGCCAGGGCGTGCCCTTGGAGCGGCTCTCCGGAGGCCAGGCCGCGCGCCGCGTCGTAGAAGCGCAGCACCCCTTCGGCGCAGCCCACCGCCAGCGTCCGGCCGTCCGGGCTCCAGCCCACGCACCAGGCGTCCGTTTCCGGCACGGTGATCGGGGCCATCCGGGGGTGGCCGGTCCCCGCATCCCAGATCCGGAGCGTGGCGTCCTGGCCCACCGAGGCGCACTGCCGCCCGTCCGGCGAAAAGGAGAGTTGCCAGACCGGGCCGTTGTGGCCGGCGGCCGGCGCCCCGCGGGGTTTCCCGCCGGCGGCGTCCCAGAACCGGATCCGGCCCTGCAGGTCGGCCGTGGCGGCGCACCGCCCGTCGCGGCTGAAGGCGGCGGTGACGGGGGCGGATGGATTGCCCTCCAAGATCACCCGTTCGGGCCGCGTGCCGGCCTTGTCCCAACGCCGGATCAAACCGCGCGCGTCGGCAGCGAGGATCCCGCCCGCGGCCTCTTCGAAGCGGAGGGCGAGGATGGCCATGGGGGGGGTATCGGCCAGCTCCCGCCCGATCGCCGGCACGGCGGACGGCTGCCAGCGCAGGACCGGCCCGTCCATGGTGCCCGTCGCCAGCTCGGCCCCGCCCGGGCGCAGCGCCAGGGAGTACAGTGAAGCGGCCTGCCCGCCGAGGGGCGGGCCGAGCGGCCGGCCGGTGGCCGCGTCCCACAGCCGGACGGTCCGGTCCATGCTGGAGGAGGCCAGCCAGCGCCCGTCCGGGCCCCAGGCCACGCCGGTGACGGCGTCGGTGTGGCCCGCCAGGGGTCCGCCCAGCGGGATCCGCTTCTCCGGGTCCCACAGTCGCACGGCGGCGTCGGTGCCGCCGGACGCCAGCCGCGTCCCGTCGGGGCTCCAGGCCAGGCACCAGACCACCCGCTCGTGGCCGGTCAACGGCGGCCCGACCGGGGCTCCCGCGGCGGGGTCCCAGAGCCGGATGGTCTTGTCGTACCCGGCGCTGGCCAGCATCCGCCCGTCGGGGCGGAAGGCCACCGCATAGACCGCCCCGTCGTGGCCGGTCAGCGGGTGCCCGATCGCCCGGCCGGTCGCCGCATCCCACAGGCGTACGGTGCCGTCGCGGCTCGCAGTGGCCAGCCGGCTGCCGTCGGGGCTCCAGGCCACGCCCCACACGGCGGCCTCGTGTCCCGTGAGCGGCATGCCGGACGCCCGGCCGGCGGCGGCGTCCCAGAGGCGGACGGTGCCGTCGTCGCCGCCGGAGGCGAGGCGCCGGCCGTCGGGGCTCCAGGCGAGCCCGCAGACGGCGCCGTCGTGGCCGGTCAGCGGGGGGCCGACGGCCTGGCCGGTGGCGGCGTCCCAGATCCGGATGGCGCCGTCGTAGCCGCCGGAGGCGATCCATCGGCCGTCGGGGCGGTAGGCCAGGGCGGGCACGGGACCGGAGTGGCCGTGCAGGAAGCTCAGCAAACACGGGTTGTGCACCAGGGCGCCGAGCAGCGCCCCCCGGCTGGTGGGGGAATCCTCCAGGCGGTAGGCCTCGGCCGCCAGCAGCAGGCCGAGATCGAGCTGGTCGTCCAGGAGCCGGCCGGATTGGGCCGTCAGCGCGCCCGCCAGCGCCCGCCTGGCCTGGCGGCGGGCCTCGTTGCGCTCGGCGGTGGCGCGGGTATTCAGGAACACGGCCAGCCCCAGCAGGGCGCAGGCCAGCGCCAGCGCGCCTCCCAGGGCGAGGGCCCGGCGACGTAGTTGCTCGGCGCGGCGGCGCTCGCGGTCCAGCTCGTCCTGCTGCTGGGCCCGGCTGGCGGCGAGGAATTCCCGCTCCAGCGCGTTCAGGTCGGCGCCGCGGCCCTGGGACCAATCCCAGGCCTGGGCCAGGCGCAGCCCGCGGTACAACCCGCCGGCGTCTCGGCCGATGGCGGCCCACTCGGCGGCGTCCTCAGCTAGCTGGTGGTGGACGCGCAGGCTTTCGCGGTTTTCATTGAGCCACTTCTGGAGCGTCGGCCACTGCCGGATCAGCGCTTCGTGCGCCACCTCGACGGTATCCTCGCCGATGGTGAGTAGGCGGGCGTCGGCCAGGGTTCGGATCACCTCCTCGACCAGCGGCCCGGCGGCGCCCTCGGGGACGAGGTCGGCGCGACGGGCGCGGCGTCGCGTGTCCAGGGCGCTGGTCTCGCCCAGCTCGGTGAGACGCAGCAGGACGGCCCGGGCGGCGGCACGCCGGGGCTCATCGAGGCCCGCCAGGACGGCATCGGCGGTCCGGGCGACAGCGCCGCTCATGCCGCCGGCCTCGGCGTATCCCGCCAGCGTCAGGGTGGCGCCGCGGCGCCGCTTCCATGTTTCCAGCAGGGCGTGGGACAGGAGGGGCAGCGCGCCCGGCTCGCCCAGCGCCTCCGCGACCAGCGTGTCGACCAGCACCGGCTCCAGGCGCAGGCCCGCGCGAGCGGCCGGCGCTTCGATGGCCCGGCGCAGCTCGGCTTCGCTCAGGGGGCCGATCGAGATGTTGTCCTCCGCCAGGGCGCGGGCCAGCCCCTCGTAGGCCAGGCCGCGACCGTAGAAGTCGGCGCGCAAGGCCAGCACCACCACCGTCCGGCCGTGGTCGGCCCCGCCGGCCAGGGTGAGGGCCTCGACGAAGCCGCGCCGTTCGGCCTCGTCGCGGCAGAGGACGAACGCCTCCTCGAACTGGTCGACGACGAGGAGGACGCGGCCCCCTTCCGGCAAAGAAGGGTGGAAGCCGCGCAGGGCCAGGTCCAGGGCGCGCGGGTCGCTCTCCAGGCCCCGGAGCAACCCCACCGCCGGCAGGCCCGTCAGCGCCGCCGCCCGGGCCGCCAGCTCCTCGAGCGGGCGGGCTCCCGGCGTCAGGATCACGGTCTTCCAGCCGCCGCTGCCGGGCAGGGCCCCCTGCCACAGCGCCGGCAGCAAGCCCGCCCGCACCGCCGAGGACTTCCCGCTGCCGGAGGGTCCCACCACGGCGAGGAAGCGCGATCCCGCCAGGCGGGCGATCATCTGCGCCACCACTTCCTCGCGGCCGAAAAAGAACTCCGCGTCCTCCGGCTGGAACGGCGCCAGGCCCTTGTAGGGGCAGGGGACGTCCGCCGGCGCCTCCGCGGCCGGCCCTGCCGCCGGAGGGGCGGGCGCGGCCGGGGCGCCCTGGTGCAGCTGGAGCAGCAGGCTGGTCTTGACGAGCTGTTCGCGCTGCAGGTCGAGCTGCTCCTTCTGGAGGGCCAGCTGCTCGGCCTGCCGGGCGCGCACCTCCAGAAGGACTTGCTGCAAGCCGTCCAGCATCCAGCGGAACTCACGGAACTGGAGCGCCATCTCCGCCAGCCCCTGGCTCAGCGCGAGCCGCACCTCGCCCGTGGCGGCCGCCAGGGCCACGTCCAGCCCCCGGGTCTTCTGCAGGACCTGGCTGAGGCCGTCCCGCAACGCGTCCGCTTCGGGGCCCCCGGACTCCAGGCGGTTCCGGATCTCCGTCTCCAGATTTTCGCCCGCCGCTTCCTTGTCTGCCGCGGGATCCGCCTGGAACTTCTCCTTGAAGGCGGTGACGAGGTCGTAGAGGACGCTTTCGCCGAGGCTGCCGGCCAGGCCGAAGAGGCCCTGCAGGACCGGCACGGGGATGTCGAACTCGCCGAAGATGACGGGCGCCAGCGCCGCCGCCGACAGGCCCGCCGTGATGGCCATGGGAGTGGCGCGGCGGAGCTTGTCCCCGTGGCGGGAGACGAAGGCCCGGACGGATTGCTGGATGGAGTCGAGCACGGGCCGATTGTACAGGGGCCGCGGGAATCATGCAAGGGAAGCGGTGAATCGGTGAGTTGGTGAATCGGTGCATCGGCGGAGCGTCGAGCTCACTCGGAAATAGAAATCCGCCGCCCCGCTTCGTGCCCGTCATCGTAATCGTAATCGTAATCGCAACAATCAATTACACGCATAGGCGTGGAGAGCGCAGTGCCGATCCCAGACGCGGATGAACGCGGATCCGGACGGATGAACCCGGATCAATCCTTCATCTGGTCTGAAATCCGGGCACATCCGTTTCGATCCGGGTGAATCCGTGTTCATGGTTTTCAAACCAGCCCCGATCCCCAGGCTCCAGGTCCCAGGCCCGATATCCGATGTCCGAAGTCCGATGTCCGAAAGACATCGTCGATTACGATGACGATTACGAGCACGAGCATGATTTAGATCCGCAATCCGCAATCCGCAATTCGCAACCCGCAATCCGCAATCGCTTCCCTTTCCGTTCCCCCCGAAATCTGGGATAATACCCCCGTCTCCACATCCCGGCAGGTCGGCATGAACGTCCGCTCCCTCATCGAAGGCTCGCGCAAGCTCGGGAACTTTCTCGTGACCCTCTTCCCGCCGCTGGCCCGGCTCGGCGCCGCGCTGGGACGGGCCCTGCGCTGGCTGGTGACCAATCCGGTGACGGCGCCGTACTGGCAGCGCTTCACCGGCTCCCGTCAGGGCAAGGCGGTCATCGACCTGTTCGAGCGCTTTTGGTGGCGCGACTACGCCAAGCACCGCCTGGACTGGGACAACCTGCCGCCGGGCAGCCTGGCGCTGCTGCGGCCGGTCTTCCTGCTGGGCCTGGCCCTCTGCCTGCTGATCCCGCTGGCCATGGCCGTGCCGCGGCCGGCTCTGCCGCCGGGCGGGCTGTCGGAGGCGCAGGGGCCGGTGGCGGCCTGGTCCGTGCTGATCTGGCTGCTGACGGCGAGCGTCGGTTGGGGCTGCCTGCTCGCCGGAGCGGGGTTGTCCAACCGCCTGGCGCTGGTGGCCGCCTCCTTCTTCACGCTCTGGGAGCTGTCCAACGGCGCCTTTTTCCGGCTGGGGCCGTCCTGGTGGAACCTGGCCGCGCCGCTGGCCGTCCTGCTGGCGGTGGGCTTGGCGGAACGGCAGTTGGGACCTCCGGTACGGCACCGGATGGCGATCACACTGGGAATGGTGCTGCTGCTGGGCGTTTACCTCGGACTGGTGACCGTGGGGCTGACGCCACTGACCAAAATCCTGCGCGGCGGGTGGGGCGTGCCCGCCCGTTTCCTGGTGGGCGTTGCGCTCGTCGCCCTGGCGGTGGCCTGGGGGCGGCGGTTCGGCCGGTCCGCAACCGGCGAGATCCGAGCCGGGACGCTCTCCCCGGCTTTCGCGGCGGGCTTCCTGGCGGCGCCCGTCCTAATTCTCTACCTTTCCCTGGGCTGGCGGGGCGGGCTGGACGTGCCGGCGGAAGCCGTGCGGCGCTGCCTCCTGCTGTGGACCGGCTACCTCTGGCCGCTGTGGTACCTGATCGGGGCCGGGATCATCATCAAGGTGCTGGGCCAGTCCCGCAGCCTGACCCAGGCGGCGCAAAACCTGCTGCCGGGGCGGTGGTTCCCCGGATTGGTGCTGTTCCTGCTGGGGGTGGGGACGGCGGCCTTCTGGTCGGAGTGGGTGCTGGAGGCCTCCGGCCTGCCCTGGCCGCGCTGGCTCTACCAGACGATGGGACGGATCTACCACTGGACCGGCCCGCTGATCTGGCACTCCAACCTCACCGCCTGGACCGCGGACCTGGTCAAGTGGGTGCTGCTGCTGGCGCTGGGGGCGGCCGTTTTCCTGGCGGTTCGGCGTCGGTTCACCCCGGAGCGCGCGGCGGCCCTCCTGGCGCAGGTGCTGTTGCTCTGGTTCCTGCTGGCGGAGTACTTCCTCCAGTACGTCAGCTTCGAACGCTCCGGGATCAACTCGGCGTTCCTGATGCTGCTGCTGGGGCTGTCCCTAATGTGGCTGTTCTACACCACCGGGGCCGACCTCAGCCGCCGTTCGTCGCCCCGATGGCCGGCCGCGGGCCGGCTGGCGCTCTTCGGGGGGCTGTTCCTTTTCGTGTTGCTGGACATCCACAGCCGGGCGGCCCTCCACGACGCCCAGGCCCTGGACGTCGTGTTCTTCTCGACCTTCCGCGGTTTGCTGGAATTCGGCGTGCCGTACTGGCTCTTCCTGTACGCCGGCCGGAGCGTCACCCGGCTGCCGGTGCGCCTGCCGCGCCTGATCGGCGCTTACGCCGCCGGGGCCGCCGGGGCCGCACTGCTCAACGCGGCCGACAAGCTGGCCGTGGCGGGGGGATCGCTGGACGCGCTGCGGGCCGACGTGGCGGCGCGGCTGCAGGCGGTGCTTTCCGGCAACAGCGTGGTTCTGGGCGGCATGGCACCGGACGTGCCCCCGGCGTGGCTGTTGGTCCGGGCGGCGCTGGTGGTGGTCGGCCTGCTGGCGGTCGGCCGCTGGGCGCGGGCGCGGCACGCCGACGAATCGGACGCCCCGGCCGCGGCGCTCTTCCTGGTGGTGGCGGCTTCCCTCGGGCTGGCCTCGTTCTCGCTGGCCCGGCTGGAGCTGCCCATGCTGTCGCCGGCGGCCTCGCTGCTCCTGTCGCCGTACCGCTTCTCCGTGGAATTTGACGCGCACACCGCCGCCGTGTACCTGACCTGCCTGCTGGGGGGCCTCATCGTCGGGCTGAGCTGTGCCTCCCTCCGGACGGCCCGGTGCTGGTGCGCCTGGGCGGGCCTGGCGCTGTCCTACGTCTTCCTGGCCGGCGCGATGCTGATCTGGCCGGCCGGCGAGGCCTGGCTGGAGTCGTCAGGCCTGGTCTGGACCGCCGGGATCGCCGGCCTGGGGCTGCTGCTCCTGCTGATCCGCGAGGCCCGCCGGCGCGTGGACGAAGCTGCGGGTAGTCCGGATCGGCCCGGGAGTCCAGGACCGCCATCCCGGGAACTCCCGGGTACTCCGGGTCGGCCCGCCCCGGAACTCCCGCTGAATGAAGCCGCTGGTTCCTTG
Source organism: uncultured Acidobacteriota bacterium (assembly GCA_964412195.1). Lineage (GTDB taxonomy): Bacteria > Acidobacteriota > JAAYUB01 > JAAYUB01 > JAAYUB01 > CAYPNP01. Next base: position 403 of record CAYPNP010000017.1, on the reverse strand, counting down.
TCGGGCCGACAAGGACTACCCGTGGACACCCCTGCCCTCGGCCCGCGCGGCCTGGCCGTCCTCGTGGCGCTGGCGGGGCTGGGCCTGCTGGCGCTGGGAACGTACCAGGCGGTCCGGGGCTGGCCGGTGGAGCGGCCGGTGCGCGGCCTGGGGCAGACTTTGCCTCTGCCGAGGGCGTGGCAACCACTGACGCCGGAGCCGCCCGGCCCGGCGGCGGCCTTCTTCCGGAAATCGGTCACCGGCTTCAATCCCGTCTTGGTGGTGAACATCCTGCCACCAAAAACAGTCGAACCGGGACCTCCTGCCGCTGCGGGAAACGAGCCCGGCGCCGGAACAGGCGGCGGTTCCTCCTCGCCGACGGGAACGCCCATGAGCGTCGACGACCGCCTGCGCGCGTTCCTGC
>CAYPNP010000016.1:96232-111622 GCA_964412195.1 uncultured Acidobacteriota bacterium | reverse complement strand
GCAGCTACTACTTCTACGAGGGCGAGGACCTGATCGGGGAGCAGGACCGGGGCCTGCAGGTGCAGCAGACCCAAGCCTACGACCCGAAGTTCCTGCTGCTGGACCACCTGGGGACGACGCGGGCGGAGCTGGCCTTCCCCGGCGGCACGCCCACGGTGGGGCCGGTCTACGACGCCATGCCCTACGGCGAGCTGATCAACGGCCCCGCCCAGCCGAACGAGCTGGTGCTGTTCACCGGAAAACCAAGAGACATCGAATCCGGGCTGGACTTCTTTGGAGCGAGATACTATTCCAGCAATGTCAGTCGGTGGTTGAGTGCGGATCAACCTTTTGCCGATACTATGTTAACCTATCCACAAAGCTGGAATCGGTTCGCATATGTAAAATCAAATCCGGTGAATGTTATAGATCCAGATGGGAAAAGTGGTCTGGCTCTAACACTGGCAGAAGCAGCATTCATTGCTGAAGTATCAACAACAGTTGGGCCGGCAGGTTTGGTAATCGGGGGGGTCGTACTAACAGCAGCACTTATGTGCACATACTCAGCTGAAATTACTGAACATACAGATGCATCTGTATATGAGGATCCTGCATTTCGAGACGCGATAAAGTGCATGAGTGATGATGCGGCTCAAAGAATCATTAATGAGCCACGTAGTAAGCTAGCTGAGGGGGAGAATGTGATTTCTGGAGGTGAGGAAGAACCCCCACAAATTGGTGGTAAATCGAATAATCCAAGTTCACAATATGAAGATTCCACGCAAGGTTCAAGTGTTCGAAACAGAAGTACAAATGTAACGAGAGCGGAATTTGAAAAGAATCTCCAGAAAGATGGTTGGAGCAAAACTACCTCAAAGGATGGGAAAGTGACAATTTATCAAAAGGGTGGAGATAAATACGTTATTAGAGATTCTTCCAAATCCACAGGAGGACCTACTGCAGAATATACGAGATCTGGAGATAAACAGACAGATCTCAAAATTCGTCTAGAGGTCAAACAATGAAATACAGAACTCATCTGATTGATGACCGCCGTGAATATGAAGCTGTTATTGCTAAAATGGCAGAACTTATTAATTTAGACTCAGCCCGAAAAGGTCTTCCAGGGAGGGTAGTCAAACATTTATTCCGAACTACTGGTTTTTTCGAATTTAACCACATCCTAACGCCTCGTTTCTTGAGCATCTTACGAGGTTTTTCCCAGCGTTCAGGTGATAATGAAGTGTTTCTAATGTCCTTGGATCCAGATGCGGATCAATATTTTTACAAGAACTTCCAACGGTATGGGGCTCTGAAAATCTACCCGCTTGAGCCGGAAGAGGCGTACTTTAATGCTTTGGTAGACGCCCCGTTGAGCAGCCCGGCAGACTCGCTGCAGATCAACACAAATATTGTTGCACTCTTTGGAAATTCCGGAGAATGGGCTGTATGGGGTGAAAGGGAATTGGATGTGGGATTGGCAGTGAGTAATCTCCCTTTGGATGAATGGCCAACGTTAGAAGAATTCAAGTGGATTACAGAGAGTGCTGCAATAATCAAGGTTATTGCTCGAAATTATAGGAACCATCAGATTCCAAACGAATTCTTACAAAGTTTCGAGAACAATTACTTTTTAAAGACCTTCTAGCATGAGATAGCGCCAGGCTCCGTTACAATTATGAAGAAAGACATCCGATCGAGGAAATGGAAGGGCCTACTGGCTGAACTGGAGTCCGGGACTCTAACCGCGGAGGATGTCGGACCCGCAATCGTGATCGTCGGGAAAACGGATGATCCTTCGAGAATTCACTCTTTAAAGAAGATCATCCCCCAGTATTTCCTTCATCCTAATAGTTGGGCTCGTCACGAAGCGATGTGGTTCGTCAGATGGGGAAATTTACGTGATTTAAGCCCATTAATCGTGGAGCGGATGCAAAATGATCCTTGGGAAGATAACCGATGCTATGCGGCAGTTTGCCTTGGAAATATGTACGAGGGAACAAAGGAACCTGAAATGCTGATGGTGCTGGCACGCTTTGTTCGCAATTCTAGCGAGACGGACGATGTCCGTGCAGCTGCTTATGGCGCCATACTGCACATCTGGTATGGGAATGAGGGACGTCTGCCAGCCATGAAATTTGAATTTGGTGATCCCAATCTCGACCTGATTGATTGGGAGTGGCTGAATCGAGAGATCCCATTTGAGGGAAAATAAAATTGTTCTCCCGTGAAGCATCGAAAAAGATGATGCCTGTTGAAGCACATATGTATAAAAAAGTAATATTCGGCCAAGAAGGTGTCGAGTATGTAAAGAGTCGCTTAGATTTAGGAGGGACATTATCTAGGAAAATCTTAGAGATCGTTGAAACACAGACCGCAATGGCTTACACCTATCTACCAGTGAGTGGTGGCGCTGAAGAGATTACCCGTTTTTCATCATGTGGAATTGCGGACCCGGCCGTTTCGCGATCAGCATTGTCAGATGAGATCGCAGCTTTTCTGTTGGAGAAGGAAAACCGTTTTTTGATTTTGCAGAATTCTTCAGCACGAAAAGGCGACGCTTGGCTACCCCAAGCAAAGTCAAAAGTGCTTTACTATCACGATGAGGTGTATCACCTGATATCCAGCCAAGACCTCGGAACTATAAGTACACTGCTTTCTGAAGGAAGCAATACATGGCTGAATGTGGGATTTTTTGTAGATACCCCTGAAATAAACAGCTTTTTGCGAGTTGAACTGAGCGAAGATGAGATCAGCGCATTTTCGAGATCGTGTCGCAAAATCTTCGTAGATGCTTATGATCTGGATGGTGTGGTTCTCTTGGAAATATGAGATGTGCTGACCAGCGGGCCGCCGGAGCTGCCGGGGACGCTGGGGCTGGCGGTGGACCGGGCCACCAACCGGCTGACGGGGAAGCTCCACGACGTGGCCGGGAACCTGCTGGAATCCACGGCCGCGGGGGCCGGCCGGAAGCTCGCCTACCTGGACCAGGGGCACGTCCGGGAGGTGAAGGACGGCGCCGACGCCCTGCTCTACCGCTACTACTACGACGCGGACGGCAAGCGGCGGATCAAGGCCAAGGCGGTGGGCGGCAACACGTCCATCACCACCAACTGCAGCTACTATTTCTACGAGGGCGAGGACCTGATCGGGGAGCAGGACCGGGGCACTCAGGCCCCGCCTCCCCGGGCGCTCGCCGACACCACAGGTTCCCGCAGCTGAGTTAGATCGTTTTTCACGCAGAGCCCGCAGAGGGGCAGAGGCGCAGAGAAATCCGGCGGCCTGTCTGTAATCCGCAATCTGAAATCCGCAATCCGCTATCAAACCACGGACCACACGAACCACACGAAAAGGCATTCGATCTGCAATCCGCAATCGGAACCACGAACCACGCGAATAGGCTGGAATTCCAAGCCCGGATCGACCGAACCTCGAGTCTCGAAGGGGACGACGGACATGCTTCAGATAGAGTGGGTTCCGGTCGGATACAGCCAATAACAATTATCCAATATCCAATAACCAATCGGATCCGGATCGCTCTCAAGGATCTCCGGCTATCTCTCTTCGGGAGGCTCCGCGTGGATCACCACCCGGCCGAGGCCGGGCAGGCGGTTGCGCAGGTGCATCTCCAGCCGCTCGCTCAGGGCGTGGGCGTCCTCGATGGAAATCCCCGGCTCCAGGGCGCAGTGGAAGGAGACGTCCATCCGCTCGCCCTCGAAACGGACCTGGACCTCGTGCGGCTGGCCGCTAATGCGGTTGGCCTCCAGCCATTCCTGCAGCAGGCGCAGGACCCGGTTCTCCAGGGCCGGGTCGGCGGGCCGGATCGCGCAGGGCGGCCCGGCCGGCTCGATGTGGGTGACGATGCGCTCCACCGAGGGCATCTCCCGGCGGAGGTCCTTCTCGAATGCGGTGACCTGGCGGTGGCCCTCCTCCAGGGACAGGTCGCCCGCCACTTCCAGGTGGAGCTCCACGGAGCGGCTGCCGCCGTGCTCGTACACCCGGATGCTGTGCGCCCCCAGGCCGTGACGGGTGGCCAGCAGGCGGATGACGGCGGGCGCATCCTCTCCCGGCACGGCCACCGGTTCCAGGTGGACCATGACGTCAGCCCGGGGCAGCACCCGGCGAATGGAAGCCTCGGAAGCGTCGGCGATCTGGTGGGCCTCGGCGAAGTCGGTCCGGTGCCCGATGGCCAGGGTGACGTCGACGAAGAAGTCAGGCCCGCTGCGGCGCACCCGCACCCGGCTGGCGCGCAGCACGCCCGGCACGCGCGCGGCGCGGGCTACCTTTTCCCGCAGGCCGGGCGGGACGGAGTCCAGCAGATTGTCGATGGACTGCCTGCCGAGCTTCAGGCTGACCCAGATTACGATCAGGGCCACGCCGGCCGCCGCGGCCGCGTCGGCGTGGTGCAGCCACTCCATGCCGGTCCAGTCGGAGGCTTTCACCAGCAGCAGCCCGCCCAGGACGACCAGCGACGACCAGATGTCGGTGGAAAAGTGCAGGGCGTCGGCCTGCAGCGCCTCGCTATGGTACTTGTCGGCCGCCCGCTTCAGGGCCCGGGAGCGGGAGAAATCGACGGCGATCGAGAGGAGCACGACCAGGAAGGCCCAGACGTTGGCCTGGACCTCCACGTTTTTGCCGAAGAAGAGCCGCTCGCCCGCTTCCCAGAAGATCCAGACGCAGGTCAGCAGCAGCAGCAGGGTCTGGGCCAGGGCGGATAGGTTCTCGAACTTGCCGTGCCCATAGGTGTGCCGCTGGTCAGGGGGCTTTGCGGAAATGCGGACGGCCCACAAAGTGATGCCGGCGGCGATGAGGTCCAGGCCGGAGTGGGCGGCCTCGGAAAGGATGCCGAGGCTGTTGGTCCATAGGCCGACGCCCAGCTTCGTACCGGTGAGCAGGACCGCCGCCAGCAGCGAGGTCAGGGCGACCCAGTGTTTTTCCCGGTGGGCCTCGGGGGTCTGGTGCGGGTGGGCTGCGGTTTCCGGCTCGGCCATGGTGGCGCTGGTCCCCCGTCAAGAAGATTTTCTGCTTCCGCGATCGCTGGAGCTCACATTGTAACACGATGGCCAGGATTTAACCCCTTGGGCCCCATGCCGGCGGGAGCCGAGGGGGCAGACGACGGAAAGATCTTGGCCTCTTCCCGGAGCGCAGGAAAATCCCGGCCGCGGGTTCATCATCTAATGACCCCATCGGAAAAGGCCGCTTTGCCCGATCCCAACCACTTGGAGGAACCGAATGAAATACTCTTTGCCCCGGATCCACACGTATGCGCTGGTCCTGATGCTCTGCCTGGCCGGATGCCTGCCGGCGGCCGCCCAGCTCCAGACCTTTGACCAGGTCGCCTACGTCCCGCCGCCGGGTTGGACGCCCGAGCGCGGGGGCGACCACATCGTGTACAAATGGATCGACAATACGGCAGGCACGTACGTCATGGTGACGGTGTACGGCCTGGCCGATTCATCCGGGAATCCTGCGCAGGACTTCGCGGGCGAGTGGCAGAATCTGGTCGCCAGTGTCTTCACGGCCAACGGAGTTCCGGCTTCAGTGGCGGGACACTCCCGGTCCGGCCTCGATTACCGCGAAGGCGGGGGATACGTCTCGTGGGGTGGCAACCGGGCATTCGTGCGGCTGCGGGTGTTCGGCGCGGGCTCAATAATGTTCTCCGTGGTGATCGTGGCCAGCCACGAGGCAGCTCTCTCCGCCCAGGCGCCGGCGGTCCAGGCGTTCCTGGACAGCGTCCGCCTCGCCTCGGCGTCCGGAGGGGTCCAATCGCCGGGGACCGCGCCAGCCACCTCCGGAGGCGGATCGGCGGGAAGCGGCGTGCCTCGCTCCGGCATGGGTATCAGCGGCGTCTGGATGGGCTTCAAGGCCTATTACCCGGACTGGGAGCCCCGCCCTCGCTGGTATGTGTTCTACGAGGACGGCCAGGTGTTCGAGGACATCCCCAGGACGGGGCTGGCGGGTTTCAGCCGCGGCGCAAGCCAGGCTGATGCCAACCAGGGCAACTACTGGGGGACCTACTCCTTCGCCAACGGGTCGGGATCCATCCGCCGGCCCCAGGCCCGGTTCCCCGAGACCATCGAGGCCAACGGCCCTGACAAGATCAAGCTGGACAGCGACTACTTCAACCGCTGCCGGCCGGTGGACGGCCTGCGCCTCCAGGGCGCCTGGACCAGCTACAGCAATCCCAACGACCCGGCCCTGGAGCAGCTTCCTGAAGGGCAGCGGCCGGTTTTCCACTTCACCGCCGACGGCCGATTCGTGGACGAGGGGGTGTTCGCGTCCTTCCTGTGGAGCGGCGATCGCAGCACGGACGGCGCCGGCTCGGGGACCTACGAGATCCGGGATTTCAGCATCATCTTCCACTTCTCCGACGGGCGGGTGAAGCAGGTGGCTTTTTCCGGCATGCTGAGCCAGGCGCCGTCCAGCACCAGCGATTTTCTGTTCATCGGCCGCAGCCAATTTCGCAAGAGAAGTTAACCTCGGCCCCGGGGGAATGAATAGAAAACCCGCTCCGCCGGAGCGGAGCGGGGAGTGTGATTGTCTCCCCGCCGGAATACCCGAAATCCGGTTCATTCCCGCGGGGTGGTTGCCTTGAGAGGACCAGACAGCTCGGACACAGCCTCGGGAATGGATCAGGTGCGCTTCATCTGCATCCCGGTCCTCATGTCCGACATTTCCATGAGCGGCCGGATTTCGCTTTCCCCTTCGCCCGTCACCTGGAGGAGGCGCTTGGCCCACTCGATCGCCTCGGACTTGGTGTTGGTCTGGACGATCGCGTAGCCGCCCACGAGGTGCTTCTCCTCGGGGAACGGCCCGTCCGTCACGGTGAACTTCCCGCCGGAGATCTTGACGCGCGACCCCTTCGAGCTCGGCTGGAGGCCGCCGTTTTCCAGCAGCACCCCGGCCTGAGCCATCTCGTCCATCAACTTGCCGACGGCATTGATCTCCTGCTTGCTCGGGAGAGTGCTCGTGTCCTTCCCGGGCTTGTAAAGCATCATGTATCTCATCGCGGTTCCTCCTGCAAAGTTTGATTTGAGTCAAACCGGCCGCCGCATCCGGGGCCGCCCCTGTCGCGCGACGGATTCACCAGCCGTGGCGTCGATGTCCTGACGCTTGCCGCAGTCCCGGAGGAGCGTGCGGGCACTTGCCGGAGCGTTGAATCCGTGGGCTTGGACTGGGGCCGATTAAGCTCGCAGATGGCCGTGGTTTATGAGCAGGAACGACTATGGCAGAGATGCGTCATCGTTCTGTGGAACATGATGTTCAATATCAAGTGCAACTTGGAGTTTCCGCTGGTTCCCGGATTCCCGGGGCCAGTTTCTCCCTTCGATTCGGTTGTGGGATTGCGGATTCAATCTTTCCCGGGACCGGATTCCAACTCCGGGCGCGGCTCATTTCGGATGAAGAGGTTGCAATCCGCACGGGGAAGCCGGTAAGATACGGCCCAACTTCCGGAGGTGCCGCCCATGCCCCGCTGGTTGAAACCGTCCCTGGACTGGTTGCTGGTCTTTGTGCCGGCCGTGATCCTGCTGGAGTTCCTGGCGCCCGGGCGCCACGCCCTGATCTTCATCGCCGCCTGCGTGGCGGTGATTCCGCTGGCCGGGCTGATGGGCCGCGCCACCGAGCGGCTGGCGGACTTGGCCGGCGAAGGGATCGGCGGCCTGCTCAACGCCACCTTCGGCAACGCCGCCGAGCTGATCATCGCCCTGATGGCCCTCCACCAGGGGCTCTACGACGTGGTCAAGGCGTCGCTGACCGGCTCCATCATCGGCAATATCCTGCTGGTCATGGGCGCCTCGTTCGTGGCCGGCGGCCTGCGCTTCAAGATTCAGCAGTTCAATCCGGCCGGCGCGCGCAGCCAGTCCACGATGCTCACCCTGGCCGCCATCGCTCTGGTGGCCCCGGCCGCCTTCCACCACCTGGCCGGCCAGGCGGGCCTGCCGCACGAGGTGGACCTGAGCCAGGAGATCGCCGTCATCCTGCTGGTCACCTACGCGCTGGGGCTGCTCTTCTCGCTGCGCACCCACCGCCACCTGTTCTGCGGCGCCCACGGCTCCGAAAGCAGGAAGCACGCCCACGAGTGGAAGCCGGCCACGGCGGTCGTCGTGCTGGCCGTCTCCACCGTGCTCATCGGCTGGATCAGCGAGATCCTGGTGGGATCGGTGGAGCCGGCCGCCCGGTCTCTGGGCATGACCGGCGTCTTCGTCGGCGTCATCGTGGTGGCCATCATCGGCAACGCCGCCGAGCACAGCACGGCGGTGCTGGCCGCCATCAAGAACCGCATGGACCTGAGCATCGGCATCGCCCTGGGCAGCAGCATCCAGATCGCCCTGTTCGTGGCGCCGGTGCTGGTGCTGGCGAGCCTGGCGCTGGGGCCGCGCCCGATGGACCTGGTCTTCACCGTGCCGGAGGTGCTGGCGGTGGTGATGGCGGTGTACATCTCCGGCCAGGTGACCAGCGACGGGGAGTCCAACTGGCTGGAGGGGGTGCAGCTGCTGTCGGTCTACCTGATCCTGGCGGTGGTCTTCTACTTCCTGCCCGCGGCGTGAGCCCGGAGTTGCAGGGAGTGATCTCCCGCTGCTGCGCTGTCCAGATCTGAACATTGAACATCGAACATTGAACATCGAACATCGAAGTCAAACCGAAACTCCGCGGATTCGGCGAATCGGTTTGTCTCGCCTTCCCTCACCGGCTTCACTGCCAAAGACTGGCTGCTTCTGCGGATTGACTTCAGCGTTCGATGTTCGCTTGGTCCGCCTAAAAGGAAGGGCCCCCGTCCGGAGACGGGGGCCCGTTGCGTGACGTCGCCTGTCGTTACTTGCTCTTGTCGGGATAGGGCGGGACCGGCGGCAGGGTCTTGCCCTTGGTCTTGAGCAGCTCCAGCACCACCTCGATGCCCTTGTTGAGCTGCTGGTCGTTGCCGGCGAACTCCTCGGCCGGGTCGTTGTCCACCACGATGTCGGGATCGACGCCGTGGCCCTCGATGACCCAGCCCTTGCCGTCCTTGTCGTAGGGGGCGAACTCCGGCCGGTTCAGCTCGCCGCCGTCCAGCAGCGGCAGGCTGCCGCGGATGCCCACCACGCCGCCCCAGGTGCGCTTGCCGATCAGCGGACCCAGGCCGGCCTTCTGGAAGCGGTACGGGAAGAGGTCGCCGTCAGAGGCGGAGAACTCGTCGCAGAGGCAAACCACCGGGCCGACGATCATGTCGCCGGGGTCGGGCTCCGGCTCGGTGACGTTGCGGGACATGTCCACCATGGCCAGCTCGCGGCGCAGCCGGTCGATCAGCATCGGCGAGACGTTGCCGCCGCCGTTGCCGCGCACGTCGACGATGAGCGCCTTCTTGCGCAGCTGCGGGGTGAAGTACTTGACGAACTCCACCAGGCCCTCCGGCCCCATGTCGGGCACGTGCAGGTAGCCGACCTGGCCGGCGGTGGCCTTCTCCACCTTGCGAATGTTGTCGTCGACCCAATTGAAGTAGTAGAGAGGGATCTCGTTATCGGTCGGGACGACGATCACCTCGCGGCCGCCCGTCTCGGCGGGGCTGGCGTTGAGGGTGAGCTGGACCTGCTTGCCGGCGGTGCCCACCAGGGCGGTGTAGATGTCCGCCATATCCTTGGTGGACTTGCCGTTGACGGCGGTGATGAAATCGCCGGCCTTGGCGCCGACGCCCAGCTCGGTCAGGGGCGAGCGCCGCTCGGCGTCCCAGTTCTGGCCCTTGAGGATCCGGGTGATGCGGAAGTAGCCGGAGGCCGGGTCCTTCTCCAGCTGCGCGCCCAACAGGCCCTGCGGGATCTTCTGGATGCGCGGCAGGTCGCCGCCGCCGACGTAGCAGTGCCCGGCGCTCAGCTCGCCGATCAGCTCGCCGATGAGGTAGGTCAGGTCGGCGCGGTGGTTGACGTAGGGCAGCAGGGCGCCGTAGCGGGCCTTCAGGGCCGTCCAGTCGACGCCGTGCATGTTGGGGGCGTAGAAGAAGTCGCGCATCTGCCGCCAGCATTCGTTGTAGATCTGGTCCCACTCAGCGTGGCGGTCCAGTTTGACTTCCATGCCGGACAGGTCCAGCCGGTCCTTGAGCTCCACGCGGCCCTGGGGCAGGTCGATGATGGAGTAGGCGCCGCCCTTGCCCACCAGCATCTTCTTCTGGTCGGCCGAGATCTCGTAGCCGTCGATCTCGCCCAGGGGCGTCTCCTTGCGCTTGTCGAGGTCGAAGAGGAAGAATTGGGTGGCCGTATCGGTGCTGCCGCGGCGGAGGTAGTACAGCTTCGAGCCCACCGAGACCAGGTCGCGGTAGGCGGCGGCGGTCACGGGCAGGGCGACGATACGGTCGGACAGGCCGTCGGCGTCCACCTTCACGGTGACCGCCTTCTTCTCCTTGCCCTCGTCCTTTTTCGCGGGTTCCTCCTTTTTCGCCGCCTCGGCCGTCTTGGCCTCCTCCTCCGGCTTCTTGGCCTCCTCCTTGGGGAGGGCCACCTCGTCGTTCTTCGGCTTGAGGGGGTTTTCCGTGTCGGCGGCCAGGGTCACGAAGTAGATCCGGGCCATGTCGCGCATGATGAAGTTCCACTCGGTCCAGCCGTAGAGCGGCCGGAAGTCGCGGTTGGAGACGAAGAACAGGTACTTGCCGTCGCTGCTGAAGGCGGGCGTGGTGGAGGCGTACCACTCGTCGGTCACGGGGAGGGTGACCGCCTTCTCGAGGCCGTACAGGAAGACGCGGCTCATGCGGCCGTACTCGGGCCGGGTGTAGGCGATCCACTGGCTGTCGGGCGCCCAGGCGAAGTCGCGGATCTCGCCCGAGGTCGCCTGCACGACCTCGGTCACGGCCTGGGTCTCGACCGTGACGTAGCGCAGGCGCAGCTTGTTGTCCGACCAGAGGATCTTCCGGCTGTCGGGCGACCACAGCAGCGGGTACTTGTAGGTGTCGGAGCCGGTGGTCAGCTGTTTCGCGTCGCCGCGGCCGTCCTGGGGACGGATCCAGATCTCGTCCTCGCCGGTGGCGTCGGAGATGTAGGCGATCCACTTGCCGTCGGGCGACCACTTGGAGGCGCGCTCGTGGATGCCGGGGGTGCCGGTGAGGTTGCGGGTGACGCCGCTCTCGGCCGGCACGGTGAAGAGGTCGCCGCGCGCGCCGAAGAGGGCCCGCTTCCCGTCGGGGGCGATCTCCCAGTTGGTGACGCGGCCGCCCACGGCGAGCAGCCCGCCGCGGCCGGAGGCCCGGTCGTCCAAAATGGAGACGGCCACCGGTTCGGCCTTCTCGGAGGCGAGGTCGAAGCGGTAGATCCGGCCGCCGTTCTCGAAGACGATGGCCTTGTCGCCCAGGGACGGGAACTTGATGTCGTAGTCCTTGAACTGCGTCAGCTGGCGGGTCTTGCGGGTGGCGCGGTCGTAGGCGAACAGGTTGAAGCGTTTGTTCGCGTCCCGGTCGGACAGGAAGTAGATCTTGTTGCCGGACCACATCGGGATGATGTCGCCGGCCGGGTCGTTGGTGATGTTCTCGGTCTTCTTCGTGGCGAAGTCGTAGACCCAGATGTCGTCGGCCATGCCGCCGCGATAGCGCTTCCAGGTGCGGAACTCGCGGAAGATCCGGTTGTAGGCCAGCATCTTGCCGTCGGGGGAGTAGGAGCAGAAGCCGCCGCGGGGCAGGGGCAGCTGGGCGGGGAGGCCGCCCTGCGGGGAGGCCAGGAAGAGCTGCCCCTTGAAGTCGTCGAACTCGTGCATGCGGGAGCGGAAGACGATGTTCCTGCCGTCGGGGGTCCAGCCCATGACGAGGTTGTTGGGCCCCATCCGGTCGGAGACCTCGTCGCGGCCGAGCGTGGCGGTATAGGTCAGGCGCTTGGGCACGCCGCCGTCGGCCGGCATCAGGTAGACCTCGGTGTTGCCGTCGTACTGGCCGGTGAAGGCCAGCCACTGCCCGTCGGGCGAGAAGCGGGCGAACATCTCGAAGCCGTCGTGGCTGGTGAGCTTGCGGGCGGTGCCGCCCGCGGCGGGCACGGAGTAGAGGTCGCCGGCGTAGGTGAAGACGATGGTGTCGCCGTGGATGGCCGGGAAGCGCAGCAGGCGCGTCTCCTCGGCCGCGAGCAGCGGGACAGCCAACAGGGCCAGGCACAGGCAGAGCCATGCGGAACGCTTGATCATCATCCTTCTCCTGCAATGAGAAATAGTAATTCCATGGTGCGATGGGTGACACTCCCGGCGGGTTGGCACGCGGAGCGTACGACCTTTCTACGATGGCGGCGGCCGCGTTGTTCGGCCCTCGAGGCGAAAATGTCGATTTCCGGGACGAGCAGGGATGGTAAAATGGCAACAGGCATCCAAACAGCCGGAAGAAAGTGCGCTGGGACCAGGTCCCAGGCCCTGGGTCCGAGGTCCGAAATCCGATGTCCGAAGTCCGATTACGACCACGATTACGATTACGATAACGATTACGAGCACGAGCACGATAAGCCAGGAGGAGACACCCATGAGCGAGAAGGCAATCAAGCGCATCGCCATCAACACGGGCGGCGGGGACGCGCCCGGCCTCAATGCCGTCATCCGGGCGGTGACGGTCGCCGCGGTCCGCCGCGGCTGGGAGGTGGTGGGCATCCGCGACGGCTACCACGGCCTCATGATGCCGGAGAATTACCCCAATGGCGGGCTGATCAAGCTGGACCGCCAGGCCGTGCGCGGCATCACCCACCTCGGCGGCACGATCCTCGGCACCACCAACCGGGGCAACCCGCTGCATTTCCCGGTGAAAGGGCCCGACGGGCTGTTCAAGGAGGTCGACCGGGGCGACGAGCTGGTGGCCCTGATCCATCGCCAGCGCATCGACGCCCTCGTGGCCATCGGCGGCGACGGGTCGCTGTCCATCGCCTGGGAGTTGTGCAAGCGCGGGCTGCGGGTGGTGGGGGTGCCCAAGACCATCGACAACGACCTGGACAAGACGGTGATCACGTTCGGCTTCGACACGGCGGTGTCATTCGCCACCCAGTGCCTGGACCGGCTCCACTCCACCGCGGAGGCCCACCACCGCGTGCTGGTGGTGGAGGTGATGGGCCGCTACGCCGGCTGGATCGCCCTGAACACCGGCGTGAGCGGGACGGCCGACGCCATCCTGATCCCGGAGATCCCGTACGACCTGCAGAAGGTCGCCGCGAAGATCGCCGAGCGGGAGGCCGGCGGCGCCCACTTCTCCATCGTGGTGGTGGCCGAGGGGGCCAAGCCGAAGGGAGGCGAGGTGTCCGTGGTCAGCCGGGAAGTCGGCCGGGCGGAGCGACTCGGCGGCATCGGCGAGCGGGTGAGCAACGAGCTGCAGAAGATCACCGGCAAGGAATGCCGGCTGGTGGTGCTGGGCCACCTGCTGCGCGGCGGCTCGCCGTCCACCTTCGACCGGCTGGTGGCCCTGCGCTTCGGCGCGGCGGCCGTGCGGGCGCTGGACGAGGGCCAGTCGGGGGTCATGGTGGCGCTGGACCCGCCCACGGTGCGCTACGTGCCCATGGAGGAGGCCACCAAGCGGATGAAGTCCGTGCCGCTGGACTGCGACACGATCCTGACCGCACGCGATCTCGGGATCTGCTTCGGGGACTAGCCGGATGGACGCGGAGACGCGGAGACGGGGGGACGGGGGGAGGAAACCGAACATCGAACATCGAACATCGAACATTGAACATCGAACGTCGAAGTCAGAGGCTGACGAAAACTCCTCCTATCGATCGTAATCGGCGATCGTAATCGTAATCGTACTCGTACTCGGGCTCGTACTCTTGCGCGTACTCGTGCTCGGGCCCACTCACTACCACTGCCGGCCACGGAGGCACGGAGGACACGGAGCGAAGTTGTTGCTCTGCGTTCTCGGCGCTTCTGAGTGAACTTCTTTCAGCCGATCTGGATCATCGATACCGGGGGGAATACCGCGTACAGAATGAAGATCATCCGGGCTTGGCGGCGGCCGCCTAGCCGAGAATTCCCTTTAGCGCGGCGGCGAGGCGGGCGTATTCGTCCAGGGTGTTGTACGCCTGGGCGGAGATCCGGAACAGGCGCCGGGGCGGGGCGGGCCACGGGATGACCGGCAGCTCGATCCGGTGCCGGTGCCAGAGCGCGTCCTGCACCGGATCCATGAACAACGGCGGCTTCAGGTTGTCCGGATTCCCGTCGGGCAGGGGCAGCGCGGCCATGGAACCCAGGAGCTCCTCCGGGCACGGCGCCGGGATGCCCAGGGCCTGGCACAGCAACCGCCGCCCCGCCGCGGCCAGCCGCCGGTTGCGCGCCATGAGCGCCGACCACCCTCCGGGCAGCAGCGAGCCCATGAAATCGATCGCCGCCGGCACGCACAGCCAGGCCGTCGGATCGAAGGTGCCGGTCCAGTCGAACTCCAGCTGGAAGCGGGAGCGGTCGGTGCGCGGCGAGTTGGCGCCGTGGCTGGTCACCGCCGGGCGCACGGCCGCCTGCCGGTCGCGCCGCACCCACAGGAAGGCGGCCCCTTTCGGCGCGCAGACCCACTTGTGGAAGTTGCCGGTGTAATACGTGGTGCCCAGGGCGGTCACGTCCAGCGGCAGCATGCCCGGGGCGTGGGCGCCGTCCACCAGCAGCTCGATGCCGCGGCCGGTCAGTTCCCGGGCGAGTTCGGCCACCGGGAAGACCATGGCCGTCGGGCTGGTGACATGGTCCACCAGCGCCAACCGCGTCCGCTCCGTCACGCGCTCCAGGATCGCCGCCAGCAGGGCATCACCGTCCGTGGTCGGGAACGGCACGGACGCCGCCACGACCTTGGCGCCGTCCCGTTCGCCCACCAGGTCCAGGACGTTGCGGCAGGCGTTGTACTCGTGGTCGGTGGTCAGCAGCTCGTCGCCGGGCTGGAAGCGAAGGGAGCGCAGCACGGCGTTGACGCCGGCGGTGGTGTTGGGCACGAAGGCGAAGTCGGCCGGCTCGGCGCCGACGAAGGCGGCCGCCGCGGCGCGGGCGGCGTCCAGCCGCTCCTCCCAGCGGCGGTAGAGGAAGTCCACCGGCTGCCGCTCCATCCGCCGGCGCAGCGCGGCCTGGCGGCGCAGCACCGGCCGCGGGCAGGCCCCGAACGAGCCGTGGTTGAGGAAGGTCACCGCCGGGTCCAGTGCCCAGAGCTTCCGGACGTCCACCGGAATCTCCTCGGTGTAGCTGTCCTGAATCGGCGCCCGGTCTGCGGTCAAGAAATCCCCCCGAAGCGGTTCTGGAAGCAGCATTTTAATGGAGGGATTGGCCGGGAGGCAACGAGGAAACGGGGAATCGATGAACGTGGCTCGCGCCGTCCCCGGCGCGAGCGGAAGCTGTCTCTCCTCTCCGTCAACCGGACACGCGCCCGGAGGTCGCGAGGTACGCCGTCCCCGGCGCGAGCGGAAGCTGTCTCTCCACTCCGTCAACCGGACACGCGCCCGGAGGTCGCGAGGTACGGCCACCGTCGTCGCG
>CAYPNP010000016.1:0-96132 GCA_964412195.1 uncultured Acidobacteriota bacterium | reverse complement strand
CTCCGTCAACCGGACACGCGCCCGGAGGTCGCGAGGTACGGCCACCGTCGTCGCGTGCGCGTTGAAAGCGCCGAGTCACCGCTTTCGGATCGTGCCAGAGGTGCGCTCGGGTAGCTCCGGAGGAGCCAAGAGACATTGGCCGGTGCCAAGGCCGGGCCCGGCGGACCGGCCGCCGCCACCGGAAATCCGGATTGGAGAGATCGGATTGTGTGTTTTTCCACACGCCCCGAAGGTGGCGCGGCGGAAATGTCTCGGAACATGCCGCTTCAATGCATCCGCGCGCCCTCCCGGGGCGCAGGGGTTACGGGGCAATATCAGATTTGTCACCTGTTCTCCGGCGGCATTTCATCCATATAACCCGTGGGGGCACACGGGCCCTGATCGCCTGTGTCCGATGCGTCTTCCAATTTATGGGGCCACCCTGCGGCATCGATCTATCTGATTTCACGAGATCTCCCGCTCACAAATCTTGAAAGCCGCATTATGCTATAATCAAACTAATTTCCAGTTGAGATTCCTGCCGGCTGCAAGGATTCCAGATTTGGAGGAGCCGGTATGGTATGGATTCACAAGCCCAGAAGCGTGGATCCAAAGGACCGAGCCACTCAATATTTCGAAGAATTCAACGGCCCTCCCTGCCAAGTGTCGAATTGTATCCTGAATGAAGGTTGTACTTTGAGCGGTTTCCAGTCGGCATCATATCCATTATTCACTGGCGTTCAATATGGAGGCCTCTCATGATGAGACATCGTTGGTTGCCGATCGCTACGATTTTGGCGGTGTTTTGTCTGTCCAACTCCCTGATTCCGCAAAGCCGCACCTCGCCCCGCACGACGACTCGGCCTTCGACCCGCACGCCGGCGGTACAAGCGATTTCGCCTCTGCCGATCGATCAGATCGTGAGAACCAACAGTGTCATCCCCGGCTACCATCTGACCATTGAAAAGGCGATGCACGGCATGACCCAAGAAGGCGAGGTGGACAGCCGGAATCAGAGACTCTTTCTGCGGATGACATTCCCCAAGCTGGGTTCGCGGGAGGCAACATATTATTGGGCCAACGGCAAGGCGTATGGGCAGCATGCCATCACCGGCCGGTGGTTCCGGATTAAGGCATCCTCCCATTTCACCGATTACCTTCAAGGGGCGGTGGAGTTGATCCGCGAGGGTAAAACCGGCAAATTGGCCGACATGGGCGATTCCTGGAAAGTGGAGGCATTGATCGACCAGATACCGCCCCGGGACACGCCGGAAACTTTCTACAACGCGCTGTTCAACAATCCCACCGATAGCCGGACACAAGCCATTGTGAGCCGCTTGGTGAAGACCAGCCGAGGGATGAAGGTGGACACCTATATCTGGATTTCTAAAAAGGACCGGCGCATCACGAAAGTGACGGTGGAAACCGAAATTCAGGGGCATCGCGAAGAAAGGACATTCGCTTTCAGCCCGAGCCGGGGTGTGGTGCCGACGATTCCCCAGCCCGCGCTCCGGGCCCCCGCCAAGGAAACGGTGATGCCCATGCTCTTCCTCCCGCTGAAACTGAGGCAGGGGTGGCGGGGCTCCACCCACCGTTTCCTAGCCTGGTCTGCGCTGGACCTGATCCGGCAGAAGAGTGCGCCGCTGCAATACACCGAATTGATCGACTCGGTGTGGGGACCGTATGATTGGGCTCCAGATCCGACGCTGCAAACCCACCCGTTGATCAGCGGTTCCCAGTTTGAAGACGGGGTGGATGATGCCAACCGGCCGCCATGGTACGATACGATTCTGGGAAACGGGGAGTACTATTTCCGAAACGGCTGGGTGCGGGATTTCCACCATTTCGGTGGGGCTTCTCAGGGCTTGCAATACCAGTGGTTCTTTGCCCTCGACACCCGGGAACAGCAGCCCTCCACGGAGGTCGGTAATCGTTTCTACAGCGCCCGGGATTGGGCTTACGGTGCAGGGAGGATCGACGAGAATCTCAATCGGATGACCTTCACACAGGCCATTACCGAATATGGCAACGGATCGAAAAAGCGGGCATATCTGATTCTGGGCCACGTTCTGCATCTCCTCCAGGATCAGGCCATGCCCGATCACGCCGGCTTGTTGTCCCACACTTTCAGCAGCAGTACTGAAGAGGATGCGTTCAACACCATCCCGTTTTGTGAATTGCTCTTTGCCGCCATCGAGGCTTCCGCTTTCGCGGATTGCGGCGGCCTGGTCTGTCCCCTATGCGCCATACCTTGTGCGGCCGTCGCTTCCGAGGTGGCGGGTGTGGCCTACCAGGCTTGCCTGGATGCCTATGATCCGTCGGAAGTCGGGTATGAACGCTACGTCACGGACTTCTGGTCAACCTCCGGACTGCAATCGCGCGTGCTGCAAACCGGGATTCAGAAAAAGAGCAATTACGACGAGTACTTTGCGTCGATGTCGGCCGCAAGCCTGTCGGCAGCCGCTTCCAGCGGGCTGTCCCAACCCCTGGGCCTCGAAACAAATCCGGGAGCGCCCTTCTGGCCGCTGGAACCGTCCATCGATTCTGATGAATTCGGGGCCTATCAGCAACTCACCGACACGGTGGCCCTTCCAGCCATCTGCATCGGAGCCGGCCTGCTGGAATACTTCTATGACATCGTCAACCCGCCTCCGTTCGTGCAGCGGTTCCTGGTCACCCAGGGGGATGTGGAGCGATTCCGGGTTGAATGGGTGGGCAGCGCCACTCCCCGCAGCCGAGTGGTGAAGACCAATTTGCCGTTGATCCCGGGGATCCCCTGCACGCTGAAGGTGGAGTGCGGCCCGCGAGACGCCCATGACTATGGGCGGTCCATGTCGACGCTGACGGCCACCGCTGAGGCCTATCTCCAGGTGGGGCCGATGGGCGGCCTTGCCCCTGTCGACTTGTCACAATCCCAAGTGGGGACGTACACCTTTACCCCCGGTTGCAGCACCAAGCACATCAACTTCAAGATCACAGGGGGCAAGGACAAAGGGCTGCCCCATCTCGCTGGGCGGTCTCCGCTGGGCGATTCCCTGGATATGAATCCGCAGACCGTCGCACAGGCCTCCTCCACGGCCCCCTACAGCTGGAACGGCTACGAAACGACGAACAGTGGGCTCTATGAAGAAAAGGTGAATGTCGGTCTGGTGGATGCCTGCTGGCAGGAGGAGGAGATCCTGTCGGAGTCCTGCGCAGGGGGCTGGACCTTCACGCCGAAGAGCGAACTCAAAGTCCGCCTGGCGATCTATGACAAGGGATCGAACACAAAGCTCCTCGGCGGCGGAGAGCAGTGCGGCCGTTACAAAATTCTCGTCCCTGAAAAAATCCACTCCCCCAGCGGGCCCAGGCCCATGATGTACCAAGCCGGAGGTCAGGATTCCTCCCCTCAAGCAACTCCGGAGGGTCCCTATCTGTCCTTGAGTCTGGATGATCCCAACTCGCTTACTCCCGTCCTGACTGCCACCTACAATGGTGCCGTCCAGTCGAAGGAGTCCGTTACCTTGCACGTGCCGATCAAGGTGGTGTATGAAGCGGGAAACGGCGTGCCGGTAGTATTGTGCACGACCATGCAGGAAGTCAGGATCATCAGCGACATGGCGATGATCAACCTGTGCGTGAAGATCAAGATCGCCAAAATGAAGCTCGTGAAGAGGTACGAATTTCCCTGGGAACAACTGCATGTTGGCGAAGAGGTCACACAGACCATTGATGTAGAGAGGATTGCCGGCGCCAAGGCATTCCCGGACGCCGAAAGGGAGGCTTCCCAATTCGCATTGACCCGCGCGGTGGCGGACCCGGAAATCAGTTACATCGCACCCGATGCGGAACCGGTCACCATGCGCCTCCGGGACGCGAATCTGAAGATCCGCGCCGGTGATGATCCGCGGAAAATCACGATCGGCACCTCCGCCCGGACACTGCCTGGCATGTATTTCATCCGATTCGCAGTCCAAGTGGGTGACCAGGAGCGCGCGGAATTCGGCCTGATCGTCACCGTGGGGAGATAGCCGGATCACCGGTTTCCCGAACTGCAAGCCGGTGAGGCTGGAATCCGGTCTCTGGAGTGGCGGCTTGATCCTGACACAATCCCGCGAGATGGCTGGCGGGATCTGCCTCGGCGGTCGGGAATGAATTCCGGGAGGGAGCTTGCGCTGTTCGTTCACAGACGATCCGGCCCTGGCCGGGCCGCTGTTCGAGTTCCTGGACGTGGTGTTCCCGGGGCTACGGCGGACGGCTGAAAATGCCCGGCGATGGGGCGCCGCCTGGGAATCGGTCTCCACGCCGTTCGTCCATTGGCAAGGCGGTCGGCTGGCGGCGCACGTGGGAATCATCGAGCTGCCGCTGGTGGTGCTCGGCCGGCCCGTGCGCGCCGGCTCCGTCCACGCCGTGGCGACCCGCCCGGACCTCCGCCGCCGCGGGCTGTGCCGCCTGCTGATGGAGGAAGTGCTCCGCTTTGGTGAGGAGCGGCACGAGATGCTCCTCCTCACCACGGAGCATCCGGAATACTTCACCCCCTTCGGCTTCCGGCACGTCCGGGAGCACCGCTTCACCGTGACATGTCGCCCGTCGGTTCGATTTTCAGGTAGCCTCCGCCGGCTGGATCTGGACGACCCTGACGATCTGACCCGGCTGCACCGGCTGCTGGATTCCCGCGCGCCGGTGTCGGAGGTGGTGGGTGTCGGCCCGGAGAAGGCCGTGTTTCTCTTCAACGAGGGCCATCGCCCGCTCTATCTGTCGGAGGATCTGGACGTGGTGGTGTGCCTGGAACCGGACGGCCCGCGGCTGCGGCTCTACGACGTCGTTGGACCGGAGATTCCGCCGCTCGAGGCGTTGGTGGCCCGCTGGCCTGCGCCGCTCGAGGATGTGGCCCTGCACTTCGCGCCCGACCGGCTGGCGCCCGGCGCAGTAGCGGAGCCTTACCTGCTGGACCACGACGGTCCGTCGTACCTGATGGTGCGCGGGCCGTTCGCCGCCGAGGCCGCGGCCTTCACCCTCCCCCGTTCCGCCCGGACCTGATCTCAAACGCCGTTGAAACGTTTCAACGTTCCAACGTTCGAACGTTAGAACCGGGTCTTGAAGATATCCAAAAGGATCTCGATGGAGCGGTCCACCATGTCCATGGTCAGGTCGCGGTAGGTGACGAAGCGGATGCTGGTGGGGCCGAAGGGGTGGCAGAGCACACCCCGCTCCTTCAGCATCGCCGCCAGGTCCGCCGCCGTGTGCCGCGGGTGCTTCAGGTGGAAGATCAGGATGTTGGTGCGGGCCGCCTCCGGGTCGTAGGAGATGAAATCGTAGCGGTCGAAGAAGGCCGCGTACTTGCGGATCTTGGCGTGGTCGTCGGCCAGCAGGGGCGGAATGGTGTCCAGCGCCACCAGGCCCGCCGCCGCCAGCACCCCCGCCTGGCGCATGCCGCCGCCGAGGCGCTTGCGGTGCACCCGGGCCCGCTCGATGACGTCGCGCTTGCCCACGACCAGCGAGCCCACCGGCGCGCACAGCCCCTTGGACAGGCAGAACATGACCGTGTCGGCGTAGCGGGCGATGTCGCTCACGGCCACGCCCAGGGCGGTGGCGGCGTTGAAGATGCGGGCGCCGTCGAGATGGATCGGCAGGCCGTGCCGGTCGGCGAGGGCGCGCACGGCGGCCAGGTACTCCAGGTCCATCACC
This sequence comes from uncultured Acidobacteriota bacterium, assembly GCA_964412195.1. GTDB lineage: Bacteria > Acidobacteriota > JAAYUB01 > JAAYUB01 > JAAYUB01 > CAYPNP01. The sequence continues at coordinate 90,486 of CAYPNP010000016.1, read as the reverse complement.
GCGCCGCCGGCGACGTTGTGGGTGTTCTCCAGCTCGATCAGGGCGGTCGGGCTGACGTAATAGATCTTCGGCTGGATGGCCTTCTCGATGTCGTCCGGGTCCATCCGGCCGCGCACGCCGGGGACCACCCGCGGCAGCAGCCCGCCGAAGGCGCTCATGGAGGCCACCTCGTACTTGTAGATGTGGCAGGTGGCCTCGCAGATGACCTCGGAGCCGGACGGGGCCTGGCTTAGCAGGGAGACGCAGTTGCCCATGGAGCCGGACGGCACGAACAGGGCGGCCTCCTTGCCCAGCAGCGCCGCGGCCTTCTCCTGCAGCCGGTTGATGGTGGGGTCCTCGCCGTAGACGTCGTCGCCCACCTCGGCCTCGGCCATGGCCCGGCGCATCTCGGGGGTGGGCTTGGTCAGGGTGTCGCTCCGCAGATCGATCAACATGAACTCCTCCAAGCAGATTCACCACAAAGGCACAAAGGGCACAAAGACTCTTTAATGTTCAATCAATCAGGCTGACTATCGAGGCCTCGTTGCACTCGGCCCTGGATCGAGCATTCATTGTTTTCTTCGTGTCCTTTGTGCCTTTGTGGTGAGGATTAGAAGCCGTCGTGGGCGGTGCGGCGGATGATCTCCTCCTGCAGCTCCACGCCCAGGTCGACGAAATAGTCGCTGTAGCCGGCCACCCGCACGATCAGGTCGCGGTACTGCTCCGGCTGGCGCTGGGCGGCGCGCAGCGTGGCCGCGTCCACGACGTTGAACTGGACGTGGTGCCCGTCCATGCGGAAGTAGCCGCGCACCAGGTGGGCCAGCTTGTCGAGGCCCTCCTCGGTGGCCAGCAGGTTGGGCAGGAACTTCTGGTTCAGCAGCGTGCCGCCGGTGCGGACGTGGTCCAGCTTGGCGGCCGACTTGATGACGGCGGTCGGCCCGCGGCGGTCGGCGCCCTGCACCGGCGAGATGCCCTCCGACAGCGGCGTGCGGGCGCGCCGGCCGTCGGGCGTGGCCCCGGTCATCTTGCCGAAGTAGACGTGGCAGGTGGTGGGCAGCAGGTTGATCCGGTAGTGGCCGCCCCGGGTGTTGGGCCGGCCGTTGACGGCGCCGTAGTAGGCCTCGAACACCCGCCGCGCCAGGTCGTCGGCCTCGTCGAGGTCGTTGCCCCACTTGGGCGGCTTGTTGAGCAGCAGCTGCCGGATCGGTTCCTTGCCCGCAAAATCCGCGTCCAGGGCCTCCAGCATCTCCGCCATGGACAGGTCGTGCTGCTCAAAGACCAGGTACTTGAGGGTGGACAGGCAGTCGGTGAGGGTGCCCAGGCCGACGCCCTGGATGTAGTTGGTGTTGTACCGGGCGCCGCCGGCGTGGTAGTCCCTGCCGTTGGCGATGCAGTCGTCGATCAGGATCGACAGGAACGGCGCCGGCAGGCAGGTGGCGTACAGCCGCTCGATGACCTGGTTGCCCCGCATCTTGATGTCGATGAAGTGGCGCAGCTGGCGGGTGAAGGCGTGGAACAGGTCGTCGAACGAGGCGAACTCCGAGGCTTCGCCGGTTTTCGGCCCGAGCTGCCGGCCGGTCAGCGGATCGACGCCGTTGTGCAGGGCCAGCTCCAGCACCTTGACCAGGTTGAAGTAGCCGGTCAGGATGTAGGCCTCCTTGCCGAAGGCGCCGGTTTCCACGCAGCCGCTGCTGCCGCCGTCGCGGGCGTCCTCCACCGACTTGCCCTGGCGCACCAGCTCCTGGACGATGGCGTCGGTGTTGAAGATGGACGGCTGGCCGAAGCCGGTCTGGACAATCTTCAGGGCCCGCTTCAGGAAGCGGTCGGGCGTCTTCTTGCTGATCTGGACCATGGAGCTGGGCTGGAGCAGGCGCATTTCCTCGATCACGTCGAGGATCAGGAAGGACAGGTCGTTGACGCCGTCGGCGCCGTCGGTGCGCACGCCGCCGGTGTTGATCAGGGCGAAGTCGGTGTAGGTGCCGCTCTCCTCGGCGGTGACGCCCACCTTCGGCGGGGCCGGCTGGTTGTTGAACTTGACCCAGAACGCCTGCAGCAGTTCGCGGGCCGACTCCTCGGTCAGGCTGCCGTCCTGCAGGCCCCGCTGGTAGAACGGCCAGAGGTGCTGGTCCAACCGGCCGGGATTGAAGGCGTCCCACGGGTTCAGCTCGGTGATCACGCCGAGGTGGATGAACCAGTAGTGCTGCAGCGCCTCCCGGAAGGTCCGCGGGGCGTGGGCCGGCACGCGGCGGCAGACCGCGGCGATGTCCCTCAGCTCCTGCGCCCGGGCCGGGTCGGCCTCGGCCGCCGCCAGCGCCTCGGCCCGCTCGGCGTGGCGCTCGGCGAAGCGGATGACCGCGTCGGCGGCGATGCGCATGGCCCGCAGCTCCTCGCGCTTGGCGAAGGCCTCGGGGTCGGCCAGGAAGTCGAGCCGGGCGATGGCGGCGTCGATGTCGGCCTGGAAGTCCCGCAGGCCCTTGCGGTAGATCTTGCCATCCAGCACGGTGTGGCCGGGGGCGCGCTGCTCCATGAACTCGGTGAACAGGCCGGCCTCGTAGGCGGCCAGCCATTCGGGCTCCATCTGGGCGAAGATCCGCTCGCGCTGGGTTTGGCCGCGCCAGAACGGGATGATCTCGTCGCGGTAGACGGCCTTCATGGCGGCGTCCACCTTGAATGAGGTTTTCGGCCGCGTGTCCAGGATGTCCAGGTCCTCGACGCTGTGGGTGGTGATCTCGGGGTAGGTGGGTGTGGCCTTGGGCTCGGGGCCGCGTTCGCCGACGATCAGCTCGCCCCGGCCGATCCAGACGGGCTGGTGGGATAGGACGTGGCGGTAGGCCATGGCCCGCTGGACCGGGATCGACTGGCCCTTGGCGTCCCCGCTCCGGTAGAACTCCGTCAGCAGGCGGGCGCGCTCCGGGGCCAGGCGCGGGACGGCGGCGAGGCTCTCCTCGCGCAGGCGGCGGATCCGTTCGTTCATGGTGTCAACCTCCGATGCGTGCTTCCAGTCCGTATTCCTCCAGGAGGCGCCGGCAGGCTTCGGGCCGCCCTTGCGGCGAGTCGGCGACGGCGCCGTTCATGGGGTCCTCCCGCCGCAGCCGGGGAAATTTGTTGCTGCCGGCGCGGTGGAAGGGCAGCAGGTTCACGGACCGGATGGTCCGCAAACCGGCCAGGAAAACCGCCGTCTGGCGGATATTTTCGTCGCTGTCGTTGAATCCGGGGATGAGCGGGATCCGGGCGATCACCGGGCGGCCGGCTTCCGCGAGCCGGGCGAGGTTCGCCAGGATGAGGCGGTTGGACTCGCCGGTGAACGCCTGGTGGGCCGTGTCGTCCATGACCTTCACGTCGTAGAGGAACAGGTCGGCCAGCGGCGCGATCGCGTCCAGAACCTCCGGCGGGGCGTAGCCGCAGGTGTCCACGACAGTGTGGATCTCCCGCCGGCGGCACTCGTCCAGGAGGGCGGCCAGGAACTCCGGCTGGGCCAGGGGCTCGCCGCCGGAGCAGGTCAGGCCGCCGCCGGACTCCTCGTGGAAGACGCGGTCCTTCTCGACCTCGGCGAGCACCTCGGCCACGGTCACGGGACGGCCGATCAGCTCGAGGGCGCCGGAGGGGCAGGCCCGGCCGCAGGTGCCGCAGCGGATGCACTCCGGCCCGGCCACGGGCCGGCCGTCCTCGCGGCGCAGCGCCCCGGTGGGGCAGGCCGCCAGGCAGCGGTCGCAGTCGGGCAGGCAGCGCGCCTCGGACCAGGCGAGCTCCGGCAGGCCCGGGATCCCCTCGGGGTTGTGGCACCAGCGGCAGCGCAACGGGCAGCCCTTGAAGAAGACCGTCGTCCGGATGCCCGGCCCGTCGTGGATGGCGTAGCGCTGGACGTTGAAGATCACGCCGGTGATCGCCTTCCCGTTCACCTTCGTATTCGTGCTCGTGCTCGTCATCGTAATCGTGCTCGTAATCGTGCTCGTAATCGTGCTCGTAATCGTGCTCGTAATCGTGCTCGTAATCGTGCTCGATGCTTTCAATTAGTATCAAACCTATTATTTTATCCGATTCGACCGCTCAACCAAAAGCATTTTCCCGTCTTTCTCAAAACGGCGGGATTGTCGTGAAGGTGGATCCAATGCGTGCTGTACTGACCTGTCAGCCCGGGTATTATCCGTCCCTGTTCTGGTCGTTTTGCGACTCTGCGTGTATTTTCTTGATCCGATTACGATTACGAGCACGATTACGAACGGCGAGTACGATCGGTCACCGGTCACCGGTCATCGGTCAATACCGAGCACGAGCACGAAAGGGGGGAGAAGACTCCCCCCCAGGGGCTATCGCTTCGGGTACGCCGGGACGGGCGGCAGGGCGTCCTGCTTCTCCCCGGCGATCTGCTTCAGGATCACCTCGATGGCCTTCTCCAGCTGCGGGTCGTGGCCGGCCACGACGGCGCCCGGGTCGTTGTCGATCTCGATGTCGGGATCGGCGCCGTGGTTCTCCACCCACCACTTCCCCTCCTTGCCGTAGAAGGAGTTGTTGGGCTGGTTGACCCGGCCGTTGTCGACGGTCAGCTGGGCGTTGACGATGCCCACCAGGCCGCCCCAGGACGGCACGCCCACCACGGTGCCGAGCTGGCGCGCCTTGAAGTGCTCGATGAAGCACTCGCCGTCGGAGCCGTTGTACTCGTTGGAGATGGCCACGTAGCGGCGGTTCCCGGCCGAGCCCGGGTAGCGGAAGGGGGTCATGTTCCGCAGGACGTTGTTGGCCACCTGCACTCGCTCCAGCTTGTCGATGAGGAAGTACTCGGTCCAGCCGCCGGAGTTGCGCCGGACGTCGATGATGATGCCGTCGAGGTAGCGGAAGGCGCGCCAGAACTTGTCGAACTCGGCCACGCCGCCCGCGCCCATGTCGTTGATGTGCATGTAGCCGACCCGGCCGCCGGTCGCCTGGAGCACCTTGTGGATGTTGTCGGCCAGCCAGCGGTTGTAGCGCAGGTCGCGGTCGAAGGCCACCGGCTCGATCTCGTAGGTGCGGGCATCCTGGGCCGATGGGACGGCGTTGACGGTGATGGCGATTTTCTGGCCCTTGATCACCTGCAGGTGCCGGAAGTAGTCCTCCGGCGCCTTCAGCTCATGGCCGTTGATGGCGATCAGGTAGTCGCCTTCCTGGAGCTGGATGTCGGGGCGCACCAGCGGTGCCTTCAGGTCGCGGTCATACTCGGTCGGGCCGTAGATCCGGGCGAAGCGGTAGCGGCCGGACGCCGGATCGGCCTCCAGGTCGGCGCCCAGGCGCCCGGTGAAAACGGGCGTCTCGGGCGGGCCGCCCGGCCCCCGGTCGCCGCCGCCGATGTAGGCGTGACCGACGCACAGCTCGCCCACCATCTGCGACATCAGCCAGTTCAGCTGCTCGCGGGAGGAGATCTCGGGCAGGCAGGCGCGGTACTGGTCGCCGACGGCCTTCCAGTCGTGGCCGTGCATGCCGGCGTCGTAGAAGAAGTCCCGGTACCAGCGCCAGGTGTCGTTGAAGATCTGCGGCCATTCCGCGGCGGGGTCCACCGTGTAGGTCATGCCGTCGAGGCGGAGCTTCTCGCCGGCCTTCTTCGTCTGGAACGCCTTGTCCGCGGAGGTGAGGAAGAAGTCGCCGCCCTGGCGGAGGATCAGCTGCTCGCCGTTGGCGGACACCCGGAAGTCGCGGATCTTCTCGTCCAGGACCACCTCCTGCTTCCGGGCCATGTCGAAGAGGTGCAGGGCGTACTTGCTCTCGGGGCCGGGCCGGAAGATGAAGTCGTAGTCGTCCTCGGTGAAGGCCGGGATGGCGCACCAGGCGACCTTGCCCTTGCCGGCCTTGAGGTAGAGGTAGTTGCCGGCCTCGACCGGCAGGGGCCACGTCCGCTGGCGGATCCCCTCCAGGTCGATCCGGAACGGCTTGGCCGCCTCGTCCTTCTTCTCCTCTTTCGCCGTTTCGCCGTCCCGCCGTTTCGCCGCTTCGTCCCCATCCAGGAAGGGCGGCTTCTCGCCCGCGCGCAGCTGCACCGCCATCACCTGGTAGGGGTTCGACAGAATGTGGTTGTCCTCGTAGAAGTCCATCTGGACGTCAAAGTTGCGGCTGGAGAGGAAGTACAGGTAGTCCCCGCCGGCGTCGAAGCAGGGGTTGAGGTTGTCGTAAAAGTCGCCGGTGATGTCAACGGCCTTCTTCTGGTCGAGGCTGTAGAGCACGACCACGCTGTTGCGGTTGTAGGCCACCTTGGTGTAGCAGACCCAGCGGCTGTCGGGGGACCAGTTGTAGTCGCTGATCTCCCAGAAGAATTCGTCGTTCTTCAACTGGCGGGATTCGTCGAACTTGGTCAGCTCCTTGGTCGCGACATCCAGGATGAAGAAGTCGAAGTTCTTGTTTCCGAACAGGATCTTGGTGCCGTCGGGTGACCAGACGAGATGGTAGACGGCCCGGTCGAGCTGGGTGGTCAGGGGCGTCCACTCGCCGCCGGTGGCCTTCTGCAGGTAGAGCTGGTAGTCGCCGGTCCTGTCGGAGAAGAAGGCCACCCACTGGCCGTCCGGGGAGAGGGCCGGGTAGCGCTCCCGGCTGCCGGGCGTGTCGGAGAGGTTCTTCGTCTGTCCCAGGCCGGCCGGCAGCAGGAACAGGTCGCCCCGGGCTTCCAGCAGGGCGCTCTGGCCGTCGTTGGCCACGTTCATGTCGTGGATGTATTCCTTGGGATTGATGACCCGCGTGCGGAGGCGCCAGCGGTCGGACTGGACCTGGACGTCGATCCTGCGGTCGCCGCCGCCGGCCACATCGAACACGTGCAGGTAGCCGTCCTGGACGTAGACGATCCGGCGCCCGTCGGTGTCGGGCATCATGACGTCCAATTTGTCGTAATGGGTTAGGGACTGGACCTTCCTGGATCCCAAATCCTCGACATACAGGTTGGACACGCCGGTGTCGCGGTCCGACACGAAGTACATCCGGTCGCCGATCCACATCGGGTAGCTGTTCTTGCCGACGTAGTCGGAGACCGGCGTGAAGGCCTTGCTCCCGAAGTCGTACATCCAGATGTCCTGGTGCTGGCCGCCCTTGTAGCGCTTCCACTGGTACTCCTCGTCGCCCTTGCGGCAATAGAGCATCTTCGTGCCGCCGGCGTGGAAGCTGGCCAGCACGCCGCGGTCGATAGGGAAGCGGACCGGCGCGGTGCCCTCGAGGCCGACGAAGTAGAGGTTGGGATCGCGGTAGATGAAATTCTCCATCATGGAGTTGAAGTAGATCCGCTTGCCATCGGGCGTCCAGCCGAGGGTCTGGACGCCGCCGGGCATGTAGGTGAGGCGCTTCGGTTCGCCCCCCTCGGACGGGATGAGGTAGACGCTTTCGGAGCCGTCGTAGCTGCCGGTGAAGGCGATCCAGCGCCCGTCGGGGGAGAAACGGGCCGAGTGCTCCGAGCCGGGGAAGGAGGTGATCCGGCGAGCCTGGCCGCCCTGCGCGTCCACCAGCCACAGGTCGCCTTCGTAGGTGAAGACGATCCGGTCGCCGTGGATGTCGGGGTACTGCATGAAACGCGCCGGGGCCGCGGGGGCGGCGGCGGCGAGGAGAAGCAGCAGGATCAGGCCGAGAGTCGGACGATTCGACATGAGTGCCTCCGGGATGAAATTGCAGACACCTTTTTACGGAATCCGCCGATAAAATATTATAGATTTCTGAAAAATCAGCCGATTTTCGATGTCCTCCCGAGGAGTTCGACCATGTGCGAATTCTGCCACAAGCACGGGGAAGGGAAAACCTGGTACCTGCGGGCGGAGAACTATTCCCAGGACCTGCTCAGCGACCTGCGCCGGCGGGCGTTTATCCAGGAGTTCATCCCCATGGCCGCCAGGCTGGAAACCCTGCTTCCACAGCTCAAGGAAAAAATGGAGCAGCTGGACCGGCTGCCGGGGTTCGTCCGGAAGGTCCTGGTCCACCGCGCGGTGGCGAAGCAGAAACGCGACCACTACGGCCAGGTGCTGCCGCTGGAGGACGTGGAGAAGATCTTTGATTTCGTCACGACGATCACCCGGCTGCCCTGCGTCTGCCGCAAGGCCACCACCCGCTCGGAGCAGCGGTACTGCTACGGGATCAGCCTCGCGCCGGACGGCGGCAAGTTGCGGGAGATGTTCGAGGCCGCCGGCGGCGAGTATCTGCTCGGGCCGGACACCAAGGGCTTCGAAACCCTGTCCCGCGAGGAGGCGCTGGCGGCCTTCCGTGACCACGAGCGGGAGGGCCTCTGCCACACCGTCTGGACGTTCGTGACCCCCTTCATCGGGGGCATCTGCAACTGCGACACCGCCGACTGCCTGGCCCTGCGCTGCACCCTCCGTCACCGGATGCCGATGGTGTTCCGGGCCGAGTTCGTGGCCGAGGTGAATCCGGAGCGGTGCCGCGGCTGCCGGCAGTGCCTGCGCCAGTGCCAGTTCGGCGCCCTCGGCTACAGCGCGGCCCGGAAGAAGGCGGAGGTCCGCGCCAAACTCTGCTACGGCTGCGGCATCTGCCGCACCGCCTGCGCCCAGGGGGCCATCAGCCTGGTCGCGCGCGCGTCGGTGCCGGCCGCGGCGAATGTCTGGTGACCTGGAGATTTTCCCCCAAGGGAGGAACGAGGATGAGACGGAACTTCACCTGGCTGGGCCTGTTCCTGTGGATCGCCGGAACCTTTCTCTTCGCGGGAGTCAACTCCTGGACCACCGGCGGCCCCTACGGCGGGGAGATCATGACGCTGGCCGTCGATTACCAGACGCCCAACGTGATCTACCTGGGCACGAAGGGCGGGGGGGTCTACAAGAGCCAGAACTGGGGGCAGAGCTGGGCGGTGGTCAACAACGGCCTGGGCGAAATGGAAGTGGACGCGATGGTGATGGATCCCCAGGACCACAACACCCTGTACATCGGGCAGATCCTGGGGGTGTCCAAATCCACGGATGGCGGGAACCACTGGTATTCGGCCAGCATCGGACTGCAGACCAACAGCTTTCTGGGGCTGGACATATCGAAGACCGATCCCCGGATCCTGTACGTCGCCTGCTACAACGACAATGGCGGGGTGTTCAAGAGCACGAACGGCGGAGACAGTTGGTCCCGCGTCAACACGGGCCTCACCAGCCTCCTCATCAACTGCGTGGCGGTCGATCCCACCACGCCGAACGTGGCCTATGCGGGCTCCTACGACAAGGGGGTTTTCCGGACCACGAACGGAGGGGGAAGCTGGACGGCCGTGAACAACGGCGTGACCGATCTGAGCATCTGGTCCATGGTCATCGATCCCCAGAATCCGCAAACGCTGTATATCGGCGCGCACGGCGGCGGTGTGTTCAAGAGCACCAACCGCGGCGGCAGCTGGCAGGCGGTGAACAACGGGCAGCCGGGCACCTACATCATCGGCCTGGCCATCGACGCCCTGGTCCCGTCGACCCTGTATGCCGGCTCCCTCTACGGGGTGTCCAAGAGCACCGACGGCGGAGCGTCCTGGTCGGACTTCGGCACAGGCACGGCGGGTTCGTTCTATTTCCACCCGGCGGCGGACCCGCGCTCGTCCAGCGTGGTGTATACCGGAACTTCCTTTGACGGCCTGTACCGCAGCGTGGACGGCGGGGCGAACTGGGTGCCTGCCAATTACAGCCTGACGGGCACCTACGTGGAGTGCGTCGCCGTACCGCCGGACTTGCCGGATACCGCCTACGCCGGCTGCGGCGGCCACATTTTCGAGACCGCCGACGCCGGGCGGAGCTGGCAGGTCCAGCCCGGGAGCCAATACGCCATGGACCTGGAGATCGATCCCCAGAATCCCCAAATCATGTACGGATGCCCGTTGTACGGCGTCGTCAAGACCACGGACCGGGGCGTGACCTGGACCGACGCCAGCGCCGGCCTGCCCACCGACGCCTACATCCGTTGCGTGGCGATCAACCCGGTGAATCCGCAGGTGCTCTATGCCGGACTGTCGCCGCACAGCCCTGTGCCCTCCATCGTCTACCGGAGCCTGAACGGCGGTCAGAGCTGGTACCCGACCCCGTCGCCGGATTCGACCAACGAGGTGATGGACCTTCTGATCGATCCGCGGGCCCCCAACACCGTCTACGCCGCGGTCTGGGGGACGCCGGGGATTTTCAAAACCACCGACGGCGGCATGAGCTGGGACGCCGCCGGCAGCGGCCTGACGAGTCATGCCGTCTACTGCCTGGCGATGGACCCCCACTCTTCCTCGTTCCTCTATGCCGGGACGAGCGGGGGCGGTCTGAACAGGAGCACGAACGCCGGCCAGTACTGGTCGCCGGCGAATAACGGGCTGGGCAGCAATTCGGTCCTCCGGCTCGCCGTGGACCCGGACGACTCCAACATCGTGTTCGCAGGGACGGCCCTCGGGCTGTACCATTCGATCGACCGCGGGACCAGCTGGTCGTTGTCGACGCTCATCCTGGCGACCGCCATGGTGAACGGCCTGGCCGTGACCTCCGGCTCGCCCAAGACCGTCTATGCGGGCACCGGCGGCGGGGTCTACAACATCACCTACGACGCCGCGCCGAGCCTCGACATCTATGCCCGGGTCGGCCAGAGCGGCGAGGTGAACCCGGGGGCACCCTCCCAGCTCCTGCCGGCTTCGCCCCTCCTGATCGCCCTCAGCAACCACGCCCTGGACGGGGCCTCCAGCACCAACCCGGTCATCATCGAAATCCGCCTGCCGGAAGGGGCGGTGCTCAGCCAGACGCTGGCCGACGGAGAACTGTCCGACCTGGCGGTGCTGCCTCCCGAGAAAAGTATCTCGGCCCTCGCCGTGTCGGAGTACGGTTTCAATCTGGATTCGGCGACCTACGAGCCCACCCAGGACTACGTGGGCACAGGGCCCGTCAGCGTCAACGCCGTCCAGCTCTTCCGCTACGTGGCGGGCGAGGACAAGATCTGGCTGCGGGTGACCGACAGCACCATCGACTGGACGGTCTGGCAGCCGGGGGACTTCCTCGGCGTCACCGTCGGCGTGGGGGCGGGAGTATGGCCGCCGAACGGCTCCAGCAACTGGAGCGAGGCCGGGCTCTACCTGCAAGGGAGCACCCAGTTCTTCGGCGACCTGCGCGGGTACGACTTTGACGCGAAGGGCGACCTGTTCCCCGTCACGGTCCGGGCTTTCTACCAGGTGACGGGGATGGACCTGGACGTCAACATCGTGCCGAACTCCGTGAACCTGTTCCTGCGGGAGAACAGCCTGGCGGAGACGGCCTACGGCAGCGGCCAGGTGGGCGGTGTGCTCACCGACTACGCGCTGGTGGACCTGAACGGAGACGGCCTCGAGGACATCCTCAGCGTCGACGGGCCGGCCGTCCGCCTGTACTGGTCCTATCGCCAGGCGGACGGGGCCTTCGGCGGGCGGCAGTGGGTCGCGCTGCCGGGTGCGGCCCCCGTCACGGTGAAGGCGGCGGATGTCACGGGAGACGGCAAGCCGGACGTGCTGGAGACGGACGCGGCGGGCCAGCTGTGGATCTATCCGTGGGAGAGCATTTTCGGGCCGATTTTCATGAAGGAAGGCCGAGGGGCGCTTGCGCCGGCAAAGGTCTTGACCCTGGCCGGGGTGGCGTCGGCGTCGGCGGTGCAGGACCTCAACGGCGACTGGAAGCAGGATTTCCTGTACACGGACGCCGCCGCCGGCACGCTGAACATCCTGTTTGGCCAATCTTTCACCGCCTCGGTCAGCTACGCCACCGGTGCCGGGCCGGCCGCCATCGCCGTGGGCGACTTCGACGGCAACGCGGTGGTGGACATAGCGGTGGCTAACCAGTCCGGCAACTCGGTTTCGGTGTACCACAACGACGGCGCCGGCCACCTGTCCAGGACGGACTATGCCGCCGGCAACCAGCCGGTCTCGGTGGCGGCGGCCGACTTCAACCGGGACGGGCGCGCCGACCTGGCCCTGGCCCTGGCGGGGGACAAGGCGCTGGCCGTCTGGCCGGCGCAGTCCGGCGGGACCTTCAGCCCGGGGGCGGGCCAGAGGATCTTCTTCCAGAACCCGCCTTCGGCGGTGCAGGCCGACAACTTCGACGGGGCCAACGGGGCCGACGCGCTGTTGGGCTTCGCCGATTACTACAAGCTGGCGTTGTGCGTGTCCGATCCGGCGGGCGTGCTGAGCTACGCTTACGCCATCAATTCCCTGGGGGACGTGGAGCTCGATCCGGTCAACCATGTGACCCTGACGGAGAACAACGTGCTGTCGGTGGCGGGCGGCACCTCCGCCGGCGGCGTCTGCACCCGCGGCGGCGTGGCGGCGGTGGCGGAGCAGTCCTTCAACCTGGTGCACCTGCCGCGCAGCCAGGACCTGTCCTTCTCGGTGGTCAACCTGGGGAGCCAGACGGCTCTCCTCAACCTGGAGCTGTACGACGACACGGGCAGCCTCCGGCAGGCCGTGACCCAACCGGTCGGGGTCGGCCAGCAGTACGCGCGCTACCTGTCCGACGCGGCGCTGTTCGGCTCCGCCGCCGACAATGCCCAGCGCTGGGTGCGGGGCTTCGTGACCGTGCCCGACACCTACGGCTTCTGGCTGGCCAACGACGGAAGCACGCTGAATTACCTCGACGGCCTGCCTCTGGGCAACGTCCGGGACGCCCAGTCGTCCTTCGTGCTGGCCATGGCGCCGGGTCCGGGCGGTTTCGTGCAGGCCATCCTGACCAATCCGTATCAGCAGCAGGCGCAGGTCAACCTCCAGCTCGTCGGCGGCGGATCGGTCAAGGCGGCCATCCCGTTCACGCTGGCGGGCCGCGCGCGGGTGGTGGTGAACCCGGCCCAGGTGTTTCCCGCCGTGACGGCGGACGACTACCTCTATGTGCAGGCGGACCGGCCGCTGTTGGGGTGCGAGGTGTACGGGGACGGGCAGAAGCTGGCGGCGCTGGCGGGGCAGGCGGTGCCTGCGGCGGCCGCGCCGCTGTATTGCCCGCACGTGGCCTCGGGGGACCTGGGGGTGAACTACGAGACGCGGCTGACGCTGGTGAACCCGACGGACCAGGACACGGCCGTCGTGATGCGGCTCTATTCGGACGGCGGGATATTGGAATCGACCACGCCGGTGATCGGCGTGCCGGCCAGGAGCAAGCGCACGGATAACGTGGCGCCGCTGTTTGGCGCCTTTGGCGCGTTCACCGGCTCGGTGTCGGTGGAGGTGCTGGGGCCGGGCGCGGTCACGGGGGCGGTGACGTTCGGGGAGGCGGGGGCGGGGCGGTTCCTGTCCAGCCTGCCGCTGCTGACGCAGACGGGGACGGATTATCTCGTCGGGCACATCGCCAACGGGACGCTGGGGCCGGTGGCGTTTTTCACGGGGCTGGCGGTGCTGAATCCCGGGGGCGCGGGGGTGGCGGCGGAGGTGGCGGCGTACGACCAGAACGGGCTGCCGCAGGGGACCACGAACCTGTCGCTGGGGGGGCACGCGCGGGAGGTGTTCCTGCTGGACCAGCGGCTGGCGGGGCTGCAGAGCCAGTTCGGGGGGTACCTGAGAATCCGGGTGACTTCGGGGGACGGCGTGATGGTGTTCGCGCTGTTCGGGGACCAGCAACTGAACTTCCTGTCGGCGGTGGAGGCGCAGGCGGTCAGGGAGTGAGGTCCGCCACGGAGGCACGGAGGACACGGAGGGCAGACCGAACATCGAACATCGAACATTGAACATTGAACATCGAACGCTGAAGTCAAGCCGGAGCCGGGAACTGAACGCCGAACGTCCAACGTCGAACTTTGAGCGCTGAACGGGGACCGGGTGCGGAGATCGACTGACGTTCAATTCCTGCTTCTTCGTTCATTGTTCAGCGTTTGACGTTGGACGTTCGTCGTTTGGATCAGAACGGATGCTCCTCCGCACCGGATTTCAACTTTCCAAGAATATTGTTTGGTTTTGACAGCGATTCGGGGTATGATGCCGTTTCTCATTTCACGATCGCAGGTTACCGAAGGTTGAGCAAACTGCCTTTTTCCGACAACTGGTACCGCGGGTAAAAACACGGCGGGCGCCCCGGCCATTCCGGGTCCCCGCCGTTTTTATTTGTGGATGAAGGAGTATCTCATGAGCCGAAATCATTGGAAGAAAGGGTCCCTGATCCTGCTGGCCCTGCTGGGCCTGATCGTGTTCATCTGGGCGAACACCACGCCCCAGACCCTGCCGTTCACCCAAAACTGGGCCAATACGGGGCTGATCACGGCCGCCAACGACTGGTCAGGAGTACCGGGGATCACCGGCTATCGTGGTGACAATCTGACCAGTGCCAACGATGTGGATCCTCAGACTGTACTGGCTCCTGATTCACCCGGTGTGATCAATGTGATCGCTAATTTAACAAATCCTTCTGGTTCTTCGTCTGGTGGCGTGGCAGAATGCGAGATTGCCGACCCCGTGATTGCGCTTCAAGGCAGTGGGACCGCAGACGCGCCCTACATCAAGATCTTTTTGGATACCACTGGTAAATCCAACATTTCAGTCTCTTACAATCTGCGGGATGTGGACGGCTCCACCGACAACGCGGTCCAGCAAGTCGCCCTGCATTATCGGGTGGGCGGCAGCGGCAATTTCGTCAACGTGCCGGCTGCTTACGTTGCCGATGCCACCACCGGCCCGAGCCTGGCCACCCTGGTGACGCCCGTCTCGGTCACCCTGCCCGCCGCCTGCGACAACCAGTCCCTGGTGGAACTGCGCATCATGACCACCAACGCCGGGGGTAACGACGAGTGGGTGGGCATCGACGATATCAACATCACCGGCACCAGCGGCAACCAGCTCAGCATCAACGATACCTCCTGGACCGAGGGGACTGCCGGCACGGAGACATTTACTTTCACCGTGAGCCTTTCCTCCCCGGCCGGGGCTGGAGGCGTTACCTTTGACATCGCCACGGCGGATGGGACCGCCACTACCGCCGACAATGATTACGTCGCCAACTCCATCACCGGCGCTCTCATCGCGGAAGGGAATTCGACGTATTCGTTCTATGTCACGGTCAACGGCGACACGGTGGCGGAGCCGAACGAGACTTTCAACGTCAACGTCACCAACGTCACGGGCGCCACATTGGGGGACGGGACCGGCGTCGGCACCATCCTGGATGACGACACCATCGCTCTGTCCATCAACGATGTCACGGTCACCGAAGGCGATGCCGGAACCGTGACCGCCGCCTTCACCGTCGCGTTGTCGCAACCGGCACTCTCCGGCGGCGTGAGCTTCGACATCGCCACGGCGGACGGCACCGCGACCGTCGCCGACAATGACTACGTCGCCAACGGCGTGAACGGCGCGACCATCCCCGAGGGGCAGACCCAGTACACCTTCAATGTGCTGGTCAACGGCGACACTACCAACGAGAGCACCGAGACCTACTCCGTCAACGTCAGCAACGCCACCGGCACCAACGTGACCGTGGCGGACGGCACGGGCGTCGGCTCCATCACCAACGACGACATGCCGTACACGCCCATTCACACCATCCAGGGCAGCGGCAGTGAATCCCCATACAAGAACCAGACCGTGACAACCCGGGGCATCGTCACCGCCCGGAAGTACAACGGCTACTTCATCCAGAGCCGTGAGTCGCTCTACGATGAAGATCCCGACACCTCCGAGGGCCTGCAGATCTTCACCAGCAGCGCCCCGCCGTCCCAGATCGTGGTGGGCGCCGATGTGGTGGTCACCGGCACGGTGAGCGAGTATATCCCCACCGCCGACACCTACAGCCCGCCCCTGACCGAGCTGACCGGCTCCACCGTCAACGCCGTGTTGTACACCGGCGTCACCCTGCCGGATCCGATCGTCCTGACCGCCGCCGACACCTCGCCGGCCGGCTCCATCGAGCAGCTGGAAAAGTACGAGGGCATGCTGGTGGAAGTCCCCTCGCTGACCACCATCTCCCCGACCCAGGGCTCCATCACCGAGTCCTCGGCCACCGCCACCTCCAACGGCACCTTCTACGGCGTGGTCACCGGCGTCGACCGGCCGGCCCGCGAGCCGGGCATCGCCGCGCCCGAGCCGATCCCGACCCCGCCCTGCTGCATCCCCCGGTTCGACGGCAACCCCGAGCGCCTGCGCGTGGACACCGACGCCATCGACGGCACGACGGCCGCCAACGTGACCACCGGCGTCGAAATCACCAACCTGGTGGGCCCGCTGGATTACGGCTACCGCACCTACACCATCCTGGCCGAGAACGGCTGGTCGGCCACCGACAACATCGATCCGATCCCGGTGGTGATGGGCTCCGCCAGCGAAGCCACCATCGCCAGCTTCAACATGCTGCGGTTTTTCGATGACGTGAACGATCCCAGCACCAGCGACCCGGTGCTCACCCCCACCGCCTACAACAACCGGCTGGCCAAGGCGTCGCTGATCTTCCGCACCATCCTGCAGCTGCCCGACATCGTCGGGGTGCAGGAGATCGAGAACCTGACCACCCTCCAGGCCATCGCCGCCAAGATCAACGCGGACGTGGTGGCCGGCGGCGGGACCGATCCCCAGTACGTGGCCTACCTGCAGGAAGGCAACGACGTGGGCGGGATCGACGTGGGCTTCCTGGTCAAGAGCACGCGTGTGACGGTCGACAGCGTCACCCAGTACGGCAAGGACACCATCTTCACCTGGGACGGCAGCCTGCTGAACGACCGGCCACCGCTGGTCCTGGATGGGACGGTGAACCTGGACGGCGGGGAAACCATGCCGCTCATCGTCATCGTCAACCACCTGCGCTCCATGAGCAGCCTCTCCGACCCGACCGACGGCCCACGGGTGCGCGCCAAGCGCCAGGCCCAGGCCGAGTATCTGGCCAACCTGATCCAGGGCTTCCAGGCCGCCGACCCCGATGTTCTGCTGGCCTCGGTAGGCGACTACAACGCCTACCCGTTCAGCGATGGGTACGTGGACGTCGCGGGGACGGTGCGGGGCAACCCGGCCCCGGCCGACGAAGTCCTGATCCAGGTGAGCAACGACCTGGTCGAGCCCGACCTGATCGATCTGATGTCCACCATCATGGCGGGTGACGCCTACTCCTACACCTATGACGGGAACACCCAGGCCCTCGACCACATCCTGGTCAACCAGAACCTCCGGAACCAGCTGGATTCCTTCCAGGTGGCCCGCATCAACGCCGACTTCCCGCAGATCTACTACGGCGATCCGGCCCGGCCGGAAAAGCTGTCGGATCACGATCCGGAAGTGGCCTACTTCAGCTGGAACACACCCCTGCGGGGCGACCTGAACCTGGACGGATTCGTGGATTCCGCCGACCTGCTCCTGTTCGCCAATTACTTCGCCGGCAACGACGTCATCCTGGACGGCAGCACCGATCTGAACTTCAGCGGCGCGACGGACCTGGCGGACCTCGTCTGGCTGCAGAACGAGGTGGGCGGGAACAACCCGGCCAAGTAAACCGCCTGTCTCCGGGCGGCGGCCCCGCCGCCGCCCCGATCATTCTTCCGCCCGCCACCCCGGTGGCGGGCGTTTTCGTTGTGGGGGGGAGGGCAGTGGGCGAGGCGATCACGATCTGCCTGGATTTTTGCTTCCCGTGGCCGGTGATTCGCGTTACGATGAAACCGCACGGTTACGAGTGGGCGGCCGGATGATGGCGGGTAAGAGAAGAACGTGGAGGCCGAACCGCTCCAGCCGGGTTTTCCAAGACATGCGAAATTCATGATCGGCAAGGAGGCATATGCTATCCACAGCTTCATTCGGATCGTCGATGCACCGTCAGCGGATCGCGGGCTTCCGCGCGCTGATCGTGGCCATCGCGCTCTTCGGATTCATTCTGCCCCCCGTGTGGGGACAGGTCAGCATCCCCGCCTTGGGGACTCCCTACACCCAGAACTTCGACACGCTGGCCAATTCCGGCACTTCGTCCGCCGTGCCGGCCGGTTGGGCGTTCCTGGAAACCGGCACCAACGCGAACACCACCTACACGGCCGGGACCGGCAGCAGCACCGCCGGGGACACCTACAGCTTCGGCGCTTCCGGCAGCTCGGAACGGGCGTTCGGCGGGCTGCTCAGCGGCAGCCTGGTCCCCACCATCGGGGCCTCTTTCCGCAACGACACTGGGACCACGATCACGAATCTCATCATTTCGTATACGGGGGAAGAGTGGCGCCTCGGTGCGGCCGGCCGGACCGATCGGATCGATTTCCAGTACAGTCTGGACGCGACCGGCCTGAACAGCGGGACGTGGACGGATGTCGATGCCCTGGACTTCGTCACACCAAATACCGCGGCTCCCACCGGGGCCAAGGACGGCAGCCAAGCCGCCAACCGGACGGCGATCACTCACAAGATCACGGGTTTGAACATAGCCAACGGAGCGACGTTCTGGATCCGCTGGAGCGACTACAATCCGGCGGGCTCAGACGATGGTTTGGCGGTGGACGACTTCAGCCTGATCGCCACGCAGGTGAGCGACCTGTCCATCAGCAATGTCAGCCTGGCCGAAGGTGACAGCGGCACGACCACTTTCTCCTTCACCGTCAGCCTGACCTCCCCGGCCCCGGTCGGCGGGGTGACCTTCGACATTGCCACCGCCGACGGCACCGCCACCGTGGCCGACAACGACTACGCGGCCGACACCGTGACCGGGGCCACCATCGCCGAGGGCGACTCGACGTACACGTTCGATGTCCTCGTGTTCGGCGACACCGCGCTCGAGACGGACGAGATCTTCTATGTGAACGTCAGCAGCGTCACCGGCGCCGATCCTGCCGACAGCCAGGGGGCGGGGACCATCCTCGACGACGACGCGGCCCGGCTGACCATCGGCGACGTCACCGTGACGGAGGGGGACTCGGGCACGGCCAACGCCCAGTTTATAGTCAGCCTGAACCGTCCGGCCTTTGCCGGCGGAGCAACTTTCGACATCACTACCGCCGACGGGACGGCTACCGTGGCCGACGGCGACTACCAGCCGGTCAACCTGACCGGCGTGAACATCCCCGAGGGCCAGACCCAGTACGTGCTGGACGTTCTGGTCAACGGCGACACCACCAATGAGCCGAACGAGACCTTTACGGTGAACGTCACCAACCTCTCCGGCACCGGCGTGGTGCTGCTGGACGGGACGGCCAACGGCACCATCACCAACGACGACATGCCCTACACGCCCATCCACGACATCCAGGGCAGCGGGTCCGCCTCGCCCTACGCGACGCAGGTGGTCACCACCCGCGGCATCGTCTCCGCCAGCAAGTACAACGGCTACTTCATCCAGAGCCGCGAGTCGCTCTACGACGCCGACCCGGACACCTCCGAAGGCCTGCAGGTTTACACCGGCTCCGCTCCGCCGGCGCAGGCCCAGGTCGGCAACGACGTGGTGGTCACCGGCACCGTCAGCGAGTACATCCCGACCGCGGACCCCTACAGTCCGCCGCTGACCGAGTTGACCGGTTCCTCCATCTCCGTGGTGCTGTACACCGGACAGCCGGTGCCGGCGCCGGTCGTGCTGACCGCGGCCGACACGGACCCCGCCGGTTCGATCGAGCAGCTGGAGAAGTACGAGGGCATGCTGGTGTCGGTGCCGTCGCTCACGGTCATCTCGCCTACCATGGGAACCATCGTCGAGCCGAACGCCACGGCCACCACCAACGGCACCTTCTACGGCGTCATCACAGGCCTCGACCGCCCCTTCCGCGAGGCCGGCATCGAGGAGCCGAATCCGATCCCGACCCCGCCCTGCTGCATCCCGCGGTTCGACGGCAACCCGGAGCGCCTGCGGGTGGACTCCGACGCGGTCGACGACCTGCCGGCCGCCAACGTGACCACCGGGGTGGTGATCACCAACCTGGTCGGCCCGCTGGATTACGGCTACCGTACCTACACCATCCTGCCGTTCGCCGGTTGGACGGCCAGCTCCAACGCCGCCCCGGTCCCGGTGACGCCGCCGCTCGAAACCGAGGCCACCCTGGCCACGTGGAACATGCTCCGCTTCTTCGACACGGTCAACGATCCGGACACCGGGGACCCGGTGCTCACCCCCACCGCTTACAACAACCGGCTGGCCAAGGCGTCGCTGGTCATCCGCGACATGCTGCAGATGCCGGACATCATCGGCGTGCAGGAGATCGAGAACATCACGGTTCTCCAGGCCATCGCCGCCCGGGTCAACGCCGACGCGGTGGCCGCCGGCGGGACCGATCCGCAGTACGCGGCCTACCTCGAGGAAGGCAACGACGTCGGCGGCATCGACGTGGGCTTCCTGGTCCGGGGCGACCGCGTCACGGTGAACAGCGTCGTCCAGTACGGCAAGGACACCGTCTTCGCCTGGGACGGCAGCCTGCTCAACGACCGGCCGCCGCTGGTGCTGGACGCCGCCGTCGATCTGCCCGGCCTGGATCCGTTCCCCGTCGTCGTCGTCGTCAACCACCTGCGCTCCATGAACAGCATCGACGACCCGACCGACGGCCCCCGGGTCCGCGCCAAGCGCCAGGCCCAGGCGGAGTACCTGGCCGGCCTGATCCAGACCCTCCAGTCGGCGAATCCGGACGGCTTCGTGGCGAGCGTGGGCGACTACAACGCCTTCATCGTCAACGACGGGTACGTCGACGTCATCGGCACGGTCATGGGAACGCCGACGTCCGCGGACGAGGTCCTGATCCAGGCGAGCAACGACCTGGTGGACCCCGACCTGGTCAACCTCTATTCCACCCTTCCGCCCGACGAAGTCTATTCCTACACCTACGACGGCAACGCCCAGACGCTCGACTACATCCTGGTGAACCAGAACCTGGCGGCGCGGCTGGACTGGATGGAGGTGGCGCGGGTGAGCGCCGACTTCCCGAAGATCTATTACGGCGATCCGACCCGGCCGGAGAGCTTCTCGGACCACGATCCGGTGGTGGCCGCCTTCACCTGGGCCTGCGAGG
Organism: uncultured Acidobacteriota bacterium; assembly: GCA_964412195.1. Classification (GTDB taxonomy): domain Bacteria; phylum Acidobacteriota; class JAAYUB01; order JAAYUB01; family JAAYUB01; genus CAYPNP01. Next base: position 69,678 of record CAYPNP010000016.1, on the reverse strand, counting down.
TGACCTGCTCGGCCGAGGCGTCGCCCGGCATCGGCCTGGCGCCGCTGACGGTGAACTTCACCTCCACCGTGGAGCCGGTGAACTGCCTGGATCCCGTCGAGTACTGGTGGGACTTCGGCGACGGGGAGACCTCCGCGGAAGCCAATCCGGTCCACACCTACGCGGGCGGGACCTACACCTGGACCCTGACCGTCACCTCCGGCGCGACCGAGTGCACCACGACGGGCACGGTCATCGTGGATCCGTTCGACCTGTCCTTCTTCGACGACCTCGGCCGGGGCCGGCTGTGCGTCAACAGCGTCACCGGGGCCTTCGCCTGGACGCTCCTGACGGGCCCTTACAAGGGGTCCCAGCTCGTCGGCATGGCGATGATGAGCGAGGAGCCGGGGCTGCTGACCCTGACCAGCCCGCCGTGGGCCACCAGCTGGCAGATGATGTTCCGGTATTACACGCAACAGCACCGGGCGGCGGGGACGCTGTACCTGCGGGGCTATCAGCTCACCTCGGCGCTCAGCGACCGCGTGACGACCAACAACCCGGCGGGCTGCAACTAGGCCGTCCGGCGAACAGGCAAGCAAGCATCCGGCGCGGGGCTTCCACCGCGCCGGTTTTTTTCCCGCGGAGGCATGAAGGACACTGAGGCCAGATCTGAACGCAGAACATCGAACGTCGAACGCTGAACGTTGAACGCAACCCATGTTCGAATGAAATGAAGTGCAGCCTGTCCGATGTTCATGCTTGTGACGGAGCCGGGCACTCCCATTCTAACAACAGCATTCAGCAGCCAACGCTGGCGCGCCACCGCATCATGCGCATGTCAGTCGGCTGCTTGAACAATACTGGAGGGTTTACGAATGGGACTTTCACTCGAAGTCGGCATCCTTGCTGATCTCCAGTTCGCGGACGAGGAGGGCTACGACTTCTTCTCGAAGACCTTCGAAAGACTCAATGAGGTCTTGTTGGAGAACCGGTTGCCGAAGCACAACGAACCAACAAACTGCGAAGTGTGGTCGTGCCAAATGTACGGACACTCTGGACTTCACTACCTGCGACGATTCGCTGCTCACCTTGACCTAAATGGCCAGTTACCCGAGCCTGGTGGCACTGACTCAGCCGACGACCCAGTCCTTGAACGCTACTTCCGGCTTGCGATGGAAAACCATACTGCCTCTGGCTTTAGTTCCCTGCTTCGACCGAAAGCACCCAGCCGTACCTTCGACCAATTGATCATTCACTCAGATGCTGAAGGCTTCTACCTTCCAGCCGACTTCTCAAATGTAGTCTTCGTGGACGACACGGAAATCCCTGGCGGTATGGTCGGTTCATCGGTACGCCTGCTTGGGGAATGCAAGCGTCTCGCAGCGTCACTCCGAATCCCAGAGGCGCTCTATGAAGACTCAAGGGAACTTTGGGAAGTCAGCGATTCACAAGGGAAAGGCACAGAACTTTGGCCGCGTTACGGCATCGAATCTTTCTCATGCGTCTGCTTGATGCGTGGGTGTGAGGCATCAATTCGCACGGGCGCTGCCCTCGTGTTCACCTGATTCCGCAGCCACCTGCCCTGTTTTTGCAGCGGGCGGTCCGCTGCGCGGCCACCGCTGAACCGGGTGTGAGACCCAACCAGGTTCCCGATGACACAAAAGAAGAGAATCAAACATCTGCTTTTCCTGCTGGCAAGCAGTATTCTGATTGTCATTGCGTGGGTGACCCTCAGCGGAGCAATTCAACAATGGCCGCGCGCCACCACCCTGCTCAAACAGATTGAAACGTGCATTCAATTTTTGTGTTGTCCACTGAGCGTGGGCGTTGTTCTTTCTGCTTTCCTTTTTCGAAAAATTGCCAAATATGTTCGTATTATTTGGGCCATCTGTTTTGTGGGCACGGCGGTCATGAGTTCCCTTGTCTGGGGGCCGCCGATGGTGCTGCCTGCCTTGGTTTTCGGCACCGCATCCATGTCCATAGCACTCGGGATTTCATATGTCTTCACCCAATTCGAGCCCAGGTGAACGCTCAAAGCAAGCCCTCGAACTGGCCTGACCCGGTGCTCAACCTGGACACTGCCTCGGCGACTCATCGTCCTCGCCGTTTTTCCTGGAATTCTCCTACCCAACCACCGCGCCGTTTCGGCAGCGCCGGTCAGCTCCAGTCGTTCGGCGGCACCTCAGCCAATGACCCAAGCCTGCGTACGATGTACGCTGAGTGCCAGGCTCCGTCACGAAAATAACGCGGCCCGTGCCATGACCGATGCGGGCAGTTTTTCGAGCGGGCGGGCGGGGGATATGCGATAATCGGCCTGACACACCCCGATCCTGGAGAAACGCCATGTCTTTTGAGGATCCACACCAGCGGGTTAATGAGATGAACTGCGCGAAGGAAACCCGCCTGGTGGGCGAGGCCCTGCGACTGCTGGGCAAGCGCAACCTCGTCCTGGCGATCCACGATCCCAGCTTCCCGGGGTTTCCCGCCGAGGATCCGGGCCGGGGCACCCCGTACTCCCCGGCCGGGGCGGAGTTCCTGGCCTTCGCCCGCGGGCTCGGTTTCACCGGCATCCAGTTCGGCCCGCAGGGACAGACCTCGGTGGTCAACCTGTCGCCGTACGACGGCACGGTGTTTGCCCGCAACGTGCTCTCCATCTCCCTGGTGCACCTGGCGGAGGAAGAGCCCTGGGGCGCCCTGGTGAGCCGGAGCACGCTCGAGGAGATTGTCCGTGACCGCCCGGCCGGCAGCGACCGCCGGGTGGCCAGCGGCTATGTCCACGCCGCCAAGCGGCGGGCCCTCCGGGAAGCCTTCGAAGCCTTCCGGGGCCGGTGGGCCGCCGCCCGGCCGTCGCCGCAGGTGCAGGCGCTGGCCGCCCGGCTGGCGGCGTTCCGGAAACAGCACTCCGCCTGGCTGGAGCGGGACGCCCTCTACGAGGCCGTCGCCGAAATGCACGAGGGCGCGGCCTGGATGTTCTGGCCCCTGTCCGGCGAGGGGGCCCTGGACCGCGACCTGTGGGACCCGGCGCCGGGCTTCGAGGCTGCCTGCGAGCGCCGGCGTGCCGAGCTCGCCGCGCGCTGCGCCCGGTCCATGGAATCATTCGCCTTCAGCCAATGGCTGGCCCACGAGCAGCACGGCCAGCTGCGCGCCCTGGCCGCCGGCCTGGGGCTCAAGCTGTACGGGGACCTGCAGATCGGCTTCTCGGTGCAGGACCTGTGGAGCTACCGCGGCCTCTTCATGCGGCGCTACCTGATGGGCGCCCCGCCGAGCCGGACCAACCCGGAGGGGCAGCCGTGGAACTACCCGGTGCTGGATCCGTTGCAGTACGGCACGGTGGAGAATCCCGGCCCGGTCCGCCGGCTGATGGCGGCCCGGATGAACAAGATGCTGGCCGAGTTCGACGGCGTCCGGCTCGACCATCCCCACGGCCTGATCTGCCCGTGGGTCTACCGCAGGGACGACCCGTGGCCGCTGCACGCCGTCCAGCACGGGGCCCGGCTCTTCTGCTCCCCCGACCTGCCGGAGCACCCGGAGCTGGCTCCCCTGGCCATCGCCCGGCCGGAGCAGCTCAACCGGTCGGGGGTGGCCCGGCACGCCGACGACTGGGTGACGGCGCTGGAGCCGGACCAGGTCCGCCGCTACAGCGCCCTCTTCGACGAGATCGTCGCCGCGGCGCGCCGCAACGGGCGGGAGATCGGCGACCTGCTGGCGGAGGTGCTCAGCACCATGCCCTACCCCCTGGGCGCCGTTCTGGCCCGCTACGGACTGGGCCGCTTCCGGGTAACCCAGAAGGCCATCCTGAGCGACCCGGCGGACGTCTACCGGAGCGAGAACGCCCTTTCCCCGGACTGGGTCATGGTGGGCAACCACGACACGCCGCCGCTTTGGCTGCTGCTGGAGCGCTGGCAAGCCACCGGCAAGCTGCGGGAGCAGGCCGACTACCTCGGGTGGCGCCTCTGCCCCAACGGGGGGGAGGCGCGGGAACGCCTGGCGGGCGCGCTGGCGGAGGACACCTGCCGCCTGGCCCAGGCCAAGTTCGCCGACCTGTTCGCCAGCCCCGCGGAGAACGTGGCGGTGTTCTTCACGGATCTCCTGGGGATGACCGAAATCTACAACCGTCCCGGCATGGTGAGCGACGAGAACTGGACCCTGCGGGTGCCGCCGGACTACCGCGCCGTCTACCTGCGCAAGCGCGCCGCCGGGCTGGCCCTGAACCTCCCGGTAGTGCTGGCCCTGGCGTTGCGGGCCCGGTCCGCGGGGCTGCCGCCGGAGGCCGCGGCGCTGGCCGACCGCCTGGAAGAGGCGGGAGGGATGCGCCGATAATCCTCCCTGCCCCAGGGACAGTCCATTGATCTGGTGAGGGAACTTGCATGCCCGCTTCCAATCCCATCCAACAAACGGCTTGGCGCAAGAACAGACGCCTTGAGGCCCTGGCCATGAAGATCCGTGGTTTCCTGAGCCTCTGGCGGATGGAGAAGAAATTGAAAACCGGGCTGCCGTGGAGGGATACACTGCGGGCCTGGTCGCATGGTTTCTCGCGGTGGACCTATTCCATGTATGGCCTGCACCGGAACGATCTGCGCCTGTACATCTCGGATCGGACCCAATTCACCCTGTTCGACGGGATCAACGGGCCCCACCGGCCGGCCGCCCAGCAGAAAGTCATTTTCGCCAAGTATCTGGAATTTCTCGGAGTGCCCTCTCCCGCGGTCCTGGCCGTCGTCATCCGGGGGCGGATCTATGACGCCGTCGACCTCTCCCCGGCCGCGGGCTGGCCCTGGCTGCGGGAACGATTGGAGGAGCGGGCCCGCGGCGTCGTGCTCAAGCCGATCAAAGGGTGCGAGGGGATCGGTGTCGCATTTCTACGAAAGGGCGCCTCGGGTTGTCTGCTCGACGGCCTTCCCCGGACCGAGGAGGAAGCCGCCGCCTACATTTCCGGACTGGACGACTTCATGATCACCGAGGTAGCAATCCAGCACGAGTACGCCTCCCGGATCTACCCCGGGACGACCAACACCCTCCGGCTGTTGACGCTGTGGGATTACGACGCGGAAGCCCCGTTCCTGGCCCAGGCGGTCCACCGCATCGGGACCCGCCGGTCCTTTCCCGTGGACAACTTCAAGATGGGCGCGGGGGGCCTGAGCGCCTGGATCGACATCGGGACGGGAGAGCTGGGCCCGGCCGCCTGCAAACCGGAAAAGGGGGACGTGGAATGGCATGACACCCACCCCGAAACCGGTGCCCCGATCCGGGGTATCCGCCTGCCCCGCTGGGAGGAGACCACGGAGGACATCCTGCGGCGGGCGGCGCGGCTGCCGTTCATTCCCTTCATCGGCTGGGACGTGGTCCTGACCGGAGACGGATACCAGGTGCTCGAACTGAATCCCGGTTCCGGATTCTTCCTGTTCCAGGTCCACCAGCCGCCGCTGGCGGACCCGCGGATCCGTCGGTTCTTCGAACACCACGGGGTGATCTAGAGACCGCCGGGCGTTTCCGCGGGGGTGGCAGGACACCCTGAAAAACAAAAGACCCGCGCGGTCGCGCGGGTCGGGGAGAATCTGGCGTCCCCAAGGGGATTCGAACCCCTGTTGTCGGCGTGAAAGGCCGATGTCCTAGGCCTCTAGACGATGGGGACGTATTGGAAAGAACAAGAGCGCCTTTGTACCAGATTGGGGCACCCCTGTCAATCGGCAATTGGTGAGGCGTGAAGGATTCGAACCTTCGACCCACGGCTTAAAAGGCCGTTGCTCTACCGCTGAGCTAACGCCCCGGGCAAGACACCAGATGATACCCGAAACCCCCGGGAAGTCAATCCCAATCCATGAAGCCACCACGAACCACACGAACCACACGAAAAGAGCTCAAACCGCCATCGGGAATCCGACCACGAAATACACCAAACACGCGAAAGGGCTGGGAGTGCGATCCAACGAGTCTAGAGACTCGAATCCCAAGCACCGAGCCCCGTTCCCCGCGATCCGCAACTGGGAAGCCTACTTGACTGCCTCGAGCACCCGGATGATCCGACCCAGGGCGTCGGCCATCTCGTCGCGGGTGATCACCAGCGGCGGGGCGAAGCGGATGATGTTGCCGTGGGTCTGCTTGGCCAGCACCCCCGCGTCGCGCAGGGCCAGGCAGACGTTCCAGGCCTCGAAGCCCTTCTCGAAGACGATGGCGTTGAGCAGGCCCTTGCCGCGGACCTGCACCATCTTCGGGCAGCGGGCCTTGGCCACCTCGGCGCGGAAATGCTCGCCCAGCGCGCGGGCGTTGTCCGCCAGCTTCTCGTCGTCCAGCACGCCCATGGCGGCGATGGCGATGGCCGAGGCCAGCGGGTTGCCGCCGAACGTGGAGCCGTGGGAGCCGGGGGTGAAGACGCCCATCACGTCGTGGTCGGCCACCACGGCGGAGACCGGGAAGAGGCCGCCGCCCAAGGCCTTGCCCAGGGTCATGGCGTCGGGGCGCACGCCCTCGTGGTCCACCGCGAACTTGCGGCCGGTGCGGCAGAAGCCGGTCTGGATCTCGTCGGCGATGAAAAGCGCCTGGTGGCGGGTGCAGATCTCGCGCACGGCCTTCAGGTAGCCTTCGTCGGGTACGTAGACGCCGGCCTCGCCCTGGATGGGCTCGATCATCACGGCGCAGGTGTTCGGGGTGATGGCCTTCTCGATGGCGGCGGCGTCGTTGTAGGGGACGATGACGAAGCCGGGCGTGTAGGGGCCGTAATTAATCCGAGCGTCGGGGTCGGTGGAGAAGGAGACGATACTGATGGTCCGGCCGTGGAAGTTCTCGGCGGCCACGACGATCTCCTGCCGGCCGTTGGCGATGCCCTTCTTCTCGACGCCCCAGCGGCGGGCCATTTTCAGGGCCGTCTCCACTGCCTCGGCGCCGGTGTTCATGGGCAGGGCCATCTCGTAGCCGGTGTACTCGCAGAGCCGCTTGAGGAAGCGGCCCATCATGTCGTTGTGGAAGGCGCGGGAGGTCAGGGTGCATCGCTGGGCCTGATCGATCATGGCCTGCAGGATGCGGGGGTGCCGGTGGCCCTGGTTGACGGCCGAGTAGGCCGACAGCATGTCGTAGTAGGCGCGGCCCTCGGGATCCCAGACCCGGCAGCCCTCGGCCCGGGCGATCACCACGGGCAGGGGGTGGTAATTGTGGGCGCCGTACTTCTCGTCCAGCGCGATGATCTCGGCGGTGGTCAGGGGTTTGGTTTCCGTCGTGGCCATGGGAACTCTCCTTGGGATGATTTCCGGAAGAATCCGGCCGCCCGCGGGCGACCGGACACTATACCCGAGTTCTACTGAGGATGCAAGCTTTGCACCCCGAATGGAATCAGGAGTGCCCTGGAAGATTGCGGATTGCGAATTGCGGATTGGCAATCCGGCGAAAAGAAAATCCCCCGCCTGTTGGCGAGGGATTTGGAGCTTCCTCTTTGCGCCCTTCGCGCCTACAGGTTGGAAATTCCGATCCGGTTCAACCCGGGACGCGAGAACGAGTACGAGAACGATTGCGATTACGATCTGCGATTACGATCGGTGATCGATTCGCAATCTGTAATCCGCAATCCGCAATCCGCAATTCGCAATTAGAGCTTCGCCGCGATCGCCTCGGCCATCTCCAGGGTCTTGCTGGAGCCGCCCATGTCGTAGGTGCGGACCTTGCCCTCGGCGATGACGGCGGCGGTGGCCTGCTCGACGCGGGCGCCCTTCTCGGACTCGCCCAGCCAGTCCAGCATCATCTTGGCCGCCAGGATCGTGGCGATGGGATTGCACTTGTACTGGCCGGCATACTTGGGGGCCGAGCCGTGGGTCGGCTCGAACACGGCCAGCTTGTCGCCGATGTTGCCGGAGCAGCCGAAGCCCAGCCCGCCCACCATCTGGGCGCACAGGTCGCTGATGATGTCGCCGTAGAGGTTCGGCGCCACCAGCACGTCGTAGTTGAAGGGATTCTTCAGCAGCCACATGCACATGGCGTCGATGTTGGCGTCGTCGGTGGCGATGCCGGGGTACTGCTTGGCCACTTCCTTGAAGGTCTCCAGGAACAGGCCGTCGGTGGCCCGGACCACGTTGGCCTTGTGCACGCAGGTGACCTTCTTGCGGTGGAACTTGACGGCGAAGTCGAACGCGGCGCGGATGATCCGCTCGCAGCCTTTCCGGGTGTTGATCTTGGTGGAAATGGCGTACTGATCCAGCGGCACGTCCTTGAAGGCGGCGAAGGGTTTGGACAGCTTGAGCAGGACATCCTTGAGCTCCTGGGGCACGGTGTTGAACTCGACGCCGGCGTAGAGGTCCTCGGTGTTTTCGCGGAAGACCACCAGGTCGATCCCTTCCTTGAAGTTGAGGGGATTCCCGGGATAGGCCTTGCAGGGGCGCAGGCAGTTATAGAGGTCGAACGTCTGGCGCATCCGCACGATGGGCGAGCGGTAGACCAGGCCCTTGCCCTGCAGCGCGGGGACCAGTTCCTTTTCGGCGGCCTTGACCGGCTTGGAGGTGATGGCGCCGAAGAGGGCGGCATCCACGTTCTTCAGCAGTTCGACGGTGCGCTGGGGGAAGGCGTCGCCCTCCTTGCACCAGAACTCCCAGCCGATGTCGCCGTGGATGTACTCGGCGTCCAGCCCGATGCGGTCCAGCACGATCTTGGCGGCTTCGTTGACTTCCACTCCGATCCCGTCGCCGGGCAACCAGGCAATGCGGTACTTGGCCATAGTCAGTCTCCTTTGTGTATGTTGTTCAATTTGTTTTCGTTCTACGGAATTCGGACATCGGACATCGGACATCGGATATCGTTCTCCGTCTATAAATAGGCGAAAAGTGTACCATAACGGGAATAAAAGGGGAATGGGGATTGGGATTTGGATCAACAGACCATGGACCATGGACCATCGACCATGGTCCACCGTCCATGGTCCACCGTCCATGGTCCACCGTCCATGGTCCACCGTCCATGGTCCATCGTCCATGGTCCATCGTCCATGGTCCATGGTCGAACGGCGATTTTCTCCGATTGACACCACCGGGGAATTCTGCTACAAATACGCCCTTATTTTGTGGACGAGGAGTCGACAGCATGGGTAAAGGTGATCTGCGCACGCGCCGGGGAAAGATCTATCGCGGGACGTTCGGCAAGACCCGCCCCCAGAACGTGAAGAAGAACGAGGCCCCCAAGGCCAAGGCGAAGAAGTAATCCCCGCTTCTTTCACTCCCGAAACTGATTCTCCCAGCTATAGGCTAACGGCCTCGCCCGTCGACGGGCGAGGCGTCGGCATTTCTTTCATCGGACTCCCACTCCGGCGGGAATCACCGGTGGCCTGCGTGACTCAGGAAGGCGAAACTTCCTGCCGGAGCAGGGCCTGGTAGACGGACTCCACCTGCCGGCGGGTTTCCTCGAAGGTCCCCGACGTGTCGATGATGTGGTCGGCGTGGGCCCGCTTGAGCTCGAGGGGCAGCTGGGACTCCAGCCGGGCCCGTGCCTCTGTTTCCTTCAACCCGTCCCGGATCATGATCCGCCGGAGCTGGAGCGCGGGCGGGCACCAAGCCAGGACCAGGGGGCCGTAGCGGTGCGGCTCGCCCGACTCCACCAGCAGCGGGACGTCCACGACGGCCATGGGGTGGGCGGCGGCGCGGCGCTCCTCCTCGAGCCGCCGCGCGATCTCCTCCCGGACCTCCGGGTGGACCCGCCGGTTGAGCCACTCCCGGGCCGCCGGATCGCCGAACACGAGCGGCCCTAGGAGGCGCCGGTCCACCCGGCCGTCCGGCGCGAGGATGCCGGCGCCGAAGCGCCCGACCAGGTCCCGGACGACCGCCTGCCGCCGCAGCACCCGGTGGGCGATGGCGTCGGCGTCGATCACGCGGGCGCCCAGCTCCCGGAAGAAGCCGGCCACCGTGGTCTTGCCGGAGGCGATGCCGCCGGTCAGTCCGGCGGTGACAAGCGGTTTCCGCGCGGTGGTCATGGAATCCGTCCCTTCATTGCCGTGATTGTAGCGGAGCCCCCATCGCGATGCAACCCTTCGGGGAATTGCGGATTGCGGATTTCGGATGGCGGATTTGGGAACCGGAACGGGGGCGACGTAATTAAGTTCGGCCTTCTGATTTCAATCCGCAATCTGCAATCCGAAATCCGCAATTCGAAATCCGCAATCCGCAATCTGCAATCGTCCGGTCATTCTTTCGGCGGGGCGATCTTCTCCTCGGACTCCACCCCAAAGCGCTGGTAGTCGCTGTAGCGGACGATCCGGTTCATGCTGACCCCGACAAAGAGGGCCCGTGCGTCCAGCTGGAACTCGATTTGGGACGGCAGCCAGATCTCGTTGTTGACGCGGATCTGCTCCACGACAAAGGTCGCCCCCGGCTTGACGGAGGCGAGCAGGCCGCCGCCCACCTTGTAGGATTCCAGCAGTTTGGCCTCGAAGCGGACCACCTGGCGGTCCGCGGCGTCCACCCAGAGCGTGCCGGCCACTTTCTGCATCAGCTTTTCCGCCGTGTCCTTCGGCTTGTAGGCCAGGTTGGGCTCGAAATCGAACACCACCAGCTCGCGCCCCTCGTACTGCTCCCAGCGGGGATTGATCATCCGGGTGGTCTTCAGCCCCGCGCCGATGGAGATCGATCGCTCCCCGCGGGCGGACTTCCCACCCGGACCCTTCGCCGCGGCGGCGGCCTCCTTCTCGATCTCCCGCACCTGCTTCTCGAGCTTGCGGTCCTCCTTGGCCTGGTCCGAGGCGGAGAGGGGCCTGCCCTCCCGCGCCACCAGCCGCCGCACCTGCCGGCCACGGACGAAGGTGATCTCGTAGGTCTCCTCGGGCTTTTCGCGGACCGTGCCCTTCTTGTCGAACTCCCGGACGGAATGGCGCTCCGTGAACGTGTAGGAGTCGAGGAGCTTTTCCAGCCGCTCCTGGTTGTCCCCCACCTCTTTCAGCAGGGCCGGGATGTCGGGGAGGGCGCGCCCTTCCGGCACCGGGAAGTCAAACCGACCGGCCTCCGGCGGCGCGTTGATCCGGATGGACTCCAGGGCGATCTTGAACGTGTTCCGGCCGTCGGAAGCGGTGATGGCGAAAGGCAGCCGGAGGCTCTGGACCGGCCGGTATTCGGAGTATTCGTACCGGCGCAGGCCTTTGCCGGCGGGGAACTCCTCGCCCACCAGCAGGCCGGAGCCGGCGTCGAAGTAGAGCGCGATCCGCACGTCCCGCCGGGTGGTCAGCAGCACCTTCCGGGCGGGCTGGCCGTTCCATGTCGCGGCGCCGGCGTCCGCCAGCCGGCTCTTGTCCTTTTTCCAGTCCAGCCAGCGGACGCAGCGGAAGCGGGCCTCCGCCTGGAAATCCCGGCCCGCCTCGCCGGTCAGGGTGCGGAGGCCGGCGCCGGGGTCCGTGCGCCAGCCCGACTTGCCGTTGAAGGCCTCGGCGTACACGTCGGAGCCGACCTGGACCTCCTGCCAGAATTGCCCGGGGACGCGGGCCGCCGCCCCGAAGCGGCCGGACCGGCCGTCGCCGGGACGGGTCACCACGCCCCGGGCCTGCCAGGCGGCAACCTTCCGGAGCGCCTTCTCCCCGCCCATCGCCTTGGCGCAGCGGTCCAGGATTTTTTCGGCCGTGCCGGCGGCGCGGGCCGGACCGCCTGCTCCGGCGGACAGAAGGACCGCCGCCAGGAAGAGCCGGGCGATCCGGGAAAATCCTGCCGGCCGTTGCGGAGAAACGTGTGTTGGGGCCATGCCAAGCTCTCCTTTCTGCGGGTAGGTCGGAAACGGATTGGATGCCCCCGCGCCGGAAGGGTTCATTCCCTCGATGTGAAGAAACCGTATGTCAAATGAAATCTGTGGATTGCGCGGATGTCCGGCCTGCTGAAAAAGATTCAACTTTCCGGCACCCTCCCGCATCTATTAAGGCGACACGTAGAATGTTACCTACTTTGCACGTTGCCGGGAGCGCCAAAACTCCCGGCAATTTTTATTTCGCCTGCCCCGCGGGGCTTCAGGCCGGGCCGGCGGGATGCTGCCCCAACCAGGCCTTCCGGCACTCCTCGCTGCAGAAGCGGATCGTCTCCTTGCCGGAGGTCAGCGCCAGGGCGATCCGCGGATCCACCCAGGTGCCGCAGACGGGGTCCTTCACCATGGCGCCGCGGAGTTCGGGGGTGGCCGCGGGGCCTTCCAGGGGCCGGCCGTCGGGCGGTTTGGGCCCGAAGTGCCGGCCGAGCCAGCGCGACAGGAGCCGCAGGCCCAGCAGGGCGGCCAGGAACCAGAAGACTCCGATGATCAGGCGGATCAGCGCCATGGTTTCCCCAGCTGGTCCAGAAGGGCGAAGCCGTCCCATTCTCCCCAGCGCTCCGCCACCCGGTCCCGGCGGAAGCGGAGGACCTCGATGCCGCGGAACAGGATCACCCGTCCCGTCGGCGGTGCGCCCAGGTAGGCGCCCCGGTGGGTCCCGGTGGCGCTCCAGCGGATGGCCACCGTGCCGGCGGAGGGATCGACCACCAGGTCCTCGGTGACGGCGTGGAAATCGGGAAAGGCCGAGTAGAACGACCGGAGCATCTCCCGGAAGGCGGCGTTGTCCGTCCGCCGGCCGGCGCTGGAGCGGTCGGTGAAATCCGGGGCGTGCAGGCGGTCGACGGCGTCCACGTCGCGCTGCCGCCACAGGATCTCCATCCACCGGTCGGCCAGCACCCGCTGCCGCGCGGCCCGGTCGGACGGACGTCGTGAGTGTGCTGCCATTCGTCGCCTCCGCAGCCTGTCGATCCGCCATGGTGACACCGGCGCCGGCGGTTGGCAAGGGGAAATGACCGGTGACGGGTGACCGATGACGGATGACCGGTGACCGATGACCGCTCGTGCTCGTGCTCGTCATCGTGCTCGTAATCGTCATCGTGCTCGTAATCGTAATCGTAATCGGTTCAAGAAGTTAACGCAGCTTTGCACGTGGAATTCAACACGGATCCACGCGAATCCCCGGCCGGAATCCGAATTTGGAATCCGGTCTATCCGGATTCAGCCGTGCGGACCCGCGTCCCGAATCGCCTCTGCGGTCTCAGCGTCGTTGCGCGTAATTTCTTGGTTCGATTACGATTACGATTACGAGCACGATGACGAGCACGATGGCAAATCCGCAATCCGCAATCCGCAATCCGCAATCTAATACTGTGGTCCTTGACAAACCGGAGGCGCTTGTGTATCCTCCGCCTCTGTGCCGGTGTAGCTCAGACGGTTAGAGCACGCGGCTCATATCCGCGGCGTCCGGGGTTCGATTCCCTGCACCGGCACCATTTCTTTTCATGCTCACCGATTCTGTGGCCGGCTTCATCCGGCGACATCTACTGATCCAATCCGGCCAGCGCGTGCTGGCGGCCTGCTCCGGCGGGGCCGATTCCACCGCCCTGGCGGTGGTGCTGCACCGCCTGGCGCCGTCTATCCCGTTCCGGCTGGAGATGCTCCATGTCCATCACGGCCTGCGCGGCGCCGAGGCTGACGCGGACGAGGCCTTCTGCCGGGAGCTGTCGGAACGGCTCGGCGTCCCTTTCCACCGCGCCGGGATCGAAGGCGCCGCGTCCCCGGAGGCCAACCGGGAAGAATGGCTGCGGGAGCGCCGCCATGCCGTCTACCGGGATTATCTCTCCCGGGGGTTCGACCGGGTGGCTCTCGGGCACACCCTGGACGACCAGGCCGAAACGGTCCTGCTGCGCCTGACCCGCGGGGCCGGTCTGGAGGGCCTGGCCGGCATGGCCGCGCGCACGCCGGCGGGTCTGGTCCGGCCGCTGCTGGCCGTGACCCGCCGGGAAGTCCTGGAATTCCTCGCCGCCGAGGGGGTCGGCCACCGCGAGGACGCCAGCAACGAGGACCTGCGCCACCGGCGCAACCGCGTCCGCCACCGGGTCCTGCCGGCCATCTCGGCCGAACTCGGCCCCGGAGCCGCCCGCGTCATCGCCCGGAGCGCCGGGGTGGCGCGCCGGGAGCGGGCCGCCCTCGCCCGCCTGCTGCACCCGCTCGGCGAGGCGCTCTGGGTCGGGGAGGGCGGGAGATGGGAGTTCCGGGCAGACGACTTCCTCCGCCACCCCGCCGCGGTGCAGCTGCCGCTCCTGCGGGAGATGGTCCGCGAGGCCCGGGGCGGGCTGCGGGGACTGTCCCTCGGCCACCTGGAGCGGGCGCTGGAGCTGATCCGCGCCGGCCGCAGCGGCCGCCGCGTCGCGCTGCCCGGCGGGCCCGTCGTCACCCTGAGCTGCGGCGTCGTCCGCCTGGCGGCGGATCCCGGCGGCGCACCCCCGTTCGAATACCGGCTGCCGGTGCCGGGGGCCGTCGACATTCCCGAAACCGGCGAGCGCTTCGAGGCGGTCCCCGCGGCGGGGCGGGCGCCGGGTCCGGACGCCGTCTGGCTGCCGGATCCCGGATCCGGGCTGGTCCTGCGTTCCGTGCGCCCGGGAGACCGGGTCCGGTGGAGCCGGGGGCATAAAAAGCTGAAAAAGCTCCTCCTCGAGCGCCGGGTCCCCCTCACGGACCGCAGCCGGCTGACCATCGTGACCGCAACAGACGGGGAAATCCTCTGGATTCCAGCTCTTGGCTGGGTTCTGTGTTATAATAATCGCGTCACGGCAGAGAACGCCATTCTGATTTTGAGGCGCCAGGCATGACGGAAAAGAAATCGCCCCTTGTCGTCTGGAGGACGGACGAGCAGATCCGCACCCGGGTCCGCGAGCTGGGCCAGCGCATCCAGAAGGATTTCAACGGCGCCGAGCTGTACGTCATGGGCATCCTGCGGGGGGCCTTCATTTTCATGGCGGACCTCGTGCGGGCCATGGACGCGCCCGTCCACTGCCAGTTCATCAACATGTACTACAAGGACTCCGCTCTGAAGGACAATATCGTCAAGGAGATCGAGGAAACCCAGATCTACCCGGCCCACTCGCTGGCCGGCAAGAATGTCCTGCTGGTGGCCACGGTCCTGGACACCGGGATCATCATGGACCATCTGCTGGGGCATATCCGGGAGCAGGGAGTGCAGTCCGTGCGGATTGCGGCCCTGATCGACAAGCCGTTCATGCGGCGGGTGGATCTCAAGGCCGATTATGCCGCCTTCGAAAGCCAGGACGCGGACTTCATTTTCGGCTACGGCCTGGACTATCAGGAAAAATACCGGAACCTGCCGTTCCTGGCCAAGTTCCGGTGAGGACTTTTTGTCATCTTTTTTCCTGTAAAACCATCTATATCTGCGAGAGCGGAAACAGGCGGATGACCGGGAGAACGTGTCGGAGGGAACGGTGAACAACGCAATGAAGAATATCCTGCTGTGGGTGATCATCATCGTCGCGGTGGTGGTTCTCTACGGCCTGTACAACAACTACCAGGAAGGCACTGTCAAGGAGCTGAGCTACAAGACTTTGCTGGAGAACGTGGACGCCAAGGCGATCCGCGAGGCCACCATCAAGGGGACCTCGGTGGAAGGCACGCTGGTCTCCAAGCAGCGGTTCACCTCCACGGTGCCGGAGGACGGCCAGAGCAAGATCGCCGACGCCCTGGTCAAGTCGGGCGCCAACGTGAAGGTGGTTTCCGCCGACCGCGACTCCTGGATCTCCTGGGCGCTCTCGCTGTGGTTGCCGGTCCTGCTTTTCATCGGCTTCTGGATCTTCATCATGCGGCAGATGCAGGGCAGCGGCAACAAGGCCCTTTCGTTCGGCAAGAGCCGCGCCAAGCTGCTGACCAACCAGCAGAAGAAGGTCACCTTCAAGGACGTGGCCGGCGTGGACGAGGCCATCGAGGAGCTGACCGAGGTGGTCGAGTTCCTGAAGGAGCCCCAGAAATTCCAGAAGCTGGGCGGCCGGATCCCGAAGGGCGTGTTGCTGGTGGGCCCCCCGGGCACAGGCAAGACGCTGCTGGCCCGGGCGGTGGCCGGCGAAGCCAACGTGCCGTTCTTCTCCATCAGCGGCTCGGACTTCGTCGAGATGTTCGTCGGCGTGGGCGCCTCGCGCGTGCGCGACCTGTTCGACCAGGGCAAGAAGCACGCCCCCTGCATCGTCTTCATCGATGAGATCGACGCCGTCGGGCGGCACCGCGGGGCGGGGCTCGGGGGCGGCCACGACGAGCGCGAGCAGACCCTGAACCAGCTCCTGGTGGAAATGGACGGCTTCGAGAGCAACGAGGGCGTCATCCTGATCTCCGCCACCAATCGCCCCGACGTGCTCGACCCGGCGCTGCTCCGGCCCGGCCGCTTCGACCGCCAGGTGGTGGTCAACCTGCCGGACGTGCGCGGGCGGCTCGGCATCCTGCAGGTGCACACCCGCAAGATCCCGCTCAACAAGGACGTGGATCTGGAGATCATCGCCCGCAGCACGCCGGGTTTTTCCGGCGCGCAGCTGGCCAACCTGGTCAACGAGGCGGCCCTCAACGCGGCCCGCTACAGCCAGAAGAACGTCCTGATGGACGACTTCGAGACGGCCAAGGACAAGGTGCTGATGGGCAAGGAGCGGCGCTCCCTCATCATCAGCGACCAGGAGAAGCGGATCACGGCCTACCACGAGGCGGGCCACGCCCTGCTGGCCTCGCTCCTGCCGGACGCCGACCCGATCCACAAGGTGGCCATCATCCCGCGCGGCATGGCCCTGGGCGTGACCCAGCAGCTGCCCGTGGACGACCGCTACAACTACTCCAAGAGCTACCTCCTCGCCCAGCTGCGGGTGCTCATGGGCGGCCGGCTCGCCGAGGAGGTCTTCCTCGGCCTCAAGAGCACCGGCGCCGCCAACGACATCGAGCGGGCCACCGACCTGGCCCGCAAGATGGTCTGCGAATGGGGCATGAGCGACAAGCTTGGCCCGCTGGCGTTCGGCAAGAAGGAGGAGCAGATCTTCCTCGGCCGGGAAATCGCCCAGCACCGTGACTACAGCGAGCAGACCGCCGTCATGATCGACGACGAGGTCCAGCAGCTGATCCGGGACAACTACGACGCCGCCCACCTCATGATCCAGGAGAACCGGGACGCCCTCGAGCGCATCGCCCAGGCCCTGCTGGAGTACGAGGTCCTGGACGCCGAGGAAGTCGTCCTGGCGATCAAGGGCGATCCCATCCGGAAGGCCAAGACCGAAGCCGTGACTTCCGACCAGGCTCCGCCCGCCCAGCCGCAGAAGAGCGCCGAGGACGGGGTGGTTTCGCCGATCATCAAGCCGAAGGAAGGTCCGGCTCCCGCCTGAGGACATGGAATGACCCGACCGCCCGCTCTCAGCACTGCCCGGCGACAGATTGAGCTTTCCGGGCGGCCGCTGGTGATGGGCGTCCTCAACGTCACCCCCGATTCGTTTTATGACGGCGGGCGGCACTTCGGCCCGGACGAAGCGCTGCGCCACGCCGAGCGCCTCGTTGCGGAGGGAGCGGATCTCCTGGACATCGGCGGGGAGTCCTCCCGTCCGGGCGCTGCGCCCCTGGACGAGGCCGGGGAGCAAGCCCGGGTGCTGCCGGTCCTCCGGGCGGTGGTCCGGCGCTTCGACCTGCCCGTTTCCATCGACACCTGGAAGCCCGGGACCGCCCGCGCCGCCGTGGCCGAGGGGGCAGAGATCATCAACGATATCAGCGGTTTGCGCGATCCAGAGATGGCGGCCGTCGCCGCGGAAACCGGCGCCGCCGTGGTGGCCATGCACATGCGCGGCGTGCCGTCCGACATGCAGAAGCTCCCGCCCTCGCCCGATATCATGTCGGAAATCCACGAATTCTTTGAGAAATTGTTGCAACTGCCGCTCCAAGCCAATAAAATGGTGCTCGACCCGGGTATCGGCTTCGGCAAGACCGCCACGGACAACCTGATCATCCTGAACCGGCTCAAGGAGTTTCGGGTCTACCGGCGCCCCCTCCTGGTCGGCGCTTCCAGGAAATCCTTCATCGGCGCGGTGACCGGTGTCCCGGCGGACGGCCGGCTACCCGGCTCGCTGGCGGCGGGAGTCGTGGCCGCCATGAACGGCGCCGACATCCTCCGCTGCCACGACGTGGCGGAGACCCTCCAGGCACTGCAGGTGGCGCAGGCCATCCGGCAGGAAGCGCAGGGCTGAGATGGACTGGTTGTGGCCTTATCTCAAGATGGTCCGGCTGACGGAGATGACCCTCAGCGACGTCATCGACATCCTGATCGTCTCCTACGTGATCTACCAGCTCTTCCTGCTGATGAAAGGGACGCGGGCCGGCAAGATGGCCACCGGCATCGCCATCCTGGCGCTGTCCTACTTCGTGGCCAAGCTGGCCCACCTGCGGACCATCCAGTGGTTCCTGACCACCTTCGTGACCTACGCCGTCTTTGGCATCATCGTCATCTACCAGGCGGAGATCCGCAAGATCCTCGCCAACATCGGCAACACGCGGCTCTTCCGCGGCTTCTCGACGCGCGAGCGGATCGGCCTGGACGAGGTCGTGCTGGCGGCCGTGACCCTGTCCTCCAAGCGGGTCGGGGCGCTGGTGGTCATCGAGCGGGAGATCGGCCTGCGCAGCTACACCGAGAACGGCAACATCCTCAACGCCAAGCTGAGCTACGACCTGCTGGTGACCATCTTCCAGCCGGAAACCCCCCTCCATGACGGGGCGGTGATCGTCCAGAAGGACACCATCGTGGCCGCCTCCTGCTTCCTGCCCCTGACCTTGGAGCCGCACCTCAGCAAGGAGTACGGCACCCGGCACCGCGCCGCCATCGGCATCACCGAGGAGACCGACGCTGTGGCGGTGGTGGTCTCGGAGGAGACGGGCCGGATTTCCGTGGCCGTCGGCGGGCGCCTGATGCGGTTCTCGGACGCCGACTCCCTGCTGGCCTTCCTGAAGCAGTCCCTCCAGCCCCCCGTGCAGCGGCTCCGCCGGGGACGCTGGTTCCGGAAGAAGGAGCCGCAGCCATGATCCACCTGGAGCGCACCCGCCACCTGCTGCGGCACGTCTTCGTGGAGAACCTGGCCCTGAAGATCCTGGCCCTGTTCATCGGCTTCTCCATGTGGTTCTTCGTCTCCTCGGAACAGATGACCGACCGGATCGTCGAGGTGCCCGTCGAGATCATCAACAAGCCGCCGAACCTGGAGATCGCCAACGACTTCAACAAGAGCGTCCTGCTTCAGGTGCAGACGCCCCAGGTGGGCAAGGACAACTCGGTCAAGAACATCTCGGCCACCCTGGACCTGAAGGGCGCCCACCAGGGGGAGAACGTCATCCTGCTGTCGCCCGACGATTTCCGGCTGCCGGCGTCGGTCCGGGTGCTGAAGATCCAACCGGCCTCCATCACCGTCATCCTGGAGCCGCTCGAGGTCCGGACGGTCCCGATCCGGGCCCGCTACTCCGGCAAGCCGGCGCCGAACTTCCTGATCAAGGGGGTCCAGGTCACCCCGGAGAACGTCCAGATCTCCGGGCCCGTCTCCCACGTGCGCAACGTCAACGACATCGCCACCCAGAGCATCGACCTGACCGGGCAGAAGGAGACGGTGGTCCAGTTCGTGAACCTGAAGGCGGAAAATCCTTACATCACGGTGGCGTTCAAGGACCGGGTGCGGGTGGAGGTGGTCATTCAGGAGCGGGGCGTGGCGCGGGTGATCCCCAACGTGCCCATCGTGGTCCGCAATATCCCCGGTCCCTACCGCCTGTCGCAGCAGACCGTGGACGTGGTGCTGATGGTGCCCCTGTCGATCAAGGACGGCGTCACCGCGTCGGACGTCGAGGTGTTCACGGACGGCAACGCGTGCCCGCTGGACGGGAAGGACCACGAGGCCCCGCTTTCCGCGGTGGTCCGCAACCCGCAGTACCAGAACAGGGTGCGGATCGACAAGATCTTCCCCGACACCGTCGTCCTCCGCCGGTGGAAAAAGTGACGAAGGCGCTGTTCGGCACCGACGGCATCCGCGGGCAGGCGGGCCGCTACCCCCTGGACCCCGCCACCGTCCGGCGCGCGGCCGCGGCGGCGCTGGCGATGCTGGCCGGGCGGTCGCCGGGCGCTCCCTTCTTCCTGGCCCGCGACACCCGGGCGTCGGGTCTGTGGATCCGCGACATCATCCTCCGCGAAGCCGGCCGGCTGGGCGTGCCGGTGGCGGACTGCGGCGTGCTGCCCACCCCGGCGGCGGCGCACCTCGTCCCGGCGCGGGGCGGCTGCGGCGGGGTGGTCGTCTCCGCCTCCCACAATCCCGCCGCGGACAACGGCCTGAAGTTCCTGGACGGCCGCGGCCTGAAGCTGGCCGACGCCGACGAGGCCGCGGTGGAGGCGGAAGTCCGGCAGGCGGAAAGCACCGCGGCGGCCGACGCCGGCGTGCTGGACACGCTGCCGCCGGACTCGTCCCCCGACTTCACCGTGACCCCCGAACTGCTGGCCATGGGGATCGGCGGTCAGCGGAAGCCCCTGCCGAAGGATGCCTTCGAGGCCGATCCGGAGATGCTGGAACGCTACCTCCGCCACCTGCTGGGAGGGGCGGAGGCCGACAATCCGCCGAAGGGACCACCGGTGGTGGTGGATTGCGCCCACGGGGCGGCCGCGCCGGTGGCCAAGGTGCTGGCGCAGTGGCTGCCCCACCGGCTGCTGCCGATCCACGCGTCGCCGGACGGCTACAACATCAACGACGGGTGCGGCGCGACCCATCCCGAAGCCCTGGTGGCCGCGGTCTGGCAGCACCGCGCCCCGCTGGGATTCGCCCTGGATGGCGACGGGGACCGGATCGTGGTGGTCGGGCCGGAGGGGCGGCTCCTGGACGGCGACGCCCTGCTGTACATTTTCGCCAACCACCTGCACGCGGAGGGGCGGTTGCCGGGCCCGGAGGTGGTCGGGACGGTCATGACCAACCTGGGCCTGGAGATCGCCCTCGCCCGGCGGGGCATCCGGCTGGTCCGCACGCCGGTGGGCGACCGGTTCATCCAGGCCCGGCTGCTCGCCGACGGGCTGGCCCTGGGCGGGGAGCCGTCGGGCCACCTGATCCTGGCCCGCCGCTGCCACAGCGGCGACGGGCTGCTGGCGGGGATCTTTCTGCTGGAGATCCTGGCGCGGACGGAAGGGTCTCTCGACGACCTGCTGGCCGGCTACGAGCCTTACCCCTCGAGGATCTTCAACGTCCGGACGGTCCGCAAGCCGCCCCTCGAAACGCTGGAGCCCGTGCGGCTGCTGCAGGAGCTGCTGGAGGGATCGGGGCGGGGCAGCGCCCGTTCGGTCATCCGCTACTCCGGCACAGAGCCGCTGCTGCGGGTGATGGTGGAGGCGGAGGGCCTGGACCGTCTCCTGCCCGTCATCGAACCGATCATTCGCCAGCTCGAGCAGCTCGTCGGCTGATCCCTCTGGTACGTGCTCGTGCTCGGAGACTGACCGGTGCCGGCTGACCACCACCGATCTGATCATGGACGATAGACCATGGACCATGGACGATGGACCATCGTCCATGGTCCATCGTCTATGGTCTAACGTCCTTCTGCCGATTCACCCATTCACCGATTCACCTATCACCCTCTTCGTCCTGGCTGGTCCGGAAATACTCCTCCCAATCTTCCACGTCCACCGCCCGGGCGTCCGGCTTCTCGCCAGCGCCGGCGGGCAGGCCGGCCAGCCGGTTGAGAAAATCGGCGGCATCCTGCGCCCGCGCGCCGGCGTTGCGGGCGGCTGTCACCAGGGCGCGGTCGGCGGAGACCACCGTCCAGTTGCGGGGGTTGGCGGCGGAGCGCAGCAGGGCCAGGATCCGGTCGTCGGCGGAGCGAGGCGCGGCAAACTCCACCCGCACGGCGCCCAGACCGGCTCCGGACACGAAGTGGGCGTCCGGACCGCCGTCGAAAACCACTGTGTAGCGGCCGCCCTTGACCCGGCCGAGGGCAGCGACGGCGGCCACCAGGCCGCGCCGCTCCGCCAGCCCGCCCAGGCCGCGCTGCCGCGCCAGGCCCATCAGGTTGTTCCCATCGAGAAGATACGGCATCGTTCCTCCAGTAACATTGTACCGAAGGATGAGTCGGAACGAACATCGAACATCGAACATTGAACATCGAACATCGAAGTCGGACGGTGATTCGAATGGATTGGGCGTTACTCGACATGGGCTGGCGGTTGTCAGTACGCGTGTAGGATTCGGTAGGTGAATACGATCCGCGAATATGATTGATTCGGATCGATATGGTCCATGGTCCATCGTCCATGGTCGGATGAGCGGCGATCACCGGTCATCGGTCACCCGTCACCGGTCACCCGTCAATGACGAGCACGAGCACGATTGCCAATCCGCAATCCGCAATTCGCAATCCGCAATTGGATTTACTGGACCAGCCCGTCGATGGTTTTGTCGAGGTCTTTCTGCAGGGCGGGGGAGACCTTGCGGAGGACCTGGTAGGACTTGCTGGCGAGGTCCAGCTCCTCGGTCAGGCGGCCGTTGGGCTGGTCGCCGAGGCGGTAGGTCACGCGGTAGCGGCCGGGCGGCAGGCTGACCTGCAGCGGGGTCACGCCGCTTTCCAGCTCCACCTTCTTGCCGTCGTCCACGTGGACGATCTCCAGCACCTCGCCCCAGGGGCGCAAGTCCACGGCCAGCACCGCCGGCTCGGGCGCGGGCGGTCCCGGCGGGGTCTTTTTCAGCAGCGCCACCGCCACCACCGCCACGGCCACCAGCAGGATGGCGGCCGCGGCCGCGATCATCCAGCGGCCGGCCTTGGCGGCGGGCCGCACCGGCAGGGCCGTCTCGGGGATGTGCATCTGGAGGTCGAGCAGCTCCTGGATCTCGTGGATCAGGCTCTCCAGCCGGGCGCCGGCCTTGGGGAAGCGCCGTCGCGTCTCCTCCAGCACGCGCAAGGCGTCGAACAGATCGCCGCGGGCCTTGTGCTTGGCGGCCTCGGCGGCGGCCCGGTCGATCTCGGCTTCCTGGAGGCGCGCCTCCTCGGCGGCCTCGCGGCGCTGGCGGACGAAGGCCTCGCGCTGCCGGTCGAGGGCGTCGATCTCGTCCTGCACCTCGGCGGCGTTGGGCACGATCTCCAGCGCCGTGCGCAGCAGCGAAACGGCGCGGTCGAAGTCGTTCTCCCGGGCGAAGGTGCGGGCGTGCTGCAGGCTCTCCTGAATGTAGGCGGTGCGCTGCTGCCGCACCTCGGAGTAGAGCCGGACGATGTTGCTCTCCTCCGGGTAGCGGGCCAGCAGGCCTTCCAGGGTGGCCATGGCCAGGTCGTACTTCTTTTCGGAGAGATAGGCCCGCACGTCGGCGATGCCCTTCTGGACGGCCTCGGCCACCACCAGCTCCTGCATGGCGCCCTGCAGGTCCACCGAGTCAGGGCACTCGGCGGTGGCGCGCTCGAGGATGCTGCGGGCCTCGTCGAAGGCCTTGTTGGCGCTGAAGGACTGGGCCGAGCGGATCACGCCCTGGACGAACTCGAAGCGCTTCTCGTGGAAAGCTTTGAGGATGTCCAGGACCTCGGGCTCCTCCACGAAGCGGTTCTTGAGCTCGAAGACGGCCTTGCCGGCCTTGAGGAACTGCTGCCGTCCAATCAGGTCATAGATCGCCTGGGCCGTGGTGCGGATCTCGGCCCGGCGCTCCATGTCTTCCTTGAGCCGCTGCAGCTCGCCCAGCCGGGTCAGGAACACGGTCTCCTCGGGGAAGCGCTGGGCGGCGCGGCGGGCCGTGTCGATGGCCTGGTCGAGGTGGTCCGTGTCGCGCAGGCGGACGATCTCCTCCTGCAGCCGGCGGATCTCCTCGCGCTGCTGCACCAGCCGGACCCGCTCCTCCAGCGCGCTGCGCAGGGAGCGCACCTCGACGTGCTTGGGGAAGGCGGTCTCCAGCGCGTCGAGGGCAGCGGCGGCCTTGTCCAGCTGTTCGGAGAGCAGATATTGGCGGGCCTGCTCGAGCTGCTGCTGGAGCTGCCGATCGCTCTCCTTGCGCCGGATCGCCTCCTCAATCTCCGGGCGCAGGAAGGCCACAGTTTTCTCAGCCGGGGCGATGCGCGTCATCTCCTGGTACAGCCGCATGGCCTCCTCGGGCCGGTCCTGCTGGAGGTGGTCGCGAATGAAGGTGATCCCCTCGGCGACCTGCTGCTCCAGCGCCAGCTGGCGCCGTCGGCTCTCCTGGGCGGACTTCTGCCGGTTCTCGACCTCGCTGGCCAGGGACTGGAGCACGTTCTGGCGGGGAAAGACCGGCAGCAGCAACTCCAGCGCCATCTGGGCGGCGTCCAGGTTCTGGGCCTCCAGCCAACCGGTGACGACGCGGCGGATCTCCTGGACCAGCTCGTTTTTCTGCTCGGAGTGCGCCGCCGCCGACACGAAGGTAACGACGCTGCGGTCGCCGAACGTCGACCGCAGCCAGTCCCGCAGCGCCAGCAGCCCCTCGCGCTGGCCGGCCTGGGCCGCGCGGGCGGAGAACTCCGATTGCAGGGCCTTCCAGAGCGCGGCGCGGACCTGGCGGGTGTCCCCGGCGTCGGGGGCCAGCTTCTCCAGCTCCTCGAGCCGCCCCGCGGCCGACGGCAGGTCGAGCTGCCGCAGGGCCGCCTGCAGCTCGGTCGTCAGGCGGCGCAGCTGGGTGGACCGGACCAGCAGCCGCTCGTTCTCCTCGAGGAGCGGCCGGACCTCCACGTACTCCGGATCGACCGACAGCACCTTGCGGTACAGCTCGATCGCTTCCAGGTACTGCCCGGCGGCGCTCTTCCGGCCGGCTTCCTCCATCAGCGGCTGGACCTGCTCGCGGAAGAGTTTTTCCTTCTTGAGCCGGCGGATCTTCTGGATCCAGGTGATGGCCTCGACGTTGTCGGGGTCCAGGTCCAGGGCCTCGTTGAAGTTGGACAGGGCCAGGTCGTGGTCGCCGCTTTCCACGAGGTCGACGCCGACCTTCATGAGGTCGACCACCCGCTTCTTGACGTTCTGGCTGTTCAGCTCGGTCTGCAGGGACTGGAGCAGGGTGTGGTCCACCTTCTCGTCGCGCAGCTTGTCCAGCAGGCGGGAGGCCGCCTCGAACTGGAATTCCTTGATGTACTTGCGGATCAGCCGGACCTTGTACGGCTCCTGCAGGGCCGTGGTCTCGAGCTGGTCGAGGCCCCTGATGGTCAGCTCGAGCCGGCTCTCGTCGGCCTTGAAGCCGGCCAGGATCCGCTGGCACTCCTTGGAGAAGACCTTCAGGTCGGCGAAGCGAGCGTCGCGCTCCTTCTCGATGGTGCGCATGATGGCGGC
Source organism: uncultured Acidobacteriota bacterium (assembly GCA_964412195.1). GTDB lineage: Bacteria > Acidobacteriota > JAAYUB01 > JAAYUB01 > JAAYUB01 > CAYPNP01. The sequence continues at coordinate 44,639 of CAYPNP010000016.1, read as the reverse complement.
GCTGAGCTCGGGCGGGCACAGGGCGTCGGCCTCGGTCACCGGCGGCGGGAAGTGGTTGATGATCTTGTAGAGGACGCCGGTGTAGTTCTCGGAGTGGAAGGGGTTCTGGCCGGCGATCATCTCGTAGGCGATGACGCCGACGGAGTACTGGTCGGTGCGGGCGTCCACCCGCATGCCGCGGGCCTGCTCCGGGCTCATGTAGGCCGGGGTGCCCATGGCCACGCCGGTGCGGGTCTGCTGGGTGCTCTCGGTGAGGCGGGCGATGCCGAAGTCGACGATCTTGATGGTGCCGTTCTTCTGCAGGATGATGTTGGCCGGCTTGACGTCGCGGTGGACGATGCCGTGCTTGTGGGCGTAGTCGAGGCCCTCCGAGGTCTGGATCAGGATGTTCAGGATCTGCGGGATGGAAAACCGGATCTTGGCGGTGCGGAAGTACTTCAGGTCCAGGCCGTCGAGGAACTCCATGACGATGAAGGGGGTGCCCTCCTCCTCGTCCAGGTCGTAGATGGCCACGATGTTGGGGTGGAAGAGCTTGGCCGGGGCGATGGCCTCCTTGTAGAAGCGGGCGCGGCTCTCCTCGTTGTTGACGTACTGGGGGGACATGGTCTTGATGGCCACGTAGCGGCCCATCTTGGTGTCGAAGCCCTTGTAGACCACGCCCATGGCGCCGGTGCCGATCTTGTCGATGATCTTGTACTTGCCGATTTTCTCGAGCACGGCGGAACTCCCCTGCCGGTGGCGTGGACCCAGTGCCCCCACTATAACATAGACGCCCGGGTGGGAAAAGGGATTGTAATCCGGGTGGTTCTACCTACAATAAGGGATCCGGCGGGCGGACCGCCGGGGCGGAAAGGGGACCTCCATGGCGCGGTGCGACCTGCATATTCATTCCTGGCACAGCGGCAAGACCAACCACGTCACGCTGCTGGAGCCCACGGACAGCTGCAGCACGCCGGAGCGGATCTACCGCACGGCCAAGGCGCGCGGCATGGACTTCGTCACCATCACCGACCACGACGCCGTCGGCGGCTGCCTGGAGTTCCGCTCGCGCCACCCGGAGGTCGCGGACTTCTTTATCTCTGAGGAGGTCTCCGTGCCCATGCCGGTGGAGGGCTACAACCTGCACGTCGGCGTGTACGGCATGGCGCCGGAGGACCATGCCGAGATCCAGGTGCGGCGGCGCGATCCCGAGACGCTGCTGGACTGGCTGGACGCGCGCGGCCTCTTTTACGCCTGGAACCACCCCTTCTACCATTTCCCCCGCGGCGAGGCCGGTGTGCGGCTGCTGCAGAGGCTGCTGCCCCGCTTCCGCGTGTGCGAGGGGATCAACTCCTGCCTGCCGCCGGGGCTCAACACCGCCTTCACGGACGGCCTGCCGTCATGGCGGGATGCCGACCGGGCGGCGCCCGCCTTGATCGCCGGCTCAGACTCCCACTCCCTCTGGCGAGTTGGCCGAACCTGGACGGAAGCTCCCGGCGCGACTCCGGCGGAGTTCCTGGAGGCCGTGCGGCGCGGCGATTCGTCCGTGCACGGCAACAACGGGACGTTCTGGGGAGTGTTCGTCGACGCCATGAGCGTCTACGTGGGCTACGAAAGGGACCTGCTGTGGCGGCGCGAGATCCACACCGCCTGGAGCCGCTGGAAGCAGGTCCGCAACTCCTTCGGCTGGGCCGGCTGGCTGCCGGTCTTCACGGTGGGCTCGTTCATCTATGCCTGGCTGCAGTTCCACCGCTTCAACGGCCGGCTGGGCGAATACGCCGCACTCTGGAAACAAGTCTCCTCCCGATCGTAATCGTCGGTTGGAATCGTCATCGGACATCGGACCTTGGTCTTTGGAGCGCCGGCTTCCAGCCGGCTTCGCCGTCATTCCTGAAGAGACGATCGACATGGAGTGCGGTGATGAGACACGCGCCGAAGCCTTGCCACCATTCCAAGGTGCCGTTGCGCCGAATCAGCGCTCGGAATTTGAAATCCGCAATCCGCAATCCGCAATCCGCAATTGGCAATTCGCAATTCCCCCAGGCCGCGTCTTTCGCACGCCGGCAAGCGGTCAGTACATGTGCTCCGTATCAGTAGAGGTAGTATCGAAATACCCCGTCGCGAGTAGGTTGAACACATAGTGCCAGCCCGGAGGGCGCCCTAAAATAGCCCCATGCGTCAGCATGGGGTGTTGAGAGGCGTGAGGAGTATGGATGGATTTCCCTTCCCCGAGCCCCGTCGCGGGGCGGCATAAAAGGCGGATCAATATTCGACCTGCCAGCCTGGGCAAGGAGAGACAAATTGCGAAGAGTATGCCGCCCCAGAGCGGGCTCGGGGAGGAGATCCAAAAAATGCGGGAATTGCGCGTCTTTCCCCATGCTCACGCATGGGGCTATTTTAGGGCGCCCTCCGGGCTGACAATCCGCGTGGCTCGCTGCGCGCGACCTGGGCTTCCCATGGCCGGCCCAGCGGGCCTCCCGGGAGAAGAGGAAAGTATAATTTGCAATTTGCCGCTGAAGCGACGGGTCGGAAAGGCCCATGAATGGGCCTGGATTCAATACTTTATCGGGCCTCCACCCGCCGCTGAAGCGGCGGGCTGATGGAGCCAAGCCCGCTGAAGCGGGCTATTGGAATCCGCTGAGGACCGAGATTGGGGAACGATCGCAGGAGATGTGACAGAGCTTGGCACCCTTGAATTCCAGCCACTAGAGATCATCGGGGGATCACCGCCAAAGTGCTTGCTGCCAGTTGGCGGAAGGCCCCCTGACGCACCACGACCATCAGACGGAATTCTCCTGGCGGGACAACAGCTTCAAATGATTTGCTGACGGTCTCGTTGGCGAGAAATCCAGCCAATTGGGAACGGTCGAATCGCAGGGACAATCCTTTCTGGAAGAGGAGTCGGTCCCCCACCATCCGGCCTTCGGAATCGATCAAGGCGCCGAAGAAGTCGATGGGACATTCGCACCGGTCGTCTTCGCAGCCGAACACCAGATATCGCGTGGGCACGAGAACAGTGAAACGGGTTTTTCCGCCAGCCTTCTCTGTCTCAATCCGGGGGGTGTAATCCTGAAATAGCCCGGGAAATTTGAACGCGTTCATGATGTCCCGGTTCGCCACCTGAGAATCGTCCAACGCCAGATATCCTTGCCGGAATCGGACCGCCACGTTCGGCCGGCGAACGATAACCTTGATTTCGTGATACTTGCCTGGCTTTAACTCATCGGACGGAGAATATCCCATCAGGTAATATTGCATCGCATCCTGGCAGGCGAATTGGATTCCCCGTTGCAGGTCGTTGTTGTTCTTCACGCAGATCCCGCCGGTTCCCTCCGAGATTCCGGACAGGTTCTCCTGAGAGGCATTGAGGGAAGCAGGTGCAAACTGGGAATAAAAATTCTGCCTCACCAGACGGGCAGGCACCCGCCGCTGCGCCTCGCCCGCACCGCTTGCCGCCACCATTCCCTGAGTGTCAATGGCATAAATCGAAACCAGCGCGCGGTTGGCGTTGTCGATCACGGTTTGCATGCGCCGGTTCCAGCGCTCGCTCAGGTCACTGCTCAGGGTGGCACTGAAATCGGGGCGGATGAAGCCGGCCGACTGTGTCCATGTCCCCATGGCGGCGGAATAGCGGGCCTCAATCACTCCCCGCAGCATGCTCGGGGCCGTGATGGGGTAGCCCGCTGAAAAGAACACCACGTGCTTCCTGCCTGGAAGAGAACCAAGATAGCTGGAGAGCGCAGTCAGCGTATCCGCGATTGATTCGATGCGCCGATCCAAGGCCGCCAAAAAAGTTCTGGCAGTCTGAGTCGACTCGTCCGCGGCCTGGCTGAAAGTGTTCGTGTTTTCGTGCTGTTCGAAGATCGTTTCGACATCTTCAATGAAGCGGGTCACGCTGAAAGCTTCGGGATCTCCGCCGGCTTTCGCGTTGATTGACTCAACCGCCCGCCTGAATCTGTCCATTTGATCGGTAAAGGATTCCCGAATCTCCAAAGTGTTGTCAACAACAGCCAGCATGAACCGGCTGCCGGGCGGAAGAGGCGAAGACAGAAATTCTCCGATTTCGGATTTGACCCGGACCATGGCGTCGGGCGAGATTGTGGCCAGGTCAAGCACGAATACAAGCGTCACTTTCTCCGTTGGCGCAGAGAAGCGGAGCGGATCGCTGCTGACGATAGCTCCCTCGACAGAAGAGCTTTTCTGAGCTTCTGTTGTCTGAATCCGTTCTGGAATGGATCCGCCGAAAGCGCTCTCCAGCCTAAGAAATAGTGGCTCCTGCTTTTTCCCCTCATCCAGGATTTCCACTTCGTCAGCGCGCAGATCCGTGACCAGTTTCCCGTCCGGCCCGGTGACCAGCAGATCCACCAGAACCATCCGGGCTTTCGAGCTGATGCGAAATGACAGATCAGCTGAAGATTGCGCAGATGTGGTCCCGATCAGGAAGCAGGCAGCCAGTAGCATGGATACTTTTCGTCTATCCATCGCTGCACCTCCAGAGACCGAACAGGTGCACTCTGTTGCTATTATGACATGTCGCTGAGAAAAGACAAGTTTGTCATTTCAGATTGAGGCTGGTTTGGTATTACTGAACTTCGTGGTGATTCCAAAGCGGTGATTCGGCGCGGCGATACGTAATACCGGTGGCGAGGAATAGCCGCGCGCCTCATCACCGCACTCCATAGCGAGCACGATTACGAATCTCGAGTACGATTACGATCGACGATTACGATGGATGATCGGTGGTTCGTTCTACCGATTCACCGATTCACCCATTCACCGATTCACCGGTCTCCTCGGTCTTGATCCGGTGCTTGCAGGCGGGGTTGGGGCACTCCTTGAAGACGCCGTCGCGCTTGGTCGCCTTCTCGAACAGGAACGCGTGGCCGCAGGCGGGGCACTTCTCCGCCACCGGCTTGTGCCAGGCGGTGAACTGGCACTTCGGGTAGCGGTTGCAGCCGTAGAACGTCCGGCCCTTCTTGCTCTTGCGGGCCACGATTTCGCCGTCGCAGCCGGGCTGCGGGCAGGGCACGCCCAGGGTCGGCTGCTTGGTGTAGCGGCAGGCCGGGTAGCCGCTGCAGGCGATGAAGCGGCCGAAGCGGCCCTGGCGCTCCACCAGCGGCTTGCCGCACTGGGGGCACTTCTCGTCCAGGACCTTGGGCGCCTGCTTGCCCTCCGCCCCCGCCTGGCCGCCGTTCTTCGCCTCGTCGGAGCCGGGGATGGGCATGGACGCCTTGCAGTCCGGGTAGCGCTGGCAGGAGAGGAACTTGCCGAAGCGGCCCCAGCGCTCCACCATCTTGGCGCCGCACTCGGGGCAGTCGTAGTCGGTGAGCACGACCTCGCGGCGGAGGTTCTTCATCTCCGCCTCGGCCTGCTTGAGCGACGTCTCGAAACCCTGGTAGAAGCGGCGCAACTCCTCCAGCCAGTCCTGCTCGCCGGACTCGATCCGGTCGAGGTCCTTCTCCATGTTGGCGGTGTAGTCGTAGTCGAACAGGTGGGGGAAGCTGGCGATGAGCAGGTCCACCACGATCTCGCCCGTCTCGGTGGGCTGGAATCGGCCCTCGGTCTTGACCACGTACTGCCGGTTCTGGATCACCGTGACGATGGAGGCGTAGGTGCTGGGGCGGCCGATGCCCTTCTCCTCCAGCGCCTTGATCAGCGTGGCCTCGCTGTAGCGCGGCGGGGGTTGAGTGAACATCTGCTCGGTGTCGAGCTGCAGCAGCCGCAGGGTCTCCTTCTCCTGCAGCGGCGGCAGCTTCACGGCCTGATCGTCCTTCTCGGTCCCGTTTTCCTCCGCCGCCTCCTGGTAGACCTTCAGGAAGCCGGGGAACTTCATCACGTCGCCGATGGTCTGGAACTGGCACCGGCCGGCGGCGATCTTGACGTCGGTGTGGTCGTACACCGCCGCCTCCATCTGGGAGGCGACGAAGCGCTGCCAGATCAGGGTGTAGAGCTTCAGCTCGTCGCCCTTCAGCACCCCCTTGAGCGACTCGGGGGTGCGCCCCACCGCGGTGGGCCGGATGGCCTCGTGGGCGTCCTGGGCCTGCTCGGATTTGGAGAAGAACCGTGGCTTTTCCGGCAGGTAATCGGTGCCGTATTTTTCGCCGATCAGGGCCCGGGCGGCCTCGAGCGCCGACGGGGCGGTGCGGGTGGAGTCGGTGCGCATGTAGGTGATCAGGCCGACGGCCCCCTCGGCGCCCAGCTCCACGCCCTCGTACAGCCGCTGGGCGATCTGCATGGTCTTCGAGGCCGGCAGCTTGAAGCGCCGGTTGGCCTCCTGCTGCAGCTTGCTGGTGGTGAAGGGCGGCGCCGGCTGCTGGCGGCGGGCCGTCTGCTTGACGGACTCCACGATGAACGGGCCGCCCTCCAGCTCCTTCTTCAGCGCGGCCGCCTCGTCGCCGGTGCGCACCAGGAATTTCTTGCCGTCCAGCTTGATGGCCTTGGCCTTGAACTTCGGCGGCTTCGCCCCCTCGAGCTGGGCGGTGAAGACCCAGTACTCTTCCTTGACGAAGGCGCGGATCTCCCGCTCCCGGTCCACCACCAGCCGCAGGGCCACCGTCTGCACGCGCCCGGCGGACAGCCCCGCCCGCACCTTGCGCCACAGCAGCGGGCTGATCTTGTAGCCCACCAGCCGGTCGAGGATGCGGCGGGTGTTCTGGGACTGGACCAGGTTGCGGTCGATCCGGCCGGGGTTCTCGAACGCCTTGTGGACGGCGTCCTTGGTGATCTCGTAGAACATCACCCGGTGGACGTTCGGGTTGTCGGGGGCGATCTCCTCGTAGATGTGCTGGCAGATGGCCTCGCCCTCGCGGTCCGGGTCGGCGGCCAGGTAGATGGCGCCGGCCTTGTGGGCGGCCTTGCGCAGGTCCTGCACGACCTTCTCCTTGCCGGGGATGACGTGGTATTCGGCCTTGAAGTCCTTGCGGACGTCGACGCCGAGCTTCTTCTTCGGCAGGTCCTTGATGTGCCCCACCGAGGCCTTGACCTCGAACTCGGGGCCGAGATATCGGGAAATGGTCCGGGCCTTGGCCGGGGACTCCACGATGACCAGCGATTTGCCCATGGCGAGCTACCTCACGTTCTTCAGAAAATACTGGCCGGGGAGCTCCTGCGCCAGGCCCGCGAACTGGAGCCGCAGCAGGGCGGCGCCGAGTCGGCCCATGGTCAGTCCGGTTTGCGCCAGCAGGGTGTCCAGGTGCACCTTCCGGTCAAAAAAGAGGCACTTATATACGACATCCTCTTCCTTTGTCAAATGCTCATTTGTGGTATCTCCCGTAAAACGCCCATCCACGGCCGGCTCCGCGGGGACCGCCTCCGGCTGGACCCGCAGCCGGGCCCGGACGTCCGCCGGCAGCTCCTCGGCCACGTCCTGCCACACCTGCACCAGTTTGGCCCCCTGTTTAATCAGGTAGTTGGGCCCGACGCTGAGCGGGGAGTGGACCGGTCCGGGCACGGCGAAGAGCTCCCGGTTGTGCTCCAGGGCCAGGCGGGCGGTGATGAGGGAGCCGCTGCGCGGCGTGGCCTCCACGATCACCGTGCCCCAGCCCAGCCCGCTGATGATGCGGTTGCGGATGGGGAAGTTCTGGGGCGCCGGCCAGACGCCGGGGAGGAACTCGCTGGCGACGCACCCCTCCGCGCACAAGCGGCGGTAGAGGAAGCCGGCCTCGCGCGGGTAGACCACGTCCACGCCCGCGCCGAGCACGGCCAGCGTCTTCCCGCCGGCCTTGAGGGCGCCGAGGTGGGCGGCGGAGTCGATCCCCTTGGCCATCCCGCTCACGACGACCAGGCCCGCCTCCGCCAGCCGCGCGGCGAATTCCCGGGCCACGGTGACGCCGTAGTCGGTGGCGTTCCGGGCGCCGACCACCGCCAGGCAGTCGCCCCGCAGCAGCGCTGCGTCGCCCCGGCAGAACAGGAGCAGCGGCGGGTCGTAGATCTGCCGCAGCAGGGGCGGGTAGCCGTCATCGAACCAGTGGACCAGCCGGAACTCGTCCCGGGCCAGGCTGTCCAGCACCTTCCGCGCCGCGACCGCGGCGGCGTGCTGCTCGCGCTTGGGCACCGGGGCGTGCAGCTCCTTCTCGACGAAGAGCCAGAAATCCTTGCCCACCGGCTCGGCCAGGAGGAAGGGCGCCCGCTGCGCCAGCTCGAAGAGGCGGCGCTTGCCCACGCCGGGCAGGGCGTGCAGGATCAGCAGGTTGCCCAGGTCGAGGGCGGGCGGCGCGGGCAGGCGCGGGTCGTCCATGGGGTGCCTCCGGCGGGAGAATCATGTTTTCATCTCCTATAACGGACCCGCGGCGAACTGTTCCGAAAAAAATGAAAATTCAACACGGATGAACACGGATTTCCAAACCGATGGACACGGATCAACCATGATTGGTTTGAATTCAGATTATCTGTTGAATTGCTGATGACATGAGATTGGTAAAAAATCCGGATTGATCCGTGAGAATCGGTTTGGAAATCCGTGTTCATCCGGTTTGAATTCTTCTTCGCGTCCTTTGCGCCTTTGCGGTAAATCCGCAATCCGCAATTCGCAATCCGCAATTCGCAGGGTCCGGTTTGCCTTTTCCGGCCGGCGGGGCTACAATACGCGGTCCGGAGGGACCGGCAGGACGAAGGGGATGATGCAGAAGCGCACGATCCGACTGGCCGCCATCGCCGACCTCAACGCGGCGCCGCTGACGCACGGCCTGCGGCACGACCCCCTCCCGCCGTGGCTCGCGGTGGATTTCCTGGCGCCTGCCGCCTGCGCCGAGGCCCTCCGGTCCGGCGCCGCCGATGCCGCCCTGCTGTCCGCGGTGGAGTATCCGCGCCAGCCCGGGCTAGCCATCCTGCCCGGCCTGGCCATCGCCTCGCCCGCCGGCGTGCGCAGCGTGCGGCTGGCCTGCCGGACCGAGCTCGCCGCCGTGCGCCGGATCGGCCTCACCCGCCGGTCGCGCACCTCGGTCGCCCTGCTGCAGGTGCTGCTGGAGCATTTTCTCCACATCGCCGCCGAGTGCGCCCCCTTCGATTCGCTGGCGGAGGCCTGGGCGGACCGCGACGCCGTCCTGCTCATCGGCGATGAGGCCCTGACGGTCGCGCTGCCGGGCAGCCGGGACGTCGACCTGGCCGCCCTCTGGCACCGCTTCACGGGCCTGCCGTTCGTGTTCGCCTTCTGGGCGGCGCCGCGGGAATTGGACGCCTCCGCCCTGCTGTCGGTCCTCGAGGCCAGCCGCGCCTCCGGGCGGGCGCGGCAGGAGGAGATCGTGCGGGAGTTCGGCCCGCGCCTGGGCCTGCCCGAAGCGGAAATCCGCGACTACTTGGACCGCGACCTGGCCTACGGGCTGGGGGAGAGTGAGCGGCAGGCGCTGCGGCTATTTTACGACCTGTGCGCCGCCCGGGGCATCCTGGAGGCGGCGCGGGGCCTGGAGTTCGCCCGTGTGGAACGAGATATCCGCCAAGCTTGAAGCCGGCTGCCGGCTCGACCGGCGGGAAGCCGCCTGGCTCTTCCGGGAGGCCGACTGGCACGGCCTCGCCCTGCTGGCCGACCGCGCCCGGCAGCGCCGCCACCCCGGCGGCCGGGTCACCTATGTGGTGGACCGGAACATCAACTACACCAACGTCTGCTCCAGCCGCTGCCGGTTCTGCGCCTTCTTCCGCGAGGCGGGGGCGGCGGACGCCTACGTGCTGGGCCGCGAGGAGATCTTCCGCAAGATCGAGGAGACTCTCGCCGTCGGCGGCACCGGCATCCTCATGCAGGGCGGGCTGCACCCCGGGCTGGACCTGCCCTGGTTCGAGGCGCTGCTCCGCTCGATCCGGGAGCGCTACGCCATCGACCTGCACTGCTTCTCCCCGCCGGAGGTCATCCACCTCAGCCAGGTCTCCGGGGTGACGGTCACCGAGTGCCTCCGGCGGCTGGTCGATGCCGGCCTGGGCTCCCTCCCCGGCGGCGGCGCCGAGGTCCTCGACGACGAAATCCGCGGCCGCATCAGCCCGCACAAGTGCACCACCGACCAGTGGTTGCACGTCATGGAGACGGCCCACGGCCTCGGCCTCCGAACCACCGCCACCATGATGTTCGGCTGCGGCGAGGAGCTGCGCCACCGCCTGGCCCACCTGGAGCGCGTCCGGAGCCTGCAGGACCGCACCGGCGGCTTCGTGTCCTTCATCCCCTGGACCTTCCAGTGGCCGAAGACCGAGCTGGGTCGGCAGGGCTGGCCCGAGGCCACCGCCCACGAGTACCTCCGCATGGTGGCGCTGAGCCGGCTCTTCCTGGACAACGTGCCCGCGGTGCAGGCCTCCTGGGTCACCCAGGGGCTGAAGGTGGCCCAGGTGGCCCTGCGGTTCGGCGCCAACGACCTGGGCTCGGTCATGCTGGAGGAGAACGTTGTCGCCGCCACCGGCTGCACCTTCCGCACCAACGAGGCGGAAATGCGGCGCGTGATCGAGGACGCCGGCTTCACCCCGGCCAAGCGCAACAACATCCACCAGATTTTGCCTTGATTCGGCGCCCCGGCTGTGCTACAAACTGACCTTTGCCGCTTCGGATCTTTGACGGAGAGGTGCTGGAGTGGTTGAACAGGGCTGCCTGCTAAGCAGTTGTACTCCGTAAAGGGGTACCGGGGGTTCGAATCCCCCCCTCTCCGCCACACATATTCCGAAAGCCTGTGCCCGCACAGGCTATTTTTTTCCAGGCGCCAGCCGGAGGCGACCCTCCGGACCGGCTGGCCTCCCCGGGGGGCGCGTCGTGAGCCTGCGGATCAGCGAGATCTTTCACAGCCTGCAAGGGGAGTCGACCCAAGCCGGGAGGCCGTGCGTCTTCGTCCGCCTGGCGGGCTGCGACCTCGCCTGCGCGTACTGCGACACCCCGGCCGCGCGGCAGGACGGGACGGAGATGGCCCTGGAGGCGATCCTGGACGCCGTCGCCGCCTTCGGCTGTCCGCTGGTGGAGGTGACCGGCGGCGAGCCGCTGCAGCAGCCCGAGGCGCCGGAACTCTGCCGGCGGCTGGCCGACGCCGGGTACACGGTGCTCCTGGAGACCAACGGCTCCCGCCCCCTGGCCGGCCTCGACCCGCGGGTTGTCCGGATCATGGACGTGAAGACGCCCGGGAGCGGGATGGCGGCCTCGTTCGAAGAGCGCAACCTGGCTTGCCTCCGTCCCCCGGACCAGGTCAAGTTTGTGCTGACCGGCGAGGCGGACTACGAGTGGGCCCGGCGGTTCCTGCGGGACCATCCGCTGCCGGAAGGCGTGGAGGCGCTCCTCTCGCCGGTGACGCCGGGGCTGGACCCGGGGGCGCTGGCGCGCTGGATCCTGCGGGACCGGCTGCCCGTGCGGCTGCAGGTCCAGCTCCACAAGTGGCTGGATATTCCATGACGCCGAAAGGAGATCGCGTGAAGGGAATTCGCAGTCGCTGCCGGGGATGGTCGTGGCCGGTCATCCTGCTCCTTTTCCCGCTGTTCCTCCCGGCGGCCGAAACCCAGGCGCCCCGCCCCCGCCCCGTGCGGGTCATCCTGATGATCGGCGACGGCATGGGGCTGCCGACCGTCGCGCACGCCCACTACTACCACTTCGGGGCGGACGGCTTCCAGCCGCTGGCGATGGAATCCCTGCCCGTCACCGGACTGGCCTACACCCACTCCAAGGACCATTTGGTGACCGACTCCGCGGCGGCGGCCACGGCCTTGATGTCCGGATGCAAGACGCGGAACGGCATGGTCGGCCTCGACGCCGAGGGCAAGCCGGCGCCGACGCTGCTGGAGGAGGCCCGGGCGTCCGGCCTGGCCGCCGGCGTCATCTCCACGGCGCCGCTCACCCATGCCACTCCGGCGGGGACTTACGCGCACGTGCGGGACCGGAAGGACTTTGCCGGCATCTTCGGCTGGCTGCTCAAGAACCGGCCGGAGGTGGCCATCGGTTGGGGCGGCGGCCCCCAATCGCCTTACCTCCCCGCCGACTATGCCCAGAAGGCCGGGGCCGCCGGCTATCGCGTCTGCCGCTCCGCCGGGGAGTTGGGGCAGAGCCGCTCGCTGCCGGCGCTGCTGATCTTCGAGGGGGACCACCATGGCGTGGAAAGCTCTTCCGCCGAGAATCCGGGCGAACCCCGGCTCGACCATCTCGTGACGCAGACCCTGGACTTGTTGAACCAGGACCCGCAAGGTTTCTTCCTGATGGTGGAGGGCGGCATCATCGATTGGGCGAACCATGACAGCAACCTGAAGGACGCCGTGGGATTGACCCTGGATTTCGACCGCAGCGTCGAGGCGGTCAAGACGTGGGTGGATGCCCATGGCGGTTGGGGGCGGACCCTGCTGGTGGTCACGGCCGACCATGAGACGGGGGAGCTGGCGGTGCGGAATCCCGACGGGGCGAATTCGGAAGAAGCCGCGCGCGCGGACGCTCCGGCCGGGGCCCTGCAACCCGGGACCTACGCCGGTTCCGCCTACGGCTCCGAGGACCATTCCGCCATGCCGGTGCCCGTTTTTTCCAAGGGAATGGGCAGCGCCGGACTGGCGGGCGTCTTCGACAACACCCGCATTCACGACGTCATCCGCAGCGTCCTGTCGCCGCGCAAGAAAAAGTAGGCGTCACGCACCGCCGGGCCGGCAGATGCCGCAGCGGCGGCATCCCGGCGTGCCGGGGCAGGGCGGAGAAGCCAGCTCCCGCCGCGACCGGCGCCATTCGCCCCGCAGGTAATCCTCGGAAAGCCCCCACGTCCAGACGGACCAGGGCGGGAGCTCCCCGCCGGCATCCGGCCGCGGCTGCCAGGCCGGCGGTTCCGCCAGGAAGTCCTCGATTCCCGTCTCTCCCAGGGCGAGACGCCGGAGCGGTTCGGCGGTCTGGCGGCTGCCCATGGCCAAGCGCCACTGCAGCGCCGCCTCGCGCACGGAACCGGCGGCCACCTCCACGCCCAGCTGGCCGATCTCCCGGATCAGCCGGCGGAGCTTGCGCTTGAGCACCGCGGGGTCGTCCATCGGGGTAAACTGAAGGGGCGTGCGCGGCTTCGGGACGAAGGGGGCGATGGCCGCGGACACCGCCCGCCGCCGCGGGGGGGCGGACGGGGCCCGGTGGAACGTGTCCGCCACCGCCCCCACCAGCCGGACGGTCTCCGCCAGGTCGTCCTCCGTCTCCCCCGGCAGGCCGGCCATGAAGTAGAGCTTGAGCCGGCCCAGGCCCGCCGCCGCGGCCATCCGCGCGCACTCCAGCAGGCGGTCCTCCTCGAAGCACTTGTTGATGGCCCGCCGCAGCCGCGGGCTGCCCGTCTCGGGCGCCAGGGTGACGGTGTCCTCGCCCCCCTCCGCCAGCCGGTCGAGCAGGCCGGGAGTGATGTCGGACATCCGCAGCGAAGACACGCCGATTCCAAAGCCCAGCGCCCGGAGGCCGTCCATCAATCCGTCCAGGTCGGGATACTGGCAGACGGCCGTGGAGATCAGCCCGATCTTGCGGGTGACGCCGCGGGCGGACTCCGCCAGGGCCAGGATCCGGCCGGCGTCAAAGGCCCGCAGGGGCAGGTAGCGGTGGCCGGCCCAGCAGTAGCGGCAGCCCATCGGGCAGCCCCGGGCGATCTCCACCAGCAGGGTGTCGGCGAACTCGGTGTCCGGCGTGACGATGTTGCTGAAGGGAGGCTCGATTGCGCCCAGCTGATCCGCAGGCAGGGGCGGCGAGGCGACTTCCGGTGAGGCGCCCCGCGGCGGTCGGGCGTCCGCTGACCACGCCAGCCGCACCAGGCCGCCGCCGGCGCCATAGACGGGTTCCGTCCATGCGGGGAGGTACATGCCCGGGCGGCCGGCCAGGCGTTCCCGCAACTCCTCCCGGTCCCGGCTGTCGCGATAGGCGGCGAGGAATTCCGGGAGCGTCCGCTCGGCTTCCCCCAGGATCATGATGTCCATGAAGGGAGCGAGGGGCTCGGGGTTGACCTGGAGGGCCGCGCCGCCGGCCAGCACCAGGGGATGGCGGCGGTCCCGCTCCGCCGCCGCCAGCGGGATGCCGGCCTGGTGCAGGAACCGCAGCACACCCGGATAATCTAGCTCATAGGACACCGAGAAGGCCAGGATGTCGAACTCCGTCGGGTTCTTCCCTTCCTCCAGGGAGCGCGCCCGGCCGCCGCCCCGGGGTTCCAGAAAGAAGCGCTCGGCGCAGAAGCCGGGCGCCTCGTCGCACTGCCGGAGCAGCCACTGCAGCCCCAGGTTGCTCATCCCCACCGCGTACGGCGCGGGGTAAACCACCCCCACCCGGAAGTCATCGTGCCGTTTCCGGGGGAAAATCGTTCGCTCTTGGAGGGATCTCTGGTTCATGGCCGGAAGGGGACACGACCGCCGGCGATGCGGATGCGGCAAACAAAAACCCCCGGGCGGACACCCGGGGGTTGGGGGAATGACCTGAGCAACGGGATTACCGGACCGGCACGGCCGACAGGAAGTTCAGCGAGGTGTCGCCGAACAGCATGAAGGAGAACACCTCGACGTCGGAGGCCACCTTCACGAACCCGCCGAACTGGCTGCCGGAGAATCCCGGGAAGAAGTCGCCCAGCATCTGGGACACCCGCTTGCCGGGGGCCAGCACCACCGGAGAGGAGGTCTGCGCCACCAGGGTGCCCGTCTCGTTGTAGAGCTGGATGGTGATGTTGGCGTCGCGGGTCTTGCTGGGGTTCACCAGGGCGATGCCGGTGAAGTACGGCGTGCTGCCGATGGTGCCGATGGCCACGTGGTCCAGGAACAGCTCGCGCTTGGCGCTGGAGGTGGACAGGAACGGCAGGCAGGCGAGGAACTGGCCGTTCTGGGCGTCGCCGAAAGTGACGCTGCCCACCAGGCCCTGGTCGCTCTCGACCACCACGGAGCCGGAGACGCCGCTGGTGGCGGTCAGGGGGTCCGGCAGCCCGAAGAGGGTGTGACCCATGATCCGCAGCTGGTGGTGCCCCTGGATGGTCTGGACCACCGGGGTCACGATCTCCACGCCCTGGTCGTTGATCAGGTGGAAGGTGACGGAGGCGGCGTTGGCGCCGGGGTTGATCACGTTGAGGTCGGTGAAGTACCGGATGCCGTAGTTGCCGCTGGCGAAGTGGGCGCCGTAGAGCAGGTTGGACGGCGTCACGACGTCCAGGGCGTTGACGGCCGCCAGGGACTGGCTGTTGCCGAACTTCTCGAAGCCGACCACCTCGCCGGACGTCATGTTGACGTCGAAGTACCCGTCGCCGCTGACGGTGGAGGAGTCGAAGGAAGCCTCATAGGTCCCGTGGGCGTTCAGCGACAGGGGGATGCTCTGCTGGGTCGAGCCGGAGCTGTTCAGGATGGTGAGCGTGCCCGTGGCCGCGGAGCCGCCGGGATTCACGATGTAC
This sequence comes from uncultured Acidobacteriota bacterium, assembly GCA_964412195.1. Taxonomy (GTDB): domain Bacteria; phylum Acidobacteriota; class JAAYUB01; order JAAYUB01; family JAAYUB01; genus CAYPNP01. The sequence continues at coordinate 29,355 of CAYPNP010000016.1, read as the reverse complement.
AGGTCGGTGCCCCGGCTGGCGTCCTTGCCCAGCACCGGGAACACGAGGTGCGAGCTGCTCATGTGGCTGACGTCCGCGCCGTCCATCTGGTTGATGCCCGAGCCCTCGATGTGCCCGAGCAGGAAGAAGCCGCTCACGGTGGGCTGGGCCGATTCCACGTCGATCCAGCCGTGGGTGAGGCCCAGGGGGGAGTCGCTGCCGAACAGGCCCTGGGACATGCGCACATACTGCTGGAGGGTGGGCAGGGGCGACGGGATCTGGGACGGGTTGGTCATGCCCGCCTGGGAGACCAGCTGGCCGTTCTGGTTGTAGGCCCGGAACGTGAGGTTGGCCGCGGCGGCCCCCTCGTTGACCACCGAGACGCCCTCGAAGTCGCTGTCGGTGGAGATCAGGACCGGGTAGATCAGGTGGTAGCTGGCGCCGCCCGAGGCGATCTGCACGGGGTACACCGTGTCGTCGTACGGGATCTCGTCGGGGCCGCCGTGCGTGCTGGTGTAAGTGGAGGAGAGGGAGCCCTCGTGCACGGTCCGGGCGGAGTTCACGTCGAAGAGCACCTTGCCGGCTTCGGTGGCCGTGAACGTCAGCGTGGCGACGTGGACGATGCCCGTCGGCGTCCCGGAGGCCGTCTGGGTGTTGATCACGGTGACGAAGCCGCGCGCGTTGGCCCGGTCGAGGCTGGTGTACACCAGGTCGGTCGGCGAGAACGCCCCGGAGGGCGCACTCACGGTCGTGAGCAGCAGGCGGGTGTTGTCGAAAGCCACGGGGATGGCGAATCCGCCGAGGGCCGCCGGAGTCGATCCGGAACCGGTGATGCCGGTCAGGTTGACGTACACGTCAACCGTCAAGGTCCCGCCCAGCGTCGGGCTGGCGGAGAACTGCAACGTCACATCGGCGTTGCTGGAAAATGGCCCCGCCTGCCCGAAGAGGCAGATGGACGCGGCTGCCAGCAGCAGCACGAAAAAGGTCAGTGAGTGCTTCATGATCGACTCCTTGAGGAGCTGGTTTTCTTTCTCAAAATCGTCACAAACAGGTCACTATTATAGGGCAAGTCGGCGCTGTCCAGCAAATAATCATAGATCTTGCCTATATTCGATGTGAAAAAGCCCCGTCAGGCTCAATTTTCCCGCCGCTACTTCTTGGTCTTCGCGGAAAATTTCACGCGGCCCTCGACCAGGTCGACCTGCACCTGGAACTCCACCGCCTTGCAGTTCGTCTTGGAGCGGATCTCTGTGGTCTTGTTCTGCAGGAAGATGTGGAACTTGGCGATGTCCATGTTGAAGCTGCTGGAGCCGACCTTCTGGTGGGCCTCTTGGAGGAACTGGTACATGGCCGCCACCTTCTCCAGCTCGCGGGAGGGATCTTCGGTGACCAGCGTGAACGCCTCCGGGGCTTTCTCCTCCTGGATGGCGGTCAGGTTGTGCTCGATCAGCTGCTGCAATTCCTCCTCGTCCCGCAGGCGGCCCTTTTCCTCCCGTTCCTGGAGTTTCTTGCGCCACAGCTCCCGGTAGCTGCTGTAGCGCGCCACCACGGTCTGAAACTTGAATTTCTGGGAGTAAGTCCAGCGCTTCTCTTCCAGGAGCCGCTGGATCGTGGACTCGACGGTGTTCTGCAGGTTCCGGGGCGGAGTCTTCTTGCCTCCGATCAGGAAGATGTCGAATTCGATTTTGAGCTGGCGGATCTTTTTTTCCAGGTCCGCCAATTCCTCGTCCAGCGTGGGCATAACTCCAGATCCAGCGGGGATTTGAAAGAAACCTTGATGCAGGAGCCTGGACCCATTATAGCGCGAAAATGGGGCAAACAAAGGCAAATTTTTCAAGGTATTACTCCCGCGCGGCCTGCTTTCCTGTTGACTGAAAACTCCAACTAGCGCTAAGATTTGCCCATCTTTTTCTCCAAGGAAGGCAGGCAATGGCAAAAACCATGCGGCATGATCTTCTGATCCTGGGTTCCGGCCTCGCGGGCCTGCGCGCAGCCCTGGAAGCCTCCATCGTCACCGGCGGCAAGATCGACATCGGCCTGATCTCCAAGGTGCAGCTGATGCGGTCCCACTCGGTGGCGGCGGAAGGCGGGACCGCGGCCATCCTCCGCACCGAGGAGGGCGACTCGCTGGAGCTGCACGCCTGGGACACCGTCAAGGGATCGGACTTCCTCGCCGACCAGGACGTGGTGTTCCGGTTCGTCGAGGCCATGCCCGCGGAGATCCAGCTCCTCGACAAGTGGGGCATCCCGTGGTCCCGGCGCCCGGACGGCCGGATCGCCCAGCGGCCCTTCGGCGGCCACTCGTTCCCGCGTGCCGTTTACGCCGCCGACAAGACCGGCTTCTTCGAGATGCAGGCCCTGTACGACACGCTCCTCAAGTACCAGAACTTCACCCGGTACGACGAGTCGTTCGTGACCTCCATCCAGCTGCGGGACGGCCAGTTCGCCGGGGTGACCGCCATCGAGATGGCCACCGGCGAGTTCATCTCCTTTGAAGGGAAGGCGCTGATCATCTGCACCGGCGGCACCGGCCGGATGTTCGGCTTCACCACCTACGCCCACACCGTGACGGGCGACGGCATGGCCCTGGCGTTCAAGGCCGGCCTGCCGCTCAAGGACATGGAGTTCCTGCAGTTCCACCCCACCGGGCTGATCCCCTCGGGCATCCTGATGACCGAGGCCTGCCGCGGGGAGGGCGGTTACCTGGTCAACAACGCCGGCGAGCGGTTCATGAGCAAGTACGCCCCCGAGAAGATGGAGCTGGGGCCCCGCGACCTCGTCTCCCGCTCCGAAATGAAGGAGATCGAGGCGGGCCGGGGATACAAGGGGCCGCGCGGGCTGGACTACCTCCACCTCGACCTGCGGCACCTCGGCTCGGAGCGGATCAAGGACCGCCTGCCGCTGATCCGCGAGATCTGCATGAAGTTCATCGGCAGCGACCCGTGCGACGAGCCGATCCCGATCCGCCCGGTGGCCCACTACTCCATGGGCGGCGTGCACACCGACATCGACGGCGCCTGCCCCGTGCCCGGCATCTGGGCCGCCGGCGAGGCCGCCTGCGTCAGCCTCCACGGCGCCAACCGCCTCGGCTCCAACTCCACGGCGGAGTGCCTGGTCTGGGGCAAGATCACCGGGGCGGCCGCGGCGAAGCACTGCGCCGCCCAGGCCAAGTTCGTCGAGCCCGACGCCGCCAAGGTGTCGGCCGAGGAGCAGCGGGTGTTCGGCGAGATCCTGCAGAAGTCCGGGCCCGAGAACCTCTACACGATCCGGCAGGAGCTGCGCAGCCTGATGGACCACAACATGGGCGTGTTCCGGACCGGCGAGAGCATCCGCGCCGCCCAGGCGGGGGTCCGAGGGCTCAAGGAGCGGTACCGGCAGATCGGGATCGCCGACAAGGGCCGCGTTTACAACACCGACCTCCTCACCGCCCTGGAGATGGAGTACCTGCTGATCTGCGCCGAGGCGGCCGTGGAAGGCGCGCTGGCGCGGGAGGAGTCGCGCGGCGGCCACGCCCGCCGGGACTTCGCCGTGCGGGATGACGTGAAATTCCTGAAGCACACCATGGTTTCCAAGGATGGCGACGGCCTCCGCCTCTACTACCACCCCGTCACCATCACCCACTGGAAGCCGGTGGAACGCAAGTATTAACCGGGAGGAAGCCATGGCAAAAAACAACAATCTCGGTGTGAAAGGGTGGGTGTACGCCGGCCACTACGGGCCGCAGCGCTACGCCTACACCCTGCAACGCCTCACCGGGATCGGCATCATCGCCTACATGCTGATCCACATCTTCGTGACGGGGGTCAAGATCCAGGGGAAGGGCGCCTGGGATTCCATCATGGCCACGGTCGCCAACCCGGTCATGCACTTCGGCGAGTACCTGGTGATGCTGGCCATCGTCATCCACGCCCTGAACGGCTTCCGGCTGGTCTGGGTGGAGCTGGGGATGTTCCTCGGCCGGCCCATCAAGAACGTCTACCCGTACCAGACCTGCCTCGACCGCAACCGCGTGTTCTTCTGGATCATGGCGGTGCTGATCGTGGCCATGGCGGTCGTCGGCACGGCCGATTTCTTCAAGTTCCTGTGAGGAGGCGGACATGAAAGAATCCAAGCTTTGGTTCCTGCACCTGATGTCCGGCGTCCTCCTGCTGTTCCTGCTGGGCACCCACACGCTGATCATGCACTTCGACACCGTCCTGGGCTGGCTCGGCCTGGGTGGTGGTGAACCTTTGGCATTCAACAGTGTCTTGTCGCGGATGCAGGCCGTCTCCCACACCGTGATCTACCTCTTCCTCCTGGTGTTCGGCCTGTTCCACGGCCTGTACGGGCTGCGCACGATCATCTACGAGTTCAACTTCCCGGCCAGGGCCAAGCACGCGGTCGGGTACCTCCTGCTGCTGGTCGGGCTGGCGGTGGGGGCGTGGGGCGCCTATACCATCCTGGCCGGCCACTTCCATCCGCCGGCCGAACCGTCGGCGGCGACCGCCCCGGTCAATCCCCCCATCGGAGGTTGAGCATGTGCAGCCAGCAAAAAATGGACTTTTCCGATAGCAACGTCGTGAAGGACGTCACCCTGCGCGTCTTCCGCTGGAACCAGGCGGACGGCGGCCCGGGCAAGCTCCAGGACTACAAGGTCCCCGTGATACCGGGCATGACCGTGCTGGACGCCCTGATCTGGATCAAGGAGAACCTGGACCACACCCTGTCCTGGCGGGCCGCTTGCCGGATGGGCGTCTGCGGCTCCTGCGGCATGTTCATCAACGGCAAGCCCCTGCTGGGCTGCCAGACGCAGATCCTGAAGCTGCACGTGGACGTGATCGAGATCCGGCCGTTACCCAATTACCCGGTGATCAAGGACCTGGTCCCCGACTTCAAGCGGATGTTCGACGCCCACACCGCGATCAAGCCTTACATCATCCGCAAAGGGACCCCGCCGGAGCGGATCGAGGGCGAGTTCCACCAGACCGAGGCCCAGCTCGTGGACTACCTCCAGTTCTCCTACTGCCTCAAGTGCGGGCTCTGCATGTCGGCCTGCCCCACGGTGGCGACCCTGCCGGAGTTCCCCGGGCCGCAGCCGCTGGGCCAGGCGACCCGCTACGTCCGCGACACGCGCGACGAGGGCTTCGAGGATCGCCGGGCGGTCATCGACCACGAGTTCGGCATCTTCCGCTGCCACTTCGCCGGAGCCTGCTCGGAGGCCTGCCCGAAGGGGATCGACCCCGCCTTCGCCATCCAGCTCCTGAAGGGCGAGATCGTCCGCCGCTCGGTGTTCGGCAAGCCGGCGCCGCCGTCGGCCGCCGTCATGCCGCTCCAGCAGGAGAAGGCTGCCAAGCAGGAGGGCATCCCGGCTGCCCCCGAGCGGACGCAGAAGGGGTAACCGTCGGCCGTCGGCCAGATTTTTCGCAGTCGATCGGCCGGATCCGACGGATCCGGCCGATCTGTCTGATTTGATGGTTTGTTCTGCCGATTCACCCATTCACCGATTCGCCGGGGTGACCGCATGACCGCACCGAACTTCTTCCGCCACCTCCCGTCCATGGACGCGCTGCTGCGGCAGCCCGAAGTGGAGGACTTGCTCCGACGATACAAGCGCGAGTACGTGCACCGCTGGCTGGAGCGGATCCTGGACCAGCTCCGGGAGGAGCTGCGCGGATGGAAGGCAGAAGCGGAACCCTCCCGGGAGGCCCTGGTGAACCGGGCGGTCGAGCTGCTCCACGGAAAGGTCGCGGAGCTGGAGCGGTCCGGGCTGCGTCCGGTGGTGAACGCCGCCGGCGTCATCGTCCACACCAACCTCGGGCGCAGCCCGCTGCCCCCCGCCGTCCTCCGGGCCCTGCCGCAGGCCCTCTCCGGCTACGTCAACCTGGAGTTCGACCTGGGCGCGGGCAGCCGCGGCCACCGGGACACCGTCGTCGCGGGGCTGCTGCGGGAACTGCTGCCCTGCGAGGACGCCACGGCGGTGAACAACTGCGCCGCAGCGGTGCTCCTGGCGCTGCACGCCCTGGCGCGGGGCGGCGAGGTCATCGTCTCCCGCGGCGAGCTGGTGGAGATCGGCGGCTCGTTCCGCATCCCCGAGATCATGGCCGCCGGCGGGGCCGTGCTCCGCGAGGTGGGCACCACCAACCGGACGCGCCTGGCCGACTACGCCGCCGCCATCAACGCCAACACCCGCCTGATCCTGCAGGTCCACCGCAGCAATTTCGAGATTGTCGGCTTCACCGAGCAGCCGACGATCGCAGAGCTGGCCGAACTGGCCCGCCGCGCCAACCTGCCGCTGGTGGTGGACGCCGGCAGCGGCTACCTCTTCCGGGACCCCGGCCTCCCCATCCGCAAGGAACCGGTGATCGAGGAGACGCTACGGGCCGGCGCCTCGCTGGTGTGCTTCAGCGGCGACAAGCTGCTGGGCGGGGCCCAGGCCGGGCTGATCCTGGGCGAGGGGCCGCTGGTGGCGGAACTGCGGCGGGACCCGCTGATGCGGGCGCTGCGTCTGGACAAGCTGGTGCTCTTCGTGCTGGCGGAGACGCTGAAGGCCTACTTCCGCCCGGACGCCCTCCGCCGCATCCCGGCGCTGGCCCTGACCGCGGCCGATCCGGCCGCCCTGCGCCGCCGGGCCGGGCGCTTCCGCGCGCGGCTGCTCCGGGCCCTGCCGGAGGCGGCGGGGGCGGTGGCGGTCGAGCCGAGCGTGTCGCTGCTGGGCGGCGGCTCGACGCCGGGCCAGCAGATCCCGTCCTGGGCAGTGGCGGTCTCCTTACCTGCCGGAAAGCTCACTGCTCTTGAGCGGCTGCTGCTGGGGGGCGATCCCCCGATTGTCGCCCGGACGGACGAAGGGCGGATCCTGTTCGACCTGCGCACGGTCGACCGGGCCGGCGAGGCGGCGATCCTCGCCCGGCTCCTGGAGGCGAGCAAGCAGGGAATATTCGCCTGATCATCCCGTACGAACATCGAACATCGAACACTGAACATCGAACATCGAAGTCAAACTGCAGAAAAATCACCGAACGAAGAAAGTTGCTTGGGAAACCATTTGTCATTGGTCATTTGACAATTGTCATTTGTCATTTTCAGACTGTGTTTCAATACGATGGATGGGGGATGCTAAATGGCCAATGAAAAATGGCAAATAACTAATGGCAAATGGTTTGCCCTCCCACTTGCGATTTTGGATTCCGTCTGGTTTGGTTTGACTTCGATGTTCGAAGTTCGGTTTGCTGGTCCTATTCGAGGTAGGTGTACCCCTCCAGCCCCTCTTCCAGCACTTTCTGGATCCGGGTGGATTCCTTGATGGTGATCCGGCGCTTGTCGATGCTCTCCTCGGCCGCCCGGCGGATCATGGTCAGCAGATCCCGCTTCTGGTACTGCATGTAGCCCAGCACGTCCCGCACCAGGTCGCCCTCCACCAGCTTGTCGATGTGGTACTTGTTCCGCCCCGTCACCGAGACGTGGACGGTGTGGGTGTCGCCGAAAAGGTTGTGCAGGTCGCCCAGGATCTCCTGGTAGGCCCCCACCAGGAAAACGCCCAGATAGTACGGCTTGCCCTCGCTGAACTCGTGCAGGTCGATGGTGTTGCGCACGTCGCGTAGGTCGATGAACTGGTCGATCTTGCCGTCGGAGTCGCAGGTGATGTCGGCCAGGGTGGCCTTGCGGGTGGGGCGCTCCTTGTTGCGGTGGATCGGCATGATCGGGAAGAGCTGCTTGACCGCCCAGTGGTCGGGCAGGCTCTGGAAGATGGACAGGTTGGCATAGTAGGTGTCGGAGATGAAGAAGTCCAGGTTCTCCAGCTCGTCGGGCACGTAGTCCAGCGAGTGGATGATCTTGGCGATCTTCTGGCAGATCAGCCAGAAAAGCCGTTCGAGCAGGGCGCGGTGCGCCAGCCGGAGCATGCCGACGTTGAACAGCGTCAGCATTTCGTCGCGGATCTGCAGGGCGTCGTGGTAGGACTCCTGGAAGTTCTTCACCGAGAGGTCGTCCAGGACCTCCTTCATGCTCTGGACCAACTCCGGCGCGTCTGCAGGGATCTCGACGCTCTCCGCCTCCCGGCTGAATTCGCTGGTGCCTAGCACGTTGAAGATCAGCACCGAGTGGTAGGCCACCAGGGCGCGGCCGCTCTCGGAGATGATGTCCGGCTGGGGGATGCCCTTCTCCTCGCAGATCTCGGCCAGGGCCGACACGACGTCGCTGGCGTACTCGCGCAGGGTGTAGTTGGCGCTGGAGGAAAAATTGGTCATGGAGCCGTCGTAGTCCACCGCCAGGCCGCCGCCGACGTCGAAATAGCGGACGTTGACCCCCAGGCTGTGCATCTCCTGGAGCAGCCGGGTGCTCTCGCGCAGCGCCTCCTTGATGCTCTGGATGGAGGTGATCTGGGAGCCGAGGTGGAAATGCATCAGCTGGAGCGCGTCCAGCATGTCGTGCTTCCGCAGCTTCTGGATGGCGTCGAGGATCTCCGAGGGGAAGAGGCCGAACTTGGAGCGGTCGCCGCCGGAACTCTCCCATTTGCCGCGGCCGCGGGCGGCCAACTTGGCCCGGATGCCGATCTGCGGCTTGACCCGCAGGCGCTGGGCCACCCGGACGATGGTGTCCAGCTCGGAGGGCTTCTCCACGACGATGAAGACCTTGCGGCCCAGCTTCGTCGCCCAGAGGGCGATCTCGATGAACTCGGCGTCCTTGTAACCGTTGCAGATGATGGGCGCGCCGGGGGTGTCCAGGGTGGCCAGGACGATGAGGAGCTCCGGCTTGCTGCCGGCCTCCAGGCCGAACTGGTAGGGGCAGCCGAACTCGATGATGTCCTCCACCACCTGCTTGCTCTGGTTGACCTTGATCGGGTAGACCCCGATGTAGCGGCCTTTATAGTTGTACTCCTCGATGGCCTGCTGGAACGACTCCTGGATCTCCTCGATCCGCTTCTTCAGGATGTCGGTGAAGCGGATCAGGACCGGCGGGGAGATCTCGCGCAGCTGCAGCTCGTCGACGAATTCCTTGATGTCGAGGTATTTCTGGCGGTTCTTCTCCGGGTAAACGACCACGTTCCCCTTGTCGTTGATGTCGAAAAAACCCTGGCCCCACTGCCGGATGTTGTAAAACTCCCGGGCCTCCTCGATCGACCAGCTGGCCAGCGCCGTCTTTTCCTTCAGCTTGATTTTCTGCCGCATCCACCCTCCCGCCGCCGAGATTCAGGAAGTTAATACCCCAAAGGTACGGCATTTTCAAGACAAGTTTGGGCGGAGGCGGCAACCGGCGGCAGATGTAGTATAATTCAATCAAAATCGACCGGAGGGTCTGTGCGTCGCTCGCGTTGGCTGATCCTGGTTGCCCTGTGCGTCTGCCTGGCGGCGTCCGCCCGGCCGGAAGTCCTGCTCTTCAAGACCTACTCCAGCTCCAACGGGCTTCCCAACTCGCGGGTCTGGGCGATCCTGCAGGACCAGGCCGGCTACATCTGGCTGGGCACCTCCTCCGGCCTGGTGCGCTATGACGGCGTGCAGTTCACGACGTTCTCGACCCGGGACGGCCTTCCGTTCAACACGGTCATCTCGCTGGTCGAGGACCTCCAGGGGCGGCTGTGGGTGGGCACGGGAGTCGGCCTGGCCGTCTACCAACAGGGTCGTTTCCAGAGCTTTGGCCGTGAGGAGGGCCTGCCCGACCTGAGCATCCGCGCCCTGGCAGTCGATCGGCAGAACCGGGTCTGGGTGGGCACGGACCACGGCCTGGCCTGTCTGGAGGGCGGGCGGTTCCGGGCCTGGACCACCCGCCAGGGCCTGGTCAACGACTTCTGCCGCAGCCTGTTCTTCGACCGCCGGGGGCGGCTTTGGATCGGTACGGCGGCGGGGATCAGCATCCGGGAAGGGGACGCCTTCCGCAACCTGGCCGCCGCCGAGGGGGTGCCTCCCGGGGAGATCTTCGGGTTCCGCGAGGACATGGAAGGCACCCTGTGGGCGGGCGGCACGGGCGGGCTGATCCAGATCCGGGACGGCGCCGTGCGGGTCTTCACCGAGGCGGACGGCCTGCCGGTCCGCAACACCAACAAGATCCTCTGGGACGAGGAAAACGGTTGCTACTGGATCGGCACTTGGGGCGGCGGCCTGGTCAGGTACGACGGCCGGACGTTCCACACCTTCGCCGTCGCCAACGGCCTGTCCTGCACCTTCATCACCAATCTCCTGCTGGACCGCGAGCACAACCTGTGGATCGCCACCCGGGACGGGGGCGTGATCAAGTTCATGGGGGAGAAGTTCGTCCTCTTCGACGGGCGGGACGGGCTCTGCCCCGGCTCCATCAAGTCCATCCGGCCCGACAGCCGGGGGCGGGTCTGGTACGCCTCCATGACCGACGGCGTCGCGGTGCTGGAGGGGGGGCGCTTCACCTGCTACGACGAGGACCGCGGCCTGCCGTCCAACATCATCCGGGAGCTGTACGTGGATTCCCTGGACCGGGCCTGGGTGGCCACCGAAAGGGGCGTCGCCCGTATCGAGAACGGCCGCCTCACCACCCTGACCACCGCCAACGGGCTGCCCTCCGACCAGGTGGCCTACCTCCGCGAAGACTCCCGTCACGGCATCTGGATGGTGTCGAACGAGGGCTGGGCGGTCATCCGCGACGGGCGGGTGGCGCGTGTTTACACGGCCAGGGACGGCCTGCGGGACACCTTCGTGTTCGGGATGGTGGAAGACCCCTCGGGCACGATCTGGTGGGGCACGCGGCAGGGCCTGGTGTCCATCGGTCCGGACGGCCGGCTGAAGACCTACACCATGGACGACGGCCTCCTCGACAACCAGATCCGCGACCTCTTCCTGGATTCCCAGAACCAGCTCTGGTTCAGCACTCACGCCGGCGTGATGATCTTCCGGTACGACTACTTCCGCAACATCACGGAGAAGAGCGGCCTGGTCAGCAACTCGCTCCGGTCCGTCTCCGAGGACTCCCTCGGCCGGATCTGGATCGCCACCGACAACGGCCTGAGCGTGTTCTGGCGGGGGAAATTCTCCAACTACCAGAACGGGCCGTCCTTCCTGGGCAGCACGGTGTACTCCGTCTTCGAGGATTCGGCCAAGAACGTCTGGGTCGGGACCGACATGGGCGTGAACCGGTTCTCCGGCCAGAAGGTGCAGCAGTTCTCGGAGCGCGACGGCCTCTACGGCGAGACGGTGTACGACATCCTCGAGGACGACAAGGGGAACATCTGGTTCTTCACCAACCGCGGCGTCAACCGCTACAACGGGCGGATCATCGAATCCTATGTGGGCCTGACGGAATTCCTCGGCGACATCATCCTGCGGGGCGCCTGGCGGCTGGATCCGCAGGGGCGTCTCTGGATCGGCACGAACCGGGGGGCCTGCCTGTACCAGCCCGACAAGGACAAGCCCAACCTGGTGGAACCGGTGGTCCGGCTCTCGTCCGTCCGCCTGGACGGCCGGCCCATCCTTCCAGAAAACGGCCGGTATGTTTTCCGGGAGCCCTTCAAGGTGCTGGAAATCGGCTGGGCGGGGCTCAGTTTCCAGGACGAGGAGGACGTCCGGTACAAGTTTCTCCTGGAAGGTTTCGATTCGGCATGGTCGGACGTCACCCCGGACAACCGCGTCCGGTACACCCACCTGCCGTCGGGGTCGTACTCCTTCAAGGTGCTGGCGCGCAACCACGACGGGGTCTGGTCGTCGCAGCCCCTCATCCTGCGTTTGGAGGTGCGGCCGCCGTTCTGGGCCACCCCCTTGTTCCTCGCCGGCGTGGCCGTGCTGGCCCTGGCGGCGGGGCTGCTGGCCTACCGGTATCGGGTGCGGTCCCTGCACCGGACCATGTCCCAGCTCGAGGACAAAGTCCAGGTCCGAACCCGGGAGCTGGACCTGACCATCGCCGAGCTGGAGCGGAAGAACATCCTCCTGGAGGAAATGGCCGTCACCGACAGCATGACCAGCCTCTTCAACCACCAGTACCTGCTCCGGCAGCTCAAGCTGGAATTCGAGAAGACGCGCCGCACCGGCCAGCCGCTCACCCTGGTCATGACCGACATCGACTTCTTCAAGGAGGTCAACGACCGCCACGGTCACCTGGTGGGCGACCGGGTGCTCCAGGAGTTCGCCTCACTGCTGCGCCGCGAGAGCCGGTCCATCGACCTGGCCGCCCGATACGGCGGCGAGGAGTTCGCCCTCCTGCTGATCAACACCGACGCCCACGGCGCCATGGTGTTTGTGGAGAAGCAGCGGCAGAAGATCCAGGAAGTGGCTTTCGGCGGGGAGCTGGCCATTCACCTGACGGCCAGCTTCGGGGTGGCCACGGAGTCCGGGCACGGCTTCCACAGCGAGGAGGAGCTGCTCATCGCCGCGGATTCGGCCCTTTACAAGGCCAAACGCTTCGGGCGGAACCGGGTGGAGGTCTGGGAAGCCCCGCAGGGCCACCGCCCCCGCTACCAGCCCCCCTCCGCCTGAGCCGTCCCATTCACCACAAAGGCACAAAGCCCACTAAGGGAATCCGAAACCGATTTGTTAATGATTATTGTCTAATTGTCATTTGTGATATCAATCCTTCAATCCCTTTATAGAACCTGCGGACATCTGCCTCGGATATAACCAATAACAATTAATCAATATCCAACAACAAATTGGATTTGGATTGTCTTTGTGGGCTTTGTGCCTTTGTGGTGAATCCTACTCCGGGAAGGCCGCGAAGCCGCAGGCCGTGCAGAAGCGGTCGCCGGGGTCCAGGCTCTGCCCGCAGTTGACGCAGAACAGCTTCCGCGGCGCCGGCTCCGGCGGCGGGGGATGGGGGATGGTGTCGGCCGGGTCGGGCAGGGGCGGCGGCGTGGTGCCCGGCGCTGTGACCCGGGCGGAGACGCCGGCCAGGTCCGGGACCAGCGGGAGGCGCCGGTCCGGGGCAGGCGGGGCGGCGGGGGCGGGGGCCAGGCTGAAGACCAGCTCGCTGTCGCCCAGGTGGATGGCGTCGCCGTCCTGCAGGAGCTGCCGGGTGACCTTGCGGTTGTGGATCCAGGTGCCGTTGGCGCTGTTGTTGTCCACCAGGTAGAAGCCGTCCGCTTCCCGCACCACGCGGGCGTGATGGCGCGACACGCGGGAGTCCAGGATGATGAGCTGGTTGTCGCGTTCCCGCCCCAGGGAGAAATCGTCGGAGACGATGGGCTCGATGCGGCCCTCCGGCTCCGGCCGTCCCGGCAGGAAGAGGGTGAAATACGCCATGCCTGTCCTCCCGTCCGAATGATGACTGATGCAAATATTATAGCAAAAGCATGAACGGGTTGCATTTCGAACCTTGGGCACCGGGTCGGGGGCACGCCGGCGGGGGAACCGTGCTACCATGTCCCCGCCGGGCGCGCGGCGCCGCCGCCGCGCCGGCAATCCGACCTGGCCGGGCGGTGCCGATGGGTTTCGCGGGCGAACTGGCGGCGGTACTGACCGCCGTCTGCTGGTCCTCCAATTCCGTGCTCTTCACCTTCGCCGGGCGGCGGGTGGGTTCCGCCACGGTGAACGTGTCCCGGCTGGCCCTGGCGCTGGTCCTGTCCCTGGGCCTGCACTGGGCAGTGTTCGGCGGGCCGCTGCCGCTCGGGGCCGGCGGGGAGCGCCTGCTTTGGCTGGGCGTGTCGGGCCTGATCGGCTATGCGGTGGCGGACGCCGCCCTCTTCGAGGCGTTCCTCCTGATCGGCCCCCGTTTGTCGATGCTCCTGACGATCCTGGTGCCCGTTTTCAGCACCGCCCTGGCCTGGCTTTTCCTGGGCGAGTCGCTGCGCCCCGCCCGGATCCTGGCCGGGGCGGCGACGCTGGCCGGCATCGCCTGGGTGGTGGCCGAGCGGTCGCCGGGGGCGATGCCCGGGAAATCGCCGCGGTGGTGGCGCGGGGTGGCCTTCGGACTGGCGGGCGCGCTGGGGCAGGCGGTGGGATTGCTCTTCTCCCGCTTCGGGCTTGCCGGCAATTTCAGCCCCGTCTCGGCCAACGTGATCCGGCTGGGCGCCGCCACGCTGGCCCTAATCCTCGTCAGCCTGGCGCGCGGTGAGGCGGCGGCCCACCTCCGCCGGCTGCGGGACCGCCGCGCCCTGGGCCAGATCGCGGTGGGCGCCGTCACCGGTCCCGTCATCGGCGTGATCCTGTCGCTCTATGCCATCCTCCACGCGCCCATGGGCGTGGCCGCCACCCTGATGTCGCTCTCGCCGGTGATCCTGCTGCCGGCGGACCGCTGGATCTTCCGGGAACCCGTCACCTTCCGGGCGATCCTCGGCACGCTGGTCGCCCTGGCCGGCGCCGCCGCGCTGTTCGTGCTGTAACGGCCGGATCGCTCCGCCGGAATGAACATTGCGGCGCGCTCCGCCCTGGGATACAATTCAACTGTCCATCCTGTCCAGCCTGGATTGAAATCCAATCGCCCGGGCTCGCCGACTCGCAGGAGCCGCGCGGCATCATTCCCCGCGGGCGAAGGAGGGAACCATGAAAGACATCATCCGTCCGGAGTCGGCGCCATCCGGTCCGAAGTGCCCGCGCTGGCCGCTCGCAGCCATCCTTCTCCTGGCGGGAGCGGCCATCCTGCCGGCCCAGTCGATCGACGGCATCTACACCCTCCTGGGCGACGTCGGCGGCCGCGTAGTCAAGTCCGGCGCCACGATCACCCTGACCGTGTCCGGCTCGCCGGCGGGCACCATGGCCATGGTGGCGATCCAGCCGGGTCAGACGGTCACCGACACCGGCCATTTCACCCTCAGCGGCGGGAGGATCACCGTGTCCTTCCCGGAGGTGGGCTGGGAGGCCGCCAACGCCCCCTACAGCCTGAGCGGCGGTGTCCTGGTCCTGCCCTTCAAGGCGCTGGACGACGGGCCCGGTTCCTCCCGCTGGAAGAAGCTGGACGCCGGCCCGGGCGGCGGGGACTCGGGTTCGGGTTCCGGCGCCGGCAGCGGGAGCGGGTCGGGGTCCGGCAGCGGTTCCGGCAGCGGGAGCGGGTCGGGGTCCGGCAGCGGTTCCGGCAGCGGGAGCGGGTCGGGATCCGGCAGTGGCTCGGGCGGTAGTGGAGGCAAAGGCAGCGGCTCGGGGAGCGGCGGCTCCGGGGGCAGCGGATCCGGCGGCAGCGGTTCGGGCGGCAGCGGGTCCGGCGGAAGCGGCAGCGGCGGTTCCGGCAGTTCGGGACACGGCGGCAGCGGCTCGTCGGGCGGCGGCAAGGGGAGGGGTGCCGAAAAGCCACCGACCATCCAGGAATTGGTCGGCAACTGGACCGGCCGGGCGGCCGGCGAGGAAGTCCGGTTCCGGGACCCCAACGGGCTCCTGATCCTGACGGTCAAGCACACCGCCGAGTTTTTCTTCCACGTGGACGAGGCCGGCAAGGTCGACGGCGAGGGCACCATCGAGTTCGACCTCGAGCGCAACACCGAGGGGCTGGACACCCTGGCGGCCGGAGTCCGGGGGCTGATGGGGATGATGCCCGGCGCGCCGGGCCTGCCGGACAAGGGCGCCGCCGCCGGCGTGGCCGGCCGCATGGGGGACGCCACCCGCGACGTGCCGGGCGTGACCTCCCTGCAGTACGACGCCCCGCACCTCAAGCACGGCAAGGAACTGCGCCACTTCAAATTCACCGGCCAGGCCGAGATGAGCACCGGCTGGTGGTCGGGCGAGCAGGTGAACAATTGGAAACTGACCCTGGTCCAGCAGGGGGACTACACCCTGCCCGACGGCTCGGCCGACAACCAGCTCATCGCCGCCTGGGAGGTCAACAAGGTCAAGGAGGAGAAGCCGTTCCCCTGCTGGTCGCCCTTCCTGAAGGACGCGGGGACGCTGCGGCGCGGGCCGGGGGGCGCCTGGGTGGCGGAGTTCCAGCAGAAGGGCTCCCACCGCGAAGGGAAGAAGGTCTGGCAGGAATATGGCTACGTCTGGATGGCCCGGCAGATCAAGTGACCGGGCTTTCGGAAGGAGTACTTGATCACCCCGTCCTTGGGGCGGGGACGACCCCGTCATTTGGCTGAATTCCCCTCCCGTGGCAGAGCTGTGTAACGAAAATCGAGCGGGCCGCGGGAGGGTTCCCCGGAAAGCTCGAAGATGACCGGCGGCGCCGCCGGTCCCAGCTCCACCTCGACGGCGGACGAGGCCACGACGGGCAAGTAGGGGAAACGCTCGACACGCACCGGCCCTCTCGCCTGCCGGGCCAGCTTCACCAGCGCCTCGGTGCTGGCGGCACGCTCCAGGAACTGGGTGCGCTTCTTCGTCCACAGATAGCCCACATTGTGGAACAGGATGACCACCGCCAAAACCCAGGCCCAACCCCGCCGCCGCTCCCCCAGCCGATCCGCCAGGCAGACAAAGGCCGATCCCACAATCCAGGCCAGCCCGATGCTGGCGCCGTACACATGGCGGCTGGGGACGTGGCCCATGTAAGTCAGGAAGCAAGAGGGCATCAGCCACACCGCGGCCCAGGCGGCGGCGAGCGCCAGCCGGCGGATCCACCCGGGGGGGCGGCAGACGGCCAGGATGGCGACGGCGGCCAGTCCCCAGATCCAGAGCATCCGCGCCAGGCTCCAGCACAGCGTTGACAGCCACGGGGCGTGAAGAGAAAAGCTGCCGTCCAGGAAACGGTTGTTGTCGAGCCGGCCCAGCCACAGCCAGGTCACGACGGCCGAAACCATCAACCCGACGGGCAGCAGGCCGGGCAGCGACCGACGCCAGGCGGGGCGGTTCGCGAGAGTGGGGATGATCAACAGGGGGAGCAAGATCCACGCGGATTCTTTCGTGAACAGCGCTGCCGCCGTCCCCGTCAGGACCAGCGCATAGGCTCCCGGCGACGGCCGGTCCTGGAGCCAGCGGATCCAGCCGGCGAACGCGGAGAGAATAAACAGGCACACCAGGGACTGGATGCTGGCGGAGTACCACATCACGGCTTCCTGGTGCCCCTCGTAGACCGCGAAGAAGGCGGCGGCGATGGCCGCGGTTCGCTTGTCCGATTCCCGCCACGCGCCGAGAATGAAATAGACGAGCCACACGTTTAGTACGTGGAGGAGGATCGACAGCCCGTAGTATGGCAGGGGCGTCGGGCCGAAGGCGCGGTCCAGCAGGTGCGTGAACAGGAGGTGGGCTGTGCGGAAGATCTGGGTGGGATCGTGCAGGTGAGCCGCCCATCCGGATCCGGAGGCCAGCTGCCGCGACAGGAGGATGTTGTGGTAATCGTCGGCGATGAACGGCTGCCGCAGCGTCGGCAGATACGAAACCACCGCCAGCAGGGCGATCAGCCCGAACACGACCCAGGAATGCCGGTGGGAGGGATCGATGTCAGAACGCGACGCCATGCCGATCGGGCCCCTCGTGGCGGAAAAGTGGAATTCAAACCGGTGCTGCGCTGAGGGGCAGTCTATCCCGCTTCTCCGGAAGATGCAAGACGGGGATGGGGACGGCGGGCGGGACGGAAGCGGAAAGGGCGGCCGACCAGGGGGTGCCAGGTTGCGGGATCAGCATCGAACTTGGCTCTGACAGCGCCTGGCAGCGTTCGGCTTTCTGCTGATCTTGGATTTTTGGCCAGAGATCGTGGATCTTTCCCAGTTTCCCTCTCAGATTCTGGGCGTATATTGGGCGTATCGCGGCAATTGGAGGATTCCATGAAAAAGCTGCTTCCCCTGCTCTGCCTCTGCCTGGCCACCGGCGTGTGGGCCGGGAACCGGGCGGACGTGAACGCCGACGGATTGGTGAACGCCGCCGACCTGGCGGTGCTCGGCAATGTGGTGGCGGGCAACCTCGACATCGGCAACTACGACCTGGCCAACGTGGTCGTGGTCGCCCCCCAGGGCGGCGATTTCACCAGCCCGCTGGACGCCGTCAACTGGGTGGCCGCCCAGTCTCCGTCGGCCACCAAGCGGTTCCTGGTCCTGGTGACGCCCGGGGTGTACCACTACAGCGGCCAGTTCAAGCTGCCGAGCTACACGACCCTGTGCGGCTACGGGCCATCGAACACGCGGCTGATCCAGGACGGGGCCGGCTACGAGGGCGTGTACGCTTACGAGGTGATTGACGTGTCCATTGCCAACCTGCAGGTTGAAGCCCCGCGTTGGGGAGTGACCGCGCAGGCCAGTATCAACGTGCGGCTGGATCACGTCGTGGTGTCCGTGGACGGCGACGTCGCCTACGACCTGTATGGCATCGTCTGCCGAAGCTCCAACATGGAGATCGTCGACTGCGAGATCAAGGCTACGCAAAGTTTGGAGAATCATGCCGCGTACGCCCTCTTCCTGCCGTACGTCGCCAGCGAGGCGGCCCCCTCCGTCCGGGTCCGGACCTCGATCCTGGCGGGCGCGGCGGCCACGCAAGGCATGGGGTACTATCACGGCAAGAACAGCGGCAGCTGGGGCTGGGCGCTGCTGTTCCACTGCATCCTGGGCGGGGAGACCAACTCGACGACGCAGCTCATCCGCTTTGCCTGCTGCGACCCGAACGGCAATCCGGAGCCCTGAAACAGGAAAACGCGGATTGCGGGTGAACTCCGCAATCCGCGTCCTCTTGTGCTGTCCGCTGCGGTGAGCGGGAGGCGGGGAATCAGTCGGTGATCCGGGCGGAGACCACCAGGATCAGGGCATCCCGGGATCCGCTCACCGTCGCCTTTCCAACCACGGCCGTCTGGCCGTCTTTCAAATCCAGCGAGGTCTCAAAGCCGGCATCGCGGAAGCTGTAGTTCGGGCGCGGTCCTTTCTCCGGCACCGGTCCAGCCGGGACGGGGAACCGCACGCCCAGGTCGAGGTTTTCCAGCTGGATGGAGCGGGCCTGGCCCGCACCCGCGCCGCGGGTGAGCAGGCGGCAGCGGAGGTTGTACTGGGTCTCCGGCCCGTTGGAGGAATCGGAGGGCAGTACGCCGCTCACGCTGCACCATTCCCGGTCGTCCCGGCAGCGCAGCACCAGCGATTCCAGCAGGCGGACGCTCGGGTAGCCCAGCGAGGCCTGGAGGGAGCCGACCAGCTTCTGGATCGCCGCCGGCAGTTCGCCGCCGCCGCCCGGGGCGGGGGAGGCCTGCAGCAGGTAGGCGGTGATCTCCACGTTGCGGAAGGCGGGGGCCGCCTGGTCGAGGCGCTGCACCGTCTCCCGGATGGCCTGGAGGGTCTCGGGCGAGGCCTTGACGGCCAGGATCCGGAGGTCGGGATTGGGCAGGATGCGGGCGTTGAAGATGGCCAGGGCCTGGGCCAGGCTGCGCACGTCCACGTTCTGCACCGCGATGACGTCGGTGACCCAGTCGGGCTCCTCCTCCACCGGCGGCGGGGGCGGGAGCGGTTGCTCGGGGGCCTGCGGGGCCGGCGCCGGGGTGCCTGCCGGAATGGGCGGAGCAGGGGGGGGCGGAAGGGCGGCTGGGGCGGGCGCTGCGGCGGGAGAGGGCACGGGAGCCGGTGCTTCGGGCGGCGGGCCAGGCTGGGGCGGCGCGGGGGCCGCGGCAGGCGTCGGGGCGGCCGGTGGGGCTGGCGGTGCCGGCGGCAGCGCGGGTTTGGCCGCGGGCTTGGGTTTTTTCGGCGGATCTTCGGCGCCGATCGCCGAAGCGGCCGTCGCGGCGGCGCCCAGGGCCAGGATCAGGCACCCAGACATCAGCAAAACGAACAGGGATCGTCGGGTCATGGATTTCCTCCTTGGGTATCGGCCAGCCAGAGGATGGTCACCGCGGGGTTGTCGGCCACCAGCCGGATTTCCAGCGGGTCGGCCGCGGCCGGGGGACGGATCCTGGCCGGTTGGATGGTCGGGGGGGCGATGGCTTCGGGCAGAATGTGCCTCGGCTGCGCCGGAGACGATGCCGTCAGCTGCTCGACCGGCGGTCCTGCCTTGGGAGCCGGCTTTCGGGCCGCGAGCCGTTCGGTGCGGGACGGTGTCGCCGGCTCGGGGACCGACGGACTGCGGCTGGCGCCCCCGTGGGCTTCGGGCCGCCGGGGGGCCGTGCCGGGCGGGGGCACCGGCGTGACTTGAGCCGTCGCGGCTCGGCCGGCGGGCGGATGCGGCGCCGGCTGCCGGATCAGCAGCCACAGCGCGCCGGCGGACAGCAGCGCCAGCAGGAGCGCCGCCGCCCACGCCGGGTGGAACGGAGCCCATCTCCAGCGCCAGCCGGGGCGGGGCGAGGCGTCGAGGCGCTCCCGGACGGCGGCGCGGATCGAGCCGTAGACCCCTTCCGGGACCGGTTCGAGGCGCAGGTCTGCCAGCGCCGCCCGGGCCGACCGGAGGTCTGCCACCAGCCGGCCGCACGAGGGGCACTCCGCCAGGTGACGCTCGAAGCGGGCGGCGTCGCCGGGAGTGAGTTCGCCGCCGGCGTACGCGGCGGCGGCGCGGGCGAGCCGCTCGCAGCTCATGACCGCCTCCAGAGCCGCTCGGCGAAGCGGCGGATCTTCAGCCGGGCGGAGCACGCCTGGGACCGCACCGTCGCCGCCGTGGAGCCGAGGATCCGGGCGGCCTCCTCCGCGCTGAGGCCCTCGATGTCCCGCAGCACCACGGCGGCCCGCTCCTTGGGCGGGAGGCGCCGCAAGGCCTCGGCTACCAGCCGGCGGGCGTCGCCGGCCGCCAGGGCCGCCTCCTGGCCCGGTCCGGCGGCGCGCAAGTCCGCCGGATCCACGGCCTCCAGCGGCAGCAGCGGCAGCCGGGGGCGCCGGCGCTGCAGGTCGCGGCAGGCGTTGACGGTCAGCCGGTAGAGCCACGGTTCGAGGGGCCGGCGCTCGTCGACGCGGTGGAGGAAGCGGTGCAGCCGCAGGAAGACCTCCTGGGCGGCGTTGCGGGCCTCCTCGCGGTCCCCCAGGAGCCGCCAGGCGGTGTGGAAGACCAGCCGCTCGTGCCGGACCATCAAGGCCTCGAAGGCGTCCCGGTCGCCGGCACGGGCCCGGAGCAGCAGGTCCGCCTGCTCGGCCGCCGCCGGATCGAAACGGTCCGCCGCCTCGCTCATCGGGTCCATCCAGTCGTGCAGCAGTTCCACCACGTCTTTCGCTCCACGCGCCATCGCTCCTTCATCCTGCTATTACGCGCCGGGGCGGGAAAACGTGGAGACAATTATCGCTCCATCCCGGAAAACTGGGCCAAGGAAACTGCTCTGCAGCTATTGGGATGCCGACGAACCGCTCTTCGCCGAAGCGGATTGTGGTACACTGCCCCCGGCGCCGCCGCTCAACGGCCGGTTGCACGCCCCAACCCGCGGGAGGTGCCCATGAATCCTCGAGCCGCCCGAAATCCGGCCGCTTCCGGCCGAACTTTGTGGATCATCATCGCTGCCGCCGCTCTCCATCTGGCCGCCCTGCTCGTTCCCCTCCAGGGGGCATCGGTCACCGGCCACCCGTCACCGGTCGACGGCTCCCAGACGGTGGTCAGCACGTTCTCCATCGTAGCGCGCGACCCGGCCACCGGCGAGATGGGTGTGGGCGTGGCCTCGCGCTTCTTCGCCGTGGGCGCGGTCGTGCCGTGGGCGAAGGCCGGCGTCGGCGCGGTGGCCACCCAGTCCTTCATGAACACCACCTTCGGGCCGCGCGGGCTGGACCTGCTGGCGGCGGGGCTCACGCCCGAGGAGACCCTGAAAGTGCTGCTGCGGGGCGACGACAACCCGAACCGGCGGCAGATCGGCATCGTGGCCGCCGACGGCGCTTCGGCCACCTACACCGGCAGCGGCTGCGTCCCCTGGGCCGGCGGGCGGCACGGGCCGAACTACGCCGTGCAGGGCAACATCCTGACCGGCGAGACGGTGGTGGCCGCCCTGGAGAAAACCTTCCTCGAAACCCAGGGCACCCTGGCCGACCGGATCTACGCCGCCCTGTGCGCCGGCGATGCCCAGGGCGGGGACTCCCGCGGCCGGCAGTCGGCGGCCATCCTGGTGGTCAAGGAAGGCGCTGGCTACGGCGGCTACACCGACCGGGCCATCGACATCCGGGTGGACGACCATCCCGACCCCTTCAAGGAGCTGGGCCGGCTGCTGAACTACGCCCAGATGAACTACGCCTGGAACGAGGCCTGGACCCTGTTCACCCGGAAGAAGCCGGCCGAGGCGATCCCTTTCATGGAGCACGCCGCGCGGCTGGCGCCCGAGAATCCCGAGGTGCTCTACGACCTGGCGGTGATCCGGCTGGCGGCGGGGAAGCGGGCCGAGTCCCTCGAGGCCTTGAAGGGCGCTTTGGCCATCAATCCCAAGCTCAAGAAGCAGGCGGCCGGGGACTCCGACCTGGCCGCGCTGAAGGGCGACCCGGCGTACAAGGCGCTGGTCCGCGAGTGAGCCGGCGCCGGATCGCGATCCACCGAAACGGTGAAACGGCGGTGGGGCGAAACGGCGAGGCGGTGCCGGCGATGTCTTCATATCCGATGGAGGCGATTCCGATGATGCGTTTCCGACGGTTCTGGATGGGTGCGGGCTGCGCTCTGGCGGGGGCGGCGGGGATCTGGGGTGCTCCGGAGGATTGGGCGGTGCCGACGAAACCTGTGGCGGCGGAAGCGGCGCCTTCCCTCCCCACGCTGCGGGAGCAGGCCGCGCTACGCCAGGAGTGGCTGCGGTTGCGGCTCGAGAAGGTGCTGCCGGCGGTGATGCGGCGGCAGGGGGTGGCGATGTGGCTGGTCGTCTCCGGCGAGTACAACGAGGACCCGGTGTTCTTCTCGCTGGTGGCCCCCACCGAGCTGTCGGCCCACCGCCGGTCCATCCTGGTGTTCTTCGACCGGGGAGCGGCGGGCGTGGAGCGGCTGGTGCTGGGCGGCAGCGACAGTGGCGGGCTGTACACTCCGTACAAAGACGCCGAGCTGGCCAAGGCGGTCCCACGAGAGCGCCTCCAGGCGGAGCTCCTGCGGAAGCTGCTGGAGGAGCGCCAGCCGGCGACCATCGCCGTGGACATCTCCCGCGGGGCGCCGCTGGCGGACGGCCTTTCGGCCGGTGACCGCGAGGCGCTGGAAGACGCCCTGGGGCCGAAGTGGACGGCCCGCCTGGTCCGGGCCGAAAACCTCCCGCTGGAGTACCTCTCGATCCGCGTCCCCGAAATGCTGCCCGCCTACCGCCAGCTGATGACGCTCGCCCACGACCTCATCGGGCGGGCGTTCTCGGCCGAGGTGATCCAGCCGGGCCGGACGACCACGACCGACGTGGTCTGGTGGCTCCGGCAGGAGGCGCAGCGGCGGGGCGTCGGCGTCTGGTTCCACCCCACCGTGGACGTGCAGCGCCGGGGTCAGGGCGGCGAGTTCAAGCCGCCCGACGACACCGAGATGGTCATCGAGCCGGGGGACGTCATCCACGTGGACCTGGGCCTGACGGCGATCGGGCTGGCCACCGACACGCAGCACATGGGCTACGTGCTGCGGCCGGGCGAGGCGGATGCCCCGGCGGGCCTGCGGCAGGCCCTGGCCGACGGCAACCGGCTGCAGGACATCGTCCTGGCGCGGACGCGCCCGGGCCGGACTGGCAACGAGGTGCTGGCCGACGCGCTGGCGGCGATGAAGGAGGCGGAGCTCACCGGCGCCGTCTACTGCCACCCCGTGGGGGACCACGGCCACGGCGCGGGCCCGCTGATCGGCCGGTGGGACCGGCAGGAGCCGGTGCCGGGGGCGGGCGACCGGGTGGTCCTGCCCGACACGTGGTGGTCCATCGAGCTGTACGCCGCCACGAAGGTGCCGGAGTGGGACGGCCAGGAAGTCCGCATGATGCTGGAGGAGGACGCCGCCCTGGGCGCCGACGGCATCCGCTGGGTGCTGCCGCGCCAGGAGAAGTTCCACCTGGTGGTGCCCAGTCCCGCCGAGTGATCCGTCGACGCGGAGACGCGCGGACGGGGAGAACGAATCGTCGAAGCGGCGGTGGGGCGAAACGGCGAACGCAGCCCGTATCGACACGCGGAGCCCATGACGGCCTCGACACGGGAAGATGATGCCACACCACACCAATCCTCTGTTTTCGTCACTCCGGCTAACCGTCCCACGGCCGGGAGCCGCGGTGTACCAGCGCGGATTCATTCCTGTTTCGAAGGCACCGCCGGCGGCCGGGCCGGCGGGACATTGGGGGCCGGAAGATCCCCGAGTGATCCTTCGGGCGGGCAATCCAGTGGAACCGGGCTCTGACGGTCTTTCCGCATTCGCCCGGTGAATCACCCGCGGGTCAGACTGCCTGGCCGATTCCGGGTGAAATCCCTCTGCCCGGGCCCATCGGTTCCCGAGATTCCGCTTCAATACTCGTCCGTTCTGCGATACACTCGGCTCGAAGCAACCCGACCGCCCAGTCAGTGAACGTTGGACGTGATGAGCACCGAGCGTTTGTTGGATTATCCACGGGACCGCTGGATCAACTTGGGATCACACCAGATCATTTCACCTTGAAGCCATCATCAGGATGAGGGTGTCAATATGAGATGGATGAAAGTGCCACTTCTCTGTTTGGGCATGTTGTTGGCCGTTGGTTTCGTGAAAACTGTGGACGCGGCTGATCCGGCAGGCAACAGTCGCGGCGGCTCCGGGCAATTGATCGGCACCTGCGGCGAGGGGAAGCTGTATCGATACGGTTCGCTGCATGTGGTCGAATTGCATGGGAACTATCGGGAAATGGGCCGGCAGTATGGCGTGATGCGCAAGGAGGCCCTGAACGATATCCACAAGCTGATGATG
Organism: uncultured Acidobacteriota bacterium; assembly: GCA_964412195.1. Taxonomy (GTDB): domain Bacteria; phylum Acidobacteriota; class JAAYUB01; order JAAYUB01; family JAAYUB01; genus CAYPNP01. The sequence continues at coordinate 4,864 of CAYPNP010000016.1, read as the reverse complement.
AATAATCCCAAGCTTGTATCTGCCGCAAAAGATTTGGCGATGCGCGAAAAGGAACTGCAGGCGGTCTACGCGGCGTATCCCCAGTATGACGAGATGATGCGGGGCATCGCGGAAACGTCGGGTCTTGGGGACCGCGCGTATCTTGTGTGCAGTTATATCCAACTGTTTCATGTTCTCACGTCAGACTCGCCGGCGCCGGGGGGCTGTTCGTTCAACGCCGTGTGGGGGGGCTACACGTCCGACGCCAAGGTGATCGCCGGGCGGAATATGGACTTAAGCAAGGTACTCAACGCGTACACGGAAATTGTGGTTCATAACCCCGATGATGGGAGCCTGCCTGTCGCCACGGTGGGATACGTGGGGTCGGTGTATCTGACCTCCGGTTTCAACCGGGCGGGTCTGTTCCTCGAATTGAATAACGGCGATGTCCCTTATGCGCGCTGGCAGGCCCGGCATGGACCTTCGAACACCGCGGACGGCGCGAAAAAAATTGACACCTACCTGGAGCTTTTCCAACTGGTCCAACGCGCTGCCAACACCGCGGAATTGGATCAGCGCTTCGCGTCGGCCCGCACCACCATCGGCTGCATCATCAATGTGGCCGACAAGAAGGAAGCATTTTCCTACGAGTGGATTCCGGGCAAGTACAGGAGGCGTGCGCCGTCTGACCACGAATCCCTGGTGGCCACCAACGACTTCATCGATCCGTCGTGGGGATTGGAATTGCCCCCGCCGGGAAGTCCCGCCGACACCGGCCAGAGCATCCTGCGGCTGTCTAACCTGTTGGCGATGAACTCCAGGTTCAAAGGTGCCATCACGCCCCAGCGGATGATGCAGATCATGAGCACGCCGACTTCGGAGGGCGGGCCGTTCTTCCCCACATACACCAGCTACCAGATGGTCGTCGTGCCGGCGGACCTGAAAATATGGTTCAGAGTCCCGGAGCGCCACGACTGGACGGAAGTGGACCTAAGCAATCATTTCGATCCGGAGAGCAGATAATCCTTCGCGGGCGGCGGCTGCGCCCCGGCTCAACCAGTCCATCCCTTTGGGCCGGGATGTTACCCCCATGATTCGGGATCGAGGTCGACCGGTGAATCGATGCCGATACCGACGCTGATACCGACCCCGATGAGAACGGCACGCTAGTTCCGTGTAAGCAAGCAGAGAACAAACCCGAACCTCGAAAAAAAATCCCGTCCGAGGCCGGCGGGATCGATTGCAAGCGATTCCTGACGAGCTACGACGTGGCCGCCTCCAGCCGCTTCAGGATGGTGAAGATGAACGCGGCCGAGATCAGGCAGCAGACCACGAACACCGCCCAGACCTGCCAGAGCGAGAACACCACCCACATGGACGAGCCCACGAACAGGAGCTGGTTGCCCAGCGCCGTGGCCCCGAGCCACCCGCCCTGCATCAGGCCCTGGAAGCGTGGCGGCGCCACCTTCGACACGAACGACAGCCCCATGGGGCTCAGGAACAGTTCGGCGATCGTCAGGACCAGGTAGGTGGAGATCAACCAGTACGGCGACACGCGGTCGGGCGACGGCGCGCCGGCCAGCTCCGCCGGCGACAGCAGGCTCACCGAGCTGGCCACCATGATGATGAAGCCGATGGACGCCAGCACCATGCCGACGCCGATCTTGCGCGGCGTGGACGGCTCCTTGCCCCGCGCCCGGAGCCAGGCGAAGAAGCCCACCACCACCGGCGTGAGGAAGACCACGAAGTAGGGGTTGAACTGTTGGAAGATCTCCGGCTCCACCAGGTTGCTCGGCGCGTAGGTGCGGTACAGCAGCCAGCCCAGCGCGGCCGCGCCGGCGGCCATGGCCGCGCCCAGGGCCCGCCGCCCCGCCGGCGAAGACCTGCCCAGCAGGAACACCAGGCCGATGATCCCGCCGGCCAGCAGGAGCAGGCCGCGGATGTCGAAGATGAAATAGGTCGGCGCGCCGACCGCCTTGACCGTGTAATCGCGGGCGAAGTAGGTCAGGGTGAGGCCGTTCTGGTGGAAGGACATCCAGAAGAAGATGACCACGAGGAAGACCAGGCCGAGGGCGACCAGCCGCTTCTTCTCCTCGGCCCAGGGTATCTCCAGCTTGGCCGTCCCGGCGGCCACCTGCTGGCGCCGGTCGGGCAGGTGCCGCTTGAACAGGACGTAGGTGGCCAGCGACACCAGCATGGCCCCGGCGGCGATGGCAAAGGCGTAGTTGTAGCCGGTGGCGAACACGTCCAGGTAGCTCCGGGCGAAGGCGGCCAGGTCCGCCACCGGCTTGCCCGAGACCTGGTCGGCCAGTTGTTGCAGGGCTCCGGTTTCGGCCAGCTTGCCGGCCAGCAGCTGGTGGCACAGCGACGGCAGGTCGGCATCGTAGCCGAACCCCTTCGTCCCGAGGTACCACGTGCGGATGTACCGCGCGGCGTTGGGCGCGAACACGGCGCCGATGTTGATGCCCATGTAGAAGAGGCTGTACGCCGAATCGCGCAGCTTGCTGTAGGCGGGGGCGTCGTACATCTGGCCCACCAGCGCCTGGAGGTTGCCCTTGAACAGGCCGTTGCCCAGCGCGATGGTGAAAAGCCCCAGGACCGCGAACGGCAGGCCCATGCCGGGGATGGCCATCAGCACGTAGCCCGCGAACATGACCACGATGCCGGTCAGGATCGTGCCCTTGTAGTTCTGGGTGCGGTCGGCGATGAAGCCGCCCAGCAGGGCCAGGGCATAGATGAGGAAGTAGAAGCCGCTGTAGATCCAGCCCGCCTCGTCCGGGGCCAGGCCGTACTTGGCCTGCAGAAACATGACGAGGATCGCCATCATGGTGTAGAAACCGAAACGTTCCCCCATGTTGGAGAAGAATGCCACGATCAGGCCTTTGGGGTGTCCTTGGAACACGGTGCCTCCTGCAGGTCGGATGGGATCGGCCGGCGGTGCCGCTTGCGATTTCTAAGCAGCGATGGCGGAATAGGCTCGCGAAAACCACATTATACCGGCCGGAGGCGGATCGGGACAAGAGGCTTTCGGAGCGGCGGGCCTCAACGGGGCAGGCCGGCCAGCCAGTCGCGGATCCGCCGGGCCACGCGCTGGGCCGACGGCGGATCGTAGTTGGACAGCACGATGGCGGTCCAGCCGGCGTCCAGGTCCAGCTCGACCATGGCGTTGATGCCCGGCGCCCCGCCGGCGAAGCCGAGGCCGCCCCGCGGGGCCGCCGCCGCGGAGGCGGGTGCCTGCGGGTCGCGACCGGTCAGCATCCAGCGGGTCCAGGCCTCCGGCAGGAGCTTGTTTTCCGACAGGGCCCGGGAGAACCGCAGCAAGTCATCCGCGTTGGAGTAGCCGCCGCCGGCCGAGCTGCCGCGCGCCGGGCGGGTGTAGATGTTGCTGCGCCGCGGCCCGCTGTCCCGGTCCTGCCCGTCCCAGAGGCGCGTGTAGCCGCAGGCGAGGTTGGGCGTCGGCACGTCGGCCTCGAAGGAGTCCGTGTCGTCCATGCCGGCCGGCCGGAAGACGTGCTCCCGTACGTAGTCGTAATAGGATTGCCCGCTGACCTTTTCGATGACCGCCCCCAGCACGACGTAGCCGCCGTTGGAGTACCGCCGCTGGGAGCCGGGCGGGAACAGGAGCGGCTCGGCGGCGAAGAGCGGCAGGTAGTCGGCGATGGTCCGGAGGCGGTCCTTGGGCGTGGCCTCGTATTTTTCGCCGAAAAAGTCGCCGATGCCCGAAGCCATGTTCACCAGGTGGCGGACGGTGACTTTCTCCCGGGCCTCCGCATTCGGGTAACCGGGGAGGAACTTGCCCAGCGGGTCGTCCAGCGAGAGCTTGCCGGCGGCGGCCAGCTGGGCCACGGCGACCTGGGTGAAGATCTTGTTGATGGAGCCGAGATTGAATTTCGTGTCGAGGTTGTTGGGGACCTGGAACTCCCGGCTGGCCAGCCCCACGGCGCGCTGGTAGACCGGCCGGCCGTCCCGCGCCACCAGCACCACGCCGGAGAACTCGTCGGACTGGACCCGCGCGTCCAGCAGCTTGTCGATCGCCCCGGTCAGTCCGGCGACGGTCTGGGGCGCTGGGCCGGCGTTGGGATCCGGCGGCTCGGCCTCGTCGATGCCGAGCCCCTCCAGGCGATGGGGCGGCTCCGGCTCGAACTGGAACGTCAGCTCGAACCAGCCGCCGGTTTTGGCCTGGACCAGGATGGTGACGCCGGCCTCCGACGCGCGGACCAATTGGCGGAGGGCCAGTCCGCCCGTCTCGGACTGCATCTGGCGGTAGAACTGGAGGCGCTCCTCCACCGGCCGCCGGGCCAGCGATTCTGGCGACACATTGGCCTGGAAGAACTCCTTCATCTGGGCCTCCCCGCCGTTGAACGCCTCCAGGTATGCCGCGACGCGCTTGCCAGCGGCCGTGTCCGGCAGGACGGTGGCCGCCCGGGCGGGGGCGCCGCCGTCGGTGGTCATCACCCGGATGCCCAGGAGGATGGCCAGATAGGCGACGGTCAGGCAGGCGATCTGTCGGACTTTCATCGCGGACCTCCTGATGGTAGCGGGCCGCCGGTCGGACGAACGCGCCAGTCTGTCGGATCGAATGGATGAGTGCCGGTTCAATGGCGATGCGGCCTGAGGACTAGTACGCCTCTCCCGCCCGGAAGTTCCCGGCCGTCCATCCTGGTTTTTTCGCCGGAACGGGGCCCCCCGTTCAAGAATGATGCCGGAATGCCCGATCTGCGGTACAATCGGGGCGGCACCCGGAACATCCGGCGGCCAGTTCACCCCCAGCCCCGCGGGACACGGGACGGCGCATGGCGAGTGGATCGGCGAGACTGATTCGGAAGCGGGCCCACCGGCTGGCGGCGGCCGCGCTCGCCCTGGCGCTGGCGGCCTCGTGCGGATC
>CAYPNP010000015.1:0-120961 GCA_964412195.1 uncultured Acidobacteriota bacterium | reverse complement strand
ACGGTGTTCCCCACGGTGACGCCCAGCCGGCGGGCCATCTCCCGCCCCAGCACCACGGTCCGGCCGGACTCCAGGCCGGCGAAGCTGCCCTTCTTCAGGATGTTGAACTGCTCGATGACGCCGCGCTCGCGGTCGGGGTCCACGCCCTTCAGCACGGCGCCGGAGGCACCGCCGCCCGCGCTGACCAGCGCCTGGACGTACACCGCCGGTGACACGTGCACCACGCCGTCCACCCGGGCCGCCTGGTCCATCATGGCCTCGTAGCCGGTGAACGACGGGGCGTCCTTCGGCGTGAGGGTCAGGTGAGCGGTAGCGCCGAGGATTTTCTTCTGCAAGTCCTGGCTCATGCCAGCGTAGAGCGACAGGATGATGATCAGGGCGGCCACGCCCATGGTCACGCCGAGCACGGAAATGAAGGTGATGAAGGAGATCACCACCTGCTTGCGGCGGGCGCGGAGGTAGCGTCGGGCGATGAAGGTTTCAAAGCGCATGGCGGATCGATTCGGACAGTGTCAGCCTGCCAACATTCACCGCAGAGTTGCTGAGGCGCAGAGAAAAATCTATCTTGGCAAGCCAGAGGGTCAGGACTCCGCGTCTCTGCGCCTCGGCGGTGAAAAGCAAATTTCAGGCTTCCCCGGGCGCCGTTTCCGGCGATTCTTCCGCGCCGGCCTTCTCGGGCTTCATCAGCGGGAAGAGGATCACGTCGCGGATCGACGGGGAGTTGGTCAGGATCATGGTCAGGCGGTCGATCCCCACGCCCTCGCCGGCGGTGGGAGGCATGCCGTAGCTGAGGGCCCGGATGTAGTCCTCGTCCATCATCTGGGCTTCCTCGTCGCCCTTCTCCCGCTCGCGGACCTGCTGCAGGAAGCGCTCCCGCTGGTCGGCGGGGTCGTTGAGCTCGCTGTAGGCGTTGGCGATTTCCATGCCGGCGATGTACAGCTCGAACCGCTCCACGTACTCGGGCTCGCCGCGCTTCTTCTTGGACAGCGGCGACAGCTCGATGGGGTAGTCGTAGATGAAGGTGGGCTGGATCAGCTGGTCCTCGACGACCTCCTCGAACAGGAGGCCGAGCAGCTTGCCGCGTGACTCGGCGGGGTTGTGCTCCACGCCGATCCGATCCAGCAAGGCGGCCACCGCGTCGCGGCTGTCCAGCTCCTCCAGCGCCGGCGGGACGCCGCCGCGGTTCCAGAAGCGGACGATGGCCTCGCGGAAGGACAGCTCCTGCCACGCGTCGAAGTCGATGACCATGTCCTTGAAGGGCACGCGGCGGGAGCCCACCACGGCGTCCACGATCTCGGTGAACATCTCCCGGGTGAGCCGGATCAGGTCGCGGTAGTCGCTGTAGGCCTGGTAGAACTCCAGCATGGTGAACTCGGGGTTGTGCTGGGTGGAGATCCCCTCGTTGCGGAAGTTGCGGTTGATCTCGTAGACCCGTTCCATGCCGCCGGCGGTCAGGCGCTTGAGGTAGAGCTCGGGGGCCACGCGGAGGTAGAGGTCGATGTCCAGGGTGTTGTGATGGGTGACGAAGGGCCGCGCGGTGGCGCCGCCGGCGATGGGGTGCATCATCGGCGTCTCCACCTCGAGGTAGCCGCGGGCCTCGAGGAAGCGGCGGATGTGCTGGACGATCCGGGCGCGCTTCTCGAAGATCTGGCGGACGTCGGGGTTGACGATCAGGTCGAGGTAGCGCTGGCGGTAGCGGATCTCGACGTCGGTCAGGCCGTGCCACTTCTCCGGCAGCGGCAACAGGCACTTGGCCAGGTACTCCAGCTTCTCCACCAGGATCGTCAGCTCGCCGGTCTTGGTGCGAAAGAGGCGGCCCTCCACGCCGACGATGTCGCCGGCGTCCAGCAGGTTGAAGAGGGCGAAGGTGTCGGCGTCGACGACGTTGGCCTTGATGTAGAACTGCAGCTTCTGCAGGCCGTCGGAGATGTGGCAGAAGGAGGCCTTGCCGAAGCCGCGGATCGCCATGATCCGGCCGGCCGTCCGGACCCGGCGCTCCTCGCGCTCGAGGGCGTCGTGGTCGAGGGCGGAGAACTCCCGCACCGCCTGGCTGACGGTGTGCGTCATCTCGAACTTGTAGGGATATGGGGTGATGCCGCGCTCGGCGATGTCTTGCAGCTTCTTCTGCCGGTACTGGACAAGGCTCATCTCGGGTCCGCTGCTCATGGTCATGTCACCTCGGGTCTGCTACCGCTTGAGGGTGGGCAGGTAATGCTTGTTGATGGCGTCGAGGATCCCGTTGATGAACTGGGTGGATTCCTCGGTGCTGAACTTGCGGGCGATCTCCAGGGCCTCGTTGATCACCACCGTGGTGGGGGTTTCGGTCTCGTAGAGGAACTCGAACACGGCGATCCGGAGGATGTTGCGGTCGACCGCCGCCATGCGCTCGATGCGCCAGTGCTCGGAGAACTGCTGGATCAGCTTGTCGATCTCCGAGCGGTGTTCCTGGGTCCCCGTGAAGAGGAAGTCGGCGTACGTCCGGACCTGGTCGTCCTTGGAGGGGTGGATCTTCCAGTAGAGCTCGTGGGCCTCCCGGGGGTCGAGCGGCGAGAAGTCCGCCTGGAACAACAGGTGAAGCGCACACTCCCGGCCTTTCCTACGCGTACCCACGATCCTCTCCGGTTTTCAAACAGCGACGGGGGAAATGGACATGTCAAACCACTTTCATCAGGTTGGCCAGCTCCACCGCCGACAACGCCGATTCGAAGCCCTTGTTGCCGCTCTTCAGCCCGGCCCGGTTGAGGGCCTGCTCCACGGTGTCGGCGGTGATCACGCCGTACGTGATGGGGACGCCCGTCTCCATGGCGGTCTGGGCGACGCCCTTGGTCACCTCGGCGCTGAGGTAGTCGAAATGGGGCGTCTCGCCGCGGATCAGGGCGCCGAGGCAGATCACCGCGTCCCACTTCTTCTGCACCGCCAGCCGCTTGGCCACCAGCGGAATCTCGAAGGAGCCCGGCACGCGGAAGATGTCGATGGCGTCCTCCGCCGCGCCGGTGCGCCGCAGCGCGTCCAGCGCGCCGTCGAGGAGGCGGGAGCAGATCACGTCGTTGAACCGGCTGACCACCAGGGCGAATTTCAGCCCCTTGGCATCCAGATTTCCCTCAAACACACGTGGCACGGTCGTTACTCCTGGCGAAGATTCGCCCCTCATTATAAGCAGGAACGCCGGGAACACAACAGTTTTTTGGCCTGACCGGCAATCCCGAGCGGTCAGTACCGGCAGTCGTCAGTCGCCAGCGCTGATGCTTGTCGCCGTTTCGCCCCACCGCCGTTTCGCCGTTTCCGCAGACGCGCGCCAGGACGTCGCGAGCTGTGTCTCGCGCCGACGGCTGACGCCTGCCGGTACTGACGCCTCGCCGGTGGCCGCGCTCGTTTGATGGCAGGTGTCCGTTGACAGAGGCGGGACGGGATGATATGAGATGGGCGGCGGGGGATCGCCACAATTTCCATCGGATCCGGCTCGTGCGGCCTTGGCGTCCCGCCGGGAGCAGTGCGCCCGATGACCGAGCGGACACCAATCACGGGACAGATTCTGGCGACGGATCCGGCGCAAACCGCAGGATCAGGCAATACACCCCCCACGAACGTTCCGACGGCGGGCCCTGGCGAGACCGGGCCGGTCCTCTCGCGATCCCTGCTGGCAGGGCTGCTCCGGCTGGCAGCGGATGAGGGCCTGCCCATCCGGTTCCAGGCGCGCGGCGGGAGCATGCGGCCGTTCATCCGGGACGGCGACACCATCACCGTCTCGCCCCTCCCCCGCCCGATCCCCCGTTTCGGCGACGTCGTGGCGTTCCTGCACCCCGTCAGCGGCCAGGTCATCGTGCACCGGGTCATCTGCCGGAGAGACGGGCTGTTCTGGACGCAAGGGGACAGCGTCGGCGCGGGCGAGGGCCCGATGGAACGGAGTCATCTCCTCGGCCACGTTTCCAGCCTGGAGCGCGCCGGCCGGCAACACCGGCTGGGCCTCGGCCCGGAGCGCGCACTCATCGCCGCCGTGACCCGCCGATCGTGGCTCTTCCGCCCCCTCCGCGCCGCGAGGCGGCTGTTGTTGATTGTCCTCGGACTTCGTCCACCGTCGGGACCGGCCACGAAGGACTCATCCCAAGGCTTGAAGAATTTCTGAATCAAATCGGAAGGCCCGAAACCGTTTTCGGCTTCTGACCTGCAATTGCCTCCGTGCCCTCCGTGCCTCCGTGGCTATCTCCTGAAGGAATTCAGCACCCCTTGAAGTCCGGCTTCCGCTTGGCCAGGAACGCCGCCGTCCCCTCCTTCGCGTCGGCCGAGCCGGTGGAGACGCCGAACAGGTCCGCCTCCAGCGCCAGCGCGTCGCCCAGCGGCAGCGCGGCGCCGCGTTGCACGGCTTCCATGCACAGCCGGACCGCCAGCGGCGCGTTGGCCAGGATCTCCCGCAGCAGCTTCTCGGCTTCCGCCAGGAGCTGGTCCTGGGGCACGACCCGCTGGACCAGGCCCATGGACAGCGCCTCCTCGGCGGTGACCGTCCGGCCGGTCAGCAGCAGGTCCAGCGCCGCCGCCGGCCCGACGAGCCGGGGCAGCCGCTGGGTGCCGCCGAAGCCCGGGATCACGCCCAGCTTGACCTCCGGCTGGCCCAGCTTGGCGTTGGGCGAGGCCAGGCGCAGGGTGCAGGCCAGCGCCAGCTCGCAGCCGCCGCCGAGGGCGAAGCCGTTCACGGCGGCGATCACCGGCTTGCCCAGCCCCTCGATCCGGGAGAACACCCGCTGGCCGGCCAGGGCGAACTCGCGCCCCGAGGGCGTGTCCAGCGCCTGGATCTCGCCGATGTCGGCGCCGGCGACGAACGCCTTCTCGCCGCTGCCGGTCAGGATGACTCCCCCGATGGCCGGGTCGTCCCGCAGCCGCAGGAACGCCTGCCCCAGCTCCGCGACCGCCTGGCGGTTCAGGGCGTTCAGCACCTGCGGGCGCTGGACCGTGACCACGGCGATCCCCTCCCGGACCTCGCAGCGGATGGTTTCGAATTCGCTCATGATCCTCCTCCTTGCGGCTATAATGGGACTGGCGGCACTGGCGGGAGTGTACCGGAACCGGGAGCTCCATTGCAACGGAATCCGGTGTCGCGATCCCGTTCCGCTTGCGGAAGGGCATTTCACCGCAGAGACGCGGAGACGCGGAGCAATCCACAAGGTGATGTGCTCGGAATATCAGATGTTGTGATTTCTCCGCGTCTCAGCGCCTCCGCGGTGAAGATGATGTTGACGACGCCCTTCTGGACAGAGGTCTGAGGCAAACGTGGCGAAATTTCTCGCGGACGGCATGCTCGGGAAGCTCGCTCGCTGGCTGCGGGCGCTGGGGCTGGACTGTGTCTTCTGCAACGGCACGGCGGACGACGCGCTGGTCCGGCGCGCCCTCGAGGAAGACCGGGTCCTGCTCACCCGCGACCGCCGGCTGGCCGAGCGCCGGCTGCTGCGGGACCGCGTCGTCCTCGTGGCCGGCGACGACTGGCCGGACCAGCTGGCCGAGGTGCGGCGGGCGTTCGACTTCTCCGCGGAGATCCGGCCCCTGAGCCGCTGCCTCGAGTGCAACACCCCACTGGCGGCCGCCGCGCCGGCGGACGTGGCCGAGCTCGTCCCCCCGTACGTGCTGCAGACCCAGCGGCAGTTCCTGCGCTGCGCCGGCTGCGGCCGGATCTACTGGGCGGGGACGCACCGGGGCCGGATCCAGGCCACCCTGGACCGCCTCCGGTTGCGCGGTTTGGAATTGCCGGGAGATCCACCCGGCGAGGAAAAAGAAGGCGTCTAGACCGCCTGGGCGCGCCAGATGCCGAGGAGTTCCTTCACCTTCTCGCCGGCGCGCTGCAGGGCCGCCAGCTCGGAGTCCTGGAGCTGGAGCTGCCAGATCTTCTCGATGCCTTTCCGGCCGAGGATGACGGGCACGGAGACGCAGCTGTCCCGGATGCCGTACTCCCCCTCCAGGCAGACCGAGCAGGACAGCATCCGCCGCCGGTCGCGCACCACGCACTCCACCATCTCGGCCACCGCCGCGGCGGGGGTGTGACAGGCCGTCCGGCTCTTGAGGAGCGCGAAGATCGAATCGTCGGCGTTGCGGGTCCACTCCACCAGGTCCTGGACTTTCTCGTACGGCAACAGCTCGGTCACGGGGATGCCGGCCACGTTGGAGTAGCGCGGCACGGGGATCATGTACTTGCCGTGCCCGCCCAGCACCATGGCCGTGGTGTCGGCCGGGCTGACGCCGACCGTCCGCGCCAGGAAGAAGCGCAGCCGGGCCGCGTCCAGGGCGCCGGCCATGCCAATGACCCGCTCGCGGGGGAAGCCCAGGTACTCGCGGGCGATGTAGGTCATGGTGTTGATGGGCGTCGTCACCATGAGCACCACCGCGTCCGGGGTGTACTGCTTGATCCAGTCGCAGACGGTCTTCATCACCCGGGCGTTGGCCAGCATCTGCTCCGGGTCGATGTTGGTGGGATCGCCCGAGGTGGCCGCCGTGATCACCACCACCTGGGACCCCGCGATGGCGGCCGGATCGTTGCCGCCGGTGATCTGCACGTCGAAGCGCCGGATCGGGTAGGTCTGGTTCAGGTCCATGGACTTGCCCTTGGCCCGGCCGGCCTCCACGTCCACCAGCGCCACGCTGGCCGTCTGCTTTTCCGCCACGTACAGGGCAGTGGTCGCGCCCACGTGCCCCGCGCCGATGATCGCCACTTTTTCCATGCCGTTCCTCCGGTGACTCAGAGCAGGTCCAGGGCCCGGGTCATGTCCTCGACCCGTAGCACCGCCTTCTGGGAATCCATCACGACCTCGGCCGAATGGCGGAAGAGCTTCGAATCCGCCTCGTCGAGCTTCAGCTGGTAGATCTTCTCCACGCCGCCCTTCCCGATCAGCGCGGGGACGCCGACGCAGACGTCGTTCAGGCCGTACTCGCCCTGCAGCAGGGTTGCCACCGGCAGGATCCGCTTGGAGTCGCGGACGATGGCCTCCACCATCTCCGAGATGCAGGCGCCAGGGGTGTAGAACGAGCTGCCCTGCCGCAGCTCCTCCACGATCCGGCGGCCGGCTTCCCGGACCTTGTCGGTGAGGGCGGCGATCTTGTCGGCGGGCAGCAGCTCCGTGATCGGGACGCCGCCGGCCCGCGAGTAGCCGGCCAGCGGGACCATGTGCTCGTGGTGGCCGCCGATCACCATGGCGGTGACGTCCTGGGCGGAGATGCCCAGCTCCTCGGCGATGAAGTAGCGGAAGCGGGTCGCGTCCAGCACCCCGGTCAGGCCCAGCACCCGCGCCGGCGGGAAGCCCGACTTGCGCAGCAGAAGGTAGGTCATGGCGTCCACCGGCTCGGTCACCACGATGACCGCCGCCTCGGGCGCCGCCCGGCGGACCACGTCGGCCAGCGGCGCCACCAGCTCGGCGTTGTCCATGAGCAGGTCCTCGCGCTTCATGCCGGGCGAGCGCACCCGGCCGGCGGTGACCACCACCACGTCGGAGTACATCAGGTCCATGAAGTCGGAGCTGCCGCGGATCTCGATGTCGTACGCCCGCAGCGGCGCGGCCTGCATCAGGTCCATGGCCTTGCCCCGGGCCAGCCCTTCGCGGATGTCCACGAGGGTGATGTGGCCGAGGCGCTTCTCCGCGATGTAGAGCGCCGCGCTGGTGCCCACGTTGCCCGCGCCGATGATGCTGATCTTTTTCATGCTCGGTTTCTCCTGACCGGGTGGTTTGACTTCCGTTGGATGCGACGAATGGAGTTATAGCATCGGACCCGCCGAAAATCAACCGCCGGAGGCCGGATAGGGGCGAAATGCCGCCCAGCGGAAAAATACGTGTCAAGTATTGATTAATTATTATAGGTATAGCAAAATCGGATCCGGCGACCGCGGACCGACTTCGAGTCGACGGGCCGGAGCGGCCGCACGAGCCCGATCGCAGGAGCCCCCCATGAAACAATGTCTGGCCGTCATCCCCGCCCGGTACGCCTCCACCCGCCTGCCGGGCAAGGTCCTGCTGCCGCTGCAGGGCAAGCCGATCATCCAGCACGTCTGGGAGCGGGTGCGCGCCTGCCCGCTTGTGGGGGACATCGTCGTGGCCACCGACGACGAGAGCGTCTGCGAGGCCGTTCGGGGCTTCGGCGGCCTGGCGGTGATGACCTCGCCGGACCACCGCTCCGGCACCGACCGCGTGGCGGAAGTGGCGGCCGGGCACCCGGCGGAGGTGGTGGTCAACGTCCAGGGAGACGAGCCGATGATCGCCGTGGAGACCATCCGCGAGACGGTGGCGCCGCTGCTGGAGGACGACGCGATCTCCATGGCCACGGCGTGCGTCGGCTTCAAGAACGCGGACGACCTCTTCGATCCCAACTGCGTCAAGGTCATCCTGGACGCCGAGGGTTACGCCATCTACTTCTCCCGCCTGCCAATCCCCTTCCTGCGCCAGCCGGGGCTCACCTACGAGTCGTTCCGGGACATCGTCACCTGCGAGCCCCTGCTCCTGAAGAACTTCTTCAAGCACCTGGGGATCTATGCCTACCAGAAGGACTTCCTGAACATCTTCGTCAACCTGCCGGAATCCAGCCTGGAGCGGATGGAGAAGCTGGAGCAGCTCCGCGCCGTCGAGCACGGCTACCGGATCCGGGTGGTGGAGGTCGCGGACGACTCCGTCGGCGTGGACACCGAGGCGGACTACCAGCAGCTGTGCCGGCTGTTGAAATAAAGACGCGGGATCTTCAGGGAGACGGGGATCCGGTCCGGGATCACTTGACCAGACCGATGTCGTCGGGTGGCCAGTACTTGATGACGGCCTTGCCGAAGATGGAGGCGGCCGGCACGCAGCCCCAGTGCCGGCTGTCGTTGCTGACGTTCCGGTGGTCGCCCATGACGAAGTAGCAGTTCGCCGGCACGACCACGGGGCCGTAGGACGACTGGTCCCGGTAACCGGCGGGGATGTAAGGCTCCGGGATGGATCGCCCATCCACGAAGACCACGCCGTCGATGATCTGGATGTGCTCGCCGGGCAGGCCGATCACCCGCTTGATGAACGACTTGGTCGGGTCCCCGGGGAAGTAGAACACCACCACGTCGCCGCGCTGGATGTCGAAGACCCGGTACGAGATCTTGCTGACGAAAATCCGCTCCTGGTCCTCCAGCTGGGGTTGCATGCTGGTGCCCTCCACGCGCACGGGCTGGACCAGGAAAATGACGAAGAACAGGACCGCCACCAGGGCTAGGAGAAGGTCCCGGGCGGCGTCCCGGGCGTGCAGCGTCCACGGCTGATTGTTCTGCGGAGCGTCCATATGCCGGCCGATGGGGCCGTTATTCCTCCAGGATGTACAACTCCTCCAGGTTCCACAGCAGCGTGGTGCAGCGGAAATTCACCTGCAGGTTCTGGATCTTTCCCTTCGCGCCGAACAGCCCGTTCGGCTTGACGACGGGCAGGATGAGCTTGTCTTCCTGGACGCGCTGCTCGAGCCGTCGGGCGGCATCGTGGCGGCCGCTCCAGTCCGGCGCGCCGTAGAGCTGATCCAGCAGCCCGTCCAGGCTCTTGTCGGCTTCCGAGGCGGCCACGACCTCATTCGGGTACCACAGGTGGCTGGAGCTCGGAGAGGCGAGCAACTCCTTCAGGAAATAGGGATGCGCGGGGCCCTCCAGCAGCATCATGGCGAGGTCGTAATCGTAGGTGGAGTAAACCTTCTGGTAGAAGAGGTCGTACGGCAGCGACACCATGGTGGCCTTGAGCCCGACTTCGTTGAGCCGCGCCTCCGCCCGCAGGGCGATCTTCTCCATCATGGCGTCCCCCGACAGGACGGAGAGGGTGATCTGGGCGGGCACCCGGTTCGGGCCGTACAGCGCGTTGGGCGTGACCGCGGTGTTCATGGTGAAGCCGGCTTCGGTCAGTTTCTGGCGGGCAGTGGCAACGGAGAAAGCCTCCGGAGCGAGGTCGGACGCCCACGCCTGCTCCCGGGGCGAGATCAGGCCGGCGCCCGGGATGGCGTCGCCCGAGAAATCCTTGTCCACGATCTCCCCCCGGTCGAACACGGCGGCGACGGCCTGGCGGAACTTGAGGTCGCTGAACCAGCGCAGCCGGAACTGGGGGATGTAGTTCTCCTTGGTGTTGGGGTCCGTCTTCATGTTCTGGTTGAGCCAGGCCACGTAGGTTGCGCAGGACGGGCCCGTGTCGAAGATCCGGAGGCCACGCACGTTCTCGAGGCGGGTGGCGTCGGCGGGATCGAGATAGTCGATGACGTCGGACTCGCCGGTCCGGAATTTCATCGACTGGTCGGCGGAAGTGCCGGAGAACGTGAAGGAAACCTGGTCGAGATAGGGCAGGTTGCGGCCCACCGAGTCCGTCACCCAGTAGCGCGGGTTGCGCGCCAGCACCAGCTTCTTCTCTTCGGGGGAGTACGACTCGATCATGAACGGGCCGATGCTGGGCAGTTCGGCGGGGGCGGTCTCGATGCTGTAGAGCCTGCCCAGGCGGTTGTTGGAGACGGCCCGCTGGATCACCCCCGCGGGCAGAACCGGTATCTTGGCCAGGACCGCCTCGATGGCGAAGAGCGGCTTGGCGGCGGTGCACTGGATGGTTTCGTCGTCCACCTTCTTGAAATCGAGGCGCTGGCCGCCGAATTCGAGGTACGAACGCAGCGAAGTCTTGATGTCCGGATTGAGGATGTAGTTGATGGTGGTCAGGACGTCGTCGGCGGTGAAGGCGGCGCCGTCGCTGAAGGTCACGCGCTGGCGCAGGTGGATGGTGAACACTTTGCTGTCGGGGCTCCGGTCGCAGCCGGTGGCCAGCCACGGCTCGAACGCATCGGCGATCGGGTTGTACCGGTAGAGAGGCGCCGTGATCTGGCTGGTGACCAGGACGGACACCCGGTCGAAGGCCAGCACCGGGTTCAGGGTCAGCGGCGGATGCAACAGGCTGACGCGCAACAACTTGGTGGGGACGCCGGGTTCGCATTCAACAATTTTGTAATCCGGACCCTTGTCGGACCGGATGAGCGGCATTTCCTTGATCGACTCGCAAGCCGTCAGCAGGAGGCAGAGGACCAGGAAAAATCCGAACGGCACCCGTCGGTCGTGCTTCGTCATAGAACCCTCGGTAGCCAAAGTTTGATCACCACTCCGCCGATTATATAGCACAGCGCCGGAAACATTCTCAACAGCAAAGTTTTGCGCGGTGGCTCATCCTGGCTTATAATCGGGCGCCCGCGATCGAACCGATACCCGAACCCGGATGAGGAGATGGCCGACTTCCGCTTCGAAATCCTGCAGACCGATCCCGCCGGCGGGGCGAGGTTGGGCCGGCTGACCACACCCCACTCCGTGATCGACACCCCGGTCTTCATGCCGGTCGGCACCGCCGCCACGGTCAAGGCCTTCCCCCACGAGTTCCTCGAGGCGCTGGACGCCCGGATCATCCTGGCCAACACCTATCACCTCTATCTCCGCCCCGGCCACGAGCGGATCCGCTCTCTCGGCGGGCTGCACCGCTTCATGTCCTGGCCCCGATCCCTGCTCACCGACAGCGGCGGCTTCCAGGTGTTCAGCCACCGGGAACTGCGCCGCCTCACGCCGGACGGTGTCCACTTCCGCTCCCACCTCGACGGGAGCCCGCACTTCCTGAGCCCCGAGACCAGCATCGCGATCCAGGTTGCCCTGGGGGCGGACATCATCATGGCCTTCGACGAGTGCACCCCCTACCCCGCCACCCGCGAGGAGGCGCGCGCCTCGATGGAGCTGACTCTCGCCTGGGCCGCCCGCAGCCGGGACGCCCAGGTCCACCCCGATCGGCAGTGGCTCTTCGGCATCGTCCAGGGCAGTGTTTTCCCGGACCTGCGGCGGGAGTGCGCCGAGCGCCTGCTGGAGCTGGACTTCCCCGGCTACGCCATCGGCGGCCTCAGCGTGGGCGAGCCGAAGAGCCAGATGTACGACGTCACCGCCGCCACCGCCGCCTGGCTGCCGCCGGGCCGGCCGCGGTACCTCATGGGCGTCGGCACCCCGGAGGACCTGTTCCGCGGCGTCGCCGCCGGCGTCGACATGTTCGACTGCGTCCTCCCCACCCGCAACGCGCGCAACGGCTGCCTCTTCACTTCCCGGGGACGCATCATCCTGAAAAACGCCCGCTATGCCGGCGACGAATCCCCTCCCGACCCGGAGTGCGGCTGCCTCGTCTGCCGGCGCTATTCGCGAGCCTACCTCCGCCATCTTTTCCAGGCGTCGGAGATGCTCTCCGCCACCCTGAACACGTACCATAATATCCACTTTTATCTTGACACAATGCGCAAAATAAGGCACTCTATCGCGCTTGGAAATTTCGGCGTTTTCACAGAGTCTTTTCTCGGCCGTTACTACTCTTCCAACGACTGAACCCTCTCCCCGGCCGAGGCTCTCGCCCAAATCGTGATTTGAGGTGCGGACCATGAATTCGATGCAACCTTCCCTGTACCTGCTGCAGGCGGCGCAGCAGAGCGATCCCATCCTCGGCATGCTTGTGCCCATGGTGCTGATCGCCGGC
The DNA here is from genome assembly GCA_964412195.1 of uncultured Acidobacteriota bacterium. Lineage (GTDB taxonomy): Bacteria > Acidobacteriota > JAAYUB01 > JAAYUB01 > JAAYUB01 > CAYPNP01. The sequence continues at coordinate 108,470 of CAYPNP010000015.1, read as the reverse complement.
ATCTTCTACTTCCTGATCTTCCGCCCGATGCGCAAGCGGCAGAAGCAGACCGACTCCATGATCTCCAACCTGCAGAACGGCGACAAGGTCATCACCACCGGCGGCATCTACGGGACCGTCGCCGGGCTGAAGGACAAGACCGTCCTGGTCAAGATCGCCGACAACGTCAAGATCGAGGTCGCCAAGAACGCCATCGCCGGCCTGCAGGCCGCCCCGCCCGAAGAAAAGTGAACACCCCCTGAAGGAATCGTCTCATGATCAAAAGCTACAAAGTACGGTTCATCATCGTCCTGATCGTCGCCGCCGCGTGCACGTACGCCTTTATCCCGCCCAAGGACAAGATCAACCTGGGCCTGGACCTGAAAGGCGGCATGCACCTGGTGCTGGGCGTCGAGACGGACAAGGTCCTCCTGGCCGAGCTCGAGCAGTACGCCGAGCGCGCCAAGCGGATCCTCGACGACAACAAGATCCCCGTGGATTCCACCAAGCGGCAGGACAAGACGGTCCTGGTCGCCGGAGTCCCCGAAACGCAATCGGAGGCGGCCCGCAAGCTGCTGAGCGACTATTTCGGCAGCGGCTTCGACATCGCCTCCCGCTTCGAGGCCGGCAAGGTCACCTTCCAGTTGCAGATGAAGGCGGCGGCCGTCCGGGACCTGGAGCAGACCACCGTCCAGAGCTCCCGCGACACCCTGGAGCGCCGAATCGACGCCTACGGCGTGGCCGAGCCCACCCTGCAGCTCTACGGCTCGTCCGCGGAGGGCGTCTCCAATCAGATCATCGTCGAGCTGCCCGGCGTAGAGAATCCCGAGGAAGTCAAGCAGCTCCTCAAGGAGACGGCCTCCCTGGCGCTGAAGATGGTCCACCCGAACGCCCCCTTCGCCGCCTCCCAGGACGCCATCCTGCAATACTTCAACGGCAAGCTGCCGGACGGTTATGAGATGGTCCAGTGGATGCCGGAGAACACCACCCCACAGCAGGGCCCGCCGCCGGAGAAACAGTATATCCTGGTGCGCTCCCTGCCCGTCATCACCGGCAAGCACCTGACCAACGCCCGGCCCTCCCAGGACAGTTCCATCGGCCTCCGCCGCCCGGCGGTGAGCTTCACGCTGAACTCTGAGGGCGCCCGCCTCTTCGGCGAGGCCACCGAGGCCAACGTCGGCCGCCAGCTGGCCATCATCCTGGACGAGAAAGCCATCTCGGCGCCGCAGATCCAGACCAAGATCACCGACTCCGGCATCATCACCGGCATCGACTCCGACCGGGAAGCCGAGCTGCTGGCCCTGTCGCTGCGCTCCGGCGCCCTGCCGGCCGACATCGTGATCCTGGAGGAGCGGACCATCGGCCCGTCCCTCGGCCTCGAGTCCATCCGCAGCGGCATCAACGCCGGCCTGCTCGGCCTGGCCCTGATCGTGCTGTTCATGGTGGTCTACTACCGGCTCTCCGGCTTCAACGCCATCATCTGCCTGATCCTGAACGTGGTCATCCTGCTCGGCGCGCTGGGCTACTTCCGGGCCACCCTGACCCTGCCCGGCATCGCCGGCATCATCCTGACCATCGGCATGGCCGTGGACGCCAACGTCCTGATCTTCGAGCGCATCCGCGAGGAACTGGGTCTGGGCAAGACGGTCTCGGCCGCGGTGGAGGCAGGCTTTGCGCGCGCCAGCTGGACGGTTTTCGACTCCAACATCACCACCCTGATCTCGGCGGCGTTCCTGTACCAGTTCGGCACCGGCCCGATCCGCGGCTTCGCGGTCACCCTGACGGCCGGCCTTCTGGCCAACCTGTTCGCCGCGATCTTCTTCTCGCGCGCCATCTTCGATTTCCTGCTCCAGCAGGTCCACATCAAAAAATTGTCGATCTGACGGAACTTTGATTTCTGACGCGTGTCAAATTTAGCCTGAGGAGCGACCATGCAATTGTTCAAGAATGTCAATATCCCCTGGATGAAGCGGAAATGGTTTTTCATCGGCTTCTCCGCTCTCTGCTTCATCATCGGCTGGACGTACGTCCTGCAACATCGCGGTTTTTACTACAGTATCGACTTCACCGGCGGCACCCTCATCAAGATCAAGCTGGCCCAGAAACCCAACCTGGACGCCCTGCGGCCCGCTCTTCAGCAGAAACTGGGCGCCACCGACGTGACCCGCTTTGACGTCGAGGAGAAAAACGAGATCCAGGTCCGTCTCAAGAAGGTCCAGAGCGAGAAGACCATGACCTTCCAGAAGCTCGGCACCCTGGTCAACGACATCATGGTCGAGGTCCTGGACAAGGACAAGGCCGCCGGCAAGCAAGACCTCAACCGGGCCGGCACCGACCAGATCGCGTCCGCCCTGCGGCAGAGCCGGGTCCTGGAGAACATGGGCCGCCTGAAGGCCGACGCCACCATCGAGGAGACCAACAAGGCCTATGCCGGGCTGGCCCAGTCCATCATCGGTTACCGGACCGAGAACGGCGGCCTGATCACCCATTTCGATACCTTGGGCACCGCCGCCAACGTGCCCGCTCCCGCGCTGAACTTCCTGAAGCAGAACTTTTACCTGGGTTCGTTCACTGTCCTGAGCATCGACAGTGTCGGGCCTAAAATCGGGAAGGAACTGCAGGACAAGGCCATCAAGGCCGTGCTGCTGTCCCTCCTCGGCATGCTCGTGTACGTGGCCATCCGGTTCAAGGTCGGCTACGGAGTGGGCGCCGTGATTGCCCTCTTCCACGATGTGATCATCACCCTGGGTCTGATCACCCTGTTCCACAAGGAGATCTCGCTGACCGTCATCGCGGCGTTCCTGACCCTGATCGGCTACTCGATCAACGACACCATCGTGGTCTTCGACCGGATCCGCGAGAACCTGAAACTGGTTCGCAACATGGCATTCGACGACATCATCACCCTGTCCATCAACCAGACGCTGTCCCGCACCATCATCACCTCGGGCCTGACCTTTGTCTCCGTGCTCTGCCTGTGGCTCCTCGGCGGCGAGACCCTCGATGCGTTCTCCCTCGTCCTGGTGATCGGCATCATCATCGGCACCTACTCCTCCATCGCCATCGCCAGCCCGATCACTTTTTACTGGATGAAATATCTTGGTACCGCGAAAGATAAAAAGGTGCTAAAATTCGCGTGATCGCGACAGGTTATTGACAAGACCCGGCAATAATACAGTCTTTCGGCCGGGGGCGACCCCTTCCGGAAGCAGGAGGAAGATATGTTCGAGAACCTCTTGGAATCTTCAACCCACCGATCCAGGACCGGCACGAAGTATACGATGTGGGTGGCCGCCATCGTCCACATCGTCGTGGTGATCCTGATCGTCCTCATCCCGTTGTTGCTCCCGCCCGAGGCCCTGCCTGAAGAAGTGGCCTTCCTGACGTTCCTGGCCGCCCCTCCGCCGCCGCCTCCTCCGCCGCCGCCGCCGCCGCCGCCGGCCTCGGCGCCGAAGCCGCAGCCCAAGGTGGAGCAGCCCAAAAACGTTGACCTGTCCAAAAATTACGCGCCGAAGGAAATCCCGAACGAGATTCCGCCGCCGCAGGACCGCGGCGACCTGTCCGATATGTTCGGCACCGGCGGCGGCGTGCCCGGCGGCGTGCCCGGCGGCGTGCCCGGCGGCGTCGTGGGCGGCGTCGTGGGCAGCACCGGCCCGGCCGTGGTCGGCGGCGTGCCCAACGTGGCCCCCCCGCCTCCTCCGCCGCCGAAGAAGGAACCGGTCCGCGTCGGCGGCCAGGTGCTGACCTCGCGGCTGGTCAACCGTGTCAATCCGCAATACCCGGCTTTGGCCAAGGCCGCACGCGTGCAGGGCGTCGTGATCCTGCAGGTCGTCGTGGATGAGACCGGCCGCGTGTCCAACGTCAAGGTGATCAGCGGCCACCCGCTGCTCGCCCCGGCGGCCGTCGAGGCCGTCCAGCAGTGGGTGTACTCGCCCACGTTGCTCAACGGCGAACCGATCCCGGTGATCGGTACCGTCACGGTGAAGTTCACTCTGAGTGGCTCAGAATAAAATCCTAACTTAATACTGGGAGGTACGACTATGTCTCTGTTTTTACTCCAAGGGATCGATGTGGTCGAGATCGCTGGCAAGATGGGTGGCGTGGCGTGGGGTGTCGTCATCATCCTGTTCATCATGTCCATCTGGTCCATCGCCGTCATGATCGAGCGCTTCTTCACCTTCCGCAGCGCGAAGAAGCAGAGCCGCGAGTTCGCCCCGGCCGTGGCCGAGGCCCTCAAGGACGGCAAGATCGAAGAAGCGATCATGGTCTCCGAGCGGTACACCAAGTCCCACCTGGCCAAGGTGGTCGTGGCCGGCCTGAAGGAATTCCAGGCCCACACCACCTCCAATGACATCCCGGGCGAGCTGATCGAGTCCTCGCGGCGCGCCCTTGAGCGGGCTGCCGCCATCACCCGGGAGGAGCTGAAGCGCGGCACCAACGCCCTGGCCACCATCGGCTCCACCGCCCCGTTCGTCGGCCTGTTCGGCACCACGATCGGCATCATCAACGCCTTCTCCGGCATGAGCAAGGGCGAGGACACCGGCATCGGCGCCGTTGCCGGCGGCATCTCGGAAGCGTTGATCACCACCGCGCTGGGCCTGTTCGTGGCCGTCCCCGCCGTGTGGCTCTTCAACTACTTCACCACCCGGATCGAAGCCTTCTCCGTCGAGATGGACAACTCCTCTTCCGAACTGATCGACTACTTCTTGAAGCGGAGGTCAATCAGCCGTGGCAACTTCTAGCAAAAAATTCGGCTCGATCCAGGGAGTCACTTCCGAGATCAACGTGACCCCGATGGCCGACATCATGCTGGTGTTGCTGATCATCTTCATGATCACCACTCCCCTGCTCCAGAAGGGCATCACGGTCAACCTCCCGAAAGGGCTGAACGTGATCGAGATGCCCGAGGCGGAAAAACGGGACGCGCTGGTGGTAGGCATGGACCGGTCCGAGCGGACGTACCTCGGCAACCAGGCCATGGACGCGGAAGCCCTCCAGAAAGCGCTGGCCGATGCCCGGGAAGTCCGCCAGGAGGACAAGGTCTACTTCAAGTGCGACCAGGGCGTGGCCTACGACAAGGTGGTCGGCAGCCTGGAACTGATCCGCGGAGTCGGTTTCGAGCACATCGGCTTGATCGTCGACGAAGTGAAGTAAAGGAGAACCATCATGTCTATGGCAGTTGGGTCCGGTGGGGGCCCGAAAAAAGATCCCAATATCACCCCCTACATCGATATCCTGCTGGTGCTCCTTATCATCTTCATGGTAATCACCCCCTTCACTCCCAAGGGCATTGACGTCCGCGTCCCCGAAAAGTTGCCGGATGACATCGACCAGCAGATTGCCGACCGGTTCCAGGGGATCGTCATCAGCCTCAATGCCGACGGCTCCATGTTCATCAACCGCGAACCGGTGACCTTCGAAACCCTCAGTCAGCGTCTCGTCGCCATCTACAGCGCTCGTGCCGACAAGGCCATCTTTATCAAGGGCGACAAGAGGCTGATCTACGGCGACGTCGTGAAAGCGATCGACATCGCCAAGGGCGCCGGGGTCGAGGAAATCGGGTTGATGATGGAACTGTGAGTGAGCGGCGGGAATAATATGAATGGAGGAGCCCTATGAAAGCTACCCGTCTCCTGGCCCTGATCATTTCCATCCTGATGCTGCTGGCATTGAGCGGGTGCGAGTTCATCGACAACCTTAAGGCGCGCGATCAGTTGAACAAGGGCGTCAAGGCTTACAAGGACAAAGCGTACGATGTGGCTGCCGGGCATTTCAAGAAGGCCCTGGAGCTGGATCCCGATTTGCACCTGGCGTACGAGTACCTGGCGTCCTCATACATGCAGCAGTTCGTTCCGAACATGTACACCGACCAGAACCTCAAGGTTGCCAACGAAGCCATCGAAACCTTCAAGAAAGTCCTGGAGATTTCGCCCGGCAACGTGAACGCGATCCAGAGCATCGCCAGCCTCTACAACGCGATGGGCGAGTACGACAAGTCCAAGGACTGGTACCGCAAGCGTTTGGAGCTGGAACCCAACAACCCCGTGCCTCTCTACGGGATCGGCGTCATCGACTGGAACATCGTCCACACCGGCACCGGTCCCAACGGGGAGAACGTGCCCAACATGACCCCGGAAGAGAAGGCCCGGCTCAACACCGTCATCGACGAAGGGATTGACGTGCTCAAGAAGGCGCTGGAGATCAATCCCGACTACGCCGACGCCATGAGCTACCTCAACCTGTGCTACCGCAAAAAGGCCATGCTCGTCGACGACCAGGCGATGAAGGACGACTTCACCCACAAGGCCGACCGCCTGGCGGCCCAGTCCCTGATCCTGAAGAAGAAGCTGCAGATCGAGGAAGAGAAAGCCAAGAAGAAGTTCTTCTAGTCCCTCTCCCCTCGAGCGATAAAAAAGCCCCCGCTCCGCGGGGGCTTTTCTTTTTTCGACGGCCGGGGGACGGCTTAGAGGGAGACCTTCTTCCCCCGCATCTTTTCTTCCCTCGGCTCCAGGGTGATCTTGAAATCCTGGACCTTGCCCTTGCGGTAGGCCTGGATCGTCACCGTCTGGCCGTCCGGCTGGTCCCGCAGGGCTTCCACCAAGTCGCCCGAGTCGACGATTTTCTTGTCGCCGACCGCCACGATCACGTCGCCGGCCGCCAGCCCCGCCTTGGCGGCGGGCGAATCCTCGACCACCGAGGTGACCAGCACGCCCTGGCCGTCCGGCACGCCGAAGAAGCGGCCCAGCTGCTCCGTCAGGTCCTCGTAGTAGATCCCCAGGCGGGAGCGCTCGTCGAGGTTGAAGAAGCGGAACCGCCGGGTCTGCGGTCCATCCGGCGGCATCGGCTCGATCTGCGGGATGGGGACGTCGAAATCCGGGATCACCGAGTAGGTGCCCTTCTCGGCCTCCTGGCGGGCCAGGGTCACGGACAGGGACTCCTTCTTGCCCTTCCGCGACACCTCCAGGGTGACGGTCTTCCCTGCCGGCGTGGCGCGAACGAGCTGGATGAGGTGCTCGACCCCCAGGACCGGCATGCCGGCGTACCGGACGATGATGTCGCCGGCCGCCACTCCGGCCTTCTCCGCCGGGGAATCCGCCACCACCTTCACGACGAACGCGCCGAGGTCGTCCGGCTCCATCCACTCCTTCAGCTCTGCGGCATTGAGATCCCGCAGCTGCACGCCCAGCCAGGCCCCGTCGCCCGGGCCTCCGCGAATCACCATCCGCCGCTCCGCGCGCTGCGGGGTGGCCAGCGCCAGCCCGGCCAGCATGAGGCCGACCAGCGCCACGGTTCCAAACAATCGTTTCATGGTTACCTCCGTCCAGGTATGAGTTCTCCATCCGCCGTAGAATTACACGACAGAACCGTGGAAAAGTTCGCCCCGCGATTCATCTTGACTCGATTCCAGTCCTGCTTTATTATTTTATCGGTCATGATGAGGTGCACCGGTGCGCAGATCGACCGCTCTGATTCTCCTTCTCCTCGCCTGGATCTGGATCGGCCTCGGATCCGCCGAAGCGGCGTCTCCGGACTCCCTCCTGATCGACCGGTTGTCCATGACAGCCGCGGGAAAAGAGCCTCCGCGGCATCCCCTCCCCTCCGGCTGGCGGACCCTCCCTTCCGAAGACGATGCCCATTGCATCGAAACCGCCCGCCGGATGGACGACGGCGGGCTTCTGTACGGCCAAGGGGGCAATCACCCGGCCGTCCGGAATTGCCGGGCGACTCAACTATCTTCTGAGAGTGCCTGGACAGCCCCTCCTCCGGAACCGGTCCCTCCCCGTGATTCTGAAGAAGACGCCCCGGGATCGCCCCGCGCCCCCTGAAGCCGACTGCCTGATCCTTTCATCCCGTTTCAACCAGCCTGATGTTCAGCCCCTAACAGGGGCCGGCGTAATGTTCCAGCGCCGGAGCCGGCAGCATGCCGGCAACCGGCGGACATGATGTTGCGAGGGTCAATTTGTTCGACGATCTGATCATATCCAATCCGCGGCATCGGCACCGGCAGATGGGCCGGGAAATTCTCGTCTCGGCAATCCTGCACCTGGTTCTGCTGGCCCTGGTGGTCGCCGCCGGATTTCTCATTCCGTACCTGTTCATGAAACGGCTCCGCGAAAACGAGGGGCGGTTCCTGACCTTCCCCCCCTCCACCGGAGGTCTACCGGGTTGGCAGCCACGGCGGGGGCGGTGTCGGTGGCGGGTACGGCCCCGGCCATGGGACCGGCGTCGGTCCCGGTTCCGGCAACGGCATGGGCGGCGGGAACGGCGATGGGGTCTACGCGGTCGGCGACGGAGTGAAGGCGCCGGTGCCGGTGGAGACGCCCAATCCGTCCTTCACCGACGAGGCGATTCGGAGCCGCATCACGGGCCGGGTTGTGCTGGCGGGCATTGTCCGCCGGACCGGCCGGGTTGACAGCCTGAAAGTGGTGCAGAGCCTCGGATACGGGCTGGACGAGGAGGCGGAGCGGGTGGTAGCCAACCAGTGGCGCTTCAAGCCGGCATTAAAGGATCGCCACCCGGTGGACTGCTACGTGACCATCGAGGTGACGTTCACTTTGTACTGAGGGGTGAGACGAAATCCGACGGATCGTTCAACTCTGGCTCTCAGGATGGGTCCGGTCGACTTCCTTGAAGTAGTCCGGCGGGACCAGCACCTCGCGGGGGCGGCTGCCAATGGCCTCGCCGACGATTCCCTCCTCCTCCAGGATGTCCATCAGGCGGGCGGCCCGGCCGTAGCCGATCCGGAACCGGCGCTGCAGGACCGAGGTGGATGCCTTGCGGTGCTGGACCACGAACCGGGCCACCTCCTCGTACAGCGGGTCGTCGCCCGACTCGACGGCGTCGCCGCCGTTCTCGCCCCCGCCGTTGGGCGGCACCAGCTCAAGGTACTCCGGCTCGGCCTGGTTCTTGAGAAAGTCCACGATCTGCTTTGTCTCCTCCTCGGAGATGAACGCGCCGTGGACGCGGATCAGCTTGGACGAGTTCGGCGGCAGGAAGAGCATGTCGCCCTTGCCGAGCAGGTGCTCGGCGCCCACCGTGTCCAGGATCGTCTTGGAGTCATGCTTGGAGAGCAGCCGGAACGAGATGCGCGACGGGAAGTTGGCCTTGATCACGCCGGTGACGACCTCCACCGACGGCCGCTGCGTGGCCAGGATCAGGTGGATGCCGACCGCCCGGGCCATCTGGGCCAGGCGCTGCAGGCACAGCTCGACCTCCTTGGAGGCCACGCTCAGCAGCTCGGCGAACTCGTCGATGACCACGATGATGAAGGGCAGCGTGTCGATGTCGTCGTGCTCGGCCGACAGCTTGTTGAAGCTGTCGATGTCCTTGACGGCGAACTTGGCCAGGAGCTTGTAGCGCTCCTCCATCTCGTGGACGGCCCAGATCAGGGTGTTGGCCGCCACCTTGGCGTCGGTGACGATGGGCGTCATCAGGTGGGGGATGTCGGCGTACATCCCCAGCTCGAGGCGCTTCGGGTCGATGAAGATGAACTTGACCTCGTCCGGCGAGCACTTGTAGAGGATCGACGTGATCATGGTGTTCAGCCCGACGCTCTTGCCCGAGCCGGTGGCGCCGGCCACCAGCAGGTGGGGCATCTTCGCCAGGTCGGTGAGGTAGACGTCGCCGTTGATCCGCTTGCCCAGGGCCAGCGTCAGCGGGGTGCGGGCGCCCTGGAAGTCTCTCGATTCCAGCACTTCGCGGATGTGGATGATCTGCCGCTGGGAGTTGGGCACCTCGATGCCCACCGTCGACTTGCCCGGGATCCGGTCGATCCGGACCGACTCCGCGCGGAGCCCCAGGCAGAGGTCGTCCACCAGGGACACCATCTTGCTGTATTTCACGCCGGGCGCCGGCTTGAACTCGAACAGGGTGACCACCGGTCCGGGGTGGATGGCGTCGATGCTGCCGTCGATCCCGAACTCGGAGTACTTGCGGATGATCTGCTGGGCCTTCTCCATGAGCTCGGCCTGGCTGATCTGGGCCATGCTGCTGGCCGTCTCCAGGAGGTTCAGCGAGGGCAGCTTGAAGCGGGACTTCTGACCGTGGCTGCTGACCTGCACGTCCGGCTCGGCCGGCGGCTCCTCCTTCAGCTCCAGGTGGGTGATGGGGATGTGGAAGCTGCTCCGGGGAGCGGCGGCCGGTTCGGCGGTCTCCGCCCGCTCAGGCCGCTCCGGCTTCTCCGGCCGCTCGGGCCGTTCCACCCGTTCGGGCCGGCCCGGACGGGGCTCCGGCCGGAACGCCGCCACGGGCGCCTCGTCGGGGAGGGGCTCCGGCGCGGATTCCGCCCCGGCTTCGTCCTCCGGCTCCATCCCCCCGGACGCTTCCTCGACGGCCGCCTCGGCCTGCTGCCGGCGGAAGAGGTGGCGGAACCGCTCCCCCAGCTCCCCCAGCGTGCGCGGGATGAGCAGGAGCAGGCCGATGACCAGCACGGCCGCCAGCAGCAGGGCCGTCCCGCCGACGTTTAGGTAGTAAACAAGGAGGTTCCGGACCGCCCCGCCGATGATGCCACCCGCGGTGAAGTTCGCCTGCCCGAAGGGGCGCAGGCCTGTCAGCTCGAGGAGTCCGCCCACCGAAAGCAGCAGCAGGAAGATCCCCACCCAGTGGCTGAAGTAGCCGGAGAAATCCCGGCCCCGGATCAGCTTGAGCGCGGCCACCGCCAGGGGGACGGCCAACAGGAACGCGGCGTAGCCGAACAGGTGGAAGAGGAGATCGCTGAGGTTGGCCCCGATCTTGCCGAAGAAGTTGCTGGTCTGGGCGCTGGTGGTGGCCACGTTCAGGGAGCTGTCCTCCGGCCGGTACGTCAGGAGCGCCAGCAGCAGGAGCAGGGTCGCGAACAGGAGCAGGAAACCGATCAACTCCCCTGATTTCTTCCGCAATGAACTTGCCATGGATCCCCCGGAGGCCGTGGTGGTGCGTTCAGAATCTTACCAGAAACCACCGGCAATTACACCTCTTAATCTTGACACTCCCCGGCCCTTCTGGTAGAGTGCGTTGTATTTTTTTATGCGGAGAAGTGCCCGTTGTCTTTGAGTTTCCAGCGATTTCAGAACCGGTCCATCCCCCTGGCCGCGGTCCTCGCCCTCCTCCTCGGCGCGGCCCTGTCCTGCGGGGTCAAAAAGGAACGGATCGTCGTCAGCCCGGCGTACGGCCAGGCCAAAACCCTGACGCGGCCCGAGATCCTCGACCTCTACCACCGGCTCTGCCAGGAGCACCAGTCGCTGATCGTCAAGAGCGCCAGCCTGACTTTCTCCGCCGAATCCGTGCAGTCGGCGCAGCGGGAGAAGCTGCCTTCCGCCGACGGCATCCTCATCGTGACGCGCTCCGGCAACCTCCGGCTGCAGATCCAGCTGCCCATGATCAAGACCACTGCCCTGGACGTGGTGGCGAAGCAGGACCAGTTCGAGATCTGGTACCCGCGGAAGCAGACGCTTTACCGGGGCAAGATGGGCGACGAGCGCATCGAGCTGCCGCCCATGGAAGCCGAAGAGGGGGCGAAGGCGCCCCGCTACAATCTGTCCCGCCTCCGCCCGTGGCACATCACACAGACGTTTTTCCTGGAGGCCCCCGGCGGGGACCCGACCGTCCTGATCACCCAGGAGGACACGGCGGCCGAGCGCTACTACGTCCTGCACATCCTGTCGCCGGGCGCTGACGGCACACCTTACATCGTCCAGAAGCTCTGGCTCGAGCGGGCCGGCCTGACCGTCCGGAAGAAGGTGCTCTTCACCGAGGACGGGGCGCCGGTGAGCGAGATCACCTACCAGGGGTACACCGACTTCCCCGGCGGCCGATTCCCCGCCGACATCACGCTCCGGCGACCGATCGAGGGCTACCAGGTCCAGTTCAAGATCAAGCGGATGGAGCTGGACGCCCCCCTCCAGGACCGGATGTTCGAGCTCACCGTGCCCGAAGGCGCCAAGATCGAGGAAATCCACCCGTAAACGAGGTCACATTGCCCGGACTGATCGTCTCCAATATCAAGAAGCGGCCGACCCGCACCGTGGTCAGCATCCTGGCGGTCAGCCTGGGTGTGGTCATGATCCTGCTCTTCGTCGGCCTGACCCAGGGCATGCTCAAGGACTCGGCCTACCGGACCCAAAACATCAAGGCCGACCTGCTCTTCCAGCCGCCCGGCTCCTCGCTGCTGCTGGCCCTCAACAACGCCACCATGCCGGTCAAGATCAAGGACAAGCTGCTGGAGGTCAAGGGGATCCGGTACGTCTCCCCCATGCTCCACCAGTTCAGCAAGAAGAGCTTCTCGCTGATCTTCGGCATCGATCCGGTTTCCTTCAGCGAGGTCAGCGGCGACGGCATCATCATCATGGAAGGCCGCCTCTTCCAGGCGCCCTACGAGTGCGTCGTCGACGACGTCTACCAGTCGTCCCACCAGATCGGGCCGGGGGACAAACTCGAGATTCTCAACCACCAGTTCACCATCGTCGGGATCTTCAAGGCCGGCATCGCCGCCCGCATCCTGCTGCCGCTGGAGACGCTGCAGGAACTCAACGACTCCACCGGCAAGGTTTCGATCTTTTACATCAAGTGCGACGACCCGTCCCGGATCGAGGGAGTCTACCAGTATCTGACTCACGAGCCCCCGTTTGTGGGCTACAACGTCACCAAGGCCGCCGACATCTACAAGGTCATGGCCTCCAACCTCCCCGGGCTGCGGGAGTTCACCATCGTCATCATCGTCGTGGCCGTTCTGATCAGCTTTCTGGTCATCCTGCTGACGATGTACACGACCATCACCGAGCGGACGCGCGAAATCGGCATCCTGAAGTCCCTCGGGGCTTCCAAGGGATTCATCGTCAACCTGATCCTGAAGGAGTCCCTTCTGCTGACCTCCATCGGCATCGGCTTCGGGCTCATCGCCTCGTTCGTGCTGGTGCTGGTGCTCCACAAGGTCTACCCGTCCCTCCCCATCGACATCCGCCCCGACTGGATCCTCTACGTCATCCTGATCGCCCTCGTCAGCGGCACCCTCGGCTCCACCTACCCGGCCTACCGGGCGGCCCGTCAGGACCCTGTCGAGGCCCTGATGTACGAATGAGCGGAGATCCGCGGTTAGGGCTTGAAGATCGGCCCTTTTAACGGTATACTTCAATTTTGCTAATCGGACGCCAAGGGGCGAGGATGCATAACATACTGGATATCAGGAATCTGGCCAAGATCTACCGCGTGGGCCGGATCGACGTTCCCGCGCTCCGGGGCGTGGACCTCTCCGTCAAGCGGGGCGAGTTCGTGGCCATCATGGGACCCTCCGGCTGCGGCAAGTCCACCCTGCTGCACATCATGGGCGGCCTGCTGGCCCCCACCTCCGGCGACGTCATGCTGGACGACATCAACCTGGCCACCTGCGGCGACGCCGCGCGCACCGAGGCTCGCCGCAAGAAGATCGGCTTCGTCTTCCAGCGCTTCAACCTGTTCCCGACGATCTCCGCCAAGGAGAACATCGAGCTGGCCCGGAAGATCCACGGCAACGGCTCCTTCGACACCCAAACCGTCGAGGAGATCCTGGAGATGCTGGGCCTGAAGGAGAAGATGGGTCACAAGCCGCTGGAGCTGTCCGGCGGCGAGCAGCAGCGGGTGGCGCTGGCCCGGGCGATCGCCAACAAGCCGTCGCTGATCCTCGCCGACGAACCGACGGGCAACCTGGACACGATGAACTCCCAGATGGTCCTGTCGATGCTGCGCGACCTGAACCTGCGGTTCAACCAGTCCATCGTCATGATCACCCACAACTCGGAGGCGGCCTCGTACGCCCACCGGATCGTGGAAATGCGAGACGGCAAGATCCTCTCCAAGCCCCGGCCGGAGTTTCCGACCGAGCACGAGAACATATTCAACTACTGATCGCGGGCGGTGCCATGGGCAGGGTGAAACATCATCTCGGTCAAGTGCTGCTCTGGAAATTCGACCGGGGCAGCCTCGCCTACGACATCATCGTCATTCTCATCCTGCTGTTCATTTTCGTCACGCCCCGAAGCTGCTTCGAGCGCCGGATCCGGCTCAGCGGCTCCGATAAACCGCCGGCAGTCCAGCCGGCTCCGATCCCGAAATAGAAGTGCCGGGTGGTTCATGAACCGGAAGCTGCGAACCTGGATGCTGGTCCTCACGCTGACGCCTCTGCTGGCAACCGCCCGCGGTGCCGGGAATCCCAAGCTGGACCGGGTCCTGAACAAGTTTGACAATTTCAGCAAGATGCTCCGGACGTTCCAGGCGGACATCATCCAGCGCAAGTACCATTCCATCCTCCAGGAATTCGACGACCCCGAGAAGGGGCAGCTCGAGTTCCGGAAGGCCACCGACGGCATGTACCTGAAGAAGGAGATCCAGGAGCCCGGCCGGACCACCCTGCTGGTCACGCCGCACGAGATCCTGGTCTACTACCCGAAGAAGAACCAGGCCCTGCGCCGGAATATCCAGGAGCATCAGGCCCGTTACGCCAACATCGGCATCGGCACCTCCGTGGAGGACCTGCGGAAGAACTTCACCATCGATTACGTGAAGGACGAGGTGGTCGAGAAGAAGATCTACCACATCATCGACCTGCACCCCACCAACAGCGCCATCAAGAACTATTTCAAGACGCTGAGCCTCTGGATCGACTCGGCCAGCGGGGTGCCCGTCCGCCAGCGGATCTACGAGGACAACGGGGACTACACGGACATCCAGTTCCTGAACATCAAGATCAACAAGAAGATCAAGGACAAGACGTTCGAGCTCCGGCTCCCGAAGAACGTGGAATTCATCAACTGAGGCCGGCCGGCGAAGCACCGCCGCCCGGCCTGGACAGACACTTGGAGGAATCGACCACATGAAGGCCCAATGGATCTGGCTGATCGCCGCCGCGGTCTTCCTTCTGGCCTACCTGTTCCTGCGCTTCCGCCCGCTGCTCTCCCTTGCGGGAGGCCTGCTGGGCGCGGCCGCCGCCGCCCACCTCGGCGGCGCCTGGTGGCTGCAGGTCCCGGTTTTTCTGCTCCTGGCGGCGGCCCTGGAATGGTTGCTGGCCCGGCTGTTCCGCGCGCTGCGGCGCGAGACGGATGATCCCAAGGTGAGGGCCCTGGTCGGCGCCACAGGCAAGATCCAGGATATCGTCGACACGGAGAAGGGATTCTTCATCCTGCACAGCAACGGCGGGGACTGGATCGCCCTCGCCGAGCAGCCCGGCCTGGCCGCCCTGGGGGACCGAGTCGAGGTGGTTGGAGTCCGCGGCAAGAAGGCCGTGGTGCGCCGCGTCGCCCGCTGAATCGCCGCGCCCCCCCGGGAGGGAACGCCCGCATTCCATAACGAAACAAATCCTTCATACAAATCGAGGTTTCCTATGAAAGACAGGATACGCTGCCCGCAATTGCAGAACCGCATCGTGACCGCCGACGAGGCGGCCTCCCTGATCCAGGACGGCATGAACGTCGGTTGCAGCGGGTTCACCCCCGCCGGCTACCCGAAGCTGGTGCCGCTGGCCCTGGCCGACCGGATCAAGCGGACCGGCGAGAAGACCCGGATCAACCTGTTCACTGGTGCCAGCGTCGGCAACGAGCTGGACGGAGCCCTGGCCGAGGCCGGCGCCATTGACAAGCGGATGCCCTACCAGTCCAACAAGCTGCTCCGCGACCAGATCAACGAGGGCAAGGTGCGGTTCTACGACATGCACCTGAGCCACGTCTCCTCGGAGCTGCGCTACGGCAATTTCGGCCCGCTGGACGTAGCCATCATCGAGGCCCACGCCATCACCGAGGAGGGCCACATCATCCCGACCACCAGCGTGGGCATCTCGCCGACCATCGCCAAGGCCGCCAAGACGTTGATCATCGAGCTCAACACGACCCATCCGCCCGAACTGGAAGGGATCCACGACATCTACATCCCCATGGACCAGCCGGACCGCCAGCCCTTCCCCATCGTCAAGCCGTCCAACCGGATCGGCAAGCCGTACATCGAAGCCGGGCCGGACCGGATCCACTACATCGTGCATTCGGACCGCCCCGACTCCCACTCGCCGTTCGCACCGTTCACCGAGACCGAGAAGCGCATCGCCGAGCAGCTCATCGACTTCATCGCCACCGAGATCAAGTCCGGCCGCATGCCCAAGGGCCTGCCCTGGCAGTCGGGCGTGGGCGGCGTGGCCAACGCCGTGCTGCTCGGGTTCCTGGACTCGCCATTCGCCAACATGGAGTTCTACTCCGAGGTGTTGCAGGACGCGGTGCTGGACCTGATCGACGCCGGCAAGGTGGTCTTTGCCTCCGGCTGTTCCATCACCCTGTCGGACGAGGGGGAGAAGCGCTTCCACCGGGACATCGCCCGCTACAAGCGCCACCTGCTGCTGCGGCCGCAGGAGATCACCAACAACCCGGAGGTCATCCGCCGGCTGGGCATCATCGCCGTGAACACGGCTCTGGAGGCCGACATCTACGGGCACGTCAACTCCACCCACGTCATGGGCACGCACCTGATGAACGGCATCGGCGGCAGCGGCGACTTTGAGCGCAACGCCTACGTGTCGATGTTCGTGACGCCGTCGACGGCCAAGGGCGGGAAGATTTCCAGCATCGTGCCGTTCGTGAGCCACTTCGACCACTCCGAGCACAGCGTCAAGGTGATCATCACCGAGCAGGGCCTGGCCGACCTGCGCGGCAAGTGCCCGCGGGAGATCGCCCGGGAGATCATCACCAAGTGCGCCCACCCGGACTACCGCGACATGCTGACGGACTACTTCGAGCGGGCCTGCCGCGAGGTGGGCGGCCACGAGCCGCACCTGATCAAGGAGGCCCTGTCCTTCCACGGCCGGTATATCGACCACGGCGACATGCGGAAGCATTGATCCCGTTCGTGCTAGTGCTTACTCAAAAATAGAATCCCGCCGCAGCTTCTCGTGCTCGTGCTCGTCATCGTGCTCGACGGTTGAACGGTCACCGCCTGACCATAGACGATGGACCATAGACGACGGACCATGGACGACAGCCCATGGTCCGTCTCATTTCCGGACCGATCATACTCGTCGATCGTAATCGTAATCGTAATCGAATCAGGAATTCGCGCAGAGGCGAGGAAGCCGCAGAGCTTGGAGCGCGGACGCCCCCGTCCGCACGCTTTCCGTCCCTCCTGATCCGTGGCACAACCAAGTCCGCTCTGTTACAATCAGCGCACCACCTCCCGGAGGCCGCCATGAAACCAGCCGCATCCCCTGCCGCTTTGTCCCGCCGCCGCCTGCTTCGTGCGCTCCCCGCGCTGGCTGCAGCGGTTCTGCTCTCGGCCTTTTTCCCAACTACCCTCCACGCGGTCCCACCGGCCGCTGGAACGGACCGCTCCGCCGTCGCCTACCTGGCCGCGGGTCCGCTCTCCGGCGAGGATCGCGCGGCCGTCCACTGGCTGGCCTCAGTGCCGGGCTACCGCGCCGTGACGGTGGAATTCCCCGCCGAATCCGGTGGCGTAAGCCAGGAGGCTCAGCAGGCGGCCGACGCCGGCATCGTCTGGGTGCACCTGCCCGACGAGGCGGCTCTGGACCGCTGGCGCCGCTGCCCACCGGCGATGGACGCGCTGAAGGCAGCCGTCAACAAGGGCGGTTCGGTCCTTCTGACGGATTGCGCCGCGATGCTGGCCGCCGACCTGCAACTGGACTCCCGGCCGCCGGAGTTGCGCACCCTGGAGATCAAGGACGACTGGCTCTTCGACCAGAAGGGCCTGCAGGGCTTCCGCGGGCACCCGGTCTTCGACGGGCTGTTCGGCGGCACGTTCCTCTGGGACGGCGACCACGACCAGAAGCTGCCGACGGCGGGATTCTTCGGCGACGCCTGGCCGGCGAAGGGCCGGGTGATCGGCATCGAAAAGTCGTACGTCAACCTGCACTCCGACCGACGGCTGCTGGTGGAGTACCCGACTGCCGGCGGCGGCCGCGTGCTGGCCGTGGGCGGTTTCGTCTATTTCCACATGAAGAATCCCCTTCACCTGAACCTGGAGCGGCTCCTGGCCAACTGCCTCGGCCATCTCGCCGGCAAGCCCGCCGCCGGGCGGGTCTCCTTCTGGGAGCCGGCGGAAGGCAAGCCGGGACCGTTCACGGTCCAGTCCCCTCCCCTGTTCCCGGCGCGCCAGGCGGCCTGGTCCGACCTGCCGGAGTCCGGCCCCTGCATCCGCCGCAATTCCACGGACGAGTTCTTCGACCTGGCCGGCCGGCGCGCGCTGGTCATGGGCAAGGAGAAGGGCGGCATCCAGGAATTCTGGATCCACCCGTTCCGCGTGTTCCGGGACTACCGGGCGGGCCTGGTCCTGGGCGATTCCGTCCGCTGGCTCGACGAGTTCCCGGCCTCCCTGGAGATCCGGCCCGAGTCGCTGACCCGCACCTACTGCACGCCGGCGGGCGACCTGCGGGAGATCCTCTTTCCCTCCCTGGACGTGCCCGGAGCCGTCGTGCGTTACGAGGCCCGGTTCTCCGGGCCGGTGGCGCTGCTCGTCAGCTGCCGGAGCGATCTGCGCTGGATGTGGCCCTACGACGAAAAGGCCCTGGGCGGAGTCCAGTATGCCTGGGACGAGGGCTTGGCGGCATTCCACGTGCGGGATCGCAGCGGCGACTTCTGGGGCATCCTGGGCGCGGACGGAACCCCCCTGGAGAATCTCGCGGGCGCCTACTTTGCCTTCGGCTGGCACAACGGGCGGCTGATGGGCACGTCCACGACGCAGAATCTCGTCAGCCTGGCGGCTGTCTACGCTCTGACGCCCGAACAGCCCCTGACCGTCTGCCTGGCGGGGACCGACCGGGGACGGGACGAAGCGCTGGCCGCTTACCGGCGCCTGCTGGGCGATCCCCGGCTGGCCTACGACATCCTGACCAAGCACTGCCGCGACCTGTTCGAACACAGCGTGATGATCGAAAGCCCCGACCCCGAGTTCAACCGGCTGTGGCCGTGGGCGCTGGTCGGGGCGGACCGGTTCGTCACCGAGACGCCCGGCCTCGGCACGGCGCTGACGGCGGGCTTCTCCACCAGCGACCGGGGCTGGGACGGCGGGCAGGCGGTGAGCGGGCGGCCCGGCTACGGCTGGTACTTCGGCCGCGACGCCGCGTGGTCGGGCCTAGCGCTGGACCTGTGCGGCGACTTCGCCGCGGTCCGCGCGGAGCTGGAGTTCCTGCAGCAGTTCCAGGACCTGCGCGGGAAGATCTTTCACGAGCTGACCACGAGCGGCGTGGTCCACTACGACGCCGCCGACGCCACGCCGCTCTACGTGGTCCTGGCCGCCGACTACCTGCGCGCCTCCGGCGACGCCGCGTTCATCCGGCGGAGCTGGCCGCACATCAAGAAGGCCATGGATTTCCTGTACTCCACCGACACCGACGGCGACGGCTTGATCGAGAACACGAACGTCGGCCACGGCTGGGTGGAGGGCGGCAAGCTCTTCGGCGTCCACACCGAGCACTACCTGGCGGCGTGCTGGGCGCAGGCCCTCCTGGGCGCCGGCGAACTGGCCGACGCCGCCGGGCACCGCCACCTGGCCGCCCTCTACCGGCGGACGGCGGCCGGCGTCCGCCTCAAGCTGAACGGCGAGTTTTGGAATCCGGACCCGCCGTTCTTTCATTATGGGAAGAACCGGGACGGCAGCTTCAACCCGGAACCGACAGTCCTTCCGGCGGTGGCCATGCATTTCGGCTTGCTGGATCCCGACAAGGCCCGGCCGGTGCTGGAAGCGTACGCGGCCAACGGTTTCTCCACCGATTGGGGAGTGCGGATCCTCAGTTCGGCCTCGCCCCTGTTCAATCCGGAAGGCTACCATTACGGCAGCGTCTGGCCGCTCTTCACCGGCTGGACGGCGCTGGCCGAGTACCGCTACGGCCGACCGGCGCAGGGCTTCACCCACCTGATGAACAACCTCCTGATCAAGAACCACTGGGCCGCGGGATTCGTCGAGGAGGTCATGAACGGCACCGCGTACAAGCCGTCGGGCGTCTGCCCGCACCAGTGCTGGTCCGAGACCAACTTCCTGCACCCGGCGCTGGCCGGCATGGTGGGCTGGGCGCCCGACGCGACCAAGGGTGTCGCGGTGCTATCGCCCCAGTTCCCGCTCCATTGGGACACGGCCCGCGTCAAGAACCTCCGGGTCGGCACGTCGGTGCTGGACCTGGCGTTCACCCGCTCCCCGTCCCGGACCGTCTACCGCCTCACGCTGCGGGAGGGTCCGCCGGTCAGGGTGTTCCTGAGCCCGGAAAGGCCGCTGGGGATGAAGATCGATGCGTTTCAACTCGACGGGCGTCCCATCCAGGCGCCGGCGGCCGGCACGCCGCTGCTCTCCGTGCCGGTGGATCTCGGGAACCAGCGGGTCCGTGAACTGGCGCTGGAGCACTCCGGCGGCGCCGGCATGGTCCCCTGCGTGCCAAGGCCGGCGCCGGGCGACACCTCCCAGGGATACCGGATCGTCCGGGAATCGCTCGCCGGGTCCGTCCTCGAGGTGACGCTGGAGGGAAAGTCCGGCACCACCGGGACCTTCCAGGCCATGGTCTTCGACCAGTCGGTGAAGGCAGCCGAGGGCGCTGCGGTGGAGAAATCCGAGCCGATGGGTCTTGTGACGATGCGGGTGCCCTTCCCCGCCGGTGGCGAACCGTTCAGCCGGGCGGTGGTGCGGCTGACGCTGGAGAAGGTGGTACAATCTCCGCAATGACCCCACGGAGGTGGAAAATGGCGCGAACGATCGGTGCCCTCGGCATCCTGTCGCTGCTGGCGGTGCTGTGCTTCGCCGGTTCGGGCGGTCCTGCCCCCGCTAAGGAATCGGGCGGACAGTGGCTGGACATGACTTACCCGTTCAACGAGCAGAGCATCTACTGGCCCACCGCGGACCCGTTCCGCCACATCTCGGTGGCCGCCGGGATGACGGAAAAAGGCTACTGGTACTCGAGCGCCAACTTTTCCGCCTCGGAGCACGGCGGGACCCACGCCGACGCGCCGGTCCACTTCGCGAAGGGCGGCCGCACCATGGAACAAATCCCGATCGGGGAGTGGATCGGCCCGGCCGTGCGGCTGGACGTGACGATCCAGTGCGCCAAGGATCCGGATTACCTCCTGTCGGTGGCTGACGTCGAAGGCTGGGAGAAGCGTCACGGGCGGATCCCGGCCAGGGCCTGGGTGGTCATGTACACCGGGGTGGATACGCAGAACTATCCGGACCGGTTGAAGGTCCTGGGGACGGAGAAGGCGGGCCTGGAGGCCGTGGCAGAGCTCCATTTCCCGGGATTTTCGCCCGAGGCGGCGGCGTGGCTGATCAAGGAGCGCGGCATCCGGGGCATCGCCATCGACACGCCCAGCATCGACCGCGGCCAGTCCAAGGACTTCAAGGTCCATCAAGTCGTCTGCGGGGCGGACCGGCTGGCGCTGGAGAACATCGCCCGCTGCGACCAGCTGCCGGACACGGGCGCGACCCTGTACGTGATCCCGATGATGATCGACCAGGGGACCGGAGCCCCGGCCCGGGTGTTCGCGCGGGTGGCGGGCAAGAACAAATAAGGAAGGTTTCCCCTCTGCGGGCTCTGCGTCTCGGCGTGTAAATGATTGGTTCGATTACGATTACGATTACGATCGACGAGTACGATCGGTTTTAACGGTCATCGGTCATCCGTCACCGGTCATCCGTCGAGCACGAGCACGATCGGTTGAATCCGCAATCCGAAATCCGCAATCCGCAATTTCTTCTCCCCTTGTGCAATCCCCTGCCTCCCGGTAAAATCAGCACAACTCATCCAAGGATGGCTCTATGCCCACCACCATCGGCCTGACGGTGTTCGACTGGCTGGTCATCGCGCTGTACTTCGGCTTCGTGCTCGGCATCGGCTTCTACCTCAAGCGCTACACCAAAAGCGAGGAGGACTTCTTCCTCGCCGGCCGGCGCCAGAGCGCCTGGGTGGCCGGCCTGGCCTTCCTCTCGGCCAACCTCGGCGCCCTCGAGCTGCTGGGCATGACCGGCAACACCTTCAAGTACGGCATGTTCGTGGCCCACTTCTACTGGATCGGCGCCATCCCGGCCATGCTCTTCCTCGGCCTGTACATGATGCCCTTCTATTACAGCAGCCGGATCAAGTCGGTGCCCGGCTACCTCAAGCTGCGCTTCGACGAGAAGACCCGGGTGCTCAACGGCATCGCCTTCGCCGTGATGACCCTGCTGGTGTCGGGCATCAACCTCTACGCCATGGCCCTGGTGCTGCACACCTTCCTGGGCTGGAACTGGGACGTGAGCATGTGGGCCTCGGCGGTGACGGTGGCGCTGTACGTCACGCTGAGCGGCCTGCTGTCGGCCATCTTCACCGAGATCATGCAGTTTTTCCTGATCTGGGGCGGGCTCTTCCTGGTGTCGGTCTTCGGCATCCTCGAGATCGGCGGCGTGGACGCGGTCTTCCGCCGCGTGCCCAAGGCCATGAGCGCCCTCTGGTCCACCTCGGGCGACCCGGCCGCCAACGGCATGCTCATCTCCTGGGCCGGCATCGTGCTGGGACTGGGCTTCGTGCTCTCCTTCGGCTACTGGACCACCGACTTCCTGGTGGTGCAGCGGGCCTTTTCCGCCAAGGACCTGCGCACCGCCCGGATGACGCCGGTGCTGGCCTCCTTCTTCAAGATGGCCGTGCCGTTCCTGGTCATCACCCCCGGTCTGATCGCCTGGATCCTGACCCAGGATCCCGGCAGCGGATTCCAGCTCCTCGTGGACAAGGGGCAGATCAACTACGACTCCGCCTTGCCGCTGCTGATCGGGCGCTACTACCCCACGGGGCTCCTGGGGCTCGGCGTGACGGCGCTGCTGGCCGGCTTCATGGCCGGGCAGGCGGGCAACATCAGCGCCTTCAACACGGTCTGGACCTACGACATCTACCACTCGGTCCTCAACCGCAAGGCCTCGCCCCAGCACCTGCTCTGGATGGGCCGTGCCGCCACCATCGCCGGAATCCTGGTCAGCGTGGTCACGGCCTACTGGGCCAAGAGCTTCCCCAGCATCATGGACTACATGCAGGCGATCTTCTCCTGGGTCAACGCGCCGCTCTTCGCCACCATGCTCCTGGGGATGTTCGTCCGCTGGATCACCCCGGCCGGCGCCTTCTGGGGCCTGGTCGCCGGCATGGGCTCGTCGGTGACGCTCTTCCTGGCGGTCAAGTTCAAGTGGATCCCCGCCACCGCCCTGACCATCTCCAGCGTGGCCAGCGACATGGCCGCCAACTTCTGGCGGGCCTGGTGGGCGTGGCTGATCTGCTTCGTGGTGACCATCGTCATCTCGCTCTTCACCAAGCGGAAGCCGGACGAGGAGCTGCGGGGCCTGGTGATGGGCCTGACGCCCAAGGCGGACGAGGCGGCCGTGCCCTGGACCCGCCGGCCGGCGTTCTGGGCCGCCCTCTCGCTGGTCATTCTGGTGCTGCTGGACCTGTACTTCTGGTGATTCGGATGTCCATGTTTCTCGGGGATGCCATAAGGTGCTTTCGGATCAATTCCGAGCAAGGAGTGGACGCCATGTCAGAAACGAGTATTTTCCGCCCGATGGCCAGACTCTCTACGCTGTCCCGATGGCAGTTTGCTTTCATTGCCATCGTCCTGCTCACCTGTCCACCGGTCCTGGGTTCGGATCTTCGGACCGGACAAACCCACGGGAGCGACACCGCTTCGAAATCGCGAGATATCTTCGTCCTCCACGCCGCGCATGCGGCCAGCACGCCCGACTGGTGGACGAGGCTGACCGTGCTCAACCGCGGCATTTCCATCACTCCCGTGCTGATCGAGCTGTTCGACGGCACCGGAGTGAAACTGGACACCACCACCCTGCCGGGGCTCCCGATGGGCGGGGTTTACCGGGCGGACATCGACGCCATCTTCGGCAAATCCTACGCCGGCAGCGACCTGTGGCTGCGGGTCAGCGGCAGCTCGGAGCTGTGCGGGGCCGTCGAGTTCGGCACCCGCGACGACAGGACCCTGTCCATCGTCCCCCTGTTCGACCTGCCCTCCACGCAGATCGTCTTCCCCTATGTGTACATCACTCCTTCGACGAGCGAGTCCTACTACACCGGCATCACCGTGCTGAATCCGAACGATGCCGCCAACGAAGTCATCCTCCGCGCGTACACCGAAGACGGCGCGCTGCTGGCCGAGCACCCGGAGACGGTGCCTCCCGATGCCAAATACGTCCGCCTGGTGGACCAGATCTTCGACGGCGTGCCCGATCCCAACGCCATCCGCATGATCCGGGTGGGCGCCAGCCTGCCGGTGCTGGGCTTCGAACTCTTCGGCAAATGGAATGCTTTCGGCGTGGCCGGACTGCCGGCCGTGGTGGAATCCACCGAAGCGCCGATCCTGAAATCGCCGGATTCCGGCAAGGACGGTTTCGTCCCCGTGGGCGACATCTTCTACAACGAGATCCCTGACAACGACACCTGGTACACCGGCATGACCGTCTGCAACCTCACCGGCCAGACCGCCCAGGTGCTCAGCCTGCTGTTCGACGGCTACGGCAACACCCTCCGGGAAATCACCTGGGAGCTGGGCCCCTACCAGCAGTTCACCCGCGAGGTCTGGAACTTCTTCGGCGTCGAGCCCACGCCGGCGGCTGCGGCCGGCCGGGTCAAGTCCAACTCCGCCATCAGCGGCTTCGAGCTGATGCTGTCCCGCGAGAACCCCTTCCGCTTCGACGGGCTGGAGGCCTGCGACCGGGTCTACCGGCGGCTGGACTTCCCCGTTATCAAGGCCGGGGCAGATTATTCGACCCATCTGCATTTGAGCCGCATCTTCACTTTCCCGAACCACGTCACCGTCACCGCGTATGACGCGGCCGGCGATGCGCTCGGGACGTACACGGACGTGCTGAGCACGGCCGCCACCCTCGACCTGGACCTCGCCGTCATCTTCCCGGACGTCGCGGCTCAGATCGCCTGGATCCACGTGGAGGCCGAGGACCGGGTGGTGGGTAACGTATTCCTGCTCTCCGCCGACAACGAGCGGCTGGGCAGCTACCTGGGGATCGGCAGCGACTGATCCCCGGCAGGACAGGAGGGCCGACGCGATGACGCATCCGGAAGCGAAAATGAAACCGATCTGGTGGTTCGTGGGGCTGATGCTGCTGGCCATGGGCGCCGTGGTGCTGGCCGCCGGGCTCTACCTGCTGGCGGTCCCACCGGCGCAGGCCACCGTCCTGGCCGGACTGCGGCCAAACCTCTGGTGGGGCGCCGTGATGATGGTGGCCGGCGCGATCTTCGTGCTCACCCACCGCGCATCCAAGAAATGAAAAGACGGATGAAATCAGACGGAGAAATGAACCAAGGATGATTCCATCCCGCGGATCCGAGGAGGAGATATGAACCGTGGGGCATGGATTCGTACCATCTTCCCGGTGGGAATCCTGTCCATCCTGCTGGCTGCGGCCATAAATGGCCAGGCGCCGGCGGAGGGGCCTCCGCCCAAGGTCATCCTCGGCATCTTCGGCGGCATGGGCCCGGAGGCCACCGCCAACATGTACCAGTTCATCGTCCGCCTGACCCCGGCGCAGAAGGACCAGGACCACATCCCGACGATCGTTTATAGTTTGCCCCAGGTGCCCGACCGGACGGCGGCGATCCTGAACCATGATCCGTCCATCGTGCCCTGGCTGGTGGAGGGCGTCACCCGGCTGGAGCGATCGGGGGCCTCGTTCATCATCATTCCCTGCAACACCGCCCATTATTACTACGACGACATGCAGCGGGCGGTGAAGATCCCCATCCTGAACATGATCCGGGAGGCGGCCGACGAAGTCGCCCGTTCCTATCCCGGCCGCAAGCGCGTCGGCCTGCTGGCCACGAAGGGCACCATCGCCACGGGGCTGTACACCAAGGAACTGGAAGCCCGCGGATTTACCGTGATCGTGCCCGATGACGACGTGGAAACCAGATGCGTCATGGGCGTCATCTACGACATCAAGGCGGGCCGGAACCGGAACCGCAGCGAGGACCTCCTGGCCAAGGCCGGCCGGCACCTCGAGAAGAAGGGCGCCCAGCTGATCCTGCTCGGCTGCACGGAGATCCCGCTGGCGTTCAACCCGGAGCGGGCGCACGTGCCGGTGGTCAACGCCACCCGCGTGCTGGCCGAAGCCGCCATCCGGAAGTACCGGGAGATGACGTCAAGAAAACCCTGATTCCCAACCGATCGCAATCGTCGATCGTAATCCGAATCGTCCTCGTAATCGGATCTCACGGGAACCCTCGCCACAGAGACACAAAGAACACAGAGGGGAATCCAACACGGATCAAACTGAAATGGATTGAATCCGAACCATTTGCTGGACTGCGGTTTGATAAAGATCGGTCATGATATCTGGATTGATCCGTGAAAATCGGTTCGGAAATCCGTGTCAATCCGTGTTCAATTCCCCGCCGTGTCCTCTGTAACTCAGTAGTGAGTGTCCTCATAAGATTCGATTACGAGTACGATTACGATCACGATGACGATTACGAGCACGAGGACGAGCACGAGAAGAACAGATTCACCCCTTCTCCATTTTTCTGTTGACATCCGAATCCCCCGCGATTAAAGTCGCCCGCAACCCGCGCGAGCGGGGGATTCGGTTCTTATCAAGAGAGGCGGAGGGACCGGCCCTGTGAAGCCTCGGCAACCAGGTGGCGCAACCCGCGCACCCAGGTGCCAACTCCGGCAGACCCGGCAGGGGTCTGGAAGATGAGAGCGTTCGAGTTATCGGAAAGCCTCTTCTGCAACCATGCCCTGCGGAAGAGGCTTTTTTGTTGCCTCCGACTCCTCTCCTGGTAAGACTCCGCGTCCAGCCCAATTTCACCGGTCGCCCGGCGACCCAGGAGGCAACCATGCACGATCCGCTGTCCACCCGGTCGGTCCACGGGGGCGGCGGGGAGCCGCACCCCTACGGCGCCCTGGCCTTCCCCATCGTCCAGACGTCCACCTTCACCTTCCGCGACACCGCCGCCGTCCGGGAATTCATGCGCCGCAAGGCCGCCCGGGACCCGGAGCTGCGCGACGAGTACGGCCGCTACTCCAACCCGACCACCCGCGCCGTCGAGCAGGCCCTCGCCGCGCTCGAGGGCGGCGAGCAGGCCCTGCTCTTCACCAGCGGCATGGCCGCCATCACCACGACGTTGCTGACGCTCCTCTCGTCCGGCGACCACCTCGTCGCGCTGGAGGGCTGCTACCGCCGGACGGTCGACTTCGTCCGGAAGTTCCTGCCGCGGTGGGGCGTCGACGCCACCTTCGTCCCGGTCGACCGACCGGAGGCGTGGTCGGAAGCGGTCCGGCCCACCACCCGCGTCCTCTTCGCCGAGACGCCCTCCAACCCGTACCTGCGGGTGGCCGATCTCGACCGCCTGGCCGGTCTGGCCCGGACGTGCGGCGCCCGCACCCTGGTGGACAGCACCTTCGCCACGCCCGTCAACCTGCGGCCGCTGGCGCACGGGATCGACCTGGTGGTCCACAGCGCCACCAAGTACCTCGCCGGCCACAACGACCTGCTGGCCGGGGCGGTGATCGGGCGCCGCGAAATGCTGGCGCCGGTGGCCGAGGCGCGCGGCGTGCTCGGCGGCGTGGTCGGGCCTCACGACGCATGGCTGCTGCGCCGCGGGCTCAAGACCCTGGACCTGCGGGTGCGCCGCCAGAACGAGACCGGCCTCCGCCTGGCCCGCTTCCTGGAAACCCAGCCGGTCATCCGGAAAGTCTGGTATCCCGGCCTCGAGTGCCATCCGGATCACCAAGTGGCTGCCCGTCTTCTGGAGGGCTGCGGCGGGGTGGTCAGCTTCGAGGTGGACGGCGATCTGGAGGCGACCGGCCGCTTCGTGGACGCCCTGAGGATCCCCTTCATCGGTCCGACGCTGGGCGGGGTGGAGAGCATCGTCCAGCAGCCAGCCCTCTTCGTTTCGCTGGATCCCGCCGAGCGGCGCGCGTCCGGCCTGGCCGATAACCTGGTCCGCTACGCCGCCGGAATCGAGGACGCGGATGACCTGGTGGCCGACCTCGAACAGGCCCTGGCCGTGCTGGCGCCCGGGGGAAGGAGGCGGCCATGATCGTGCACAAGTTCGGCGGCACCTCGGTCGGCGGCGCGGAGCGGATCGCCGCGGTGGCCGGCATCCTGCACGAGCAATGCGCCGCGCAGCCGCTCTGCGGGACGGCGGTCGTGGTCTCGGCCATGAGCGGCGTCACCAGCCGGCTCATCGCCGGCGCCCGCGCCGCCGCGGAGGGGCGGGACGCCGACGCCCGCGAGGCCGTGGACGCCCTGCGGCACCGGCACACCGAGGCCGTCGCCGCCCTCCTGCCCGAGGGACCCGAGCGGCTGGACCTCGCCGGCCTGGTGGAGGACCGCCTCCACGAGCTGGACCGGCTCTACCGCAGCATCGGCGTCCTGGGCGAGCTGACCCCGCGCGGCCGGGACGCCGTCGCCGCCTTCGGCGAGCCGCTGGCGGCGGCCATCCTGGCGGCGGTCCTGCGGGGCCGGGGCATCCGCGCCCAGGCCTGGAACGCCACGGAGCTGGTGGTCACCGACGACACGTTCGGCGAGGCCGAGCCGCAGCCCGTCCCCACCCGCGCCCGCCTGCACGAGCGGATCCTGCCCCTGCTGGACCAGGGTCTCGTACCGGTGATCACGGGCTACGTCGGCGCCACCGAGGCCGGCGTGACCACCACCCTCGGCCGGGGCGGCAGCGACTTCTCCGCCGCCGTGATCGGGGCGGCGCTCGAGGCGGACGAGGTCTGGATCTGGAGCGACGTGGACGGCATCCTGACCGCCGATCCGAACCTGGTGCCGGAGGCCCGGACGCTGCCCGAGCTGAGCTACGCCGAGGCGGCCCGGCTGGCCTACCTGGGCGCCGACGTGCTCCACCCCAAAACGATCCGGCCGCTGGCAGAGGCCGGGATTCCGCTCCGCCTCCTCAACAGCTTCCGGCCGGGTGACGCCGGTACGCGCATCGTGCCGAGCCCTCAGATGGAGCGCCCTTCCGGCCCGGCGATCATCTCCAGCGCCGGGCTGGGCTTGATCGCCGTGGGCAGCCCCGACCACCAGTGGTCGCTGCCGCGGTCGGCGCGGATGCTCCAGCGGCTGAGCGAGGCCGGCGCCGACGTGCGCATGTTCGCGCAGTCGCTGGCGGAGCACAGCCTGCAGCTGGTCGTCCCGGCGGAGGACCAGGCGCACTGCCTGAAGGTGCTCCGGCGCGAGCTGGACGCCCTGCCGGACGGCGGCCGGTGCACCCTGGAGTCCCGCGAGCAGGCGGCCACCGTAGCGGTGGTGGGGCTGGACGGCCACCCCGAAGGCATCGTCCCGCGGGCCTTCGCGGCCCTCGGCCGGCTGCGCGCGCGGGTCATCGCGGTGGCCCAGGCGCCGGCGGCCGACAGCGTCTCCTTCTGCATCCCCGAGGAGCAGCTGGCCGAGACCGTCCGCGGGCTGCACCGGGCGCTGGGGCTGGAGGACGGAAATGGGAAATAGAGATCATCGGACATCGGACATCGGATATCGGGCCTCGGATCTCGGGGCTCGGGGCTGGGACCTGGGGAAACGGGCGTCGGATCCAGAACAACGGAATGAGGGCTCCGCTTGCACTCCGCACTCCGCATTCCGCACTCCGCATTCCGCCAATCCGCAATTTCTCCCCAATTCGCAATTCACAATTCGCAATTCGCAATCCAGGAAGATCCCCGTGGGAGTACTGGGCGCGACCGGGGCGGTGGGCCAGCGCTTCGTTCAGCTACTGGCGGACCACCCGTGGTTCGAGCTGGCTGCGGTAGTTGCCTCGGACAACTCCGCCGGCCGGCCGTACGGCGAGGCCTGCCGCTGGGTGCTGCCCGAATCCATGCCGGAGGCCGCGGCCCGGCTCGCCGTGGGGCCGCTGCAAGCCGGTGACGCGGCGCCGCTGGTGTTTTCCGCCCTGCCCGCCGACGTGGCCGGGCCTGTGGAGGACGCGTTCGCCGATGCGGGCTGCGCTGTGGTGACCAACGCCGCCGCCCACCGGATGGACCCGGACGTGCCGCTGCTCATCCCGGAGGTCAACCCCGGCCAGACCGCCTTGATCGAGCGGCAACAGGCGCGGCGCGGCGGGCCCGGCTTCATCGCCGCGCACGCCAACTGCTCCACCGCCCAGCTGGCCCTGGTGCTGCGTCCGCTCCACGACGCCTTCGGGCTGGAGCGCGTCGCGGTGACCACGCTCCAGGCGGTGTCGGGCGCCGGCTACCCGGGGCTGCCATCGCTGGACATCCTGGGCAACGTGATCCCGCACATTGCCGGCGAGGAGGACAAGCTCGAGCGGGAACCCCGCAAGATCCTCGGAACGCTGAGTCCCAGCGGAGTGAGCGACGCCCCGTTCGCCGTCAGCGCCCAGTGCAACCGGGTTCCAGTCTCTGACGGGCACACGGCCTGCGTCTCGCTCGCCTTCGCCCGGGAAGTCGGCCCGGACGAGGCCGCCGACGTCCTGGCGAAGTTCCGCGGCCGGCCCGAGGTGGCGGCGCTGCCCAGTTCACCTGATCCGCCGCTGGTGGTGCGCCGCGAGCCGGACCGGCCGCAGCCGGCGCGCGACCGGGACGCCGGCGGCGGCATGGCCGTGAGCGTGGGGCGGATCCGCCGCTGCCCGCTGTTCCACGTCAAGATGGTGATCCTGGGCCACAACACCCTGCGCGGCGCGGCCGGCGGTGCCATCCACCTCGCCGAGTTGCTGGTCGCACAGGGATATCTGGGGTGAGGGATCGTGGACGATGGACCATGGACGATGGACGATAGACCATGGACCATCGACGATGGACCATAGACCGTGAGTGGAATAACAAAGAGCGGATAATGTTCGGTATGCCAGATAGAAGACTTCTTCTCTGCGGGCTCTGCGTCTCTGCGTGTAACTGATTGGCATTAAGAGGTTTGAAATGATTCAATATCAGGTGTTTGGGACCGCGAGCCTGGCCGAGCTGTGGGGCGACTTCATCGTCTACCGGGACCTGGAGTCCGCCGATCCCCGGCTGCCCGGCTGGAAGGAGCTGCGCCGTGCTCTGGATTTGTCCGGCCCGTGGCCGCCGCGCAAGGCCGAGCCGGCGTACGGCCGGGTGGTGGCGTCCATCCTCCAGCAGGCCCGCCGGCTGGACAAGCCCAAAGGCCGGATTCGCCGGCTGCTCTACGTCGGCGACACCCGCCTGAACGACGGCACCGCCTTTGCCAACCTCTGCGCTGCCGGCGGCTGGCCGGGCTGGTGCTTCATCGGCCGGGATTCTGCTGACGAGCCGGCCCGCGCCGAACTGCAGCGGCCGTTCTGTGTGGCCAACCGCTGGGCGGCGCTGGCGGGGTTCGCCGACACCCTGCAGCGCCTCGGCTTCGAGCTGGACGAGGAGACCGCTCTGGTCATCGACATGGACAAGACCGCCATCGGCGCCCACGGCCGCAACGATGCCGTCATCGACCGGGTGCGCTCCGACGCTGTCCGCTCCACGGCGGCGGGACTGCTGGGGCCGGGCTTCGATCCGGCCGCCTTCGAGGCCGCTTACCGGGAGTTGAACCAACCGGCCTGGCACGTCTTCACCGCGGACAACCAGGACTTCCTGGCCTACGTCTGCCTGCTGGCCGGGGCCGGCCTGGCGCGGCTGGAGGACCTGCAGGCCGACGCGCGGGAAGGCCGCCTGGGCACCTTCGCCGAATTCCTCGCCCGCGCCGACGCCCTGGCCGAGGGGCTTTCTCGCGCCGGGCTGGCCGGGCTGCACCACCGCTTCCGGACGCGGGTACGGCGCGGCGATCCCACGCCGTTCACGGAGTTCCGCCGCGCCGAGTACCGCGCCACCGTGGCCTGCTTCGGCGACGGAGACGGCCCCTCCGGCGGTAGCCCCGCGAAAGGCACCGGCCATGGCCGGTCTCCTGTCCTCTGCCATGGAAATCCTGGCCACCCGGAAGGCATTTCGGTGGATTCGTTGGAAGAGCTGCTATCCAGCCGGATCGTGATCACGGAGGAGGTGCGGGCGCTGGCCCATCGGGCGCGACGGCAGGGCGCGCTGGTCTTCGGCCTCTCGGACAAGCCCCTCGAGTCCGCCGCCCCCCCGCCGACTCAATCTGGAGGCGGCTCGCTGACCCTTCACCGCCTCGCCACGGTCTCCATCGGGGAAGCTGGTGTGAATTCAACCGCAAAGACGTAAAACCCGTCGGAAGCAATCCAACGTTGAACGTCGAACTTCGAACGCTGAACGACGAACGGGGGATCCAGAGAGTTGCTCGTCTGGATTCCCCGTTCGACGTTCGAAGTTCAGCGTTCAACGTTCAGCGTTCAGATTCCCCTTGGCCACCTTCGGTTGATTCCGTCAAGCCGCTTTGAACCACTGGATGACCTGCTTGAAGGACGGGCGCTTGCCGTACATCAGCACGCCGATCCGGAAGACCTTGGCCACCGCCCAGAGCATGCCCCAGAGGAACAGCAGGCTCAGCGCGATGGAGAGCAGGATCTGCCACAGCGGCGGCGTCAGCACCAGGATGCGCATGAGCATGACCATGGGCGTGAACACCGGGATCAGCGAGATGATCACCGCCGGCAGCGAGTCCGGGTTGTTGATGAAGAAGACGGTGCACATCATCGGGATGGCCAGCATCATGATGACGGGCGACTGCATGTTCTGGGCGTCCTCCTCGGTGGAGCACAGCGAGCCGATCCCCAGGAACATCGCCGAGTAAATGAAGTAGCCCAGCACGAAGTACACGACGAAGTAGGCCACCGCCGAGATCGGGATCGACCGGATTCCCTCCGCCAGGGCCGGGCTCATGGTCATCGCCGCCGCCGCGGAGTACAGGATCAACCCGCCGAAGCAGACGGCGTACACCAGCATCTGGGTCAGGCCGACCAGTCCGATCCCCATCAGCTTGCCGGTCATGAGCTGGCGCGGCGTGAACTTGGACAGCAGCACCTCCATGATCCGCGAGCTCTTCTCCTCCAGCACGCCGCGCAGGTTGGCGATGCCGTATATGAGCACTGCCATGTAGAGGACGAAGACAAAAGCAAACGTGATCATGAAGGCCGCGCCGAAGCCGCTCTTCTTGGTCTCGCCGCCGGCCTGGACCTGGAACGTCTCCAGGCGGGCGCCGCGGATCCACTCCCGGACCTTCTCCAGCGGGGCGGAGATGTTGTTCCGCTTCAGCCGGTCGGCCACGACGATGGGATCCAGGGCGTCGTTGAGGGACCGCAGCAGGTTCAGGTCGCCGACGCTGCGGCCGTAGTACCTGAAGCACTTGGGATCGTCGAAGTCGCGGCCGATCACCAGGCAGCCTTCCAGCTCCTTGGCGTTGATCCGCGCCCGGATCGCCTTCAGGGTCGCCTCGAGGTCCTCCCCGGCTGGCACTTCCTCCACCACGAACTTCCCGATCAGGCTCTCCCCCTCCATCGCCACCTTGGACTTATCGGGCCGGCGCTCCAGGTTGTCCTTCAGGGTTTGGAAGGCCTTGCCGCTCTGGTCGATGACGGCGATGCGGACCTCCTCCTTCAAAGAAAGGGTGGTGAAGAAGGCCGGCAGGAAGATGGCCGCCAATATGATGACCGGCATCAGGACGGTGCCGATCCAGAAGCTCTTCTTCGTGACCCGCTCGATGTACTCGCGGCGGATGATTTCCCCGATCTTACCCTTCATGGTTGTCACCTCGTACCAGGTCGATGAATATCTGGCGCAGCGTCGGCTCGACGATCTCGAACTTGCTCACCTCCAGGCGGGCGGCGGCGTCCTGCAGCAGCCTCCCCGGCGCCTGGCCGTCCCGGAGCCGCAGCTCGGCGTAGTTCTCGTACAGGTCCACTCGCTCCAGGTAGTCCAGCTCCTTGAGGAAGCCCAGCTCCCCGTGTCCGGCCAGGACGATGGAGGAGCGGCCGAAGCTCTCCTTGACCTTGCGCAGCTCGCCGTCCACCACGGCGCGGCCGCGGTTGATCAGGCAGATGGAGTTGCACATCTTCTCGGCCTCCTCCATGTTGTGGGTGGAGAAGACCACCGTGGCGCCGGCCTGGTTGCGCTCGATGACGATGTCCTTCATGAGCTGCAGGTTGATGGGGTCGAGACCGGAGAACGGCTCGTCCAGGATCAGCAGGTCCGGCTCGTGCATGACGGTGGTGATGAACTGGATCTTCTGCTGCATGCCCTTGGACAGCTCCTCCACCTTCTTGTGGGCGACGGCCTGCAGCTCGACGCGATCGAGCCAGTAGTCCACCTTCCCGGCGGCGGCGGCGCCCAGCCCGTGGGAGCGGGCGAAGAACAGGAGCAGGTTGCGGACCTTCATCTTCTGGTAGAGGCCGCGCTCTTCCGGCAGGTAGCCGATGCGGTCGCGGGCGGCGTCGTCCATGGGCCGGCCGAACACCGTGATCTCCCCCTCGTCGGGCAGGAAGATCCGCAGGGTCATCCGGATGGTGGTGGTCTTGCCCGCGCCGTTGGGGCCGATCAGCCCGTAGATCCCGCCCTCGGGGATCCCGAAGCTGACGCCGTCCACGGCGCAGAAGTCGCCGAAGCGCTTGCGGACCGATTTCAATTCGACGATCAAGGCACAATCCTCCTTCTCACTGGGGTGGGGCGGCGTTCGAAGCCCTTTGTTTGCTTCGCCGCAGTTCTATTTCAAGCTGCCGCAGCAGCTCGGCCAGGCGGCCGGCGGACTCCGGCCGGGGGCGGCGCCGGCAGAAGCGCAGCTCGTAGTAAACGTCGGTGAACTCGCCGACCAGGGCCGGCGAAAGGTGGGGGGCCAGGCGGCCGGCGAACTCCCGCGGCGTCTCGCCGTCCGCCTTGGTCCAGCCGGCGCGGGCGGCCAGGTTCAGGAAGCGCTGGTACAGCCAGATGGCCGAGCCGCGCCGCGCTTTGGCCGCGCCTCGCCCCATGCCCGGGCCGAAGCGGCGCCGCAGCAGGACCAGCAGCGCCAGCAGCGCCGCCAGGCCGGCCAGCGGCAGGATGCGGCGCAGCGTCCACTCGGCGGCGAACTGCCCGCTCTCCATCCGCTGCCACGCGGCGTCCCACCAGGCCTCCAGCCGGTCCTGCACCGCCTGGAACCACGCGGCCAGCGCCCGTTTGATCTCGGCGCTCTTCTGGCGGACGTCCCGGAACAGCCGCACCTGGTCCCCGACGTCGTAGTTGACCACGTCCTGGATCCAGAGGAACTGGATCGAGTCGACCAGGTCCTCCAGCAACGCCAGCCAGCGGGCGCGTTCCGGTTCGCGGCTGGCCGGCGTGGCGTCCAGCTCGATCCAGCCGTAGGGGCCCATGAACGCCTCGACCCAGCTGTGGGCGTCCGACTGGCGCACCACGAAGGTGTCGGAGAACATGTTCACGTCGCCCCGCTGGAAGCCGTTCACCACCATGGAGGGGATGCCGGCGTAGCGCAGCATGATGGCCAGGGCGGAGGCGAAGTACTCGCAGTGGCCGCGCTTCATGTCGAACAGGAAAAACTCCACCGGGTCCTCGCCGTCCGGGCAGGGGGGCATCTCCAAAGAATATGCGTAGGTGGAGCGCAGGTACGTTTCCAGCGCCCGGGCCTTGCGCCAGGGCGAGGTCTCGCCGGCGACGATCCGGTCCACCAGCGCGGCCACACGCGGCGAGCGGCGGGGGACCGCCAGGAGCGCCGAAGAAAAATCCGGCGGCAGGCCCGGCGGGACAGCCTCCAGCTCGGCCTCCGGCGGGCGGTGGATGTCGGAATAGCCAGAGTACTTGAACTTCACCATGTGCTCGAAGCCCTTCATCAGCGTGCCGGTCGGGGTTACCGAGACGTTCTGGACTTCCCGGGTCACGGCGAGCTGGCGGTGGGCCAGAAAGAGCACGCGGGAGGTGATGGGCTCCAGGTAGAACTCCTGGAAGAGCAGCCGTTCGGGGGAGCGCCGCGGCCGGACCTGGAACAGGCCGGAAGGGCTCAGGTCAAGGTCGGTGCGGCGGGGATCCGACAGGCTCCAGCCGCGGCCGTCGTACCGGTCCAGGGCGATGCCCTTCCACTTCAGGTCGGGCGGCAGCAGCTCCGGCGCAAGGTCGGTCTTGACCCGCATCACGACGGTCTCGTTCAGCTTGATGGAGGTGACGTCGCCCAGCCGGGTTTCGTCGGCGAAACCGCTGATCTCCTGCCGCCGGGACAGGTCCAGCTGCCAGAAGCCGAAGGACAGCCGGGGCAGGATCGTGAACAGGGGCACCGCCAGCGCCACGATGGCCAGGTAGATCGCCGTCCCCAGGAGGACCATCGTCCGCAACCCGAACCGGACCCGGCCGGGGAAGGCCGGGTCGAGGGGCGAATGCGGCCGCTCGTCGGCGGTCGCCTCGGGCCCGGCGCGGCGGGAAAACTCGAGGGAGGAGTTCCGGATCTCGAAGAGCATCAGCCCCAGGATCCCCGCCACCATGAACCAGGAGGCGAACAGCAGGAAGCTGAGGTTGATGGTGAACGTCGTGGACACCAGCAGAAAGCTGAAGGCGATCAGGAACAGGTAGAAGTAGTCCCGCGGCGTGCGGATGGTGAAGAGCTTCAGGATCGAGACGGCCAGGGCGATATGGATCACGGAGAGGGCGAACTCCCGCGACAGGAAGGCGAGGTCCAGCCAGAAGAATACCGCGAACAGGGCCACCAGCCCAGCCACCTGCCACCGGCGGAAGCCTTCGTGCCGGGCGGAGGCGGCATCGCCCTTCCACCAGGCCAGCGCCAGCAGGATTAAGTAGGCCGCTATCGTGAACGGGTCCAGCTTGCCCGTGGCCGCCATGGACGCGAAGCCCGCCAGCAGCAGCTGGAAGAACACGGCGCGGAAAAGGTGGCGGTATTTCATAGCTGGTTCATGTCCAGATAGTTGTCGAGGTACGGGCTCAGCCGGTAGAAATAGTCGGGCGGCTGCATGGAGCACAGGACCAGGCTGCCGGGCGCTTCCAGCGCGAGCAGGTCCTGGAAAGCCGTCCCGTTGAATGGATGCGCCCCGCGGTCGGCCGGTGCGGGCCGGAGGTAGCTCACCGCCAGGTTTTCGAACAGGCCGGCCAGGTCGTGCCGCGACTCGGGCGGCACCCGCCGCGTGTGGCTCAGCAGGACCTGGATCCGCTTGCCCTTCTCCTGCAGCTCCAGGGCCAGCGTCGCCAGGAAGGAGACCGCCCGCTCATACTTCTCCCAGCCCTCGGCCAGGTCCGCCAGCGTGGCCTCGTCCATCAGGAACACGAAGGCGGACAGGCTCTCGAGCGCGAACTCCTTGATGATGTAGCGCTGCGCCCGGGCCGTGGCCTTCCAGTGCATGTGCCGGACGTCCTCGCCCGGCACGTACTCGCGCAGCGTGTAGAGCTCGGACCCCAGCCCCTTGCGCAGCAGCGGCAGGGTGTCGAACTGCCGCTCGAGGCGGGCGTACAGGTCCCCCTTCTCCAGCAGCGCCGGGAACACCACCAGCTCCCCGCTGACGGGGATCTTGCGGCCCTTCCGGAAAAAGCCGAAGGGGAACGACGTGACCACGTCGATGCTGGCGATCTGGTACAGCCCCCGCTCCGGGAACCGGACCTGGAACACCTGGTCGTCCCTCCCCCCCGCCGGCAGGTAAGGGAAATAGGCGGACGCCCGCATGACCGGGGCGTCCGCCGGCGCTTCCTGCCCGCGCGCCTCCCCTTCCGGCCGGCCGGACATGGCCCGCCGGGTCTGGTTTTCGAGGAAGCCCTCCACGCCGATGGAAAAGGTGGGCAGCCATTTCTTGGCGTTCCGGAGGCTCAGCCGGTAGGTGGTGTACTCCCCCGCGAAGATGGCGTCCTGGTAATCCACGGACAGGGCCAGCCGCGTCAGCGAGGTCCGCGAGACCACGCCCGACACCGAGATGGCCGCAATCATGAAGGCCAGCAGGATGTACAGCAGGTTGTTGCCGGTGTTCACGGCGGCGATGGAGATCAGCAGGATGAGCAGGATGTACAGGAAGCCGGAGGTGGTGATCCTGAACAGGAAGGCGATCCCGGTGCTCCGGAGGGCGTTGCGCACCAGCGGGGGCAGGAAGACGACCACTTCGAGCACGAGAAACAGCAGCCCTGCCAGCGCAAAGAGGAATCCCGCGCGGCGCAGCCCCTGCCGGAACAGCAGGACGCCGATCTCGATGAAGAGCAGCGACAGCCCCGAACAGACGAGGGACCAGACGAACGGATGCCTGACTTTGAAAAAGGAGCCGGCGCTCATGCGTCGATCCTTCGGCCAATCCGCAATCCGAAATCCGCAATCCGCAATCGTCTCACGAGGGCACCACGGGTCAGAGCGGTACGGGGATTCCGGCGATCAGCTCGGCGATCAGCGCTTCGGCCTCTTCGCGCACGTCCATGAGGTGGGCGTATTTCTTCTTGAGCAGGATCCGGTGGGACAGCACGGGAATGGCCACCGCCTTGGCGTCGTCCGGGATGCAGAACGGCCGCCCCTCCAGGAAGGCGTGGGCCTGGGCGGCGCGGTAGAGCGCCAGCGAGCCGCGGGGGCTTACGCCGACCTGCACCGCATCCGTTCCGCGGGTGGCCGTGACGATCGCCAGCATGTAGTCCAGCACGCTCTCCTCGACTTCGACCTCCCGCACGGCGTGGCTCAGCTCGGCCACCTCGGCGCTGCGGATGACCGGCTGCATCCCGTCCAGGGCCTCCATCCCGCGGGACTCGTGGAGGATCCTCTTCTCCTCGCCGGGCGCGGGGTACCCGACCCGGATCCGCATCAGGAAGCGGTCCAGCTGGGACTCCGGCAGCGGAAAGGTGCCGTGGTACTCCATCGGATTCTGGGTGGCCAGCACCAGGAACGGCGAGGGCAGCTGCCAGGTGGCGTTGTCCATGGTCACGCGGCGTTCGTTCATCGATTCGAGCAGGGCGCTCTGGGTCTTGGGCGTGGCCCGGTTGATTTCATCCGCCAGCACGACGTTGGCGAACACCGGCCCTTTCTTGAACTGGAACTCGCCGCGGTCCGGGGAAAAGATGGAGACGCCGAGGATGTCCGACGGCAGCAGATCGCTGGTGAACTGGATCCGCTTGAAGCTCCCGTCGATGGACCGCGCCAGCGCCTGGGCCAGCGTGGTCTTGCCCACGCCCGGGACGTCCTCGATCAGCAGGTGCCCCTCCGCCAGCAGCGCCAGCACAGCCAGCTTGACCACGTCCTCCTTGCCCAGGATGATGGTGCCGATGCTCTCCATCAGCGCCCGGATTTTCGCGTGCCCGTCGATCGGCATGTTCATCGCCCGCCCCGCCTATACGTGAAAGTTCAGCACCCGGGAGCCCCGGCCCACCTCGAGGGCGAACTTGAGGGCCCGGGTCACGAAGATCTTGGCGTTGATCACCGCGTCCAGGAGCGGCATGCCTTTGGCCAGGCCGGCGGTGATGGCCGCGGCGTAGGCGCAGCCGGTGCCGTGGGTCGGACCGCCGGGGAGCTTCCTCTCCTTCAGCAGGACGAACTCCTTCCCGTCGAAGAAGAGGTCCGTGGCGTCCTCGAGCAGGTGCCCGCCCTTGACCAGCACGTTCTTCACGCCCGTCTGGTAGAGCTGGAGCGCGGCCTCCTTCATGTCGTCGAGGTTGCGCGTCTCGACCCCCGTCAGTTTGGAGGCCTCCTCGAGGTTCGGCGTCACCAGGAGGGCGCAGCCGATGAGGGCCTTCAGTTCGTTCACGGTGTCCTCGGTCACGAGCGCGTCGCCGCTGGTGGCCACCAGGACGGGGTCCACCACCACCTCCCGCAGGCCTCGCCGCGCGATCTCCTCGCGGACCACGCGGATGGAGGCGCTGTCGGCGATCATGCCCGTCTTCAGGGGCTGCGGCCCCAAGTCGTCCAGGACCATCTCCAGCTGCCGGCGGATGAAATCCGGCGCCACCGGGAGGATGCCCCCCACCTGCGCGGTGTTCTGGGCGGTCAGGGCGGTGATGACGGCGCTCCCGTAGACCTCGAAATTGGCGAACGTCTTCAGGTCCGCCTGGATGCCCGCCCCGCCCGACGGATCGGATCCGGCCACGGTCAGGGCCTTGTAGATCCGCGGCTTGATCAGGATGGACCGGAAGGGCCGGGTCGGCAGGATCTCTTTCAGTTTCTTCTTCTCTCCGCGCATGGCGCCTCCGATCTGGATTACGCCCGTATCATACGCCAACCACCCGCCGCTTGCCAATCTCGGAGTGCGGGTACCGGACGGCGGATCGGGCATTTTGTCAGGATACTCAACCTTTTTTGGATTTACTGTCATCTACTATGTCTGGTACAATGTCTTACGCACATTCGACACACAATTCGCACCGAATCCAACAAGGAGGTTGTCATGGAAGAGAAAGGAAGATGGGGAGACCGGGCGCTGTATTTCATTCTCGGCGGGCTTGTCGGCGCCACGGTGGCCCTCCTGTTCGCACCGCGCTCCGGCGAGGAGACGCGGGAATATCTGGCCAACAAAGCCCGCGCCGGCGCGGACGCCCTGAAGGACAAGATGGCGACGGCCAAGGACAAGCTGATGGAAACGAAAGAACGGCTCGGCACCGAGGCCAAGGACATGCTGTCGAAGGGCAAGGAAGCCATGGCCCGCGAAAAGGAAGTCATCAGCGCCGCCATCGAGGCCGGCAAGCAGGCCTATAAGGAAGAGAAGCAGGCTGCCCTGAAGAAGAACGTGTAAGGTTGCGTTGGATATCCCACTGACAGGACGGTTAGCATGGAGACGACGATTCTGACCCTGATCCTCGTGGTGCAGACGGCGGTGCTGGTCGTGGCGGTGTGGTACGTCACCCGGGCTTCGCGGCGCATCCAGGAGAGCACGGCCCAGCTGAATGAGTTCGTTCAGACGGTGCGCCCGAAGACGATGGAGATCCTGGACGGGATGAACGACTTCGTCAAGAC
Source organism: uncultured Acidobacteriota bacterium (assembly GCA_964412195.1). GTDB lineage: Bacteria > Acidobacteriota > JAAYUB01 > JAAYUB01 > JAAYUB01 > CAYPNP01. The sequence goes on along the minus strand of CAYPNP010000015.1, from coordinate 67,775 downwards.
CGTCCAGCCCGTGGGCGAGCAGCTGGTCGACATCACCATCAACCTGAAGGACATCCTGGAGACCGCCCGCGATTCGACCGCGGACATCGCGGATTTCCTCAAGGACACCACCGACGCCGCGAGACAACAGGTCTCCCGGATCGACAACCTGCTGACCGACACCGTCAAGAAGGCGGAGATCATCACCACCTCCGTGACCAACAACCTCCTGAATCCGATGGCGGAGATTTCCGCGCTGTTCAAGGGATTCCGGACCGCGTTCGGCTACTTCCGCAACGACCGGAACCGCAAGGAGGTCCACCAGGCCATCGCCGACGAAGAGATGTTCATATAATTTTTCAGCCAGAAATGCGAAAGGGCCACTCACCACGACGGGAGTGGCCCTTTCGCATTTCTGTCTGAAAATTATTTGCCCTGCATCATGGCCACGCCGGAACTTGTGCCGATCCGCGAGGCGCCGGCCCGGACCATCGCCTGGGCCAGGGCCAGGGTGCGGATGCCGCCGGAGGCCTTCACCTTGAGGGCGTCCCCCACGGTTTCGTTCATCAAGCGGATGTCCTCCACCGTGGCACCGGCCGTGGAGAAACCGGTGGACGTCTTGACATACTGCGCGCCGGACTTCCTGGACAGCAGGCAGGCGGTGATCTTTTCCTCCCGCGACAGCAGGCAGGTCTCGATGATGACCTTGACCAGGGCGCCGTATTCCTGCGCCACCTGGACGACGCCGCGGATGTCCGCCTCCACCAGCCCCGTCTCGCCGCCCTTGAGCGCGCCGACGTTGATGACCATGTCAATCTCGGTCGCCCCGTCCTGGATCGCCCGGCGGGCCTCGTAGGCCTTGACGTCGGTCATCCCCGCTCCGAGGGGGAAGCCGATGACGGTGCAGGTCTTCACCGCGGAGCCCTTGAGGATGTCCGCGCAGAGGCGGACCCAGCACGGGTTCACGCACACGGCGGCAAAACCGTACTGGAGGGCCTCGCGGCAAAGCTGCACGATCTGGTCGCGCGGCACGTCGGGCTTGAGCACAGTGTGGTCGATCATGGGAGCCAGGGCGGCCGGCGGGATGTCCCCGGGGGCCTCGACCCGGCCGCCGGGCACCCGGCGGGCCAGCTCCTTGAGCACCTCGTCGGTGATCCGGTCGACCAGCAGGGAAAAGTCCGTAATCGCCATGGCGGTCAATCCTTGAGGTATTTCATCTCGATTTCCCGGATGAGCCGCACTCTCCGGGCGTGCCGCTCGGCGCCCCAGGGAGTCTCCAGCCACGTGCGGACGATTTCGCGGGCCTGCTCGATGGAGATCATCTTGCCGCCGAGGGTCAGTACGTTGGCGAAGTTGTGCTCGCGGCTGTTCCGGGCCGTGGCGGCGTCGAAGCACATCGCCGCGCGGACGCCGGGGACCTTGTTCGCGGCCATGCAGGAGCCGATGCCGGCGCCGTCCACGACGATGGCCAGCTCGTAGTGCCCCTCGGCCACGGCCTTCGCCGCCTTGTGGGCGAATTCCGGGTAGTCCACGGCGTCCTCGGAGTGGGTGCCGAAATCGAAGAACGGGTGGCCCCATTCCATGAGGAAGCCCTTCAACGCCTCCTTCAGCCGGAACCCGCCGTGGTCGGAGGCCAGCGCGACCGAGGGTCGGCCGCCCTCGTTCTCGAAGCGCAGCCGCAGCTTCTTGGCGGCCACCACGTCGTGGACCAGCGGCGAGACGATGGCGCCCACCGGGACGATCACGGTGGTGTGGGGCTCGACGGCCGCCAGGTCGCCGGCCGTCACCACTTTCTGGTGGAGGCGGATCTCGATGCTACCGGAGTCGGCTGCCGCCGGGGGTGGAGGGCCGGGAGACTGGACGGGCGCCGGTACAGCGGCAGGGGCCGCGAGCGAAGCGGGGAGCGGCGCCGCCGTCGGGGGAACCGGAGGCGTCGGCGGCGCAGCCGGTGCGGTCGGCGGGGCGGACGGCGTCTCCGCCGGGACGGCGGCAGCTCCCGCGGCCTGCCCCATTTCGCGGGCCAGCACTTCCTGGATGATCCGGCGCAACTGCTCCTGGTCCATGGTCACCCCGCCCGGCGGAAACTCAGGGCACGCGGAGTTCCGCGGGATTCGTCCTTCCGGTCAACGGTGTCACGGAGGCCCATTATACCGGATCTCCCGCCGGAGGCCAATAGGATTCCTCCTCGACAATCTTCAGGAGGGGACGAAACGGCGGTGGGGTGAAACGGCGAAACGGCGTTCGGCTCAGATCCTGAAGAGGACAGGTTACTCCGACGTAGAGTAGAATCCGATGGAGCGGATCGACAGGCGGGCCGAAAAGCCTGTCGCCGAGTTGTAATTGCTGACGCTGAGGAACATCGAATCTACTGCGGACAGCGGCATCGCCTCACGCCCCCCGTCGACTCGGTAAAATTGCCGAAAGGGGACCCGCACCGGCCGCGAATCCCCCGGGTCGACCCGCACCGAGGCGTAGTACCAGCGGTCGCCGCTGCGCAGCTCTACGAAGTAGCGGAGCGTCTCGCTGGTCAGGGCCTCGAGGAAGAAGCCGTCCATCCCCACCAGGTCCAGCGGCTTTCGCCGAGCCAGGGCGCACCAGCGGTTCGGCCCACCCTCGGCGTACCGCGCCAGGGTGTACTCGAAGACCGACTCGCCGTTCTCCCGAAAATACCGGCCGGCGGAATTCCCGTCCTTCTCCACCGAAAAATCCGCCGGGTCCAGGGCGCGCAAGACCGGCGCGGGCTCCTCCGGCGATGGGGGGGCTGCCGTCTCCTCCCCCACCCGGATCGGGTTCGAGAGGATCCAGGGCACGTCAGGCGCCAGCAGGGGGTGGTCCGGCAGGTAGACCTCCACCCGGTAGGCCCCGGGCCCTGCGTCGGGCAGCGAGATCCGCGGTCCATCGGATTCCCGGACCGGCCGCCCGTCCCGCAGGAGCACCAGGCGGGTCTTCAGCCCGCGCGTGCGGACCGTCGCCTCAAGTCGGGCCGGGGCGGACGCGACAGCCGCCGCCGGGTGGAGAGCCCCCTCATGCACGGCGGCAAAGGCGAACTCCTGCGGTTCGCCCGCGCCACGCACGATGCTGAAAAAGCGGCCCTCGTGCAAGGCCTTCAGCGGATCGGGGGCGTAGGACCGGTCCACGCCCAGTCCCACCAGGCGGAACACGTCCTCGTAAGACGGGTACGGGAGCGGCAACCGGCGGGCAAACCGGTTCCCGCCGTGGGCGTTGGCGGCGAAGTACCCGGCCACCAGCCCGCGGCCGAGGAGTTCGTCCCAGCGGGCCGCCGCCGCCCGGGGCGCGGCCAGGGTCGCGAGGAGGGAATAGCCGGAGAACGGGTAGAACAGGGCCGCCCGGGCCTGATCCGGGAAGCCGGCGTCCTTGAACTCGGAAACCAGGTTCAATAACTCGATCCCATCGGGCCGGAAATCCTCCTCCCAGTATCGCCACCGCTGCGGTCCGCTCGTGGGGTAGGCCACCACGGCACGGCCTCCCCATGAGTGGACGTCGGCGACGGCGTCGGGCGGGAACCGGCCGAACTGGCAGAGCGGCATCTCCGTCTGGCCGTACAGGACCAGGTGCCCCTCGGGCAGGGCGGCTTCTGAACCGCCGTACAGGGCGACTCCGTCAATCACCTCGCGGCAGAGGGCGGTTTCGCGGTTGGGCGACCCGTGGTCGCTCAGGATCACGAAGCGGTCGCCGGCGCGGGCGGCGGCCGCGGCGATCTCGGGCAGCCCCCCCAGGCCGTCGGAGCGGTTGGAATGGACGTGGTACGCTCCCCAGAGATAGCGGTCCGACCGCTCCGGCTGGTACGTGCGGTACCGGAGTCCGACAATCACCCAGAGCAGGATGAGGCACCCGCAGCCGGCCAGGGCGAAAAAGGCGGGACGTCGGATGAATCGGGCCAAGGTCTCCTCCCGCGTTGTGCGGCCGCCCTCCAACCGGGCGGCCGGCGCGAGCTCAGGGCGCCGCCGGGGGAGGCGGGTTGTTCACGGCGCCCAGCATGTCGGCCAGCAGGGCGTCCAGCTTCTTGTCCCGCTCGGGCTTCGAGGACGCCTCCAGCCGGGCGCCGGCGGCGTCCCGGTGCCCGCCGCCGATGTTCTTGTGGGCGAAGAACTCGCCCCAGTCCACCGGCCGGCCGTTGTGCTTGAGGAAATTGCGCCCGATCGAGACGGTCACCGTGTTGGTCTTCACGTTCCGCTCGATGTGCGGGTAGATGCTGGCGATGTACTCCACCTCCGGATAATCCATGAGGATGAGCTTCTTGTCGGCGGAGGGCTGAAACTTCAGCGGCGTAAAGTCCAGGATCACCATCCGCCGCGCCCCGTCCCCCGGCAGGAAACGGCTGATCTTCTTCAGGATGGAACGGCCGTCCTCGTTGATCTTTTTCCTCTGCAGCCAGCGCGACTGGACCTGGGCGCCGGCCGCCACCTCCGCCAGCGGCAGGAGCCGCATCGCCTCGATCAGTTCCAGGTAGTAGCGCTCCCGGTCGCGGGGCATCTCGTTGGGCATCACGAGGCTCTCCACGACCACCTTGCCCGGCGTTTCCCGCATCCACTCTTCGATCGTGCGGAAGCTCATGGTGTCGAACCGGTCGATCTCCTCCACCATCGGGCCGAAATGGTCCGGCACGGCCAGGCCTTGCTGCTCGTACCAGGTCAGGATCACCCGGGCACAGGACGGGGCCGGCAGGCGGAGTCCGGGGATGCTCGCGGGATCGATTCCTTGGTAGGAGGGATCCTCAAAATTCTGCTCGTGGTGGTCGAACCAGACGGCGCAGCGGCGCGCGAAGGGCAGGTCGAGCACGCCGTCCCGTTCGGACACCGGCTCGTACTCCAGGCGTTTCGGGTTCGAGAAGCGGATCTCCCCCACCCGGAAGTGGTGACGGAACACCGCGGCGGAACCAAGGCCGTCGAAGTCATCGTGGGTGTACAGGGTGGCGATCTCGTGGTTCAAGGCAACTCCTGGAACGGAAAATAGCCGGCCATTATCCCAGATTTTCCCCGGCGAGCAAAGCCTTCATTTTTATGCGGCGGTCCGCCGGCTCGGCAGGAGGATCCCGGGCGGCCGGGGAACGGGACACCCCCGGCGCCGCCCGGGCCGGGCCGGCCGGCGCCCCGGTCCGCCGGATTGGGTCGGGTCATCGCGTCAGGAGATGGACGGCCAGCAGCATGAGGTAGCCGATGATGACGGCCAGGACGACGATGGAGATGGCAAGCGCGGCATTGGCCTGCCGGACCTCGCGGGACTCCAGCGATCCGCTCCGGGCCCGCAGCGCGCGGCGGATGACCACCGGGCACAGGATGGCGGCGTTCAGCGCGAGAGGGACGATCAGGAACCAGGACACTTCCAGCCAGTGGTCCCCGGCAAAGGCGTGGGCCACGGCCGTTCCGGTCAGCGACCACACGGTCGCCGGCTGGTACCCGCGGAATCCCGCCATCACGGCATCCAGGCCGGGCATCCAGCGCAGGACCGTCCCCATGTGGGTCACGACCACACCCCACTGGTCCAGCGCTTTGAGTTCCTGGAAAGCCACCAGGATGATGTCGAACGCCCGGGTCAGGAACAGCAGCAGCGCCCCCACCACGGCCAGCCATGCTCCGCCCAAAGCGGTGGCGGAGTCATGGGCGTGGGGATCCTCGCTTTCGCGGCGGCCCCGCAGACGGCTATGGACCGATCCATACCCCGCGTAGATGATGAAGCCGAAATTCATCCAGGCGGCAAACCGGAGCCACGAGGTTGGCGGCAGGTAATAGATCAGGTAGATGCAGGAGAGGATCCCCAGGACCGGGAAGATGTATTTCCGGCTGACGAAAAACACCACGGCCCCCGCCGCCAGGAAGCAGGCCTTGATCCAGAAGGCGAACGGGAAGAGCAGGATCCCGATGGCGTACCCCGCGTACAGGATGCCCGCCCATTTCCAGCCGCTGGGCACCCGGAACGAGCGCACGCGGTCGGGGTCGCGCCGGCGCAGCACGATGATGCTGGCGCAGACCAGGATGAAAGCGAACAGCGTCCCGATGTTGGTCAGGTCGACCATCTCGTCGATGCTGGCGATCGACGCGAAGAAGGCGACGAACGAGCCGGTCAGGATCGTGGAGACGTACGGGGTCCGGAACCGCGGGTGCACCCTGTGGAAGATGCCGGGCAGCAGGCCGTCCCGGGACATGGAGAAGAAGATCCGGGGCTGGCCCAGCTGGAACACCAGCAGCACGGCGGTGTGGGCGATGACCGAGCCGAAGGCGACGATCCCGACGGCCCAGTCCTGGCTGGGCATGGCGTGGGCCAGGGCCATGGTGAGCGGTTCCGCCTGTTCGGTGGCCAGCTTGGCGCGGAGGGCGTCGTAGCCGATCAGGCCGGTGAACACCGCCGACACCAGGATGTACACCACCGTGCAGATGATCAGGGAGGCGATGATCCCGATGGGCAGGTTGCGCTGGGGATTGCGGGTCTCCTCGGCCACCGTGGAGACGGCGTCGAACCCGATGTAGGCGAAGAAGACGATGGCGGCCCCGGCGCTGATGCCGGCCCAGCCGTTGGGGGCGAAGGGGGTCCAATTCCCCGGATTCACCCACTTGAGTCCGATCACCACGAAGAACGTCAGGACCAGGATTTTGATCCCCACCATCACGGCATTGAACCGGGCGCTCTCGCGGATGCCCGCGACCAGGACCAGGCTGATGATGGCCACGATCAGCACCGCCAGCAGGTTCACCACGATGGGGATGCCCAGGACGTGCGGCGCATCCCGGAAGACGGTGTGCACGCCCGCGGCGTCGACGATGCGCCCCGCCGTGCGGTAGTCCATGGAGAGCCAGTCCGGAATGATGATGCCGAAGCCGCGGAGGAGGGTCTTGAAATAGTTGGCCCAGCTGATGGCCACGGCGATGTTGCCGACGGCGTACTCGATGATCAGGTCCCAGCCGATGATCCAGGCGACGATTTCGCCGAGGGTGGAATAGGAGTACGTGTAGGCCGAGCCCGAGATGGGCACCATCGAGGCGAACTCGGCATAGCAGAGTGCCGTGAATCCGCAGACGATGGCCGTGATGACGAAGGACAGCATCAGGGCCGGCCCCGCCCCGGGGCGGAACTGGTCGCCGGCGGCGGCGGTGCCGATGGTGGCGAAGATGCCGGCCCCGATGATCGCGCCGATGCCGAGCAGGGTCAGGTGCACGGGGCCCAGGGCGCGGCGGAGGCGGTATTCGGGCTTCTCGGCATCCGCCAGGATGGAATCCAGGGGTTTCACCCGGAACAGTTCCATCAGGGTGCCGGTCGAGGTCTGTTTCTCGCTGCCCTGCCCGGGATCCATCGACATCCTGCTTCTCCGGCCCGGCGTCCCGCCGATCGGCGGCGGCTTTCACCTGGAATCCCACCGTCCCGCCCGATGGAAACGCCGTCACCATGCGTGTTGCGGAAGGCCATTGTATCACTTCCCCCGCGCGGCTGGAAACCACTTTTTTCTTTGAATTTACAGGCCTGCCGGACGATGCCGGCACGGAAAAAGATTTCCATTGATCCGGGAGTCTTGTATAATGTTGTCCACAACGAAGCTATCGTATTGGGGACCGCATGGCTACCGAACCAAATCCGCAGGCGGAATTCCAGATCGTCTTTTACGACAACTCGGATTTGAACCACGAGCTGCTGCCCCAGACCAAGATCGCCCTCTTCGCCAAGAGGGTCGATCCCATGCCCGGCAACATCGACCCCCGGAAGTTCCAAGCCTTCCTCTCGCCCTACCTGATCCTGAGCGGCATGATCATCAAGGACGTCCTGGCGAAGAAGAACATAAAGGTCCTGATCAACTCTTTCTACAACTACCTCAAGCCCACCCGTTACGACATGCTGGTGCTGGACAAGACCAAGATCATCCACACCTTCTCGTCGGTGGAGGAGTTCTTTTACGACATCCTCTACCCCGACGACAAGGGCAAAACCCGGCCGCTGGAGCGGACGCCCCTGCGGGACCCGGCGTTCCTGTCCAACACCATGTCCAACACGCAGTTCATCCGGGAGAATCCCGCCCGGTCCGAGGCAGGGTTGGCCGACCGGCTCAAGACCAACCTGGACGTGGGGCTGCAGATCTTCCACTTCGAAAAGGTCTACACGATCTACGACCGGCTGAACAACATCATCATCCCCGAGGATAAGGCCATCCAGGCGGTCAAGGAAGATCCCAGCCTGAAGAAACACATCATCAAGGTCGACCTGAAGAAGTACTGCCTGTCGGCGCTGGACGAGGTGGCCCTGCAGCGGAGCAAGATTTACTCCCTGCGCGGGCACTACCTGATCGGCCAGACGTTCTACAACAACAGGACGGCGGAGACCGCCACCTATCTCATCGTCGAGAAGCCCCAGGTCATCCACACCCTCGAGCTGTGCACCAACACCAAATGGATCAACTTGATGGTGAAGAACTTCGTCAACTCCTCCCCTGCGGTGGATGACCGCGAGATCATCAATATGGTCTACCCGCAGGTCCAGGGGAAGCACATCCAGAACTTCCTGAACCTGTCCAACACCCTGCGGGTGCCGTTCCTCAACAAGGACTACATCCTAATGGACAAGGAATGCGTCCAGGAGGACGGATCCACCGCCAAGATGGTCTCGGCCCGGAAGTTCGTCGCCAACATGTACGAAGCCAAATACTTCCTGGAAATCATCCAGAAGGATTGATCCCCCCTCCATCGTGCTCGTAATCGTAATCGTGCTCGTAATCGACCGGTGACCGTTGACCGGCGACCGATCGTACTCGCTGCTCGTAATCGTAATCGACAGTTTGCCGTGAATCTACCGATCCCCTTCGACTCTCGGACAGTGGCGTGGTATATTCGATTACGATTACGATCACGAGTACGATTACGAGTACGAGCACGGGATAAATGGATACTCAGGCGATTATCGAGAAGGTCCGGGAAGCGGGCGTTGTGGGCGCCGGCGGGGCCGGCTTCCCCACCTGGCGCAAGCTGGATTGCCGCGGCCGCGCGGACACGTTGATCCTGAACGGCGCGGAGTGCGAGCCGCTGCTCTATGCCGACTACTACTGTTTGCTGAACGAAGGCGAAAAGATCCTGGAGGCGGCGGCCGCCCTGAGGGACGCGCTGGGCCTCCGCTCGGTGTTCGTGGGCGTCAAGAAGAAACGCCAGGTGCTGGTGACCCACCTGGAGCGTCTCCTGGCCGGGTATCCCGGTTTCGAGCTGTTGGGCCTCTCCGACGTCTACCCCTCCGGCGACGAGCATTTGCTGGTCTACGCCGCCACCGGCCGCGTGGTACCCCAGGGCGGCATCCCGCTCGACGTGGGCGTGCTGGTCCAGAACGTCCAGACCCTGGCCCACGTCGGCGACGCCCTGGAAGGCCGCCCCGTGACGCGCCGCTTCGTCACATTGGCCGGCGCCGTGGCCCGCCCCCTCACCGTCGAGGCACCCGTCGGCACGCCGCTCGCCCGCCTGCTGGAGGCGGCCGGCGGCCCCACCTGCCCCGATCCCCGCTTCCTCGCCGGCGGGGTCATGATGGGCGCCCTGGTGGGAGAGGACTTCACTATCCAGAAGACAACATCCGGGGTCCTGGTCCTGCCACCGGACAATCCCGCCGTGCGGGAGCGGAACTCGTCGCTGACGCGCGAGGCCCGCGTCTCCAAGTCGGTCTGCGACCAGTGCTTCACTTGCACCGAACTGTGCCCCCGCTACCTGCTCGGCCACGACATCCAGCCCCACCTGCTCATGCGGCGGGCGGAGACCGTGCTGGAGCGGCCGGGCGAGGCCGACCACATCGCGTGGTACTGCTGCGAGTGCGGAGTCTGCTCCCTGATCGCCTGTCCCGTGCGGATCACGCCGCGGCGCCTGATCGCGGAGATGAAGCGCCGGATGCCGCCGCCCCACAAGAAAGCCAAGCCCGAGAGCGTCCCCCACCCCGATTACGACCGCAAGGGCCTGCCGATGGCCTACGTCATGAAGCGGCTGGACCTGGAGTCCTACGACATGGAAAACCGCTTCCTCGGTCCGCTTCCGGCGCCGGAGCAGGTGAGGATGTGCCGGGAGGAGTTCGGCGGCGGGCAGGCCGAGCCGCTGGTGCAAGCCGGCCAGCGGGTGATCCCCGGGGAGCCTGTCGCCGAGGGGAAGCACACCCGCCACCACGCGCCGATCGGCGGGCGGGTCACCGCCGTCGACGCCGCCATTGAAATCACCGCCGACTAGGAAGATTCACCACAAAGGCACAAAGGGCACAAAGAATTTGGAGATCAATTATATTTACCATCATTTATGAAACAACAACTCTTCTGGAACCCAAATATGTCTTTGTGTACTTTGTGCCTTTGTGGTGAATATGCCTGTTGAGATCCCGAAGATGAGGTTGGGGGCGCACATGTCCATCGCCGGCGGGGTGGTGGAGGCTTTGCGCCGGGGCGCCTCCGTCGGTTGTCAGACGGTCCAGATCTTCACCAAAAACAACACCCGCTGGGACGGTAAACGTCCGGCTGCCTCCGAGATCCGCGAGTTTCTGGGCCTGCGCGACCGGCTGGGCATCCACCCCCTCTTCGCCCACACCTCCTATCTCATCAATCTGGCCGCCCCCGACGCCCTCATCCGGACCCGCTCGATCCGGGCCATGATCGACGAGGTGGAACGCTGCGAAGAATTGGAACTGGCCTATCTGATCGTCCACCCCGGCTCCCACGGCGGCGAGGGGGACGAGGCGGGCATGCAGCGGGTCTCAGACGCCCTGCGGGAGATCGTCAAAGCCACGCCCGGCGCCGCCTGCCGGATCCTGCTGGAGTCCACCGCCGGCCAGGGCGCCAGCCTGGGCTGGCGTTTCGAGCAGCTCCGATCCATGCTGGACGGCGCCGCGAGGCCCGAGCGGACCGGCGTGTGCCTGGACACCAGCCACATCTTCGCCTCCGGGTATGACCTCCGGACTCCGGAGACCTACCGGGCGACCATTGACAAATTCGACCGGGTGGTGGGATTGTCCCGACTCTACGCGTGGCACCTCAACGACTCGAAAAAGCCGCTCGGCAGCCGGGTGGACCGGCACGAGCACATCGGCAAGGGGACGCTGGGCCGGCAGGCCTTCCGCAACCTGCTGACCGATCCCCGGATGGCGGGCCTGCCCGGGGTCCTCGAAACTCCCAAGAACAAGGATCTCGACGAGGACCGCGTCAACCTGGCAGTGCTGCGCCGGCTGCGGGACGGGGGGAAGCGGGCGACCCAGTGAGGGGCATGGGCGATCTGCCTCTGTGTGCTCCGCGTATCCGCGTGAGCCTTCTGCGGGATTCGGTGCTGGGGGCTCGGGGCTCGACAGATATCGACGAAAGCGGTCATGCCGAGCCCCGAGAACCGAGTCCCGAAACCCGATTACGGGCACGAGCACGATTGGGGGGGACGGGGGTTACAGATCCCCCGCGTAATACAGGATCCGCGAGCAGGCCTCGCACTGCAGGAGCTGGTCGGTGGTGCGGAGCTCCTGGAAGACCTGCGGGCGGATGTGGACATGGCAGACCTGGCAGATCTCGCCGCGCGCCTCGGCTAGGGCGATCCCGCCCAACCCCGTCGAGAGCCGGTTGTAGAGCGCCATCAGCCGGGGCGGCAGGCCGTGGGCGCGCTCCTCGCGCTGCCGGCGCAGGTTGCCCAGCTCGTCGGCCAGGAAGGTGGCGCTGTCCCGCAGCCTCTCCTGCTCCTTGTGGAACTTCTCCGAGTCCTCCTTGATCCGCTGCTTGTTCGCCTCCACCTGCTTGCGGGTGGACTCCACCGTTTCCATCATCTCGAGGATGGCGTCCTCGTTCTCGTAGATTTCCTTGTCGAGGTAATCGATTTCCGACAGGATGGCCTGGTACTGCTCGTTGGTCTTGACTTCCATCTGCTGCTGGCGGAGCTTGAGCTTCTTGGCCTTCAGCGACTCCACCTCCCCCTCCAGGGCCCGGCACTGCTTCTCGATCTCCTTCACCCGGGCGTCCTCGGTGGCCACCTGCGCGTGGACGTTGGTCATCTCGGCCTGGATCTCGGCCTCCCGCTGGGGGATCCGCTCCATTTCTCGCTGCAAGTCAAGGATCTTCAGGTCTACCGTCTGCAGTCCCAACAATTGCTGGATGTCTTGGTTCAACGGGCGCTCCCGCGGTGGAATAGGATGGTGGGCCCACCAGGATTCGAACCTGGGACCAACCGGTTATGAGCCGGTAGCTCTGACCAACTGAGCTATGGGCCCCTCGGACGATCCAGTGTATGCCGCAAACGCCGCTGATGTCAACCGCCCGGCCGGGGGCCGGCTCAGGTGTTCAGGAACGGCTTCAGTTTCTTGCTCCGGGAGGGGTGGCGCAGCTTACGCAGCGCCTTCGCCTCGATCTGGCGGATGCGCTCGCGCGTGACGTTGAACTTCTTGCCCACTTCCTCCAGGGTATGTTCGCTGCCGTCCCCCAGCCCGAAGCGCATCTTGATCACCTCGGCCTCGCGGGGCGTCAGCGTCTTGAGGACGTTGATGGTCTGCTCCTTGAGATTCAGGTTGATCACGGCCTCCGACGGGCTCATGACGGCGTTGTCCTCGATGAAGTCGCCGAGATGGGAATCCTCCTCCTCGCCGATGGGCGTCTCCAGGGAGATCGGCTCCTGGGCGATCTTCAGCACCTTCCGCACCTTCTGGACCGGCATGCCCATCCGCTTGGCGATCTCCTCGCAGGTCGGCTCGCGGCCGAACTCCTGGACGAGGGTGCGCGAGGTGCGGATCAGCTTGTTGATGGTCTCGATCATGTGGACCGGGATCCGGATGGTGCGGGCCTGGTCCGCGATGGCGCGGGTGATGGCCTGGCGGATCCACCACGTGGCGTACGTCGAGAACTTGTAGCCGCGGCGGTACTCGAACTTGTCCACGGCCTTCATCAGGCCCATGTTGCCCTCCTGGATCAGGTCCAGGAACTGCAGGCCGCGGTTGGTGTACTTCTTGGCGATGGACACGACCAGGCGCAGGTTGGCCTCCACCAGCTTGCTCTTGGCCTCGTTGGCCATGATCTCGCCGAGGTGGATGCTGTCCAGGGTGTGGCGGATCTCGTCGCGGCTGGCGTAGTACTTCTGCTCGATGGTCCGGATGCGCTGCTGGCAGCGGCGGACCGCCCGGCGGATGTCCTCCTTCGAAACCTTCTTGTGGTTGGTGCGGAGCCCGTTGATCTCGTTCTCCAGGATGTCGATCTGGCTCTTGATCTCATGGATGGCCCGCTTGAAGCTCTCCTTCTGAATGTTGGTGAAGTCCAGGTCCCGAATGATCCGGGCGATGGGGATCTTGTACCGGGCTAACTTCAGGCTGAGCAGGCGAAAGCGGGTCTGGCTCAGGTTGTTCTTTTTCAAGGCCAGGGAGATCTTGTTGGCCTGTTCCTCCAGCTTGCCGACTTCCTCGATCTTCGAAATCGTATCGGAGTACTTCTCGGTCAGGACCTCGTCGGTGTACTCGTCGTCGTTGAGGTTGACCACATCCTTCAGCTTGCCGGGGTTCTCCTGGAGCATCTCCCGGAGCCGGAGCATGTCGTGGACCACGATCGCGGAGCGGGACAGCGCCTTCAGGACCATCTTCTGGCCGCGCTCGATCTGCTTGGCGATTTCGACCTCGCCCTCGCGCTTGAGCAGCGGCACCGTGCCCATCTCGCGCAGGTACATCCGGACGGGATCGTTGGTCTTTTCCCCAGCCTCAGCCCCCCCCTCCGACTCCTCGCCCCCTTCGAAGCCCTTCTTGCCCGCCATCAGCGGGTCCTGCTTGAAGGACTTCCCGGCCTCGATCAGCTCGATGCCGTTGGAGCCGAACAGGTCGAAGAGGTCGTCCAGATCCTCAGACGAGCTGAGGTCGTGGGGCAGTGCGTCATTGACTTCGTCGTAGCTGAGGTATCCCTTCTCCTTGCCCAGGGAGATCAGTTCTTTGACCTCATCGTATCTGTCCTCAAGCGACAAGGCAACCTCCTATGATGGTTGAATCTTCAGATGTATTTTCTGCTGCTGGACTCGCTTTCGCGCTTCCTGCAGCTCCATGATCCGTTCGGCCTGGCCGGCGGCGACCGCCCGTTCCAGTTCCTCGTCCAGACGCTTCTTCTCCTTCTCCAATTCCTTGCTCTTCAGGGCCAGGACGGTGTTGCGCGCCTCGGCCTCGGTGATGACTTTCGCGTCTTTGGACAGGATTTGATGCAGCAGAATGCGATCGTGTTCCGTGAAATGTGACTCCAGGTCCACGAGATCCAAGGTCTCCCCGGCGGCGACAGCCTCCTGCACCGCGCCCAGGATATTAGATGTCGCAAAACCGTCAAAAGTTAGCCGGAGGCCGGAAAAAACCCGCGGCGCGAGTTCCGGGAGATGGAAGACGAAATTGATCAGTTCCCGCTCCGCTGGCAGCACGACGGCCTGGGAGTACTGGGTCAGCGCCTCCGCGTTGATTTTGCGGGACTTAGCGTAGGTATTGAACTGGCGGAAGAGAGCGTCCTTGACGATGCCGAGCGCCCGGGCCATGTCGTCCAGGTACTTGGCCCGGACCATCTCGTGGGAGATACGGGCGATGAAGGGGAACAGGCTCTCCAGGATCCGGCTCTTGCGCTCGACGGTCAGCTCGCCGGCCACCTCCTGGAGCTTCTGCCGCAGCAGGAAGTCCAGGAACGGCAGGGAGCCGTCGAGGGCGGCCTGGTAGGCCTCGGCGCCCTTCTCCAGGACGTAGGTGTCGGGATCGAAGCCGGCCGGCAGGACCGCCACCCGGCAGTCGAAGTCGTTCTCGAGGAACAGCTCCACGGAACGGAAGGCCGCGTTGGCGCCGGCGGCGTCCGGGTCGAAGCAGATCACCACGTTTCGCGTGAACCGGCCCAGGAGCTTGATCTGGGCGGTGGTCAGGCTCGTCCCCAGCGAGGCGGTCATGGTATGGAAACCGGCCTGGTAGGGGACGATCATGTCGAAGTAGCCCTCCACCAGGACGGCCCGGTCGGCGGCGCGGATCTCCTTGAGGGTGTGGGCCAGCCCGAACAGGTGGAAGCCCTTCTGGTAGACGGGGGTCTCCGGCGAGTTCAGGTATTTCGGCTCCCCCTCGCCCAGGATGCGCCCGCCGAAGGCGATGACCCGGCCGTGGAAGTCGGTGATGGGGATCATCAGGCGGTTGCGAAAGGTGTCGTAGAGGTTGCCGGAGCGCTCGGAGACCTTGGCCAGGCCGGCCTGCTGGATGGCCCGGTCCTGGACGCCCAGGCCGCGCAGGTAATTGATCAGGTGGAAGCCGTTGCCGGGGGCGTGGCCCATCTGGAAGAGATCGCGGGTTTCGCGGCTGATCTGGCGCCGGTCGAGGTAGGCGCGGGCGTCGGCGCCCTCGGGGCTTTCCAGGGAGCGGCGGTAGAACTTGGCCGCCTCCTCCAGCACGGTGTAGAGGAATTTCTTCTCCTGGGCCTGCTTCTCGTCGGGGCCGTCGGCGACGGGCACGCGCAGCCGGGCCATGTCAGCCAGCGAATGGATGGCCTCGACGTAGGTCAGGTTTTCCAGTTCCATCACCAGCTGGATCACGTCGCCGCCCTTGCCGCAGCCGAAGCAGTGGTACGTCTGCAGCTGCTCGTTGATGGAGAAGCTCGGAGTCTTCTCGGTGTGGAACGGGCAGAGGGCGAAATAGTTCCGGCCCTTCTTCACCAGCTTCATAAAGCCGGCGGCGACATCCACGATATTCAGGCTATGCTTGAGCTCCTGGACAAAGTGGGAAGGTATTTTCATGGATCGCGCAGCCCGGTCACGACGCAAAGATTCGGAATTCTACGAAAAACCGGGGGAAAAGTAAAGAAATTTTCTATTGCGGATGGCGGATTGCGGATTGACCGGTGACGGGTGACCGATGACCGGTGACGGGTGACAGGTGACCGGTGACCGATCGTGCTCGTGCTCGTGCTCGTAATCGAATCCGGAAGTTCACGCAGTGGCGCAGAGTTCGCAGAGCAAGCGATCCAACATCGAACGCTGATCGCTGATCGCTAAACGTCGAATGCTGAACGCGCAACGCAGAGCAAACCGGTCCAATTCACAAGCGGCGGATTCTTCGTTCAAAGTTCAGCGTTCGGCGTTCGATGTTCAGCGTTCAGATTGCGGTTTGCTTTGTGGACTTGGCGCCTTTGCGGTTCAATCAGTCTCCCTCGCTGGCGTCACCGCGACGCTTTGATGTAGAATGGATCGATTTTCAAATCATGAATAGCTTGACTTGGGAGGAGAGGGAGCCCATGAATCCCGACGTTGCGCGAGCGGTGGACCGGCTGGAGTCTTCCGGCGCCCTGCCCGCAGAGACGGCGGCGCGGCTGCGGCGGACGGCCCGCCGGGAGTTGGTCTCGGTCCGGCTGGAGCTGCGCCTGCTGCTCTACCTCGGCGTCACCATGGTGGCCGGCGGGGTGGGCCTGTTCTTCGCCGAGCACCACCGGCAGGTTGGCCCCGCCGTGGTGGCCGTGCTGGCCGGCCTGGTCGCGGCGGCCTGCCTGGCCTACGCCTTCCGACGGTCGCCCGCCTTCACCTGGGAGGCGACCACGAGCCAGCCCCTGGTGTACGATTACGCCCTGCTCTTGGCGCTTCTTCTGGCCGGGGCGGACCTGGCCTATCTCGAGTCCCAATTCAGCCTCCTGGGAGCGAACTGGCCCCACCACCTGCTGGCCATGGGGCTGCTGGCGTTGCTGGCCGCCTATCGCTTCGACTCGCGGACGGCGCTGTCGCTGGCCCTCTCCTCCCTGGCGGCGTGGCGGGGACTGAGCCTGTACCAGCTCCCCGGCATCACCGGCCCGCACTTGGACGAGTCTCTCCGCCTCAGCGCCCTGCTTCTGGGCGGCCTCTACATCGCCGCGGCGGCCGCGTCGGCCCGGTTCCGGCGGAAAGCCCATTTTGAGCCGGTGTACGCGCCGGTGGGCCTGGCCCTGCTCCTGGGCGGCTTGTTCTCGGGGACCTTCGCCGAGGCGTCTGACCTCTGGATCCTGGCCCTGCTGGCGGCGTCCGGCGCAGTCATGTTCCTGGCGTTCCGCCTGGGGCGGCTGCTGGACTTCGCCCTGGGCGCGGCGGCGCTGTGGCTGGGGCTGCTGCGGGGCATCGACGAGCTGATCGACTGGGGCGACGAGTGGGAGTTCCTGACGGCGGCCGCCGGCAGCCTGCTGGTGCTGGGCCTGATCCTGTGGGCCCGGCGCCGGATGAAGGGAGATGCCCAATGAAGAAGCTCTGGGCCGAGCAGGAACGCGCCGCCGAAGTGTACGAGGCCGCCGCCGACTGGCAGGAGGCCGGCCTGGTCGATGATTCAGTCGTTCCGGCCTTGTCCGCCTGGTACCCCGCCCCGCCCCGCCGGCTGTCCTGGATCTGGCGCGGCCTGGTGTTTGCAGTGCTCTCCGGTGCCGTCATCGCTGGAGCCGGCTTCGTATTCCTGGTACTGGATCCGGGGCAGAAGTCGGCGGGAGTCCTCGCCCTGATCCTGGCCGCCGGGCTGGCCGCGGTGGCTCATCTGCTTCGGAACGGCCGCCGGCCCTGGTCGGGTGCCGAGGCGTCCTGTGTCACGTGGGCGTTCTTGCTCGGAGTGGTCGGATTGGCCGTGCTTGGAGTGGACAATCTCTACGGCCGGGAAGTATGGCCGCTCGTGGCGGCCATCCTGGCCGCCTTCATCGCCTGGCATTGGGGATTTTCCATCGCCGCCGGCGTCTCGACCTTTTTCATTTTCCTTTTCGCCGCGGACTTTTCTCCCGTCCGGCTGCTCTGGATCGCCATCGCGGCGGTCCTGATCGGACTGACGGCAACAAGGCTGGACCGGCCCGGGCTGGCGCCGCCCCACCGACGCGGGATGGCGGCGGTCCTGCTGGTCAGCCTGGCGGCGCTGTACGCCGCGGGCAATTATTACAGCTTAAACCACCATCTGATCGAGCAGTCCGAATTTTTCCTCTCCCATTACTACACAGATGATCTTCCACTGCCGTGGGTCGTCCGCTGGGCGTCGATCCTGGGCACGGCGCTGATGCCCGTGGCGCTCCTGGCGTGGGGGATCCGCTCCCGGCGGACATTGGTGCTGGACGCCGGGATCGTGGCCACCGCGCTGTCGCTGCTGACCCTGCGGGCCTACGTCCACGTGGCGCCGGCCTGGGTGATCCTCTGCCTGGGCGGGGCGGCGTTGGCGCTAGCCGCCTTTTTCGCGGAACGGCGGCTGGACCGGGCTCCGGACGGCGAGATCGGCGGCTTCACGGCGCGCCCGCTCTTCGGCGAGGAGAGGCGCCAGGCGGCTTTCCAGATCGCCACCACGGCGGCCACCCTGCCCCACGCCGCCGAGGTCTCCCCGTCTCCTGCGCCGGCCCGCCCCAGCCCGGAACCACCCGCGGGCGGAGGAGGATCCTTCGACGGCGGCGGCGCCAGCGGAAGAATCTAACAGCAACGGCGGAAAGTCTGCAAGGCAATCCATTTGTCATTATTCATTTGTCATTTGTCATTGGTCATTTCAGAGCCTTGAGATGGATGGGGATTTTCGAGGAGGTGACAACGCCTTCAGGAAAATGACAAATGACAATTGTCAAATGGCAAATGGCAAATGGATTGCCTTGAGGACTTGGCGCCTTTGCGGTTGATTCCGGTTCCCCAATCCGCAATTCGCAATCCGCAATCCGGAATTCTCAGACGTCGAGGTCGATGATGGTCTTCCCCTCCCCGCCGTCCTTGTGGGGCGGGTGATGGAAGCTCTTGATGAATGGCAGCTCCCGCAGGCGCTTGTGGATGGCCGCCTTCAGGATCCCCTTGCCCATGCCGTGGATCACCGACACCTGCCGCAGCTCCTGCCGGAACGACTGGTCCAGGAAGCGGTCCAGCTCGGCCAGGGCGTCGTCGGCCTGCAAGCCGATGACGTTGATCTCCCGGGGCGCATCCGGCGAATCCCCGGTGGATACGGGGACCAGCGGCACGCTTGATTTTTCGCCGTCCTTCCCGGCACGCTCCTCCCCGCCGGCGTCCGCTTCGCCTGGAGCGGCCGGCGCGGCGCCCGCCGGCGGCGCGGGCCGCCGGTTCAGCCAGGCCAGCGGCACCCGCAACCGCTTGTCGCCAGCCAGGACCAGGATCCCCTCCTTGCCAGCCTCCAGCACCGTGGCCGGGCTGTGCAGCGGACCCACCACCACCTTGAGCCCCGGCTGGATTTCAGCCGGGTCGAGGGGCACCAGCGCCTCCCGGGCGGCGGGCTGGGTCTCCAGCACGGGCTCCAGTTGCCGCTCGACGGAGTGCAGCAGCCGCTCCACCCGCTGCTCCGCCCGCGGCAGCGCCGCCGGCGCCGCGGCCTGCTGCTTGATCTCGGCGAAGAGCTGCTTCTTCTCCCGCTCGAACTGGCGGCGCATCTCCTCGAACTCCTGCCGCAACTGGCGCACCAGGGCCTGCTTCTTCTCGGCCGCCTGCCGCTCCAGGTCGATCTTCTTGAGGATGTGCTCGTGCTTGATCCGGGTGACGGCGGCCAGCTCCTCCTCCCGCTTCTGCACCAGCGCGTTGAGCTTGCGCAGCACCTCGTTGCTGAGGCGGTGCTCCTGCGACAGCCGTTCGTTGGCCGCCTCGACCAGCGTCTCGGGCATGCCGAGTTTGCGGGCGATGAACAGCCCCTGGCTGCCGCCCAGGGCGCCCAGGTGCAGCCGGTAGGTGGGCTCCAGCGTCTCGGGGTGCATCTCCACGGCGGCCGTGACCACGCCGGGCGTAGTCAGGGCAAACTCCTTCAGCGCCTGGGAGTGGGTGGTCACCACCATGGGCGCCCGCAGCCGCAGGAAGTGGTCCAGGAAGGCCATGGCCAGGGCGCTGCCCTCCTCCGGGTCGGTGCCCGTGCCGATCTCGTCGATGAGCAGCAGGGACGGGTGCTGGTAGTGGTCCAGCATGTGCCGCAGGAACAGGATGTGGGCCGAGAAAGTGCTCAAGTCCTCGGCCAGGGACTGCTGGTCGCCGATGGCGGCGAAGACGCGGCGGAACAGGCAGCACTCCATCTGCCGCGCCGGCACCGGGATGCCGGACAGGGCCATGAGCGAGAGCAGGCCGGCCGTTTTCAGCGCGGCGGTCTTGCCGCCGGTGTTGGGCCCGCTCACGATCAGGCAGGGCGCGCCGGGCTCCAGCCGCAGGCTGACCGGCACCACTGCGCCGCCCTGCCGGCGCAGCGTCTCCTCCAGCAACGGATGGCGGGCGTCTTCGATGACCAGGTACGCGTCTTCGGTGACTCGCGGCGCCACCGCCCGGGCGCGCCGGGCGAACCGGGCGCGGGCGCAGAGGCTGTCGGCCAGCGCCAGCAGGTCCCAGGCGGCCTCCAGCGGCCCGCGCTGCATCCGCAGGTAGGCCGTGATCTGGCCGAGGATCTCGCGGATGATCTCGCGCTCCCGGTCCTGCAGGCCGATGAAACGGTTGTTGAGCGGCACCATCTCGAACGGTTCGAGGTAGACCGTCAGGCCCGACGAGGAGCCGCCGTGGACCACGCCGCGGATGGCCCCCTGCCCCTCGGCCTTGAGCGGGATCACGAAGCGGTCGTTCCGCACCGTCACGTAGTTGTCCTGCAGCAGCCCCCGCCGGGCGGCCCGGTCCAGGAAGCGGGCGTACTCCTGGTGGATCCGGTCGTTGGCGTCGCGCAGCTGCCGGCGCACCGAGGCCAGCTCCGGCGAGGCCCGGTCGGGGATCTCGCCGTTGGGGTCGATCCGGTCGTCGAGGTAGGACCGCGCCGCCTGCAGGGCCGGCAGCCGGCCGCCCAGCTCCCGGAGCGGCGGCGAGTCCGCCCCCGCTGCCAGGAGCGCGCCGCGGGTAACAACGGCGGTCTCCACCAGCTGGCGGAGCGGCAGGATGTCGGCCGCTTCCAGGACGACATTTTCCACCCGCAGCAGCTGCAGCGCGGGGCGGACGTCTTCCAGAGAGCCGAAGACGAAGTCGGAGCCGGCCTCCAGCTGCTTGCGGAACTCCGTCACCAGGCCGTGGACGTGGCCCAGCTCTTCGGCCGACTCCAGCGGGGCCAGGCCGGCCAGGTGGCGCCGGCCGCCTTCGAAGGTGGCATGCGACTGCAGCAGCTCCAGCAGGGGCTGGAATTCCAGGTTGTCGAGGTATTGCTGAAAGAGATCCACTTCACTTCGCCTCGAGCCAGTTGAGGCCGCTGTGGATGTCCACCGTGAGCGGCACCGCCAGGTCGGCGACGTGCTCCATGGCGGGGCGCAGCATGGCCTCCACCGCCGGCACGTCCGCCTCGGGGCACTCCAGCACCAGCTCGTCGTGGACCTGCAGAAGCAGCCGGGCTTTGGAGCCGGCCTCGCGCAGCATCCCGTCCAGGCGGATCATGGCCAGCTTAATGATGTCGGCGGCCGTCCCCTGCACCGGCGCGTTGGTGGCGATGCGCTCGCCCGCCTTCTGGATGTTCTTGTCGGAATGGGCCAGCTCCGGCATGGGTCGGATGCGGCCGTAGAGCGTCCGGACGACACCTTCCCGCCGGGCCCGCTCGAGGTTCTCGTCGATCCAGCGGCGGACGGCCGGGTAGGTGGCGAAGTAGGAGCCGATGATCTCCCGGGCCTCCCGCTGCGGGATCTTGAGGTTCTGGGCCAGCCCGAAATCGCTGGTGCCGTACATGATGCTGAAGTTCACCACCTTGGCCCGGCGGCGGTACTCGGCCGGGTTGGCCTCGGCCTCGGTCCCGAAGACGTCCAGGGCGGTCTTCATGTGGATGTCCATGCCGCTGTGGAAGGCCGCGATCAGCTTCTCGTCGCCGCTCAGGTGGGCCATGAGCCGGAGCTCGATCTGGGAGTAGTCCGCCGCGACCAGGCGCCAGCCCGGCGGCGCGATGAAAGCCCGCCGGATTTTCTGTCCCTCGTCGGTCCGGATGGGGATGTTCTGGAGGTTCGGGTTGGCGCTGGACAGCCGTCCGGTGGCGGCCACCGTCTGGTGAAAGGTGGTGTGGACCCGGCCGGTGGCGGGATCGGCCAGCTTCGGCAGGGCGTCCACGTAGGTGGACTTCAGCTTGGCGAGCTGGCGGTAGTCCAGGATCCGCGCCGGCAAGGCGAAGTCCTGGGCCAGCTGCTCCAGCACCTCCACGCCGGTGGAGTAGGATTTCGTCTTCTTGGTTTTCTTCGTCGAGGGAAGCTGCAGCTTCTCGAACAGGATCTCGCCCAGCTGCTTGGGCGAGTTGATGTTGAATCGCTCCCCGGCCAACCGGTAGATTTCTTCCTCCAGCGAAGCGATGCGCTCGCCCATCTCCGTCGACAGGGCGGCGAGGTAGTCGACGTCCAGCAGGACGCCCGCGCGCTCCATCGCCGCCAGGATCGGCACCAGCGGCAGGTCGATGTCGCGGTGCACGCCCTCGAGCCCGAGCTCGCGGAGCTTCTCCTCCAGCCCGCCGGCCGCCGCGTGGACCGCCGCCAGCCGCGGACCCCACAGCGCCGCTTCGTCGGCCGGCGTCTCCAGCAGGGGCTCGGCCCGCCCTTTGCCCGAAGGCAGGGGCGGCAGGGCCTGCCCGGCGACGTCCAGGGCGACCCGCTCCAGGGAGTGGTCCTCCACTTGCGGGAACACGAGGTAGTGCATCAGCTCCAGGTCTTGCACCGGCCCGCCGGCGGGGCCCGGGTCGGACTCCAGCAGCAGGGGTTTCAGCCCGTGGAACCGTTTCGGCGACGGCGCGCGCCACCACTCCGCCAAGGCGGCCGCGTCCCGGCGCGGCTGGATGCGGTACACCGCCGGGCCGCCGTCCGGAGCCAGGTACAAGCGGTCGGGGGCCTCAAACAGCCCGGCCAGCGGCGCGTTCGGATGGCGTTTGAACCAGTCAGTCAAAGGAGCGGCGCCGGGGTGGCACTCCCACGCCTGGGCGGCCGGCGCGGGAGAGGCCGCTGGTTCCAGCTCGCGGAGCAGGGTCTTGAAACCGAAGCGGGTGTAGAGCTCCCGCAGGCGCCCGCGGTCCGGCTCGGCCAGGCGCAGGTCCTCCCAGCGCCACTCGAGGGGCACCTCGCTGCAGAGGGTGGCCAGCGCGCGGGAGTCGAGGACCTGCTGGCGGTTCTGCCGCAGGATCTCGCGGATGCGGGGCGGATTGACCTCTTCCAGCCGGTTCAGGCACTCGTCCAACGTGCCGAACTGCTGGAGCAGGCTCTCGGCGGTCTTCGGGCCGATCCCCGGCGCCCCGGGGATGTTGTCGGACGCGTCGCCGGTGAGGGCCAGGAAATCCGCCACCTGGTCGGGCCGGACGCCCAGCTTGGCCACCACCTGGCCGGGGTCGTAGACCGTGTCGCTCTTGGTGTCCAGCAGCGACACATCGTCCCCCACCAGCTGGTACAGGTCCTTGTCGGACGAGAGGATGTAAACCTTGAAGCCTTCCGCCCGGCCGCGGCGGGCCAGCGCGGCGATGAGGTCGTCGGCCTCGTAACCGGGCAACGCCAGCACGGGCACGCCATGGGCGGCCAGCAGTTCGTAGACGAATGGCATCTGCGCCGACAGCTCGTCGGGCATCGGCTTCCGGGTGGCCTTGTACTCGGCGTAGGCCTCGTGGCGGTGGGTCGGGGCGGCCGTGTCGGTCACCGCCACCAGGTACTCCGGGTGGTGGGTCTTCACGATTTTCTGCAGCATGGACACGACGCCGAACAGGGCGTTGGTCGGGAAATTGTCGGCGGCGCTCAGGCCCCGGATGGCGAAGAACGCCCGGTACACCTGGCTCATGGTATCGATCAGGTAAATCGCTTTCTCGCTCATGTCTTCCCCTCCCAGGACGATAGACCATGGACGATGGACGATGGACCATGGACGATGGACAATTGTCTATGGTCTATGGTCTATGGTCCATGGTCCATGGTCTATGGTCGGATCGGCGTTAGGTCCCAATCCGCAATTCGCAATTGGAAATCCGCAAATCAAAAGAGCTTTTTCTGGGGTGCCGCCGCCGGTTCCACACCCAGGTAGCGGAAGGCCGCCGTCGTCGCCAGGCGGCCCTTCGGCGTCCGCTCCAGGAAACCCTGCTGGATGAGGAACGGCTCGTAGATCTCCTCGATGGTGTCCTCTTCCTCGCCGGTGGCCGCCGACAGGGTCTTGATCCCCACCGGACCGCCCCCGAACTTGTTCACTAGGACGCCCAGGAGGTGGCGGGTGACGTCGTCCATGCCCCGCGGGTCCACGTCCAGCAGCCGGAAGGCCTCCGCCACGTTCTCCAGGTCAATCTTCCCGTGGGAGCGGACCTGCACGAAGTCGCGCACGCGCTTCAGCAGGCGCAGGGCGATGCGCGGCGTGCCCCGGGAGCGCCGGGCAATGTCGGACAGGGCGGCCGGATCGGCTTCCAGGCCGAGGATCCGGGCGGAGTTCCGCAGGATAACCGCCAGGTCGTCCTCGGTGTAATAATCCAGGCGGTGGACGATGCCGAACCGGTCCCGCAGCGGCTTGGTCAGGAGGGCGAAGCGGGTGGTGGCCCCGACCAGGGTGAAGGGCGGCAGCGGGATGGGCACCGAGCGCGCCGACGGACCCTCGCCGATGATGAGGTCCAGGCTGAAGTCCTCCATCGCCGGGTAGAGCACTTCCTCGATGGCCGGGTGCAGCCGGTGGATCTCGTCGATGAACAGCACGTCGCAGGCCTCGAGGTTGGTCAGGATGGCGGCCAGGTCGCCCTTCTTCTCGATGGCCGGGCCGGAGGTGGTCCGGATGTTGACCCCCAGTTCGCTGGCGATGATCATGGCCAGGCTGGTCTTGCCCAAGCCCGGCGGGCCGTAGAGCAGTACGTGGTCCATGGCCTCGCGCCGCTGCCGGGCCGCCTCGATGGCGATGCGGACATTGGCGACCACCTTCGGCTGGCCGATGAACTCCTGGAGGGTGCGCGGCCGGAGCTGGACTTCGTACTGCTCGTCCTCCAGGCGCTGGGGATTGAGGATGCCTTTGGGGGGGTGCTCTTTCATGTCACCGCGCCATCAGCCGCCGCAGCGAGCGCCGGAGCAAGTTTTCGAAGCCGGCCTCCGGGTCCTCTTCGGCCACCTTGGCGAGGGCCCTTTCCGCCTGGGACTTGTTGTAGCCCAGGTTGACCAGCGCCGAAACCAGGTCCTCCTGCACGTCGGCGGGCAGCGCGGCCTTTTCGCCGCCCGGGGCGGCCTCGGGGGGGATCTCCAGGTACCGCGAGAGCTTTTCCTTGAGTTCGAAGATCAGCCGTTCGGCGGTCTTTGGGCCGATGCCCGGGATGCGGCTCAGGCCGGCCACGTCGGCGCGGACCAGGCACTGCAGCAGCGCGTCGGTCTCCATGCCCGAGAGCACGGTCAGGGCCGTGCGCGGGCCGCAGCCGCGCACGGAGATCAGCGCCCGGAAGATGTCCAGCTCCCGGCGGGTGTCAAAGCCGAAGAGGGTGATCTGGTCCTCCCGGACGTGGGTGTGCACGAGGAAGAAATGTTCCCCCCCGGGCTCCGGCACCTTGTAAAAGGTAGACAGGGGGATCTGGAGCAGGTAGCCCACGCCCTGGACGTCCACCACCACGGCGTCCGGCTTCTTTTCCTGGATGTGCCCGCGCAGGCTGGCGATCACGGCCGCATCTCCCTGTACATGGTCCGTTCCCGGCCGGCCGCCGGGCGCCATCCCGTTATAACCCAAACCCCTGCGGATTGCAAATTGCGAATTGCGAATTGTGACCCCCTGGCATTCCGAGAGCCCCCCGCCGGAGCGGGCAGGCCCCGTGGCCCCCCGCCGCGGGGGCCCGCCTCCCCCACGCCCGGATGCCGCCTTGCCCTATCCGTAACGTGCGTCACAAAGGCCGTCATGAAATCCTTTGGCGGATCGCCAAACGGAGTGTACAATAATGACGATAATTGGAGGGCCGGCATGAGGATGTTCTCTCGGATCCTGACCGCAGGCACGGTGATTCTGCTGTCCGCAGGGGCGCTCCAGGCGCAAAGCCTGGCTTCCCTGGCCCAAAAGAACAAACCAGGAAAGCAGGCGCCCGCCAATCGCACCTTCACCAACAAGGACTTGCAGCAGGCCGAGGGCGCCATCTCCACCTCCCGCGTGCCTGACAGCATCCAGGCCGCTGCCCGGCCCAAGGGGAGCGCCGCGCCGAAGCGGCGTTCCGCCCCGCCGCCGCCCGCATCCTCCGGCGCATCCGCGGCCGGCAACCAGATGACGCCGGTGGCGGCCCCGACACTGGCCCGGCCGCGCATCGGCAGCGGCTGAAGCCGCTCCCGCTGACCGGTCCGGTCAGCCATCCGCCACTCGGGGGGACCTCATGAGGAAGATGTATTGGTTCGGTCTCGCGGCGGCGTTGGCCCTCGCCCTGGGCGCCAGCGCTTCCGCCCAGAGCGTGGCCGGCGTGGCTAAAAAGGAGAAGGCGGCAAAGACGGCTCCGGCCGGCCGCACCTTTACCAACGAAGATCTCAAAGGCCGGTCCGGCAGCGTCTCCACCTCCAACGTCCCGACCAAGGTCCAGACGGCCGCCAAGCCCAAGGGGAGCACCGCGCCCAAGCGGCGTTCCTCCCCGCCGCCGCCCTCCTCCGGCAGCGGCTCCGCCGCCGCCACCAACCAGATGACGCCGATGGGACTGGGGCAGACCGTGAAAAGCGAGCTGGGAGACAAGGGCAAGCGCTGACCGGCGGACCGCTCAGTAGATCACCCGGACCAATGTCAAACCCTTCGCGGGCGCCGTGGGACCGGCCAGGCGCCGGTCGCGGGCTTCCAGCAGCGCCGGCATGGATGCCGGTGGGCGCGCCCCGTCCCCCACCTCCAGCAGCGTCCCCACGATGTTCCGGACCATGTGGTGCAGGAACCCGTTGGCCTCCAGCCGGAAGTGGAGCCGGTGCCCCCGGCGCGCCAGCCGGCAGAGGCGCAGGGTGCGGACCCGGTCCTTCTCGCCAGCGGCGTGGGCGCAGAAGCTGGTGAAATCGTGGGTACCCGTCAGGAAGGCGGCGGCCCGGCGCATGGCGTCTTCATCGAGGGGGTACGGCCGGTGGTGGTAGCACGGGGCCAGGAAGGGGGACAGCACGGGCCCGGTGAACACCTGGTACTGGTAAATCTTGCCCCGGGCCGACTTGCGGGCATGAAAGTCCGCCGGCATGATCCGGGCGGCCAGGACCCGGATGTCGGCAGGCAGGCGGGTGTTGAGGATCAGGGGCAGCCGCTCCACCGGCAGCCGGTCGGGCGCCCGGAAATGGGCGACCTGCCGCCGGGCGTGTGCCCCGGCGTCGGTCCGCCCCGAACCGTGCAGGATGATGCGCTGTTTGTACGCCTGCCCCAGCAGCGCCTGCAGGATCCCCTGGATCGTGGTCTCGCCGGCCTGGACCTGCCAGCCGTGGTAGCGGGTGCCCTCGTAGGCGATGTCGAGGCGAATGTTCAATCTCTCAGTCATGGGGTTGAATCGGAGCTTCAAGGATGAACTGGTGAATGGGTGAATAGGTAAATGGGTGAAAAGGCAGAACCATCACGGAGCGGAACAAGGTTCATCACTGGTTGAGCCATATTGTACATACGTTAGCATGTTCCCGGTTTGCCCATTCACCCATTCACCTATTCACCCATTCACCGTTATCCGGCTAGACTTTCTTGCTTCCGGGCTTGACCACCGGCAGCCCCTGGGCGCAGAGGGGGCAGCTCTCCGGATCGTAGGCGGGGAAATCCAGCGTGACCAGCGAGAAGAACGGGACGTCCAGCGCCAGCTTGCCCCGGCTCCGGTCGGCCACGCACCCGAGCGCGGCCACGCGGCCGCCGGCCTCCCGGACCAGCCGCATGACCTCCAGGCTGGAACCGCCGGTGGTCACCACGTCCTCCACCACCAGGAAGCTCTCGCCCGGCCGGATGGAGAAACCCCGCCGCAGGGACATCCGATTGTCCGCCTCGCGCTCCGCAAAGATGTTGGGGATTCCGGCCTGGCGCGACACCTCGTAGCCGAAGAGGATCCCGCCCAGCGCCGGGGAGATCACCTGGTCAAAAACGACGCCCGCCTGGCGGATCTTTTCCACCAGCAGACGGGACAACGTCTCGGAGTGCTCCGGGAACCGGAACACCTGCGCGCACTGCAGGTAGTTGCCGCTGTGGAGGCCCGAACTCAACCGGAAATGCCCCGACAGGAACGCCTGGCTTTCTTTCAGGATTTGCAGCAGGTCCGCTTGGGTGACCATCCCTACCTCCGGCAAATTTTTCGACAGCATACCAAAGGCGGGGGTCAAGTCAAGGGAAATCCCGTCTTTTCAGCCTTCTCCGGGACGAGCCGGCCGGGAACCGCCCGGCCGGGGCGCCCCGCCAAAACATACGACAATGAGTATAAAACGAATAATTCCAGAGATGTAAAAGAAACTTTTTCCGCAGAATACAATTATTCGCTTGACAAAATTGCAGAGCATCTGTTAAAAAAAATACATAACTTTTAGTACATTAACGACTTGGTGGATTATTAACTTTCAAGGTCAGAGGACATTATGCTGTTTAAATCAAAACAACTTGTTGGCCTCGACATTGGCTCCACGTCCGTCAAGATCGTCGGGTTGAAGGCGGGGAAAAAGGGTGAGTTCGAGCTGATGCACCTCGGCCTGGAAAACCTGGCGCCGGACACCATTGTCGACGGGGCCATCATGGCCAAACTGCCGGTGGCGGAAGCCATCAACCGCATCTACAACAACCAGGGCATCAAGACGAACAAGGTCGCCACCTCGATCTCCGGGCATTCGGTCATCGTCAAGAAGATCAACCTGCCCGCCCAGAGCCCCGAGGAGCTGGCCGAGTCCATCATGTGGGAAGCGGAGCAGTACATCCCCTTTGACATCTCCGACGTGAACATCGATTACGAAATCCTGAAGACCGTCCCCGGCACGGGCACCATCGAAGTCCTGCTGGTGGCGGTCAAGAAGGAGAAGATCTCCGACCACGTCAGCGTCATCAACCTCGCCGGCAAGTCCCCCGGCCTGGTGGACGTCGACGCCTTCGCGCTCCTCGGCGCCTACCTCTATAATTACCAGCCCTCCGGCCAGACGGTCACCGCCCTGCTGAACATCGGCGCGAGCATTTCCAACCTCTGCATCGTCAAGGGCAGCGAGCTCCTGTTCACCCGCGACATCTCGGTCGGGGGCAACCAGTACACCGATTTCCTGCAGAAGGGCCTGTCCATCAGCTTCGAGGACGCCGAGAAGGTCAAAAAGGGCACGGCGATCCCCGGCGTGGACGAAGGCGAGGTCCGCCGGATCATGGATTCCGTCTCCGAGATCATCGAGCTGGAGATCCAGAAGACCTTCGACTTCTTCAAGGCCACCACCACCACCGACCGCATCGACCGGATGATCCTGAGCGGCGGTTCGGCCCGCGCGCACGGCCTGAGCGAGCACCTCTCCCAGAAGTTCGAGGTGCCGGTGGAGATCTTCAATTCCTTCAAGCGCGTGCCCTACAATCCCCAAAAATTCGACTCATCTTTCATTAATGAGATATCTCCAAGAGTTGCCATCGCCGTCGGCTTGGCAATGAGAAGCATGGAGGACAAATGGTAAAGATTAATCTCTTACGCGAACGGACGGTCGAGCAACCGGTATCCAAGGTACCGGTTGAGCCTAAGCCCATCCAGGCCATACTGATCATCGCCGTCCTGGTGGTGGCCGCGGTGGCCTTGGGCACCTGGTACTGGTTCTCCAAATACAACCAACTGCAGGAGATGGAGGCGAAGGCCGCCAACCTCCAGAAGGAGGCCGACCGCCTGCGGACGGTTCAGGAAGAGGTCGAGAAATACGAGAAAATCAACCAGATCCTCGAGAACCGGAAGCAGGTGATCGAGCAGCTGAAGCAGAACCAGTCCGGGCCGGTCGAGATGATGAACGCGATGGCGGCCAGCCTGCCCGAAGTGGACCCCAAGCTGTGGCTGGAGAGCCTTTCCTCCACCCGCGAAACCGACGCCACGGCCATCCACTTGGTCGGCTACGCCTACGACGTGAACGCCATCGCCGATTTCTACTCGAACCTGCGGAAGCAGGGCTACTTCACCACCATCGACTGGCTCTACTACGACAAATCGAAAACTCCCATCAAATTCGAGTTCAACTGCCGGAAAGAGTTCGCGAAATCTGACAAAGGGGAGCAGCAAAATGGCTAACATCGGAGGAAAGGGCGGGACGCCCGTCATTTTTCAAGTCCTTCTGGTTGTCCTGGTGCTGGCCCTTGTGTTCTTCCTGCTGAACCAATTCGTGTTCAGCCCCATGAACGACAAGATCAAGAGCCTGGACAGCAAGATCCAGGACCTGCAGGTCCAGGTCGACCGGGCCCACGCCTTCGAGCAGAAGAAGGCCCTCAACGAGCAGATCTACAACTCCCGCCTGGCCGAATTGGATCGGGAGAAGAAGATCCTGCCCAAGGAGAAGGAGACCGACGACCTGGTGAGGCGCCTGGAGAACATGGCCACCGATTCCCGGGACATCAAGATCACCCTCTTCCGCCCCGAGGCGCCGGTGGACCACGAGTTCTACTTCGAGTGGCCCATCACCATCAATTGCGAGGCCGGCTACAACTCCATCGGCACCTTCTTCGAACAGATCGCCAACATGGACCGGATCTTCAACGTGTACAACCTGAAGGTTGACTCGCTGAAGCAGGGCACCGACAGCCGCCCCACCATCAAAGCCGAGTTCATCGCCAGCACGTTCGTCTACACTGGTGATGCGACCGAGAAAGTCCAGTGAGGGGAGCGACCATGAACAAAATGAAATGCTTCATCAGCGGCGCGATCCTGGTCATGGCCCTGTCCGGCCTGATGCTGGCCCAGGCCGCGGACTCCCCCGAGAAATCCGACGTGGTCGTGATCAAGAAAGCGGTCCGCTTCAACAGTGCCAACCGGCAGGATCCTTTCATCGATCTGGAGCTGCAGAAAATCGAAAAGCAGAAGGCGGAGGAAGCCCAGCTGGAACCGATCCCCTCCTTCGAGGAGCGGCAACGGCTGCAGCCGGGCGTCCGCGGCATGCTGATCAAGGAACTCCGGCTCCAGGGAATCCTGAAGAAACCCGAGGAGCGGGTGGCGTTTTTCCAGGGCGCGGACGGGAAGGCCCACTTCCTCCGCGACGGCGACGACCTGTACAACGCCAAGGTCAAGCAGATCACCAAGGACAGCGTGATCTTCGAGGAATACAAGCGGTACACTTCCAAGAAGGTTGACAAATCCATCGTCACGCTGGAATTACATGAATAAGAACACCAATCATTGTTATAGTGAAAGGAGGCATTTAATGCGGTCCCATACATTGCTCCTCAGTATGGTCATCCTGTTTGGTCTGCTTGCAGGGTTCGCAGCCGCCGCTCCGCAGATTGATCCGGCCGCTGCCGGCCCGGGCACCGCCCCCC
This sequence comes from uncultured Acidobacteriota bacterium, assembly GCA_964412195.1. Classification (GTDB taxonomy): domain Bacteria; phylum Acidobacteriota; class JAAYUB01; order JAAYUB01; family JAAYUB01; genus CAYPNP01. The sequence continues at coordinate 36,591 of CAYPNP010000015.1, read as the reverse complement.
GGGAATTGCGCGACATCTCGTTCAAGAGCACGGACGGGGCTTTCGAACTTCTGTTGCAGGGCCAAAATCTCACGGATTTCCGGAAGTTCCGCCTGACGGACCCGTTCCGCCTGGTGATCGACCTCCGGGACACCGCCTGCAAATACAACCAGAACATTCTGCACGTCAACGACGAGGTCGTGCAGAAGATCCGGGTGTCCCGGTTCGACAATTCCGGCAAGGGCACGATCCGGATCGTCCTGGACCTGAACAAGAACGTGCAGGACATCCAGATGAATCCGACTGCCGAGGGACTCAAGGTGACCGTCGGCCAGGCAGTGGCTGTCCAGGCCACCGCGGGTCGCACGGAGAGTGAGATCCCGGTGGATGTGGTCCCGGCGACGGACGCGGCGGCGGCTCCGGCCGATGCCGCGCCCACCCCGGCCGAGGCGGAGATGACCGACGCCAACATCGTCCGCATCCCGGATCCGGTGATCCAGCCCAAGAACATTCCGGATCAGCCCCAGGAAGCCACCCCGCAGCCCATCCGCCTGATGTCCGCCCGGGTGCGGACGGATGGCAGCGCCGCCGCCCTGGTCCAGGACGACCAGCAGCAGTCGGCCCAGTATACCGGCGAGCCCATCACCCTCGACATCAAGGACGCCGATATCGTGGATTTCTTCCGGCTGATCAGCGACATCGAGGGCCTCAACATCGTGGTGGACCCCAGCGTGAGCGGGACCATCTCGATGAAGGTGGAGAACGTTCCCTGGGACCAGGTGTTCGACCTGGCCCTGAAGAACAACCGCCTGGCCAAGGTGATCGAGGGCAACGTGGTCCGCATCGGCACCCTGGACGCCTTCAAGGAAGAGGAGAAGTCCAGGGAAGAGCTGAAGCGGGCCAAGGAGACCATCACCGACATCATCAAGGTGAACTACGCGACCGCGGCCGACCTGGTCGACAAGGTGGTCCCCCTGCTGACCGAGTCCGGCGAGATCAAGACCGACACGCGCACCAACTCCGTCATCATCCGGGACATCCCGGAGCGGATCGAAGACGCGCGCCGGCTGGTCAAGGCCTTGGACATGCCTGAGCACCAGGTCGAGATCGAATCCCGCATCATCTCCGCCAGCCGCGATTACGCCCGCAGCATCGGCGTACAGGTCGGCTTCGTGATCGGGAACCTGGAGCGGATCACGGTCGGCGGCCCGAACACCTTCTCCACCATCGGCGGCTACCGCCCCTCGGCCACGCCGAAGAGCACCTACGCCGCGGGCAACGACTCGACTGGTCGCGGCGCCTCCGCGTCCGAGGCGTCGGAAAACGCCTCCATCAGCGTGGGCACGGAGGGCAACAACCAGCGCGGGAACTACAACTGGTCGTTCCCGGCGGTCGGCGCCACGAGCGGCATCGGCATTTCGGTCGGCAACATCCTGGACACTTTCCTGCTGGACGCCTCCATCACCGCGGCCGAGAGCAACGGCATGGTCCGCGTCATCAGCCAGCCGAAGGTCCAGGCACAGAACAACCGGGCCGCCTCCATCGAACAAGGTATCCAGTTCCCGGTCCAGGTGGTTGAAAACAACACCGTCACGGTGCGCTTCTTCTCCGCCTCCTTGAAGCTCAGCGTGCTGCCCCAGATCACCGAGGAGGGCACGGTGCTGATGAAAATCACCGTCGAGAACAACCGGGCCGACTTCGTGAACACCGTCAACGGCATCCCGTCCATCATCACCAGCATGTCCGCGACCGAGGTCCTGGTGGCGGACGGCGGCACGACGGTCATCGGCGGCATCCTGCTGGACACCGACCAGAGCAACACCGACAAGGTCCCCTACCTGGGCGACATCCCGATCCTGGGCACGTTCTTCCGCCGGGACAGCAGCCAGAAGGAGACCAAGGAGATCCTGTTCTTCCTGACGCCGCGCATCATCAAGTAAAGGTGTGTGGGATGAACATTTTCAAGGAAGTCATCGATGGGATGCTGCAGAAGGTCGACGGGGCCTTGGCGGTCTTGATCGTCGGCGTCGACGGCATCACCATCGACCGTGCCGAGCACCCGGAGAACGAGGCCGTCGGCCTGAATTTCGACCTCCTGGCCGCCGAATACACCTCGCTCCTGAAGACGGCACTCCGGACCGCGGAGGACGTGGATGTGGGCCTCCTCCAGGAAATGACGGTCTTCACCGAGCAATACCAGTTCGTCGTCAAGATGATCACCGGCGAGTACTACCTCATGTTCGTCCTCCGGCCCGACGGCAATTTCGGACGCGCCCGCTACGAGCTCAAAAAGGCCAAGATTCTACTGGAGAAGGAATTCCAGATCTGATCCCCGCGACCGGGACCGATTGGCAAGGAGGGAACCGCAAGGTTCCCTCCTTGTTTTATTGACAGGGCTTCGGGCGGATGGTACTATTTTCCGAAATTGCAACGTGACTGTATTTCCGACGGAAAGGAAAACAGAGTGGATCTCAAGGAAATCAAGGACCTCCTGCGCTATGTCACCCGAAGCGGTTTCCAGGAATTTGAGCTGAAGCAGGGCAATTTCTCCCTGCGGGTCAAGCGCCCCGACCCGGCCGCGGCGGACGCCCCGCCCGTTCCCTCCGGCGCCTGGCAGGTCACCGCCAGCCCGGCGCCCGCGCCGGCCGCCCCCGCCCGCCCCGCCGAATCCGCGGCGCCCCCCGTCGACGAGAAGCTGCGCCTCGTGACCTCCCCCATCATCGGGACCTTCTACCGCGCGCCCAGCCCGGGAGCGGAGCCCTTCGTCGGCGTCGGGGCCAGGGTTGCACCCGGATCGGTCCTCTGCATCGTGGAGGCCATGAAGATCATGAACGAGATCGAGTGCGATGTCGCCGGCACGGTGGAGAAGATCTGGGCGGAAAACGGCGAACCGGTGGAATACGGCGAGAATCTCTTCTCGATCCGGCTGGACTGAGCTCATGTTTCACAAGGTTCTGATCGCCAACCGGGGCGAGATCGCCGTCCGCGTCATCACCGCCTGCCACGAGCTGGGCATCGAGACCGTGGCCGTCTATTCCGAACCGGACGCCGACGCCATGCACGTGGCGCTGGCCGACGAACGGGTCTGCATCGGGCCGGCGCGCAGCGACCGCAGCTACCTGAATATCCCGGCCATCGTCAGCGCCGCGGAGATCACCAACGCCGACGCCATCCATCCTGGCTACGGCTTCCTGGCCGAGCACGCCCGTTTCGCAGAGATCTGCGAATCCTGCAACATCAAGTTCATCGGCCCGTCGCACCAGTCCATCCGCCTGATGGGCGACAAGGCCAACGCCCGCCGCCAGATGGCCGTCGCCGGGCTCCCGGTCGTTCCCGGCAGCGAGGACGTGGTCCGGGACCTGGACGTGCTCCGCAAGACCGCCGGGGAAATCGGATACCCGGTCCTCCTGAAAGCCACCGCCGGCGGAGGCGGCAAAGGCATGCGGATCGTGGCGGCCGAGGACGAGCTGGAAAAGAATTTCCTGACCGCCGTCGGCGAGGCGGAAGCAGCCTTTGGCAACGGCGGCATCTACGTCGAGAAATACATCCAGAACCCCCGCCACATCGAGTTCCAGATCCTGGCCGACCAGTCCGGCCGCGTCATCCATGTGGGCGAGCGGGAGTGCTCCGTCCAGCGCCGGCACCAGAAGCTCCTCGAGGAATCGCCGTCCCCCCTGCTGACGGAAGACCAGCGGCAGGAGATCGGTGGCCGGATCGTGCGGGCCGTCGCCGCAGTGGGTTACGAGAGCGCGGGGACGGTGGAATTCATCTTCGGTCCGGACGGAAGCCACTACTTCATGGAGATGAACACCCGCATCCAGGTGGAGCACCCGGTCACCGAGGCAGTCGCCGGCCTCGACCTGGTCAAGGAGCAGATCCGCATCGCCGCCGGCGATCCCCTGGAAATCCGGCAGGAGGACCTCCGGTTGCGCGGCCATGCCATCGAATGCCGCATCAACGCCGAGGACCCCCGCAGTTTCCGGCCTTCTCCCGGCGAGATCACCCAGTGGATCGTCCCCGGCGGGCCGGGGATCCGGGTGGACACGGCCGTTTACACCGGCTACCGCGTCAAACCCTTCTACGACAGCCTGCTGGCGAAGCTGATCGCCTATGGGCAAAACCGCGAAGAGGCTTGCCGGCGGATGCTGCGCGCCCTGGACCAGTTCCACGTGGAAGGCGTGCAGACCACCATTCCCCTCCACCAGCGCATCCTGCGCGACGAGTCCTTCATCGCCGGCCGGTACGACACCCATTTCCTGGAGCACCTGCTGCCGAGATGGTCGTCGTAATTGCGGATTGCCAATTGCGGATTGAGGATCGCAAACCGCGGAGGTCAACCGCAGTTTTCAGATTGCACCACACCCTTTGGGAATGGCACAATAACGACAGTTTCCGATGAACGCACCCTGGCATCGGCGAGGTGATCATGGCGTCCGGCATGACCCTGTGGGGATGGATCTTCCTGAGCGCAGCCTGGGCATTCTGCATCGGCTTGCCGATGTTCTGCGTCTGGCGGGTCATGCGGGCGCGCCGATCCAGGGGCGGCGGCGGCGCCGCGTCACCGGGGCAGCGCGACCTGTGGGCGACGCGGGCGGGATTGATCCTGGCCACCGCGGGCAACGCCATCGGCCTGGGGAACTTCCTCCGCTTCCCCGTCAAGGCGGCGCTCTTCGGCGGCGGCACGTTCATGATCCCCTATTTCTGCGCCTTTCTCCTGCTGGGGATCCCGCTGATGTGGACCGAGTGGACCATCGGCCGGATGGGCGGCCTGAGAGGCCACGGGACCACGCCGGGGATGTTCTCCCTGCTCTGGCGCCACCCGGTCGCCAAGTACCTCGGCGCCGTCGGCGTGGTCGTTCCCTTCACCATCACCATCTACTACAACTTCATCGAATCGTGGACGCTGGCCTTCGCCTGGTTCTCCGCCACCGGCCGGTACTTCGGCCACACCTCCCGGGAAGCGATGGGCCAGTTCCTGCGGGGGTATCAGGGGGCGGAGGTCAACCAGTTCTTCGACTCACCGCTCCCCGCCCTGCTCTTCCTGGTCATCACCCTGACGCTGAACTTCTACTTCCTCTATCGCGGGATCTCCAAGGGGATCGAGGTGCTGGCCAAAATCGGGATGCCGCTGCTGTTTGTCCTGGCCATCGCCCTGGCCATCCGGGTGTTGACCCTGGGGACGCCGCATCCTGGAACCCACCCCGACTGGAGCGTCATCAACGGAATGGCCTTCATCTGGAACCCGGACTTCAGCCGCCTGTCCGACGCCTCGGTGTGGCTGGCCGCCGCCGGCCAGATCTTCTTCACCCTGGGCGTCGCCATGGGAATCATGACCACCTATGCCTCCTACATCCACGAGAAGGCTGACCTGACCTTGAACGGGCTGACCACCGCCTCGGCCAATGAGTTCGTGGAGGTGGTCCTGGGCGGAACCATTGCCATCCCGGTGGCGGTGGCCTTCTTCGGACTGGCCGAGACGCAGGTCATCGCCCAGGGGGGCGCCTTTGACCTGGGCTTTCAGTCCATGCCGGTGATCTTCCAGCAGCTGCCGTGGGGGCAGTTCTTCGGCGCCATCTGGTTTCTGCTGCTGTTCATCGCCGGCATTACCTCCTCGGTGGCTCTGACCCAACCGGCGGTGGCCCTTCTGCAGGATGAGTTCGGCTGGTCGCGCCAGCGCGCGGTGATCGCCGTCTTCGCCGTGCTGGTGCCCGCCACCCTGCTGGTGTTCGCATGGTTCCGCTTCGGTTTCCTGGACGAGCTGGATTTCTGGGCCGGCACCCTCGGCCTGGTGCTGCTGGGCATGCTCGAGGCGGTCCTGTTCGCCTGGGTCTATGGCGTGAAGAAGGCCTGGCCCCACATGCACCAGGGCGCCGATCTCCAGGTGCCGCGGATCTTCCAGTTCATCATGACCTGGATCACGCCGGTCTACATCCTGGTGATGCTGGTGGCGTGGATCTGGCAGGACGCCATCGGGCAGTTCTTCATGGAAGGCAAGCCCGCCCAATGGAAACCGTACCTCTGGGGCGCCCGGGGGCTGCTGTTCGCGGTGACCGTCGCCGTGATCGTGCTCATCCGGCTGGCCCGCAAGCGCTTCGAAAAGCTGGAGCGGCCCGGATCCGCGGAAGCAGCCGTTCCCTGACGGTTTCATGCTCCATTTCCTCCCGTCGCACCTGACGGCGGCCCGAATTTCCGCCCGGCGTGCCGAAAGGGGCGAATCCGGAGCCCTCCCTTCCCGGCTGCTCGATCCCGCGCATCCTTCCTCCCGGTGAACTTTCGCCGGATTCCCCCATCTATGGGAATGAGCGAGTCGGAGGTAATCATGAGGCCGAGAAGCCAGTCTTTTGCAGCAATCGTCACCTTGTTTGTCATGGGCCTGTCGGCCGCCGCGGCGCAGGCGCGGACCCGGACGGAGACCCTGCCCGAGCTGGCGGCCCGCTCCCAGTGGGTGGGCATCGCTCGGTGCGTCGGAGCCGCCGCCCAGCGCGACGGGGCGAAGGGCATGATCTACACGGTCTATCGATTTGAGCAGCAGGGCTCCATCGCGGGGCAATCGCCGGAGACGTTCACCCTCCGGATCGCCGGGGGCACGGCCGGCGGCTTCCGGGTGACCATCCCCGACGCGCCGCGGTTCGAGTCGGGCCGCAGCTACCTCGTATTCCTTCGATCCAATTCGCGGGGGAACGGCCTGCTGGTGACGGGGGCCGCCGGCGGCGCACTGCCGGCCCGGTGGAATGAAAAAGGCGGCTGGCAGGTGGCGGTGCCCCAGCGGCAGAATCCGGCCGCCCCGGCCAAGGAAGCGGCGGCTTCCGCCGACGGGCGGAGCTGGATCAGCCTGGACAGCCTGAAACCGCTCCTCGCCCCCCTGGAGAAAGGAGGCCGGCAATGAGACGCGCGATCTTCCCGGCGTCCCTCCTGCTTCTCCTCTCGGCCATCAGCGGCACCGCTTCGGCCTTCGTGGTCCAGACCAGCGTCTCCAGCGCGAACCAGCAGACCCGGTCCGTCAAGTGGCCGGCCCTCCCGGTGGACTTCGTCGTGGACGGCGGGACCCTGGGCAGCGCAGACGGCATGCCGCTGATCATGAACGCCCTGGACACCTGGGACAACGTCGCCACCGCCAAGCGCCTCGGCGGCGACCTGTACGTCTACACCGACGACCAGGGCCACGCCATCGACTTCACCACCGACAACTTCGGCATCGATTACGGCTTCATCGGGGACGGGATCAACGAAATCGTCTTCGACGAGGACGGCGGCATCCTGGAGCTGCTCGGCCTGGATCCGGCCGGCGTCGCCGGCATCGGCATCACCATCGAGAATCCCGCCAACCAGGAGATCATCGACGCGATGCTCATCCTCAACGGCGCCTTCCCCTCCGGCGCCTCGCTGGACCTGGAAGCCACCGCCGCCCATGAACTGGGGCACGTCTGGGGGATGGGCCACACCTTCGTCGGCGCCATCAACCAGTCCAACGGGGTGGCCGGCCCCTACCCCCTGCACGCGGCCGCCATCCCGACCATGTACCCCTACACGAATCCTGTGGACGACACCTACGGCCGGACGCTGGAAACGGACGACGTGGCCGGCATTTCCTGGCTCTACCCGGAGACCGTCTCCGCACCGCCCTACCAGGTCCCCTTCGGCTCCGACACCGGCCGGCTGCGCGGCCGGGCGACCTACCGCGGCCAGATCCCCCTGACGGCCGTCCACGTGCGGGCGGTTAACGCCGACAACACCGACATCCAGGTGGCCGGCCTATCCGGATTCGCCGCGGACGGCACCGGCTCCTTCGAGATCCCCGGCCTGCCCCCCGGCCGCTACTACCTCGTGGCGGAGAGCATCGACGGGCGGGACGACATCTCCGCGTCCAGCATCGAGGACGATGGTATCGGCTGCTGCATCCTGGAGGGCTTCGCCGACATCGCCGCGCCGCAGACAACGACCGTGGCCGCGGGCGGGACCGTCTCCGGATTCCAGTTCGACATTCCGACCCTGCCTTTGGCCAACGACGACGCCGTCGAGTTCGGCATGCCGGACGGGGCGCCCTTCACTTTCGCCTCGGTCCCCTGCCGCCGCGTCTTCCTCTACAGCAACGGCTTCGTGAGCTTCCACAGGTTCGAGGATCCCGACCCGGCCGTGACCCTGCCGGGACCGGACCTGCTGGACTTCCTGTCCCGCCCGGTGGCCAAGATCGCGCCGCTCCGGACCGACCTGGATCCGGAGGGGAACGCGGACCGCCGCATCGACGTCACGTCCGGTTCCGGCCAGGTCGTGTTTTCGTTTACCGACCAGCGGGTGGCCGGCACGGCCGGACGTGCCACCTTCAGCCTGACGCTTTTCACCAACGGTGACTTTCGCTTCAACTATGGCGCCATCACCGCCGGGACGGCCCTAGCGGGCTACACGGCCGGCGTGTTCGCCACCGGCGGTCTGGAAGGCAGCAGCGACCTGACGGCCTTCCTGGGCGGCAACGTTCCCACGGTCCACGACCCGGTCAAATATCAGTTCCTGCAAGCCGCCAATCTCGCCAACTCTTCGCTGTACTTCCCGAAACCGGCCATCGACGCCTTCCCGGTGCGCAACCGCCTGATCTACCCCTGGCTGGCCCACAACAGCTATTTCGACCTGGGCCTGGCGGTGGTCAGCAACTCGGACTATTCCGCCCGGCTCCGGGTCACGGCCTTCGGCGGAGACGGGCGGCCGCTGCCGGTGACCACCGGGCAGAATCCCGTGATCGTCACCCTGGCGCCCTTCGCCCAGTTCGTCACCCAGATCGGCCAGCTCTTCGACTTCCAGGGGGGCGCCGCGGACGGCTGGGTCCTGGTGGAGACGGACAACCCCGACCCCGTGGGCATCCAGGGCTTCTTCCTCGCCCAAAGTTTTTACAATGGCGTCATGGATTCCCTCGACGGCGCCGTCGCGGTCTCCGACGTCGACCGGACGCTGATCTTCCCCCGCTACACCGGCGGGACCGACGACTTCACCGAGGTCACGGTGGTGAATCCGAACCCGGTAGCGAACGACCTCACCCTGCACGTGTACTTCGACGACGGCGGGGAGATCGCCCAGACCGCCACCCTGGCCCCCAACGGCGCGGGGATCTTCTCCTTCGCCGACGCCGGCCTGGCCTACGTCGTGGTGGACGCGGCGGAGCCCGTGGCCGGCTTCGCCATGAATTTCAACCTGGCCGGCTCGCTGGCGGGCCAGCCGGGCCGCTACCTCTGGGAATCCCGGGCCGACCTGGTCAGCCCCCATTTCGTCTACCAGCCAGGGAACTTCGCCTCCCGGCTGGACCTGGTCAATCCCAACAACGAGGCCGCGACCGTCACCGCCACGCTGCACAATGCAGCCGGGCAAGTCATCGGTCAGCCGGTCCAGGCGACCATCAACGGCTGGTACAACGCCCAGCTGGAGATCGATCCGTCCACGTTCGGCTTCGCCGCCGGATCGCTGGCGGACGGCTGGATCGGGATCTCCGCGGACCGGCCGGTCCTGGGTGCCATGACTTTCGGCGACCCCGGCTACGCGCTGTACCAGTCCACGCTGCCGCTGCTGGGCTGGCCGACGCACGGCACCCTCAACGCCCACCTGGCCCAGGGCGACGCGGGCGGCATCAACTACCTGACCGGCCTCGCGGTGCTGAGCCTCGACGCCAACAACCTGTTCGCGCTGGATGTGTACGATTCCGCCGGCGCCTACCGCGGGGGCGTACAGGGCACCCTGGCATCCGACGAGCGCGCCATCGGGCTGCTCAACGAGTGGATGCCGTCCGGCCCCTGGCCGCAGGTCAGCGGCTACCTCGCTGGCGCCGCCGACCAGGGTGTCTACGTCTACGAGATCTTCACCACCGACACGGGCGGCTTCTTCGCGGCCGTGCCGGCCCAGAAGTACCTGCCCATCCAGACCGAGGCCGATGACGAGAACAACGGCTGGACGGACGCCCCCGAGCCGCTGCAGGCCTTCCCGGTGGAGGTCCGCGGGCAGCTCTCGGCCATGGATTCCGGCTATTTCCTGATCGACCTGGGCGGCGGCTACATCGACGAGATCGAGGACCTGTACCGGTTCCAGCCAGACCGGACCGGCTGGTACATCATCGGGCTTTTCCCCGACAACCGGTACTGCGACATGGACCTGTACCTCTTCGACAGCCAGTGGAACATCATCGCCTCCTCCACCACCGGCGTGCCCGGGGTGGAGTACATCGAGCTGGAGCTGCAGCCGGGCACTTACGCGATCGGGGTGAGCCTGTACGACCTGGGCTGGTTCGACACCTGCGGGTACAATCTCACGGTCGAGCCCGACGCCATCCTGTAACGCCGTTCACCACAAAGGCACAAAGAACACAAAGCAATCTGAACGCTGAACGTTGAACACCGAACTTTGAACTCCGAACGGGGAATCGGGCGGATTTAATTCCGGATTCTCCGTTCAGCGTTCAGCGTTCTAAGTTCAACTTTCGGCGTATGATTGCTGTTTGTGCTCTTTGTGCCTTTGTGGTGAGTGATTCAGGCGCGGGATTCGAGGATGGAGAGGAACCGGGCGAAGAAGTCGTCGCCGGCCGCGTCCATGGCTCCGGAGATGCCGTCCCAGCCGGGATTGGCGTTGACCTCGAGGACGCGCGGCCCGCTCGGGCCGACCAGGATGTCCACGCCGGCCAGGTCAAGGTCCAGCGTCTCCGCCGCCCGCACGGCCAGGGCTGCGAACTCCGGTTCGAGGCGGACGGCCTGCACCGTCCCGCCGAGGGAATAATTGGCCCGAAACTCACCTGCCGGCGCCTCCCGCCGCATGGCCCCCACCACCTCCCCCAGCAGCACGAGAATCCGCAGGTCCCACGGGCGCTCCGCGCCGGTGGCCAGGTACTCCTGGATCAGCAGGATCTCGTGGCGATCGGCTTCCCAGCGCTGCTTGAACACCGCCCGCAAGTCCGCGGCCGTGCGGGCCAAGGCGATGTCCCGCCCCTTCGAACCCATGGCCGGCTTGACCACCCAAGGCCCCTCCGGGAGCAGTCGCAGTGCGTCCTCCAGCCCCTCCCAGGTCCGCGCCAGGATGGTGGCCGGCACCGGCAGGCCGGCGGCGTGGAGGTGCTGCAGGGTCGTGACCTTGCTGCGCGCGGCGGCGATGGCGGCGATCGGGTTCAGGAAGGCGGTGCCCTGGCGTTCGAGGGCATCGAGGATGTAGAAATCGCTGCGGGTGAGCTGGCGCTGATTCAGCCGGGGGATCACCAGGTCGGCAGCGGCCAGTTCGGCCGCGCCCTCTCCCCACAGGAGCTCGCCTAACGCCCCCCCCACGGCCAGCCCGAGCCCGCCGTGTCGAACCAGCGCGCAGGTGTGGCCGCGCTCCTCCGCCGCGCGGCGGAAGTCCTGCATGGAATCGAGGAACTCCTCCTCGGCCAGGGTGGTGCTCAGGATCGCCAGCCTCATTCGCCACCTCCCGCCCAAAATCGCTTAACCACGGATGCACACGGATGGACGCGGATGGATTCGGGAGCAAGACATGCTGTTCCGCTCTGCCGATTCACCCATTCACCGACTCACCGATTCGCCGGCTTGGAAATCCGTGTTTATCCGTGTTCATCCGTGGTCATTTCTTCTTGTTGTCCGCGGGTGGAGGAGGAAGCTTGAGGTCGAATTCGAAAAAGACCATTTCCTCGCCGCTGTCGGCGTTGGACACCTCGCCGACGTAGAACCGCCCGCCCTCGATGTTTGCCGGGTCGTTGCCAAGCCGGAAGAAGACCACCCCCCGGGCCGTCGCGCCCGCCGCCACCGTTTTCGTGCCGAAATTCTTGGTGCGCAGGTCTTCGATGACCGCCGCCGGACGGCCCTTGGCGTTGATCGTCCGGATGATGTCCACCGGCGGCAGCCCGGTGGATACCTGCTTGTTCTCATTCGGCTGGAGGATCGCCCCCGCCACCGATTCCCAGGGGATTGAGGCGTTCTCCTTGCTGGCGGAGTCGAACACTTTCATGCCCGACTCGTACACCGTCACCGGGAAGGTGTTGGTATTTCGGACCGCCACCAGCACCGCCACGATCCCGAGGCGCTGCAGCTCCTTGAGGTCAAACAGCTCACGGGTCCGCTCGCCCACGTACGGAATCGCACCGATGAACACACCCTGGGACTCCTGCCAGCCGGGGCAGGCATCGGGCGCCGGCTCCGGCAGCGGTTTTTTGTCATAGGCGGAGAGAAAGGGGGAAAGGCTGGCAATCAGGAGGAGCAAGATCACACGAAGCAACAAGCTGTTATTCATGGTCCACCTGCCTGTTCAATCGGTCATCCGTCATCGGTCACCGGTCATCCGTCTCCGGTCAACCGTCGATTACGATTACGATTACGATGACGAGCACGAGCACGATCGATCCGGGATCATCTTATCACCGTTTCTCCTCCGGTTCCTTGTAAAGGAGACCGGCAGAAACGGAGAATTCCGGGACCATCTGGCACGCCTCGCTCAAATGCACGGCGATGCGATGCTCCGCGCCCAGCAAATGGAAGAGGATCCGCTGGTCGGACAGGTTCCGCCACACCGGGTACCCCGGGCTGTAGCGGACGATCCGCCGGCGGTCCAGGCCCTGCTCTTCCAGAATGATGGACGTGGCCACCTCCGCCAGCTCGTCGGCCAGCTCCGCGCCGATGGTCGAGAGGATGTAACCCTGCAGGTAGTCGCCCTCGTCAAAGCGCCGCCGGACCTGCTCGTGGAGGTTCCCGCCCAGGGTCACCACCAGGAGCGGCAGGAAGGCCTCCGCACCCCGCCGGAAGAGCCTGGGCCAGACGGCCGGTTCGAGGCTGATGGGGTGCGGCTCTCCGCCGTGCACCAGCGCCAGCCCGGCCTTGTGGCAGCGGACCGGGAAGAGGCCGAACACGGCCAGCGGCTGGACCAGCGACTGGGTGACCAGGCTGCCGAGGAGCTGCTCCCCCGTGCGCATGAGGCTGCGGTAGAAGCCGTCCTCCACCCGCCCCTTCGCCAGCAGCTTGCGGCCGCACTGCTTCTCGAAATTGAAATCCCGGATCAGCCGTCCGGGCTCGACGCAGAAGGTCCGGACCACCTCGTCGAGGTACGGAACCGCCGCGGGGATGCCGGCGGGCGGTCCGGCCGGCGCGGCTTCCGCGGGAGCAACCGCGGTGACCGCCGCTTGAGACTCGGCGGCCATGGCCGCCTGCAGCTCCGCCCGGTGCGCCGGTTCCATCAGGGCGGCGGCCGTCTTCAACCCCTGGAAGGCGTCCCGGGCGTAAAACACTCCGCCGGCGTAGACATCCCCGTTCAGACGCGCCAGTTCCTGCGCGTAGGCCTGGTTCACGGCCGCTCCGCCGATCAGGACCGGCACCTGGAGGCCCTGCTCGTGCAGCAGGGACACCACCCGGCGCATCTCCCGGGAGGTGGACACCAGCAGCGCCGACAGGCCGACGATATCGGCGCCGCGGTCCCGGCAGGCGGCCACGATCGCCTCCGCGGGCACGTCAGTCCCGAGGTCGGTCACGTCGTAGCCGTTGTGGGCCAGCAGCATGCGCACAAGGTTCTTGCCGATGTCGTGGACGTCGCCGCGCACTGTGGCCAGGACGACCCGGCCGCGGCCGGCGGCTGCCTCGAAATCGAAGTGCCGGCGCAGGTATTGGAGTCCCTCCTGGGTCATGGAAGCCGACTCCAGCACGTACGGCAACGGCAGGCGGGCCGAGTCCATCATCCCGCCCACCTCGGCCATGGCCGGCAGGAACACGGTCTGGACCAGCTCCTGCGGGGAGGCTACCCGCAGCGCCTGGGCCAGCGTGTCCAGGAAGCCCGCCCGCTGGCGGCGGACGATCATCATCCGGAGCCGCTCCGCCGGCGGCAGGTCCGGCGCTCCGGCGGCGACAGGCGGCTCGGGTACGGCACCCGCCCGCCCCGCCTCGAGGATGCGGTCGAGCGCATCCTCCCGCCGGTTCAGCAACAGGTCCTCCGCCAGCTCCCGCAGGTTGGCCGGAAGTTCGTCCTCCCGCCGCAGCTCGGCGGGGTTGAAGATGGCGAAATCGAGCCCCTGCCGCCCCGCCTCGTGGAGCAGGACGTTGTTGAGGACCGGCCGGACCGCCGCGGGCAGCCCGTAGGAGACGTTGCTCACGCCCATGATGGCGTAGGCGCCGGGCAGGTGCCGCTTGTACAGCTCCAGCGTCTGCAGGGCCCGCACGCCGTTGTCGCGATCCTCGGCCTGCCCCGTGGCCAGGGTCAGAATCAGCGGGTCGAACAGCAGGTCGTGGGGGTACAGGCCTTCCTCGGCGGCGATCTGGTAGATCTTCAGCGCGTTGGCGAGCCGCTCCTCGGGCTGCCGCGGCACGGCGCCGCCGGCCACCGGCAGGCAGACCACCATCTGGCCGTGGCGGCGGGCCAACGCTAGGATATCCCGGCACTTGGCGGGGTCCTCGAGGTTGCAGGAGTTCAGGACCCCGCGGCCGTGGAGGCGGCGGCAGGCTTCCTCCATCGCCTCCGTCTCGGTGGTGTCGATCATCAGCGGACGGGCGGCGTTGACGCTGATCAGCGGGGTGATGCGCCGCATCAGGTCCAGCTGGCGCGGCAGGTCCCGCGTGGCCAGGCACAGGTCCAGCACGCCAGCCCCGCGCTCGGCCTGGTCGCGGGCGATGGCCATGACCGCGTCCAGGTCGTTCACGTCCACCGCCGCGCGGAATTTCTTGCTGCCGTGGTAGTTGAGCCGCTCGCCGACGATGACCGGCTTCGGCTCCTCCTCCAGGATCACGGCCTCGAAGATGCCGGTCAGGGCGGGCGTCCGCGTCCGGCGTCCCGCGGCCGGCCGGACCCGGACGGCGTCCATCCTCTCCCGGAGCCGCCGGATGCAGTCGGGCGTCGTGCCGCAGCACCCGCCGATGGCTCGGAAGCCGCGGGCCAGGAACACCACGGTCTTGTCCGCATACTCGTCCTCGGGCATCCGGTATTCCGCCCGCCCGCCCACGTTTTCCGGCAACCCCCGGTTGGGCATGGCCAGCAGCGGGGCGGACACCAGCCGGGGCAGGCCGGCGGCGGCGGCCAGCAGCCCCTCCGGCCCCAGTGAGCAGTTCACGCCGAGCAGGTCCACGCCGAGGTGGTCCAGGGCCAGCGCGGCCGCCGGCAGGCTCGTGCCGAGGAGCAGCCGGCCGGCCTCGTCCACCGACAGGCTCGCCCCCAGCAGGGCCTCGCGTCCGGCGGCCGCCATGGCGTCCCGGCAGGCCAGGACGCCGGCGCGGACCTCCATCATGTCGTTGCCGGTCTCGATCAGCAGGATGTCCACGCCGCCGGCCAGCAGCGCCTCCGCCTGGACGGAGAAGTTCCGGTAGAAATCCTGAAAGTCCGTGCGTTTCTCGATGGACAGGAGGCCGGTGGGACCGAGCGAACCGGCCACCAGAGCCTCGGGGAAGTCCCGCGCCGCCTCGCGGGCGCACTCGGCTGCCCGGCGGTTGATCCCGCCCGCCTGCTCCTCCAGGCCGTGGAGCCCGAGCTTGTGGGGCGTCGCGCCGAAGGTGCAGGTCTCCACCACGTCGGCGCCGGCGGCGAGGTACTGACGGTGGATGTCGGTGATCGCTTGCGGCGCCTCGAGGACCAGCCGCTCCGGGCAGTCGAAGGCGGGGAGTCGGTCGCGGTCCGCTTCCAGCAGCGTGCCCATCGCCCCGTCGAAAAGGAGCCCACGCCGCCGGATCCGGTCCAGGATTTCGCCGCGCCCCGCGCCCATCATTGCGCCTCCGCCATCAGCGCCCGCAGGACCGAAAACCGGCCCAGCGGGATCGAGAACTGGATGCCCCGCAAGCCGGTCACCGCCCGCAGCCGCCGGACGATCTCCGCGGTGATTTCCAGGCCGGCCTGCTGCTGGTCGGCCGGCGCCTCGTAGCGGCCCAGCTTCTCCAGGATCCATCCCGGCAGGTGGATGCCCGGGATCTCGCTGGCCAGGAACTCGGCGTTGCGCAGCGACACCAGCGGCCAGACGCCGGCGATGACCGGCAGGCGGAATTCCTCGGCCCGGGGCAGGAACTCCAGGAAGCGGTCCACGTCGAACACCGGCTGGGTGATGGCGTAGTCGGCGCCGGCCAGCACCTTCCAGCGCAGGCGGGCCAGCTCCCGCTCCAGCGGCGCGGCAAAGGGATTGACGCCCACGCCGATGAAGTAGTGGGTGGCCTCCTCAAGGGCGTTGCCGCCCACGTCGACGCCGGAATTGAGGCCGTGCACCAGGTTCACCAGGCCGATGGCGTCCAGGTCGAAGACGCCGGTGGCCCGCGGCAGGTCGCCCAGCACCGGCGGGTCGCCGGTGATGATCAGCAGGTTGCGCAGCCCGAGCGCCCACGCCCCCAGCAGGTCGGCCTGGATGCCGAGGATGTTCCGGTCGCGGCAGGCATAGTGGAGGACCGCCTCCACGCCCACCTGCTGCTGGACCAGCACGGAGAGCGCCAGGGGCGACATCCGCGCCGTGGCCCGCGGCCCGTCCGGGATGTTGATCCCGTTCATGCCCAGCTCGGCCAGTCCCTTGGCTCGCGACAGGGCCTTGCCGGCTCCTGCGCCCTTCTCCGGCACCAGCTCGGCGAGGTGGACGAACCGGTTCTCCGCCAGGGCCTGCGCCAGGCGGGAGGGGGCGGGCCGCTCGGCCTTGCCCTCGACGGCCGGCGCCGAAGCCTCGACCGCCGCGCCCTCGGCCGCCTGGCGGGACTGGACGCTGGCCACTCCCTTCCGGCGGGCGCGGTGCTCGCGGATGCTCTCGGCCAGGGCGCGGATGTGCTCCGGCTGGGTGCCGCAACAGCCGCCCAGCAGCGTCACGCCCAGGTCGACGAAGCGCGGCCCGGCCCGGCGGAAGTCGTCCGGCGTCGACGCGTAGTACGTCCGGCCGTCCATCTGCCGCGGCCGGCCGGCGTTCGGCATCACCAGGAACGGCCTGTCGGCCACGGCGCGGCAGCGCTCCACCAGGGTCAGCATGGCGTAGGGCCCGATGGAGCAGTTGAGGCCGATGCCGTCCACTTCCTCCAGCGGGAGGCCCTCGACGCAGCGCTCGAACGGCACCTGCAGCCGGGTCAGGCCCATGTCGTTGACGGCGAAGGACACCAGGAGCGGCAGGTCGGTCGACCTCCGGGCCGCGGCGACCGCCGCCGCCGCTTCGGCCGGCTGACCGAAGGTTTCCAGGATCAGCAGGTCCACGCCGGCCTCCACCAGCACGGCGATCTGCCGCCGGAACAGCTCCTCCGCCTCAGCCACCGCCAGCTCGCCCAGGGGCTCCAGCAGCACGCCCAGCGGCCCCACCGAGCCGGCCACGAAGGCCTGCCGGCCGGCGGCGTCGCGGGCCAGCTGGACGCCGGCCCGGTTGATCTCCGCCAGCTGGGCCTCCCGGCCGAACCGCCGCAGCTTCAGCGCGCCGGCGCCGTAGGTGTTGGTCATCAAGACCTCGGCCCCGGCGGAGAGGTACTCCCGGTGCACCTGGCGGACCAGGTCGGGCTTTTCGAGGTTCACCGCCTCGAAGCAGGCGTCCATCGGCACCCCCTGCTCGTAGAGGTAGGTGCCCAGGGCCCCGTCGAGGAAAACGACGTGCTCCTTCTGCAGGAAGCGCAGGAAGTTTTCGCGATTCATCCCTTGGCCTCCTCCGTGTGGGGCGCCAGGAAGCGGTTGTAAAGCAGCAGGCCGACGATGGTCACCGCCCCGATCCCGGCGAAGATCAGCCACAGCAGCCGCGGCTGGTTCATCTGGTCCACGACGCGGACGTAGAGGTGCGCTCCCAGCACGCCGGCGATGCTGGCGCCGATCACGCCATACAGGAAATTGTAGCCCATGTAAAGCGCCACCCGCGAGCGGGGCGCCGTCTGGCCGATGTAGCTGATGAACTTCGGGTGGGCGGTCATCTCGCCGATGGAGAAGATCACATTGCCCAGCATGAAGATCCAGATCTGCGGGGAGATCGCCAGCACGAGGAAACCCACTGTACCGAACAGGATGCCGGTGATCATGGTCGGCAGGGCCGGCCGTTTCTCCACGATCTTGGACACCAGCAGCTGCAGGGCGATGATGGTGCCGGCGTTGATCACGGTGACGTGCTCCACGTCGAAGCGCCAGCGGAAGCCGATCCCCACCGCGGCGAATAGGGAATTCACGAAGTTGTTCAGCGGCGAGGCGTCCACGTACGCCTGGACGTACCAGAGCACCGAGTCGAACATCTGGAAGTAGAGCACCCAGAAGCCGGAGTAGATGAAGATCATGAGCAGGAACTTGAAGTGGTCCCTGAACCGGTCGGTCTCGGTGAAGTCGATCCGGAAGAGGGCCAGCGCCGTCAGGTAGATGCAGGAGCACAGGATCCGCGCGAACGTCGTCAGGTCCGGCAGCAGCCAGACCAGCGCCAGCATCGCCGCGGCGAAGCCGAGCAGGAAGGCCCGCCGGGACGCCGGTGCCATGGCTTTAACCCGACCTTCCACCGCGAGGATCAACAGCGCGGTGAAATACAGGATGGCCACGAAGAGCACGAAGAACGGCCGCTGGGCGGTGCGCGACAGACTGGCCTTGACTTCCCCGGCGTCGGCGCCGGCCAGCATCGGCTCCCCGAGGAGGCGTCCCGAGGCGGCTTCCAGGACGGCCCTGTCCAGCGCCCCGGCCTGGACCTCCACCGCGAAATCCGCCGGGCCGGTTTTCACGACCTGGACGTCTTCCCGCCCGGCCCGCCGGTGCCAGGTGAACGAGACGGTGATCTGCCGGTCGGAATCGCGCAGGATCCGTTCCAGCAGGTCGCGATCCAGCCGGTCCCAGCCCAGCGCCGCCCGCAGCTTATCGCGCAGCTCCTCCAGGAACGCCGGATCCTGCGAAGGCCGAAAGACGGTCAGCCGGGCCGAGGGCAGGTTGCCCTGCGCCGGATTGGCCTCGGCGGCCTCCAGCGTGTATGCCTCGGGCGCGGACTGGTTCCGGCTCACGGTCACGAACAGGGTCTTGCCCCAGTAGGTGTGGGGGAAGGCCGCCACCCGCATCTCCACGGGGGACGGCCGCCAGTAGCTCTGCACGGCCCAGGCGGTCACGGCCAGGCTGGCCAACGCGATGACGAGCCGGGCGGTCTTGGAATGGCGGGCCAGCCGGTAGACCAGGACGATGGGCGAGTAGATGATTTCAAAGGCGTTGGCGACGGTCTGGACGAGGCTCGTCTTCGCGGCGTCAGGGGCGGCCGAAGGGCCCACGCCCGCCGGATCGCGGTAGAACAGCAGGGTCGGCAGCAGCATGCCGCCGGTGCAGATGGCCGCCGCCAGCATGATCCAGGGCCAGCCGAGGGAGTTCTTCAGCCAGGGCACCAGGACCAACGGGAAGAGGAATGCCCCCAGGTTGATGGACCAGTAATAGATCCCGAAGCCCAGGCCGGAGCTTTCCTTGTCGGTCACGCGGGCGATGGTGCCGGCGATGAGCGGCTTGAAGGTCCCCGCACCCAGGGCCATGACCACCAGGGCCATGAAGACCGTCGTGTACTGGGTGGCCTGCGCGGTGAGAAAGTAGCCGGTGCCCAGGAAGGCGAACGCCACGGTGAGGGCCTTGCGGTAGCCGAAACGGTCGGCCAGCGCGCCGGCCACGATGGGCAGGAAGTAGAGGATCGGCTGGATCACGCTCTTGATCAGCCCGACGCTCTCCTTGGGGAACAGCAGCACGTCGGTGAAATACACCGACAGGACGCTCATCATGCCGTAGTACGCGCCGCGCTCGAAGAACTCGAACAGGACCACCAGCCAGAACTGTCCCGGGAACCGCCGCGGGCCGTGCTGTTTCGTCGTGTCCGCCATCGCTCTCCTTACCGGGTGAAATTTCCGTGCACTATACCACAATCAAACCGCAAAGGCGCAAAGAACGCAAAGGCTTTCGAGGTCATCCGGCCTTCCCGGGCCTGGTGCAATCCACGGAGCTGGATCCGGTGGAAACCGCGCGGCGGCGTTTCCCATCGGCTGCGGCGTGCATCAAACATCCCGGCCGCAGTCACGTATACTCGATTTACGCCATCCGGAAGGATCAGAACTATGATGAAAAACTGGTTACGCGCGTTCACGGGCCTGGTTCTCGCCGCCGCCCTGGCCGGGGCCTGCCCGGCCCAAACCGCCCCGGCGGACGGTCCGCCCATCGCCGGCGGCCCGCTGGCCACCCGGCCGGAAGCCACCGGCTACAAGGAAACCAGCACGTTCGACGACGTGGTGTCTTACCTGCAGCTGCTGAAGAGCCGATCCAAGCACATCCGGGTCGAAACGGTCATCCGCACGGCCGAGGGCCGGGATGTCCCCATGGCCATCATGGGCAACCCGCTCCCCGCCGGCCCCGCCGAAGCCCGCAAGGACCCGCGGCCGGTGATCTACGTGCAGGGCAACATCCACGCCGGCGAGGTGGAGGGCAAGGACGCCATGCTGGCCCTGATGAGGGACATGCTCACCGGCAAGGAGCAGCCGCTGCTCAAACAGGCGATTTTCCTCTTCGTGCCGATCTTCAACGCAGACGGCAACGAGCGGATCTCGCCGAAGAACCGCTCTTACATGCCGAACCCGGAGAAGGGCGTCGGCGTGCGACCCAACTCCCAGGGTTACGACCTGAACCGCGACTACGTGAAAATGGAGACGCGCGAGGTGCGCTCCATCATGCAGAATGTGATCCTGCCGTGGGATCCCCTGCTGTACGTCGACCTGCACACCACCGACGGCTCCTACCACCAGGAGACGGTCACCTATCTCTCGCCCCGCTCGCCCAACTGGGACGTCTCCATCAGCGGCTACCTGTGGGACAAGCTCTACCCGGACCTGACCGCGACCCTGGCGAAGCAGAATATCCACCTCCTGCCCTATGGCGACTTCGAGGACGACTTCCAGCCGGAGAAGGGGTGGGTCACCTTCCCGCCCAGCCCCCGGATCGGCGCCGACTACATGGGCCTGCGCAACCGGTTCTCCGTGCTGGTAGAGAACTACGCCTACGCCTCCTACCCCACCCGGATCGCCCACTGCTACGCTTTCACGCTGGAACTGCTCCGCTACACCGTCGCCCACGCGGCTGAGATGAAGACCCTCGTCCGGCGGGCGGACGAGGCGGCCGCGGCCTGGGCCGCGAAGCCCGTGGCGGAGCGCCCCGCCGTCTGCCTCAAGGTGGAACCGAAACCCGTCGCCCAGCCCCTGACCGTGCAGGGTTACGAGATGTCCAAGGAAACCGACAGCCGCGGCCGGCCCCGCCCGAAGCCGCTGCTGGACCAGCCGAGGACGTATGTCATACCTTACATCGCCGACTTCCCCTGCACCGCCGGCCGTCCCCTGCCGTGGGCGTACCTGATGAGCGCCGGCTGCGACAAGGTGGCCCGGCAGATGTTGCGCCACGGGATCCGGGTGGAGCGCGTGACAGAACCCGTCACCCTGACCGCGGCCCAATGGAATTCCACCAATCTGAAAGTGGACCCGTGGATCTCCGAGGGCCACTCCCTGGTAACCCTCGAGGGGGAATGGAAGGACGTGGAGCTGCCCGTGGAAAAGGGCTTCTTTCTGGTCCGCCTGGACCAGCCGCTGGCGCGCCTGACCGCCTGCCTGCTGGAGCCGGACTACGAAGACAGCCTCATCACCTGGAATTTCTTCAACGTGTTCATCACCCGGCAATGGTCGAGGCAGCTCCAGCCCCTGCCGCTGTACCGGGTGATGGAGGCCCGGCCCATCGCCGCCAAACCGGTCAACCCGGCCGAAGTGGATTGACCGCCTGTTCCGGCGGCCGGAGGAGACTGCGGCTTACTGAGTCAGCTTGTTCAGCTGCTCCACGGCGTTGCGGTTGGCCGGATTCAGTTCCAGCGATCTGGCGTAATTCTTGATCGCCAGTTCTTTCTGGCCCGACGCCATGTAGGCTTCGGCCAGGCTGTCGTAACAATTGAAGGAGTCCGGAAACGCCTCCAGGTTCAGCTGGAACACGGCGATGGCGTCGTCCAACTTCTTCTGACCCAAAATTTGGTAGCCCAACAGGTTCAACTCCGCCTCGCGCAGGTCGTAGGCGGCGGCTTCGCCAGCCTTGATCTCGCGGTAACGGGTGACGGTGGCCTCCAGGCCCTGGCTGGCGTAAATGGGGCCGAGGGCTTCCGCCAGGGACTTCTTCGGATCGGGCGGCACCCGGCCGTACAGGATGTCGAAAACACCGTTCGTGATCGGCTGCAGGTACTGCCCGCCGGCGGTGTTGTCCAGCAGCACCACCAGGTTCCGGTCCTCCGTCACGCGGGTGATCAGGGTGCTGAAGCCGTTGATCCCGCCCCCATGGCCGACCACGGTCCGGTTGGCCTTTTCCGGCCCCACCGGCAGCTGGCGGACGCTCCACCCGAAGGCGTAATTTCCCAGGCCCGGCGTGAACATCTGCCGCTTCAATTCGGCCGAGAGCAGGCGGTCCGAGTAAAGGGCCTGGTCCCAAAGGTAGAGGTCGCCCACCGTCGAGTACAGGGAGCCTGCCGCGTACGGCAGGGACATGTCCAGATAGGGCGAGTTGACATATCCTCCGGGCGTTTTTTCATAGCCGGCGGCCCGTTTCATCAGAATGGCGTCGGAATGGTCGTAGCCCGTGTCCTTCATCCCGACCGGATCCAGAATCCTCTCTTTCAGAACCTGCTCGTACGGCTTGCCCGCGAGCTGCTCGATGACGGCCCCCAGAACGAAGTACCCGGAGTTCGAGTAGTTGAACTTCGTGCCCGGTTCGAACTCCAGGTCTCCGCTGCAGTACCCCTTCACGAAATCCTCCACGCCGGAGGGATTGCGCATCAGCTTGTCCCGGAAATCCGGCCGCGCGGTGTAGTTCGGCAAGCCGCTGGTATGGTTGAGCAGCTGCCGGACGGCGATCCGGCCGCCGGTGTCCTTCCGGTAATACGGCAGCACGTCCGCCACCTTGGCGTCGAGGGAGAGCTTGCCTTCCTGCACCAACTGGAGGACCAGGAGCGCGGTGAACTGCTTCGTCACCGAGCCGAGGCGGAACTTGGTGTCGGGGGTGTTGTGGATCCCCCATTCCATCTCTGCCAGCCCATAGCCTTTCTGGAGGAGAACCCGGCCGTCCTGCGCCACCAGCATCGAGCCGTTGAATTGCTTTATCGCCGCATATTTGGCCATCAAGGCATCGATCTGGGCCGCCTTGTCGACGGAGGCTGCAAAGGCGGCCGGACAGGTCAGGCACAGCAGCAGGCAGAGAATCCACAAAGCCATCGGGAGACGTTTTTCCATCATGACAGTTGAACCTCCATCCGGTTTCGTTGAAGAGCCCGGATCCTGTCCGGGCCGGCGGGAGAGGCGCGGAGCCCGCCGGCAATCCGGGTCGCCCGGTCGGCCGATCATCTCCGCGTCTTGCTGGAAAACAGAATTCATTAAATCGTACTCGCCGATCGTAATCGTGCTCCTGGCCGTAATCACTTCGGAAATTTACACTCAGATTCGCATAGTCCGCAGAGAGGAGCACCGGCAGCCACCGGACGGCTCCTCTGTGCGTTCTCTGCGACTCCGCGTGAGATACCGGATCGCCTGGTACCGTCGATTCGCCAATTTTCGTTGCGGGTCGTGCACACAAGCGCATGTTCACTCGTGGGCTATTACGAACGCCGTAGCGATAAAGTTCAAGTGGCCGGGCTCTCCATGAGTCGGACTCCTCTCCCTGCCGGACCGGTTACCGGCGGCGATCTGACGGGAGCGCCATGCTCAGCTTCGCCATCGATTTGGTCCTATCCGATCGCCAGCGGCGTGTTGAGGACAACGCCCGACACGACCGGTGCGCCTCTGGGGACCGGCGCGGCCGGGTCGAGCAGGACCCGGCCCATTCCCGGGGAAAACGGGCCCAATTCGGCGGCCCAGCGCGACAGCCGCGGGCGCCCCGCCGCCGCGGCGGTCACCACCAGCCGGCGCCGGACCGCCTCGCTGCCCCAGCCGGCGACCAGTTCCAGCAGGGCCACGGCGTCCGCACGCGGTCGTTTTCCAGCCAGGAGGGCGACCACCCCGGCGATCCCCAGGAAGCGGCCTGGCCAAGCCAGGGAGTCCAAGATGACCCGCTCCGGAGAGGCCACCCGGATCTCCCGGCCGCCGTCCGTCACCCGGAGAATTCCACCGGAAAATCCGCCCAGCTTCAGTCCGTGTCGGCGCACCGGGACTTCCCCCGCCACTTCGGCATCGGCGACTCGCCTCCCGGTGACCAGATCCAGTGATTCCAAGAGGATCGGACGGCGGTGGAGCATCTGCAGCGCGCCCCGGCCGGTGAAGTATCCGCCGCCGGCCGCGGCCCGATGCACCGCCGGCGGCCACCGAAGGGCCGCTCCTGGCTTGAGGTAGAGGCCGCCCCCCGCCACGGTCAATCTGCCGCCCTGCTCCCACTGCCGCAGGGTCTGCCAGGCGGCGTCCGGGCTCAGCCGGGAGACCGCCCGGAATTCGGCCAGCGTGAAACAAGCCGGCAGGCGATCCAGCCAGCCCAGGCGGCGGTGGTACACCGATGTGCGCATCTGCCTGCTCCTCCAGTGCCCGGCGTTCCAGGGAGTTCGGATTGCGTCCGATTGTAAGGCCGCCGGCTGGTCAAAGCAAGCCGAACCGGCCCAATCAGGCGTTGATATTTCCCCCCGATCGTGGCATGATTCCGCATCGGTGGACTATCTCTCCTTAAGAGGTTGCACGAACATGAAACATCGGATCCTTTTCGTCGCCGTCCTGACCCTGGCCCTCTGCCCGTTGCTGCTTCACGCCGAGAGCCGGCTCCAATACGGGTTCAAGTTCGGCGTCGTCGTCAATTCCTTCGACGAGATCCCGAACAGCCCCAACAATCCCTTCGCCACGGCCGACGTCAACGGCCAGCTGGGTTACATCGCCGGCGTGTTCTATGACTACCAGCTGATGAAGAGCCAGCCCGGCCTGTACCTCACGTTCGGCGGCGCGTGGAAAATGCTGAGCCTGAAGGGGAACTTCGCCACGGACGACGATCCGCCGATCACCGGCGACTACAAGGACTACTTCCACCTGGTCGACATCCCCATCGGTGTCAAGTACGTCTTCAAGCAGTACAACGGCCGGCCCTTCGCCGGCGCCGGCTTCCAGACGGACATCATCGCCGCCGACCAGCAGACCTTCGGCGTCGACGGCCACGACGAGCTGCAGGACAATCCGCCATGGGACACCACCCCCCTCTATGCCACCCGGGTCAACACCGGCGTGTACTTCCACGGCGGATTCGAGATCCCCAGCAAGAAGTACCTTTACGTCTTTGAATTGAAGTACATCCGCTGGACCCGCGACAACTTCACCGCCGAGGAATCCTGGTTCGAGCGGGGCCAGGGCGAGTTCCAATTCACTTTCGGCGTCAAAATCCGCTGATTCGTTTCGATTTTATTGGAATTTTCCAGTTAAGTTTCATACAATACACTCTCATTTTTTCATGACCCTCCCGGTCAGACGAGGCGTTTTATGAAAATCACCACCATCGGGGTCGTCGGATGCGGGCCTGTGGCGCAGGGCATCGCCCAGAACGTGGCGCACTCCAAGCTCGAAGTCATCATGTACGACACCAACGAGAACTGGCTCCGGGCCGGCGTGGCGGGGATCGAGTTGTTCCTGGACAGCGAGATCAGCCGCTGGGGACTTACCCCCGGCGACAAGAAGGCCATCCTCCGGCGCATCACCACCACGACGACCATCCAGGACCTCCGCGCCGTGCAAATCCTGCTTGAGGCCAAGGGCCGCAGCTTCGAGGAGAAGCGGGACATCTTCAAGGACATGGAGGCGATCTGCACCGACCAGACGCTCTTCATGACCAACACCACCACCATCAGCGTCACCGACATCCAGCAGCACCTGCGTTTCCCTGAGCGGCTGATCGGCCTTCACTTCATCCTGCCCATCCCCAAGACAATGATCGTCGAGTTGATCAAGGGCGTCCGCACCTCCGACGCCGTGGTCCAGAAAACCAAGCTGCTGATGGAAACCCTGGGCAAGAAGTGCATCGAGGTGTACGAGTTCCCCGGCTTCGTCACGTCCCGCATCATCCTGCCCATGATCAACACGGCCGCCCAGGTGCTGCTGGAAGGGCTGGCCTCCGCCTACGACATCGACGACGCCATCCACATGGGCTATAACCTGTCCCTCGGCCCCTTGGCGCTGGCCGACCAGATCGGCATCGACACCGTCCTGAACTATCTGGAGGCCATCTACAAGAACCTGGGCGATCCGAACTACCGCCCCTGCCCGCTGCTGCGCAAGATGGTCCGCGAGGGCAAGCTCGGACAGAAGACCGGCCAGGGCTTTTTCAAGTACGACGAGCTCAAGCGTCGCATCCAGACTACGAAATAACCGGGAGCGCAGCCATGAAAGTACTCACCCTCAATTGCGGCAGTTCGACCGTTAAATACAAGCTGATCGACACTGACAACAAGACCAACCTGGCCATGGGCAAGGTGGACCGCATCGGCATGATCGGCGCTACCATCGATATCGAGAAACCCGGCGGGCCGAAGGCCTCCCACGAGGAGGAGCTGCTCGACCACGTCATGGCGATCAACGCCATCCTCCAGATGCTGGTCAAGCCGGAGCTACAGATCCTGAACAGCCTCCGCGAGATCGACGCCATCGGGCACCGCGTCGTCCACGGCGGCGAGACCTTCACCGGATCGGTGCTGATCACGCCCGAGGTGGTCCAGACTCTGAAGGACAACATCTCCCTGGCGCCGCTCCACAACCCGCCCAACATCCAGGGCATCGAGGCCGCCCAGGCGATCCTGCCGACGGTGCCGATGGTGGGCGTGTTCGACACCGCCTTCCACACCTCCATGCCGGAACATGCGTACATCTATCCCGTGCCATACCAGCTCTATAAAAAATACTCCGTCCGGCGCTACGGCTTCCACGGCACGTCCCATTTCTACGTCTCCCGGCGGGCCTGCGAGATCGCCGGCGTGCGCTGCACCGATAGCAACATCATCACCCTGCACCTGGGCAACGGCGCCAGCGTGACGGCCATCCACCACGGGAAGTCGGTGGACACCTCCATGGGCTTCACCCCGCTCGAGGGCCTGGTGATGGGCACCCGCTGCGGCGACATCGACCCAGCCATCATCCTCCACATCATGGACCAGGAGAAGCTCTCCATGCACGAGGCCAACAACCTGCTGAACAAATTCAGCGGGCTG
Organism: uncultured Acidobacteriota bacterium; assembly: GCA_964412195.1. Taxonomy (GTDB): domain Bacteria; phylum Acidobacteriota; class JAAYUB01; order JAAYUB01; family JAAYUB01; genus CAYPNP01. Next base: position 9,533 of record CAYPNP010000015.1, on the reverse strand, counting down.
GTGGGCATCTCCGGCCGCTCCAGCGACATGCGCGACCTGGAGGACCTCTACTTCAAGGGCGACAAGCTGGCCCGGCTGGCCATCGAGATCTACACTTACCGGATCAAGAAATACATCGGCGCCTACATGGCCGTGCTGGGCAAGCTCGACTTGCTGGTGTTCACCGCCGGCATCGGCGAAAACAGCCCGATGATCCGGGAGAAGTCGCTGGAGGGCATGGAGTCGCTCGGCATCCACCTGGAGAAGAAGAAGAACGACGGCCTCCGGGCCAAGGAAGCCGTCATCTCCACCGACGACTCGCCGGTGAAAATCCTGGTGGTGCCGACCAACGAGGAACTGGTCATCGCCATGGACACCGCGGAGATTGTGTCCAAGCACACAACCGGAAAAAAAGACTCTTGATTTTTGGTTTTTTTCCGTTTATATTTGTTTGCAAGTAAGTGGGATGCCAATCCTGCTTATTTACAAAAACAGCCTAAGCCCTAGCTCCCCCCTGGCTAGGGTTTCTTTTTTATTCCGTACCGTTTCATCTTGCGCCACAGGGTCGTGCGGTCCATGCCCAGGAAACGGGCGGCGTCCTGGACCCGTCCGCCGGCGCGCTCGAGCGCCGCTTGGATGGCGATGACGTGGCCCTCGTCCTCCCGGCCACCCCCGGATGGCGCGGCCGGGGCTGCGGGGCGCGCTTCCAGCAGGTAACCGGGCAGCGCGTCGCGGGCGATCCGCCGGCCGGTCGCGCACACGAACCCGTGCTCCAGGACGTTCTCCAGCTCCCGGATGTTCCCCGGCCAGGTGTGGCGGCGTACAATCTCCATGGCTTCCGGGGAGACCCCCTTCGGCTCGGTGCCCAACCGGCGGGCGAGCCGGTCCAGGATCCGCTGCATGATCGCGCCGATGTCGCCGGGGCGCTCCCGGAGGGGAGGCACGGCGATGGGGATCACCGCCAGCCGGTAGTACAGGTCCTCCCGGAAACGGCCTTCCCGGACCATCTGGACGAGGTCACGGTGGGTGGCGGCGATGATCCGGACGTTGACCCGGATGGTCTTGTTGGAGCCGACACGCTCGAACTCCTGCTCCTGGAGGAACCGCAGCAGCTTCACCTGGGTGGCCAGCGGCACCTCGCCGATCTCGTCCAGGAAAACGGTACCGCCGTCCGCGGCCTCGAATTTCCCCTTCCGGTCCTGGACCGCGCCGGTGAAGGCGCCGCGGGCGTGTCCGAACAGCTCGGATTCCAGGAGGTTCTCCGCCAGGGCGGCACAGCTGATCTTGACGAAGGGGGCGGCGCTGCGCTTGCTGCGCCAATGGATCTCCTGGGCGAGCACGCTTTTGCCCGTCCCGCTCTCCCCAGTCAGGAGCACGGTGGAATCGATGTCCTTGATCAGCTCGATGAGGTTGAAGATGCGTTGCATCCGGGGGTCGTTCCCCACCAGGTCGCCGCGGGACTCCATCCCCGGGATCCGCTCCAGCAAGTCGTGCAGCTTGCCGAGGTCGCGGACCACCTCGACTCCGCCCTGCTCCCCGCGGTCCGGATCCTGGAAGACCGCGGTCGAGAAGAGCAGCTTCCTGGCTTCGCCGCGGCGGTTGACGATGGTGCCCTCGGCCTCCAAGAGCGGTTGTCCGCTCTCCAGCGTCTTCCGGAGCGGGCAGGCGTGGTGGCAGATGGAGCTGTTGATGACCTTGTGGCAGTAGTGGCCGATGGCCTGCGCCGCGGTCCAGCCGGTGATCTCCTCGGCCACCCGGTTGAAGCTGGTGATCCGCCAGTCGCTGTCGATGGTGTAGATGCCGTCGGGGACCGAGTCGAGGATCGCCCGGATTTTGCCGACCTCCCACCCCAGGCGGAGGTTCAGGTCGTCCCGTTCGGCGATAAGCCGGTGGATGTGGGCCACGTCGCGGACGCTCTCCACCAGCCCGGTCACCCCCCCCCCGGCATCGCGGAGGGGCCTCGAGGTCAGGCAGATCCGGCGGTCGTCCGGGCCGCCGGGCCCGGCCATGGGGATGTCGAAGCGCCGCTCCCCCTCGCCGGTGGCCAGCACCCGCTCGAAGGGGCAGTCGCGGTGGCAGGCTTCGCAGTTGACCACCTCGGCGCAGGGGCGGCCGACGATCTCCGCGGCGGGGCGGCCGATCAACTCCACTCCCGCCGCGTTGGTCTTGACGACGGTCTTGTCCCGGTCGATCAGGAACACGGCTTCCTGGATGGCGTCCATGACAGCCTCGGCATCCAGGAGGCGGGAGCGGCGGCCGGCCATGCCAGGAATTCCCTATTTGGACCCAGGTTTGGGCGGCATCAGGGCCGGTTGGCCCTGCTTGGCCCCGGCCTCTTTCTGCTGCGCCAGCATGTTGTCAATGACGGCCAGGCGCTTCTTGACGGCATCCAGGTCGATGTCCTTGGTGCCGGTGGCCACCAGGCGGGTCCAGTACTTCTTGGCGCCTGCCAGGTCGTTGTTGCCGTGAAGCATGATGATGCCCATGTTGTTGAGGGCCTGCACATGGTTGGGGTCCTTCTTCAGGACGGCTTCCAGGCCCGCCGTGGCCTTGGCGGTATCTCCGAGATACCAGTAGGAGGTCGCCAGGTCCACCAGCACGGCCAGGTTGTTCGGGTCCTTGGCCGCGGCCTTCTCGTAGTACGGAATGGCCAGCTTGAACTCCTTCAGGTCGTAATGGAGGTTCCCCAGCCGGATGAGGGCTTCCAGGTTGCCGGGATCCTTCTGGAGGATTTCCTCATTCTGTTGGATGTTCTTGTGCATCTGATCGAGCTGGGCCTGCTGCTCGGGAGTCAGGGGCGGCGGGGCCTGGGGCTGCTGGCCCATGGCCGGCGGCATGGCGGGATTGGCGGCGGGCGCCTGGGCCAGGTTTTCGTGCGCCTTGCCCTGCTGGTACAGGTATCCGGCCGTGGCCCCGGCGGCGAATCCCACCACCAGCCCCACGACCAGGAAGATGAATGCCTTTTTTTCCATAACCTTGCTCCTTCTCAAAAGTCGAGCGCATATTCTAATATACAAACCGCGGATAAATGATTAGAATTTTTGAACCGCGACGCGGCGAGACGGCGTTGGAATCCAGACGGCGGGCAGGCGCATGAACACGGACGGACTGCAACACATCGAAATCAGCCGCGAGGCTTACGGCCACAACCTGGCCACCTTCCGGCGGCTCCTCCGGCCGGGCTGCCGCCTGATGGCGGTCGTCAAGGCCAACGCGTACGGCCACGGCCTGGAAGCCATCAGCCGCCTGGCGGCGGAAGCCGGGGCGGACGTGTTGGGGGTGAACTGCCTGGAGGAAGGCGTCGCCATCCGCCGCCTGGGGATCGAAATGCCGGTGGTCATCCTCGGCTACACGCTACTGGACGGGCTGGGGGCGGCCCTCGACCACCGGCTGGAGCCGGTGCTTTACAATATCGACTCTCTGGATCGGCTGCAGGCCGAGGCGGCGCGGCGGGGCGTCGAGGCGCCGTTCCACCTCAAGCTCGAGACGGGCGTCCACCGGCAGGGCGTGATGGGGGAGGACCTGCCGGCGGTGATCGACTGCCTCCGGCGCTCCGCCCGACTGGTGCTCCAGGGGGCCAGCATGCACTTTGCCAACATCGAGGACACCACGGACCATTCCTTCGCCCGCCGGCAGCTGGATGCCTTCCAACTGCTGCTGCAGGAATTGCGCGAAGCCGGCTTCCCGCCTCGGCAGGTCCACGCCGGCTGCTCCGCCGCCACCCTGCTGTTCCCCGAAACCCACTTCGACATGGTCCGGGTGGGCATCAGCAGCTACGGGTTGTGGCCGTCCAAGGAGACGTACCTCGCCGCCGTACTGCTCAACCACGCCCCGCCGGTGCTCCGGCCGGTCCTGACCTGGAAGACCCGCATCGCCCAGATCAAATCCGTGCCGGCGGACCGCTACGTCGGCTACGGCTGCTCACACCGCACCACCCATCCGACCACGCTGGCCGTGCTGCCGGTGGGTTACTACGACGGCTACGACCGGGGGCTGTCGAACCAGGGCCACGTCCTGGTGCGGGGCCAGCGGGCGCCGGTCCTGGGCCGGATCTGCATGAACATGATCATGGTGGACGTCACCCACATCCCCGGCGCGGCCGTCGAGGACGAGGCCGTGCTGCTGGGCGCCCAGGGCGGCGAACGGGTCACCGCCGAGGAGATGGCCGCTCTCTGCCACACCATCAACTACGAGATCGTCAGCCGGATCGGCGCCCACATCCCGCGCGTCGTGGTCTGACTGGCCGGGCCGCTTCACGCCCGGACCATAGAAAACTCGCGCCGCGGCGGACCCTTGCGTTATAATGCGGGTCTAATCCTACGGAAGGACGCTTTCCATTCATGAAATACATGCTGAAATACGTGCTGATTCCCTTCGTGGTGATCGCCGGCGTGGTCTTCCTGGTCTTCCACAAGCCCATCGTCCGGTACTTCACCTTCGACAAGACCTTCAACAAGCTGATCGAGAACCGCGGCCGGAATGTCGCCATGGAGTACGTCGACGAGCTCCTGGCCAAGGGCCTCCGGATCGAGGACCCGCTCATCAACAGGTACGAGAACAGTTACAGCGTGGTGGACAAGTACTACGCCCTCTACCTCCTGGGCCGGCTGCGCAGCGAGAAGGCCGCCCCGCTGCTCCTCGCCGCCCTGCAGAGCAAGGAGACCGGCGTGCGCGCCGGAGCCGTCCGCGGGCTCAAGTACATGATGAAGCCGGAATACGTCCAGCCGGTAGCCGCTCTGCTGACCGACTCCAATCGCGACATCCGCTTCGACGCCGTGACGACCCTCGGCGCGGTCGACTGCCCCGAGAGCATCCAGGTCCTCCGCCAATTCGTCCTCCGGGAGCGCGACCAGAACGTCTGGGCGCGGGCCTGGCTGTCGCTGCGCTACCTGCTGCCCGCCGACGGGACTGTGGTGGAGAAGTTCCGGATCAACAAGAACCTGCAGATCATGCCGGCCGACGAGATGCAGGCCGAGGTGGGGTACACCTACTATTTCCTGCGGCTCAAGGAAGAGGCCGGCGAAAAGGTCATGTACGTCTCCCGCCCGCTCTGGCAGGATGCCCGGGTCGGCGACCGGCTGGAGAAAAAGGCCGAAACCGAGGACATGCGGCTCGTGCCCGCGCCGGAGAAGTCCAAATGAGCCCCGATCCCCTGCCCGCACCCGCCGCCCGGCGGCTGCTGCTCGGCGTGACCAAGCCCCAGATGGTGTTCGCCTTCCTCGGCGGGGTGGCCGCCTACATGCTGATCTCCTTCGTCCTCCCCGGGCTCACCGACCCCCGCTGGGGCCCCATCAGCTGGCGCGACCTGATCACCTTCGCCGTGGTCGCCGTGATCTGGATCGGGATCGCCCTCTACAACCGCGCCCACCCGGACGAGGAAGTCCGCCTCAACCTGAACGGCTGACAGAGCCATTCACCACAAAGGCACAAAGGGCACAAAAAATATTATTGATTTTCAGGGATCAGGAACCGATCTTTAAGGGAAAGATCTGTCAAGTCGGTTTCTCGCCTGAATATTCCTCGATTTCTTTTTTGTCAGTTTCCAAATCAGTCAGTTTAGTCAGCCACAGCCATTTGAATCTCATCGGAATATCGATGACCACCCGGATTCCATCCGGTTTTTCTTCCACACAATACAAATCCGTACACTCCTCAATCATGCTGAACTTTTCATCGGAATGATCCATGGATCGGCTCCCATTAATCTGCTTATTTCTTTAATATCTGTATTTAGCCCTATACTCCAGTCTGCCTTTGTGTTCTTTGTGCCTTTGTGGTGAATGATTTATCTCGGAAGGGGGATGGAGGGATCGAGGCGGAACATGCCGGCGTTTTCCGAGGCCTCCAGCGCCGGATCGGGCGGCAGCGTGCCCGTGAGGCGGTAGATCTCCAGGACGTCCACCGGCACGCCGGGGGACAGCCACCAGGCCGGGACGAATCCCCAGTAATCGCTGTAAAAACCGGCCCGCGCCACCGGATCGAGAATCCGCACGGGGAAGCGCGTCCGTGCCTCGACCGAGCCGATCCGGATTCCGAACCCCGGGCGCTCGTAGCGGGTTTCCCAGGTCGGGCAGGTCCGGGCGGGCTTGAGCAGCAGGTCCCCCGGCCGAGGCCGCCGGTCGTAGCGCAGGATCGTGCGGCCGCCGCCGGCGACGGCGTAATATCGCACTTCCCAATCGGCCGCCACCCACAGGGTTTCCCCAGCCGCGGGCAGCCGCCGGAGGACAACCTGAACCGCCGCGCGGTAGGCCCGGGCCATCTCCAGATCGGCCAGGGCGCAGGCGGAGGCCAGGATCACCTGCCCCGCCACCAGGGCCGCCAGAAAGCCCCGGTGCCGGAAAAGAGAGAATTCCTCGGGGTCCCCTTCCTTGCGATCTTCCCCGCAATACCTCCGCCCCCAAGCACCCAGGAACGCAGCCACCAGGGGCGGAACCAGCCAGATCTGGTATCGCGCCGCACCGTGGGGGTAGGCCACAATGGTGATCAGGTAGAACGCCGCGATCCAACCGCCCAGCGCCCACCAGGCGGCGCGTAGTGGATCCTCCGGCTCCCTCCCCCGCCGGACGGCAAGGGCGGTCGCTTCGCCCAGAAGGATGACGCCGGCCACGACCAGGACCGCAACGGCCGCCTGGTGCCAGAATCCCTCCGCCGGCCAGATCAGCGCCAGCGCCAGGCCGGCGGCGAACACGCCGAGGAGATAGAGTTTCCCCCGGAGGCGGGGCCAGCGCCACGCCAGCAGGATGGCGGGGAACAGGATCGTGCCGCCGGTCATGCAGAGGTTGTAGACGATCCGACCGGTCCAGTCGGCCCGGGGACGGAGCCGGAACTGGGCCAGCAGCCGGAGCACGTCGGCGGGGACGAACCGGCCGGTGACGGCGTAGACCAGGAGAAACCATCCGGCCAGGCCGGCAACCGGCACGAGGAGGACCCAGAACAGCAGCTTCCACCGTCGCCGCGCCAGCGCATAGAACAGCGGGGGAAGGACGTAGAAGATGGCGCTGTAGGCGGTCAAAAGGGCCAGCGTCACGAAGGCACCGCCAGCCAGGATCGGCCCGGTGCGCTCGTCCCGGATGCCCCGGAAGCTCAGGACCACGCCGGCCAGGCCCAAGGAAAAGGTGGGGACGTCCATCATCAGGGTGTGGCTGGATACGAACACCACCGGCGAGAACACTGCCAGTAGCGCGCCGAGTACCGGCGGGAGCCGGAAGAATCGGAAAAACTCGTGCAGCGACCAACCCAGCAACAGGAAAAACGGGAGCATCAGCAGGTGCACCATCGCCTCAGGGTGCGGCCCGCCCAGCCGCAGGCCGGCGTACATCAGGTAGCAGGCCAGCGGCGGGTGGGAGTGGGACATCATGTCGGCCCAGACCCGGCCCTCCCAGATGATGGGCTGCCGGAGCGGCATGAGCGGCTGCCGGCCGACGTTTTCGGCAATGTGCAGGAACACGCCGTCATCGATGTGAAACGGCATCAGGAGGATGAAAGGCGCCTGGACCAAGGCGAGCGAGACCAGCAGCCAGATGAGCGTCTTCCGGGACTTTTGGAGGAGTGCTGCCATGATCCCGCCGTGGAATGAAATACGGGACGATCTTACCGAAAATCGGGCTTCTTTTCCAGCCCGAGTCGATCATTCGTCCCTGCCGCGGGTATCTATCCGCTCCCCCGGATTTCATTGTTTATCAGATCTTCCACCACCAGCGCTCCGCAAACAGACACATGATTATGAATCTATCGTTACAAATGTAGATTTAATGTGTTTTTTGTGACAAAAATCACAATAAATTGAGCTGCATGGTCGGAAAATACGCCCATTCTTTCCGCACCCGCTTTCACTCCGTGCACGTTCCAAGAAGGCGGATGTTATTTGGAGAAGCCGGCAGCAAATTGGGGAACTGATCTCCGGCTTGAAAAAAGGAGGAGTGATGATTAGAAGGAAAGATCGGTTGGTAGAGAAACAGGTACAGTGGGTTCTGTTGGCGGCTTCCGTGATCCTGGCGGCGATGTGCTTTGTGGGGACGGCTTCGGCCAAGGAACGGGCGCGGGAGACTTCCCGGATCCGCCCCATCACCACTGCCGGTTACAAAGTATTGGCGTTCAACGACCTGGGCATGCATTGCTACGACAAGGACTTCTCGGTCTGGTCCGCCCTCCCGCCGTTCAACGTCATCCACGCCCAGGTCATCCGGCAGGGCAGCGAGCCCGTAATCCTGGACAACACGAGGGTCGTCGTCTATTATTCAGCGATCGCCGACGCGACCGGTTCCAAAAACTCCACAAGCATCGGAAAAACCAACTTCTGGGATTACGTTTACGGTCTTTTCGGCATCAACTTGGCGCTGGACGAGGGCATCCTCGGCGCCAACATGCCCGGCCCCTCCAACAAGGCCAAGCTCTTCCGCGAATACGATCCCGCCCACAAGTGGTTCTCAGCTCCCGGCATCCCCATCACCGCCATCGATGACAGGGGAAACACCAACCAATATCCCATGATGCGGGTCCAGGCGTTTGACAAGTCCACCGGCAAGCTCCTCGCCTACACCGACATCGTCCTGCCGGTTTCCGACGAGATGCACTGCAGCACCTGCCACGCCTCCGGAGGGAACGCCGCTGACGACGCGACCGCCGACAAATACGGCATCTCCTCCTGGAGTTCCAGCCCGAACGCCGAAATCTCTTACCGCGAGAACATCCTGATCCTGCACGATGGCGCGTACGGCACAGATCTCAATGGCAGCAAGCCGGTGCTGTGCGCCTCCTGCCACTACTCCCCCGCTTTGGACCTCACTGGTTCCGGCCCCCAGACCGACCTCCCGTTCTTCTCGTACGTCATCCACGGTCGCCACGGGCGCACGCGGGACAACCAATTGCCGACCGCCGACAACCCGGCCATCATCCCGGAGGACGGACGCACCTCCTGCTACAGTTGCCACCCCGGCAGCGTCACCAAATGCCTCCGCGGGGCCATGGGGAACGCCGGCATCAACTGCCAGGATTGCCACGGTGGCATGCTGGCTGTGGCTGCGGCATTCGGCGGGGAAAGGACGCCCTGGTTGAGCGAGCCCAAATGCCAGTCGTGCCACACCGGGGACGCCGTGCAGAACAACGGCCAGATCCGCTACCGGATGGCCTTCGACGCCTCCGATCCGGCGGCCACGCCCCGGATGGCCGTCAACCACCGGTTCGCCGAGTCGGACACCACCCTCTACCGCTTCAGCGCCGGCCACGGCGGAGTGGCTTGCGAGAGCTGCCACGGCAGCACCCACGCGATCTGGCCCTCTTCCCAACCCAACGACAACGTGGCCGCGTCCCAGCTCCAAGGGCATACCGGGACCATTATCGAATGCAGCACCTGCCATGGCAGCAGCGTCCCGTCCACTGTGAACGGCGGTCCTCATGGCCTGCATCCTGTCGCCAGCTCGTGGTGGATCGACAAGCACCATGACTACGCCGAGCATAACCTGAGTGACTGCAAGGCCTGCCACGGCCTGAACCTGGAGGGCACCGTGCTGTCCCGGGCCGCGGCCAACCGCCAGTTCTCCGTGGAGGATCATAGG
>CAYPNP010000014.1:111417-123992 GCA_964412195.1 uncultured Acidobacteriota bacterium | reverse complement strand
CAGTGTTCAGATTTCTTTGCGTTCTTTGCGCCTTTGCGGTGAATTGCATTCAAGACGGGATTCGGGTACACTGGGGCACCTGATCTCCCGGGGGTGAGCGCGATGGCCAGGGAACGGCTGCTGGTGGTGGATGACGAGGCGGGGGTCCGCTCCTCGCTCTCGGGCATCCTGCGCGACGAGGGCTACCGCGTCGACGCGGCCGCCAGCGGCGAGGAGGGTCTGGAAAAGGTCCGCGCCACCCTCTACGACCTGATCCTGCTGGACGTCTGGCTGCCGGGCATGGACGGCCTGGAGGTGCTGGAGCGCCTCGGCCAGACGCCGTTCGCCGGCGTGGTGGTAATCATCTCCGGCCACGGCACCATCGAGATGGCCGTGCGCGCCGTCAAGCTCGGCGCTTTCGACTTCATCGAGAAGCCGCTCACCCTCGAGAAGACCCTGGTGGTGGTCAAGAACGCGCTCCGGCGGAAGGAGCTGGAGGACGAGAACCAGCAGCTCCGCGAGCGCTTCATCCGCAAGTACGAGATGGTGGGCAAGTCCATCCCCATCCTGGCGCTGCGCAAGCAGATCGACATCATCGCGCCGACCAACGGCCGCGTGCTGATCTACGGCGAGAACGGCACGGGCAAGGAGCTGGCCGCCCGCCTGATCCACGAGAAGAGCCTGCGCCGGAACAAGAAGTTCGTCGAGATCAACTGCGCCGCCATCCCCGACGACTTGATCGAGAGCGAGCTGTTCGGCTACCGCAAGGGCGCCTTCACCGGCGCCGCCGAGGACAAGAAGGGCAAGTTCGAGGCGGCCCACGAGGGCACCCTCTTCCTGGACGAGGTGGGCGACATGAGCCTGAAGGTCCAGGCCAAGCTCCTGCGGGTGCTGGAGGAGGAGAAGATCGAGCCCCTCGGCGGCAACACTCCGCTGGCGCTGGACGTGCGCGTCATCGCCGCCACCAACCACGACCTGCCCGCACTGATCGAGGCCGGCCGCTTCCGCGAGGACCTGTTCTACCGGCTGAACGTGATCCCGATCCAGATCGTGCCGCTGCGGGAACGGCCGGAGGACATCCCGGCCCTGGCCGAGTACTTCCTCCAGGAGTTCGCCCGGATGTACGGCCGCAAGGCCAAGCGGATCCACCCCGAGGCCATGGAGGTCCTGGCCCGCTACGGCTGGCCGGGCAACGTGCGCGAGCTCAAGAACGTCGTCGAGCGGCAGGTCATCCTGCAGGGCGGGCAGGAAGTCACCGTCTACGACCTGCCGTCGGCCATCTACGCCCAGGTGCTGGAGCAGAAGGAGGCGGCCGCGGGTACGGGCGAGGGGACCCTGCACGCCGCCCGCGAGGCCTTCGAGCGCCGCTTCATCCAGGAGGCGCTGCACCGACACCGCGGCAACATGGCCGCCGCCGCACGCGAGCTGCAGCTGGACCGCAGCGGGCTGTACAAGAAATGCCGCCAGCTCGGCATCGACCTCCCCCGCGACAAGGAAGCCGCCGTCGAAGAGTAGGCGGGCCTTCATCCCAAAGGCATACAGGCAATTCAACGCAGATTTACGCAGATTAGTTGTGATTCGGCATGATCACTCAAGGAATTTACCGATCTGCTGATTACGGCTGCCCTGCATTTCTTCCAATCCGGAGATCCATCCGCGTCTATCCGCGAAAATCCGCGTCAAATGGTGCCGTTCCATCGGTGTGAGTATCTGGACCCGGATTTACGCGGATCTGCGCGGATTCAGAACAACAGCGCCGGCTCCATTCTTTCGATATCATTTTGAATCCAGTCTCCGAACTGAATTAGAATAGAATTCATCATCCCGCGAGGACGGTCTCATGAAACGTCTGATCTTCCTGGCTTTTTGCGGCTGCCTGCTTCTTCCTGGGCTGCGCGCCGGGGCGCCGGCGGATCCGCCGCCGCGCGACGGCGTCTGCCTGGTGCTTTCCGGCGGCGGGGGGCGGGGCCTGGCGCACATCGGCGTGCTGAAGACGCTGGACGACCTGGGGGTGCGGCCCGACTGCGTCATCGGCACCAGCGCCGGCGCGCTGGTCGGCTCGCTCTACTGCTCCGGCTACAGCGGGCGGGAGATCGAGCAGCTGTTTCGTGCACTCGACATGAAGGCCTTCGTCCGGGACCGGCCCGACCGCCGGCGGCTCGACTTCGACGAGAAGTCCGTCCGCTACGCCCCGGCCATCTCCGTGGACGTGGGCCCGGACGGACTGCAGTTCCCTTCGGGGCTGATCGACGGACAGGCCGTCATGAAGGAGCTGAGCCTCGCCTTCACCCGCCGGGGCGTCCAGGATATCCACGACTTCGACCAGCTGCCGGTCCCGTTCCGGGCCGTCGCCACCGACCTCCGGCGCGGCGAGGCCTACGTGTTCGATCACGGCGACCTGACCACGGCCGTCCGCGCCAGCATTGCCATCCCGTTCTTCTTCTCGCCGGTCCTTTACGAGGACAAGGTCCTCGTCGACGGCGGCGTGATCAACAACATCGCCGTGGACGTGGCCCGCGGTCTGGGCTACCGCACCGTCATCGCCGTCAACGTGTCGGCGCCCTCGCCGGCGTATAAGAAGAAGCTGGACTCGCTCTTCCAGGTCATGGAGGAGTCGTTCGCCCTGGCGCGGCTGGAGAAGGACCGCCGCCTGCAGGCCATGGCCGACCTGGTGCTCTTCCCGGACGTGTACGACTTCTCGGTCAGCGATTTCTACCGTCTGCCGGAGCTGGTGGAGAAGGGCTCCGCCTGCGCCGAGGAGTGGCGCGCCGAGCTGGCGGCGCTCTTCGGGCCGGGATCCGGTCCGCCGGGGCCACCGCCGGCTTGGAAATACACCCAGCCGGCGGAACGGGTGGCGGTGGACGGCGCCGGCGGCAGCGCGGCGGACGAGATCCTGGTCAAGTCGGAGGTGAAACCGGGCGGGCCGGTGAGCGAGGGCCGGCTCGACCGCTCCGTGGAGAAGATCTACGCCCTGAACCGGTACCGGACGGTGGACTACCGCCTGGACTACGACCAGGGCCGCCTGGGGATGACCTACCTGGTGAATGAACGGCCGAAACAAAGCCTGGACCTGTCGCTGCGCTTCGACACCGACTACCAGTTCCTCGGGCGGGGGCGGTTCATCGCCCGCGAGATCCTCGGCTCCCCGCTGGAGGGGAAGGTCAGCATCCTGGCGGGGGTGATGAAGGACTTCCGCGCGGTGATCCGCCTGCCGATGGGGGAGAAGGCGCCGCTGTCTCTCCAGGCGGAGGGGTACTTCACCCTCCAGCCGCGCGAGATCGTCGCCGACCAGGAGGTGGTGGACAAGCTGGACGAGAAGCACTACGGCTTCTCCGCCGGCGCCACGGCCAACCTGGGGAACGCCGTGGGGCTCTACGGCTCCTTCCACTTGGAGGAGATCCACAACGTCAGCCTGGGCATCTTCGACGAGACCGACCGGCACGCCGTCGCCTTCGTGCGGGGTGGCGTGGGCGTGGACACCGTCGACGACTGGTTCTTCCCGTCCCGCGGCGTCCGGTTCGACCTGCACGGCGACCAGGGCTTCGCGGCGCTGGGCGGCGACCTGGACTTTGCCCGCGTGCAGGTATCCGGCGACGCGTACGTGCCGGTGACCGTAAACAACGTGCTCCGCGTCGGCGGCATCGCCGGCTGGAGCCGCGACCTGCCGAAGTACATGATCTATTACGCCGGCGGCCACAACTACCTCTCCGCAGCGCCATGGCCGGTGCCCGGATACCGGATCGACGAGCTGTACGGCAAGGACCTCTGGACCGGCAGCGTGGAGTTCCGGCACCGCTTCCCGATCGCATCCCTGGGGCTGGCGGATGCGGCGTACCTGTACGCGACCTATGGCGTGGCCGGCGTGCGGCTGCCGACGGTGTCGGGCACCGCGGTCGATCTCGACGTCCCGTACCAGTACTTCCACGGCGGAGGGATCGGCGCGGCGCTGGGCACGCGGTTCGGGCCGTTCCGCGCATTCCTCGGCTTCGGCGAGGCCGGCCGCGTCAGCTGGATCCTGTCGCTCGGTCCGGACTTCTAGCGTACCTCGCGCCGTCCCGGCGCGTGTGGGGAGGACACGGGGACGGGGAGACGGGGCGACGGGGCGCCGTACCTCGCGACCTCCGGGCGCGTGTCCGACGAAACGGCGAAACGGCGGATGGGCGAAACGGCGACTGGGAATCCCGTTCAGGATTTGGAACTGTCTGACGGAAACGGCGAATCGGCGAAACGGCGCACCGGCGATTGGAACCAGCCGAGATTTTCAGGTGCGGCCGGTTCCCCTCGCCGTTTCGCCCCACCGCCGTTTCGCCGTTTCGGTCTATCCCCGTCTCCCCGTCTCCCCGTCCCCCTGTCATTTCAACACGCGCCGGGACGTCGCGAGCTACGCCGGCGGCGCCCCGGAGGCTCCCTTGCGCACGAGGCGGACGATCCACCAGCCCAGCACCACCATCAGCGTGATGACGACGATGATCAGGCCGATCCGCTCGGTGCGGGCACGGTCGGACTCGGCCAGGCCGGGCGCGTACTTGTCGTTGGCGCGCACCGGACCCAGGGCGGCGGCGCTGGCCTTGCGGGTGAACCAGTTGCGGGCGTTGACGAATTCGCCCGTGTCGTAGAACGGCCGGGCGGCTTTGGGTTGACCGGTGTACAGGGCGTAGCCCGCGCCGGCGACGGGTGCCACAAAGTACAAGTCCCGCCGCACCCACTCCAGGGTGACCGAGCGGACGTCCAGCGGCGGGTTGTCCCCGTTCTCGATGACGATCTTGTAGAACGGCGTGACGTCGGCGGACAGCTCCAGGCGGTTTTGGGTCTCGTCGCGCTCGGCGCCGGGGAAGGCGTGGATGCGGTCCGACTTCAGCCAGAAGTAGCTGTCGTCCCGGCCGGAATCGCTGCCAGATACCGCCACTGTCCGGCAATACGCCGGATTGGCGATGTCGAACAGCATGACATCCGCGGGCAGTCCGGCTGATATGACGATGACCGTGCTCCCTCGTTCGCCCCGCTCCGGCGCGAGGCTGGTGAACACCTGCCGATCGTAGATCGTCTGCTGGCCGGAGACGGGCGCGGCGACGGCGCGCAGGCCCTGGATGCTGAGCTTCTTCCCCCGGAAGCGGTTGTAGGTCAAGTCGAGACCCTCGGAGCGCAGCGACAACGTCAGGTTCGTGTTGTCCCCCTCCGGAGGCACGTCCCGCAGCGTCAGCCTCAGGTAGCGGGCCCCGGTGGCGGGGAACTTCAACGTCGTGCGGCGCAGGTCCACCTGGGAGGAGAAGTCGTAGATCACGTCCTCGGCTACCGACTGCCATGTTCTCCGGTCGTCGCCGGCCTCCACGGTGACGTGTTTCTTGAAGTCCTGGTCCGACACGTCCAGGGCGAGCTCGGCCACGTTCGGGCACTCCTCGGGGACCTCCACCGTCAGCGTGGCCGCGGGTCCGGCCTGGTCGTACTCGACGAGCTTCAGTGCGCAGGTGGGCACGGCGTCGGGCGGCAGGCGGTGGGGGATGATGACGTAGGGGACTTCCTGCCCGGCCGGGCCGTAGAGACGCACGTCCGCCAGGCCGGCGGCGCTGGCGCGCAGGAACTCGGCTGGCAGAGGCACCTGGTAAAGGCTGCCGGCCGGGAAATTGCCGGCCAGCCCGGCGCGGTGGCGGAAGTTCGCCGGTGCCAGCGGGGGCTGGGCGAGGGCCGCGGCCAAACCCGCCGCCAGCAGGCAGGGGAGGAGGATGCGCTTGCTCATTCCTTTTCCTCCGTTTCAGCCGGGGGCGGCCCGGCGGCGGCCTTGAGGATCACGTCCTTGAAGCGGTAGTAGAGGAAGGAGACCCCCATCAGCACCAGGCCCAGCAGGATGAAGGAGGCGATGCGGTAGCCGGTCTGCACCTCGGCCAGGTCGAACAGGAACACCTTGCCCACGGTGAGAAAGAACAGGACGATGGCCACGGCGCGCAGCCAGACCGACTGCCGGCGGAAGCCCAGGAGGATGAGGGCGACGGAGAACAGCGTCCAGAGGACCGAGATGGCGGCGAAGCGGCCGTTCGGCAGGTAGTCGTGGAAGAAGGCCGAGGTCTCGATGTTCAGCCAGGCGAAGAGCAGCGTCCCGAAGCCGATCCAGGACAGCACGCGGATCACCTGGTAGAACACCGGGTGCTCCGAGCCCGGCCCGTCGCGGCGGCACAGCCAGGCCATGATCCAGCAGATGCCCAGCACAAGGACGGCCGCCAGCACGCGGATGCCCAGGCGGGAGGGAAAGCCGCGGGTGATGAACAGGCTCCAGGGGTCCAGGTCGAAGCTGGAGGCGTAGTCCCAGCAGATCCAGCGGCAGGCGGCCACCACCAGCAGGACGAAGCCGGTGAGAGCCAGTCCGGGCCGCGACAGGCGCATCCCCAGCCAGAACAGCCCGGCGGCCTGCAGCGCCCACAGGAGGCTGATCCCGTAGTTCGAAAACAGCACTGGCACGGTAACGATGAGGGATAGAGCGGCCATGGTCACGAAGAAGACGAAGGCGTTGTGGTACCAGTTCTCCCGCTGCAGCAGGAACGTGGCCATCAGCAGGAACACCAGGGCGTAGAAGACAGTCGGGACGCTGAGCCACCGCACCGGGAACTTGTCCGCGATCATGCCCCAGCTGAAGCCGAAGGCGATCAGGGTGTTGGGCACGATGATCCAGGCGCCGGCAGCCCGGCCGGCTTTGCCGTGCAGGTACTGGTGGGCGAAGGGCAGGACGGTGTAGAGCAGGAAGAAGACATGCAGGAAGAGGATGGCCGGCCAGAATTTCTCGGCCTGGTAATGCTCGATCATCCAGCCGGTGAAGACGATGTAGGTGGCCAGGAACCCGAGCACGTTGACCAGCAGCCAGCGCTTGCGCAGGGCGATGGCCAGCAGGCCCAGGTTCAGCAGGGTCATGTAGGACATCAGGACGATCTGGTTGTCCACGCCCGTGCTGAGCAGGACCGGCGTGAGGAAGCCGCCGATCAGGCCCACCACCGCCAGCCACTTGTTGTCGTGGAGGATGGCCAGCAGGCAGGCCAGCGCCGTGGTCAGGACCATGAAGGCGAAGGCCAGCGCCTGGGGGAAGAGGTGGTACATCTGGAAGCCGGCGAAGGTGGCGAAGTACAGCACGGCGATGCCGAGGCCGAGGACGCTCAGGCCGAAGCCGGCATACCCTCTCTTGCGGGTGAACTCGCCGATAGCCAGCGCGACCACGCCGCCGAGGTAGACCAGCGCCACCCGCAAGGCGGGGCCGATCCAGCCCTGTTCGATCGAGTATTTGAGGAAGACGGCCACGCCGACGATGGTGACCAGGATGCCGATGCCCAGGATCAGCCACTGGCCCAGCTTGACCTCCATGGCGGCACCGGAGCGGGCGGCCGGGGCGGGGACGGCGGTTGGCGGTGGAGCGGCCGGCTGCGCCGTCACAGCCGCAGCGGCGACCGGGGCGGTTGCCTGAACCGGAACGGGCGCGGCGGCCGTGGGAGGCGTAGTCACTCCCGGTGCCGGTCCGGGCGCCTGCACCGGTGTCACGGGCGGCGCTCCACCGGCCGAGGACTGCAGGCCGCGCTCCAGGAACTGGTGGAAACGGCCCAGATTCTGGTCGAGGGTCGCGAGGACGCTCCGCAGGTTGTCGCTGAGCAGCGCCAGTCCGCGACGCTGGTTCTTCAGCGCGAGATACAGCTCCATCTGCTCCTGGAATGAAGGATCAAAGTGAAATCCGCACTGGAGACAGAATTTGACGGCTTCGGTGATCTCGCTCTGGCAACGGGGACAGTTCATCCGGGCCTCCTTGCCGAGAATCGGGGACGGGGATTCAATGGCGGCTATTTTGAGCCAGGCAGGTCGGAGAAGTCAACGGACTTGTCGGAGTTCAGGTCAGAGTCCGGCGCGGCGGAAGGTGTGAATGAAAAAACGCTCCAGGAAGAAGTAGTCGGCCAATTCCGGCCGCCCGTCGAAGTCGGCGGGGGAGAGCCCCGGCTCCTCGCCCCAGAACAGGCCGTCGGGCCGCAGCAGGCGCAGGACCTCGCCGACGTAGGCCGCCCGCACGTCCGGCTCGCGGAACAGGGGATTGCGCAGGGAGAGGTAGGCCGAGATCACCAGGTCCGCCCGGCCGGTGCCCAGTCCGCACCGGAAGGCGTCGGAAAGCACCTTGGCGGCGGGGCAGGCCGGCTCCAGACGGGCGAACGCCGGGAAGCAGTCCACGGACACCAGCAGGGGCGAAGCGGCGGCCAGGTGGCGGGCCATGCGGGATCCCCGGCCGGCGCCCAAATCCACGATGACCAGCCGGCGGCCGCCGGTGAGCAGCGCGCGGAACTCATCGGACTCCACGGCCGCCGCGTGGACGTCATCCAGCTCGGGCCGGCTGCCGAGATCCATCTCCGCCGACTCCGGCCCGTTCCAGAGCGCCTCGTAGGCGCCCCGCACCCGCGCGAACACTTCCGCCAGCCTCGTAGGATCCATATGCCTATTGTGTCATGGATTCGTAAATGCGATGGGAAGTATTTTGTGCAGGAGCCGGGGTGGGATAATGGACGGCAGAGCAGCCCAGAAGACGGCTTTGGATGATTCGATGCGACAGAAACTGTGTCGAGTTTATGGTTGCCGAGTATGTCGGGATCGCAGCCCGGAGGGCGTTCTAATTTAGCCCCAGGCGCCAGCCTGGGGTGGGCGCGAAAACCCCGTGGATTCCGAATCTTCTCCCGGAGCCCGCTTGGGGGCGGCATACCGTGCCCTTCCGCCTCCGCTTTTCAAGACCGGAGCCGTTGCAACGCGATGAACGCGTGGTGTTATGCCGCCCCGAGAGGGGTTCGGGGGAAGGGAATCCACACACGCTCCCCGCGCCGGCGGCACCCCATGCTCACGCATGGGGCTATTTCAGGGCGCCCTGCGGGCTCATCGATCTTCGCTTCATAGGTTCATTTACTTGACCCAATTGGGATGCAATGACGGCATGTGCTAATAATACCTTGACTGGAAGGACAATAATTCGATTATCCCCGGGTGACGGCCGCTTTGGGCCGTCACCCGGGGTGAGGTCATGAAGGATCGCCAGGGACTCCGAAGGAGTCCAATCGATTCAGCCCAGATGGGTGTTATCTGTCAGCGCGCGGTTTGACCCGTTTCGGGGTCGGTCGGTTCGGGATCTGCTCTCCCTTGCATTTCTGCGTAAACGTCTTGACCCGATTTCGATCCCGATTACGATCGGTCACCGGTCATTGGTCATCCGTCGATTACGAGCACGATTACGAGCACGAGCACGATCAAGACAGGGGGATGCGCTCGACGGTGCAGTCCTCGGCCACGCGGTTCTTCAGGGTGCAGGTTGCGCAGAAGTAGCAGCCGTTCCACCCGAAATTGAATCCCCGCCGATACTCCTGCGCCGCCGGGCCCTTCCAGACGGACAGGGCGGACTCGCCGTTCGCGATGGAGCCGAAGGGGTGGCCGTTCCTGTAGTCGTACTCGCAGGCAATTACGGCGCCGGTCGCGTCCAGCGTGATCCGCTTCCACGGCCGGACGCACCGGAACCGGCGGGCTTTGCGGACGTACGCCGTCTCCTCGTATTCGTACCGCCGGTACTTCTGCTCGGCGGGCGCCCAGCGGCGGTCGAGCTGGTCGCCCAGGTCGGCGGGCATGTCCACGGTTTTCAGCGTGAAGAAGTCGACACCCAGCTCCTGGGCGATCTCGTTGATCCGCGGGATCTCCGCCTCGTTCTGGCTCATCACCACGAAGCGCAGGTTGATCCGGGGCGTCGCCGAAGACAGTTCTTTCCGCACCCGGAGAAGGGTGCGGATGTTGTCCAGCACTCGGTTGAAATCGCCGCCGACCCGGTACCTGGTGTACGTTTCGGGCGTGGCGCCGTCCACGCCGAAGATCAGGGTGTCCAGGCCCGAGCGGACGATCTCCCGGGCCTTTTCCTCGTCGAAGCGCACGTTGCCGTTGGTGCTGCAGTGGGTCAGGATCCCCTTCGCCTTGGCGCAGGCGATCATGCGGCAGAGGTCGGGATTGAGGAACGGCTCGCCCCAGTTCCAGAAGATGATCAGCAGGAGGTAATCGCCCACGTCTTCGATGAAACGCTGGAACACATCGTAGGGCAGGACCGCGGCGGGCCGGGCATGGCTTTCGGACACCGTCAGGCACAGCGGGCAGGACAGGTTGCAGAAGTTGGCCGGCTCCACCTGGGCGAAGACGGGCCGCCCAAACGGGCGGGACCGCGGCAGGTACTGGTTCAGCCCGGCCAGGAAGAAATTGCCGATCTTCCGCCAGGAGAGGTTCTCCGCCTGGTAAGGGACGAGCTCGAAATCGAAGCGGAAGCGCCGGTGAAGGAACAGCTGCGGCAGCTGCGGCCACACGTCCCGATAGTGGAAGATCTTCATGACGTGGAAACTCCGTCGGCGTGCGGATCAGACGACCGGCTCCAGGAGAGTTTCCGGGCCGGCGCCGGGCAGGTGTTCCTGCTGCAGCCGCTCGAACAGGTTGAAGGCCTGGCGGACGTATGCCCGCTTCTCCGGATAATCGCCCGGGTAAAAGCTCCGCTTGAAGCCGTAGATCAGCAGGTCCTTCAGCTCGTCCAGGGTGTGGGGGAAGTGGGCCAAAGCGAGGGTCAGCTCCCGGCAGACATTGGTGCGCGAGACCAGCCGGTTGTCCGTGCAGATGGTGGTGGAGAGCTTGTGGCGCTTCATCTCGGCGAAGGTGTGATCCGTCAGCCCCTTCAGGTGCGGATTGGTCTGGATGTTGCTCGACAGGCACACCTCGATGGTGATGCGGCGGTCGGCGATGAACTGGCTGAGGTCCTCGCTGTAGCGGTCCTTCTTGTGGCGCTGGTCGGAGCGGATCATCTCCGGGTGGAACAGCGAGTAGCCGTGGCCGATCCGGTCGGCGTGCAGGTCGGTGATGGCTTGGAAGATGCTCTCCGGCCCGTAGGATTCGCCGGCGTGCACGGTCTTCTTCAGGAAGTTCTTGTGGGCGTAATCGAACGCGTCCTTGTGGTCGATGGCCGGGTAACCCTTCTCGTCGCCGGCCAGGTCGAAGCCCACCACCGGCACGCCGTAGCGGTCGCGGATGTCCACCACCGCGCGGGCCAGCTCGAGGGAGGCCAGGCGGTAGATCTCCTTGGGCTGGGAGTAACGGTGGACCTCGAAGAGGCGGCGGTAATAATCCGAGTAGGCCGCCTCGAATTTCCGCAGGCAGCAGGCAATGATGCCGTAGGCGTACGGCGGCTCCTCGCCCTTCCGGATGGCCTCGCTCGCCTGGTTGTACTGCTCGGTGGCACGGCGGAGGCCCCGGTCCACCGCCTGCAGCACCTCCTTCCAGGAAAGGCCGGCGTGGACGTGGAGCTGCGGGGCGAATCGGACCTCGATGTAGCGGACGCCCTCGAGGATGTTGTCTTCCATCAGCTCGTAGGAGACGCGCTCGAGGGCCTCGGCGGTCTGAAGCACAGCCACGGTGTAACGGAAGCCCTCCAGATACTCGGTCAGAGAGGCGTAATTCTCCTTGAACACCTGCTCGCAGAGGCCGTCTTCGGTGTCGGAGGGCAGGGGGACGTTCATCTCCCGAGCCAGTTCGATGAGGGTGCCCACCCGCAGGGAGCCGTCCAGATGGAGGTGGAGGTCGGTCTTGGGCAGCTTGCGGATCAGCTCGGGGGAAATCTGCATGAGCGCTCCTTAGAGGCGGGGGAGCCCGCCTGGGATTGTCCAGACAGTTTACATCGGGTTTCCCCTGGCGGGAAGTGGGTTTGTTCGCTCAGAGGTGCGGCGGGAAGTAGATGTCCCGGCAGGCGGGGCACAGGCTGTGGGTGAAGTCCATGTTGGAGCGGCGGTTGAGGTAGGACTCGATCTCCTCCCAGGTGCCGTCGGGCATCTTGATCTTCTTGCAGCCCGCGCAGATGGGGACGAGGCCTTCCAGTTTGCGGATCCGCTCCTCCATGGCTTTCCGCACGGAGATGTCGCGGATGCTGCCCACGAACGCCAGCGGCCGGCCGATCCGGTTCAGGATGGGCCAGGAGCGCATGGCCGCCCAGAGCGGCCCGCTGGAGGGGCGCTCGAGGACGAACTGAATCTCTCCGCCGTGCTGGCCGGAGAGGGAATTGCGCCAGAAGTCGTCGAAGACCGGTTTGAACTCGGGTGGGACCAGGGACTCCAGCAGGGACGGATTGGCGTAGAATTCCGCCGGGGGATAGCCGGTGATGGATTGGGCGGCGGGGCTGACGTACTCGAAGAAGCGATCCGTGACGTGGAAGCGGTAGATCATGTCCGGGTGGAAGCCGAGGAGTTCCTGGAACGTCCTGTTTTCTCCGCGGATCTTGCGGTTCTCCTCCATGAGCTTGTCGATTTCGTGGGTGAGGTAGTTGCGCTCCACGGAGGGCCTCCACGCGCATTATGCCCGGCCGGCGGGGAAAACGCAATCGGGGATTATAGATTCCGCGATCCGGAATCAATATGGAACTCAAGAACTCAGGCCAATGCGCAATCAGAACCACGAACCACACGAACCACACGAACGGGTTCGCAATCCGCAATCAAATATGAATATGGAACTCAGGAACTCAGGAAGAGGTTTTCAATCCGCAATCCGCAATCCGCAATCCGCAATCCGCAATCCGCAATCCGCAATCC
>CAYPNP010000014.1:0-111317 GCA_964412195.1 uncultured Acidobacteriota bacterium | reverse complement strand
CAATCCGCAATCCGCAATCCGCAATCCGCAATCCGCAATCCGCAATCCGCAATCCATCTCTCCCTCTCTGCCGATTCACCCATTCACCTATTCACCATTCCCCCATTTTCCGGTATCATGCGAAAAACGATAATCCCCGGAGGTTCCCATGCGCATTGGCATCATTTCGGACACCCACGACCACATCACCCACATCCGGGAGTTCGTACGGATCTTCCAGGAGAAGGGCATCGACCTGCTCATCCACGCCGGCGACCTGTGTTCCCCCTTCTCCCTGGAGCCGTTCCGCGCGCTGGGCAAGCCGGTCAAGATCGTCTTCGGCAACAACGATGGCGACAAGGACCTCATCCGGCGACGGGCGGAGGACTTTGCGGAGGTCCACGACCGGCCTTGGCGGCTGGAGATCGGCGACCAGCGCGTCCTGCTCCTGCACGAGCCGGACTTCCTCGATGCCTTTCTCCACAGCGGCGATTTCGACCTGGTCATCTATGGGCACACCCACACGCCGGAGACCAGTCGCACCGGCGAGACGCGGGTGATCAATCCGGGCGAGGGCTGCGGCTGGCTCCGCGGCAAGGCGTCGGCGGTGATCTACGACCAGGAATCGGACCACGTGGAGTGGCTCTACCTGTGACGCCGAGGCGCGGCTGGCCGACGCCGGATCGCAAGCCCCTTTCGGGAGAAGCATGAACACCACATCTTCCCCGCCGCAGCCGTGGAACGCGCAGACCGTATGGGGCTTGCGGATCCTGATCGCCGGCCTCTCACTGCTGTACCTGGCGCTTGCGCTCGCGTCGGAGCCAATTTCCTGGGGCAGCGACGACGACGCCTATCTGGTGGCGGACTCCGCGTTGCGCATCCAGCGGGGGGCGTACATCCCGTCCCGCCTGCCCGGCAATCCGCTGCACGAATTCCTGGTGGCCCTGGCGGCCGATCCCGAGCAGGGCACGCCGGCCAAGCTGGTCAGCGCCCTGGCGGCCATACTCGCCCTGGTGATCTTCGCCGCGATGGTCCGGCGCCGGACGCGCGCGTCCCCCGCCGTCGCGCTGCTGGCGACGGCCCTCTTCGGCCTGTGGCCGGTCTGGGTGCGCGCCACGTTCGAAGCGATGGATTACACGCTGGGTCTGGCGCTCGCCCTGCTCTCGGCATGGTTCCTCGCGCGCCTGGAGGATCCGGACGGCGGCTGGCCGCCGGCGCTCGGCGCGGGCGTCTGCGCGGGGTTGGCGGTGGCCACCCGGCTGAGCTGGGTCCTGTTCGCCGGCGCGGCCATCGCCTGGCTCGTCCTGGATTCCATCCGGAACCCGGAGCAGCGGAAGGAGGGGATGCGCCGGGCCGCGGCGTTCCTGGCCGGGCTGGCGGCCGGCCTCCCTTTCTTCATTCCGTTGCTGTCGCGGTACGGCTTCGGTTTCCTGACCTACTATGGGACCACCCATTGGAATTTGGTTGAATATATCCGGGCCAACATCCGGATGGGGCTGGATTTCCTGGGCATGGCGGTGCAGGGGATCCTGCTGGCGGCGCTCCTGCTCGCCGGCTGCCGCCACGGTACTTGGCGGGAGTGGATCGGAGGGCCTGTCTGGCGGCGCGCCCTGCTCCTGAACGCCGGCCTCCTGGTCCTGCTGCTGCTCAACAAGCCGTTCGAGGCGCTGTACCTGCTGCCGCTCCTGCCGGTGATCGTGCTGGCGTTGGCTGATGGGGAGCCTGAGACTGGGGAAAAGTGCCGGACCTATCTCCGGCTGCTGGCGTTGGCCGTTGTGGTTGCGGCGGCCGGAACGGTGATCACGGCGGACTTCCGGTTGATCCGTCGGATGGGAGAAGGGGCGCCCGAAATCGGGCTGGCAGAAGGACCGGTGGCGCGGGAGTGGCGGGCGCAGGCCGGCGACCGGGCGGTCCATGCCCTGATGGCATCGGCACGGAAGCCGGAGGACTTCCAGGCATGGCTGCAGAACGAGGCAGGCGTGGAACCGGCCGCGTGGGACGCCGTCTTTATGGCGGGGTACGGTTTCTACGTCCGGCGGAACCTGTGGCTGCCGCATCCCCTCACGACCGTGGCGGACGCGACCCTGGTGCCGGGGCTGAAACGGCCTTACCTGCTGATCGTTTTACCCTTTCCCCGATTCGCGAGCCAGGCCGCCGCGCTGTTCGACGGCCGGGAGGAGCGCCCGCCGGGGCGGCTGTTGATCGTCTTCCGCGACGGTCAGGCCCTCCGCCAGTTCGGGCCGGTCTTCGATCCGGCGGCGTTGAAGCGGCCGCCGGCCTCCGTCGGCATGATATCCGTCCTGCCTTGACCTGACAAAGCTGTGTGGCAACACGCTTTTCCGTTCATTTGCATGTTGGTGGGCGGTCAGTACCGGCAAGCGTCAGCTGTCGGCGGGAAACTGGACTCAGCTAGAGAGGACGATCTGTATTTTCAAGAAGACCAGATAGTTGAGTGAAATCTCGCGCCGGCAGCTGACGCTTGCCGGTACTGACCGCCTGCCGGTGTCTAGGTCGTGACAGAGCCTGACACCGTGACACCAGCTTGGAGGGTTTGCCGTTGCGACACAGCTTCTGTCACTTGGGGGGAATTCATCTTCAGCTTATACGCCGTGCCAGCCGGAAACAACGATACACCAACACCAGGGCGGCGAACGCGATGCCGGCCAGCAGCAGCCAGAGCACATGGTTGTTCACCGGGATGGCCTGCAGCAGCCACGGACCGCGGCAGAAGACGAGCAGCCGGTACAAGGGCGAGAGGCTCCAGTCTACGTAGAGCGCGTCGTTTTGGAACACGTTGACGTGCCGGGCCAAGTGGTCGGTGATCAGCCGGTGGTAGAACGAGAAGATCTCACCCGTGCTGAAGTAGAGCTGCTGGGTGACACAGGCGAACAGGCCGGCCATGGCCGGGAGCGGCTTGAATATTCCCCGGGCCAGCCTGTCCTCGACCCAGAAGGCCACCGGCAGGATCAGGAAGGGCACCACCGGGTAGAGATAGCGGGGGCCCAGGCACAGCCCGCCGTGCCAATCGCCGTACGACGCGACGAAAAGAATCCGGGCGGCCACGGCGGTGCCCAGGGCCGTCGACAGGGCCGGATAACGCCGGTGGAAAGAGCGCCAGCCGCAGGCACCCCAGACGGCGGCCGGAACGACCCACAGCAGCCCCTTGCCGCTGCCCAGGAGCAGGCGGCCGAGGTTGATCCAGTACTGACCCTGCCACGGCGGGAAGAAGACGGCCCGGTTGTAGAGGCTCAGGTTGCGGCCGGTCTGGAGGACGTCGCCGAAGCGGCTCCAGTTGAATCCGCCAAGAAGCGCCAGCATAAGGCCGAAGCCCAGCAGGAGCCGGGCGGCGTCGGCGACCGCCGCCCGGCGGCCGGCCTGGCGGTCGCGCGTCCAGACGGCCCAGGCGATGGCGAACGGCGCGAACAGGATCATTGTGCCGTGGATGAGAACCGACGCCCCCAGCATGAGACCGGCGGCCAGCAGGCGGGCGTCGCGGCGACCGCCGGGGGGCGCACCGGGTGGCTGGCCGACGAGCAGGTACAATCCCCCAAGCGCCAGCACGGTGGCCGGCGTCTCGCTGAAGCCCGTCCCCGCGTAGGGCAAGACGAAGGTGCCGAAGGCGAACAGGAGGGTGGCGAACAGGCGCGCCCTCCAAGCCCCCGGCAGCAGGCGCCCCACCAGCGCCTGGAAGAGTGCCACCAACGCCACGGCGAGCAGGATGTCCATCCAGGCGACCACCATCCGCTCGGCGTGGGGGCGTGGATCGGCGAGCGGCGCGCCCTGCAGGAATCGTTCCAGGCCCCGACCCACGAAGTGGCTCGCCGGCGGGCTGACGTGCCGCCAGAAGCCCGCGGCGGCCAGGGCCCGGCCGAGCGGGACGAGGGGGGCGAGGAACATCGACTGACCGGGGCCGTAGACCGAGTAGCGTTTCCCGTCGCGGCCGGTGGCGCCGCCGAAGCCGGGGGGCCAGCCTTCGAGGTCGCCCCGGAGCACCCAGTCGCCGTGATCCGCCAGGGACACGGCCACGCGGTAGACGATCTCGGTGTCGGGGGAGCGGATGCCGCCGTAGGAGAGAAAGAAGTACATGCAGCCGGCGAGGAGCGGGAGGAACCACGCCCGGCGGAGCAGCGGGAGGCGGGCTGCGGTTGGATCAGGCGGCAGCTGGCTCAACGGCGTTCTCCGCGGTCGGGATGGGCCTTCCAGCTGTGTCGTTCCAAACCGGATTCAGGGGCCCGTCCGGAAACGAGCCGATTGTACCATGGACCGCCGGGAAGGTCGGCGCCGGTCACTGCTCATCCCCCGGGGCCAGCTTCTTGGTGTAGAGGACGCCGTCGATGCCCTCGCCGTAGTAATCCCGCAACACGCGGCTGGGCCGGTAGTCCAGCCTTTCATAAAGCCGGCGGGCGACGGCGTTGGCCTTCCGGACCTCAAGCCGGATGCGGGACCGGTCCCACGCCCGCGCCCGGCCCTCGGCGAACACCATCATCTCCCGGCCGATCCCGCGGCCTCGGTGGTCCGGATGGACGGCCACCGAGACCAGATGGCAGTGGTCCCGCTCCGGTGGGAAGACCAGCACCAGCGAACCGGCTGCGCCCTCCCCGGAGCGGTAGAGGTACACTTCGGCGTCGGAACTGAGCAGGAAGCTGAGGTAGAGGGCGGGGCTGAACTGGTCGCGCCGGAAGCAGAGCTGCTCGATCTCCATGAGCAGCGACAGGTCCTGGGGGTAGGCTGGAGTGATCACGAGGGCCTCCCGCTCCCGGCCTCCCGGGGGACAGCCCGATGATGCTGGTCAGTGAGCCGTTCCATGCGTGGGTCGATCATAGCGGCTTTGGGGAAAAAAGGCAACGGCCGCGATTGACCCGTCCGGATCCCCGGCGTAAGATGAACCTCCGGCCGGCGGGAAAGCGGGCCGGGCGGACCTTGCGGGAGGAAGGGGCAATTCCCATGGCGTCAGTGCGGGTCCTCTTCGTGGAGGAGCGCTACAACAAGCACAGCGTCGCCGCCCTGGCCGGGGCGATGGAATCGGCCGAGGACGCGGGCTGGCTCGCGGTCGGTTTCTTGAAGACCGCCTCGCTCCCGTGGGCGCTGCTGCCGCTGGCCGGCTGGCCGGAGCGGCTCGTGCTGGCGTACTCCTTCCACACCCTCAACGTGCCCGCCGTCGCCCGCCAGGTGGAGACCATCCGCGCCTATGCCGCCAAACAGGGGGTGGAGTTCCTCCTCCTCGCCGGCGGCCCCCACGCCTCGGGGGACCCGGCCGGGACGCTGGCGCTGGGCTTCGATGTCGTGGTGCGGGGGGAAGGGGAGACGGTCCTCGAGGCGTTCCTGCGGGCGCTGGCGGAAGGGCGTCCCTGGATCGAGGTGCCCCATTTGGTCTGGAGAGGACAGGCCGAGCCGGATGCCGGCGGGGCGGCGGCCGGCCCCCACACCGTCGACCTGGACTGCTACGCCCCGTTCGCCGCCCGCCACCGTCGCTTCGCTCCCATCGAGATCAGCCGCGGCTGCCCGTGGGCCTGCCGGTTCTGCCAGACCACCTTCTTCCTCGGCGGCCGGATGCGTCACCGCTCCGTCGACACCGTCCTGCACCACGCCGGGGTGATGCGCTCTCTGGGGCCGCGCGAGCTACGGTTCGTCTCCCCCAACGCCTTCGCCTACGGCTCACCCGACGGCCACAGCCCCAACCCGGCCTGGGTGGAGCGGCTGCTGGTGGAGTCGGGCCGCCTGTTCGGACCAGCGCATGTCTACTTCGGGTCATTCCCCTCCGAGGTCCGCCCGGAGACGGTCACGCCGGAGCTGGCGGCGATGGTCCGCCGCCTGGCCCGCAACACCAACATCGTCATCGGCTCCCAATCCGGCAGCGACCGGCTGCTGGAGCGGATCCACCGCGGCCACACCGTCGCCGACGTGGTCCGGGCAGTGGAGATCATTACCCATGAGGGCCTGCTGCCCATCGTCGACTTCATCCTCGGGCTGCCCGGCGAGACTGCAGACGACCGCCGGGAAACCCTGATCCTCATGGAGCACCTCGTGGGCCTGGGCGCCCAGGTCCACGGCCACGCCTTCATGCCGCTGCCGGGGACGCCGTTCGGCCAGGCCCTGCCGGCGGACATCGATGAAGAGACCCGCCGGTTCATGCTCCGCCTCGACGGCACGGGCCGGCAGATCGGCAAGTGGCGGGAGCAGGCGGAGCGCGCCCGCGACGTCGCCCGCTTCCTCGAAGAGAGTTGACACTCAATGGACTTTCGTCCGAATGAAACCGGACGCAGATTGACGCCGATTGACGCGGATCGGTCTGGGTTTGAATCCGC
Organism: uncultured Acidobacteriota bacterium; assembly: GCA_964412195.1. Lineage (GTDB taxonomy): Bacteria > Acidobacteriota > JAAYUB01 > JAAYUB01 > JAAYUB01 > CAYPNP01. Next base: position 105,033 of record CAYPNP010000014.1, on the reverse strand, counting down.
GAAAATCCGCGTTAATCCGTGTCTGCTCGGTCGATGTTGGCAGGAGGAGGCTGGACGTGGCGCTGCCCGTTGATCCGCTGCTTCCCGAAATCCAGGCGGTCGTGCGGGGCGGGCGCGACCTGATCCTGCGGGCGGAGCCCGGCGCGGGCAAGACCACCCGCGTACCGCCCGCGCTGCTCGACGCGGTGCCGGGGCAGGTCCTGGTGCTGGAGCCGCGCCGCCTCGCCGCCCGGCTGGCCGCCGCGTACATTGCCGCCGGCCTGGGCGAGCGGGTTGGCGAAACGGTGGGCTACCACATCCGCCTCGAGCGGGTCTTCAGCCGCCGCACCCGCCTCAAATTCATTACCGAGGGCCTGTTCCTGAAATACCTGGCCCGGGATTCCGGCCTGGCGGGCGTGGATTGCCTGGTGCTGGACGAGTTCCACGAGCGGCACCTCCACACCGACGTCGCCCTGGCCGTGGCGCGCCAGCTCCAACGGACCCGGCGGCCGGACCTGCGCCTCGTGGTCATGTCGGCCACGCTGGACACGGAGCGACTGGGCGCCTGGTTCGGGGACGCGGTGGTGCTGGACGCGCCGGGGCGGGTCCACCCGGTCGCCGAGGAGTTTCTGCCGCATCCGGACCGGCGTTCCCTCGCGGCCGGAGTGCGCGAGGCGGTCGCGGAACTGCTCTCCGATCCCCGCTGCCCGGGCCACGTGCTGGTCTTCCTGCCGGGCGCGGCGGACATCCGGCGCTGTGCCGAATCCCTGGCGCCGCTGGCGGCCCGGACCGGCGCGCGGGTGCTGCCGCTCATGGCCGAGTTGCCTCTGGCCCGCCAGCAGGAGGCGCTGGCCCTGTCGGCGGCGCGCAAGCTCATTCTGGCCACCAACGTGGCCGAGACCTCCATCACCATCGACGGCGTGACGGGGGTGGTCGATCCGGGCCTGGCCAAGATCCCGGGCTTCGCCCCCTGGAGCGGCCTGCCCACCCTCGACGTGCGGCCGGTCAGCCAGGCCTCGTGCAGCCAGCGGGCGGGCCGGGCCGGCCGGACGGCCCCGGGGGTGGTGCGACGCCTCTTCACCCGGCAGGATTTCGCCGCCCGGCCGCCGTTCACGCCGCCCGAGATCAGCCGGCTGGAACTTTCCGGCGCTCTGCTGGACCTCGCCGCCGTAGCGAAGCACCTGCCGGCCGCGGCCGATCCCTCCGCTCTCCCGTGGCTGGATCCGCCGCCGGCGGTAATGCTGGAGTCCTGCCGAAATCTCCTGGCGCTCCTCGGCGCCGTGGATTCCAGCGGCCGGCTGACTTCGCTCGGGGAAGAAATGGCCGGTGCCCCGCTTCACCCGCGACTGGCGCGGGTGACGGCCGAGGGGCGCCGCCGCGGGATCGCCGGAACGGCGGCACTAGCGGCCGTGCTGGTGAACGAGGGGATGGTCCTTCGGTCTCTCCAAGCGGCACCGGCCGTGACAGATTCGGACGTGCTCTGGCAGATGGAGCTGCTCCTGGCGTGGATATCGCGGCGGGAATTGCCCGCAGCGATCCGCGAGGCCTTTGACCGGCAGCGGGCGGAACGGATTGAAGCCCTGTACCGACAGCTCGTTGAGGGGGGAGGCCTGCCTTCGCTGGAACAGTTTCGCGTCCCCGCGGAGGAAGAAATAGCGGCGTGTTTCCTGGCGGGATTCCCCGACCGGGTGGCGCAGGTTCGGGCCGGACGGGCGGGGCGGCGCGCCGTGGCCGGCTCGGCCCTGGACCGGATCGAACTGGCCCTCTGCCAGGGCGGCGGGGCGCGCCTGTCGCCGGGGAGCACCGTCCGCGACAGCCGCTTCCTGGTCGCCGTGGCCGCCGAGGACAGCCCGTCGCGGGGCGATGCCGCCCTCTCCGCCGAAGTCCGGGTGGCGGTCGGGATCGAGCCGGAACTCCTGCTGGCGGCTCCGGCGGATTTCCTGAAAGAGACGACCGAGACCGTTTGGGACGGGGAGGGGGAGCGAGTCGTCTGCCGATCCCGGCTGACCTACGGAGGATTGCTGCTGGAGGAAACGCCGGCGGAGGGTGATCCGAGGGAAACGGCGCGGGTGCTCGCCCGGGCGCTGGCGGACCGATGGCCGAAGCCGTTCCCCGACGACGCGCCGCTCCGCCAATATGCCGCCCGGCTGGATTTCCTTCGCCGCCAGGGTGTCGAGGCCGAATTCCCCAACCTGGCCGGAGAGGAGTTTGACGATTTCATGCGGTCCATCTGCCAAGGCAAGCGCAGCTTCGTGGAGATCGCCCGATCCTCGCTCAAAGAGTACATCGACGCGGCCCTGGACTCGGGGCAGCGGTCCCGGCTCGACCGCCTGGCCCCGGAGCGGATCACGTTGGGAAGCGGCCGCCGGGTGGCCGTGAATTACGAATTGGGGGCGATACCCTGGATCGGCGCCCGGCTGCAGGAGTTCTTCGGCACCGCCCGGACACCGGCCCTGGCGGATGGCCGGGTGCCGCTGGTGGTCCACCTCCAGGCGCCCAGCGGGCGGGCGCTCCAGGTGACGACCGACCTGGCCGGATTCTGGGAACGGGAGTACCCGAAGTTGCGGAACGCGTACATGCGGCGGTATCCCCGTCACCCGTGGCCGGAAGATCCTCTCGCCGCCACCCCCCCGCCGAAAAAGCATTCACCACAAAGACACAAAGGACACAAAGACTGACCATATAATGTTATGTGGTTGGAACTAGAACATTATATTGGGTATGCCTTTGTGTCCTTTGTGCCTTTGTGGTGAAATTCTTAATTACTTCTTGGGTTTGAGGTCCTGGAGGAGCGACTGGACCGCGGCGGCCAGCTGCTGGTCCTCGCCGCGCGCCAGCGCCACGGCCTCGTTGCGGACCTTGACGTCCGGCTCCAGCTGCTGGTTCTCCAGGAACTTCCCGCGATTGTCCACCACGCCCACTTGCGGGATGCCGAACGTCAGGGTCGGGTCGGTCAGCCGCTCCCACCACACCGCGGTGCCGGTGCCGGGCACGGGCATGCCCACGATCTTGCCCAATCCCAGTTCGCGGAAGGCGAAGGGGAACATGTGGGCGTCGGAGTAATTGGCCTCGCCGGTGACCACCGCCACTGGCCGGGTCCACTTCTCCTGCGGCTCGAAGCCGAGGTCCTGCCCGCGGGGGCGAAGGTGGACGTACACCCGGCCGCCGAGCAGCGTGCAGAGATCGTCGTGGAGCCAGCCGCCCCCGTTGAAGCGGGTGTCCACGATCAGGGCCTCTTTTTCGGTGTTCTCGCCAAGGATTTCCGAGAAGGTGGTCTTGAAGGACTCGGGATCCATCCCTTTCACGTGCACGTACCCGACGCGGCCGCCGGAGACCTTGTCCACGAACTCCCGGCACCGCTTCACATAGCGTTTGTACAGAAGTTCAGTCAGGGCGCGGCCGTCCACCGGCTTAACGACCACGTCGCGGGAGTCCTTGCCGTCCGGATTCGGGGACAGGGTGGCGGCCAACTTCTGGCCGGCCCTGCGGTTGAGCCGCGGGGAGAGGTCGTCGCCTGGGTTGACCTTGACGCCGTCCAGGGCGATCAGATACTCGCCCGGCTGGACATGGGCCTCGGCCAGGTCGAACGGGCCGTTCGGGAGGACCTCGGCGATCTTCAGGCCCGGGCCTTTCCAGGCACTGTCGAAGAAGAGGCCCAGCTCGGCCGTGGCGTCGTCGGCGACGTCCTTCTGCTTGCGGTAGTAGCAGCCGGTGTGCGACGCGTTGAGTTCGCCCAGCAGCTCGCAGCCCAGCTCGGCGAAGTCCTCAGTGTCGGAGACCTGGGGCAGGAACCGGGCGTAGTCCGCCTTCAGTCCCGTCCAGTCGACGTGGTGCAGGTCGGGCACGTAGAACTTCTTCAAAACCTGTCGCCACATGTGCTCGTACATGTTCGCCCGCTCCCGGGCGGTGTCCACCTCGATCTCCGCCTGGACCGCCACCGGTTCCACCTTGCCCGGCTCCACTTCGACCTTTTGCAGCTTGCCGTCCGCGGTGAAGAAGACGGTTTTGCCGTCCTTGGCGTATTCCAGGGCGCCCGGCCCGTCGGCGTTCAGCCGGGCCAGGATCTTGGTGGTCTTTTTCTTGAGATCGATGGACCAGAGGTCGAACTTGCCGGAAGAGTTCGCGAAATACACCAGGGTTTTCGCATCCGGGGAAAGGATGTAATTCATGCCCAACGAGGAATTCAGGGTGAGCCGGCGCAGGCGGTCCTTCAGGCCGTCGAAGTCGATCTTGACGACGACCTTCTCCTTTTCCTTCTTGGCGGCGTCGGCGTCGGCCTTCTCCGCCTTCTCGCCCTCCTTCTTGTCTTTGTCCTTGTCGGGCGGCTGCTCGTCCTCCAGCTCCGACTCCGGCTTGGTGAACTTGTCGTGGTCGGCCTTGGTCAGGTAGACGGCGTAGACGTCGGACTGGCTGCCGTGGCCGCCGTGGGAACGCAGGCCGTTGCGGTCGGACAGGAAGAGCAGCTGCTTGCCGTCGGCGCTCCAGCGGGGGGAGCCGTCATTGTAACCGCTCTGGCTGACGTTGTGGACGTCGCCGGTGGCCACCTGGATCACGGCCACGTCGCTGATCCACTGGCGGTAGGGCAGGTACTCGCTGGCCAGCCACTGGCTGTCGGGCGACCAGCTGTAGGCGATGTCCCCGTCGGAGTAGGAGTAGTTTTTATCCGCCGGCAGGAGGACCTTCGTCTCCTTGGTCTCGAGGTTGATCACTTTGACCGTGTTCCGCTCCTCGATGTAGGCCAGCCACTTGCCGTCGGGCGAGGGCAGGGGCTGGAAGGTCTCGGCGGCCGTGGCCAGCACGGGCTCCTCCTTCAGGAGCGTGGCGTTGTAGAAGTGCTTTTCCGCCTCGCGGGTCATGGAGAGGCGGTAGATCTTCCAGGAGTTGTCCCGCTCCGAGGCGTAGTAGAGGGAGCGCCCGTCGGGGGCCCAGGCCACCGACCGCTCCTGCTCCGGCGTGGAGGTCACGCGCCGGGTGGCGGGGTAGCCCGCCGCCGTGACGAACACGTCGCCGCGGAAGACGAAGGCGACTTCCTTGCCGTCGGGCGAGAGGGCCATCTCCGTGCCGCCGCTGACGGGCATCCGCACGACGGGATTGGCCGAGGCGTCCCGGCGGACCTCCACCGGGATCTTCCTCGCGTCCACGCCGGCCGGCCCGCAGGTCCACAGCTCGCCGTTCCACGAGAAGACCAGGTGCTGGCCGTCGGCGGAGGCGGAGAGGAACCGCGCCGGGTGCCGCTGCAGGTGGGTCAGCTGCACGGGCTTCTCCGGGTGGTCCACCTCGAGGCGCCAGACGTTGAGGGTGCCGGACTGCTCCGAGAGGTAGAAGAGCGACTTGCCGTCGGGGGCCCAGACCGGGTCGTGGTCCTCGCCGTCGAAGGTGGTCAGGCGGGTGTGGCTGCCGTCGGACGGCTGGTAGAGCCAGAGGTCCCGGGTGACCGAGGAGTGCTGGTGCTTGCGCCAGAAGTCTTCGTAGCCTTTCACGTCCATGTAAGCGATCCGCCCGTCGGGGGCCATGGCCGCCCGGGCGACGCCGTGGGGCAGCAGCAGCTCGGGGGCGTGCCCCTGGAGGTCGACCTGGTAAAGCTGCTCCATGACGCCCGAGGGGAAGCCGATGTAGCCGGCCGGCGGCATGCGCCAGGAGGTGAAGAGCACCCGGGCGCCGTCGGGGGTCCAGCCGGACACCGTGTCGTCGGCCGAGTGGGTGGTGAGCCGGAGGGGCGTCCCGCCCTCGGCCGGAACGACGAAGACGTCATAGTTGCCGAAGCGGTTGGAGGAGAAGGCGATCTTCGAGCCGTCCGGCGACCAGGCCGGGCTGATGTCCCGGGCGGGGTGGCTGGTGAGCTGCCGGGCAGTGCCGCCGGCCAGCGGGACGACGAACAGGTCGCCCTGGTACTCGAACGCCACCTTCGCGCCGTCGGGCGAGAGGGCCGGGTAGCGCAGCCAGAGTGCCTCTTGGGCGGCCAGGGCCGACCCGAGGATGATGGAAAGACCGATCAGCATTCCCAATCGAACCCACATCGGAAACAAGTTTTTCATCGGAGCACTCCTTCAGGATCTGAATCTCGGTGTACGCAGATTCTCTCCGGCGGTTTCAAGATCTTGCCGCGCCGCTGGCGCCTTTTCCGGAAACCGGGCCGCATGGTCTCTGAATTGTCCCAGGCTTTCTTTGATTTTTCGCAATTTACATCGCTTGTCCGCGGATCTAAGATAATACCAGAAACCGATCAGATTCGAATAATCTCCGCGCGTCATTCCAAAGTACAAAAAACGCGGCAACTCTTGATTGAGTCGGAGTGCTTATCCACCTATTAACTGGAGTTCTGCCATGATGACAATCTTTTCACCTGATGAGAAGTCGTCCTCTGTGGGCCGGACCGGTCGCCTCTGGATCCGACGGACGTCCCGGCTTTCGTTGGCGCTCGTCCTGCTGGGCGCGCTGGCCCTCTGTGCCCAGGGGGCGACGAACGTGTGGTGCGCCCACGTGACCCACGCGGCGGGCTGGAAGACCGGCATCGCCGTGTACTGCCCCGCGACATGGAGCGTAACCTTCCAGGTGACCAAGTACGCGGAGAACGGGTCGCTTCTGGAGGGGCCGGTGGAATACCCGATAAGCCCCGGCACCTGGGTGACCATCCCCGACACCGACCTCGCTTATGAGGGCACGGTCCAGATCGCCTCGACCGACAACCTGCTGGTGAAGGCGATGTTCCAGGCCGGCGATTCCCCCAGCGTGAGCGAATTCTTTCTGACCAACGAGATGCAGAAGACATGGAAGATCCCCAACTCCGTCCGCTCCTGGATGGATTACACCGGATTGTCGGTGGTCAATCCGAACAACGGGACGGCCATGGTCATGCTGGAGGCCTGGCGCAACGGGGTGAAGGTGGCGACATCCACACCCGTGGTCTCCGTGGCGCCTCAAGCCAAGTACGTTCGGCTGACCGATGGAATCTGGCCCGGGATTGGCTACACGAATCTGGACACCATCTACGTGATCAGCTCGCTGCCGATTCCTGCGCCCATCAGCATCACCGGCAACAACGCCGGCGACCGGCATCTGTTCTTTCGGGCGGAGCACTGCGACCAGTACTATTCCAACGAGCATGATGGCGACCTGATCACCTACAGCCCGATTGTCGGGAACATGCGCTTCACGCCGTGGGGCACATTCCGCCAGGGATCGCCCGACGACGAGCCGGGTCGGGAATCGGACGAGAACCAGTTTCCACACACCCTCACGATGGGCCTGGCGGTCATGGAAACCGAGGTGACGCGCCAGATGTGGGCCGACCTCCGGGCCCAGGTGCCGGATCTGCCGGCGGATCCCTCCGACACGGCCATCTCGCCCACCATGCAGCACCCGGTCCAGTACCTCACCTGGTACGAGGCGGTCTTGTTCGTCAACGTGTTGAACTCCGTGGAAGGGCGCGGGGTGGTCTATTTCCTGGATCCGGCCTTCACGGTTCCGGTGACCACCTCGAACTACAACACCGGAGGGACGGTCTACTGGAAGACCGGGACTTCCGCCTACCGGCTGCCCACCGAGGGAGAGTGGGAATCCTTCTGCCGCGCCGGGCGCATCGGGATCGGGTGGGCCTTTTCCGCCGCGGAGTGGAATTACCAGGCCTCCAACTGCAACACTTGCAGCCCGTCCCCGAATTTGGGTGTGCTCAACAGCGTGGCCTGGTGGTGCAACAATGCGAACGGGCAGGCCCAGGTCTTTGGCCAGAAGGACCTCAACTCCTGGAATTTGAGGGATGTGCACGGCAACGTCCGCGAATGGTGCTGGGACTGGTACGCCAATTATCCGACGAGCTGGCAGACGGATTACACGGGGCCCGCGACCGGCACATATAAGGTGGCCCGTGGTGGCTCCTGGAACGACGTGGCCTGGCAGCTGCGGAGCGCCAACCGCCACACCGGGCTTCCCGACGGGCGGGGTCGCGACCTGGGCTTCCGGCTGGTGCGGACGCTGTTCTCCGGCTATTGAGGTGACGGTGTTCACCGGTAGGCGGTCAGTACCGGGAGCGTCAGAGGCTGTCCCGCAAATGAACCATTCACGGTGACCGTAAATTTCCAGCCCGGAGGGCACCCTAAAATAGCCCCATGCGCCAGCATGGGGAAAGACAGGCTTATAGCGGGAGTTCAGGATCTCCTCTCTCGAGCCCGCTCTGGGGCGGAATACTCTATTCTCCTGTCACCTCGCGCCATAACCGGAAGTTGTGTTGATCCGTGTTGTATGTCGCCCCGGGGCGGGGCTCGAGCCATGGAAATCCAGGGATTCGTTTCCTGCTTCACCGCTCCCCATGCTGGCGCATGGGGCTATTTTAGGGTGCCCTCCGGGCTGGAAACCCGCAATCGACGGAAAGGGTGCGATGGCGGTCCCGCCGCGTCAGAGCCCCGCGAGTTCCCGGATTCCGGCCAGCAGGCGGTCGATCTCCGCCGGCGTGTTGTACATGGAGATGCCGGTGCGCAGCACGCCGCCCTTGCCGGCCAGCCCCAGCACCTCGATGGCCCGGGCGGCGTAGAAGTGGCCGTCCCACACGGCCAACCCGCGCCGCCCGAGGTGCCTGGCCGCGTCCACCGGCGTCACGCCCTCGATGGTGATGGACACCGTCGGTGCACGGTGGGAACTCGAAAAATCCGGCCCCCAGACGGTCACCCCGGGGATCCGCCGGACCTCCTCGAAGTAATGCCGCGCCACCTGACGCTCCCACTCGGTGATGGCGGTCTTGGCGGACAGAATTTTTTGCCGCAGGCTGCCGCCCGTGCCGAAGCTGGCGGCGTACTCCACGGCCGCGGTGACGCCGGCCAACGCGGCGTGATTGAGGGTGCCGGTCTCGATGCGGAACGGCGCCGCGTCGTCCTGAGTGCACAGGCGGTCGGTCTTCAGACAGTCCAGCAGACCCGGGCGGCTGTATAGGATGCCCACGTGCGGGCCGTAGAACTTGTACGCCGAGCAGAGCAGGAAATCGACATCCAGCGCGGCCACGTCGAGGGGGAAGTGGGGCGCGTAGTGCACGGCGTCCACCACCAGCCAGGCGCCCGCGGACTTCGACACCTTCCGGGCCAGCGGCAGGTTGTTGACGGTGCCCATGGCGTTGGATGCGTAGCCGAGGGCGACCACGCGGGTCTTGCGGGTGACCTGCCGGGCCATGTCCTCCTCGTCGAGGGTGCCGTCGGGTCGGAGAACGACTTCGCGGACGACGGCGCCCCGCTCCCGCAGGCCGAGCCAGGGGCCGCGGTTGGCCTCGTGATCCAATTGCGTGATGACCACCTCGTCACCGGCTTGCATGGCGCGGCCCAGGGCGTGGCTGAGGGCGAAGTTCAGGGTGGTCATGTTGGCGCCGAAGGAGATCTCCCGCCACGACGGGGCGCCCAGGAACGCGGCCATGGCCTCGCGGGCCCGCCCGATCACCGCGTCCGATTCCTCCGAGGTGACGAAGGCCCCGTGGGTGTTGGAATTGCAGGTCCGGTAGTACGCCGCGATCGCGTCGATGACCTGCCGCGGGACCTGCGTCCCGCCCGGCCCGTCCAGGTAAGCCAGGGGCAGCCCGTCGACCATGCGCTCCAGGGCGGGAAAGTCCTTCCTGCACTCCAGGCACTCTTTTTCCGTGAAAGCCATTTCGCCCTCCTTGCGGGACCAGGAGAAGATATCGCAAAACCAGCGGAAAATCCATGGCCCGTAAACCATGGGATTGGAGGTACGCTCCAGCAGCCGGCAGACCTGAGGTACCGCGACCGGCAGGGAGCGGCGCAGGGGAGCAGACGCCGGGAAGCCAGGGTAGTAGCCGACAACTCCGTTCACGCGTTGCTATCCAATCTTCCAATCAATAGCGCTCGCATTGGCACATCGAGTAGCGCACCCTCACGTAGTGGCTGGGATATTGTCACCCTGATTCCGGTTCCGGCGACTGGCTCCGGGGCGCGAGTACCCTTCCGACCTCCGCGTTCTCCGCGCCTCGGCGCGAAATCTTCCGTTGCGATCATGAGCCCGCGCGGAAAGTCGAGTTGGAGTATAATCACCCCAAGAGCTTCAAACTGGCTGTTGGGCAATCGGGCGTTTGGAGGGGGTGCCGTGATCGGGCGGACCGTATCCCACTACCGGATCGTCGGGCGGCTCGGCGCAGGTGGTATGGGCGAGGTGTATAGGGCAGATGACACCCGGCTCAAGCGCACAGTGGCCCTCAAGTTCCTGCCCCCGGAGCTGACCCGGGACGAAGAAGCCAAGCGCCGCTTCCAGCTGGAGGCGGAGGCTGCGGCTTCCCTGGACCACCCCAACATCTGCACTATCTATGAAGTCGGAGATACCGAAGATGGCCGCCTCTTCATCGCCATGGCCTGCTATGTCGGGCAGACAATGAAGGCCCGGCTGGCGAGGGGCCCGCTGCCCCCGGCCGAGGCGGTCTGGATCGCGGCGCAGGCGGCGGCGGGACTGGCCCATGCCCATGCGAAAGGGATCGTGCACCGGGACGTCAAGCCGGCCAACCTGATGCTGCAGCCGGATGGCGGGGTGAAGGTGCTGGACTTCGGGCTGGCCAAACGGGCGGGGCAACCGACGCGAACGAAAGACGGGAGCACGCTGGGGACGGTGGCATACATGTCGCCGGAGCAGGCGAGCGGGGGGAAGGTGGACGCGCGCACGGACGTGTGGTCGCTGGGGGCAGTGTTGTACGAGATGGTGACGGGGAAAGTGCCGTTCGAGGGGGACTATTCTCAAGCAGTAATCTACGGGATTCTGAATCATGACCCCATTGCCCCAACCAAGATGATACCGGACCTCCCGCCGGAGTTGGAGCGGGTGATTCTGCTATGTTTGGCGAAGGAGCCCGAACAGAGAATCCAGACCATGGCGGAACTCGCGGTAGAACTGGAGGTGGCCGGCGTGACGGGCCCCGTGACTCTTCGTCGGAGGACCAAGCGCACCGGTCTCTGGCGGCGCAGGGCGGGTACATGGGTACACCGGCATCGACTGGTGGCGTTGCTTGTTCTGCTGTCGATAGCCATTGTGTCCTGGATCATTCTTTGGCAGCGGCCGCTGAAGCCAATGACGCCTGAGAAACCACTACGGTTGACATTGGCGGTTCTGCCGTTCGAAAACCTGGCCGGCGCAGAGAAGCAAGACCTGGCGGACGGATTAACGGAACAGGTCATCACACGGCTGTCACAAATGTACGGGCTGAGTGTCGTCCCCCGGACTAACGTGTCGGAGTTCAAGGAGACGAAAAAGAAGACCTGGGAGGTCGCAGCGGAGTTGAGAGTCAGATACCTATTGGAGGGATTGGTAAGGTGGCAGGCCGGCGCCGCAAACGCGGAGCGGATCCGGGTAACGGTGCACCTGATTCGGGCCTCCGATGGGAGGTACCTGTGGTCGGACCAGTACGACGAAACAGCCGGAGACATCCTGGGAAAGCAGTCGCTGATTGCGGACAAGGTGGGATCGGCGCTGCGGGTGAAACTGGTGGATGGGGAGCGGCCGGGGATGGCTGCAGTGTCGACCCGGAACGACGCAGCGTACGCGGCCTGGCAGAGGGCGGAAGAGGCCGGGACCTGGGACGAATCATTGAAGTTCTATAAGCAGGCCGCTGCACTCGATCCGGAGTTCACCGAAGCACATCTGTACCTGTCCTACATTTACATGCGCCCTTATGCATCAGGCAAGGATCGTAGTGAAGAGTGGCCGAAACTGGCCTGGCAAGAGTTGGAGCGGGCGCGAGAGCTTGAGCCGGACAATCCCTGGTATCACAAAACCCTGGGCGATTGGTATCTCTATATCAAAAAAGACTATCAACTGGCTGAGGACGAGTACGGTTTGGCCGAACACGGCCGATCCGGTGATCCAATTATCCTCAGCAATCTCCACTTTTGCGCATTGCGGCAGCAGAAGTATGGCCAGGCACTGCGGTACGCGGAGCGAGGCGCAGAACTCAATCCCAGAGAAAAATATCTCTATCTATGGTTGGGTAAACAATATAACCAGCATCAGCGATACGCCGAGGCAGAGCGGTCCCTGCGGCACGCCATGGCCCTGGATCCTGAGGAGAAGGTCTTGGCTCCTTATCTGGAATGGTGTTTCGTATGCATCCGCCGGGATGGCGATCCTATGAGCGCGGTGATGTTCTTGGACAGTTTGCCAATGGGTCTCCGGCGTCAGTCGATGATCGATCCAAATTGCATCGTCATCCGTGGCTGGGCCGGCCAGAGCATTCCCCCGACAATCCTGCGGGAGGTCGACAAGTTCCCCGACATTGTGCTGGATCAAAGCGCAGAAGTGCTTTTAAAAGAACAGGTAAAGGGAAACATCTTGCGTCAGATGGGGCGGAAGGGGGAGGCCCGGGCGGCGTTCGCCGAGGCACTGCGGCAGTTGGACAAGATCGCGGGAGAACGGAAGGGGAGCGGCCAGGAGGTCCGCCTGCTGGCAACCCGCCGGGACATTCTGGCGGATCTGGGACGGTCGGATGAGGCGCTTCTGCTAGCCCGTCAAATCATCAGGCTGATCCCACGGGATCCGGAGTATCAGGCCCACTTTCATCATGTTCTGATCTTGGCGATGGTAGCCGCCCGTTTCGGCCAAAATGATCTGGCCCTGGATCAACTGGAATATTATTTCACTCAATCCCTGCCGGAAAACAATGTCAACATGATCAAAGTCAATCCGTTCTTCCGATCTCTCCTGTTGCACCGCCGATTCTTGACCCTGACGAAAAAGTACCCGCCTGACCGGCCGTACACGGGACCGTGATCGCAACCCTTTTCATCTTGTCGATGATTGACGGAAGCAGCGAAACGGCGGTGGGGCGATGGGGCGACACGGGGACGGGGTGACGGGGAGACGGGGAGACCGGACCAGCGAAACGGCCACCAGGCGAACCGGCGAGGGCGCGACGACGTACCCCGCGGCCCCCGGCCGCGGGCCGTACCGTACGACCGCCGGCCGCGCGTCCTAGCTCGCGACCTCCAGGCGCGAGTCTGACTCCGCCACCTCCGGATATGAACCCAACGACGTTTGCCGCGAGCATCCTCTCGCGCCGTGGACGTCGCGAGCTACGGTATGCGAGCTCTGCGTCTTGCGCGGATTCCCGCCCGAGGAGTGGGACCGGGAGTTTGGGGAGCGACCAGCCCGTTCGTGGCTGTGGATTCCGAGCCCCGAGCCCCGAGTCCCGAGTCCCTAACCCCGAGCCTCGATTCCAAACACCGGCACGATTACTTGAGGATTTCCCGATCGGGAAACTGGCCTTCGTAGAGCAGGGGGGAGAAGTACCAGTCGCCGTTCTCAAAGCTGACCTGGATCGCCGCGCGAATCTTCTTTTGTTTCCCGCCGTCCAGGCAGACGGCGGTGCCGGCGATTTGAAAGGTGTAGTCCGGCTCGCCCGGCCTCTTGTCCTCGTTCACGTCGAATTTCACCTGCTCCAGACTGTCAGCGGTGAATGAACACAGGCGCAGGCGGCTGATCAGGCCGTAATCCGGCGGATCTCCCAGGAATTGTCGATCGAGGTAGGAAAGGTACTGGAAGGCTTCCAGGCTCTGGCCCGCGGCCACCAGCGCCAGGTATTCCCCCAGCCGCCGATTGATCCGCTCCTGCTGGGACACGTCAAGGTGCCGCGCTATGGGGATGGGTTTGACGAGGGCCGCCTGCCCGGGGCACGGCGCCGCGCTCCGGCTCGCGCATCCGGCCAGCAAAAGTGTCAGCACCGTCAGCCCCATGGTTTGAGGTATCTTCATCTTCACTGCGCCGGCGGGGGATCGGGAGTATAGCCCGAAAGAGGCTGCCTCGCCCTCCGGAGGAATCCAGGGGATCGCCTCTCATTTCCAGCCGTGATCGGATTGTAGTGGAGATCGTGGAGAGAAAGCAATCCGGAAACGTCCCATCACTCCCGGCCGACCCGGGCCTGAATCGGCGCGGTGTCGGCGGCGCCACGCTCCACTCCCGGGGGAACGCCGTCGCCGTGGGTGAAGAAGAACCACCGGCGGGTTTGATAGAGGACACCCTTGGACAGGCCGTGAATGGATTGGGTCACCGCCCGGCGGTCCAGCACGATGCCCCGCTCATTCCCGTACAGGTGGTCCTTGCTGAGTTCCCGGACGGCCTCGTCTTCGGAAGCGTTCCCGGAAAAACAACGCAGGATACCGTGCGCCAGGTCGCGGTGGCCGGCATCGACGGCCCGGACGACTTCAAACTGCACCTGGTAGGCATCGTATTCGTCGTACACATCGTAGGCGTACAGGACCCATTCGCCGGAGACGTTCAGGAAGCCGATCTCCCCCCGCAGAAACTGGGCGGCGTGGCGGAACTCATGGGCCAGCTTCCCCTCCCGCGACAGCCACTGCTCGCAGTTTCCGGCGCGCCGGTTGCCCAGGTGCCAGATGAAGATGTCCAGGGTCTGCCCGTCCACGGTCCGGAAGTACCCCGATCCGGAGGCGGGCTTCTGGTCGGTGATCCGCAGGCGGATGGGCACCCCGCTCCGGCACAGGAGCTGGTAATCGCAGGCGGCCTGCAGTTCCGGATTCCGGTCGAGGAATGCGGCGTACGCCGCCAGCCACTCTTCCGTCAGGGAATCCATCCCTTGCACCGGCGGCTTACCCATCGCCTGGATCCCTCCGACCCAACCTGCCACCGCCAGCACCAGCGCCGAGATCGTCTTCATGACCCACCTCCCGCGGACGCAACGGGACCCTACTGCCTTCATCAACGGCCACTCGTACTGAACTGACTTTTTTCTGGTTCGTCCGGGAAGGGGGGCCGCCTGCCCCTTGGCCGGCCCCCCACCCTTTGGACTTGATCATCACACCCGGGGCAAAGCGCTTGCCTTGAGAAAAGCGAACGCCGTGCCATTCGGCCATCCCGTCCGCGGCTGGTGTCTATGCCTTGGAATTACAATAGGTTATGCAATATGTCGGGCGGTTGGCGGGAATTTCAATCGCCGGCGGGTGACCTTCGAGTGGGCAGTCTGCCCAGTGAATGGGCACTCCGGGCGGGAACTGGCGGATCGCCGGGTCACGGCCGCGGTCCGCGTCGCGGGGCGGCTGCGGAGCTTGCCTCCGGAGCGGGCGGATTCCCCGCCGGCCGGTCGATGATCAATGTCGCGGTATCCTGTCGAAGCGGGGAGGGCTGGACACGGCGGGAAGAAAAAGAGTGAGGAACCGGTTGCCCCAGCGTCCGCCGGTCCCCCACCTTTCGGCTGGCTTGATCACTACACCTGGGGCTTGCGCGCACCCATCCTTTCGCGAGTTCCATGCCAAACCGGGCTGTCGGAGCCACGAGTCTTACAAAACCTTTAATTGCAATTTATTGCGTGGACTTCCGGGTGTCGCGGGGATTGCCTCCGATGCGGTGGCGTTGCGCAGTCCGGGTGCGCCCTGCCCAGCCAGTGGGCAGGGAGTGGGCAGGCGCTTTAAAACCTCAGGGGGAAACGATCAGCGCGTTTTGGATCAGATCGGAAAAGTGCCCGCGCCAGGGGCCGGCGCGGGACCGTCGAGCATCCCCAGCCGCTTCATCTTCAGGGCCAGCCCGTTGCGGGAAATGCCCAGGAGCCTGGCCGCCCGGCTCCGGTTCCCCCGGGCCTCGGCCAGGGCGGTGGCGATGGCGCGCCGTTCCGCCTCCTCGACCTCGCCGGCCAGGCCTGCGGCGGCCGGTTCGGACGGACGGGAGGGCAGGGGGCCCGGTGCGGAAATCACCGCCGGCGAGAGCATGGCCGAGGTGATGGGCTGGCCGTCCGGGCACACGTAGACCAGCCGGCGGACCTCGTTCTCCAGTTCCCGGACGTTGCCGGGCCATGGTGCCTCGCTCAACGCCTCGAGCGCCTTGGCGGAGATGCCCCGGATGCTCTTCCCGGCTTCCCGTGCGAACCGCTCCATGAACTGACCGGCCAGCAGCGGGATGTCGTCCTTTCGCTCCCGCAGCGAGGGCATCCGCAGGACGTATCCGGCGATCCGGTAGTAGAGATCGGGACGGAAGGACCCGTCCCGCATGCTCTGGGCCAGGTCGCGGTTGGTGGAGGAGACGACCCGCACGTCCACCGGCGTCGCCTGGCGGCCGCCCACCGGCCAGATCAGCTGGTCCTGCAGCGCGCGCAGGACCTTGGACTGGAGGTGGGCGGGCATGTCGCCGATCTCGTCCAGGAACAGCACCCCGCCGTGGGCCAGCCGGAACTTGCCCTCGCGCTGCATCACCCCGGTGGCCACGCCCTTCTCAATGCCGAAGAGTTCCGCCTCCATCAGCTCGGAGGGGATGGCGGCGCAGTTCACCGCCACGAACGGGCCGCGGCGCCGGTCGGACGATGCGTGGAGGATCCGGGCGATGTGCTCCTTGCCCACGCCCGTCTCGCCCGTGATCAGCACCGGCAGGCTGCCATGGAGCAGGTGGCGGAGTTGGCGCTGGACGTCCAGGCAGGCCGCCGAGCGTCCCGCCACGAAGCCGGGCGGCAGGACCAGCTCCGGAAGTTGTTTCGAGGGCGGAGAGTCCGATGGGGCGGCCGCGCCGGTGGGCTCGCCCTGGATCACCCGGAAGAGCGCTGCCAGCAGTTCCGCGCAAGCGGGGCGGTGCGGGAAATCGCCCGACAGGACCAATGCCCGCGCAGCGATCGAATTGACCATGCCGGCCGCCGCCGCCAGCGGGGGATTGCCGGGCAGCAGGTCGACTTCGACGCCGGGACCCACCGCGGCTGGACCCAGCTGGAGCGCGGCGAGATGCTTCTGGAAACGGGCGAAGACGCCAGGCGGCCCGAAGGCCCCGGCGACTTCAATCACGTTCAGGTCTTCCCGGGCTCGCCACTCCAACAGGGCGGCCCCCCGGGCCCCGACGCCGGTGACTGCAGCTTCCAGGGCAATGTGCGTGCCGGAATCCCGTCCCTCCGACACGATCCGCGCGCAGTCCGCCAGCACTCCGAGCCACCGCGCCGGCACAGACTCGGCGGTCAAGGCGGTAGTTTTCCGGGGATCCTCCGCGGGAGGTGCCGCGCTGTGGCTCGAGTCCGCAGGGCAGGGCAGGGCGACTTCCGACTCGGCGGGGTCGGCGGTCTCGAGCACCAGCTCGACCGATCCGAAGGACACGATGTCGCCGGGCCGCAGGGCCGCGGAGGTGACGGCGCGGCCGTTCAGGAAAGTGCCGTTCCGGCTGCCGAGGTCCTCCACGACCACCTGGTCGCCCACCCAGCGGATCAAGGCATGGTGGCGGGAGACGCCCGACTCCCGCAGGGTGACCTCGCTGCCCGGGACCGAGCCCACCCGGTTCTCCCCGCGGTGCAGGACGAATTCCTGGGTGTCGCCGTCCCCCCGCTCCCGCAACCGGAACCCCTGTTTCGATTCCCTGCCTGCCATGGCGCCTCCAGCCCGTGAAGCGTTGCCGCCTCGCGACGGCGGCGGAATCAGGATCCGGCTTGTCCAATCGGGATCACAATATTGAGAACATGATACTGCAACGGCGTCCTTGACGCAACCGTCGACCGCCCGCCATGGAGCACCGGCTTCCAGCCGGCGTTCGGACGCCCGTCCCGGACTAGGACGATTGACCCGGACTTTGGGCGTCGGCAAGCGGTCAGTACCGGTAGGCGTCAGCCACCGGCGGGCAACTTGACTCAGCCGGAAGCGACGGACTGTATCTTCAAGGGAAACAGATGGTTGAGTGACATCCCGCGCCGGTCGCTGACGCTCCCGGTACTGACACCTTGCCGGCTGCATCGCCTGTTGCCGCTATGCCGGTTTATCCTCCCGCTTCGAGGGCGACGCGGGGTACGATGCGGTCTCGCCGTTTCGCCCCACCGCCTGTTCGCCGTTTCCGTCACGCATCGACGAGATGAAAAGGGTTGCGATCACGGTCCCGTGTACGGCTTGTCCGGCGGGTACTTCTTCTCCAGGGCCTTGAAGCGGGGAAGCGAGAGGAGCGGTTTATAAACCGGCTCTAATTTGACCTCATTAAAATTATCATTTGGCACGGGTTGGCTGAAATAGTACTCCAACTGATCCAGAGCCGGTCCGTATTCCCCAAACCGAGCGTAAACCCACGCCAAATTCAACACATGATAGAAGTGGCCCCACCGGTCCTTCTCCCTCGAGACCATTTCAACCAACTCACGGGCCAAATGGATCGCCTCCTCCTTCCGGCCCAAGCCGCACACGATGTCCCGACGCTCGGCCAGCAGGCGCTCCTCCTGGCACCTCCCTTTCCGATCCTCCGCCAGTCTGTCCAATTGGTGGAGCGCTTCGCTGTACGCCGCCAACGCCTCCTCCGGGCGGCCCATTTCGGTCAAGATCTGCCCCATGAATGTGGCTTTCAAGCGTATCCCATTCTTGTCTTCCTGGATTATCTCAGGAAGCGAGCGGGCAAATTCCAGCACCCGCTCATGCTGACCGGCCCATTTGAGATAAATGTAATAATTGTATTGTTTCTGCTCCTTCTGCCGAAGGACAGGCGACAGGCTGTCCAGGTAATTCAAGGCTTTCACCGGGTCTCCATCGCGCATGACAATCACCCTTGCCATCAGCCTGTATGGAAATAGTTCTTTGGACTCAGGGTCCAAGGCCATGGCCCGCTTCAGCGCCCGCTCGGCGTCGGCGTACCGCTGGCAGTCGCGATATCTCTGCCCCAGATTTGCCCAAGCCCACCACTGGTTCGGATGGAGTTCGGTGGTGCGTTCCGCATACCGCACTGCCGCACCATATTTCTCCTGACTCCAGGCATAACTTCGAAGATAGAACATGATCTCCCGATCCCCCGGCCGTCCACGGTCGGCGGAAAGGCATTCCTCCTCGGCCAGACGGTAGTCGTTCTTGACCGTGGCATACCACCGGGCAAGATGCACGTGGTAGCTCGGGTGATCCGGCTCCAGCTCCCGCGCCTTTTCCAGCGATTCCCAAGCCAGCTTCACCCGTTGCTCGCTGCAATCCTCGCCCGAACGGTATTTTTCCAGATGAAAGTGGAACCGGCCCAGCCAGGCTTCGGTAAAGATGGGATCCAACGCAGTGGCTCGCTCGCACAGCTGCAGTGCATCATCCAGTTTCTCAGCTTCCCCAAAAGCTTTTAGATAGCACTCGTATGCAGCGACATTTCGAGTGGATGTTGCCGCCATATCCTTCCGTTCCCCGTCCACCAGCTTCTCCCGCATTGCCACCGCCACCTTCTCCGCGATCAGCGACTGCTTCCCCAGGATGTCCGCGGCCGTCTCGTCGTACTGGTCCGTCCACAGCGTCGTCCCGTCGGATGCCTGGATCAGTTGCGCCGTCACCCGGAGTTGCTCCGTTGCCGGCGCGGCGGTTTGCCATCGCACCGAGCCCTCGAGGAGATAATCCACCCCCAGCTCCGCCGCGATCTGCCGGACCTTCTTCTTCGTCCCCTCGTACTCCGCCACGTCGGTTCGGGCGGACACCTTCAACCCGTACACCTGCGCCAGCCGGCTGATGACCTGCTCTGTCAACCCTTCGACGATGGGCCTCTTGTCCGGACTCCCCAGGTTCTCGAACGGCAGCACCGCCAGCGTCAGCCGCACCGGGCCCGACGGGGTGGGCGGCCCCGATTCTCGAGTTTGCCACTGCCAGTATGCGATCCCGCCGGTGATGGCAATCAGTAAGAGAACCAGTGACACAACCCGCCAGTGCCGGTTCAGCCAGGACTTGGCCTGCCGGTGCCGGCGGCCGCTTCGCCGCGTCTTCAAACCCGTCGGCATCGGGCCGGTCACCCCCGCCTCGCCCAGTTCGGCGGCCAGCTCCGCCATGGTCTGGATCCGCTGGTCCGGATCTTTGGCCAGGCACAGCAGGATCACCCGCTCCAGCTCGGGCGGCAGGTCCGGCTTGATCTTGCTCGGGGCCACCGGATCGTGGTTCAGGATCCCGTAGATCACCGCCTGCGAGTAGTCCCCCTCGAACGGCACCCGCCCCGTCGCCATCTCGTACAGCACTGCCCCCAGCGACCACACGTCGGTCCGCGCGTCCACCTTCGCCCCGCCGGCCTGCTCCGGCGACATGTACGCCACCGTCCCCAGCGTGCTCCCGTCCTTCGTCCGCGTCGTCTGCCCCACCAGCTTGGCCAGCCCGAAGTCCAGCACCTTCACCCCGCCGTCGGCCGTCAGCATCAGGTTGGCCGGCTTCACGTCCCGGTGGACGATCCCTTTCGCATGGGCGTGGGCCAGCCCCGCCGCCGCCTGCGCCGCGAGCCAGGCGGCCTCGGCGGCCGGCAGCGGGCCCTTCTCCAGCCGCGCCTTCAGCGTCTCGCCCGGGTAGCAGGCCATGGCGATGAAGAGGTGGCCCTCCTCGGTCTCCCCGACCTCGTAGATGGTGCAGATGTGGGGGTGGTCCAGGGCGGCGGCCGCCTCGGCCTCCTGTTGGAAGCGCCGCTTCGCCTCCTCGTCCCGGGTCATTTCGGGAGGCAGGAACTTCAGGGCCACCGTCCGCTTGAGCCGGGTGTCCTCGGCCTGGTACACCTCACCCATACCGCCCGCCCCGAGCCGCCCGACGATCCGGTAATGGGATACGGTCCGCCCGATCATGGTCCCCCTGGATTGCGCCTGAATCGTCAGCCGGATTCGTATCGTAGATTTGCACTCATTATACACCTGGAAATTCAAATCCAGGCCTTCTCCCTCAAGGTCTCCGGGGGAGGCCCTCACCTCGATGGGGGCGTCTGGAGAGACTTTCTGGACGGGGAGACTCCGGCGGGCGACTGGAAGTTCAGGGGATTGGATGGCCGAGGATGGAGGAAGAGAGGCGCCGTTTCTCCGGCGCCGGTGGAAAAAATCGTATCGGATGAGATCGCTCAGGCGCATAAGCGGAGGGCCTTCCCTCGAAGGCCCTCCAAGACCGAAAAGCGCCGGCTAGAAGATGAACTTCATCGCGAGCTGGACCTGCCGGTTGGCGTTGGTGTAATAAGTGACACCAAAGTCGGGGTCGGCCATAATCCGACTCCCGATGGTGTAGTTGCTGTGGTTGAACAGGTTGAAGGCCTCGGCGCGGACCTGCAGCTGGGACTTCTCCCCGCCGAACCAGGGCAGGCTGATGTTCTTGAACAGGGAAAAGTCGACATCGAAGTAGCCCGGGCCGCGGAAGAAGCCGCGGTAGTAGTCGCCGGTCGGATTGTACAGGTTGATGTCAGCCCGGGAGAAAAGGAAGTTGGCGGCGGTCGGGCCGACCACTTGGCCGCTGCTGTCGGCATACGGGCCGGTCGTGACGGTGGTAGAGGCCAGCCACGGACGGGCGCAGCCGCGGGTGCTGCTGGTCTGGCCGGTGCCCAGGGTATCACGGGCGACCCTGAAGTCCAAGGGATAGCCGGAATTGGCGTAGACGATGGCGTTGACCTGCCAGCCCTGGATCAGGCCGGCCACCCAGCCGGTGGTGTCCCCCCCGAGCCACTTGCCGGGGCCGAAGGGCAGCTCGTAGATCACGTTGCAGTTGAAGTTGTGGCGGACGTCGTAGCCGGAGTAACCGCGGTCGGCCCCCGGCTGCCAGGGGTTGGACATCGAAATGGCGGAACCGCCCCGGGCGTAAATCGTCTCGGAGGCGTTGTCGAACGCCTTGGACCAGGTGTAGTTGAACGTCGCTTGCAGTCCCGCCTGGAACCGGCGGTTGAAGGAAACCAGCATGCCGTTGTAGTTGGAGTGGGCGTAGTTGTCGATGTAAGTGACGTAGGGGATGTAGAACTGGGAGTTCTGCACCATGGTGTAACGGACCCAGCCCGGCACGGAGGCCGTGGAGAATCCGTTCGCCGCCAAGTCGGCGATGAACTCCGGGGTGGGATTGTACATGGCGTTGGGGTTGTTCCGGGCGAGCAGATGCTGGCCTGCCGAACCGGCATAGGTCACGGACAGGATGTGACCGGGCAGGATTTCCCGCTGGACGCCGAAGCTCCAGGTCATGATCATGGCGTTGTTCCAGTTGTAGTTGTACCAGGTCATGTCTTGCCAGGCCGCCGGCGCGAAATGGTACTGGACCGGCGGGACCGGGACGCCGTTGCCGAGGTAGGCGGCGCCGTTGGGCAGGACGCCGTCGTAGCCTGGAATGGTGGTGGGCTCCAGGGTGCTGTAACCGAAGGGCTGTCCGGCGGTGTTCCAGCTCAGCAGGTTGTCAAACAACCGGTCGAAGGACATGCCGTAACCGCCGCGGACCGCCGTCTTGCCGTCGTTGAAGGGATCCCAGGAGAAGCCGATGCGGGGCGCGAAGTTCCACTTCGGGGCCTTGAACAGCGGCTGGTCGTCGCTGGTCTGGAAGATGGTGGTGCCGGTGCCCTGCCAGTTGCCGTTTTCAGGAGTGCCATAATACCACCAGTAGTACATGCCTTGCCAGTCGCCGTCGGTGAAGTTATTGGGATCGAAGAAATTGTTCATGTTGGGCACGTGGTAGCCGTTCGCTCCCCAGTCCTCGGGAAGGTTGGACAGGAGGTTGTTCACCTCGTAAGGGGCCGGCTTCCACTCGTAGCGCAGGCCCAGGTTGACGGTCAGGTTCGGTAGGATCTTCCAGTCGTCCTGGATGAAGAAGTCGTACTCGCGTGAGCGCCAGCCGCGAAGGTCTCCCTGGCCGGGGAAGAATTGCGTGCCGTTGCCGTAAATGCTCTGGTTGAAATAGCCGGTCTGGCCCTGGGCGATGTTCACCGCGGGATCGTCGTCGATGTTTCCATAGACGTTTTCGAAGAACAGCGCCGGGGTGAGGCCGAAATTGGTGAATCCGTTGTCGGCGATGAAGCGGAAGTCCAGGCCGAACCTTAAGCTGTGGCTGCCCGTGTTCCAGGAGAACGTGTCCTTGTATTCCCACGTGGAGGTGTGGCGAACCTGGTCATCGTAACCCCAGTTGCCCCAGTCGGTGAACACGCCCGATTCGTAGTAGCCGTTGAAGCCCAGGTCATACTCGCCGGGATCGAGATAATAGCCGTAGGTCAGGCGGTTGTAACCGAGCTTGAAGTTGTTCACCAGCGTGGGGGAAATGATCCAGGTCCAGTCCAGGGCGATGGCCTGGGTGCGGCCGCCATAGGTCCACGCGCCGTAGGATGTGGTCGGCAAATTCCAAGGATCCGCACCGTCGCTGGGATTGTAGAAATACCGTGCCGAGAACGCGTGCGCCTCGCTCATGTTGTAGTCCACCTTGAAGGTGTACTGTTCGGCATTCGAAATTTCCTTGGAACCAAAAGCATGAACTCCGTTCACGCCGGGCCTGCTCGAGATGTCCGTGTTGGGCAGGGGGTAGTACTGCTGGAAGAGCTGCGCAATGAAGGGGTTGGTGATGGTGTCTCGATACTCCTGGGTCGGCGTCCTCGCCTGCTGGCTGGCGAAATTCCGCATCCGGTAGATTTCCGTGTTGAAGAAGAAGAAAACCTTATCCTTGACGATGGGGCCGCCGATGGAACCGCCGAACTGGTTCCGCTTGTAATCGCCCTTTTTCAGGTCGTTGATGTTCTCGTTGTAGGTCGCCGCGTCCAGGTTTTCCGAGCGGTTGAAGATGTAGGCATTGCCGTGGAATTCGTTGGTGCCGCTCTTCGTCACCATGTCAATGATGGCGCCGCCGGCCCGGCCGTACTCGGCCGACGGATTCGATGTGATGACGCGGAATTCGGAGGTGGCATCCACGTTGGTGGAAACGATGTTGCCACTGACGGCGGTGTCGTTGTTGTCCAGGCCGTCCAGCTGATAGTTGGTGCCCCGATCGCGGGAGCCATTGGCGGACGGGCCGCCGGTCAGACCGTTGGAAACACCCGGCGTCAGGTAGACCAGACTGAGCGGATTGCGGCCATTAAGTGGCAAGTCTAGGATCCGCTTCTCGTCGATGACCGTGTCCAGGGCGGAGGTGGTGGTCTCCACCTGGTCCACCTCGGCTTGCACCACCACTTCCGTGGTCACCTGCGACACGCTCATGGTGATGGGGTAGGACAACTTGCCGCCGACATCGAGCTTGATGCCCTCGATCTTGACCGGCTGGAAGCCCTCCAACTCGGCCTTAATGGTGTAGTTGCCTGGCTTGATGTTGGTGAACACATAATTGCCTCCGTCGTCGGACAGCACCTGGCGGGAAGCGCCGGTGTCGGTGCTGGTGAGAACCACCGTCACACCGGGGATCACGCCGCCGGTGTTGTCCTTGACGAGGCCCTCGATCGACTCGCCGGCCCCCCAGAGCCAGGCCGACAAGAGGACGACCATCACGAGCGCGCTGCTGCGCTTGATCCAGCGGTTCATAAAACCTCCTAGCAACTGTTGGATTGTGGTCGTTGGGCGTGATGATCTAACGGGAATGTAAGCAACTTTTTTGCCAGCGCAAGGAGCTTAACTGGCGGACTGACGATACCCTTTCTTTACAACATGATAATTGGGCATGTTCATGTTCGGGAAAAGAAACCCTCAGCAGTGCGTACATTATTTTGGATTGTAGAACATTTTTTACAATCTGGAAATTCTTGGGAATCCCCTGCCGGAAGAAGGTTGCATTCCGGTGAAGGAACAATTTGGATGGCGTCGATCAGGGGAGAGAAGGGTTCTGAAATCTGTCCGCAGGCTTCGCGCCTCTGGTTGAAATTCCCTGAATTAATTGCGACTAGTATCTCGATCGGCGCGATTTCCACGCCACCGGTATCCGGTCTATCCGCAACGCGCGGGTACGAATGGAAACCAGGAATTGGCCTACAGTTCCCAGATCTCATCGCACTCGATGCCGGTGGTGGAGGCTTGCGGGAATCGCCGTCCACCCGTCACCGCTCTCATTCCTTGTGGATGATGATGGAACCGCCATCCAGCACGGCATGGAGATTTTCGTCCTCGACTGCGCCGAGCTGGATGTCTTAGTTTATTTCGCCGCTGCTCTAGTCACTGGCCTGGGTGTGGATGCGGTTTGCCCCGCCTCCGCCCGACGCCAGGTCGTCTATCTCCGTCAAATGAATCCCCATATCTGGCGTTGTTATCGAGCCGTGATGCGATCCCTCCAGCCCTCAAGTGTCCCGGCAGGTATTCCTTGCCAACTATTCTCCACAGCGGACCCGCCGCCAGTCGGGCTGGTGCAACCCAAAAGCGCTGCCCGGCGTGGCGATGAGCGTCGGTGCGGCAGATCCGTCCGACGGCATCTTGTAGATACCTTCTTCCACGACTTTTCCGCGGCTGTTCCGCCGGTTGCCTTCGAACACGATCCACAGGTCGTTTGCAGACCAACTGAGATCGCCGGCGAAGATACCGGTCGCCGCCCGATCCAAGATCCGGGTGATTGTCGGCGGGCCGGCCGGATTCAGGTCGATCCGGTAAATGCTGCCGACTCCGGCCTCGAACACCGCCAAGCTGTCCCGCCTCTTGGCCCAAGCCGGGCCCATGGCCTTCCCGGAGAGGAGGGTGCCCGCCGTCAGGTTGGTCTCGGTGGCCACCGTCACGCTGTAGCCTTCCAGCGGGTCGAAAAGGTATTCCAGATCGAACAGCAGGATGTCGTACATCGCATCAAGAGGATCATCGGGATTAATGGTTAGCGACATGGCGGCCAGCCGCAGCCCGTCCGGGGCCCAGGTCGGACAGAATTCGGTTCGGCCCGGCGTGTCGGTCAGCTGGATCAGATTTTGGCCGTCCGGCAGGATCACGAACAGTTCGTACTGATCCGGCGCCACGATGTCGCAGAAGGCAATCCACTCGGTGCCGTCGGTGGCGTTGGGCAGGGACCAGACGGGACTTAACGTCCGGCTCAGGAAGCCGCTGTTGGTGCTGTTGAGGGCCGTGATCCAGCTCAGGCCTGAACCGTCCTTGTTGATGGAGTACAGTCCGACGGTCTGGTTCATGTTGCTGGCGAAGACGATGCGGCAGCCGTCGGGCGCCCAGGACGGCTGGCTCTGGCCGACCTGGCTGGCCCCGGCCAGCACGATCGTCGGGTTGGTGCCATCCTCGTTCATCACCATGAGGTCATAGTGGCCGTAGTTGTACTCCGCCATGTACACGATGGCCGGGTCGGGCGGCGGGGGCGGGGGCGGGGGCGGTTTCGGCTTGCCGGGAGCGGCCAGCGGACCGAGGCCGAGGAGCGCTGCGCACAAGGCAACGCTCAAAAAAATCTTCAGTTTTTTCATAATCTCTTCCTTTCTTTTTGAGGTTCAAGTAAGAGGCGACTTCCCATAAAGGTTGATTCAAAAATGCT
Source organism: uncultured Acidobacteriota bacterium (assembly GCA_964412195.1). Lineage (GTDB taxonomy): Bacteria > Acidobacteriota > JAAYUB01 > JAAYUB01 > JAAYUB01 > CAYPNP01. The sequence continues at coordinate 78,991 of CAYPNP010000014.1, read as the reverse complement.
TTACGGGGCAGAGTGCTCGTCCCGGCCTACCAGGAATCATAATCCGTCCGTTACGAGCATTCAGAACATCAATCGTTGCTAGCCCGGTGGTGAACTCTCCGCCGGACCGGATGACCTACTGCCCGCACTTGACCGTGCGCCAGTCGGGATCGCTCGGGTTGTACTTTCCTCCGGTCTGGATGAATTGCGGGGGACTGGAACCGTCCGCGGGCATTTTGTACATCCCCATTTCCACGATTCTGCCTTGGCTGTCACGCCGGCTGCCCACGAAAACGATCCACTGGTCGTCCTCCGACCAGCTGAGCATGCTCGATCCCACCCCCTGCGCGTCCTTATCCAGAATGCACGTGAACACCGGCGGCCCATCCTGGACCAGGTCGATCCGGTAGATGTTGCCGTAAACCCCGGTGTCCACCCCGGCACAGTTGAGCCGGGTGACGACTGCCAGGCTGTCTCCGTGATGGGCCCAGTCGGAATAGAGGACCATCCCGGACAGGATCGTGCCCTCGGTGAAATTTGTCTTGGAAAGCACGGTCACGGTGTAGCCGGTGACCGGGTCCCCGGCGAATGCCAGCTCGTAAATGAGAATGTCCCTGTAGAAGACGTAATTTGGATATTCCACGAATGTTTGGGCGGCCAGCCGCTGGCCATCCGGGGCCCAGGACGGATACCACTCGGTATGACCGGGCTCGGACAGCTGCACCCGGTTCGATCCGTCCGGGAGCATCAGGAAGAGATTGTGATCGTAGACCAGATCGAAGTCGGAGAAGGCGATCCATTCGGTGCCGGTGTCGGCGTTGGGATTGGACCAGGCGGGGCCGTCGTTGCCGACGTAACTGTTCAGCTGAGAAATCCAGCGGAGGCCCGAACCGTCCTTGTTGATGCAATACATCCCGTTGGTATTGTTCATGTTGCTGGTGAAGACGATCCGGCATCCATCCGCAGCCCAGGAACAACGGTCATGGCTGACACCGCCAATCCCCCTCAACAGGCGCGTGGAGTTGGCACCGGAGGCGTCCATCACCCAGAGATCGGCGCCGGACGTGTACACAATGGCCGGGTCGGTCGGCGGCGGCGGCGGCTGGGGCTTGCCGGGAGCAGCCAGCGGGCCGAGGCCGAGGAGCGCCACGCACAAGGCGACGCTCAAGCAAATCTTGAGAGTTCTCATAATCTCCTCCTTTCCCACTGAATATCAGGCAAAAGCTTTGCTACTGAGTGGCGGGAGAGCGGAAACGCGGCTGAATTTCTCCGAGGTTCATCGGAACATCCCCTAACCGATTCGACTGGATTGATCACGCCTCGTCAGGCGATCGCATGCCTTTAGAACCGCGAATCCCATGCCAAAGCGGGCCTCTGGTAGCCCAATTCGTCATCCTCATTGATTTCATGGTGTTACAAGAGATAAGGGTACGTAGGGAGAAGTCAGGGGAAGTGGAGGCCTGCACGATTCGTGGGCACACTGCACATCTTGAGGGCAGAGCGGGATTTCGAGTCTTCCTGTCCGGGGACGATGAAGACGCCCGGTCAGACTGGGAGAGCGCCTCCCGCCGGAGGCGGGCTGTCCAACATTCCCAGCCGTTTCATCCTGAGGGCCAGCCCGTTGCGGGAGATGCCCAGGATCTTGGCCGCCCGGCTCCGGTTCCAACGAGACTCGGCCAAGGCAGCCGTTATGATACGCCGCTCGGTTTCCTCGACCTCTCCGACCAGGCCCGGTGAAGCCGCTTCGGCAGTTTGGGCAGACGGTGGGGCGCATGCGGCGATCACCGCGGGTGAGATCATAGACGAAGTGATGGGCTGGCCGTCCGGGCACACATACACCAATCGGCGGACCTCATTCTCCAATTCCCGGATGTTGCCGGGCCATTGCGCTTTGCAAAGTGCCTCCAGCGCTTTGGCGGAAAGTCCCCGGACGTCCTTTCCGGCCTGTCTGGCGAACCGCTCCATGAATTGCTCAGTCAATAGGGGGATGTCTTCTTTTCGCTCCCGCAACGGCGGGATGCGCAGCACATATCCGGCGATCCGGTAATAGAGGTCGGGGCGGAACACACCGTCCCGCATGCTTTGCGCCAGATCCCGGTTGGTGGAAGAGATGACCCGCACATCCACGGGGATTGCCTGGCGCCCCCCCACCGGCCAGATCATCTGGTCCTGCAGCGCGCGCAGGACCTTGGATTGGAGGTGGGCCGGCATGTCGCCGATTTCGTCCAGGAAGATCATCCCGCCGTGGGCCAGCCGGAACTTACCCTCCCGCCGGCTCACCCCGGTGGCTACGCCCTTCTCAATGCCGAACAGTTCCGCTTCCATCAGCTCGGAGGGGATGGCGGCGCAGTTCACTGCTACGAACGGACCGTGGCACCGGTCGGATGACGCATGAAGGAGTTGGGCGATCTGCTCTTTCCCCACGCCAGTTTCGCCCGTGAGGAGGACCGGCAGGTTGCCGTGGAGCAAGTGGCGGAGCTGGCGTTGGATCTCAAGGCAGGCCGCCGAGTGCCCGGCTATGAACCCGGGCGGCTGAATCAGCTCCGGCGGGTGTTTGGAAGTTCGGCTGTTTGAAGAGGCAGTCGCCCGGGGCGGCTTGTACCCGATTACCCGGAAGAGCGCTTTCAACAATTCGGCACAGGCGGGTCGGTGCGGGAAATCACCCGACAGGACCAGGGCCCGAATGGTGGTGGAATTTGCCCTGGCCGCAACCATCGCCAGCAAGGGATTCCCAGGCAGAAGATCGACGTTGGTGACTGATCCCGCGTCAGAAGCCACCAACTGGGGGGTGGCGAGGTGCGTTTGCACACGGGAGAAGACATCGAGCGACTCGAAGGCACCGGCGACTTCGAGCACATTCAGGTCTTCCCGCATCCGCCATTCGACCAGAGCGGCGCCCTGCGCCCCAGTCCCCGTGACCGTGGTCTCCAGGACGGCATGTGTGCCGGAGTCCGGATATTCCAGGACGAGCTGCGCACAATCCGCCAGCACGCCCAGCCACCGGCTCGGCACCGATTCGAGAGACAGCTCGGTGGTCTTTCCGACACCAATAGCATCTTCGGGCGAGGTTGCCGCAGGAGAAGTGACCGCGGGGCAGGGCAGGGCGACATCCGCCTCCGTGGCGTCGGCGGTCTCGAATACCAACTCGACTGCTCCGAAGGACACGACATCGCCGGGTCGCAAAGCGGAGGAGGTAATGGGGCATCCATTTACAAAAGTGCCGTTTCGGCTGCCGAGGTCTTCCACGACCACACGGTCGTTTACCCAGCGGAGGAGCGCGTGGCGGCGGGAAACGCCCGACTCCCGGATGGTGACCTCGCTGCCTGGAGTGGAGCCTACCTGGTTCTCCCCCCGGCGGAGGACGAACTCCTGTGGGTCTCCGCCCCCCCGTGCCCGCAAACGGAATCCATGTTTCGAATTTCTGCCAGCCATGGCGACTCCAGCTGGTGAAAAGCTACAGCCCCGTGAAGGTGAGAGAACCAGGATCCTGTCTGCTTGAACGCGTTACCAATATTGATTTAATCATACTGCAACGGTTCTTGCCGTGCAATGGCCGACTGGACGTCCGTTCTTCCGGGGCGAATCGAAACCTCAAAGAGCAATGCTCATCGCTAAGAAGGCAGCTATGGGGCGAGATACACAGGAGGGGAGGGAATTCCCCCATACGGCTTGTCCGGCGGGTACTTTTTTCCCAGCTCCTGAAAGCGAGAGAGCCCCAACAGCGATTTAAAGGTTGGAGTGACCCGGATCTTGTTGATGTTGTAACCCCAAGGTTCATTCAGAACAATCTCCAGCTGGTCCATGGCGAGATCGGATTCTCCGACCGTGGCATAAACGGCGGCCAGGTAGTAAACGTTTTGCAGATAGTCAGGAACGCCTTTGTCCCGCGGGGTGGCGGCCACTCCGATTCGGGCTTCACGGATCGCCTCCGCCTTCCGGCCCATTCCGGCCAGAATCAGGCTGTACGACATGGGGTATTGGGGGCCTTCGGGCTTCATCTTCCGACTTTCATCCATGAAATGCAATGCCTCGGAGTAAGCCTTTCTGGACTCCTCCAAACGGCCCATCGACCGGAGGACATCGCCATGGAACGCATCGTTCAGGATCAGTTCATTCGATGTCCTTAAGAGGATTTGCCGGAAGGAGGGGAGCAACTCCAGGATCCGGTCATTCTGGCCGGCGTACCAAAGATGAAAAAGGTATTGGGGATTTGTCTGAACCCGTTCCCGAGCTTTGGATGGCAGGGTGTTCAGGTATTCCAGGGCCTTCTGAGGATCTCGATCCCGCCAGATGGAAATTTCAGCGAGATCGAAGTGGGCCATTTCTAAAACACCCCTGGGCGTATATAAGTTCATGGCGTTGATAAGGCAAACCTCGGCATTCCCATACCGCTGTTGCTCGAGATAGTAATGGCCAAGTGACGAGAAAGGGGTAACCAAGCGCGGATTGAGATCTGCTAGCTGTTCCCCATAACACATCGAGTCGATCCATTTCCCCTGGTAGCGCGTCACAGTCCGGAGACCGGCCAGGATCGCAAAGTCTCCTGGCAGCCCTTTCAACGCGATGAGATATTCTTCTTCTGCCAGCTTCCAATCAGATTTAAACCAGGCGTACCAGAGCGCCCGCGCTCTGTGGTATAGAGGACTGTCTGGATCCAATTCCCGAGCCTTTTCCAGAGCTTGCCAAGACACAGTCATGAGGTGTTCCCTTACGTCAGAAGAATCATTTGGTTGGCGTTTGTTTAGGTAGAAGGAAAAGATCGCGAGATAGGCATCGGTGAAGTTGGGATCGAGGCGCACCGCTTCTTTATAGTAATTCAGCCTTTCTTCCGATTGGTAGTCATTCGCGGCATCGCCTTTCAACAGGCACTCGTAGGCTGCCGCGTTCCGGGTGGACACCGCCGCCAGTCCTTTGCGTTCCGATTCCACCAGCTTCACCTGCAGAGCCACCGCCACATTCTCGGCGATCTTCGCCTGCGTGGCCAGGATCTCGCCTGCTGGCACGTCGTATTGCTCCGACCACATGTTTGTCCCGTCAGACGCCCGGGTCAACGTCGTTGATACCCGAATCCGTTCGCCTCCCGAGATTTCTTGCCCCCAGCGAATGCTCCCCTGGAGGATGTATTCCACACCCAGTTCATCGGCGATGTCCAGGAGCTTCTTCGTCGTTTTCTTGTATTCCATCACGCTGGCCCGAGAGATCACCCTCAAAGCGTTTACTTGCGATAATCGCCCGATCAATTGGTCTGTCACCCCGTCGACGATGTATTCCTTCTCGGGCTTGTCCAGGTTCTGGAATGGCAGCACGGCCAGCAGCAGCTTCTCCGGTTGCGCCGGAGCCGGTGTCTTCGACCACTGCCAATAGGTGATTGCAGCAGCAGCGGCAATCAGCAGCGTCGCCAACAGGACGGCAACCCGGTGTCGGCGCAGCCAGAAGGCGGCATACCGTGGCCAATGGCGTAAACGCCGGGGCTTCCGGCCTGTGACCACCAATCCCGTCACTCCCGCTTCCCCCAGTTCCGACACCACTTCCGCCATGCTTTGGATCCTCTGGTCGGGTTCTTTCGCCAGGCACAGCAGGATCACCCTTTCCAAGTCAGCCGGAATTGCAGGATTGATCCTCGACGGGGCCGCCGGATCGTGGTTCAGGATCCCATAGATGATTCCCTGGGGATGAGTTCCTCCGAAGGGCACCTCCCCCGTCACCATCTCGTATAGGGCCGCACCCAGGGACCAGATGTCCGTGCGCTCGTCCACTTTCCGGCCACTCGCTTGCTCCGGAGACATGTACGCCACCGTCCCCAGCGTGCCGCCGACTTGCGTCCGGGTGGTATCTCCCAACAGCTTGGCCAGCCCGAAGTCCAGGATTTTCACCCCCCCCTCAGTCGTCAGCATCAGGTTGGCCGGCTTGATGTCCCGGTGGATGATCCCGCGGGCGTGAGCGTGCGACAGCCCCGCCGCCGCCTGCACTGCCACCCAGCTGGCTTCCGCCGGCGTCAGTGGACCCCGCTTCAGCCGGTCCTTGAGCGTCTCCCCGGTGTAGCAGGCCATGGCGATGAAGAGCTGGCCCTCCTCGGTCTCGCCTACCTCGTAGATCGTGCAGATGTTGGGGTGGTCCATGGCCGCGGCGGCCTCCGCTTCCTTCAGAAAGCGCCGCTTAGCCTCCACGTCCCGGCTCAGCTCGGGCGGCAGGAACTTCAGGGCCACGGTGCGCTTGAGCCGCGTGTCCCGGGCCTGGTACACCACGCCCATCCCGCCCGAGCCCAGCTCGTCCAGGATCCGGTAGTGCCCGATGGTCTCGCCGATCATCCATCACCTCCATCACCGTTCTGGGCCACTTGATACAGCGGTCCGATTTGCTCTACTTCATCGGTTCTCTCATTGCCCCCAAATTCGGCAATTTCAAAGCAATCTGTAAACCCCTCTGACCGCCGGATCCGGCGAAGGCGGATCAGAAGATGAACTTGACCCCCAGCTGGATCTCCCGGTTGAATCGGGCCGAATAGGTTTTTCCCAGCTGGGCGCTGCCGAGCGTGAGGCTCGGCGTGCCCCAGTTCGTGTGGTTGAGCAGGTTGAACGCTTCGGCCCGGAACTGCAGCCTGGCGCCCTCGGCGCTGAACCAGGGCAGACGGAATTCCTTGAACAGGGAGAAGTCGATGTTCCAGAAGCCGGGGGCCCGGAAGGAACCGCGGTAGTAATTCCCCTGGGGGTGCAACAGGTTGATGCTGGTGCGGTAGTTGACGAAGTTGGCCGCCGTCGGGCCCACCTGGTTCTGATCGGTGGTCACCGTGTAGGAGGCCACGTCCGGGCGCGCCGGCATACGGGTGGTAGATGATTGATTCGTGCCCAGCGTGTCGCGAGGCACCTTGTAGTCCAGTGGGGCCCCGCTGCTCGCCTGGAAGATGGTGTTGACCTGCCACCCTCCCGCCAGCGCCGCCAGGACGCCCTTCGACGTGCCCAGCCACCAGTGGCCGGGGCCCAGGGGGAATTGATAGATAACCGCGGCGTTGCAGACCTGGCGGACGTCGAATGAGGCGTATCCGCGATCGTACCGCTTGTTGTACCAGTCCGCGTAAAACTGGCTGTAGCCCCTCCCCCCGAGCACCGCTTCGGAATTGTCATCCAGCGCCTTGGACCAAGTGTAGTTGGCTTCAAACTGCAGTCCGGCGCGATAGCGGTGGCTGTAGGACAGCTGCAGCGAATGATAGGTGGAGTGGGCGCTGGTGTCTATGAAGTGGATCAGGCTGAACTGGGTGTTTTGCGCCATGGCGTAGGGGACGAACCATGGCACCGAGTTGGTCGAGAAGCCGATGGCCTCGAGGTCGGCGATGAACTCGGCCGTGGGATGGGACATCTGGTTAGGATTGCCGCGCGCCAGCATGTGCACGCCGGCGCTGCCGGCGTAGGCGACGTGAAGGATGTCGCCCGGCCAGATCTCCCGCTGGATGGAGACGCTCCAGGTCTGGATGTAGGGCTGTTTCCAGTCGTAGTTGTAACACACGGTTTCGTACGTGGAGTTCGGGGGGAGATGGAGATTGACCGGCGGCACCGGGGAACCGTGGCCGAAGTAGGCCACGTCGGGCCAGATGCCGCTGTAGCCGGGTTCGACAGCCGGGTAGATACCGGAGACAGCGAACGGGAGCTGACTGGAGTTCCAGGTCAGCGGGTTGTCGAACAGGCGGTCATAGGAGATGCCGTAGCCCCCCCGGACCGCCGTTTTGCCATCACTGAAGGGATCCCAGGAGAAGCCGAGCCGCGGGGCCCAATTTGTCTTCGGGGCTTTATAAACGTCCCGGCCGTTGCCGGTGATGTAGATATCGGTGCCGGTACCCTGCCAGTTGCCGTTGCCGGTTCCGCCATAATAGAGGGAGTCGATGTAAAGGGTCCAGTCGCCGTCGATGAAGTTGGCGGGGTCGAAGAAGTTGTTCATGTTGGGCAGGTGGTAACCGTTCGTCAAGCCATCCGGGGGGATGTTGGAAAGGTAGTTGTTCACCTCGTACGGAGGCGGCTTCCACTCGTATCGCAGCCCGGCGTTGAGGGTGAAGTTAGGCCGGATCTTCCAGTCGTCCTGGATGAAGAAGTCGTACTCCTTCTCCCGCCAGCCGCGGTGGTCGGCCTGGCCCGGGATGAACTCGCGGCCGTTGCTGTAGATACCCTGGTAGGTGTAGTCGGCCGTCCCGGCGGCGATGTTGGCCGCGGTGTCGGGGCCAGCAAATCCGTAATACTGGTCGAAACCGATGGCAGGGTAAATGCCGTAGTTGGATTCACCGTTGTTCTGCATGGCCCGGATGTCCAGCCCGGCCTTGACAGTGTGAGTGTCCTTGTTCCAGGTCAGGGTGTCTTTGACTTCGAAGGTTCCCGCATTGCTCCAGCTGTCGCCAGTGCCCACCGGGCCGCCGAAGTCGGTGAAGTAAGTGTTCCAGTCAGTCGCCCATCCTGAGAAGAGCAGGTCGACCGCGTTGGTTTCCAACCGCCGCCAGCCGAAGACCACCCGGTTCTGCCCGATCTTCAGGTTATTGACGAGAGTGGGTGAGGGGATCCAGGTCCAGTCGATGGCCACGGACTGGGTGTGGCCGGAATTGGGTAACCGGCCCAGGTCAGTCGTGGGCAGGACCTCGGAATCGTTGGAACCGGAACCGTCGTAGTAGTACCTCACGGAGAACATGTGGGCCGGTGTTGGATTGTAGTCGACTTTCGCCGTCAGCTGGCTCTCGTAGTCGGAGGTGGGGGAGGGCCAGGAGTAGTTGCCGGCCACTTCCGGCACCGGCGCCTCGGAGTCGTTGTTGGGCAGGGGGTAGTAGGTCTGGAAGATCCGGGCGATGTCGGGATTGGTGACGGTGTCCCGGTAGGATTGAAGCGGAACGTAGGCCGTGCTCGTGACCTCGCGGCTGGTTCGGAGTAACTCGGTATTTACAAAGAAAAAGAGCCGGTCCTTGACGATCGGCCCGCCGAAACTGCCGCCGAACTGGTCGCGGCGGTATGCGCCCTTCTCCAGGCCGTAGTAGTTCTCGCTCCATGTTTTCGCGTCGAGGGCGTCTCCCCGGTGGAACTCGTAGGCGTTGCCGTGGAACCGGTTGGTGCCGCTCCGGGTGATCACTTCGACGATCGCACCGCCCGCCCGCCCGTATTCGGCCGATGGGTTGGAGGTGATCACCCGGAATTCGGCCACGGCGTCCGCATAGGTCACGGCGCGGTAGCCGTATGTCACCGTGTTGTTGTTGTCCAGGCCGTCCAACATGTAGTTCGTGCCGCGGCCTCTGGACCCGTTGGCCGACGGCCCGGCCACGTCCGCCACGATGCCCGGCGTCAGGTAGACCAGGTCCAGAGGGTCCCGCCCATTCAGGGGGAGGTCGGTGATCAGACGGTTGTCGATGACGGCGTCCAGCTGCGAGGTGGTGGTCTCCACCTGCAACGCCCCGGCCTGGACCTCCACCTCGGCGGTCAGCTGAGAAACGGACAGGGTGATGGGAATGGACTCGTTGTCTCCGATCTCGACCCGAATCCCCGTCACCTTGACGGGTTGAAAGCCTTCCAGCGAGGCCTTCAGCTCGTACAGGCCGGGACGGATGTCCTGAAATGTGTAATTCCCGTTTTCGTCGGTCGAGGCCTGACGGGACATGCCGGTGTCGGTGTGGGTCAGGATGAGCGTCACACCGGGGATCACTCCGCCGGCGCTGTCCTTGGCGACCCCGGAGATGGCCTGGTCGAGGGCATAGCCGATGGTCGGAGGAAGGACGAACAAAAGAAGGCAAAGGCAGAGACGTGCCCTGATACGCATAACCCCTCCTGTTCCAAACGGGCAGGACGCCTCATTGAATTCGATGATCTTGCCGTACCCGGTCAGGAGCGCTTTGTCCCGCGATATTGCCGGGCGATTCTTAAACCCTCCTGAAGACTATCTCTTTAAGAAAACTTCGATTTCTACTATTGGGCTGGGAGCGCCTTTTTCTGGGGAGGGGAAGAGACCTCCACCACGGTCCTTTCCTGGAAGGGAGGAGAAACGAAGATTACGCGCGATTCCCGCCTGTGATTCATGGGGGAGGTTCATCTGGTCATCTCCCCTTGCCGACGGCCCTTAGCGAATGCATCTAATTATTGAAAATAATACTCCGACAAGAATGTAAATTCAATAGGCAATCATGAAGAGTGACGCGCTCCCTTGTCAACGGCAATGAGTGGAATGGTAAAGCGCGCTGCATCATCGTTCTCGATGGGGAGGTTCGTGGAACAGCCGCTCACGATCATGAAGAACAATCGATCATTCAGTGTGAAAATCTGCCGTCATGAGCGATATCACTAAAGTCAATCGTCGAACACGATTTCGATTGCGAGCATGAAAAGAGGGCGGGGGAGAATCTACGCTTGATCGGCAGGGGGAAAGTGGATATCCTTACCAATTCAACTTCGACGGGAGGAAACACCGTGAACTACAAGATCAAGGATATCGGGCTGGCGGAGCAGGGGAAGCTCAAGGTCCGCTGGGCCGAGTCGCGCATGCCCGTGCTGATGGCACTGCGGGAGAAGTATTCCAAATCCATGCCCCTCAAGGGGATGCGCATCGCCGGCTGCCTGCACGTGACCAAGGAGACGGCCGTGCTGGTGGGCACCCTGCGCGCCGCCGGTGCCGAAGTTTCCTGGAGCGGTTGCAACCCGCTCTCCACCCAGGACGACGTGGCCGCCGCCCTGGCCGCCGACGGGATCTCCATCTACGCCTGGCACGGCATGAACGTGGAGGAGTTCTACTGGTGCATCGACAAGACCCTGGAGTTCAAGCCGACCCTGACCCTGGACGACGGCGCCGACCTGATCTTCACGGTCCACAACAAGCATCCCGAGCTGGCCTCCACCATCATCGGCGGCACCGAGGAGACCACCACCGGCGTCCACCGCCTGCGCGCCATGGGCCGGGCCGGCAAGCTGCTCTACCCGGTCATCGCCGTCAACGACGCCGAGACCAAGTGGGACTTCGACAACGTTTACGGCACCGGCCAGTCCTCGCTGGACGGCATCCTGCGGGCCACCAGCGTCCTGCTGGCCGGCAAGACCTTCGTGGTGGCCGGCTACGGGCACTGCGGCAAGGGCTGCGCCATCCGGGCCCGCGGCCTGGGCGCCAATGTCGTCGTGACCGAGGTCAAGCCGACCGCGGCCCTCAAGGCCATGCTGGACGGCTTCCGGGTCATGCCCATGGACGAGGCGGCCGCGCTGGGCGACATCTTCATCACCGCCACCGGCGTCAAGGACGTCATCGTCAAGCGCCACTTCGAGCGGATGAAGGACGGCGCCATCGTGTGCAACACCGGCCACTACGACTGCGAGGTGAACATCCCTGACCTGGAGACGCTGAGCAAAAGCATCACCGAGATCCGGCCCAACAACGAGGAGCACCTCCTGGCCGACGGCCGGCGGGTCTACCTCCTGGCCAAGGGGCGCCTGGTGAACCTGGCCGCCGCCGAGGGGCACCCCTCCGAGGTCATGGACATGAGCTTCGCCAACCAGTTCATGAGCATGGTCCGGCTGGCCCAGGAAGGGAAGAAACTGTCCAAGGACGTCCACGATATCCCGGCGGAGCAGGACCAGGAGATCGCCCGGTTCAAGCTGGGAACCATGGGCATCGACATCGACACCCTGACCGAGGAGCAACTCCACTACCTCAACGACTATTCCGCCGGCACCTGATAATTGAACCGCAAAGGCGCAAGCGGAAAATTGAACCGCCAAGGCGCGAAGGACGCGAAGGCAATCCTGCTGTAGGTTCCAAACCAAAATCTCCTCTACGGTCACTCAATCCGAAGAGGGGATTTTTTTTCAGCTATTACTTGAAAAGAGAGAAGCATACCTGCCTATTATAAAGGCTTTTCTTGGCGTTCTTTGCGTCTTTGCGGTTCAATTACCGCAGGGTGACGGTGGCGGAGCGGACGCGCCCCTGGCGGAAGTAGCGGATCGGAACGGTCTGCCCCTTCTGCCGCGACCGCAGCAGGGAGGACACGTCGGACACCTGCGTCACCGGCCGCCCGTCGATGTCCAGCAGCAGGTCGCCCGCCTGCAGGCCGGCCAGCGCGGCCGGGAAGCCGGGCAGCACGAGCGCGACCAGGGCACACTCGGTGCCCTTCCACCCCATGGCCTCCCGGAGCGGCGCCGAGGCGTTCCGCAGGAAGATGCCCATGGTGGGATTGGCGTCCAGCCCGGTGGGCACGGCCGGCATGGGATTGACGCGGAGCCGCTCCAGGGCGACCTCGCGGATCCGCGGCAGCTGGAACCGGACGATTTCGTCGACCGGGGCGGGATCCGGCATCCGCTTGCCCAGGGTGACCGTCCGCCGCTGCACCTGGCCGTCCCGGACCAGGTCGACTTTCACCTTGTCGTCGGGGCCCAGGTTGCGCAGCAGCTGCACCGCCTGCCGGGGGGAGCGGACGGGCCGGCCGTCGATGCGGGACAGGATGTCGCCGGCCTCCAGGCCGCCCGTTTCTGCGGGAGAACCCGGCACGATGCCCCGCAGGTAGACCGTGGTCTCCGGCATGTCCAGGTCCTCCACGCCGAAGAACACCCCCAGGTACCCGGAGGAGAGGTTGGCGTGATTGGCGGCTACGAACTGGATCCGCTTCGAGACTTCCTCGGCCGGGATCCACTCCCAGCTGCCGGCGGGGCCCCCGGCCGGCGTGAAGGGCAGGCAGAAGCCGTCGAACCGGCCCTGGACGGTGAACACGGGCGACAGCAGCGGCGGGACGTCCGCCCCCGGGGGCGGAACGAGGGTGCGGCCGGCGCCGGGTGAGACCGGGATCAGACGGAAGGACGGGCCGCCGGCGGTGCAGACCAGCCGCTTGTCCTCCGGCAGGGTCTGGGTGACGGCCGGGAGGCGGAGGCTGGCGGGCGGCAGCCGGAGCGTGGCATCGGCCGGCTCCGCCACCATCAGCCCGATTCGTTCATCCATGCCGACCGAGGCATAGGGGATCGGCGCGGCGTCGGGGGGCAGGGCGCCAAGGTCGATCTGGGCATCCGGATCGTTGGACCACAGCCAATGGAGGCCCACCACGACCACGGAGGAATCCCGCCAGATCACGCCCGGCAGGACGATGTCTTCCCGCAGCGTCAGGTGGGTCGAGCTGTCCAGTACGGAGCCCTCCAAGCCGAGGACGCTCGGCGGCCGGGAACCGGCGTCGAACGCCCAGGGGAAGCCGGCCACGACGCGGGAAATGCGGACGGGGACAACGGGCAGGACGGGGCCTGGCGTGGGGGAGGCGGCCGGGGTCTCCGCCGCCAGGGCCAGCAGGAGAACCAGGGAAGCGCTGAATGTCCGGAGGGGGAGCATCGTTCGGCTCATCTCAGTGGCTGACCTCCTGCAGGTAATACGAATCCATCTGCCGAAGGTCGCTCACGTTGTAGCGGGCGGGCATCTCGACGTACATATCGTTGCCCGTGCCCACCTCCTTGGTCACGAAGCGCACGGGGTCGCCGGCGGCGGGATCCTTGGCGGCCGCTGGCAGGGGGATGACGATCTCACTCGGCGTGACGGCGCCGGAGCGTTCCGCGACCGTGGAGACCCCGCCGTCGGGAGGCGTCACGGCGGGGCGGAACATCCAGACCAGGCCGATGGCCAGAAGCAGGGACGCCGCCACCAGCAGGGCCCGCATCCAGGGCACGGCCTTTTTGGCCGGAGGGGCCGGGAACGCGGCGGGAGCGCCGCGTAAGATCCGCTGCCGGAGCCGGTCCTCGAAATCGTCCGGCGCGGAGACGGCGGGCAGGCCGGACACGGCTTTCCGGAACAGCTCCTCCTCGCGGAGGGCCTCCCGGCAGCGCGGGCACCCGGCCAGGTGCGCCCGGACGCCGCGCGCAGACTCGGCGCCCAGCGCGCCGGCGGCGTAATCGTCGATGAGGGGTTGGACGTCGGTGCAGTTCATACGGGCATTCCTCGGTGAAGGTACGCGCTCAAACGTTCTTTCAGCTCGCCGCGGATCCGGAAGAGGCGGGATTTCAGGGTCCCGACCTTCAGCCCGGTCATGCGGCTGATTTCCTCCAGGGGCAGCTGCTCGACCTCCTTGAGCAGGAAGAGCTGGCGGTTCTCCGGATCGAGGCCCTGCAGCGCGGCGAAGAGGTGGCGCTGCACCTCCCGGTCCAGGACCTGCTGCTCCGGGTTGGCGCGGGGGACGAAGTACGGGTCGTGGTCCGACGGATGGCTGTCGGAAAGCCGGGCGGCGTCGGGGGGCAGGTCGGCCACCGGCCGCCGCTTGCGCCGGCGGATCTCGTCGATGGCGAGGTTGGTGGCGATCTTGTAGATCCAAGTCGAAAACTTCAGGCCGGGATCGTACCGGTGGATGTTTTGAAATACCTTGACGAAGAGGTCCTGGGCCAGGTCGACGGCGGTCTCGTAGTTCCCGGTCAGCCGGTAGATGTAACCCACCATCGGGTTCTTGTACCGCGACACCAGCTCCATGAAAGCGTCCTCGCTCCCATTGCGCGCCCGCATCATCAAGCTGTTGTCGTCGTGCGGCATCCGGCCGTTTGCCTGGGTCACGTTGCTCAATTGTGTCATTCCCGAAGCCATCGCTGCGCCATCAACCGGTATTCCTTCGTCCCACACCGGTTGATACGCCCGAAGGCGGATCAGGTTCCCGGAAAAGGTTCGGCGGGAGGCGGGACCTCCGCCGCCGTGCCTTCATTCGAAGATAGGATGTCGGGAGCGGCAGGAAAGTCGGTTCCCTCCGTCGGCGGTTCCTCGAAGACCGTTTCGGGGAGGGGCGCCGCCGGGATGGCCGCCGCCCGGGCCGTTTCCTTCGCCTCGAGGCGCCGGGTCACTTCCCTGGAGAACAGCCCGTGGAGAAGGATCCGGGCGGCGATGTGGGCGAAGACCCCGAGCTGCAGCAGCAGGATCGCCGGGACGGCACCCGGCAGGCGGGCGGCCGCGGCGGTGAGAAGAGCCGCCACGGCGCCTCCTCCCAGAATGACCGCCAGGTAGCGGAGGATCATCCGCCGCCAATAGGCCCACCCGAGCAGCCAGGGCAGGGCCAGGGACCGTACCAGTCGGGTCGTCCGCCAGGCCAACGCGGCTTTGGCCGAATAATGGTACACCTGGCCCGCCGCCAGCCCGCAACCGCCCAGAAAAGCGAACAGAATGCCCATGTAGATCGGCGCCATCTCCGAGGACCCTTCCCGGATGAATACGCTGATGATCAGGCCCGGCACGCAGAAGATGAAAACGCTCAGGGCATACGCCGGCAGCATGACCAGGAAGAGCAGGAAAAATCGGGGGCCCAGGCGGACCGTGCCGACGGCGAAGGCGGGGAGGGCCCGGTCCGGATCCGGCCGGGAGAAGGCCGCCATGATCCCGGCGCTGCTGACGATCTGTAGTAGAACGTACACCACCACCAGCGGGAGTAGGGTGTAGGACACCATCGCCAGGCTGGCCCGGGCGTTGGGCCAGAACTCGCTCAGGAAGAAAATATCGCCGCCGCCCAGGGGGGCGGGGAACAGGGAGGCGCCGGCGAAGCGGTTCAAGGCGCCACCGAACACGCCGGCCGATGGCCAGGTGAGCAGGAGGGACGCGGCGTAGAGGAAAGCGGCGAGGGAGCCGGTGGTGCGAAGGATTGATTTGGTGTTCATGCGGTGGCGCTCCTCTTCAAGACAGCAGGGTGCACAACTGCAGCAGGTGCTGCAACCCGGCCTGAAAGAAAGCCCGCCATCGGCCGATGTAATCCTGCGGCGGGAAGTGCGCCCACGAGTTGTTGGCGAGGTTGCTGTCCAGCGCGATCCGCGTTTCGGGGTCCACAATGACTTCGGTGAGCGGAGACTTCCCCTCGAACCGGAAGACGGTCCAGCGGGTCTCGGCCGGCCAGGTCTTCCGGACCGTGTGGCCGTCCTCGAACCGGAACTGGACGTCCACCGGCATCCGGATGGTGCCTTTCCGGCTCAGCTGGACGGAACTTCGGATGACGCCGGTCTTCGGTGCCGGTTCGCTGTTGTCCACCTCGTCAACGGCGAAATCCAGCGCCGCCTCGGTATGGACGGCCTGGTCCAGGAATGCCGCTGCCGCCGGCCCTCCGGCCGCCGAAAATGCCGCCACGAAATCCGCCGTGTCGGGATGCCGGAAACGCCACCGGAGATGGAAATCGCGCAGCGTGCGGTAGAACTTCTTCCGGCCCATGAGCTTTTGCAGGGTCAACAAGGTGACCACGGGCCGGTCATATGTGTTCACGCCGTACTGCCCCGGATAGAACCGCCAAGACCAATCGTCCAGCGGATCGTGCAATGGGAGAGAGAGGAGATATCCGGATCGATAAGCCTGGAAGCTGCCCATCCCGCGTGCGGCCGTCAATTCGTGCCTGCGCCGGCCGGGATCCAGGGAGTGGCGGACAGCCGATTCGCTGAAGCTGTTGAGCCCCTCGTCCAGCCATGGCTCTTCGAACTCGTTGGAACCCACCATCCCGTACCAGTAGTTGTGCCCGTACTCGTGTGTGACCACGGTTTCAATGTGGATCTTGTTGAAGGGCCAGAACTTGACGATGGAATGGGTGCCCGCGGTGAAGAGGGTGGGGTACTCCATCCCGCCGGAGGCTTCACCGCCGGGGGGCGGATCGATCAGGGTGATCGTCTCGTAGGGGTACGGCCCCAGCATCATGCCGTAGCCGCGGATCGCCTCCTTGAGCGTGCGCACGTGGAGCGCGGCCTGGTCCCGGTGGCCGGGGCTCATCAGCAGGATCATGGTCACGTCGGGGAGGCGGAGGTCCCGCGGCGGGCAGCCCAGGATTTCCGCCCAGTAGCGACGCTCCGCCTCGGGCACGTCCCGGTCGCCCGAAAACCGTTCGGTCACCTCGACGAAATCGGGATCGGCCGCCCAGGCGAAATCGTGCACGTTGGCCTGGACATACCGGTAGGTCGTGGTCTTCTTCTTGGGATCCACCGTCATGCCGACGCGCTGGCCGGTGGCGCCCACCTTGAACCGGCTGGGCAGGGTGAGCGTGACGTCGTACGATCCGAAGTTGGCGTAGAACTCGCTCTCCTTGTGATACTGGTGGCAGTTCCAGCGGGTGGCCGTGGCCCCCCGCCAGCCGGGCGGTTCCAGGACGCCGATCTTGGGGAACCATTGGCCGGCCATGAAAAAGTCGCCGGTCCAGCCGGCGCGGGCGACGAGGCCCGGCAGCCGGGTGAGGAAGCGGATCCGGATGGCCAGCGTCTCCCCAGGTTGGACGGGGCGGGGGAGGGGGACCTCCATGACCGTCCGGTCGGTCCGGTTGCCGTCGTCGGGCTGGACGAAGCGGACCGACCGGGACAAGTCTCCCATCCCGTCGATGACCAGGCTCCAGACGTCGCAGCCGCCCGCTCTCTTCGGATTGAAACTGGACCCGCGGGCCCACCAGGTCCGGCTCTCCGACAGAAAAGTGGAATTCCTGTCGGCGAAGGCGTTCATGTACAGGTGAAACATCAGGCGGTCGACCGGGTCGGGGGCGTAGTTGGTCCAGGTGAGGACCTCGCGGCCGGAGATCTCCTTCTTGTCCGGATCCAGGCGCGCATCGATGCGGTAGTCCACCGCGGGCGACGCCGCGGCGGCGAGCCAGGCGGCGAGGGCGCCCCACAACGCCAGAATCCAGGGGCTGCGCGCCGGTCCGGGATGGTGCATGCCACGACTCCTTGGCCAGGATGGGTTATTCAACGATCCGCGGGGATCTTTTGTTCCAAATTTTTCGAATGGCCGTCCCACTCAGGCGAGCAGCGCGGCGTGGACCATGATCCAGAACTGCATCAGCAGATTGATGATCAGCAGGTTCACCGTGATCAGCAGCAGGGCTGCGGCCCGGGACACCCGCAGGCCCTGCCGCAGCGCCCGGTACTGCACGACCAGGAACCAGAAGAGCCCGACCAGGGGCAGGGCGATGAACAGCCAGGGGGTGTAGGAGTAGCAGACCAGGCGCTGGAGACGGTGCACGGGCACCGGTTTCCGGCGGGTGAGCAGGAAGTACCAGGCGTTGAAGAGCTGGTGGGTGCAGGCGATCAGGATCCAGGCCATCAGCGGGGAAAGCGCGGAGGAAAGAAGGAAGAAGCGGGCGTCCATCTTGGCGGTTTTCATGCTCTGCAGCATTTCAGTCACCCAGGGGCCGGGGGAGGGGACGGAACCCCCGGCACGGACGGCCCCTTCCAGGACGGCGAAGGAAAACGCCTGGACCAGGAAATAGGTGAACAGGCCGATTGTGATGACGAGGGTGCCGTACGCCATCAGGTGGAAAGTGCGCGGCGTGTCGGGCAGATCGGCGAAAGTCCGGCGGCTGCGGAACAGCACGACGCCGAGGGTGGAGAAGAACCGGTGAGTCCATCGCCCCGGCTCGGCCCGCTCCCACGGGATTTCCAGGGCGGCCCCCTCCGCGGGGGACGGCGTGGCGGCCGGGAAGGGTGGCTCGAAAACGCGGACCGGTTCCGGCACCGGCGCGGGAGCGGGCGGTGGGGGAGGCGCCGCGTCGGGATTCATCGGGTCGGGAATCCAGACCGTCCGCTGGCAGTACTTGCAGTGGTTCCACCCCGGGGCGTCCACCACGATGGGTTTTTCACAGTTGGAGCAGATGGCGAGCATTCCGGCTGGTCACGATCCTTGCAAAATTCGGTCAGGGCCCGGTCGCCCGAAGGGGGGAATTCTACCAGAAGTTCCGCGATCTGTCACGGCCCTTGAGAGGGTACTGGGCACGGGCGTCCGGAGGGGATTCAGCGGACGTTGATCAGCGCGATCGAGGCGAGGGCCAACGCCACGGCCCAGCGCCGGGCGGGATCGAGCCGTTCATGCCAGACCGCCATCCCGACCAGCGTGGAAATGACGACCACTCCGATGTCGTTGACCGGGAACACGACGATGCCGGGGATGGCCGTCAGGGCCAGAATGAAGAAGATCGTGGAGCAGAAGTTGGGCACTCCCAGCAGCAGCCCCAGCCGGACATCGGCGGCGGCGACCTTCTCCCTCCGGATCCGGGCCAGCGCGCCGGCGAAGACCAGGGCGACGGAGAACACCATGGTGAGGAACCCCGGCTTGTCGGCACGGGGACAGTGCTCGCTGAAGAGCTTGAGGAGGAGGTTGGCGCAGCCCATGGCGGCAAACACGCCCGCCAGGATCAGCCAGTTTTTCAGGGGCTGGCGGGCGCCCTCCCGGATGGCGCCCGCCGAGACGCCGAAGAGATACAGCGAGGCCCCCGCCAGGGCCAGTCCCACCGTCTGGAGGAGGCTGGGGTATTCGGAATAGACCGTGATGGACGCCACGATCGGCAGGATGACCGACAGCCGGGTGACCGCCACCGTGATGCCGATACCCACCCGCGCCATGGCGGCGGTCATGATCCATGCGGTGGAGACGAAGAAGAAACCACCCAGCAAGCCGAAGGCGAGCGTCAGCCCTCCGATCGGTTTGGCGCCGGTGATGGCCCAGTAGGTGGCGCCGCACGCCGCCGCCACGACGTAATTGGACGCGAGGAGGACCAGGCGGCTGCCGGCGCGGCTCTCGTTGTGGCGCAGGATCGCGGCGAAACCAACCGAGGAGAGCGTGCTGAGCGCCAGGAACACCAGGCCCATCGTCCATCCGGCGCCGGCCGTGCCGGTGATCAGGGGCAGTGCGTCGGGCATGGTCATCTCCCTTTCCGGTCCCGGGGGCATCGCCCGCCGGATGCTCGCAGCACCTTACCGGAGTCAGGGATTTCCGTCAATCCAATTGTTGACACCCGGCGGCAAAGATTGTCTAATGAAGGGCCATTCCGTCCACAGGTAAGGAGACGCGCTTGTCCCCCGCCATCCCGCCGCAGCGCCCGAGAACCAGCGAGTTGCTCCAATTTCTGCTGATCGTTTCGCTGGGCTGCCTGGCGCTGGTCGCACCGCTGGTCGGACCGGGGCAGGTGTTCTGCCCGCCGGGGGACGCCACTGTCCGGCACCTGCCCTGGATGCAGTTCTTGCGGGATTCCATCCGGGGCGGCGTGTTCCCGCTCTGGAACCCGCACAACGGCCTGGGCGAACCGTTCTTGGCCAATCCGCAGACCGCCGTCATGTTTCCCCTGAGCTGGCTCTACGTCGTATTGCCGATGACGGTCGCCTCCTTCCTGGAGCTGTACCTCAAGATCCTGGTGGCGGCGCTCGGCATGTACCTTTTCGCCCGGCGCCTGGGGATGGGGCATTCGACGGCGGTCGTCGGCGGGGTCGCATTCGGCTTCCTGCCGCACTTCATCCTGCAGGCCGGTCACGTCGCTTCCAATTCCGAAATGTGCATCCCGTGGGCCCTGGCCGCCACCCTGATGTACATCGAGACCGGCCGGTACCGCTGGGCAGCCGCCCTCGCCGGGGTGCTCACGCTGTCCTTGGTGGGCGGAGCGCTGCAGGTCTGGGGCGGCACCCTTCTGCTGGTGATGGCGTTCTTCCTGTGGTTCGGGCGGTGGGATGGCTCCTGGCGGGCCCGCGTCCGCTACCTGGCCGGATTTCTCACCTTCATCCCCTGGATGCTGGCCTCCTCCGCCGGGGTATGGCTGCAGTACCTGGAATATTTCCGGCGGAGCGAGTCCGCGGCGCTCGGCCAGCGGATCAACCTGTTCCTCAGTCCGCCCGCCCACCTGCTGCATCTGCTGCTCCCCTCCTTCTTCGGCGACCTGCAGTCCGGCAACGTCTGGGCCTGGGCGGAGCCCCGCGAAGTGGTCCTGTACGCCGGCGTGGCCGTGCTTCTGCTCGCCCTGACCCACCTGTTCAGCCGGGGCGGTTGGCACGAGAAGTCGTTCTATTTCGCCGCGATGACCCTGTTCTGGATGCTTTGCCTGCGCCAGCCCGCCGCCGCGGCCAATGCCGTCCTCCGCACGGATCTGTTCAGCGGACTGGACTTTCCGCAATTGTTCGGCATTTTCAACCTCTGCCTGTTGGTCCCCGCCCTGCGGGCTCTGGACGGCTGGCGTTGGCGTGATAAACGTTGGCCCCTGATCACGGCTGCCGCCATCATGGCGTCCGGCGCAGTCCTGGGCGCCGCCGTGTTCTACGAGTATTTCCGGGCACTGGGATTGCGATCGTTTGAACTGAGAAACTACGCTGTCTTCTTCTTCTTCCTCATGGCGGCCGCAGGGGCGCTGAGATACTGGGAGAGCCGCAGGCAACTGACTTTCTGCGCCCTCCTGGGGCTCGTGTTTGCCGACCTGTATCTGGCAGACCGGGCCATGGTGGGCGCGGAGCCCCTGCAGCGGCTGAAAGCGGGCCGGGAAGATCTGGCCAAATTGGTCCAATCGCTGCCCGACGCAAACGGCGCCCGCTTTTACACCCCGGATTTCCCGCCGGAATCCAATCTGTTCTATGGGATCAGCAGTATCGGCATCGGTCCATCCCGCGCTCTGTCCGGATTCGAGCGGATCGCCTCCCTCCTGGACCGGGATGGGAGAAGGGGGAGCGATCTGGAGGAACCCGGCGACGGGTCCGTGGACCGGATCGATTCGGGAACCCTGAAACGGCGGCGCCTGAAGCGGCTCTCCGGAATCTACGGCGCGGAGCAGATCCGGGAAGCTCTGTCCCGTCCGGCTGGCAGCCTGGTGGCGAAGGTGGACGATTTTCGGCTGGCGGCACGGCTCGGGGTCCGCTATATCCTGGCCCGGCGGATTCCAGAATCGGTGAATGGGAAAATGGTTCGGCAAGAGGCCGGCTGGTCGGTCTGCGAATTGCCTGGGGCCTCGAACCGGCTGACCTTCCACGAGCGCGTTGGATGGACCGGCACGACAGACCAGGCGATCTCCCGCCTCCTCGAGGATCCCACCGGTTGCTGGCAGCAACCGACTCTGGTCGGACCGCACCTGCCGGAAACTCAGGCGGGAATCTCGGGAGAGACCGGGGAAAATCCCGGTTCTTCCATCACCCTGGAGCGTCTGGACGCCCTCACTGTCGAAGCAAACGTCCAAGTGGCCACGGGAGGCTGGCTGCTCCTGATGGATCTGTACGACCCTGGATGGCAGGCATCGGTGGACGGGGCGCGGATCCAGGTGCTGCCCGCGAACGGGATTTGCCGGGCCGTGGCGGTTCCATCCGGAAAACACCGGATCCTGTTCACTTATCAGCCATGGACTTTTCGGGCCGGTTTTCTGACCGGAGTCATAACCCTGCTAGCCCTGTGCGGATGGGGAGTGATCGGCTGGTACCGTTGGAGCACCCGGGCGAGATGATCCCATGGGGCCGAGGCCCCGCGATTGTTTCGAAATGATCGAAGATTGTGCTTTTCATGTCAAATTCTTCAAGATTCGTCCGGGAAACATGGAAATTAGTGACGCATGTCACATGTTGGTAGAAAGAAGCCGGTATAATGACACCATCAGTAACAGATACCCTCCCCAATACCGATTTGATCGTAACTCGCAAGAGTTACGATTTTTTTATTCCCTTCAGGAGCCTTGAACCCTCGAATTGGCCGTTTCCCGGGAAGGGAAGGGAGCCGGGGGAATTGAGTATGCTGATGGGAAGGGATCCCGAATGAAACGGCCTCCCGTCCAGGCTAACGTTGGGGCGTTGATCCGCCGCTACAGCGTCCTCCTGCTGGATTCCTATGGCGTGCTGGTTGACCACAGCGAGGTCCTGCCCGGTGCCGTGGACTTGGTGGCGCACCTCAACCGGACGGGCAAGCCATACCTCATCCTGACGAACGACGCCTCCATCTCGGTCGGGGAAACGGCCCGCCGGTTCCACGCGCGGGGGTTGGCCATCCCGCCGGAGCGGATCATCACCTCGGGATCGCTTCTGGATGGATACTTCCACCGGAACGGGCTTGCGGGCTCCCGGTGCGTGGTGGTCGGACCGGAGGGCTCTAGGCGGTATGTGGCGGAAGCCGGCGGTCGCCTGGAACCGCTGACCGAGGACGTCCGTCCCGACGTGCTAGTGGTCTGCGATGAGGCCGGCGCCCCCTTCCTGGAGACCGTGGATGCCGCGCTGACCCTGTTGTTCCGGTGCCTGGACGAGGGAGCGGCGGTGCGCCTGGTCCTGCCCAATCCCGACCGGATCTATCCCAAGGGGGGGCGGCGGTTCGGCCTGGCCGCCGGCAGCATCGCCGGTTTCCTGGAGGAAGCACTCCGGTTGCGATATCCCGGCCGGCGGGACCTGCGATTCGTGCGCCTGGGCAAGCCGTACCGGGCGATTTTCGCCGAGGCGCTTCGCCGCTCAGGAACCCGCAATATGGTGATGATCGGCGATCAACCTGCCACAGACATCGCCGGGGCGTCCCATTTCGGTCTCGATTCAGCTCTCGTGGGGACGGGCCTCTACCGTGCCGATCCCACCCGCCGGTGGAGGGGAGTGACTCCAACCTACTGGCTTCAGGATTTGCGGCTGGGATGATCCTTCTTTCCAACCTTGACGGCGGATCCTGAAGCGTTCCAATCCGGTTTCCGGTAAACTGGTCAATAGCTCCATGAGCGCAGCGTGAAGGGGAGATCGTTCAGCGCAAAGAACAGCATGTCGCCCTCGGGAGTCGTTTGGATGCAGACGACATCGCCGTAGAGCGACCGCATGGGACTGAGCAACATGGAGTAAGGATCGTATGTCCAAAGCATGTCGTCCGTCAGGCAGGGGATATACAGCATCCGGCCGTCGGGGGAGAAAACCATGGCGTAAACGTTCCCGCCGAGCGTCAGCGTTGAGTTGATCGAGAAACCCGGATAAGTGATTTCCATCAGCTTGTCTTCCGCCCCCGCGATATAGATCTGCCCGTTGCCGGGATGTTGAACCAGGCAGCGGGGGGAGATCGGCAGGCTCACCTCCGTGATCACGTGGCTGTTCACGTCGACGGCGTGCAGTTTCTGCCCGGTGTGGTCCACGACCATGAAACAGGCCGAATCCCCTGTGAAAGCGCAGTCGTAGACATGGGTCAGTCCGGTCGCCACCTCATGGAAACCGGTTCCATTCAAGTCGTACAACCGGTAGTACGTGGTACCGGCGACTCCCAGCCATCGCCCGTCATTGGATACGGCGATGTTTCTTGGATCGGGGAAGTCGACAAATTCGGTCATGGTCTCATTTCGCAGATTGAATAAAAGAACCTTGCCCAACGACGTGTCTCCGATGAAGAGAGAAAGCCCGTCCGGATGGATGGCCAGGCCGCCCCAGCCGGATAGGTCGATGTGTCCCGTGACCGTGCGATTCGGGATGTCGAAGGCGACGAACTGGCTGGGGGATTCCGTCCGGATGAACAAGCGGGATCCGTCCGGCGTGCAGACCATCTCGTTCGGCCGGCTGTTCAAATCGGAATATGTGTCCGGATATCCATATTCCACTTTCTTGGGGATTTCCGGCACGCCGTTGATCGCCTCCACTTTGGTGTAGGTGGAATCATGCAGGATGATGAAAGCGGCCACGTTCCCACTGGCTTGAATACTGAGGTTCGTTTCCGCGGGAAGCCCGCCGGGGAAATAATCCGTGGGGTAGCCAATGATCCGTTGCATCGGCTGCAGGTGGAACGTGTCGGAATAATGAACCGTCCCCGACGCTGTCGTAGCCACCAGGACCGCCACGATCGGGTAATCGTTCACGTTGAGCACGGCGATGCCCGTATGAAACGTTTCGGAGTTTTCGAACCAGGGGATATGGATGACCTTCGCTGGATGGGCGAAAGACTGCAATCCCCCCATGGACGGACCGCCATTGTAGTCGAATATGATGATGGAAGACACCTTGGGAATCCCAGTCGGCTCGGCGGCGGTGATTCGCAGTGAACCGGTCCCCGGGATGGCCGCAGGGAAGAGATTCTGCACGTAATCCTTGACGAATCCCCGGGCTGGGATCGTCACGACGGCGGTCCCGGAAAGCACTCCCGCATTGTCGAATGCGTCGATGGTCACTTGGACATCGACCGTATGGGGATTCTGGATGTTGATGCGTGTGGTCCAGCCCGCCACGTTGGCATAATGGGCGACGTATTGGGTAAAATCACAGCCGCTCATACAAAGCAACAGCACCAGGATTGTGCTGAGGAGGACCAAGGTCCGTATGATTTTCATATTGCCTCCAGAGATGAAATAATTATGTAATATTTATCGGAAGATATTGACAATGGTTTCGCGTCGGATTCCGTCAGGCAGGGTGCTTCTTCGACAAATCCTTTTCAAATTGGGGCGGTTTTGTTATATTAAAATCCTTTGATATAAATGGAAATCGGAGGTCGGCGGCATGAAAATCGCGGTCTTTGGAACGGGGTACGTCGGTCTGGTCACGGGCACGTGTTTTGCGGATTCCGGCCATGAGGTGATCTGCGTCGATATCGACGAGAAGAAGATTCAGAGCCTCAGCCAAGGCATCAGCCCCATCTACGAGCCGGAGCTGGAGCCCATGATCAAGGCCAATCTCGAGAGCGGCCGGCTGCGGTTCAGCACCGATGCGGTGACGGCGATCCGCGATTCGCTGTGCCTGTTCATCGCGGTGGGCACCCCGCCCGGCGAGGACGGTTCGGCGGATCTCGCCCACGTCCTCGGCGTGGCCGAGACCATCGGCCGGAACATGGACGGCTATCGGGTGGTGGTGGTGAAGAGCACCGTTCCCGTCGGCACTTGCGACCGGGTGCAGGAAATGATCCGCAAGCACACCCGGCAGGAGTTCGACGTGGTTTCCAATCCGGAGTTCCTGAAGGAGGGGTCCGCCGTCAGCGACAGCATGATGCCGGAACGAATCATCGTCGGCACCGACAACGTCCGCACGGCGGAGCTGATGAAGGCGCTCTATGCCCCCTTCGTCCGGACGGGCAATCCCATCTATATCATGGACATCCGCTCCGCCGAAACCACCAAGTATGCAGCCAACGCCATGCTGGCCACCCGCATCAGCTTCATGAATGAGTTCGCCCTGTTCTGCGAGCAGGTCGGGGCCGACATCGAGGCCATCCGCATCGGCATCGGATCGGACTCGCGGATCGGCAAGCGGTTCCTCTTCGCCGGGGCCGGCTACGGCGGTTCCTGCTTCCCCAAGGACGTCAAGGCCATCATCCAGACCGCCCGGCAGAACGGCTGCCGGATGAAAGTGCTGGAGGCCGTGGAAGAAGTCAACCAGCGACAGAAAAACCTCTTGGCCGACAAGGTGCTGGCACACTTCGGAGACCAGCTCGACGGGAAGACGATTGCGGTGTGGGGGCTGGCCTTCAAGCCGAAGACCGACGACATGCGCGAGGCGCCGTCCATCGAGGTGATCCGCCGCCTGCTGGCCGCCGGCGCCGCCGTAGTCACCCACGATCCGGTGGCCGGCGAGGTGGCACGGGGCGTGTTCGGGGACGCGGTTGGGTACGCCCAGAACAGCTATGACGCCCTGGCCGGCGCCGACGCCCTCGTGATCGTCACGGAATGGAACGAGTACCGGAACCCTGACTTCGAGCGAATGAAGGCCGCTATGCGGTCTCCTCTCATCTTCGATGGACGGAACATCTACAATCCCCAGGAAATCCGGTCGCTGGGATTCCGGTATTTCGGCATCGGCCGGAGGAAGGACTGATCCCGGGAGGACATCGCCGTTGAGCGACCCCAGGCCGGAGCGGGTGCCCGCTCTCAGTGTGATCATTCCGAACTGGAACGGCAGCCCCTTCCTGTTCGAGCTGCTCGCCTCGCTCGGGGAGGCGGAAGACCGGGAGATCATCGTCGTGGACAACGGCTCGTCGGACGGATCGGTGGCCATGCTCCGGGACTACTATCCGGCGGTGCGCCGGCTCGAGCTTTCCGTCAACGAAGGCTTCTCCCGCGCCGTCAACCGCGGCCTGCACCTGGCGCGGGCCACATACATCGCCATCGTCAACAACGACACGTCGTGGGACCGCGACTGGATGGGTCCCGCCATCGCCTTTTTGGATTCGCATCCCGCGTACGATTTCGCCGCTCCCCTGGTCCTGAACTACTTCCGCCGGGACCGGGTGGACAGCGCGGGGGACGGGATCACCCGAAGCCTGCGCCCGTACAAGAAATG
This sequence comes from uncultured Acidobacteriota bacterium, assembly GCA_964412195.1. Classification (GTDB taxonomy): domain Bacteria; phylum Acidobacteriota; class JAAYUB01; order JAAYUB01; family JAAYUB01; genus CAYPNP01. The sequence continues at coordinate 52,115 of CAYPNP010000014.1, read as the reverse complement.
CTTCGACCGGGTCTCCGGCGAGGTTCCTCCCGAAGGATGGGACCTCGTGGCGGCTTCCTGTTCGGCCGTGGTGTTCCGCCGGAGCTTCTTCGACAGGGTGGGTTCCTTCGACGAAGATTTCTTCATGTACTATGAGGACGTCGATCTCTTCTTCCGCGGCCTGCTGCGGGGGCAGCGGGGCCGCCTGCTCCCCGGCCTCGTGGTGTTCCACCGGGAGGGCGGCAGCATCGGCTGGTGGGGAGGGCCGGACGGCAAAAGTGCAGGCAGGCCTGTCCGGCAGGCAGTGATCCCACCACGGGTGGGGGGAGGTTCAGCTTCTCCCATCTCCCCCATCCCTCCCATGCCGGGAAACGGCAAAACGTTCCTCTTGGTCCGCAACCGGGTCTGGTTCCTGGTCAAGAACTGCCCCGCCGGGTACTTCGCATCCGCCTGGGTTCTCCTGGTGGCGGAGTTCCTGCGCAGCCTCGTCTGGCACGCCGTGCACGGATCGTTGGGATCGTTCGGGCGGGGGCACCGGCGTTCGCTGGCCGGTCTCGAACGGATGCGCGTCAAGCGCCGGATCACCCAGCGCACGCGGCGAGTCCCGCTCCGGAGGATCTGGCAGCTCCTCGGCTGACCCCGGGAAATGCCTGCTCCCTGGCGAGGTCAGGCGAAATCCTTCCGTGACGGGGATTCAAGAAGAAATCCGGCTTCGAATTCCCCCACCCTCCATCCGAAATCCGCAATCCGGAATTCGCAATCAGACCACGCTCATATCCCGATGGATATTCACGATGTCCTTGAGGATGGTGGCCGCGATCTCCCGGAGCCCCGAAGCGCCGCCGATGATGGTCAGCTTCCCCAGGGTGTCCGTGAAGAACGTGATGGCTTTCGAGGTGGAGTCGACGTAGAAGAACGGGTGCTCGGGAGTGATGATGGAAGGAGTGACCCGCAGGCGGAGGCGATCCGCCTCGTAGCTGGCTTTGCCCAGCAGCTTGACCGTGTTCCCCGCCGCGAGCACCGGTTCCAGGTCGGCATAATTCAGGTCGCGGATGCCCTGGACGTCAACGTCCCGCAGGTCGATGTAGGGATCGAGGAATGCCTTGGTCAGGATCAGCGTCTTGAACGCCGTATCCCAGCCGTCGATGTCGAAGGACGGGTCCGGCTCGCAGATCTTCATCTCCACGGCCAATTCCAGCTCGTCGGCGATGGAGGACCTGTTCTTGATCATCTCGGTGAGCAGGAAGTTGGTAGTCCCGTTGAGGATGCCTTCGAAACCGACCAGATCGGCTCCGGCCAGGCAGAAAGCCGCGGTGTCGGAGGTGGGGAGCGCGGCGGCGGTGGCGCCGGAGAATTTTAACGCCGCTTTCGCTTTGCGGGCCGAGGCCAGCAACTGGGGATAGCCGAAGACCAGTGGCGACTTGTCCACCGTGACCACGGGGATTTTCTTGCTCAAGAACCCCGCCAGGTAGCTGAGGGCCGGTTCGCCCGAGTCGCGCTGGGGCGGCAGGGCCTCCACGATCGTGTTCACGTCCGTCTGGACGTAGGAGTCGATGAGAAACTGGATTTCCGAGGCCGGTGAGCCGGCCATGGAATCGCCCGTCGCCTTCTTGGCCAGCTTCATGGACAGCAGCTCTTCCGGATCGAAGCCGTCGTAATTGAGCATGTACTCGGTGCTGTCGCAGATGGCGACGATCTTCAGGTCCAGGTGATACCGGGACATGAGGAATTCCTTCTTTTCGGGGAGCAACTCCAGGAGGGCCTGGATGACCTTGCCGAAACCGACCACGCCGATCCGCACGCTCTTCATGCCGCGACTCCCGGGAAAGATGTCTTCACTTTATCCTCAAAACCCTCTCGTTTCAAGCGAATTGGCGGCTGCGGGGCCCGGCCTCGCCGAGGGTTGCATTTTCCGCGGAATCACCTATAATGGAGCGGACACCACGACAGGCAGTATCGGGGGATAGGAAGACAGGCAGGGGTAGAAGCAGTCACATCGGGGCAGGCGAGGGACCATGCAACACTATGCTGTCATCATGGCAGGGGGATCGGGCACGCGATTCTGGCCGATGAGCCGGCAGAACCGGCCGAAACAGCTGCTCCGGCTGCTGTCGGGTCAACCGCTGATCCAGGCGACGGTGGAGCGCGTCCGCCCCCTGGTCCCTCCGGAACGCATGCTGGTCGTGTGCAACCGTTCGTACCTGGACGCCATGCGGGACATGCTTCCGGAGATCCCCAAGGAGAATTTCATCGACGAGCCGGTGGGCCGGAACACGTCGGCCTGCGTGGCGCTGGCGGCCGTGGAGCTGGGGCGCCGGGATCCGGACAGCGTGATGTGCGTCCTGCCGGCCGACCATCACATCCACAACGAGACCCGCTTCCAGAAGCTCCTCGAGACCGCTATGAAAGGCGCCGCCGGGGCCCAGCTGCTCATCACCTTCGGGATCATCCCCACCCAGCCTCACACGGGATACGGCTATATCTATGCCGCCGAGACCATGACCACCGTGGACGGCGTGGGGTTCCTCCGGGCGGAGCGCTTCATCGAGAAGCCGCCGCGGACGATGGCCGAGGAATATCTCAACCAGGGCAATCATTACTGGAACAGCGGGATGTTCGTGTGGCGGACCGACCTGATCCTGGACGAGCTGCGCCAGTACGTCCCCGACGTGCTCAACCCGATCGCCGAGTTTGCCGGCGCGGGAGGGCGGTTCACCGCCGACGATCCCGGCTTTGAATCCATGTTCGCCCGGCTGCCGGCGATCTCCATCGACTACGGGGTCATGGAGAAATCCCGGCGGGTTTCCCTGATCCGGGGGGATTTCGGCTGGAATGACGTGGGCAGCTGGGACGCGCTCGAAGAGATCCTGCCGGGGGACAGCGGGAACATCTCCGTGGGCGAGGGGGCCGTGCTGATCGATTCCCGCCGCAACATCGTGTGCGGGGACGGGACCCTGGTGGCCTGCCTGGGAGTGGACGACCTGGTGGTGGTGGCCACCGGGGACGCCGTGTTGGTGACCCGCAAGGACCGGGCCCAGGACGTGCGTCAGGTCGTGGAGAAATTGCGCGAAAAGCAGCTCGACAAGTACCTCTAAAGATTCAATCCGGGAAACCGTCAGGGGCAGAGGATGAATCCTTGAGCCCAGGGGCACGCTCCGCAGCTCGGGAAGCCGCTCCCGAAACAATCGTCCAGATTATCCGCGGAATAAACGCACCCAGCACAGGCCGTGCAGGGAGCGAAATCGAATGCCTGCACCCTTTGCCGAAAGGATCGATAAGCGGGGGAAGACCAGATTACTTCCAGCGGTGTTTCTTCAAGATTTCCCACCGTGAAGGCGCGCCAATCGCTGCGGGAGGTCAGCAGGTGGGTGGTGTGGTCGTGCAGCAGCGGCAGGCACGGGCTGACCCGGCCATCATGCCGGACCGCCAGGGCGCCGGCGTCTACGAAAGGGCACCGGTTCCGGGTGGCCGCCGTGTTTCCGCCGGCGGTTTCCACCACCCACCCGGAGTGATGGATACCCCGGAGAAGCTCCGCGGCGAGGCCATCCGGATCCAGCCGGGACAGGGTCAGCTTCCGGCAGCGCCCGTCCGCTGCATGTAGTTCAGCCGGGAGGGACTGGTCAAACAGACTGTCGCCCTTCAGTCCGGGCGAATAGGCGACGACGTTGTTGACCAGGATGCGCCGCGCGCCCAATCGGTCAGTCAGGCGGAGAAGTTCCGGTAGTTGGCCGACGTTGAAGCGCGTAGCCACGAAGACGATGCCAATTGATGGAGAAGAGCTGGAGACGGCAGCAGCGAGCTCTCGGAACTTCTTCACATTTTCCAGCACCCGGGTCAGTTCGGCGCCGGTGCGCACGCGGGCGTAGCTGTCGGGGGGAGTCCGTCGAGAGAAACCCAAAGCATGTCCAACCGGGTGTCGATCAACTTTCGAGCTGCATCTGCACCAAGAAGCGTCGCGTTGGTGATCAGTTCCACCCGTGCCTTGATCCGTTTCACGCCGGCGACCATACTCATGAGTTCCGGATGAAGGAGCGGTTCGCCAAATCCGCCGATAATCACAGTGGGCGGCGGACAGACCATCTGGATTCCTTCGATACCACAGCAGCTGTCGCGATGGGGTGAGTGTTCGGATCCGGGAACTTGCATCGGCTGACCTCGGATGGAACCGCTCCAGTTATCCGGACGATCGCGGACGAATTGAAGCACAAAAGAATTGACAGGGCGGCTCTATTTTGTTATTAAGCCAAATTAGCAATGATCGAATCCGATCTTGGCAAAGATAATGGGGTGTCTGAATGAAGTGGAAAAAGGAGTGGAAGAAGCTGCTTGCAGTTGCGGCCGCTTTCCTGACGTGCTTCTACTTGCCGGTGGAATCTCTTCAGGATTGGACTCGACTGAAGCATGCGGCTTGGGAATCGCTATATTTGGTGCGCTGGTACGCCCGGGAGCATGTGTTGCTGTGCCTGGTGCCGGCGTTTTTCATCGCTGGGGCCATCGGCGTGTTCATCAGCCAGTCCTCCGTAATGAAGTATCTGGGCGCCAAGGCCAATAAAGTGCTGGCTTATGGAGTGGCGTCGGTTTCGGGGACGATCCTGGCAGTCTGCTCCTGCACGGTGCTGCCGCTCTTTGCTGGCATTTACCGCATGGGTGCGGGGCTGGGACCGGCGTCCACCTTCCTCTATTCGGGGCCGGCCATCAATGTGCTGGCCATCATCCTGACGGCGCGGATCCTGGGCTTGGAACTCGGTATCGCCCGCGCGGTGGGTGCCGTGGCATTCTCGGTTATCGTGGGTTTGGCCATGCAGTTCATCTTCCGCAAGGAGGAGCTGGAAAAGGCGAACAACCATGCGGATCTGCCCGTACCGGAAGTCAGCCGGCCGTTGTGGCAGAACGCCCTCTTCTTCGCAGCCATGGTGGGCGTGCTAATCTTCGCCAATTGGGGCAAACCGGCGGAGTCGTCCGGTTTCTGGGTTGCCGTCCACTCGGTCAAGTGGATCCTGACGGGACTTTGCGCAGTGGGGCTCGGCCTCATCCTGGTGTTTTGGCTTCGGGTGGCCTGGTTCAAGGTGGTTCTGACCGGCGTGGCCGCGGCCGCGCTGGCAGCCGTTTTCCCGCCCGAGCCCACGATCGCCTTCGCAGCCGGCGTAATCGGCTTGTCCTGGGCCACCAGCACCGACACGGGCGAGGGGGGCGAGTGGTTCAGCCAGAGTTGGAGCTTCGCCAAGCAGATCCTGCCACTGCTTCTTGGCGGCGTGCTGGTGGCCGGCTTCCTGCTGGGGCGGCCCGGCCATGAAGGGCTTATCCCGTCCGAATGGGTGGTTTGGGCGGTGGGCGGCAATTCGCTGTTCGCCAATTTCTTTGCCTCGCTGGCCGGGGCGTTCATGTACTTCGCCACGCTGACCGAAGTGCCCATTCTGCAGGGCCTGATCGGGAGCGGGATGGGCAAAGGACCGGCCCTGGCTCTTCTGCTGGCTGGACCTGCCTTGTCGCTGCCCAGCATGTTGGTGCTACGCAGCGTCATGGGAACAAAAAAGACGGTTGTGTTTGTATCCCTGGTCGTGGTCATGGCCACGATCACGGGCATGATCTATGGAGTACTTTCCTCTTAAGGAGACAATGATGAAGAAGATCCAGATCCTGGGCGCAGGGTGCCCGAAGTGCAAGCATTTGGCCGAAAACGCCGAGGCGGCCGCGAAGGCGCTCAGCCTCGAGTATGAGCTGGTCAAAGTGACCGAGATCAACGAGATCATGAGGTTCGGGGTAATGATGACCCCGGCGCTGGCGGTGGACGGTGAGGTAAAGTCGGTGGGGAAGGTACTGCCCATCGACGAGATAAAAAAAGTGCTGGCGTGAGGAGGCCGTCGGCCATGGTCGATTCGTGCGCTTGCAATGCCGCTCCCGCGCTGAGACTTGCCTGTGCCGGGGCGGCCGACGCGGGCGCCCTCGCCGATCAGGCGGCCCGTCCGTTTACCTGGGAGGGGGCCGGAATCATGCTCTGCCTGACTGGCATCGGCGGCCGGCTGCCCGGCATCGCGAAGTCCAACGAGGCGGCCGTGAAGATCCTGGTGATCGATGGATGTCCATTGGACTGCGCCCGGAAGAGCTTGGAGCAGGCCGGAATTCTCGGCTTTCAACACTTGCAGATGTCGGGCTCGACTCCCAGAAAGTTCAATCTCCGGCAGTCGAAGCCGGTGTCCGGCGGGTGGTTGAGGCGGAACGGGAGAAGCTAGAGAATCCCTGCTGCCCGTGCACGACGGCTGGACATCGGTGCTGATTCGATCCCGAGTTGCCTGGAGGCTTTATGAAGAGCAATATATGGAAAATCCTGATCGCCGTGGCGCTGGTCGCCGTGGTGGGAATCGTGCTGGCTACCAAAAACCGGCCGGCGGAGCCGGAGGCGCGTGTGACCACGGCGCAACCGCAGGCAATGGCGACCGAGAATCCGGCCGTCCGGACACCATCTGGGAATGCCTCTCTGGCGATGGAACCGCCCAAATCCGGGACATCGGCGACACCGGTAGCGAGTCCGGACAAGTCCAGCCAGAAAACAGTCCAGGCGCTGGAAACGGTTCCTCCTCTCGCACCCGCGGCGACGCCCGCGCCAGAGAATAAACTGCCGAAGCTGCTGGACCTCGGCGCCAAGAAGTGCATTCCCTGCAAGATGATGGCGCCGCTCCTGGAGGAGCTGGCCAAAGACTACAAGGGCAGGATGGACGTGGAGTTCATCGACGTCTGGGAAAATCCCGGAGCCGCTGAAAAATTCGGCATCCAGAGCATTCCCACCCAGATTTTCTACGATGCGGACGGCAAGGAATTCTACCGGCACGTGGGCTTCTATCCCAAGGAAGACATTCTGGCCAAGTTCAAGGAGAAAGGGATCACGTTCTGACGCCGGCCTATGCCGGCAAATCCGGGCAATCCCCGGACAGCTGAAGCGAAAGGGAAGGATGATGGAATCGCTATTTACCACGCTGAGTCATGCCGTGGAGGGCTCCGCGCTGGTGGCTTTGTCCGCCTCATTCGTCTGGGGAGTGCTGAGCATCCTGCTGAGCCCTTGTCATCTCTCCAGCATCCCCCTGATCGTGGGTTTCATCAGCGAACAGGGAATGATGTCCCTGCGCCGGGCCTTCGGTATCGCCGGGCTGTTCAGCCTGGGGATCCTGGTGACCATCGGCCTGCTCGGCGCGGCCACCGCCGCCATGGGCCGGATGATGGGCGACGTCGGCGCCTGGGGCAACTATGCCGTGGCGGCGGTGTTTTTCCTGGTCGGACTGCACCTGCTCGATGTCATTTCCATGCCTTTCTCCGGACCGGGGAACATCGGCCTGAAGCGCCGGGGTCTCCTGGCCGCTTTCATCCTGGGCCTGGTTTTCGGAGTCGCCCTGGGGCCGTGCACATTCGCCTACATGGCCCCCGTGCTGGCCGTCACCCTGAAAATTTCCACCACGAACGCCCTCTTCGGAGGGTTGCTGCTGGCGTTCTACGGCTTGGGGCACTGCGGCGTGATCGTCGCCGCGGGCACTTTCAGCGAGGCCGTGCAGCGGTACCTGAACTGGAACGAAAAGTCACACGGCACATTGATCCTGAAAAGGATCTGCGGTGTCCTGGTTCTGTTGGGCGGTGTGTATTTGATCTATTCCGCATGATTGCTCGAGAAGGAGGCTGAAATGGCCACGGATCCGCGACAATTGAAGAAGGAGGCGATGGTCTTCAAGGCCATGGCCCACCCCAGCCGGTTGGCCGTGGTGGAAGCGCTGGCTTGCGGGGAGCGTTGTGTCTGCGAATTGCAGGAGCTGGTCGGGAGCGACATGTCCACCGTGTCGCGGCACCTCTCGGTGCTCCGACAGGCGGGCGTCATCAGCGATTCCAAACGCGGAACGTGGGTATATTACTCCCTGGCCCTCCCGTGCGTGACGACTTTCCTGGGTTGCCTGCGTCATCCGGAGAGATCATCCGGATGCGCCCGATGCGCAGGGGAGCCGGTGGCCGGCATCGTCCCGGAAGGAGCGGCGCAATGAAATCCCCGATTACACTCGGGATGTTGCTGGGCGTGCTGGCCCTGTCGGTTTTACCCTCGGCTGCGACTGCGGGGGCGCCGGAGCACGTCACCAAGAACTCCGGGAACACTCGCTTTGTGGTGTATTACTTTCACGGCAAGCTCCGGTGCCCGACCTGCCTGAAGATCGAGCAGCTCAGCGCCCGGACGGTCAATGAAGCCTTCGAGGAACAAATGGAAAGAGGTGAGTTGCAGTGGAAAGTGGTGGACATCGACGGGCCCGAACACAAGCATTTCTCCGCCGACTTTGATCTGTCCTCCCCAACCCTGGTGGTCGCCCGGTACGAAGGCACGGAGATGCGGGAGTTCCGCAAGCTGGACAAAGTCTGGGAATTGGTGGAAGGCGACGAGCAGAAGTTCGAGATCTGTGTCTTCGGAGAGATCGACCGTTTCCTGTCGAGGTGAGGCGATCGCCGCCAGCTCGACAGGACGGCCGACAACTCCATGAGTCAAGGAGTTGCCATGTCGGGATTATTCGGAAATTCAGATGGTGCCGCCGCGCTCTCACCCCGCGAAGCGTTGGAGTTTTTCCGAAATGGGGCAGTTTTACTCGACGTCAGGGAACCCTATGAGACCAACTATCGGATTCTGGATATCCCAAACGCAATCCAGATTCCCAACAGCGTCCTGATGGACCGTTTCGCGGGCGTTCCCCAGGGTGTCCCCCTGATTGTGCTCGACAACGTCGGATTGCGCAGCAAAGAAATCGCCCGTTTCTTGGTGGAGAAAGGACTTCCCGATGTCGCCTGGATCGTTGGAGGCGTCGTGGACTGGGTGCGGGAAGGCTTGCCGCTCCGGGTGGATCCCAACTATGAGCTGATCGGGCAGTGTTCATTCAAGTTGAGGCCCAAATATCCGGAGGAAGCGCCGAAATGGAAAAAATAAGGATCCTGTTCCTGTGCACGGGCAATTCGTGCCGCAGCCAGATGGCGGAAGGCTGGGCCCGGCACCTCAAGGGCAGTGTCCTGGAGCCCCTCTCCGCGGGCACGGTGGCCAAGGGACTCGACCCGCGTGCGGTCAGGGCCATGGCCGAGGTGGGGGTGGACATCTCCACCCAGCGGTCCAAGACGGTCGAGGAGGTTCAGCTGGTTCCCTTCGACTGGGTGGTCACGGTGTGCGGCCACGCGGCGGAAAGCTGCCCGGTGTTCCCCGGCCGCGTCCGGCGGATGCACGCAGGATTCGACGACCCGCCGGCGCTGGCCCGCGGCGCCGCCTCTGAAGAGGAGGCCATGGGCCACTACCGGCGGGTCCGCGACGAGATCCGGCGGTTTGTAGAAAGCCTGCCGGAGTCCCTCCACGAGGCGTGAAGGACCGATACGAAAGAATCGACTGCTTGAAGGAGCGCGACCTATGACCGATGGCATTTCCCGCCGCTTGTCTTTCCTGGACCGCTACCTGACCTTGTGGATCTTCCTGGCCATGGGAGCCGGGGTGGCCCTGGGGTACCTGTACCCCGGCGTCAAGGACTTCTGGAACCGGTTCAGCTCCGGTACCACCAACATTCCCATCGCCATCGGCCTGATCCTGATGATGTACCCGCCCCTGGCCAAGGTCCGCTACGAGGAGCTCGGCCGGGTGTTCCGGAATTGGAAAGTGCTGGGCCTGTCCCTGGTGCAGAACTGGGTGATCGGCCCGATTCTGATGTTCGGATTGGCCGTGACCCTCTTGTCCGACAAGCATGAGTACATGGTGGGCTTGATCCTGATCGGCCTGGCCCGCTGCATCGCGATGGTCATCGTATGGAACGACCTGGCCGAGGGAGATCGCGAGTACGCCGCCGGGCTGGTGGCGTTCAACTCCATCTTCCAGGTGCTTTTTTTCTCGGTGTATGCCTACCTGTTTATCACCGTCGGGCTGCCGCTGGTTGGGCTGAAGGGCAGCGTCGTGGATATCTCCATCGGCCAGATCGCGGAGAGCGTCTTCATCTACCTCGGCATCCCGTTCCTGGCGGGACTGTTCACCCGGCTGATCCTGGTCAAGCTCAAGGGCAAGGAGTGGTACCACGCCAAGTTCGTGCCGGTGATCAGCCCAATCACCCTGGTTGCGCTGCTGTTCACCATCGTGGTCATGTTCAGCCTCAAGGGCGAGTTCATCGTCAAGCTGCCGCTGGACGTGGTGCGGATCGCCATCCCGCTGCTGGTCTACTTCGTGGTGATGTTCCTGGTGTCGTTCTGGCTCAGCAAGAAAGCCGGAGCCGATTACGGTCAATCCACGACCTTGTCGTTCACGGCGGCATCGAACAATTTTGAGCTGGCCATCGCCGTGGCGGTGGCGGTATTTGGCATCAACTCGGGCGAGGCCTTCGCCGCGGTGATCGGACCGCTGGTGGAGGTGCCGGTGATGATCGCCCTGGTGAACGTGGCGTTCAAGATTCGCGGGAAGTACTTCCGGTGCGCCACCGAAGCATGAGGTGAAGTGCCGATATTCCACCCAGGAGACACCCAGACGCAGAGGAAGTTCACGATCCCGAAGGAGGCTTCCGAGCCGGATCGCCGAAGCACTCGCAGGGATCTTCTTGATCAGAAGAAGCGAAAGGAGGAGCCATGACGAAGAAAAGGGATATTCGGGAAATGGTCCAGCAGGCCTACGGCACCGTGGCGCGGGAGCAGACCGGGTGCGGCTGCGGCACGAAGAGTTGCTGCGGCGGGACGGCCGCACCGGCGGATGTGACCATGCCGCAGGCGGATCTCGGCCTCTCTTGCGGGGATCCGGTGGAGTATGCCAAGCCCGTCCCCGGTGAGGTGGTGGTGGACCTCGGATCCGGCGCCGGGCGGGATGTCTTCATCGCCGCGCGGGAAGTGGGGTCCCACGGCCGCGTGATCGGTATCGACATGACGGACGACATGCTGATCCTGGCCCGGGCCAACGCCGACCGGTTCGCCGCCGCCTCCGGCCTGGCCAACGTGGAATTCCGCAAGGGTTTCATCGAGGACCTCCCGGTGAAGGACGGCGAGGCTGACGTGGTGATCTCCAACTGCGTCATCAACCTTTCGCCCGACAAGCCGGCCGTGTTCCGCGAAGTCTTTCGGGTGCTCAAGCCCGGCGGCCGCATGGTGGTGAGTGACATCGTGCTCAACCGCGAACTGCCCTCTGCGTTGAAGAACAACGACGCCCTCTATGCCGGGTGCGTGGCGGGCGCCTTGCAGCGCAAGGATTACCTTGACGCAATTTCAAGGGCAGGATTCCGTCAAGTGGAAATCCTGAAAGACGTCACTTACACGGCGGAGGGAAGCATCACCGATCCGGTCACCAGGGAGGCCGGAGACCAGCTGGAAGGGGTCGCCTCCAGCCTGACTATTCTGGCCGTCAAAGAATAGCTTGGGGGCGCCGGAATTCACCCAGGAGGTCCGATGAGCCGGCAAACGATCCGCATCACATCCCGATCGTTCCTCCAATTCCTGGAAACGCACGGGGGGAAATTCCGCATTCAGATGGGCATCAACATCTCCGACTGATGAATGGCCTGGAAAGGCCCGTCGGGCCTTTTGGGCGAGCCGGAAGCGGATCGCGCGAGCTATGCGGTTTTTCCCGTGCACAGGCACAAGGATCTGACTGCCTGGATCCACCGGGATGTCCTCGCGCATTTGGAGAAGGTCCAACCCACCCCGGAGGGAGACCATCTGTTCTACGTGGAAGGCCAGGGGCGCCTCCGATTCAGGCTGATTGAGGATACAGAGGTGTAACGGATTCTCTTTCGGCCATGAGGGGGGATTAGAGGTTTCCTGGATCGACCGGGGCACTCGCTGGCGCGTCGTTGTTCCGGGGCGCGTAGACGAGTCGAAGGGCCATGTTGTAGGCGGCGGGGGCGGTGTAGAAGGCAAACAGGTACCAGGCGATGCCGGCGATGACGTCCACTCCGTAATGGTAGCGCAGGTAAACGGTCGCCACCACGAGGGCGGAACCGAACGGAAGCAGGATCCAGAAGACCCGCCGCTCGAAGCGCCAGGCGGCGTGGAGCGTCACCAGCGTCATCATCGTGTGGCCCGAGGGGAAGCAATCCCGGTTGAGGGATTCCAGGAAGTTGATCAGGTCCACCAGGTGGGGGTACAACCACACTCCCTGCAGTTCCGTCGTGTACACCGCCCGGAGGGTGAACCGTGGGCCGATGGCCGGCACCAGGAAATACCCGAGGTAGGATAGGAAGAATCCGTAGCAGGTCATGAACACGTAGAAATCATATGTGCGGTACTTCTTCTTCGCCGCGAGAATGATGGCGAGGCTCAGGGGGATGAAATAAAACAGGGTGTAGACGTACTGCAGGACCTCCGTGGCGGGCGCGAAGTGGAACCGCTGCAGGAAGACGGACGGGTCGCCGCCGAACAGCCAGAGGTCCCACTGGATGAGTCGGGCGTCCTGGTCCGATGCGGTGACGGCGGGGATGATCTCCACCAGGTGGCCGAACAGGATCGGGATGAACAGCGTCGGGTGGAACTGCCGGCAGATCCGGATCCAGGCCGGGGCGGAGAGGATGGGGAACCGGGCCCAGGCGGTGAGGACGAACACCATGGTCCAGTCAGCCAGGATGAAGAGGGGGGCGTGTGGGATCCGGCGAAAATTCAGCACGATCAGCAGGGTAAGAAACAGGATGAAGCCGATGGTCAAGACGTCGGCCGGACGGTAGCCCCGCCGTTTCAGGAATACGTCCGCGTCGTGCCAATCAGCGGCGGGGAAGATGTCCATGGTCCCGGTACCAGGCGATGGTTTCCGCAAAGGCTTGCTCGATGGGTTTCCCAGGCCGGAAGCCGAAATCCCGGGCCGCGGCGGCCGGGGAGCAGACCCAGAAATCCTGCTGCGCCTCGCGAAGCTTCTCCACGTTCAGAATGGACGGTTTGCGGCGGATCCATCCGGCAAGCTGGCTGACGGCCGCCCCGACCCAAGCGATTTCCAGCGGGATTGCCACGGCGCGGCAAGGACGGCCCATCGCGGCGGCGGCGATCGCCCCCAGCTCGGACCAGCGGTACGCGCGGTCGTAGCAGACGTAGTAGGTCTTCCCGACGGCCACGGATGAATCCGCGATCGCTGCCAGGGCGGCCGCGAGGTCTGCGACGTATGCCAGGGAAACTCGTTTGCGGTCGTGTCCGAGGATGGGATTCAGTCCGCGGGCGACGGCTCGGAAGAAATGCAGGACGTCCATGTCGCCCGGGCCAAAGACCACCGGCGGCCGCACGATGGTCCACGGCGCCTTCGGCAAGGTCTCCCGCAGCGCCCGCTCGCCCAGCAGCTTGCTGCGGCCGTACCGGGTGACGGGCTTGGGTGCGGGAAAATCCTCCGGCGGTTCGGCGGTGGGGCAAGGTCCGGCCGCCGCCAGGGAGCTGACGTGGATGATCCGGGGCCGGTTGCCCTGCGTCCGGACGGCTTCGTACAGGGTCCGGGAGGCCCGGTGGTTGATCTTGTCATAATCCTGATAATGAATGACTTTGGTGACACCGGCCAAGTGGAAAATGAGTTCGGCTCCCCGGACGGCGCCGTGCAGGGAGTCCGCCTCGCAAACATCTCCAGGAAAGATCTCGATGCCAACGGGGTCCGGGAACACGGCGCGGAATTTGTCCGGATCCCGGACGAGGGCCCGCACCGGTCGACCAGCTTGTCGGAGGGCCTCGACCAGGTGCCGGCCGACAAAGCCTGTCGCTCCGGTGACCAGGGCCGGAGGAAGCATTATTCGATGATGCCGAATTGGCGTCCCAGCTCCGCCATGGTGTTGAGGAGCTGGTCGATCTGGGCCGCGGTGTGCGTGGCCATGCAGCTGACCCGGATCATGCACCGCTCGGCGGCGGGCCGGAAGATGGGATTGGTGTAGATGCCGGCCGCGAGCAAGGCGTGGAAGAACTGGCAGAGGAGGACCTCATCATCAATGATGACGGGGATCACCGGAGTAATGGTCTCGGCGGGGAACAGGTCGAAACCCAGCCGAGCCAGTCCTTCACGGATCTGCCGGGCATTGTCCAGCAGTTGCCGCCGGCGCTCCGGCTCCTCGCGGATGATGCGGAGTGCGGCCCGGGCGGCGGCCACGGAGGGGGCCGGCATGCTGGCGGAATAAATGAAGGGCAGGGAGTGATGCTTGAGATATTCGATGACCGGCCGTTCGGAAGCCACGAATCCGCCAGTGGCGGCGAACGACTTGCTGAAGGTGGCCATCAGGACATCCGTTTCCTTCAGCACTCCATAGTGCTCGGCGGTGCCGATGCCGTTCGCACCCAGGACCCCGATACCGTGGGCTTCATCCACATACAGCCGGGCTCCGTGCCGCTGGCAGTGGCGGACGATCTCGGGCAACGGCGCCGTGTCTCCTTCCATGCTGAAGACTCCATCAACCACGATGAGCTTGCCCTTCTCCGGTGGCAGAGCCTCCAGGACGGCGCCCAGGTCGGCCATGTCGTTGTGCTTGAACCGGCGGTGGTTCTTGCTGAAGGTCGCCATGGTGCCGTAGATGATGCTGGCGTGGACGCTCTTGTCCAGGATTGCAAACTCATCGCGGCTGAGCAGGGCGGAGAGGCAGCCATTGGTCATGAAGCCGGTGCTGAACAGCAGCGTCGCTTCCTTCCCAGTGAAATCGGCCAGCTCTTCCTCCAGCTTGACGTGGATGTCCAGCGTGCCGTTGAGCATGCGCGACCCGCTGCACCCGGTCCCGTACTTCCGAATCGCTTCGATGGAGGCTTCCTTGACCCGGGGGTGCGTCGTCAAGCCGAGATAGTTGTTGGAGCCGAACATCAGGGCCTGGCGGCCGTTGAGCATCACCATCGGGGAATCGTCGACGTAGCCGCTGAAGGCGGTGAAGTAGGGATACAGGCCGAGGGAACGGTATTCGTCCGGCTTGGTGTATTCGTAGCAGCGTTTGAAAATATCCTTGGCCTTGCTCTTCTTCGGCGAACCTGCCATACGACGCACTCCCTTGAAGAATCCTAATTGGCGGATTCTAATTGAAAACGGCTCCGGAGATCAAGGATTAATGCGGGATTCCCGGCGTGTCCTGCCCAGCCGGCGCCTCAACAGCCAGGCCAAGAGCAGGATCCCGATCAAGATTCCCGCATACAGGTTGTATTTTCCGATCAGATGATTGACGGTGTGCCAGTTGACGCCGAGCATATAACCGATGCCGATCAGCAGCGCGTTCCAGACAGCGCTGCTGACCAGGGCGCAGACGCCGACCCGGAGCCAGGGCATCCGGGCGATTCCGCTGCTGATCGAAATCACCGACCGCACTCCGGAGAGGAAACGGTTTCCCAGGATGACCAGGCTGCCGTATTTCCGGAACCAGGCCTCCGTCTGGATGATCTTCTCCCGGGGAAAAAGGCGGTAGTTCTTCCTCTCGAAGAACTCCCGGCCGAACCGGTAGCCGACGGCATAGAGGGTCATGAAACCGAGCAGGGACCCGACCGTCGTGGAGCCGAGCACGAGGGCGAAATCCAGCCGGCCAATGCCCACCAGGTACGCTCCGAAAATCGTGACCGTGTCCCCGGGGATGGGCGGCAGGACGTTCTCCACGTAGGCGCTCAGAAACAGGATCAGGTACAGCGAGAGCGGCGACAATTGCACAAGGCTGTCAAGGAATTTGTCCATTCCGTGATCTCAACCCCAGACCACCAGATCCAGAGCGCTCTGGTTGCTCAACAGGGGATGATAGGGCAGCACGCGGATGACAAAGCCGTACTTGCCGGTCCTCTGGCAGCGGATCTCCCCGGCGAACTTGTAGGTCCCCGAACCGGAATCCCCCTTGTAGATCAAGGGGCTGACCTCATGATCGGAGAAATTGCCGGTGGAGTCGGCGGGCCCGTAGTACGCGTCCACCTCCACATCGTCGGGGGAGAGCTTGCCGAGGTACAGGTCCACGGACACGGGCAGCGAGGAGCCCAGCATGAAATCGCCGTCCTGGTTGTAGGTGACGTTCTCGATCCGGATATCGTCCCAGTGCTCCTGGACTTTTTCCCTCCAGGCAGCGAGGTCCTTGGCCCGGGAGAAGCCGTTCTCGGACAGGACCCGCCATTCCATGGCGGAGCGGACATAGAACTTCTCCACGTATTCCTCGAGCATGCGGTGGGTGTTGAACATCGGGATGAGGCTTTTCATCGCCAGCTTCATCTTGATGACCCATCCCCGCGGGAGGTTGTCCCGGCCGCGGTCGTAGAAGAGGGGGACGATCTCGTTTTCCAGGAGGGAGTAAATCGCCTCGCTTTCCACCTCGTCCTGGTATCCCTGGTCGGCGTATTCCTCGCCGGAACCGATGGCCCAACCGTTCTCGCCGTTGTAGCCTTCCACCCACCAGCCGTCGAGGACGCTCAGATTGAGACCGCCGTTCGGCGTCACCTTCATCCCGCTGGTGCCGCAGGCTTCCATGGGGCGGCGGGGATTGTTCAGCCAGATGTCGACGCCCTGCACGAGGTAGCGCGCGACGTTCATGTCGTAGTCCTCCAGGTAGACGATCCGGTGGCGGAATTCCTCGCCCCGGACCAGGTGGAAGATCTGCCGGATGATTTCCTTGCCGGGATTGTCCTTGGGGTGGGCCTTGCCGGCAATGATGATCTGCACCGGCCGCTTCGGGTCGTTGAGGATCGCCGAGAGGCGTTGCGGATTCTTGAAGATCAGGTAGCCCCGCTTGTACGTGGCGAAGCGGCGGGCGAATCCGATGGTCAGGGCCTCCGGATTCAGCACCTCGTTGGCCGTGAAAAGCTCCTTGCGGGCGGCCCCCCGGCGCAGCAGTTGCTGGCGCAACCGGCGCCGGGCGAAAGCCACCAGCCGCTCCCGCCTTCGCTCGTGGGTCCGCCAGAGCTCCGAGTCGGGGATGCGGTCGATCCGCTCCCAGACCCGCTTGTTGTCGGGGTCCTCCGCCCAGTTCGGGCCGAGGTAGCGCTGGTACAGTGTGCCCATCTCATAGGAGATCCAGGACGGGATGTGCACCCCGTTGGTGATGTGGCAGATGGGGATGTCCGAATCGGGAAGCTGCGGCCAGATGTTCCGCCACATCTTCCGGGAGACCTCCCCGTGGAGCTGGCTCACCGCGTTGCTGGAGGCGGACAGCTTGAGCGCCAGGACGGTCATGCAGAAGGCTTCGGACTCGTCCTCTGGATTTTGCCGGCCCAGGCCCATCAGGTCCTGGAAGGCAATCCCCAGCCCGTTGCAGTAATCGGTGAAATACTTCTCCATCAGGTAGCGGGGGAACATGTCGTTGCCGGCCGGAACGGGCGTGTGGGTGGTGAAGACGTTGGAGGCGTGGACCGCCTCCCGGGCGGCGTCAAAGGTCAGCTTGTTTTCGGCCATCAGGATCCGGATCCGCTCCAGCGCGGCAAAGGCGGAGTGCCCTTCGTTCATGTGATAGACCGAGGGGGACAGGCCGAGCTTCTTCAGCGCGCGCACGCCGCCGATGCCCAGCAGGATTTCCTGGCGGATCCGCATCTCCAGGTCCCCGCCGTAAAGCTGGGCCGTGATTTCCCGGACCTGCGGGGGATTCTCCTCGATGTTGGCATCCAGGAGGTAAAGGGGGATTCTGCCGACCTGCACTTTCCAGATCTTGGCCTTGACCGGCTGCCCGGCGAGATCCACCTCGATGTACACGTAGTTCCCCTTGCCGTCGCGCACGGGGGCCACCGGCATGTTGTAAAAATCGTTCGTGGGGTAGGATTCCTGCTGCCAGCCGTCGTGGTTGAGGTACTGCTGGAAATACCCCATCTGGTACAGCAATCCGACGCCGTTGATCGGCAGGCAGAGGTCCGAGGCCGATTTCAGGTGCTCGCCGGAGAGCAGGCCCAGGCCGCCCGAGTAGAGCGTCAGGCATTCCGTCATGCCGTACTCGAAGGAGAAGTAAGCGACCTGGAAATCGGTGGGTTTCTCCAGGTTGAAAGCGTAACTGAGGCTGGTGTCCATGTACCGTTTGAACGACTCTTCCACCCGGTCCATCTGGGACAGGAAGCCTTCGTCGGTCATGAGTTCGTTGAACTTCTCCTGGCTGACCAGGCCCAGGAACAGGACGGGATTGTGCTGGGACTGTTCCCAGAGCTCGGGATCGATCCGGTGGAACAGGGTGATCGCCTCCTGGTTCCAGCTGAAGGCCACGTTGAAGGCGATCTGACGCAGGGCATTGAGCCGGGGAGGCAGGTTGGGAACGACCCGGAAATGACGGATGTTTTTCATGGAAGCCTCCTGTCGCCCGAGGGCGGGAATGACGGCGTATTATACCGGCAATCCAAGGCCGGGCCTACAGAATTCAGAACCAGAGTCCCTGGATCTCCGCCCGCTCCAATCCGAGGCTTCGGGCGTGCCTGACTACGCCCATGTATTCCCGGCGGGAGAGGGGGCGGTCCAGGGGCGGGAATTCCCGGGCACGGTGGCAGGGATGATACTGGCTCATCAGGTTGACGTACACGCGCCTGGACACGCGCTCCGCAAGGAAGTCCAGGACGGCCCGGCTGTCGTCCGCCCCGCCGGGCAGGACCAGGTGGCGCACCAGCAGGCCCCGTGTCGCGATCCCGCAGCCGTCGACCTGAAGGTCGCCGACGCTCGCCTGCATGGCCAGGATCGCCGAGGCGGCGACGGCGGGATAGTCCGTCGCGATCGTCCAGCGGCGGGCCGATTCCGGATCCATGAACTTCAGGTCAGGCATGTAGATGTCCACGATCCCGTCCAGGAGCGCGATGGTCGCGGGGGAGTCATATCCTCCGGAGTTGTAGACCAGCGGGAGGTCCAGGCCGTTCGAGACCGCGACCTCCAGTGCTTCCAGAATGGGTAGGATGACATGGGAGGGCGTGACCAGATTGATGTTGTGACAACCCATCGCCTGCAGCTCCAGCATGGCGGACGCCAGCTCTACGGGAGAAAAACGTATGCCTTCGGCGTGGTGGGAAATGTCGTGGTTCTGGCAGAAGACGCAGTACAGATTGCAGTGACAGAAGAAGATCGTTCCGCTGCCCCGCGCACCGGAGATCGGGCGCTCCTCTCCGTGGTGAGGACCCGCGCTGGCCACCCGCGCCTCCCGGCCGGCTCCGCATCTGCCGATTTCCCCCGCGAGGTGGTTTACGCCGCAAGCATGCGGGCAAAGGTCGCACCGCCGGGCCCGTTCCCGGGCCGCGTCCACGATCCCGGCCAGTTTCCCGCGCTTCCACGACTGCCTGTATGCGCTCTCCCACGCCGCCATGCGAACTTTCCCGGGCCTGTTCGCCCCTGCCTTGACAATGCGGAAACCCTGCGTGATGAAAAGGCTCCGCTGAAACTTTACGACAATGATATTGTATAATAATTTGGTGAAATTCAATCCTCCCTCTGGCATCTAACTTTCAGAGGCAGAGAGAATGCGACGACTCGCAGCCATCCTGATCATCACCAGCCTGGCGGTGCTGGTCCGCCCGGGGGCGGGCCAGGCCGTGAGTCCCTCCGACTACGCCGCGATCCGGGTGGACGTCGACACGGTGCGAGTGAGGGTCAGCGTTTCCGACTCGCTGAACCGCTTCGTCACGGGCCTCCAACCCGAGCACTTCCGGTTGTACGAGGACAAGGTGGCCCAGCAGCTGGTCAATTTCACCGAGGAGGCTTCGCCCGTCACCATCGGCCTGATTTTCGACGTCAGTTACAGCATGAAGCCCAAGATGTTCCGGGCGCGCAAGAGCGCGGTGGAGTTCCTGGACGACGGGGTCCGCGACGACGAGTATTTCCTCGTTCTCTTCAGCGACCGGGCCCGCCTGGCGCAGCCGATCACCAATGACATCCGCGACATCCAGAACAAGATCGCCAACACCGAATCCCGGGGAAGCACTGCGCTCCTCGATGCCATTTACATCGGGCTCGATACCATCCGCAACGGGACCAACGCCAAGAAGGCGCTCATCGTGGTCACCGACGGCGAGGACAACCACAGCCGGTACACATTCAACGAGATTCGAGAGTTCGCCCGCGAGGTGGACACCCAGGTGTACATCATCGGGGAGCACGGCACGCTGGGGTACGGGGAGGGGATCATGCAGGACCTGGCCAAGATGTCCGGCGGGCGGGTCTTTTTCCCGAACTCCCTGAACGAAATGGAGTATTTCGTCGAACTGATCCAGTCGGAATTGAGGCACCAGTACATCCTGGGCTACATCTCCACCAACAAGCGCCGCGACGGGACCTGGCGCAAGATCACGGTTAAGCTGGAGCCTCCGCCGGGCCTGCCCAGGCTGTTCGTCCACCACCGGGAAGGCTATTATGCGCCGAAGCAGTGAGCGGCTCTTGTCGGCGTGCCTCCTGGCCCTCCTGGCCCTCGGCGGCCTGTCCGCCCAATCCGCGAAGAAGACGAAAGGGGCCTCGTCCGCCAAGCCGCCGGCCGAGAAGAAATCCGATTTCCGGATCGGAGTACGGGTCCGGATGGTGACGCTGGACGTCACCGTCCTCGACGCCCAGGGCGCCTGGGTGGACGGCCTCCAACAATCGGATTTCGAAATCCGGGAGGAAGGGGCCCCCCAGGAGATTGCCCTGTTCCAGAAGGCGGACCTGCCCATCTCCCTCGGGCTGATCATCGACACCAGCGGCAGCATGCGGGACCGCCTGGATTTCGTGAACGAGTCCGTGATCCAGTTCCTGAACCGCTGCAATCCCGAGAATGAGACCTTCGTGGTGGATTTCTCCCACGACAAGGCGGAACTGCTGCAGGATTTCACCCAGGACCTGGACGAGGTCCGGGACTCCCTGAAGGAGAAGATGATCGCCGGCGGCGGCACCCCGCTGTGGGATTCCATCTACCTGGCCGTCGACCACGTCGCGGGAGGCAAATTCGACCGGAAGGCCGTGTTGGTGATCTCCGATGGCGAAGACAAGGACAGTTTCTACGATTACGCGGCCTTGCTGAAGCGGGTCAAGCAAACCGACGTGCAGTTGTATTTCATCGGCTTGCAGAAGGGCAAGTCGGATTCGCTCTTCGACCTGAGCGGTTCCTCGCAGGATGTCGCCCGCCAGGGGATGTACGAACTGACGGCGCTGACGGGCGGGAGGGTCTTCCTGCCGACGGATCTCGACGAGCTGGGCAAGATCGCCGCGACGCTGGCCGCGGACCTGCGAAACCAGTACCGCATCGGGTATCATCCGTCCGAGGTGCCGCGGCAGCCCACGTTCCGCCGGATCCAGGTGATCCTGAAGAAACCGGCCCCTTACAGGCTGCACACCCGCCAGGGATATTTCCAGCCGGGGGCCGCGGATTCCGATCGAACCGGGGGGTGATCCATGCCTGTCATCCGGACGGGGGGCGATGCGGACACCAGGCCGGACCTCCGCAGGGAAAAACGGGTGCCTGTCGGTTTGAGCATGCACCTGAAAGGCGTCGACGGCCAGGACCTGCCGGTGGATTTCCAGATCGTCACAGAGAACATCAGCCGCAGCGGGTTGTGTTTTCGCACCCTGGGAGAAGCGGTGGTCAATCCCGGGGACCGGATCTACGGCACGCTGGAAAACCGCCAGGTCCGGACCCGTGTCGCCATGGAGGTCAAGTGGAAGGCGGACGATCGTATCGGAGCGCAACTTCATCTGTATTCCGATCCGTGGCTGATTCGATGACCCGACCCGGGCCCTGCCACGCGAACCTCGGATGGACCGCGACTGGCCCGGGCCACAAGGAAGGCTTTCCCGGGATTGTCCGCGCGGCGGGAAATCGGGGTCCGGAACAGGCTTGTTGACAACTTTGGCGGGCCGGATCCGATAAGTGCAGTGAAAATCCGAAAAGGGCAGAGAGGGAATTCATGACCGAAATCCAGGGAGTCCATGGTGCGGGCGGGTTGTTGAGGGAAGAGGGAGGGGAACCGTTGACCTTGAATCAGGTGGCTCAAACCCTGGCCGCCACGTTGGGGCCCGTGGGCGAGATACTGGCCGGCATAGCGCCCGCGCTGGCCGGTCGGGCAGCGGAGCTGCCGGACTTCGGCAGCCTGGTGGAACCGGGGGGCGTGCTCCGGTTGACGGCGGCGCGGGTCAATCCCATCGACGTGGGCGTGGATCCGGAGGTCGCCAACCTGGAGTCCATCACCTCCGGCGGGGCGCAGGCCCTTCTGGATCGGCTGGGCGATGAGATCATGAAAAGCACTCTCCGGGAGGAGAAATAGAGCGTATGGATGATCCGAAGAACCGCCCGGACGTGCAACGCGTCCTCCGGTCCGAGCGGCTGAAAGGCCGGGAGCCGGCGATTTCATCCCTCAATCCCGCCGGAAGAGTGGTCTTCCCGGCCGGTTATCCTGAAGCCATGCGCCAGGCCGCCCGGGGAGAGATGCCGTTGGGGGACTATCTCGCTTCCAACAAGGACCATCCCCAGGAAATCGCAACGTTGGCCGCCGCCTTTTACGCCGCCAACCGCCTGGAGGAGGCCCAGCTGCTGTTCGACGGGCTCTGCCGGTTGCACAATGACGACGCCCGGTACCACAACGCCCTGGGCGCCGTCTGGCTCCGTCTCCAGAAGCCTGAGGAAGCCCTGTGCGAGTTGAACCGGGCCCTGCAACTGGACGATGCCAGCATCGAGGCCTGGGTCAACCGGGCCGAAACGTATCTGGTCCTGCAGCATTTCGACAAAGCCGCGGCGGACCTGCGCCATGCCATCGCGCTGGATCCCGGGAAAAACTCCCCCGCGGCCAACCGCGCCCGGCAGTTCGCCTGGGGGATGCAGCAGCTCTGCCAGGCCGGAGAGAACCGGGCCCCCGCATCACCCGGTCACTGAATACCGCCCTCATCCGCGGTTCCTTCAAATGACGGACACTTACTTGGAAGAGCTGAGAAGTTGAATGTTCCGGGAGGAAGGACTCCCGCGGGCCTATCTGGACTTGCGGTCCCGCTTGAGCCAGCCGAACGGCGGGTACATGTCCTTGTTGTCGTGGTCGAGGAGTTCCTTGAGGGTGAGGATCATCCCCTCGCGGCTGTACGAGGCGGTTTCCAGGTCGTACGTGTCCATCCGGATGGCGTCTTCCGGACAGGCTTCCACGCAATAGCCGCAGACCACGCAGATGCCCAGGTCGATCTCGAAGCTCTTGGGGCGCTTCTCGATCCGGGGATCGGGATCCTCCTCGGCCACGATGTAGATGCAGCGCGCCGGGCAGATCGTCTCGCACATCATGCAGGCCACGCAGCGGGTGGAACCGTCTGCCCGCTTCATCAGGCGGTGACGGGCGCGCAGCCGGCGGGAGAACTGTTTCCGCTCCTCCGGCCACTGGTAAGTGACCATGCCCTTCCGGCCCCTGGCCAGTCCGACCGCATGCAGCAGGTGCACCCACAGGTTGGAAAAGAAATGCCGGGAAGTGATCCACATCCCGCGGATGATTTCCGTCAGGTAGATGCGTTGCCAGAAGTTCAAGTCCTTGTTCGCCATTCGCAGTCCTCTCGCTTCCCGGTCCGCTCAGATCAGAAGGACCAGGACCAGGCCCGTGATCAAGACGTTGGCGACCGAAACCGGCAGCAGGAACTTCCACCCGAGGTTCATCAGCTGGTCGTACCGGAAGCGGGGCAGGGTCCAGCGGATCAGGATCTGCAGCCAGCAGAAGAAGGCCACCTTGATGCCGAAAGCCACGACTTGCAGCACGCTGACCAGGGTGGGGGAGACGGCCCAGCGGGCGCCGCCGGGGAAGACAAACCCGGTCGCCTGGAGGAACGGGACCTGCCAGCCGCCGAAGAAGAAGGTCGTCATCAGGGCGGACACGATCACGATCTCGATGAAGTCGGTCAGGAAGAACATGCCGAACTTCATGCTGCTGTACTCGACGAAGTACCCGATGATCTCCGACTCGCCCTCCGGCAAGTCGAACGGCACGCGCTTGGTCTCGGCCATGCCCGCGGCCAGGAACACGAGGAAGGCCACGGGTTGCAGGAAGACCCCCCAGGCGGGGAGGAACCCGAACAGCAGTCCGCCCTGGGCCAGCACCATCTGCTGAAGGTTCAGGGTGCCGTAGATCATGACCAGGCCGACCAGCGAGATGCCCATCGTGATCTCGTACGACAGCATCTGGGCCGCCCCGCGCAAGCCGCCGAGGTATGAGTACTTGTTGTGGGAGCTCCAGCCGGCCAGGAATACACCGTAGATCGAGAAGGACATCATGGCGAAGATGTACAGCAGCGCGGCGTTGGCGTCGATGATCTGCAGCGGGACCTCCCGCCCGCCGACGGCGAGGACGTGGCCGAACGGGATGCAGCCGAACACCGCCAGGGCAAAGAAGCATGACACCAGCGGGGCCAGGGTGTGAAGCAAGCGGACGCCCTTCGGCGGGGTGAAATTCTCCTTCAGAAACATCTTGGCGGAATCGGCGATGATGTGGAACAGGCCGATCGCGCGGAAGCCGAGGATGGAGGCGCGGTTGGCGCCGATCCGGTCCTGCATCAGGGCGCTCTGTTTGCGCTCGACCCAGGTCAGGATGGCGGCGAGGGGGAGCACCACGCCGAAGAGCAGGAACGCGGTCTTGATGGCGATGATCAGGATGTCACTCATGAGCGATGGTCACCCCCGTCGGAGGGATGGCGTGAAAATCCAACGGGCCGAAGGCTACGACTTCCTGGCGGATCAGCCCGAAGATCTGGCCGGGCGAAGTGAAATTGAGGTTCAGGCCCAGCTGCTGGGCCAGCTTGTCGAGAACGGCCCATTCCGGCTCGCTCTGGCCCGAGAGGGGCACGGCCAGGCGGATCCGCTGCACCCGCCCTTCGAAGTTCGTGAACGTACCCTCCATCTCGGCGAAGGAAGCCAGGGCGATGGTGAGGGAGGCGGCGGCGCTGGTCCGGGAGACGTTCGTGCCGAGGTATACGAGCCGGCAGCCCGTGGACTTCAGTTCCGCCAGGACGGATTCCGCGAGGTCGTGCCGGTTCACCAGGAGCAGCGAGATCTGTTCCGCGGTCGCGCGGGAGGCGATCTCGGCGGCGGGCATCAGGTCTGCTTCCGAGAGGCCGAATATCGCCATCGCCCCCCGGGTGTTCGGGTGCTTGTCTTGGCGGATCAGGAAGTCGTCTTCGTTTCCGGTGCGGACGCCGATGTCGGGGAGCCAGCAGCGGATGTTGAGGGTGTCACGGAACAGCTTCCGCGCGGCGAAGAGCTCTTCGTTCGTGGAATCGGGGGAGACCAGGTAGGCGGTCCGCCTGGCTTCCGCTCCGCGGAGGGCCTCCCGCAGCGCCGTGACGGCTTCCGAATTGTAGACCTCCCGCCGGCCGCCGTTTTCCGCCACCGCGCACGCCCGCAGGCGGCCTTCGTCGATGGCTTTGTAGCCGTACCGTCCCGCGTCGCACAACCACCAGTGGTTCACCTCCGGGTTGTAGCGCGGCTTGAAGCGGAAGACCCGGCGGCCCTTGCCTTTCTGGGGCCGGATCGGGCTGTGGTGGATCTCGATGGAACAGCCGCGGGAGCAGCCCGGGCAGACCGACGGGGTGCGCTTCAGGTACCACACCCGGCATTGATACCGGAAATCGCGGCAGGTCAGCGCACCGACCGGGCACACGTCGATCACGTTGGCGGAATAAGGATTGTCCAGTTGCTGGCCGGGGAACACGTCGATCTCGCAATGGTCGCCGCGCTGGAAAATGGCCATCTCGTGGCTTTTGGAGATCTCCCGGGTGAACCGGACGCAGCGCGAGCAGAGGATGCAGCGCTCCTGGTCGAGCATGACCCACGGCCCGATGGGCGTGGCCTTCTTGTGCTTGGTGACCTTGTTCTCGGCAAAGCGGCTGTCGTAGCGCCCCACCATCATGTAGTATTCCTGCAGTCCGCACTCGCCGGCCTGGTCGCAGACGGGGCAGTCGACGGGGTGGTTGATCAGCAGGAATTCCAGGACGTGCCGGACCGCAGTCTTGACCCGATCGGTATCGGAGCGGACCACCATGCCGTCGCGTACGGCGGTGGAGCAGGCGGTCTGGAGCTTGGGAATGCCCTCAATTTCCACGAGGCACATCCGGCAGTTGCCGGCGACCGACAGGCCGGGGTGCCAGCAGTAGTGCGGGATGTGGATGCCGTTGGCGAGCGCCGTTCTCAGGACGGTGCTGCCGGCTTCGGTTTCCAGCGTGCGGCCGTTGATGGTGAGGGTGACCTTGTTCTCCATATCTATACAACCGTCGCGCCCACGGCGCTCTGCTTGTGCTGAACGAAATACTCGAACTCGCTCCGGAATTTCTTGACGAAGCTCATCACCGGCATGGCCGCGGCGTCCCCCAGCGGGCAGATGGTGTTGCCCAGGATCCCGTCGGCGACGTCGTAGAGTACGTCCACGTCCTGGGGGCGGCCCTCGCCGCGCAGGATCCGGTCCAGGATCTTGAGCATCCAGCCGGTGCCCTCGCGGCAGGGGGAGCACTGGCCGCACGATTCTTCCTTGTAGAACTTGGCCAGCCGCTGCAGCGCCCGGACCATGCACGTGCGCTCGTGCATGACGATGACTCCGGCCGAGCCCAGCATGGATCCGGCGGCGGCGACGCTCTCGAAGTCGAGGGCGATGTCGATCTCGCCGGCAGTGAGCACCGGCACGGAGGACCCGCCGGGGATGACCGCCTTGAGTTTCAGGCCGTCCGCGATGCCGCCGCAGTCGTCGTAGATCAGCTGCTTCAGCGAATAGCCCATCGGCCGCTCGTAGAGGCCGGGACGCACCACATGGCCGCTCACGCCGAAGAGGCGGGTGCCGCCGTTCTTCGGCGGGCCGAGGGACGCGAACCACTCGCCGCCCTTCTCGATGATGGCGGGGACGTTGGCGATGGTCTCCACGTTGTTGATGATCGTCGGGCAGCCGTACATACCGACGACGGCGGGGAAGGGCGGTTTCAGCCGCGGATACCCCTTTTTGCCTTCAGCGGACTCCAGCAGCGCCGTTTCCTCGCCGCAGATG
Organism: uncultured Acidobacteriota bacterium; assembly: GCA_964412195.1. GTDB lineage: Bacteria > Acidobacteriota > JAAYUB01 > JAAYUB01 > JAAYUB01 > CAYPNP01. The sequence continues at coordinate 25,310 of CAYPNP010000014.1, read as the reverse complement.
TACGCGCCGGCGCCACGGTAGAACAGCAGGTTCAGATCGAAACCGGTGCCCAGGATGTTCCCGCCCAGGTATCCCTTTGCCTCCGCCTCCGCGGCGGCTTTTCGCAGGGTGGTCTCCTGGGCCTGGTACTCGCCTCGGATGTAGAACACCGCCGTGTGGGCCCCGATGGCGTAGCAGGTGATGACGATACCCTCCAGGAGCATGTGGGGGTCCTTGTCCATGATCCAGCGGTCCTTGAACGTGCCGGGCTCGCTCTCGTCCGCGTTGATGCACAGGTACACCGGCTTGCCGGAGTCCCTGGGGAGGAAGCCCCACTTCATCCCCGTGGGGAAGCCCGCGCCGCCCCGCCCGCGCAGGTTGGACTTCTTCACCTCGGCCACCACGGCCTCGGGGGTCATTTCCTTCATCGCCTTGCGGGCGGCCTGCCAGCCGCCGGTGCTCTCGTACACGCCGAGGGTGTGGCTGCCGGGGAGGGAGAAGCGCTTGGTGAGGACAAGTTCGCTCATAGCTCAGTCCAGGCCTTCCAGAATCTGGTCCACCATTTCCGGGGTGAGGTGGCCGTAGGAGACGCCGTCCACCTGCATCACCGGCGCGAGGTCGCACAAGCCGAGACACTCCACCACCGCCAGCGTGAATTTCCCGTCCGGCGTGGTCTGGCCTTCCCGGATCCCCAGCCTCTTCTCCAGGTGCTCGTGGAGGGGCTCGTAGCCGCGGAGCCAGCAGGAGATGTTGCCGCAGAGGTAGATGAGGTGCCGGCCGACCGGCTGGTTGTTGAACATGAAATAAAAGGTGCTGGTCTCGTGGACCACTTCCTTCGGGATGCCCAGGTAGGCGCCGAGTTCGGCTTCCAGCTCGAGCGGGACGTATCCGAATTCCTTCTGCACGGCGTAGAGCGACGGCATCAGCACGCTCCGGCCGATGGGGTAGGCCTGTTTCAGGACGTCCAGCTTCTGCTTGAGTTCCGGGCTGAGGTTCATCGGTCCAGCTCCCCGCCAATCATGTTCACGCTGCCGAAGGTGGCGATGATGTCGGCCACCATGCCTCCGACCAGGAGCTGCTCCAGGGAGGAAAGGATCGGGAAGCAGGGCGGGTGGACGCGAACCCGGTAGGGGAAGCCGGACCCGTCGCTCACGACATAGAAGCCGAGCTCCCCGTTGGCCCCTTCCACGGCGGCGTAGGCTTCGCCCTTGGGCGGCCGGATGCCGTAATAGTCCATGACCAGCATGAAGTGGTTCATCAGCGATTCGATGTTGCTGTAAGTCCTGCCGAGGGAGGGCAGGGCGATCCCCTTGTCGGGAGTGATGATCCCGGCCTTCTGGCTGATTTCCTGGCCGGCCATGTTGGGGCTCAGCCTGACTTCCCGGTCGATCAGGCCGGCGGTGCGGCCGTGCTTGGCGGCGTCGACCGTCTCGTCCGCGTCCAGGAATTCGGGCGGGATTTCGGCCCGGATTTGGCCGGGCTCCATTTGTTCGAGGCACTGCTCCACGATCCGCATGCTTTGGCGCATCTCTTCCATCCGCACCAGGTAGCGGTCGTAGTTGTCGCCGCTCACACCCGTCGGGACGTCGAATTGCACGCGGCCGTACATGTGGTAGGGTTCGGCCTTGCGCAGATCGTGGGCGATCCCGGTGCCGCGCAGGAACGGGCCCATGATGCCGTAGCTGAGGGCATCCTCCCGGGAAATCACGCCGGTGCCGCGCATCCGATCGTAAAAAATCCGGTTCTTGGTCAGCAGGCCGTCGCATTCCCCCAGAAGCTTGCGGATTTTCTTGAAGATCTCCCGGCACTGGGGCACGAAATCCTCGGGAAGTTCTGCGCGGACGCCGCCGACGCGGCCGAACGAGAGGGTGATCCGGGCGCCCGTCACCTCTTCTTTCAATTCGTACAAGAACTCCCTGGCCTGCATGAAGAAGAGGAAGGCGGTCATCGCGCCCAGCTCCATGGCGGAGGCGCCGACGCACGTCAGGTGGTCCGTGAGGCGGGAGATCTCGGCCAGGATCGTGCGTATGTAATCCGCCCGCTCCGGCACCTGGATCCCGATCAGTTTTTCCACCGCCATGCAGTAGCCGAAGTTGTTGATGAACGGGGACACGTAGTTCAGGCGGTCCGTGTATGGCATGACGCCGTTCCAGCTCACGTGCTCCGCGCTCTTCTCAAAGCAGCGGTGCAGGTAGCCGATCTCGATCTCGGCCTTCTCCACCGTTTCGCCGTCCAGCTCGGTGATGATCCGGATGATCCCGTGCATGGCGGGGTGCGAGGGCCCGATGTTGAGGAACATCGTCCGGGTTTCGCTCTCGCGGGATTCCGGGTCCTCGGTCAACGGCGTGTTCAAGTCTTTTTCTTCCATAGGCGATTCAGTTCAGCGGCCCCACCAGGGGCTGGCGTTTCTTGATGGGGTAGTCCTTGCGTAACGGGTGGCCCACGAACTCCTCGTAGAGCAGGATCCGCTTGAGGTTCGGATGGCCGCGGAAGCGGATGCCGAACATGTCCCAGACCTCCCGCTCGTACCAGTTGGCGCTTTTCCAGTAGGGCGTCAGGGAGTCCACCTCCGGGTTCTGCTCGGACACCGGAAGCTTCACCCGGAGCCGGGCGTGCCGGGGGAGGGAATAGAAGTGGTAAACCACTTCAAAGCGGGCTTCCCGGCCCGGGTAATCAACCGCCGTGACGTCCATCAGGACGTTGAACTGGAGTTCGGGATCGCTCTTGAGGAAAGTGGCGACGGGCACCAGGCCTTCGGGGCGGATCAAGACGGTCTCGTCGCCGCAGTTCTCGTGGGCGTCCAGGAAGAAGTCGCCGAATCGTGCACGCAGGATGTCGGTGGTCCGGCCCATGGGCTCAGTACTCCTGCCGGGATTTCTGGATTTTTTCCTGAAGCTTCAGGATGCCGTTCAGCACCGTCTCCGGGTGGGGCGGGCAGCCCGGGATGTACACGTCGACCGGCAGGATGGTGTCGATCCCCTGGACGGTCCCGTAATTGTCGTAGAAACCGCCGGTGCAGGTGCAGACGCCGAAGGCCACCACCCACTTGGGCTCGGTCATCTGCTCGTAGACGCGGACGAGGACGGGCGCCAGCTTGTGGGATACCGTCCCCACGACCAGGAGCAGGTCGGCCTGGCGGGGGGAGAAGCGGGGCAGGGCGGCGCCGAAGCGGTCGAGGTCGTAGTGGGCGCTCGCCACCGACATGTACTCCATGCCGCAGCAGGCCGTGACGAACGGGTACACGAAAATGGAATATTTCCGCATCCAGCCGATGGCTTCGTCCAGCTTGGTGGTGACGAAGGCGTCGGCGCCGAAGATGCCGCTGACGTATTGCTTCAGTCCCATTCCAGGGCTCCTTTTTTCCAGGCGAACACCAGGCCGGCGATGACGATCAGAAGGAAAACCAGCATTTCCAGGAAGCCAAACAAGCCGAGAGTCCTGAAGATGGTCGCCCAGGGGAACAGGAAGGCAATTTCAACGTCGAACAGGAGGAATAGCAGAGCGACCAGGTAGAATTTGACCGAGAACCGGCCCACGAAAGGCTTGACGTCGGCGACGCCGCATTCGAACGGCTCCTCCTTCACCTTGGAGGTGCGCCGTGGGCCGATGAGCGCGGCAGCTCCGATCATGAAACCCACGAGGCCGGCGACGATTCCCAGATAAATCAGTACAGATAAGGTGTTCTCAGGCATCCCGGCTACCCTGTCCATGGCTGTGGTCGCTTGCCGGCCTATTATATTCGATCCAATGTGGATATCAAAAAGTATTTTTCCGGCGATCGATTTCTAAGGAGTGGGACGGGAAGCCTCCGGAGCTTCCGATGGGGGGAGCATGGACAGTCGGAGGAGCATGGCCCGGAAGGTCAGTTCCCGGAGAAAACCACCGGCTGAGGCGGTCATTTTCCGATGCAGAAGGTGGAGAAGATGGTTTCGAGCAGGTCGTCGCCCGTCGCCGCCCCCGTGATGCGGTCCAGCTGTTCCAGGGCCTGGTGCAGGTGGTACAGGAGGTATTCCTCGCTCAACGAGGCAGCGGCGGCCTCGCGGCATCCCTCGAGGGCCAGGAGTGCGGCATGGACGCAGCTCTCGTGGCGGTGGCGGAACGTCGATGCCCGATCCGGCGCCGAATGTTCCACGGGGCCCGCCAGCGCCTGGAAGATCGCTTCGGAGAGATCTTCCAATCCGCGGCCAGTGAGGGCGGAAACCTCGACGATCCGGTGGAGGGGTATCAGGCCGTCGATTTCTCCCGCCTCCTTCCGGGAAGGAAGATCCGTCTTGTTGAGGGCGACGATGGTGGTTTTCCCGGCGGATTCCGCCAACAGTTCCCGATCCGACGCGTCCCACGGGATGGATGCGTCGATGACCAGCACGAGGATGTCCGCACCGCGGATGGCGGTGGAGCATTTCTCGATGCCGATGGACTCGATCGCGTTGCTGGGTTGCCGGATCCCGGCGGTGTCGTAGAGGTGGACCGGGAGACCGCGGACCTCGCTCCGCTCGCCGATCAGGTCGCGGGTGGTCCCCGGCTCCTCGGTCACGATGGCCCTGTCCGCTCCGACCAACCGGTTGAAGATGCTGGATTTCCCAGCATTCGGCTTGCCGGCGATGACGATCGCCGCGCCGCTTCGCCGGACGGCGGAGGAGAGGAATGCGGCCTTCAGCCGGGAAAGCAGGGTGACGATCTCTTCCAGCGAAGAGAGGACGGGCGGCTGGCTGGATCCTTCCAGCGGATCGTCCTCGCTGAACTCGACCGTCGCTTCCAATCTGGCGATCAGCGCGAGCAGCGCCTGGCGGGCCGGCCGGAGGGCGGAGGTCGTCCCCCCCAGGAGCTGGTCCCTGGCCAGCCGCGCCTCCAGGTCCGTCTGGGCCTCGATCAGGTCCCGGACGGCCTCCGCCTGCGTCAGATCCATCTTGCCGGCCAGAAAGGCGCGGAAGGTGAACTCCCCCGGCTGCGCCGGCCGGGCGCCGGCTTGCGAGAGGACTTCCGCGAGCTGCGCTTCGAGGACGGGCGAGCCGTGGATGGAGATTTCAGCCATGTCCTGGCCGGTGTAGGACCGGGGTGACTGGTAGAAAACCGCGATGACTTCGTCCAGGACTTCGGTGGAACCAGGCCGGACCAGCCGGCCGAAGCAGGCCCGGTGGGATTCGATCCGGTTCAGTCTGCCCGAGGGGAGGAACACCTGGTCCAGCAACGCGCGCGTTCCTTCGCCGCTGAGGCGGACGACGGCGATGGCGCCCCGGCCCGGGGGCGTCGCGAGCGCGAAGATCGTATCCCGGAGATGGTCGAGCGCTGAACTCTGCATGGACGCCATCGCGCCACCCAGCCGGAGCGTGCCGGCCTGCGGATTACTGGGCTTTCTTCTTTTTGTCTTTCTTGGGCGCCGGCGCCGTCAGGGCCGCGCCGGGCACGATCAACTCGTACAGCTTTTGCATCCCCCAGGAGAACACGTTGCTGAAGAGGAAATACACCACCAGGCCGCTGCTCATGTTGAGGAAGAAGATCGTCAGGACCACCGGCATGATGTACATCATCTGCTTCTGCATGCGGGAGTCCTGGCCGGGCGTGGGGGGCGTCTGCTTCATCTGCAGGATCATGGTGAGCCCCATCAGTACTGGGGTGACGTAGTAGGGGTCGGGGGCGGAAAGATCGCGGAGCCAGAGCACGAAGGGCTGCCGCCAGAGCTCGATGGACTTGTCGATCAGGTTGTAGAAGGCGATGAGGAAGGGGATCTGCGCCACCATGGGGAGGCAGCCGGCCGCGGGATTCACTCCCGCCTCGCGCCAGAGCTGGCTCATCTCCTGGTTCATCCGCTGGCGGTCCTCCGCGCTCTTGAGGTTCTTGTACTTGTTCTGGATCGCCTTCATCTGGGGCTGGATCTTTTGCATGTCCTTCATGTTCTTCATCTGCATGTAGCGGATCGGGAACAGGGCCAGGGTGATGAAGAATGTCAGGACGATGATGCTGACACCCCAGTTGACGACGTACTTTTGAACCCACCTGAGCGCGTAGTAGAGCGGCTTCACGATGATCGCAAACCAGCCGTAATCGATGGTCTTGGCGAGGTCCTCCCGGATCGATGAAAGGGTTTCATAGGACTTCGGCCCCAGGTAAAGGTCCACGGGACTCTCCGGCTGGACCGGGACCCAGAGCGATACGATATTCGCCTTGACGGCTTCCTCGGCCTTCTGGTCCTTGCCGGGGACGGTCCAGACGTCGTTCTGGGCGATCGGGTCCCTGAGGCTGTCGCGCGGGATCGCGAGCGCGGCGAAGAACTTGGTCTCGACGCCACCCCAGCTCCACGTGCCCTGGAGCTTCTTCTGGCCGGAGTGGGAGTCGTTGATTTTCTTCCCTTCCAGGATGTCCGCGGAGCTTCCGCTGAACGTCACGATCTGGGGCGGGATGACATACTGGGCGGGGACCAGGTCGTGGTCGGTAAGGCCCGGCCCGAGGCGCAGGAAGGTTTTCTCCAGGGGCTTGCCCTGGGATCGGATCGCGCATTCCGCGGTGGCCTGATACGGCTGGTCCGTCCAGAACGTGATTGTCTTCACCACCTGGAGGTCGCTCCGCTGGTAAGAGAATTGGACCTGGATTCCCCGGCCCTGGGCGCCCTGGACGGTCGATTGTTTCACTGCAAAGAGGAGACCGTTGATCTCTTTCGCCAGGTCGGCATTCCCTGGAATGAAGACGGACAGGAAGGTGCCGACCTCCGGAGGGATGACGGTGGGGACCAGCTCGACGCCCCCTTTGTGGTTATCGTGGTAACGCTTCAGGACGAACCGCTTGAGGGTTCCGCCCCGGTTGTCGAGCACGGCCCGGTACAGATCGGTGTCAACGACCGTGTCGATCCGGGCCGCTTGCGTCGTCGGGAGCTCGGGCAGCGGGGCAGGGGGCGGAGTCAGGGGTTCCTTCTTCCGGGTGTCTTCCGCCTTGGCCTCCGGGGGAGGCACTGCACCCTTGGATGCCCCGCCGCCGGAGGGGGAGGGTTCGGCTGTCTTGGCTTCTCCGGGTTTCGTCTGCGCGGGCGGGGAGGGTTTCATGAACAGCAACTGGTAGGTGACCAGGATGACGACCGACAGGATGATGGCAATGATCAACCGTTTTTCCATGATCTCTCCAAGTGGCGCAGATTGAAAGAAACCTTGTTTGAGCACCGGGACACAGGAATCATCATCCGTCGTTTTTTATCTCGATCATCTGGAGTATCCGGCGGAATTCCGCTTCCATGGCCTGGTACGGGCAGGCGGCCGCGGATCTCTTCGTATTGACGATGATGTCAAGGCACGGAATCCCGGCCAGGGGGCAATTTCGAAAGATCTCCCGGAAGATCCGCTTCAACCGGTTCCGCAGCACGGCGTGCCCCATCTTCCTCGACGCGGTGATCCCCAGGCGGTGCCGGCCGGAATCGTTCGGCAGATAATACAGGACAAAACACGACGACTCGATTCTGCGGCCGAACCGATACGCGCGCTGAAACTGTGCCCGCTGGGTGATCCGGTGTGTCTTGGGGAAACGACGGTCCAAGCGAGGAACAGGGATCAAGCATTCACCAGGCGTTTCCGTCCGTGGGCGCGGCGGCGGGAGAGCACTTTTCTCCCCCCCTTTGTGGACATTCTGCTGCGGAAGCCGTGGGTCTTGGCGCGGCGGCGATTGTTCGGCTGGAATGTTCTTTTCATGGTCAAGTCTCCTACGCATTATAGAAATCGGAATATATACCGAATTTGGAATGGGTTGTCAAGCCTTGATCGATTTTTTCTGCGACAGACGAAAATCAGGCGGTTACCGCGCGGTGCCTCAGACAGTGATCGGCCAGGAGGATCCACGCCATGGCCTCCACCACCGGGACCGCCCGAATCGCAATGCAGGGGTCGTGCCGGCCGCGGATCTCCAGCTGGACCGGCGAACCGTCCTGCGTCACGGTCTGCTGGGGCAGGCGGATGCTCGGGGTCGGCTTGAACGCGGCCTGGAAGTGGATCGTCTCCCCGTTGGAAATCCCCCCCTGGATGCCTCCCGAGTAGTTCGTGGAAGTCCCGATCCTGCCGCCGGAAACCTGGAACGGATCGTTGTGCCGGGAACCGAGCATGGCGGCGGCGGAGAACCCAGAGCCGATCTGGAAACCCCGGCAGCCCGGGATGGACAGGATCGCCTTGCCGAAATCGGCATGCAGCTTGTCGAAGACCGGCTCGCCCCACCCCGCGGGAACCCCGCTGATGCTGCAGTCGACCAGCCCGCCGATGGAATCCCCGTCGTTGGATACTTCGGCCAATTTCTCTATCATCCGATCCGCGGCCTCCGGGTCCGGGCAGCGGACAGGACTCTCATAGACCGACTCCGCGTCGACCGGGGCGGAGGAGTCGGTCATCCGGATGTCGCCGATGGCCGATATCCAGGCAGTCACCACCACCGGCCAGGCCTCGCGGAGGAAGCGGGCCGCTACCGCTCCCGCCGCGACGCGGCCGACAGTTTCCCGTCCCGACTGGCGACCCCCGCCGCGGTGGTCGCGGATGCCGTATTTCATCTGGACGGTAAAGTCCGCGTGAGACGGGCGGTAGACCTCCCGGAGGGATTCATAATCATCGGATCGGGGGTCGGTGTTGGCGACCAGCAGCAGGATGGGCGTGCCCAGGCTCAGGTTTTCGTACACCCCGGAGAGGATGCGGACTTCATCACGTTCCTGTCGCGCGGAAGTCAACGGTTTGCCGGGCCTCCGGCGGTCCAGGGCGGATTGAATGTCATCGGCCAGGATTGGGACGCGAGGCGGGCAGCCGTCTATCAGGCAGCCCACCGCATGGCCGTGGGATTCTCCGAATGTCGTCACGCGGAACAGGTGCCCGATGGTGTTGCTCATTCCCCGTCGTCTCCCGAAGGCGGCATTTCCCGGCGAAGACACCGCCATTTAAACAATCTTGGCGTGGGAATGCAATCAGAATGAAGACGGGGAGCGCGGCGGCCCGGATGCCGATCACCGAACACGCTCCTTCCGCAACCTGTGATCTGCTACAATGCTCCCATGCATGAAGTGACGTTGAGGGCATCCCACCAGCGGATCCTGATCGAGGCGGCCATCGTGGCCTGCCTGGCGTCCCTGTACCTGATCAACCTGGGGACGTCGAGCATCTGGGATTCCAACGAGGCGTTCTACACCGAAACTCCCCGGGAGATGATCCGGAGCGGGCAATACATCATCCCCACTTTCAACTATGAGTTCCGTCTGAACAAGCCTCCGCTGAGCTACTGGATCGTCGTCGCCGCCTATAAACTCCTCGGCGTCAGCGTATATTCCCAGCGCTTGGCCACGCTGCTCTTTGTGGCTGGTTTGCTGTTGATCGTCTGGAAGCTCGCCGGATTGTTCGGGCTTCCGAGGCATTGGGCCTGGTTTGCGGTGATCGTGACGGGCCTCACGCCGAGGATCCTGGTCATGGGCCGCCGGGCCCTGTTGGAGATCCTGCTCACCTTCTTCATCGTCGCGGCGTTGTATTTCTTCTACGACTACTCTCAGCGAAAGGGGAAGAGAAGCCTATACTTCTTTTACGTATGCCTCGGGCTGGGATTCCTAACGAAGGGGCCGGTGGCCCTGGTCATCCCTCTCGGCGTGATCGGGATTTTGTGGATTCTCGGCGGCTGGAGGAAGCCGCCAGTCCCCATCCGGCCGCTGGCGGGCGGCGGAATCTTCCTGGCCCTGGTACTTCCCTGGTACGTCGCCCTGTACATGGCGATGGGCCCCGAGTGGATCGTCCGGTTCTTCGTGAGCGAAAACCTGTCGCGGTTCACCACGGGGGATTTCGGACCCCAACGGGGCGTGCTGTATTATCCGGGCATCTACCTGGGCGATTTCTTCCCGTGGTGCCTGCTGTCGGTCGCGTCGGCCTGGTACTTGTGGAGGATCTGGAAGAAACTGGATGCCCTCGACAAGCAGAAAATCACTTTCCTCCTGGTGTGGATCCTCTTCCCCATCGTCTTCTTCTCGTTCTCCAAGAACAAACAGGAATACTACATCATGTCGGTGTATCCGGCCGCCGCCCTCGCCCTGGGCATCCTGCTGGCCCGATTGGAGCGGGAAAGCGAGTTGATCCGTTACTGGCGGTCCATCCTGGCGGTAAGCTGGGTGCTGACTGGCCTCGTGGGGCTGGGCATCGCCTTCATGATCCACCGGATTCTCGGGCTGCGATCGCTCGCCTGGACGATGGCCGCGGTGATTCTCGCGGTTCAGTTCGCGGGATGGGTGTTGGCCCGCCGGGACCGCTGGATGCGGTATTTTGCCTTCGTTCCGATCTCCGTATATCTGCTGTTCCTGGTCGTCGTGGTCTTCGTCGTTCCCAGGATCGAGGACTTCCATCCTGTGAGGAGATTCGCCGGCATCATCCTGGAGGAATCCGCCGGCACGGACCGGATCGGCTCGTATGACTACGCCTGTCCCTCGTTGTGCTTCTACACCCGGCGTCCCATCATGGAGATCGTCGACGAAAAGGAATTCGCGGCGGTCTTCTCCCAGCCGCATCCTTTTTATTGCGTGCTGCGGGAACGCAACCTGGAGGCGCTGAAACGGCGGGGCATCCCGTATCGCGTGATCGACGACCGGCCCCTGGCCTCGCTGAAGGTGAAGGACCTCATCTCGCCTCCTCCCGGGGGCCTCAGCAACCGCCTGCTGCTGATCACAAACAAGCCTTAGCGGGCGGTCCGGAGGAGCCCGTCGGGGGAGCGGTTCAGGTAGCTACTTCTTTGTGGCTTCCGAGGCGGTCCCGGCGCCGGAGCAACAGTTTTTCGAGGAGCATTTGCCGCATGCGTGCCCGGCGCGGGAGGCTTGCTTACCGGGCACGGCTTCCGGCGTTTCCCCGGCATCCTGGATCTTCTTGATGTACAGAGCGGGATTCTTCTTCACCTTTTCGCCGCAGTACGAGCTGCAGACGTAGATCCGGTAACCCTCCACATCCACGAATTGGTCGGTTTTGGGATCCAGCTTCATCTCGCAGGGGGGGCAGAAGGACTGCTTCACCACTTTCGGGTCGCCGGACCCTTTCGGCGAGGCCTGGTCTTTCTGTCCTGCCCAGAGGCCGGGCGCCAGCAAACCGAGGCAGAGCAGGATCGTAATCAAGCGCAGACTGTGCATGGCAACCTCTCGAGACAGGATTCGATCATTGAAGCGGATTTGATGACAAATCCACATCGTCAGATTCCCAAACGGTTTGCGCATCACATCCGTGTCGTTGACACCTGCGGTACAATCAATCTCCCCTCTGACGAAGCATCGTGTTCGGGCAGATTGAGGATGAACCACCCCAGGAGGTTTACTGATGAGACGGAGTTTTGAATCGATCGAAGCACTCATCCGCGAAAAGAACATTGAAATGATCGATCTCAAGAGCCTGGACCTTCGCGGCAGGCTGCATCACGTGTCCCTGCCCGTGAAGCATTTCACCCCCGCCATATTGAAGGACGGCATCGGCTTCGACGGTTCCAGTTTCGGTTACTCGAAAGTCGAGTTCAGCGACATGATCCAGATCCCGGACATCGACACGGCGGTCGTGGACCCGTTCCGGGAGATCCCGACTCTCAGCTTCTTCACGAAGCTGCACCTCACGGACGCGGAGAGAAGCCGGTTCGACCAGGATCCCCGCTGGGTGGCCGAGAAGGCCGAGCGTTTCCTGATCGAGTCCGGCGTCGGCGACCAGTCCTGGTGGGGGCCGGAATACGAGTTCTACATCTTCAGCGAGGTGGAGTACGACACGCGGACCAGCGCCTCGTACTACTTCGTGAAGCATGTCGAGGAGTTTCACCACAACGCCTACCACGCCTGCAATCCGAAGGACCTCTACGACGATTTCCGGGATCTCGCCGTCCAGCACCTGCTGCGCCTCGGCATCGACGTGAAGTACCACCACCACGAGGTCGGCGAGCGGGGCCAGCAGGAAATCGAGATGATGTTCAACGGCCTCCTCAAGACCGCGGATGAGGCGATCCTGACCAAGTACCTCCTGTTCAATCTGGCGAGAGCCCAGAACCTGCATATCACCTTCATGCCCAAGCCGATGTTCCGGCAGGCCGGCAGCGGATGGCACGTGCACCAGTTCCTGACCAAACAAGGGCAGAACATTTTCTACGGACAGGGGCAGTACGCCAACATGAACGAGCTCGGGTTGTATTACATCGGCGGCCTGCTGAAGCATTCCAAGGCCTTGTGCGCCCTCACCAATCCCAGCACGAACTCGTACAAGCGTCTGGTGCCGGGCTTTGAGGCTCCCGTCGCCATCACCTACGGGAAGGCCAACCGGTCCAGCGCGGTCCGCATCCCCTCCTACGTGTCCGATCCGGCCAAGATCCGGATGGAGTACCGCCCCCCCGACGCGACCGCGAATCCTTACTTGTGCCTGAGCGCGATGATGATGGCCGGTTTGGACGGCGTCATCAACCGCATCGATCCGCAGAAGGAAGGCTTCGGCCCGTTCGACACCAATATTTTCCATGACGACGAAGGCAGGGTTCATTTCCTCCCGCGCAGCCTCGACCAGGCCCTGGAGGAAATCGAAAAGGACCACGAATTCCTGCTGCGGGGAGGGGTTTTTACGGAAGCCCTGCTGAAACGGTGGATCTCCAAACTCGGCGAAGAGATCATGGAAATCGCCACGATGCCGAACCCGTTCGAGTACAAGCTTTATTTCGACTTGTGAGTTGGACGGACCGTCACGCTGTTTACGGGGAGGCCGCTCGTGAGGCGGTACCCGCCATTCAGGCGCTCGCGGAACGAATAGAACGCCTTCCGGCTCCTGCCGATTTCCGCCTTGTCCAGGATCGACTGCAGGAGCTGGGGTTCGTCCGCCGCCTCGGCCAGGATGCTCCCGTCCGGTGCGACGATCAGGGAGCCGCCGCCGAACCTGTCATCCTGGTCCGAGCCGCACCGGTTGACCCCCGCCAGAAAGATTTGGTTTTCCGCGGCTCGGGCCTGGAGCAGGGCTTTCCAGACCCTGATCCGCACTTCCGGCCATTGGGCGACGACCACGACCAGCTCGCACCCGGCCTCGGCCAGGAGCCGGAACATCTCCGGGAACCTCAGATCGTAGCAGATCGCGAAACCGACCCGCCAGGACTCCTCCTCGCGGTGCATTTCCAGAATACCCAAGTGGTCGCCGGGGAAAAAATAAGCGTCCTCCTTCATCGGTCGGAACAGGTGCAGTTTGTCATAGATAGGCAGGACGTCGTCCCGGTGGAAAATCGTGAGGCTGTTGGTCCGGCGTCCTCGGCGGGACACTGCCAGCGAGCCGGCAATCACCGTGCCGGGATTCCGGCGGGCATACTCACCGATGGCGGGCAGGAGATAGGACTCGAAGGACTTGTCGTGCAGGGGCAGGGCAGAATAGTTCGTATGGAACAGCTCGGGGAGGCACGCCAGGCTGCATGGGGCATCCGGGCCGGCGGGATGGATACCAGCCAAAAACTCCCGGATGTCGGCGGGCGCCGCAGGCACCAGGACTTGAAGCAGCGCGAGTCTCAGCATCGAAATCTCCTCCGCGGCGGCGGGCTGGAAAACAGTGCCGGCCGCCGGTTCGAATTATAAATTCCTCTCCAGAAATCTCAAGCGATTCCCGACTCCAGCAAGCGATTGTGATTTGGCCGTGACTTGATTACAATGTCCCGCGTCCGCAGGCAGATCAACGCCATGACCAATCCGATCTGGATATTCATCGCTTCTTTTTTCGGGGCTTTCGGCCCGATGGCCGCCTACACGTCCCTCGTCTGGTGGATGGACCGATACGAGCGGGAGCCCCTCCGTTTGCTGGCGTTGATGTTTCTGGCGGGGGCTGTCCCCTGCGCCGGCCTCGCTCTTCTCGCGCACTCGGCACTGTCGTTCCTGGCGACCCATTCCCTGCCTCCGCTGTTCAATGAGACGCTCTCGGTGGTCTTCCTGGCCCCCCTGATCGAGGAATCCATCAAGTTCTTGCCGATTCTTCTCATCCGCAATCACAGCGATTTCAACAACCCCACCGATGGGATCGTGTACGGGTCCGCCGTGGGATTCGGCTTCGGCATGACGGAAAACCTCTTCTATTTCCTCGACAGTTTCTACTCGTGGGGGCCGTTCAACTGGCTGTGGACCATGGTCATCCGGACCGTGTTCACGGGGATGCTCCACGCGTTTTCGACCGGCTTTGCCGGATACCTCGTCGGTCGCGCGAAATACCATCACGTCAGGCAGCGGACCGCCACGATCGCGGCCATCGCCGCGGCCATCCTCTTCCACATGGTGTGGAACTCCGTGATATTCTTCGCCGATTCGTTGGATCTGTCGCGTTATCTGTACTTTTTCTTCGGTTGTTTCCCGGCCGTGATCGCCGTGATGCTCATCCTGATGCAATTTTCGCTTTTCGAAGAATCGGTGATCATCCGCGAGGAGCTTGCGGCGGAGGCGGCCACGGGATTGATCACCGCCCGGCAACTCCGCATCATCCCCTATTACCACCGGAGGCTGGCCAAGAATTGGATCTCGCCACTGATCAAGAGGGAATTCCTGAATTGCGCGACAAAACTTGCGTTCAAGAAGAGGGAACTCAAGTACATGAACGACCCGGAAATGGACCAGGCCCGGAGCGAAATCGAGGAATTGCGGGAACGCCTCCGCACGCTGGCCCGGGATCCGGGTACATAAGTTTGAGTATTATCGGCAATTCTTGTATCATTAATGTGCTGTTGTGGAAGCGGCGATATTCCGGGAAACTGAATGATTCAGAAAAAAGAGAGATATCGCACATATTTCATGCTACTGTTCGACCTGGCTGCCGCCTTGGTCTCCCTTCCGGCGGGGTACGAGCTGAGGATGGCGCTCTACCCGCATCTCAGCCATCTTTCCCCCGCCGTGGTGAATCCCGCTCTGTATTCGCTCCAGAACTATCTCTGGTTCTATGTGATCAGCTCGAGCATCATCCTCCTGTTCCTACTGTGCAACTCCGGATTCAAGCCGGTGTACCGGTTTCGCGACCTTACGGGGCAGGCTGTCCTCCTGCTGGAACAGCTGGTGCTCATCGCGTTCAGCCTCGGGTTTTTTTCCTTCCTGTTCAAATTGGAAGCCAGCCGGTCGCTGATGCTGATGTACCTGGGCGTGCTGTTCGGCCTGATGATGGCCACCCGGATCGTCACCGTCGTCTATTATCGCAGCGTGGGCATGAAGAATGGCGAGCGAAGGGTCATCATCATCGGGAATTCCCCCCGGATCTATGAAATCGGCGAGAGCATCTCCCAGTACGCCGACCTCGGTTTTGCCGTCCTTGGTTACGTGACGGATTCCCCAGACCGGCCCCCGGCTTCGGACGGCCGGGGGAATCCGGGGAGGGTGATCCTGGGCCCGACCGGCAGCGTCCAGCAGATATTGGAGGAGCACATCGTCGACGAGGTTGTGTTCGCCAGTTCCGGGAACGACGACCTGAAGCTCTTCGAAAAAATCGCCATGCTGTGCGAGGAGCAGGGGATCCCCACAAGGCTGTCCCTGGACTTCTTCCCGCATTCCATCTCCAGGACCTCCCTGGATTTCATCGAAAACCAACCCTTCCTGACGTTTTCCCCGGTTCCTGAACAGGTGTTCGCCCTGGTCGTCAAGCGCATCCTGGACATCGTCGGCGCGCTGTGCGGAATCCTCCTCTCCATCCCGGTGTTCATCGTCGTCCCTCTCCTGATCAAGCTGACATCCCGAGGACCGGTCATCTACCGCCAGATTCGTTGCGGGCTGTACGGAAGGAAGTTCGAGCTATACAAGTTCCGCTCGATGATCGATGGGGCCGAAGACGTCCTGTGGGAAATCCGCCATCTGAACGAGATGAATGGTCCCACCTTCAAGATGAGGGACGATCCCCGCGTCACCCGCTTGGGCAGAATCTTGCGGAAGACCAGCCTGGACGAAATCCCCCAATTCTTCAATGTGTTGAAGGGCGACCTGAGCCTGGTCGGCCCTCGGGCCCCCCTGCCGGATGAAGTCCGGGAGTACACCCGGTGGCAGCGGCGGCGGCTGTCCGTAAAGCCCGGAATC
The DNA here is from genome assembly GCA_964412195.1 of uncultured Acidobacteriota bacterium. GTDB lineage: Bacteria > Acidobacteriota > JAAYUB01 > JAAYUB01 > JAAYUB01 > CAYPNP01. Next base: position 9,328 of record CAYPNP010000014.1, on the reverse strand, counting down.
ACCTGCCTGTGGCAAATCTCCGGGAGGAATGAGATCGACTTCCACGAATGGATGAAGCTCGATCTGAAATACATCGACAACTGGAGCCTCTGGCTGGATCTGAAGATACTCATCCTGACGATCCCTACCGTCCTGCTCTGTCGAGGCGCCCGTTAAATTCTTCATACAGATTGGAATCATCCCGTACTATGGGAGAAATACTGGCAGGAGGCATCTGATGCGGCCGCTGCGGATTTTCATCTCCTTCATTCTCGTCGGAATTTTCGCCATCTTCATCGCGGGAAGCGATTGGATCGCTTGGGACAATTCCAAGCCCGGCACCGCTCCCTCCGTGACGGTCCTGGCGTCGGACGGAACGCACGTGCGGGTCCGGATCGAACTGCACGGCTTCTGGATGAAGACGCTCGAGGGCGGTGGCCTGACCTTCCAGCAGCCGGTGTTGCCGGGGGAGGAATTCCTGCGCCAAACGGGAAAGCCGCAGGTGCCTTCGATCGGACGGCTGTTCGCCGTTCCGGAGGGAAAGAAAACGGCCTGGCGGATCCTGGACGCCCAGTCGATCTCCATGAGCGGGTGCGGAATTCACCCGACCCAGCCCAAGCCGAACCGCTGCGAAGACCTGGTGTTCCCATTCACGCTGGATGAGTCGGTTTACTCCGCGGATACCTATTTTCCCGGGGAGCTGGCCGCGGTCGGCGAGCCCGGCGTCTTCCGGGATTATCGCGTCGTCCGGTTGGCGGTCTACCCGCTGCAGTTCAATCCTGCCCGGGAGAACCTGGAAATCTACACCTCGCTGGACCTCGAGCTCCAATTCGAGGAGGGTGACACCCGGGCCCCCGTCCTGTTTCCGTCGAACGCGGTGTCCGCCTCTTTCGACAATCTGTACCGGGCCACCATCGCCAACTATGACTGGGTCAAGGGCCGGAAGGAGATCTCCCGTTCCACCCCGGAAAACATGCTCATTTTCGTTGCGGACGCCCTGGAATCCAGCATCGCGGATTTCGTCCAGTGGAAGAAGCAATGCGGCCTGAACGTGACCGTGCGGAAGATGAGCGAGGTGGGGAACACGGTCGTCCAGATCAAGGCAGCCATCCAATCCGCTTACGACAACGTGGCCACACGGCCCGACTACGTGGTCTTCGTCGGGGACGAGAACACCGTGGTGCCCGACCACCGTTCCACCTCGAACGGCAATGCGGCCAGCGATTATCCGTACACCCTCCTGAGCGGTGAAGCGAACGACGTGGACCCGGACGTCCTGCTGGGACGCCTGGTGGGAGCCACGTCCGGCCAGATTCTGATTCAGACGGACAAGATCATCTATTACGAGAAGCAGCCGGACGCCGGCGGGGCCTGGTACAAGAAATGCGCCGGGATCGCCAGCAACGAGGGCTCCGGTCCCTCCGACGAGGAGTACATCACCTCCATCACCGACACCCTGATGGCCCACACGTACACATACCGGGACCTCTGGTTCCAGCGGCTGGGCAACGCCACGGCCGCCAACATCAATGCCGGCCTGACGGAGGGCCGCACCTGGCTGACGTATATCGGCCACGGATCCGGCACCTCCTGGGGAAGCACGAACGGCACCTATAACAATAGCTCCGTCGACGGCATGAACAACGGCTACAAGATGCCGATCCTGGTGGACGTCGCCTGCGAGAACGGGTCGTTCGACGATTCCACCGAATGTTTCGGCGAGAAGTGGATGCGCGCGGGATCCGTGGGCTCTCCCCGGGGTGCGGTGGGCTATTACGGCGGTTCGGTGAGCATTTCCTGGGACCCCCCTGCGATCATGGCCCAGGGGATCGCCATCCACCACTATTCCGACCCGGTCTACACCTGGGGCGGCTCGTGCTTGGCCGGGCAGATGTACCTGAAGGCGCAAAACGGCGGCGGCTCGGACACGATCGACAATTTCGAGTGGTTCATCCTGTTCGGTGATCCGTCGCTGATGATCCGGACGGACACCCCCCGAGCGCTCCAGGTCACCCACGACGAGAATATGGTTTTCGGGCAGGACGTCTTCGATGTGACGGTCCTGACCGGCTCGAGCGTCCCCGTGGCGGGCGCCCGCGTGTATGCGTACTCCTCCGCGGAACCGGCGGTTGCCGCCTACGCATTGACTGACTCCGCCGGGAATGCCCACCTGGAGTTTGCCACGCCCCCCTCGCTTGACGGGACGCTCCACGTAACCGTGACCGGATACAACCTCCAGACCTACCTCGGCACGGCGGTCATCGTGCCCGGCCAGCCTTGCGACGCCCCCGGCAATTTCGCGGCGGCGAACGCCGGGGACAATCACATCCTGTTAACCTGGGACGCCTCACCCCATGCGGACGGCGGCTACCTGGTGTACCGCTCCGCCGGCGGTTGCACCGGGGCGTTTGTGTGCATCGGGAACGTGAACTCCGGCACGAGCTACGATGACTACACCGTAAGCGGCGGGCTGACGTACTCCTACAAGGTGAAATCGGTGTGCGGCGGCTACGGCGGAGTGACTTATACCGCCTGCCAGGAGGTACAGGCCGTCGGCGATTGCTTCCTGATGCCCGTGTTCGCCGGGATTCAGTCCATCGAGGTGCCTCTTTCCGAACAGTGCGAGCTGATCCTCCACTGGAACCCGGGCCAGAGCAGCTGCCCGGAATATCCCGGCATCACCTACTCGATTTACCGCGCCATGACATCCGGCGGGCCTTATTCCACCCTCGCCGCCAACCTGACCGGGACGAGCTATATGGATACCGGCGTGGAGAGCGGCCAGAATTACTACTACCGGGTCCGGGCCGTCGACGAGGGCGGAAACGAGGACGACAACGCGACCGAGCTGGGCGCGACGCCCCTGGGCCCGATCCAGGTCGTCTTCGCGGATGACATCGAGGGGACGGAGCCGAACGGCTGGACGCACAATGCCGCGAGCGGCACGGACGACTGGCACTACGTCACCGACCAATCCCACAGTTCGTCCCATGCCTGGTTCGCCTCGGATCCGTCGACGGTAAAGGACGACCGGCTGATGACTCCTCCTATCCCGCTTTCGCAGGCCGCGGAATTGTCGTTCTGGCACCGCTACAACCTGGAGAATACGTATGACGGCGGTGTGCTGGAAATATCCACCGACGGGGGAGTGACTTTTTCCGACTTGGGCGCCCACATCACCCTCAACGGGTACAACGGGACCATCAGCACAGGCTACCAGAATCCGGTCGGCGGCAGGCCGGCATGGACCGGCTCGATGACCACCTGGAAAGAGGTAACGGTTGACTTGTCGGCCTACGGCGGGCAGACCGCGGTGATCCGCTTCCGCCTGGGCAGCGACACGATGGTGGCCGGAACCGGCTGGTGGGTGGACGACGTCGTCATCTCCCAGGCCACGGAATGCCAATCCAGCCCGGTTGTGATGGGGGACCTGAACCAGGACCTGGTCTGCGACGCAACCGACGCCGTGATCCTGGCCATGTTCCTCGCCGGGAGCATCCAGCAGGGAGAAGCCGGATTCACTGCCCCGCTGGACCGGGCGGACATGGACCAGAGCAGCGGGGTCGATTCCACGGATCTGACGCAGATGCTTCAGGCTTTCTAGAAAGAAGAATCTCCGGATCGTTCCAGGAACCAGCCATCGGGCTGGTTCCTTTTTTTCGGGAAAACTACTGGGAAGTCTCCGATGGAGATGCCTGCCGCCCGCTCGGAGCGGGGAAGGGGCTTTAATGGCCTGCCGGGAGGCCGGGTGAACGCGATGGCAGGTAAAAAGAGAAACACGCCCCTGCTTCCTGGCCGTCCTCCAGCCAGATGTCCCCTCCGATGGCGGTCGTGGCCATCTTGCAAAATGTCAAGCCGAGTCCCGTGTCGGATTTCATCCCCAGTTCCTGTTGCTTGGCGGTGGTGTACTTGTCGAAGATCTTATCCCGGTACGCCATGGGGATCCCCTCCCCATTGTCGCAGACTTGGACCAGGAGACCTGGCGGCTCCGCCCAGTCCTTCACGTGCACGCGGATTTTCCCACGGTGGGGATGCGTGTGTTTGATGGCATTGGAAACCAGGTTCTCCAGCACGCGTTCCAGCAGGTGGCGGTCGGTGATGAGGCTCGGGGAGGAGCAGGCAAACGATAACTCCAGGGATTTGGATTGGCTCTCGATGGAGTGCCGCCAGATCGGTTCCTTCTCCCGGATCAGCCGGACCAGGTCCACCGGCTCGAGTTTGAATTCCAGCTTGCCTTCTTCGAGCCGGTTGATGTCCAGGATGTTCGTGATCATGCCTTCCAGACGGTTGCAGCCACGCAGGACCAGGGAAACGAGATCCTCCTGCTCCGGGTTCAGCGGGCCGTCCTTTTCCTCCTGAAGCATCTGGAGGGAACCGATCATGAAGGTGAGTGGCGCCTTCATGTCGTGGACCAGCATGTGGAACAGCTCGCCCTTCAACCGCTCCAGCTCCTCCAAACGGCGGTTGTGTTGCTCCAGTTCGTTGTTTTTCAAGGCGAGGTCCCGGGAGAGGGTGTTGATCTTTTTCAGGAAGAAAGAAATCAGGTAGATGGACGCGCCCGCCAGGCCGAGGGTGAACAGCAGCAGGACCAGGGTGTTTTCCCACCTGGATCGGGCCAGCGTTTGAAACGGGATCTGCACGCTGATCGCCCCGCCGAAATCCCCCACGTGCTTGCCTTCGCTCGGGTGGCCCGTGATGTCCAGGGTGCCTCGGGGCTTGCCATGGCAATCCATACATTCCGGAGTGAGGGTCAAACGTTTGACATAGTAATAGAACCTATCTCCGTCGCGTTCGATCTCCCCGGTGTAATCCATCACACCGGAATCCGCCCGCATGGCGAGGAGCGCCCGTTTCTCGAACTCATCGGGCAGGTTGTCCGGGTTCCGCGGTTCGAGATTGGTCAGCTTGATGCGGTGGTCGGACACCCGATTGAAAATGTCGGCGACGCCTTTGCCGACCGCCTCCGGATTCAGCCCTTTGAAGTGGTACGCGCCGTCCGGGCCTTGGTTGATGAGGTCCTGTTTGGCCGAGAGATACAGCTGCATGGATTCGAACAGCTGGGTTACGGCCCGCGCCTCCTGATTGATCAGCAGCCGTTCCGCCTCATTCTGAAGGTGCAGGCAATACAGGAAGGTGGCGGAAAGGATCAGGATCAGGACCGACAGGATGTAGATGGAGAACCTGCGGATCCCCTTGGGCAGCGAGATTCGGACTGAATTATCTGGAAGATTCCCCTTTGCCATTTCTTTCTTCCCACAACCTGCCGCCCATTGTTGAATAAATACTGTGAAAAAGCAATTATATTCCAACGGTTCGGAAAAGGGATCTGCCTCGGCCACCGGAAAAAGGCTTGAATCGGCGGCCTTCGAGACGATATCATCTGGAGCCCGGGTTCGGAGACAGTTTCGACGAGGGACAGAGAATGGCCAATTGGAGAAGGACCGCGCTGGGGCTGCTGATCTTGTGCCTTCAGCTCGGCATACAGGGTGATTTGCGATCCGAGAATTCCCGGAGTTCCTCCGGCAAGATTCAGACTGAATCGATCCGGGTGGTCGTGCCGATCTCCGTCCAAGCCGAGAACGCCGAAGCGGTAGCCGGTTTGAAGAAGGAGGATTTCGCCCTCTTTGTGGACAAGGTCCCGGTGAAGGATTTCCAATTCCTGCACAACGCGGACATCCCGGTGTTCATGGGCGTCGTCTTCGATCACAGTTCCTCTGCGGTCATCGGGCACTTCGGCTGGATGAAGGAGATGATCCGGGGTTTGATCCACGAGTTCAGCCCGGAGGACCGCTTCTTCCTCGCGACGTATGGGTACAGCTATGTGAATCTCCAAGCTCCGACATCCGACCGGATCGAGATCATGGAAACTCTCAACAATCTGTATCCGCAGATGTTCAGCACGCGGGCTTCGTTCTGGGATTTCTTCAAGACCGGCCCGCAGGATCTGACGAAGAAAGTGAAATCAGATCCGCCCAACAAGACGGCCATCGCCCTGGACCGTTCCCTCCAGACGCTGGAACAGGCCGAGAACCCGAAAAAGATCTTGCTCGTTTTCTCCGATGGCGATGAAAATCTATCCAACATCACTCTCCATCATGTCCAGCGCTACGGATACCCCAGCTATTTCATTTATTTCAAGGGCAGCGGATTCGGGCAGAGAAGCCTGTTCCGGAGAGGCGAAATGCTGAAAACCGTCGCCCGGGAAACAGGGGGGGGAGTGATCACCCCGGCAAAGACCGACGACCCCTCCGTCGTCGGGCGGACAATTTCCGAGTGGATCCGAAATCAATACCTGATCGGTTTCGAACCCTCCCTGGAGTTGGCCAAGGACAAAACCCACACCATCCTGGTGACGGTCGACAGGCCCGACACCCAACTCTACTATCGAAAATCGTTTCGATTTGTGAAAGAATAGGATCGAGCATTCGGAGCGGAGGTGAGCCGATGTGGTTTGAGGAAATCAAGGAAATCCTGATGAAAGAAAGCGAAGAGTTCCGCCAGGTCGCCCATGAGCACAAGAAATACGACCTCGAACTGAAGGAACTGGCCGGCCGGCGGTATTTGACACCTGACGAGCAACTTCACGAAGTCGAATTGAAAAAGATGAAGTTGTCTCTGAAGGACAAGATGCTGGCGATGGCCTCCGACTATCGCCGCAAGAACCAGGCTTGAGATCCCTCCCCCCATGATCGTCAAGGATGGATTCCCGTACATCATAGCGTCCGCTGTCATCGGCCTCGCCGCGGGCCTTTTTCTCCACTGGAGCTTTTTCGTTGTCGGCGGGATTTTTCTGGCCTTTTTCGTCAATTTCTTCCGTAATCCGGAGCGGCCGATCCCTCCGGGTGAGGTGTGCGTGTCGCCGGCCGACGGGAAAGTCATCGCCATTCATGAGTTGGAGAAGGATCCGGACGGATACAAGCACTTCGTCTCGATTTTCATGAACGTCTTTGACGTCCACGTCAACCGGGCCCCCATCAGCGGGACCATCCAATCCTATGAGTACATCCCCGGCAAGTTTGATCCGGCTTCCCGGGAATCAGCCCCGATACGGAACGAGAGGAACTACATCCTCATCCAGCAAGACGGATTCCAGCTGAAGATGTCCCAGGTCGCCGGCCTGCTGGCGCGGCGGATCGTTTTCTGGAGAAAGATCGGTGAGAGGGTGGACAAGGGGGAACGAATCGGCCTGATCCGCTTTGGCTCCCGCGTGGACCTCTGGCTGACGGATCAGCTGTCGCTTCGGGTCAGGACGGGGGACAGGGTGAAAGCCGGATCGACGATCATCGCTGAGAGAACCCATGGAAACTGAGCACGACGAAAAAAAGCGGGCGACTCGCCGCGGGGCGTACATTCTACCCTCCGCCTTTACCACGGCGAATATCTTCTGCGGCTTCTATGCCATCACCTCCGTGTGGAACGGAGACCTGGACTCGGCGGCCAAGGCGATCGGAATCGCCATCGTCCTGGACGGTTTCGACGGGCGGATCGCGCGGATGATGGGCGCCACCAGCAAGTTCGGCCTTCAACTGGACTCCCTGGCCGACGCCATTTCGTTCGGCGTGGCCCCGGCGACCCTGTTATGGGCCTGGCACCTGAAGGGGCTGGGTTACCTGGGCTGGGTGGCCGCGTTCCTGTACATGATCTGCGGCGTCATGCGGCTCGCGCGGTTCAACATCCAGTCCTCGGAGATGAAGCACTTCCTCGGCCTCCCGATCCCGGCCGCTGCCGGTCTGGTGGCGTCGCTGGCCCACTTTTACACCAAGTACCAGAGCTGGATCTTCTTCAAATCGAAGGAGTTCCCCTATGTCCTGGTCGTCCTGGCCGCCTTGCTGGGCGTGATGATGATCAGCACGATCCGGTACGGCAGTTTCAAATCCCTAAGCGTCCGGAAGGGGAATCCCCGGTTCAACATCCTCCTCATTGCGCTCTTGATCGCGGGCATCTGGTTCCTGTCGCATGAGGTTCTTTTGATTTTCGCCTGTGCTTACCTTCTTTCCGGGATCATCGAAACCGTCCGCCGGAAAATCTGGCCCCGCCACGCGCTTCAGAAAACCGCGGACGACATTGGGACTCCCTCCCCCATGTCGTGATCCGGAAGGCCAGGCAGACAACACCGAAGCAGACTCACCGAATCCCGTCCGGAAAGCCAATCCCAATTCACAATTCTCAGTCCTCGCCGCTTCGGGAGGTACCCAGACCCGCAGGGCCAGGAAGGCCGTCTGGGCAGCCGGCCGGCCAGGAGTTCATTCGAAATCCGATTCGATGGGGAACAGCTCCGACGAGCGGGCGTTCAGGAGATGACGTCCAGTTCGTTCCCTTCTTTGGGGACGGGGATCTCTTTCTTGAGGAAGGAATAGCACACGCCCCCCGGCAGGGCTGAGAGCACGATCAGGAAGAAAGAGATCAGGGACAGGGCCAGGCTTCTCTCGGGCTCCACGCCGACCAGTGCCAGAAGAACCACCAGGGAGTTCTCCCGGAGGCCGATGCCGTTGATGCTGATGGGCAGCGTCACCAGTAGCGTCATGATGGAGATCACGGCCGCCAGGACGGCGATCGTGATCTGGATCCCCAATGCCAAGGCGATCAGCCAGTTCATGAGGATCACCATCCCGATGTTGATCATGGAGATCACCATCGGCTGGATAAGCACCGATGGCTGCCTGCGGAAAGAGTTCATGGCGTCCCGGAGCAGCAGGATTTTCTCCGAAAGGGTTTCCATCCCGGCCCAGCGGAGCATCTTCACCACCAGATTGTACAGCCGGGAGTTGAAAAGGATCCAATTGGCCAGCAGGAAGAGGACCATCGCCGCCGCGGGGATGACCCAGAGGTCCAGACGCTCGATCCCCAGCCAGCCGATGGGCCGGAAATCCGCCGGCGTCAGGGCGAGGGGATAGGACAGCGCCCCGAGCCAACCATAGAACAGCAGGGCGACGAAGCCCGTGGCCCGGTCCAGGTAAATCGACGCCAGCGCGTACGTCAGGGACTTGCCGCTGTCCCGTTTCACGTAGTAGATCTTGACGAAATCTCCCCCGACGATGGAAGGGAAAAACAGCGAGAAGAACATCCCGATCATGTAGAAGTTGAACAATCGGAGGAGGGGGAGGTTGATTTGGAGGTGGAGGAGGATCCGGCGCCAGCGGACCGTGCAGATGAACTGCCCGAGCATCAGCACGGCGAAGGCCCCCGTGAGGAGCCACCAGCTGGATTGCCGGGCGTACAGCCACGATTTCTGGAGATCGATCCCCTTGGACTTGAGGAGATAGACCAGGAGGAAGATGGTAAAAATAATTTTGGCGGCGAGGATCAGTTTTCGTTTCATCGCTGGACACCACAAACGGCGCCAAGTGTA
>CAYPNP010000013.1:85206-138216 GCA_964412195.1 uncultured Acidobacteriota bacterium | reverse complement strand
ACCATCCATGCAAACAGCTGAAATTATTCGACTTTTAGTGGGACAGTACTGATTTCAAATTACAAATTTCAAATCCCGGATGGCGGTCGTGACAGAGCCTGACACTGCCAAATGTGTGGCGCTGCCAATTCATTTCCTGCGTACTGAACTTGGCAGTGACTGGTAATTCTAATCCTGTGCTACCACTCAGTCCGCAACCGCCCGAAATCGGGAAGGTCGTTCCGGTTCGCCCAAATCCCACAAGCCTCCTCCAGCCGCTTCTGCCGACGCTCCGAGGAACATTGGGAGAAGAAACGTTCAATGGCTTCCCGGATCAAGCTGCTCTGATTGCGGCCGGTTTGGTGCGCCAGCGTCTTCAGTCCTTTTTTCTCATCATCGGTTAAATGAACCGTCATGCGAATCACGATCGCTCTCCCATCGTAACGGGGCCTGGCGCCACCGGAACTGTTACCTGAACATTTTCCCGATTCCCCTCCGTGTCCTCCGTGACTCCGTGGCAAAAAGATTCGAATCGTGTCAACGCCGGGAATTACGGCTGCCGCCGCGGGGGGAAGACGACGGTGAGGATGCCGGTGACGGGGACGGGCTTGCCGTCCACCACGGTGGGAGTGAAGGTGCACTTGCGGACGGCGTCCTCGCAGAGCCGCGTCAGCATGGGATTGCCTTCGACCGGCTTCACCCCGGCCACCCGGCCGGTCTCGTCCAGCGTCACCCGCACCTTGACGATGCCCCGCACGCCCTGGCGGGCCAGGAAGGGCGGGTAGACTGGCCGGACGGCGTAGGTGCACTTGGCCCGCAGGTCGGCCTCGCTGATCTCCAGCGGCACCGGCCGGCCATCCCCCGGGGCCATTGAGCCGGCCGCCTGGTCGGGACCGGAGGACGGGGTCTCGGTACCGGACGGCGGCTGGGCGGCGGCCCCTGTGCCGGCAGGCGGTACGGTCTCTCCCGTCTTCGAAGCCGGGGAGCCGGATGGTGGAGGTGCGTTCTTGCCGGAAGCCGTCGGCTGGTTCGGCTTGGAAAGAAGGGATATCGGTCCGCCCGTGGATCCGGAAGGCGCCGGAGCAGGAGCCTGTCCGGCAGATCCCGCCGGCGGCTGGGCGCCGGCTTGCTCCGGATGCGTCGCGATGGTTCCCGGGACGCCCCTCTCCTGGACAGCGGAATTGGCCTTCTTGGAGTCATCCGCACCCCGCCGGCTCCCCAGGAAGATCGCCGTCCCGGCCGCCACCATGACCAGCAGCGCCGCCAGGAGCGCCACGGCGGCCGCGCGGGGCAGTCCCAGGATCCGGTGACCGCGGGGGGCCGCGACGGCCTGAGCCAATCTTGCGGAGGAAGGCGTTTCCGGAGGGACCAGCTCGGTGACGTTCACAGTCTCTGCCAGGCTCTCGGTCTCCGGGGCGACGCTCCGGCTCCGCAGCAGCGCCTGGAACTCCTCCACGCTGGCCGGCCGCCGGCGCGGGTCGGTGGACATGGCCTTCACCAGGGCGGCGTTGAAAGCGGGCGACAGGCCGCTCCGGACGGTTTGCGGCGCCGGCAGGCTGTCCTCCTTCTCGCGCTCCAGGGCGTCCGGCGGCACCCGGCCGGTCACCAGGGTGTAAAGGGTGGCGGCGCAGGCGTAGATGTCGGTCCAGGGGCCCTGCTCGCCGCGGCGGTGGTACTGCTCGTAGGGCGCGAATCCCGGCGTGAGCACCACCGACAGGCTGCGGCTGCGCTCGCCCAGGGCCAGACGGGCGGCGCCGAAGTCCAGCAGGATGGGTGATCCGTCCGCGGTGATGTAGATGTTCTGCGGCTTGATGTCCCGGTGGAGGAAACCGCGGCGGTGGATCTCCCGCAACCCGTCGAGGATCGGCATCATGATCGCCAGCGCCTGCGCCTCCGTCAGCACCCCGCCGGCCCGATCCAGGTGCTCGGCCAGGGAGATCCCGTCCACGTAGTCCATCACCAGGTAGGCGGTGCCGTTTTCCTCAAAGAAGGTCCGCACCCGCACCACCCGCGGGTGGTTGAACTTGGCCAGCGTGCGGGCCTCCTGGAGAAACTGGTCCAGCCCGTAGCGGAAGTTGGCCGTGTCCTCGTCGGCGTGGAGCGCCACCGAGCGGTGGTCCGGGTCGCGCCCGGCCATGTCCCGGGGCAGGTACTCCTTGATGGCCACGCGGGTCTCGAGGCGGAGGTCCCAGCCCAGGTAGGTGACGCCGAAACCGCCCGGCCGCCCCAACACCCGGCCGACGACGTACTGGTTGGCGAGGATGGTGCGGGGCGTCAGAGCCAGGTGGCTGGGGCGCTGGCGCTCGTCGAAGCCGCACTGCGGGCAGACCGGCGTCCGGCTCCTCTCGCCGAAGCATCCCGGGCAGAGCGAATCAGCGACAGCCATCGCGCACTTCTCCTCCTCGCCGGCATTCCCCGAACGCCCCATTGTCATCCCGATGCCGGGGCGGCGTCAAGGGCCGGCTGTCCCCCCGCGGTCAGCGGCGGGAGAACAGCCGGAGCAGCCACTCATAGACACCGTACTGGTCCAGCGAGCCGCTCAGCAGCCGGGAGGTGCGGGCCACCAAGTCCGGTATCAGGACCGCCACGGCCAGCGCGGCGCGCCCGAGCGTGAAGCCGCCGATGTCGAAGCCCCCGCTCGACGCGGCGCCGTACGCCCCCGCCATGACCATCACCGACAGCCAGACTCCGCTGACCAGCACGATCCCGTACTCGACCAGCAGCGAGTGGAGCGTCACGCGGACGGGATCGAAGCCGAAGCGGGCCTCCAGCAGGAGCTTGAGGCGGCTGGGCAGGAATCCCAGCAGCGGCGAGATCACCCACAGCAGGGCGAAGACGACCCGGTCCAGCTTGTCCGCTCGGACGATGGCGTCGTGGACCAGGGCGTACTTGGGATCATACTGGATGACCCGGCCGGGGACCTCCAGCGGATTCTCCTTCCAGGGGCTCAGGACGTACCGCCAGGTCTGCCGGCCGACCACGTGCCGGGAGGTGACGAAGTAGCGCCGGTCCCGGTACACCACGATCGTCTTCCGGTGCGTGGCCGGGCGCCAGTCGTCCATCTCCCGGCCGCTGAAGACGATCAGGTCGTCGCCCTTGGGCACCACCCGATCGGGTCCGACGCGCTCCACCATCTTGCCGCTCCCTGCCGTGACGCCGGCAGCCGGGAGTCTCTACTCGGGCAGCTTGGGCACTTCCACCTTGGGCAAACGGCCGTTGAGAGAGCGGAGGAAAGCGGCGATGTCCTTCGCCTCGGCCTCGGTGATGGTCAGCTTGGCGCCGGGATTCTTCTTCGCCTCCTCTTGGGTCATCTCGTTGCCGCGGAAGAAGACCGCGTCCTCTAGCGTGGGCGAGCTGCCGTCATGGAAGTAGGGCGGCGTCCGCTCCACGTCCCGGAGCGTCGGGACCCGGAAGGCCTCCTTGTCGGTGGCTTGGCCGGTCACCTTGTAGCGCCCCTCGTCACCGTGGATCCCCACGGGGTGGTAGTCCTGCTCGGTCAGGAACGGCCCGGTGTGGCAGGTGGTGCAGCCGCCCTTGGTCAGGAACAGCTCCAAGCCGTGCACCTGCTGGTCGGTGAGGGCGGATACTTTCCCGCCGAGGAATTCATCGAAGGGGGAGGGGCCCGAGACCACGGTGCGTTCGAAGGCGGCAATGGCCTTGCCCACCCGCTCCGCGGTGATCTGCTCGTCACCGAACGCGGCTTGGAAATAGGTCTTGTAGCCGGAGATCTTCTGCAGGGTGGCGACCACGTTGTCCAGCGTGTTACCCATCTCGATGGGATTCTGGATCGGCCCCAGGGCCTGCTCCTCCAGGCTGCCGGCGCGGCCGTCCCAGAAGAGGGCGTGGTAATACGCCGAATTCAGGACAGTCGGGGCATTGCGCCCCCCAACTTGGCCGCGGATGCCCACCGAGGTCTTGTCGGTTTCGGCCCAGCCGATCTTCGGATCGTGGCAGGTGGCGCAGCTCAGGGTGCCATCGCCCGACAGCCGCGGATCGAAGTACAGCAGCTTGCCCAGGTCCACCAGGGCGGAAGTGGCCGAGGCGGCGCCCGGCACCGGCAGGTCGTGCATGCTGCTGATTTTGGCTTCCTTCAGGGCCGCCTGGGCCTCCGGGCTGAGGCGCTGGAGCGCCGCCGGTGAAATGCCCCCCGCGGCCGTCGCGGCCGCCAACCAGCCGCATGCCAGCACCAGGCACAGAACGGTTGGTACCCACGTCTGTCGTCTCATCGTCCTTCCTCCTTGACGGTATTCCCGGGATCACAGCCAACCAGCGTTCCAGAAATCGGGGTTATTCAGCGTACTCGTATTCTACCCCAACCCGGCCTCTTCCTCAATCCCGGCAAGACCCGGTTTGAATGACGATGGACTACGACGACGGACCATAGACGATGGACCATGGCGATAGACCATGGACGCTATAACATGGACCCTTGCCGGGGGTCCGCAGTCTATGGTCCATCGTCTATCGTCTATGGTCTTTCGGCTGGTGTTCGATGTTCGTTTGGATGACCGGACGGCCGCTACTCCCACCGCAACGCTTCTATGGGCGAGACCCGCGCCGCCTGCTTGGCCGGGTAGAGCCCGAAGACGACCCCGACCGTGGTGGACACGCCCACCCCCAGCAGGATGGACCAGACGGCGACGGTGGTCGGCCAGCCCGAGTACGCCGACACGCCGCGGGAGATGCCGTAGCCCAGGGCGATCCCCAGGGCCGAACCGGCCAGGCTGATGCCGATGGCCTCCAGCAGAAACTGCCGGCTGATGTCGCGCCGCCGCGCCCCCAGCGCCCGGCGCAGGCCGATCTCGTTGGTCCGCTCCAGGACCGACGCCAGCATGATGTTCATGATGCCGATGCCGCCCACCAGCAGCGAGATGGAGGCGATGGCGCCCATCACGATGTTGAAAATCCGCTGGGTCTTGCGGTTCTGCTGCAGGAGCTTCTCCGGCACCACCAGGCGGAAGTCGTCGATCTGGCGGTGCATGCCGGCCATCATGGACGAGACTACCGCCGCCTGCTCCGGCAGGCTGGCCCCCTCGGGCACCTGGATGACGATCTCGTCCAGCTCGTCGGCCACCGGGTCCTGCTCGAACTTGGCCAGCAGGGTGCCCAGCGGGATGTAGATGTCGTCGTTGGGGTTCTCGATCTTGACGCCCTCGAACTCCTCCTTCTCCACCACCTGGTCCTGCAGGACGCCGATCACGCTGAACCACTCCTGGTTGATCTTGATCAGCTCGCCCAGCGGGTCGTTCAGGCCGAAGAGCTTGCGACGGGCGGTGGTGCCCAGGATGCAGACCTGGTGCGCCCGGGCCTCGTCCACGGGCAGGAAGAACGCCCCCTCGGTGACCCGCAGCCCCATGGCCTCCGGGTAGAGCGCGCCCACGGCCAGCACCCGCGAGTCGGCCTTGCCCACCCGCGAGACGATCTGGTACGCCTTGAGCTGCTTCTTGCCGACGGCGATGGTGTCGGCGGGCAGGGCCCGCTGCAGCGCGGCCACGTCCTGCGTCGAGAGCCCGGGCGAGTCCTGCCGCAGGACCTTCCGCTCCTCGGCCTCGAACTCCTTGGCCCGCACCATGATGTTGCGCAGGCCCATGCTCTGGATCAGGGCCAGGGCCTCGCGCTCGGCGCCGGCCCCGATGGACAGCATGGACAGCACCGCGGCCACGCCGAAGATGATCCCGAGCATGGTCAGCACCGTGCGCAGCTTGTGCCGCAGGAGATTTTCCGCCGCCACCTTGAGCGCTTCACCGATCAGCATCCCTCAACTCCTATGTTCATTTTCGTGCTCGTGCTCGTGCTCGTAATCGCCCCACCGCCGTTTTGCTCGGACCATGGACGATAGACCATAGACCATGGAGTCTCTCTCCGCTTCGCCACTTCGACAATGGTCCATCGTCCATGGTCCATCGTCTATGATCTGTCTTCACCCGATGATCACGATCGACCGGTGCCGCGTCGCTGTCGACGGGGCGTTGAAGTCGGGCAGCCGCAGCTCCTGCTTCTCGTACGGGTGCCGCAGGCAGACCACCTCGCCGGGCTTCAGCCCCGCGACGACGTAGAAGCCGTGGTCGCTGTCCCGGATCTCGATCTTCCGCTCCACGTACCGGCCGTCCGCGCCGCGCACGAAGGCGAGGAAGCGGTTCTCCCGCTGGATGACGGCGCACTTGGGCACCACCACCGCCTTCTGCCGCCGGCTGACCTCAATGGCGCCCTCCAGGCGCATGCCCGGCTTGAGGCGGGTCATCAGCTCGGACGGCACGTCCAGCAGGACCTCCACCTGGAAGTACTTCCGGGGGTCGTCCTCGATCAGGGTCTCGGCCACCTTGGCCACCTTCTGGATCCGGCCGGCCAGGGTCACGCCGGGCAGGGCCAGGACGGACACACTGACCGGCCGGCCTTCGCCCAGCCCGGCCGCGTCCGACTCCACCACCCGCAGCTGGCCTTGCAGCCGGTTCAGGCTGGCCACTTCCAGCAGCGGCTGGCCCGGCCAGGTCTCGGAGCCGACCTTCAGCTCCCGGCCCCAGCCCCGCTTGTAGAGCACGACGCCGGACACCGGGGCGGTCACCTCCAGGGACGACAGCGTCTCCCGCGCGGTCTGGACCTCCGCGTCGGCCTTCCGCCGTTCGATGGACAGGATCGCCAGGTCGGCCTGGGACAGGTCCCCCTTCAGCCGGCCCTTGTGCTCCAGCACTTCCTTGCGGTAGCGCGACAGGGCCGCGCTGACGACCGACTCCTGGATCTCCCACCGCGAGAAGATGTCCTCGTCCTTCTTCACCTGGCGGTCGGCGTAGCCCACCTCCAGGTCGGCCGCCTCCCGGTCCAGCACCAGCACCCGGCCGTCGGTCTGGTTGTCCTTCTCGCTCTTGCTCAGCTGCTGGTCGAACCGGTTGACGCTGTTCTCGTTCTGTTCCAGGGACATGGTGGTGCTGGAGCTGTCGAACCGCACGATCGTCTCGCCGGCGGAGACAATGGTCCCCTCCTCGACGACCCGGCTGACCTTGAGCGCGTCCCAGCGCGGCGTGCGGGGGCTGGAAACTGTCACCGTCTGCAGCCCGATCAGCTCGCCGGCGGCCGGGACGGTGACCGCGTACTCCCGCTCCTGGACCGTCAGGGTGGGCAGCGGATCCTGCTCCGCCGGCCAGAGCCACGCCAGCAGCGGCTTCGCCGTGGCGCTGCCGAAGAACCACCACGCCCCCGCCCCCGCCACCACGACCAATATCAAGATACTAATTGCTTTCTTCATCGTCTCCGCCTGTCTTCCCATTCACCGATTCACCGATTCACCGACTCACCGACTCACCGATTCACCGTCTTCTGCGGCTTTCCGGCAACTTGGTCCCCCGCCCGCAAGCCCTTCTCGATGATGGCCACGATGCCGTTGTTCCGACCCACCGTCACCGGCCGGCGGACGGAGCGGCCGTTTTCCCGCACCGTCACGAACGACCGGCCGCCCTCCTCCTGCACCACCGCCAGCGGCACGGCCAGGACGCCGTGGAAGGCGTCGATCTCCACCGCCAGCCGCGCCGCCATGCCGGGGCGCATCCGCTGGGGATCCGGCGCGTCCAGCGAGACGGTCAGCTCCAGCACCTTCACCGCCCGGTCGCCCGGCGGCTGGGTGAACATGTCGGCCATCTGGGTGATCCGGCCGCGGAAGACTCGCTCCGGGATGGCGTCGAAGGTGACGTTGACGGCCTGCCCCCGGCGGACCTTGTGGGCGTCCACCTCGGCCACCTGGCCCCGCACCCGCAGGGTGTTCAGGTCCGGGATGGACAGGACCTTGTCCATCACGAAGACGGTACTGCCCACCTGTCGCTTCTGGTTGTTCCAGTCGGTCTGGTAGATGACCACGCCGGCGGCGGGCGACTTGACCTCCAGGGCGGCCAGCGCCTCCTGGTAGCTGCGCACCCGCTGGCCGTGGAAAGTCTCCTTGTCCTTCAGGAGCTTGAGTTCTAGGCGGGCGCCCTCGCGCACGGCGGCGAGCTTGCCCTCCAGCATCTCCACCCGGGTGGCGGCCAGCACCGCCTCGAACTCGGCCTCGCGGACCTTGATGCTGGCCTCGAATTCGCGGGACTCGATCAGCTTGTTGTCGGCCTTGGTCTTCGCCACCCGGGCTTCTTCCAGTTCCAGCTCCAGATCCTTGATGGAGGACGCCTTGGCCGCCTCGGTGCGCTGGACCTCCCGCTGGACCTTCTCCAGGTCGGCCTGCTCGTCGCGCAGCCGGCGGGCCACCTCCGACGGGTCGAACTGGACCAGGAAGTCGCCGGCCTTCACCTGCGCGCCCTCCTCGGCCATCCGCACGATCTTGTACTGCCAGGTGCGCGGGATGGGCGGCGGCCCGATGTCGATGGCGCGCTCCGCCCGCACCGTGCCGCTGCCGCTCACGGTGAACGCCAGGTCCTGCGGCTTGAGCGTGATCCACTCCTCGGCGGCCGCCGCCTGCGTGGCGGCGCCGGCCGCCGGCAGCAGCAGCTCGTCGCCGGCCCGCAGGCTGCCCTCCAGCCAGGCCAGCCGGTCGTTGGCGTCGCGCACGGTCACCGGGACCGCCTGGGGCGGCGCGCCGGGCCGCAGCACCTCGGTGGCGCCTTTCCGCCCGAGCCGGATCGCCGCCCGCGGGACCACCAGGACGTCCGGATGGACGACCGGCACCCGCACCCGCGCCGTCATGCCCGGCTTCATGATCTTCGGATCGGCGTCCAGGAACTCCACGACGAGGCGGAACTGCTTGAGGCGCGACTCCCGGGTGGCCGCCTTGGCCGCCTCGGCCAGCGCCCCCAGCCGGGCCCGGAACGTGCGGTCGGGCAGGGCGTCGAGGGCGATCTCGGCCGGCAGGCCCGGGCGCAGCTCCAGGGCGTCGGTGTCGTGCACGTAAGCCAGCACCTGCAGGGTGGTCAGGTCGGGGATCTCGGCCACGGTCTGCCCCTCCCACACCTGGTCGCCCACCTGCAGCTTCCGGCCGGACTGCCAGTCCTCGGCCACCATGGCCAGCCCGCCGGCGGGCGCCGTGACCGTCATGGAGCCGATTTCCCGCATGATCTTCTGGAGGGACAGCTCGGCTTGCTCCAGCTCGAGCCGGACCACGCTCAGCTCGTTCTCGCGGGTGCGGGCCAGGTTCTCCAGGCGCTCGTTGGCCTTGTCCAGCTCCAGTTTCGCCTTGTCCAGCTCGAAGCGGTACTTGTCGGCGTCGCTCTTGGGGATGAGGGTCGGGTCGATGGCGGCGTAGAGCTCGGCCACCCGGAGGGTCTTCTCGGCCACGGCCCGGGCCAGCAGCAGGTCGCGCCGGCGGGTCTCCAGCTCGGCCTCCTTCTGGGCGATCTTGACGCGGGCCTCCTCGCGGGTCTTCTCCTCGTCCAGCCGGTCCAGCTCGAGGCGCGAGGTGTCGAACTTGGCCACCAGGTCGCCCGGCTTCACGGTGGTGCCGTCGGGCACTAGGTAGGAGATGGTCTGGCCCCAGATCCGGGTGGACGGTGCGGTGATGCCGAGGGACTGCGCCGCGACGATCTCCCCGGTGAACACCAGGTGGCTGGTGAAGTCCCTCTTTTCGACCTTGACCGTGCCGCCGCCGGGCGCCCCCGCCGCACCCGCGAAGAGAACGGCCGCCGCGGTCAGCAGCGTGGCGTAGATGAGACGGGATCGACCTCGCATAGGTTGCTCGCTGAATGGATTTGACCAGCCCGAAGCCTGATTGTTCCAAGGATCGCCAAGATGATTGTACGCAGGCGCGGCGCGGCGGTTTCATCGGCGGCGTCTTCCGGCGGACTCCATCAGGGGCACGCCATGCTGGGCTCCCGTTACATCTGACCTCCTATCATGGCGCCGGGCGCTGGCACGACCCGGACGCCGGCAAGCAGTCAGTACCGGTAGGCGTCAGCCACCGGTGCGAGATGTCACTCAACTATCCATTAATCAAGAAGATACAGTTCGTTTTATCAAACTGAGTCAAGCTGCCCGCCGGTGGCTGACGCCTACCGGTACTGACTGCTTGCTTCTGTCGAGGTTGTAGCATAGCCTGATACTGTGCAATAATTTAAAAACATGGCGAAATTCTATATCCTCAAGAGTCTTGATCACCCTTGGAGTGACTACTACGACATCCTGCTGAATGGCCTGTCCGGCCATCTGGATCGCGAGGGAGGTCGGATTCAACTGGAGCGAACCGGTCCGTTCGTGCCGCCGATTTCGTTCCCCGGCATCGGCGACATCGTCGTCACGGATGCTTTCCGCAGAAAGCTGGAAGCATCGGGGTTGGCGGGGCTCAGGTTTCAGCCAGTCGTCAAGAAGCGGATCGTCCGGTCGGATTGGCACACGTGGGACAGAACCGTAGAAGAACCGGCGGAGTATCCGGATGACGGCGAACCGGAGAGCTACATCCTCGAGCACCCACACTCCGCCTCGACTGCCGAACAGATGGGAGACTTGTGGGAGCTGCTCCTCAATGAGACAGCGCGAGCGCACCGTGCCACGAGCGTCCGCAGGCGAACCGATATCTCTCTGCTGCTCGACACCTGGCAAGGGGAGGATCTGTTCCGTGCCCAGGGCGTCGGGTACGCGTATGCCACCACACGCGCTCGAGATTGGCTGACGGAGCACGCTGGAGAGTACGTCACCTTCGAAGTAGCCAGCACGAAAAACGGCGGCTAGCATAGGCGCACAGAGGCGGCGCTGCCCGCTGTCTTCGGTAGGTGGTTATTCAGGAGGCCGCATGGATAGAAAAGCCGTGCTGGGGGCGATGGATGCCATCCGCGACTGCGCCCTCGCCATGTTGGCGAACGCCACCTACATCCAGCAGGAGATGCCCCGGGTGGAGATGAGCGAGGCCTTGCGGTCCCGGACGGCGGCGGTCTGCGAGTCCATGATCGGCACCAAGCACGACGTCATCTCCGAGTTGTTTGAGATGGATGAACTCCTCCAGGCGGAGACCGGTCAGGCCGCGGGCTCGATCCGCCAGGCAGAGACCGGTGGGACCTCCATCTCGTCCCGCATCGACCGTGTCCTCCGGTGGCTGGGGGAGGACATCTCGAAGATGCATCAACTGGTCCTGGATTTACGTGACGAAAGCCAGAAAAACGGAGAGTACACCCTGGCGCTGGTCCTGGTCCAGGAGTCGGCCGCCAACATCGTCCTGGCGTTCAACCGGGCGAAAGTCGCGACGGAGGCGCGCTCCTGAAATCCGTGACCCCGCCCGGCGCCGGGTGATCGTCCCAAGCCATCCCCAGCCGGAACCACGAACCACACCAACCACACGAATGGCACAATTTTGACCACAGCATGCCGGCGGTGCCAGGCTCCGTCACAAACCAGGCGACGTCCTAAACTCCTGCACATGCATGACGAATTGACCACGGAACACACGGAATACACTGAAAAGACAGTTTTTGATTTTCTGTTTGCTCCGTGTGTCCCGTGGATTCCGTGGTGAAAATTCGTGACAGAGCCTGGCACCAGGCGAATCTGGCACCAGGCGAATCCTCTGGTTGGTGTGGTTCGTGGTTCAGGATTGTGACAGAGCCTGGCACTTTGCAGTACAGCCATCCTTGCCGTCCCGGCGATGAGTCGCCGGGCTATTCTCGCTCAGCCCCGCAGGTGGCTCGGGCGGCTGTGGCGGGGCGGGGCATGGCGCACGGTCCGGGAGAACTCGGCCTCGTGGCGCCGGTGGAGGTCCTCCAGGAACCGCTTGACCAGCACCGCGTTGTTGCGCTCCTCGTCCCGGGCCGCAAACAGCAGCGTCAGCGGCCCTCGCCGGGCGATCTCCCGTAACGTCGCCAGCGCCTCATGCCGCTCCTCCAGCTCCTTGCGGTAGCGCACCTGGAACTCCCCCCAGCGGGCTGGATCGTGGGCGAACCACTGGCGCAGCTTCGCGCTGGGGGCGATCTCCTGCAGCCACAGGTCGAGCGCCGCCCGGGCGCGGGTGATGCCGCGCGGCCAGAGCCGGTCTACCAATACGCGGTGGCCGTCCTCCGGGGCGGGGGGGTCATAGATCCGTTTCACGTGGATATTCATGGCTGTCGCCGACCTCCTTTGCCGAAATCCTTCGCTGGATCCGCCAAGCGGTCCATCTATTTTACAGGATGCAGGAGATCGGCAAGCGATGCCATGAATGGTCGGGTGACAGGCTTGGTACCTGCTTTCTTCGTTGGAACGTGGAAACGTTGGAACGTTTCCACGTTGCCCTACCCGTTTTTGCCGAAACCGGGTATGCTATGGAAAAACCATGCGACGGGAGGACACGATGCACCATCGACGGCGGATGTGGGGGTTTTTCATCCTGTGGGCGGTCCTGCTGGGCGCGGCCTGGGGGGCCGACAGCCCCGAGCTGCGAGCCCTGGCCCGGCAGGTCAACGCGGCGTTCCGGGCGATGGATAACCTCTCCATCCAGGACAATCTCCCGGAGATCGAGGCCAAGCTCCAAGAGGCCGATGCCCTGATCGAGAAGGTCCGCGCCATGAACCCGAACTATTCGGAGATCCCGGTCTGGCAAAACAAGTCCCGCAGCTGGAAAAAGCAGCTTCAGCTGGCGCAGCCCCCTGCCGGCGCCCCGGCCGGCGGCGAGTCCGCCCTGCCCTCGGGCAGTGGTTCCCCGGCCAAGGACACCCCGGCGTCCGGCAGCCCCGGCAAGGCGGAGGTCAAGGCGGACTGGCAGGCGTTCCTTGATTACTGCAAGGACTTCCGGAAGAAATATGACGCCGTCTTCAACGTCAACGGCCAGGTCATATACCAGCCGGACACCCTCGACGCGGTCCTGGCCAAGCTGGAGCAGCTGCGCCGGGCGGACGTCCCGGAAGCCCGCCGTCGCCTGGAGGCTTTCGGCGGCAAGTACGGGCGGGACACCGACACCATCGACCGCCGGCTGTTCGAGCTGACTCCGGAGGACACCCGGAAGAGCCGCCTGGATCCGGAGAACCAGCGGCCGGACGGCTCGGCCGGCCAGTGCTACCGGGAGCTGGAACGGATGCTGAAGCTGATTACGCAGGGGCCGGCCGATCAGGCCGCAGGCATCCTGGAGGCCGTGCGCAACGAGCTGAAGAACACGTCCCAGAAGTCGGACTCCGTCTATGCCCGCCTCGAGACCCAACTCCGCGCCGCCCAGAAGCTCGATCCGAACAACGCCAACATCCGGGACGAGCTGGCCGCTTTCGGGAAGCAGCGCGCGGGCCTGCAGGCTGCGGCGGCAGAGCGGCTCAAGACCGCCAAGTTCCCCGCCAGCGCCGGCAATTTCGCCGGGCCGGGTGATCCGAAAGCGCTCAACGCCGCCGCCATCCGGTACTTCAACGAAGTCTACCCCAAGGAGAAGGCGATCGCCGCCAGCATCGCCGGCAACTGGGTGAGCACGAAGAAGAACCTCCTCGGGCAAACCGTCCAGTGGGGCCTGCCCGTGTACATCGCCAGCATCCAGAACAATTCCAAGGAGGTGTGCCGCGTGTTCAAGATGACCGTCCTGGCGTCGGAGGGGAACAATCCGCCCAAGGCGCCCCCCTTCGTGGACCACTGGACGGGGGACTCCTACCAGATGCTCATCGCAAACGTACCGAAAAACTGATCGACGCCGGGCAAGGGCGGAATTCCGGCTGGAGCGTTCGAACGCCGGGGCGTCGGAACGTTCCGAGTTTAAGATTGTGACGGATTGTGACGGAGCCTGGCACCTTATCTTTCTTGCGTTTTTTCGTTGGAACGTTGGAACGTTAAAACGTTGCAGCGTTCCAACTTGTCAACATCAAACTGTAATGGAGCCTGGCACCTTCCCGCCTGACTTCGACGTTCAATGTTCAGCGTTCAATGTTCGGTTTGCCCGCCCCCGGTCACTCCATCTCCAACCCCACGTCGTCCAGCGCCACCTCGCCCTTGGGCGTGCGGTCGAAAACGAGGCGGATGGTGCGCAGCTGCGCCGGGTCGAAGGCGGCGTTGGCCCGGGCAAATTCGGCCAGGGGCAGGGAGAAGCCCTGCAGCACCAGCTCCGCCGGCCGGGTCAGCTCGAAGAAGTTTTCCATGGGCCACTTGGTCAGCCGCGACTTCAGCGGCGGGCACACCGGGGCGAACCGGCTCAGGGGCAGCCGGGCGGAGGCGCCGTTGGCGGAGACCAGCTCCACCGTCAGGTCCGCCTCGGGCACGTCCATCTTGTTGTTGGCCAAGGCGAACACCAACCGGCGGCTGCCGGCGACAGGCCAGTCCGCGGGCAGGGCGTCCGGCAGCTGGATGGAGTAGCTGGCGACACCGGGCGGCTGGCCCTTCTTCGCCTTCTTCTCCAGGGCCTCGCGGTCCCAGCCGAGGTAGACGCCCTTGGTGCCCTGGGGCGTGTCGTCTCTCAGCAGCAGGGCGTTCTCGCTCCAGGCGGAGAGGTTTTCGCCCCGGATCTTCCCGCCGGCCAACGTGGCGGAACTGACGTCCAGGTCCTCCTCGAAGTCGGCGATGACCCGCCGGCTGGAATCCTGGAACTGGCTGATGTAGCGGTCCGGCGGTAGCCAGCCCCGGGCCGCCCGCCAGTCGCGGAACATCGGCGCGTAGCCCGGGTCGTCCTTCAGCGCCGTCTCCAGGAACGCGGCGATGTACACCTTGGCGATCTGGCGCTGCTCCTCGCCCGATATCAGCGGCTTCAGGTTCAGTAGCCAGGACAGGGGCGCATTGTAGTCCGTGCGGCCCCAGACCGTGTTGAACTGGCCGTGGTTGGCCCGGTAGATGTAAAGCATGGACTTGAGCCGGTACCCGCCATCGGAGAACTTGACCCGGCGGTACTGGCGGTCCCCCAGGAACATGTTCACGTCGCTGTCGTAGCCGCCCTGCAGCAGCAGGTAGTGGACGTCGCGCACCTCCAGCGGCTGGCCGCTGGGGCGGGCGGCGTCGTTGGGTGCGATCTGGACGATCCCGCGGATGCCGAAGCGGAAGTCGAACTTCACGTCGGTCTTCTCCGGGTGGCAGGGCAGCGGGTTGAAGGCCGCCGCCAGGGCCACCGCCTGCCCGCCGCGGGAGTGGCCGATGAGCACGACCCGCGCGAGGTCGGCCTTGCCGCGGAAGGGGTTGCCGGCGGCGGCGGCCCAGCCCTGCCAGACCTTCAGGTGCTGGAGCAGGAGCCATCCCCGGACCGGGTTTTCCTTCTGCTCGTAGTCGCCGTACCACTCGCCGTTGAGGAAGTTCTCGTCCACCGAGACGGTGATGTAGCCCCGGCTGGCCAGCAGCTCGCCCAGGTAGGTGTAGCCGGGGTCCGAGAACTCCTTGGCCGTGTGGTTCCCGTGGACGATGAGCACCAGCGGGAAGGGGCCCGGGCCGTCCGGGTACCAGACCGTGCCGTTGAGCGGGAGGTGCTTCAGGTCGAAGCCCCAGTACGCCTGCCGCAGCCAGCCCTGGAAGGCGGAGGGCTCGTCCAGGAGGACGCTGCCGTCCACGGTGGGGGTCTTCAGGGCTGCGCCGGTGGCGAACTCGGGCCGGTGGGCGTCTTTCCCGCTGCCGTAGGTCAGGGTCTTCACCGCGAACCGGCCCGGCAGGGACGGGTTCGGCGAGGACAGGGTGGCCACGCCGGCGGCGGACTCCGCCTTCCGGAGGTCCGCGAACGGGTCCTCGCCCTCCCGCAGGAGCGTCACGCCCATGAAGCCGTAGATCGCGACCGGGATGATCAGCAGGAGCACGGAGGAGAACCGCTTGAGGCCCCGCTTCCAGGCCGCCCCGATGGCGGCGCCGGCGACCACGCCCGCCAGCAGAAAGGCCACGACGAACGGGAAACCCGTCAGCAGGAGCACGATCACCGCCCCGCCCACGACGCCCACGAACGGCTTGGGCAGCGCCCGCACCAGCGAGAAGGCCAGCTCCAACAGTTTCCAGGTCAGGAACAGCGCCACGAGCCCCACGAGGCCCAGCAGCAGGATATCGGGCACCAGCCCCAGCCCGGTGTGGCCGAGGGACCCGAAGAACAGGATGGCGATCGTGAAGGCGGCGACCGCGCCGGCCACGGCGCCGGGCCAGGCTTGCGCGCCCAGCGTCCGCAGCGGTTCGCGGACCTTGCATTTCAGGAACTGCCCGAGGCGGGACTTCCACGTAGCCTTCACCGGCGCGGATCCGGCATCCGGGGTCGGTTCGCTGACGGGCGGATTGGCGTTTTCGTCCACCATGATTCCTCCGGAAAGCGGGAATGGATGCCATTGTAAACGATTCCGGTCGCCGAAAGGTTTCTTCCGTGAAATTTCCGCTATTGATTTTCAGAATTTCACTTATTTATAATGCAGCGATCCGGTTGGACAAAGGAAGATGCGGAAGTACTTGATCTACCTTGTCATGGCAGCGCTGGTCCTCCCCGTCTGCGGGGCGGGAAAGGGGCGCTCCAAGCGGGCGGCGCCGCCCAAGCCGACCGCCCAGGACCCCGGCCTCCGCTCGCCGGCGGTCCTCGTCGCCGACCTGAAGACCGGCGAGGTGCTCTGGTCCCGGGACGCGGACCAGCCCCGCGCCGTGGCCTCCCTCAGCAAGCTCATGGCCGCCCTCGTGCTCCTCGAAAACGACATCGATCTCGATGCCACCCAGACCATCACCAAGGAAGACAAGCGGCTGGTCAAGCGCGGCGCGCCCACGCGCCTGAAGACCGGCTGCGCCTACACCCACTGGGACCTGCTGCACGCGGCGCTGATGGTGTCCGACAACGTGGCGGTGGTGGCCATGGGCCGGTCCATGGGCTGGACGCCGGCCGAATTCGGCAGCCGGATGACGGAGCGGGCGCGGGAGCTGGGCCTGACCCAGACCCGCTTCGAGGACCCCACCGGCCTGGACGACGGCGACGTCTCGACCCCCCGGGAGATGTTCGCGATACTGCAGGCCGCCCTCGACAATCCGATCCTGAGCAAGATCAGCGGGACCGAGGTGTTCACCGTCTGGCCGGCGAAGGGGAAGGCCCGGCCGATCCACTACCGTCACACCGACTACCGGGTCCAGCACCACCCGTGGCCCATCCTCGGCGCCAAGACCGGCTTCACCCTGGCCGCCCAGTACTGCCTCGCCATCGCCTCCCTTCTCGGTGAGCGGCAGGTGGGCATGGTTTTCCTAGGCTCTTACGGCGAACTGACCCGCTTCGGCGACTACGCCCGCGCGATGCGCTGGCTGGCCCGGCAGCTGGCCGCCCCGGCGCAGCAATCCTCGACCATTCCCCCAAAGCAGCCCGGCCAGTCCCGCTCTTGAACTCCTCCTTTCGGCTCACCTTTCCCTGTTTTCGATGAATGTCTAGCGCGCCGCTGGAGTGAGGAAGTCCTCATCCGCACAGCGGGACGTGGAAGCAGAATCGTGCAGCCGGGAACTCCCGCGCTCCGGTACGGTGACCGCGTCCGGCACCTTGGGAGGTACCGGCGCTCTCGGTTTGACACCCTGCTGCTCAAGTGGTATGTATGGCGCCGGGTCATTCGAAAGGCGAGGGGAATTCACGGCGAAGGAGATTTCGGCTGGTTGCCTCAATGAGCCGGCAGGCTTCTCCCGGGAGGATCGAACTGCCAAAACCTTCGGCTTGCATCAGGATTCTCCTGTGGATCGGCATGGCCTTGTTCCTGGTCTGTTTTCTCGCCTCCACCGTGGCGCCTGAACAGACGCTGCCCGCCCTGGGTTTTTCCGGGTATGACGATCTCACCATCCGGCTATACGGGATTTTCCAACTGAGCTGGGCTCTCCTGTTTTACTTCGCGCAGAAGAATCCCGAGAAGAACCTGGCCATCATCCACAGCGCGATTGTCACCGGGTCTCTGGTGGCCGCTCTGTTGTTGTTTTACCCGCTCACCGGCCGGCGAGCGGACGGGTATCTTTGGCTCAATGCCGCGATTCTGCTGGTTTACACGGCCCTTCTTTTCATTTTCAAGCCAAGACCGGCGAGGCCTTGATGGAGCAACGCTGAATTGTGACAGAGCCGGGTCTCTTTGGGATCTCTAATTGAAAACGGAACAGTGGGAAATCGCAGCGCGCGACGGACTGGGGGCATGCCTCACTTCTTTCGCGCCGGCTTGCGTGACTTCACCAGCCGGCGGCTGGCCTCGTACCGGGTGATGTACGCGTCCACGGACACGCTGGCCACTTCCCTTCCGACGGCATCGAGGACCAGGTCGTCGACGGAGCGGAAGCGGATGCAGCATTTGCCGATGTCGAGCTTTTTGCCGGCTTTCCGGAACGCTTCCCGCAGGGCGCCTTCCTCCGCGGAATCCTGATAGACGCTCATGAGATACAGCGAATAGTAGTTCTTCTGCGCCGCCAGCGCCGCGTAGCACAGCGGCTGGCCGTTGTAGGTTTCCGGGTAGCGCTCCAGGGGGATCGACCAGGTGATCATCCCCCAGTTCATCTCTTCCTGGTAGCCCGGAGGCAGGTGCCGCAGCACCACCTCCCGGACGGCGGCCACCACCGCCCGGCGCTCGGCCGGCAATTCCTCGAGGTAGCCCGTCACGGACGCTGCGCTGCTCTGGACCATTTCCACACCTCCGCACGGATGCGTTCCGGATCCGGGCGCCTTTCACAGCTGACGCGGTTTCACTGGCTGTGCCGGGGATCCGACGCTGCCGCTTGGATTCCGCTTCCCAGCCGGGAGATTCGGCCTCCGAAATCCGTTGGAACGTTGGCACGTTGGAACGTTGAAACGTTGAAACGTTCCAACGAATACCTTTGTCAGCGATGATGAAGCTGGACAGGAGGAAGGGAGGCGAGCCGACGCAGGACGTCCGGCAGCTCTTCGGGCCGGCAGAAGACCAGGGTGCCGCCGGCGGAGACGACCTCCCGGACCACGGCCGGATCGACGGCAACCGGGGAGCCGGCTTCGACGGCAGCGGCGCCATCCGCATTCCCCGCCGCCGGTGGCAGCACGTACACCATCACGCCGCCGCGCTCGTCATCGGCCGCGGCCGGGCAAGCCACCCGACGTTCCGCGGCCCCGGCCGCGCGGACTTCGGCAATGGCCGCTGCCAACTCCGGGCAGCCGTCGCCGGTCCAGGCGCTGAGCCCGGCCACCCGCAGGCCGCGCTCCACCAAGAAGTCTGCCAATTGGTCATGGGGAAGCCGCAGGTCCCCCTTGCTCAGGACGCCCACCACGGGGATGGCGGCCTGCTCCGCGGCCAGCAGCAGCCCCTCCTCGTGCTCGCCATACCCGGCCCGCGGATCCATCACCAGCAGGGCCAGGTCCACGCCGGCCAGCGCGGTCCGGATCCGGTCGCGCATGCCCGCCCGGTGGGCGGCGCAATCCTCCAGGGCCGGCGACTCGGTCACCTCGGCCGCACCTTCACCATCCAGGCGGCACCGGTACCAGGCTGACGCCGCGTTGTCCGGCACCGGCGGGATGGGGGGCAGCCCGGCCAGGCGCCGGACCAGCGCCGTCTTGCCGGAACCGCGGCGCCCGAAGACGCCGATCCGGAACACGGGGGAGGGTGCGGACGCACCGGGCGACATCACCTCGCCGCCGGAAGGCAAGGGGCGGGGGGAGGCCGCCTCCGGGCACGATCCCCCGTGCCCGGAGGCCCGCGGTGCGTTCGTCGTCAACCGCTGTCCTGGAATCGTGGATTTCATCGCGGCCAAATCAAAGATAAAGGTCCCGCTCGCCTGCTTTAAGACGCGCAAGCTTCTTCGAGACCGCAGCGCCCTCCTTCGCCGGCATTTCGGCGACGGCCCGCTCGAGCGCCGGCCACGTCTCGGCCGCCGTCTCGGGGGAGGCATAGTCCAGCAGGTATTCCGCCGTGGAGAGAATGGCGTTGGGCTGGCAGAACTGGTGGATCTCCCCCGGCTTGGCCAGTTCCATGAAATGGGAGCCGGTCCGGCCGGAGCGGTAGCAGGCGGTGCAGAAGCTGGGCACGTAGCCGTCCCGGGTGATGTCACGGATGACTTCGTCCAGGGAGCGGGTGTCGCCGAGGTGGAACTGCTCTTCCACCGGCTTGTCGACCTCCGCGGCCCGGTACGCGCCGGGGAAGGTCCGGGAGGCGGCGCTGATCTGGGACACGCCCAGGGCTATGACCTCGCGGCGGAACGCCGCCCGCTCGCGGGTCGACAGGATGATGCCGGTGTAGGGCACCGCCAGCCGGAGCACTGCCACCAGCTTCTTGAACTCCCGGTCGCTCACGGCGTGGGGCGGATGGTTCGCCGCCGGCGCGTCCAGGGCGGGCTCGATGCGCGGCACCGAGATGGTGTGGCAGCCCACGCCGAAGCGCTCCTCCAGGTGCGCCACGTGCTGCAGCAGCGCCAGCACCTCGAAGCGGTGGTCGGACAGCCCGAACAGCACGCCCATGCCGACGTCGTCGATGCCGCCCTTCATGGCGCGGTCCATGGTGAAGAGGCGCCAGGCGTAGTTGGACTTGGGTCCGGACGGGTGCATCTTCCGGTAGGTCTCGAAGTGGTAGGTCTCCTGGAACGCCTGGAAGGTGCCGATGCCGGCCTCCTTCAGCCGCCGGAAGCCTTCCACGTCCAGCGGGGCCATATTCACGTTGATGCGGCGGATCTCGCCCTTCATCTCCGCGAGCTGGTAGATCTCCCGCATGACATCGCAGATGAAATCCAGCCGCGCCGCCTGGGGATGCTCGCCGCACACCAGCAGCAGTCGCTTGTGTCCCTGCCGGATCAGCGTCCGGGCCTCCTCGACGGCGTCGGGCACGCTCAGGGTGTGGCGCACGAGGTGCTGGTTGCCCCGGCGGAAGCCGCAGTAGAGGCAGTTGTTGACGCACTCGTTGCTCAGGTAGAGCGGCGCGAACAGGACCAGCCGCGGCCCGTAGATCTTCTCCTTGACCCGCCGGGCGGTCTCGAACAGCCGCTCGATCAGCGCCGCGTCTTCGCAGCGCAGCAGGGCGGCGGCCTCCGGCATGTCCAAACCTTTCGCCTCGGCGGCCTTGGCCAGGATGTCCTCGACCTCGCTGGCGGTCGGCGCGGGCCGGCGCAGGATGGCGTGAATCAGTTCCTCGTCGATGAAATACATGATCGCCTCCGATACTCAGGCCGTCTCGGCTGGGCGGCCGTTCAGCGGGAAGACCACCGTGAAGGTGGAGCCCTGGCCGGGGGTGCTCTCCACCACCAGCCGCCCGCGGTAGATCTCCATCAGCTTCTTGATGATGGACAGGCCGAGGCCCGTGCCGGAGATGCGGCTGGTCTCGGCGTTGCGCACCCGGAAGAATTCCTTGCCCAGGTGGTCCCGGAACTCCGGGTCGATGCCGATCCCGGTGTCGGCCACGGACACGTGCAGGCCGTCGGCATCCGCCCGGTAGCGGATGGTGACCTGCCCGCCGTCGCGGTTGTACTTGATGGCGTTGCTGATCAGGTTGGTCAGGATCCGCTCCAGGTCCTCCCTGTCCGCCGGCACGGGCGGGACGCTCGGATCCGCCTCGTGGACGATGCGGATCCCGCGCGGGTCGGCGTTGGCGCGGAGCAGCTCCACCACGCCCGCCACCACGGCCGGGACGTTCTGCGGCCCGATCTGCCGGGTCACGGTCTGGGCCTCGATCCGGGTGATGTTGAGGATGTCCTTGATCAGGGTCTGCAGCGAGGCGGCGCGATCCCGGCAGCGCTCCAGCATGCCGCGGCCCTTCTCGGGGATCTCGCCGGCCGTCCCGGCCAGCAGCACCTCCAGGTATCCCTCGATGGCGGCCAGGGGCGCCTTCAGCTCGTGGCTGACGACGGAGACGAACCGCGACTTCGTGCGGTCCAGCTCCTTGAGCCGGCTGATGTCCCGCAGCACCAGCACGCCGCCCAGGCGCTCCCCGTCCTCGTCCTGCAGCCGGGTGATGTTGGCCTGGAGTGTGGTCTTCTCGTCCATGTCGAACTCGTGGCTGATCCGGGCCGGCGCCGCGGTGTCGGCCAGCACCTTCTCGAGGTGGGGGGCGAGCCGGGTCGGCCCGAGGGCCTCGTTGTACGGAGTGCCTTCCGGCGATCGCTCCAGCCGGAGCAGCTCCCGGGCCATGGGGTTGGCGTACACAATCACGCCCTGCTGGTTGATGACCACCACGCCGTCGGCCATGGAATTGACCACGCTCTTGCTGCGGCCGCGCTCCTTGGAAAGCTCGAGCAGGTTCCGCTCCCGCTCCTCCATCAGCCGCTTGCGCTCGAGGACCAGGTAGCGCCGCTCCAGTCCCTTCTGCACCGTGATCTTCAGCTCCTCGGGCGTGAAGGGCTTGGCCAGGAAGTCGTAGGCGCCCATCCGGGTGGCCTGCACGGCCGCCTCCAGGGTGGCGTAGGCGCTGATCACCACGGCGATGACGTCGGGATCGCGCTGCAGGGCCTCCTTGATGACGCCCAGGCCGTCGACCGTGCCCGGCATCTTGAGGTCCACCAGCAGCAGGTCGAAGGTCTCGGCCCGCAGGGCGTCGATGCCGGCCTGGCCGTTGTCGGCCGTGGCCACCTGCTGGCCCTCGTGGGTGAGCATCCGCTGGATGCCCCGCCGGATCCCCTCCTCGTCGTCGATCACCAGGATTTTCCCGCGGACGGTCATGGCCGCCTCCTTGTCAGTGCCGCTCCCCCAGCAGCGCCGCCACTTTCTCCACCAGCTCCTCGGAGCGGATGGGCTTGTTCAGGAACAGGTCCGCCTTGATCCAGGCGCGGTCCTCGGCGGAGTCCAGGTCGAACTTCATGCCGGTCTCCCGGCTCACCCCCGACAGCATCAGCAGCGGCACTCCCCTGGTGGCGGCGTTGGCCTTGAGCTTCTTGGCCACCGTGAAGCCGGTGTCGGCGTGCTCGATCATCAGGTCCAGCAGGATCAGGTCCGGCGGCGCGGCCAGGGCCAGGGCCAGCCCCTCCTTGCCGGTGAAGGCGTGCCGGACGTTGTACCCGTGCGACTCCAGCACGGCCCGGTGGATGTCCACGAAATCGGCGTCGTCGTCGATGATCAGAATGGTCTTGTTCATTGCGCGTCTCCTTTGTCTCGGTCGAGGCGGGCGCCGGCCAGCGCCGCGGTCACCGCCGCCAGCAGCAGGGCCGGCTTGACCGGCTTGTCCAGGAAGCGGTCCACGGGCAGCCAGGTCGGGTCGGGCTCCAGGCGGTAGGTCAGTTTCTTCTCTTCATGGATGGAGGTCAGCATGATGATGGGGAGGCCCGCCAGCGCGGGTTCGGCCCGGATGGACCGGGCCACCCCGAAACCCTCCGTGTCGGTGGTCATCATCACGTCCAGGATGACCAGGTCGGGCCGGAGCTGGCGCATCCGGGCCAGGGCCTGCTTGCCGTCGAAGGCCATGTCCACCTCGTAGCCGGCCGACTCCAGCACCATGGCCAGCATGGACTGGAAGTCCGGGTCGTCGTCCACCACCAGAATGCGTGCCATAAACACCTCTCTCGTTCAAAGCCAGTGCGCCTCGGCGGTCACGGGCGGGTGGTCCGGCAGGCTGATCCGGAACGCCGTCCCCTGGCCGACGCGGCTTTTGACTTCGATGTTTCCCTGGTGCATCTTGATGATGCCGTACACGATGGCCAGGCCCAGGCCCGTGCCCTTGCCCAGCTTTTTCGTCGTGAAGAAGGGGGTGAATACGCGGCCCAGGTTCTCCTCGGCGATCCCGCAGCCAGTGTCCTCCACCTCGAACATGACCGTGCCGTTGCCGTCCGGGCGCCACGCCCGCAGGGTGATCCGGCCGTTCCCGTCCATCGCCTCCGCAGCGTTGTGGATCAGGTTGTCCAGGACCTGCCGGAACTGGTCCGGGTCGAGCCAGGCGCTGCCCGTCTCGGGCCGGACGGCCAGCTCGAACCTCACGTGGGTCATCCGCGGGTCCTGCTCCTTCTCCCGGACGACGGCCTCCAGCAACTCGGCCACATCGGTCTCCCGCACCTGCACCCGGTTCTGCCGGGCGAAGTTGAGCAGCCCCGACACGATGCTTTTGCAACGGTGGGCCTCCCGGACGATCAGCTCCAGGTCCTCGCGGTGCTGCGGCTGCTCGCCCAAGCTCTCCAGCAGCAGGTGGGCGAACATCAGGATGGAGCCCAGCGGGTTGTTGATCTCGTGGGCCACGCCCGCGGCCAGCTGGCCCATGGAGGCCAGCTTCTCCGACTGGATCAGGCTTGCCTGGGCGTCCTGGAGCAAGCTGTTGGTGTCCTGGAGTTGCCGGCAGGTGAATTCCAGCTTGTCGATCAGGAAGGGGAGGCACATCTCCACCTCGGCCAGCCCCATGCACACCGCCACCGCCTTCTCGCGGCAGGTGTTGTAGCCGCAGGCGCCGCAGTTGAGTTCGTCTTCGGGCTTTTCCTTGCCCATCTGGCGCAGGACGCGAGCCAGCTCCTCGGGCGGCGGCGTCAGCCGGGGGCACGGATCGGCCTCGTAGCGGCGCGTCTGGTCCACCCTGGCCAGCCACTCGTCCACGGAGGCCCGCCACGTGTCGAGGTCGGCCTGGAGGACGCGGGAGCGGGCGTAGCGGACCACGTGCTCCTTGCGGCGGTACAGGCCGGGGCCGTTGGCCATGGCCGGTCCGTTGACGCACCCCTCGCACATCAGCAGGTCGATGAATTCGGCGGAGAAGTGTTCCTTGTTGAAATCGGTCAGCACCCACATGCAGCGGCGACGGCCGTTCGTGGAGATGATGCTGGTGTCGAGGGGCGCCTCCCGGATGTCGGCGCTCTTGAGCAGGCCGGCCGAGACGGGGAAGAGCTGGCCCAGCCCCGCCTGCGGGGGATCGAATTCCGAAGGTCCGGCGGCGGCCGGATCGATGCCCGCCTCCGCGAGGAGCTGCACCAGCTCCTGGAAGGTGAGCACCTCGTCGACCGCGCTGCCGGAGAGCGGGTCCCGGGCTTCCATTTTCTTCCCGATGCACGGGCCGATGAACACGACCCCGGACCCGGCACCGTACAATTGGCGCACCACCTGGGACATGACCGCCATGGGCGAGACCACGGGGGCCAGGTGCTGGATAAGCTCGGGAGCGTATTTCTGGACGAAGTAGACGATGGCCGGGCAGGCCGTGGTGATGATGGGCTTCTGGGGCGGGGCGTCGCGCAGTTCGTGGTACACGTGGGAGTTGAGGTCGGCGCCGAAGGCCACTTCGCAGACCCGGTCGAACCCGAGCCGCCGGATCGCGCCGATGAGGCGCTCCGGTTGCAGCTCCATGAAGGCCGCGGGGAAGGACGGCGCGAGCAGGGCCACCTTCAGCCGGCCCGGCTCGGCCAGCAGACGGCGGGTCCCCGCCTTGCCGTCCAGCACCTTCTTGGCGTTCTGGGAGCAGATGCGGTAGCAGTTGCCGCAACCGATGCAGCGCTCCGCGATCACGCGGGCCTGGCCGTTCTCCACCTTGATGGCCTTGACCGGGCATTCCCGGACGCAGCTGTAGCAGCGCCGGCACCTCTCAGGGATGGTCTCGATCACGCCCAGTTGTAAGGCTCCCGCACTCATCGCAGATTCTCTCCCGTCAATACTGGGTCCGTTCCGTGTAATGGGTGTGGAGCAGCCGGTGCGCGGTCTCGCTGTGGGGTTTCTCCAGGAACTCCTCGTACAGCTTCTGCACCCCGGTGTTTTGGTGCGAGCAGCGCGCCGGCTTCTCCCGGTCGATTTCGTAGATGGCGTTGGCCCGGGCCTGCAGGATCTCGCGGGATCTCGGCAGCGGCTGGCCGCCGCCGTTGATGCAGCCGCCCGGGCAGCACATGATTTCGACGAAGTGGTAGGGCGCGGCGCCCGTCCGGATCTGCTCCAGGACGGCGCCGGCGTTCTTGAGCCCGCTCACCGCCGCCACCCGCAGTGTGGTGCCGGCCAGCTCCACGGAAGCCTCCTTCACGCCGGCCATTCCGCGGACCTGCTCGAAATCCACCCGGGTGTCTTCCTTGCCGGTCAGCAGGAAGTGGGCGGACCGGAGCGCCGCCTCCATGACGCCGCCGGACGTGCCGAAGATGTCCCCCGCGCCGGTGGCGATGCCCAGCGGCTCGTCGAAGGGAACGTCTCCCAGCCGGCCGAAGTCGATGCCCGCCGTCCGGATCATACGGGCGAACTCCCGGGTCGTCAGGACGGCATCCACATCGCGCCAGCCTTCCGCCGAGGCCATTTCCGGCCGCTGCGCCTCGTACTTCTTGGCGGTGCAGGGCATGATGGACACGACGAAGACCTTGGCCGGATCGAGCGCCTCCTTCCGGGCGAAGTAGCTCTTGACCAGGGCGCCCAGCATCATGTGCGGCGATTTGCAGGTGGAGACGTTGGGCAGCAGCTCGGGGTAGAAATGCTCGATGTACTTGACCCAGCCCGGCGAGCAAGAGGTCAGCAGCGGCAGCGGCTCCCCGTGGGTGAGGCGGTGGATCAGCTCGGAGGCCTCCTCCATGATCGTCAGGTCGGCCGCCAGGTTCGTGTCGAACGCCCGCCGGAAGCCCAGCCGGTGCAGCGCCGCCGGGATCCGGCCGGTGACCACCGCGCCGGCGGGCAGGCCGAACTCCTCGCCCAGCGCCACGCGGATGGCCGGCGCCACCTGGGCCACGACGTACATCTCCGGATCGTTGAGGGCGTTCCAGACCTGCTTGAGGTGGCTCTTCTCCCGCAGCGCGCCGGTGGGGCACTCGAGGATGCACTGGCCGCAGTAGGTGCAGGGGGACAGGCTCAGGTCCCGGTTGAAGGCCGGCAGGACCATGGTGTCGAAGCCGCGGCGGGTGAAGTCGATGGCGCCGACCTGCTGGATCTCCTCGCAGACCCGCACGCAGCGGCCGCAGAGGATGCACTTCTCGGGGTCGCGCTCCAGCGCCGGGCTGGACAGGTCCTGGTGGTAGGTGCGGATCCGGCCCTCGAACCGCTTCTCGCGCACGCCGTACTCGGCCGCCAGCGCCTGCAACTCGCACTGCAGGTTCTTGACGCAGTAGAGGCAGTCCTGGCGGTGGTTGGCCAGCAGCAGCTCGACGACGGTCTTGCGGGCGCGCCGCACGGTGGCGCTGCGCGTGTCGATGTTCATGCCCTCCTCGGCGGGATAGGCGCAGGACGGCAGGAGGCGGCCGGTGCCGGCCACCTCCACCACGCAGATCCGGCAGGCCCCGGTGGGGGAGAGGCCCTCCACGTGGCACAGCGTCGGGATGCGCACGCCGGCCTCGCGGGCCGCCTGCAGCAGGGTGCTCCCCTTCGGCACGGTCACGGGCCGGTCATTGATCTTCAGGGTGACGGTCTGGGTTTCCATGGCTCTCTCTCCCTTCCTCATTCGCAGTGCACGGCACCGAAGCGGCAGACCTGGCGGCAGGTGTCGCAGCGCACGCACTTATCGTCCAGCACGTAGTGGGCCTGCTTCTTTTCGCCCACGATGGCCTGGACGGGACACTTCAGGGCGCAGACGGTGCAGCCGGTGCAGGCTTCCGTGTCGATCCGGTAGGTCAGCAGCCCCTGGCAGGCCTTGGCGGGGCAGTGCCGGTCGTAGATGTGCGCCTCGTATTCGTTCCGGAAGAACCGCAGGGTGCTCAGCACGGGATTCGGCGCGGTCATGCCCAGCCCGCAGAGGGAGGTCGACCGGATGGAGTCGGCCAGCTTCTCCATCGCGATGATGCCCTTGAAGCGCTTCAGGTCGTCGTTGGAGCTGGTGGCCCGGTAGGGCTTCACGATCAGGTCCAGGATCTCGTAGAGGCGGGTGGTGCCCTCGCGGCAGGGGATGCACTTGCCGCAGGACTCCTTGCGGATGAAGTCCATGAAGAAGCGGGCCACGTCCACCATGCACGTGTCCTCATCCATGACCACCAGCCCGCCCGAGCCCATCATCGCCCCGACGGTCTTGAGTGACTCATAGTCGATGGGGATGTCCAGGTGCTCGGTCGGAATGCACCCGCCCGACGGGCCGCCGATCTGGACGGCCTTGAACTTCTTGCCGTTGGGGATTCCGCCGGCGATGTCAAAGATCACCTCCCGCAGGGGCAGGCCCATGGGGACTTCCACCAGGCCGGTGTTGCGGATCTTGCCGGTGACGGCGAAGACCTTGGTCCCGCGGGAATTGCCCACGCCGAGGGACGCGTACCAGTCGGCACCCCGCCGCAGGATCGCCGGCACGTTGGCGAAGGTCTCGACGTTGTTGATCACGGTCGGCTTGCCGAAGAGTCCGCTCTGGGCCGGAAAGGGAGGCCGCGGCCGGGGCATGCCGCGCTTCCCCTCGATGGAGGCGAGCAGGGCCGTCTCCTCGCCGCAGACGAAGGCGCCGGCCCCTTTCTTGATGTGAAGCTCGAAATTGAAGCCGCTGTCGAGGATGTTTTTCCCGAGCAGTCCGTAGGCCTCCGCCTGGGCGATGGCCTGGTGGAGCCGCTCGATGGCCAGGGGGTACTCGGCCCGGCAGTAGATGTAGCCCTCGTCGGCGCCGATGGCGTAACCGCCGAGGACCATCCCCTCGAGGATCCGGTGCGGGTCGCTCTCCAGGACGCTGCGGTCCATGAAGGCGCCGGGGTCGCCTTCGTCGGCGTTGCAGACCAGGTACTTCTTGTCCCCCTTGGCCTGCCGGGCGAACTGCCACTTCTTGCCGGTGGGGAACCCGCCGCCGCCGCGGCCGCGCAGGCCGGAGCGGAGCACTTCCTCCACCACCGTCTCCGGCGGGATGCCCTGGAACACCTTCTCGAGCGCGCTGTAGCCGCCGCGGGCGATGTACTCGTCGATGGAGGACGGGTCAATGTGGCCGCAGTTTTCCAGGACGACTTTCACCTGCTTGGCGAAGAAGGGCACCTCGGCGTAGGCCGGCACGCCTTCCCAGCGGCGGAGGCCCGGCGCGTCGTCGAACTGGCAGAGGACGTTTGGGTAGTCGTCGCGCCGGCCCGCGGCCAGCTCCAGGACCGCCTCGACGTCGCTCTTCTGGACGTGGTCCAGGAGCACCCGGTTCCAGCCCGGGCGGCGGATGTCCACCAGCGGCTCGCGCTCGCAGAAACCGATGCAGCCGATGGCCACCAGCTCCGCGTCCAGCTTGCCCTGGTGGATCCGGGAGGCCAGCTCGGCGAACACCGCGCCGGCGCCGGCGGCCAGGCCGCAGGTGCCCATGCCCACCAGGATCGCCGGGCGGGTCACCTGCAGCCGGCGGAGGCGCTCCAGGCGCTGCTGGATTTTTTCCCGGCAGGCCGCATCGTCATGGCAGATGGGCCCTTCGACCAGGCAGCGGATCAGGTCACGGCAGGGTGTCTGGGGAGAATGCGTGCAGCGGGTACAGCAGGGCGAATGCGGGGCGCTCATGATTTCTTCTCCTCCAGCTTGCGGTATTGGCTCAGGATCCGGGGCACCTCCTTGGGTTCGACCCGGCCGTGGAACTCGTTGTTGACGGCGACCACCGGCGCGATGCTGCAGGCGCCGATGCACGCCACGGTCTCGATGGAAAACAGCCCGTCACGGGTGGTCTGCCCGGGCTGGATCTTCAGCTCCTGCACCAGCTTTTCCAGGAGCAGGGCTGACCCCTTGACGTGGCAGGCCGTGCCGCGGCAAATGCGGACCACATACTTGCCCGGGGCGACGAGGCGGAACTGGTTGTAGAAGGTGGCCACGCCGTAGATCTTGCTGGTCGGCACCCGCAGGTGGTCCGACACGCGGCAGATGGCCTCCTCCGGCAGGTAGCCGAAGTGTTCCTGGGTGTCCTGCAGGATGGGGATGAGCCACCGGCGTTCGCCCTGCGGATACTTGCCCAGGATCTCGCTCATGGCTTGGGGTTCGGTTTGGATGGCGGGGGTCATAGCGCGTTCTCCCGAAGAATTTGTCAGAGGCAATGGAATGGCAACCCCGGTGCCAATCTCCACCTCCTCCTTCGAATTCTTTTATCTTGTTCATTTAAATTGACTTAAACATATTCATGATCTTTCCGGACTGGGAATTGATTGACAGATCTGACAAATCCGCTTAAAATCATCCGGGTTTTTGACAGCTCTGACATTCACCCAATCTTGTATTTGGGCTCATCCGGCAATCGCTTCTTTTACTCTTTGATTTTGAGTCGTTTGCGCTCGCTGATTTTCGAAGGGGGCGCAGACGGAGCCCGACGGCGGCTTGCTTGTCCGCCACGAATTGTTGCGGAGGCTCCCATGGACTATCAGCCCGTGATCTGCGTTGTCGACGACGAGGAAGGCATCCGCCGCTCGGTGGAGCGCGCCCTCTCCGGCCAAGGCTGCGCCGTGCGCATCTTTGAAAACGGCCGCGCCCTGCTGGACCACCACCGGCAGGAGAAGGGGGACCTGTTCATCCTCGACTTGCGCCTGCCCGACATGGACGGGATCCAGTTGATGAAGGCGGTCCAGGCGCTGGGCGGTCCGGCCGAATTCATCATCATCACCGGCCAGGGCACGGTGGAGACCGCCGTGGAGGCCATGAAGCTGGGCGCCTACGATTACATCGAGAAGCCCTTCGACCGGGCGGCCCTGCTCAAGGTGGTCCGCAAGGCCCTCGAGAAGCATCGCCTGGTCCGGGAGAACCAGGAACTGCGGCGACTCATCGCCTCCGGCCGCGAGGACGCCTTCGTCGGGCACAATCCCCGCATGCGGATCATCATGGAACTGGTCCAGCAGGTGGCGCCCACCTCCGCCACCGTACTGATCCAAGGGGAGAGCGGCACGGGCAAGGAGGTCATCGCCGACACCATCCACCAGCTCAGCCCCCGCCGGGATCGCCCGTTCATCAAGATCAACTGCGCCGCCCTGCCGGAGACGCTGCTCGAGAGCGAGCTCTTCGGCCACGAGCGCGGGGCCTTCACCGACGCCCGCGAGACGCGTCCCGGGAAGTTCGAGCAGGCCGCCGGCGGCACGCTCCTTCTCGACGAGGTGGGCGACATGAGCCCGGCCATGCAGGTCAAGCTCCTCCGCGTGCTGCAGGAGCGGGAATTCCAGCGTGTGGGCGGCACCCGGACCATCCAGGCGGACGTGCGCGTCCTGGCCGCCACCAACTCCGACCTCGAGGAGTCCGTCCGGGCGGGCCGTTTCCGCCAGGACCTCTTCTTCCGGCTGAACGTGATCAACATCCACCTGCCGCCGCTGCGGGAGCGCCGGGAGGACGTCTCCCTGATGGCCTACCATTTCCTCCGGCGGTTCGCCCGGAAAAACAACCGTCTGCTGGAGGGATTCGATCCCGAGGTCCTCGACGTTTTTCAACGGTACGACTGGCCTGGGAACATCCGCGAACTCCAGAATGTGGTCGAGCGCGGCGTGATCCTGAGCCATGGCCCCCTCATCACCCTGGCCGAGCTGCCCGACCGGCTGGTGGGTAGGCCGGGATCCCCCCGCGGGGAGGGGGACGGCGGCAAGGCCGGTCCCGGCCGGGGGCCTGACCGGAGCGAGGTGGCCATCCCCTTCGGCACGCCGCTGGCCGATGTGGAGCACCGCTACGTCACGGAAACCGTGCGGCGGCTGGGCGGAAACAAGAACCTGGCCGCCGATCTGCTCGGCGTCAACATGCGGACGATCTACCGCCGACTGGAAAGTTGATTTGCCGCTTCCCGACCGACCCAAAATTGGGTACAATGGCGGCCGCCAAACGGCGATCCCACCGGAAACGGAGGTCTCATGATCCAGATCCAGAACATCCTGGCCCCGGTGGAGTTCGATATCGCCTTCGACGAAGTCGTCCAGGCGGCGGTGCAATTCGCCCGCGTGTTCCAGGCGCGCCTGTTCTTCCTCCATGTGGACGATCCCCTGGCCGGGGCCCCCAGCATGGTGGCTGGATCCATCCACTCCCCCGCCCACACGACCGCCGATCTCCAGGACCGCGTCGCCCGGTTCGCCCCGGCGGAACTGCTCGCGGACGTTTCCGCCACCTACCACGTCCTGCGGGGCGAGGACATCGCCGCCGAGATCGTCGCGTTCTCCCGGAACCACGCGATCGACCTCATCGTGCTGGGCAACTGGCGCAAGAGCCTTTTTTCCAAGCTGTTTTTCTCGTCGGTCGAGGACGAAGTCATCCACCGGGCGCCCTGCAACGTACTGACAGTCTGTGCGGAAAAATGACGGATTTGTCCGTTGAAACCTGTCCCGGAATGTGTTTTCATATGGACTTCGAATACGTCAGGGGTTCCCTACCACAAAAGCTCTTTTTCACAGTTTTTCCACATTTGTGGATAAGTCGGATTTTCCGTTGTGGGTAAGGTGAAGAACCTCCAGAGGTTCCCGTCATGGATTGCTGGAAACAGATCTTGGTGAAGGTGAAGGGGGAGGTCTCGGCCGAGTGCTTCGAGACCTGGTTCGAGCGTACCCAGCTGGACAAGAAAACCAGCGAGGAGATCATCGTCCGGGTCCCCAACAAGTACTACAAGGACTGGATCACCGAGAACTTTTCCGACCTCCTCCAATCCATCCAGCAGTCCCTGAACCTGGACCGTTTCCGGCTCAAGTTCATTGTCGAGAGCGCCAAAGACTCCAACGGGTACCTCAAACCGGAGAAGACGCTGCCTGTCGCGGACGACAACCAGCCCTTCTGGGGCGGCGTGCGCCTCAATCCGCGCTACCGGTTCGAGAGCTTCGTCGTCGGGGACTCAAACCGGTTCTCCCACGCCGCCGCCCGGGCCGTGGCCGACCAGCCGTCCACCGCCTACAATCCCCTCTATATCTACGGCGGGGTGGGGCTCGGCAAGACGCACCTCCTGCACGCCATCGGCCATGCCATCCTGAAACGGAATCCCCGGATCAAGCTGGTCTACATGTCTTCGGAGCGCTTCACCAACGAGCTGATCAACTGCATCCGGTACGACAAGATGCTCCAGTTCCGCGAGAAGTACCGGAACATCGACGTGCTCCTGGTGGACGACATCCAATTCCTGTCCGGCAAGGAACGGACGCAAGAGGAGTTCTTCCACACCTTTAACGCCCTCTACGACTCCCAGAAACAGATCGTCATCAGCAGTGACTGCCCGCCCCAGGAAATCCCGAATATCGAGGAGCGCCTGCACTCCCGCTTCGAATGGGGACTGATCGCCGACATCAAGCCGCCCGAGCTGGAGACCCGCATCGCCATCCTGCACAAGAAAGCGGAGGCGGAAAGCGTCAACGTGCCCAAGGACGTGCTGGATTATATCGCGACCAACGTCCGGAAGAACATCCGCGAGCTGGAGGGCTCCCTGATCCGGCTCATCGCCTACTCCTCCCTGACCGGCGAGAACCTCGACCTGAACCTGGCCAAGAAGGTCCTGACCAACATCCGCCCCCCCGAGTCCCGGAT
The DNA here is from genome assembly GCA_964412195.1 of uncultured Acidobacteriota bacterium. Taxonomy (GTDB): domain Bacteria; phylum Acidobacteriota; class JAAYUB01; order JAAYUB01; family JAAYUB01; genus CAYPNP01. The sequence goes on along the minus strand of CAYPNP010000013.1, from coordinate 105,257 downwards.
CATCACCGTCTCCCGCGTTCAGAAGGTGGTGGCGGACTTTTACAAGATCAAGGTCTCCGAGCTGATCTCCAAGAACAACTCCCACGCCATCACCGAACCGCGCCAGATCGCCATGTACCTCTGCAAGCAGCTGACCGGCGCCTCCCTGCCGAAGATCGGCAAGGAGTTCGGCGGCAAGCACCACACCACGGTCCTCTACGCGATCGACAAGATCGAAAAGAAGAAGGCGCTGGATCCCGAGCTGCGGTCCACCCTGAACCGCCTCATCAGCCTTGTGGAATGAGCCCGCTCCCCTTCCTTCTTCCGCCCGCCCGCTTAGTCCGCCCGCCCGGTTTTCCACAGTCCCGTGTGAGTCCCCTGTGATCCCTCTGTGGGACAGTTGTGGGAGTGTGCGGAAAATTCCCGGTCGCCTCCACGGGTCCCACCGCCGCCCTCGGCGGCGGCCCGCTTTTCAACATTTTTCTGCACAAATCAACTGCCTCATGCTACAATGAATACGCTTCTTATCATCAGTGTCCACAGGCAATACTATTACGACGATTCACGATGTCTGATATACAGAATGGATCCATATAGAAGGAGTTGCTCATGAAGGTCACTGTCAAACGCAACGACCTGCTGTCGGAACTCAGCCATATCACCTCCATCGTCGAGAAAAGCACCAAACTTCCCATCCTCTCGCACGTGCTGGTGGACGCCCGCGGGGAGTCGCAGAACCTGGTGCTCGCCGGCAGCGACCTGACCGTCAGCATCAAGACCACCTGCCCGGCGGTGATCGAGAAACCCGGCGCGCTCGCCCTGCCGGCGAGGGAGTTGACCGATATGATCCGGTTCATGCCGGAGAACGCCGAGATCGAGATCCGCAGCGAGGATTCGGAGCGGGTGATCGTGTCGTTCGGGCGCTCCCGGTCGCGCATCGTCTGCCTGCCCGTGGATACCTTCCCGACCATCTCCGGTTTCGATGGCCGCTATATCGAGATCCCCGGCGACATCCTTCGGAAGATGATCCAGATGACCATCTTTTCCATCACCCAGGAGCAGGTCCGCTTCACGCTGAGCGGGATCCTCCTGATCATCAACAAGAACTTCATCAAGATGGTTTCCACCGACGGCCACCGGATGGCCTACGTCGAATCGACCAAGGCCTTCGAGGACCTCGAGAACGAGATCAAGATCCTGATCCCGAAGAAGACGGTGTCGGAGCTGTCCAAGATCCTGCAGAAGGACCACTTGGTCGTCCATTTCGCCCACGACGAGAATCACCTGTACTTCAAGATTGACAACCGCCTGATGGTGTCCCGCCTGCTGGCCGGCCAGTTCCCCAATTACGAACTGGTCATTCCGCGCAACCTGCACAACCGGCTGCAGCTGAAGACCGCCGAGCTGCGGTCCATCATCAATCGCCTCAACGTCATGGCCGACGAGGTGTCCAAGCGGATTGTCTTCCGGCTGGAGGACGGCCGCATGCTCCTCCGCTCGGAGAACGTCAAGAAGGGCGAGGCGGAGGAGACCCTCGAGGTCGAATACCAGGGGGAAAAGGTGGAGATGGGGTTCAACTGCCAGTACCTGCTGGAATTCCTGGCCGTGGCCGAGACACCCGACGTGATCTTTGAATTCACCAATGATGAGTACGCGGGCCTCTTCCGGCCGGTGGGGGAATTGGATTACACCTACAAGTACATCGTGATGCCGATGTCGGTCTGAGATTCGCGGCCATCGCCGCGACCGAGGCAGAGGAATAAAAAAAGGCCCCGCATGCGCGGGGCCTTTTCCTTGTTCTGGCTTGGATCCGCCGTTACACGCGGTCCTTCAGGGCCTTGCCGGGGGTGAACTTCGGCACGGTCCGGGCGGCGATCTTCAGCGGGGCGCCGGTCTTGGGATTGCGCCCGACGCGGGCCTTCCGCTTGGTCACGCTGAAGGTGCCGAAGCCGACGATGGTCACACGGTGACCCTTGGACAGGGACTTGGTGATCCCTTCGACCAGGGTGTTGAAGGCCTTGTTGGCCGCGCCCTGGGTGATGCCGGCGTCCGCCGCCATCTTCTTGATCAGATCTGCTTTGTTCATACACTCCTCCTGAGAGTTTAGGGTTTGGACTCGTAATCTTCGTTGAACTTGTACCCAACTCCCCAGACGGTGATCACGATCTCGGGGTGGTTGGGATTGGATTCGATCTTCAAACGAAGGCGGTTGATGTGGGAGTCGATGGTGCGGTGGTAGCCCTTGTAGGACACGCCCCACACCTTTTCCAGCAATTCGTCGCGGCTGTAGGCTTTGCCGGGATTCTGGAGGAAGAGCTTCATCAGCTCGAACTCCTTGGGGGTCAGGTCGACCTTGCGGGCGCCGATCTTCAGGAACCGGTTCTTCAGGTCCATCAGGATGTCGCCCTGCTGGATGACCGTCTGTTGGACCGCTTCGTCGTGCGCCTTCTTCTCCAGCAACTGGCGGCGCAGGACGGCCTTGATCCGCGCCTCCAGTTCGCGCAGGCTGAACGGCTTCGGGACGTAATCGTCGGCGCCGACCTCCAGGCCCACCACCTTGTCCACCACGTCGGCCTTGGAAGTCAGCATGATGATGGGGTAGTAGGTCGGCAGGCGCCGGATCATCTGGCAGAGCTCGATGCCGTTGATCTCGGGCAGGATGATGTCGAGGATGACCAGGTCCGGCTTGAAATCTTGAAGGATTTCGAGGCAGGACTCCGGCGAGTTGATCGCCTTGACGATGTAACCGAGCTGCTCCAAGTAGGCGGAGACGGATCGGGTGATCTCTACATCGTCGTCCAGTATGAAAATTCTAAGGTCCTTCTTCGCCATATCTGCCATTGACGGGCTTCTTCACAGCATTGAACCCTTAATAGCCCAAAAAATCGACCAGTTCAAGGAAAAAATAAAAAAAATCAAGAAATCGGAATTTTTTTGTGACGTGGGGAGAAGCTTGCGGGGCTTACTTCTTGAAGAGATTGCCCAGGAAACCTTTGGACTTTTTCGAGCCGCCGAGTTCTTCGATCTCGGCGAGGGCGATCTTGTTTTCGGGATCCCACCGCAGGACGTTCTGGAAGGCTTCCAGGGCCTTGGCGAACATCCGGACTTCCTTGTACATCCGGCCCAGGTGGATGTAGGTGTTGGTGTTCATCGGGTTGATCTCGATGGAGCGGAGGAAGTGCTTCTCCGACTCCCGCCGGTATTGCGGGATCTTCGACATGGCGTAGCCGAGATACGCGAGAAAATCGGCGTTTTCGGGCTTGATCTGGACGGCCCGCTTCAGGAAGGAGACGGCCTCGGCGTATTTCTGGACCTGGATCAGGCTCTTGCCCTGGACGAAGTTGTCGGTGGCGATCTGGTCCATGTTGACCCGGACCTGCTGGGCCGAGGGCCCGCCGGCGGGCGACTTCAGCGTTCCGGTGTTGAGGTTCCGGTCGTACTCCTCCCGCAGGGCCGGATCCTTGAGGGTGTCGTAGGCGGTGTTCATGAGGTTCAGGATGTGTTCGAGGGTGTCGTTGAGCACATCGGAACCGTACTTGCGGAACTTGTCGGGGTGGTATTTCTTGGCGAACGCGTAGTAATTGGTCTTCAGCTGGCTGGCGGAGAAATCCTCCCGCGTCACCTCGAGGATATCATAGTAGTCCTTCCCCTCCAGTTCTTCGCGGAGGGAGCGGAACTCGTCCAGCATCCGCTTCAGCTCAACGGCAGCCTCCGCCGCCGAGGCGGCCTGGGGTGAGCCGGACGCGGGCGGCGGGGGCGCGGCTTCGGGTTTCGGGATGTCGATTTTCGGCAGGAGGCCGGTGGCCGTCCTCCGGGACGGGTCCGGCAGGCACTGGAGAAAACCGAGGCGGGTGAAGATGACCAGGGTGTCGAGGACCTTCTCGAACGAGACGGGCCCGGATTCGGCCACCTCGGAAGGCGTCAGGCGGCCCTTGATCCGGCTGAGCACGTACCCCTCCTGGGAATTGAGGGGCAGGGTGAGCAGCACGGGCAGCCGCTCGGCGTCGAATTGGAACTGGTAGTCCTTCTGGCTCTCGATGCGAGCGAGCACCTCGGCGTCGATGGCCGTCCGGTACAGGTGGAGCAGCAGCTCCTCCACGTACAGGTTTTTCTTCCGGCGCTCGGAGGGGCCGGTGTCCGTGACGCTGACCTTGAAGTTGATCGAGGGCCACTCCAGGAGCGAGTGGGTGATGCGGGAGAGCTGCAGGGAGAAGAGTTTCTTCGTCTGTTCGGGGGAGAGGCTTTTCCTCTCGATGAGCTCCTCGTCGACCTCCCAGCTCCGGCGGTCCGGTTTGGCGGCCTGGCGGAGCTCGTCCTGGTCGATGAGCTTGGACATGAGCAGGAGGGCGGCGTACTTCTCGGTGACCTCGGTGCTGTCCAGGTTCACGATCATGCCGTCGGAGAAGTCGAAGACCTTTTTAGAGTCCTGGTTGGAAAAAACGAGACGGCAGTGGGAGTTCTTTCCGATTGCCCCTGTGACGATTTCAGCCAGTTTGGTAGCGAGAACGTTCTTGCGTTCCATGCTCCGCCGCCTGTTTCTACGCTGTTACTGTAGCATACTCTCCCCAGCGGGGCTAATGAATTTTCCGCGGTCCCCGGCGGAGAGGGAACGCCCGGCGCGCCGGCGGCCGGGATCAGATGCTGTGGGGGACGAGGAAGACGGCGAAGGCCACGACCGTGCCCGCCAGCACGAGCCATGCGGCCGCCCGGTTCTTCTTCCAGAGGAAGGCCAGCAGCCCCAGGCCGTACACGACGAGGGCGACCTGGGTCTTGTTGTCCGTGACGTCGGCGCCGAACGGCCAGGCTTCCCAGATGGTGCGGAATGCATACCAGTTCATCAGGAAGCCCAGGGGGAGCCCGCCGATGGCGAAGACCGCCCAGCCCCAGCCGCCCAGGCGCAGGACTGGCCCCGCCCCGCCGCGGCCGCGCAGGAAGTCCGCGGCGGCGAAGGCGCCCAGCACCATCAGCAGGAAGCCGCCGAACATGCCCAGAATGTGGAGCCCCAGCGAGAACAGCGGGACCTCGCCGCGGAATCGGACCACCATCGGCGTCCCCTTCCGATCCAGCGGGACGATTTGTCCGTTCAGCATGCGCGCCTGGAACACGTAAAGGTATTTCGTGGCCCAGCGGTGGAACGGGACCTCGAAATGATACACCCGCGGACCGCCGGCCGGCCCGGTGATGGAGGATGGAGCAAAGGTCTCCTCCTTCTCGGGAGCGTTCATCGGGTGGCCGACCAGGTCCAGCGAGGCGATGGACGAGGTGTCGCCGCTGACCTCGAGGTCCAGTTTGGCGGGGCCGGTGCCCTCGCTGGTGCGGGGCGCCTTGTGCGACAGGGCGAAACCGTCGCCGGATGTCTCGACGCGGTATCTGAAGTTGGGTCCGGTGATGCGCGACAGGACGAACAGGGCCAGGACAATCAGAACGGCGGCGATGACGCGATTTCGACTCAAGGCACTTTCCTCCAGCCGGTCTTCGGCTTAGAATAAGACGGCCATCGAACGATGTGCAAGGACGTTAGACGCAATCGGTGGTCCGGGGATTTCGATTGCCCTCGAGAAAGTGAGGAAAAACCATGAGGCGAGGCCCGGTTCTGTTGGGATTCCTGTTATTCCTGGCCGCGGCGGTCCCGGCGGAGGACCGGCAGAAGGCGGACCTGATCGTGACGGCCGCCCACGTGGTGACCATGGATGATGCCCTGCACGTCTACGAGCCGGGGGCTGTGGCCGTCCGCGGCGGGCGGATCACCGCCGTGGGCCCGGAAGCGGAGGTGCGCGCCGCCTGGAGCGCCCGGCAGACCTGCCGCGCCGGGGACCGCTGGGTGATGCCCGGCCTGGTCAACACGCACGACCACATCGCCATGTGCCTCATGCGGGGCCTGGCCGACGACATGGAGCTGATGACCTGGCTGCGGAAATACATCTTCCCCCTGGAGGCCCGGGTGGTGGATGCCCGCTACGTCCACGACGCGACGCTGGTGGGCTGCGCCGAGCTGATCCGGCGGGGCACCACGTCAGTGGTCGACATGTACTACTTCGAGGACGAGGTGGCCCGGGCGGTCCGGGAGGCCGGGCTGCGCGGCTGGCTCGGCCAGACCATGATCGACTTCAAGGCGCCGGACTTCGCCACGCCGGCCGAGTCGCTGGCCTACACCGAGAAGTGCCTGCAGAAGTGGTCCGCCGACCCGCTGGTGAAGGTCATCCCGGCGCCCCACTCCACGTATACTTGCTCGCCGGAAACGGTGCGGAGCGCCGTGGAACTGGCCCGAAAATACGGCGTCCTGCTGACCACCCACCTTTCGGAGAGCGCCGGTGAGGTGGCCGACGTACAGGGCCGCTACGGCAAGACCCCGGTGGCCCACGCGGCAGAGCTCGGCGCGCTGGGAAAGAACGTCCTGGCCGCCCACTGCGTGCAGCTGACCGAGTCCGACCTGGACATCCTGCAGCGGACGGGGACGGCCGTGGCCCACAATCCCGACAGCAACCTGAAGCTGGCCTCCGGGCTGGCCCCGGTCACCGCGATGCGCCGGCGGGGCATCCCAGTCGGGCTGGGTACCGACGGGCCGGTGAGCAACAACCGGCAGGACCTCTTCCACGCCATGGACCTCGCGGCGAAGATCCACAAGGTCCGGGAAAACGATGCGGCGGCCATGCCGGCCCTCGACGTGGTGCGCATGGCCACGTCGGAAGGCGCCCGGGCCGTCGGCGCCGGGGCCGCGGTCGGCACGCTGGAGCCGGGCAAGCAAGCGGACCTGATCGTCTTGGACCTGTCGGGGCCGACGTACGGGCCCGTCTACAATGTCTATTCGCACCTGGTCTACGTGGCCCACGGCGAGGCGGTGGAGTCGACCATGGTCGCCGGCCGCTGGCTGATGAAGGAGCGCCGGTTGCTGACCCTGGACGAGCGCCGGCTCGCGCGCATCCTGGACGACTACCGGGGCCGGATCCGGGGAATCGTTGCGGAGCAGCCATGAACTTCCGACGCGTCATCCTAATCGTGGCCGACTCGGTCGGCATCGGCGAGATGCCAGACGCCGCCCGGTGGGGCGACGCCGGCGCCCACACCCTGGACCACACCCTGGCCGCCACCGGCGCGAAGCTGCCGAACCTGCAGGCCCTCGGCCTCGGCAACATCACCCCCCTGGCCAACCACCCGCCGGTCCCCGCGCCGGTCGGCGCCTACGGCAAGGCCGCCATCGCCTCGCAGGGCAAGGACACCACGGTGGGGCACTGGGAGCTGGCCGGTATCCTGACCGAGCAGCCGTTCCCCACCTACCCTCACGGCTTCCCCCCGGAGGTGATGGGGGCGTTCGAGGCTGCCATCGGGCGGGGGACCCTGGGCAACTGCACGGCGTCGGGTACCGAGATCATCAAGGAGCTGGGCGACGAGCACGTCCGCACCGGCAAGCCCATCGTCTACACCTCCGCCGACAGCGTCTTCCAGATCGCCTGCCATGAGGAGGTGGTGCCCATCGACGGGCTCTACGCCATGTGCCGGACCGCCCGGGAGATCCTGCAGGGACCGCACCGGGTGGCCCGGGTGATCGCCCGCCCGTTCACCGGCCCGGCCGGCGCGTACGCCCGCACCGTCCGGCGGAAGGACTTCGCCGTGCCGCCGCCGGAGCCCAACCTGTTCAGCCTCCTGGCGACGGCCGGCCGCTCCGTCGTCACCGTCGGCAAGATCGCGTCCATCTTCGATTGGAAGAACACCGGCGAGGAGGTCCACACCAGGGGAAACACCGAGGGCATCGCCGTCACGGAAGGGCTGATCCGCTCCGGGCGGGGGGACCTGGTGATGGTCAACCTGGTGGATTTCGACATGCTCTACGGCCACCGCAACGACCCGGCCGGCTACGCGGCCGCCCTGACCGAGCTGGACGCCGCGGTCCCGGCGTGGCTGGCGGCGATGGGCGAGGCCGACCTCCTCATCCTGACCGCCGACCACGGCTGCGACCCCACCACCCCGTCGACGGACCACAGCCGGGAGTACGTCCCGGTCCTGTGCGCCGGCCCGCGGGTCCGGCCGGGGGTCGCCCTGGGCACCCGGGCCAGCCTGGCGGACATGGGTGCCACGGCCGCGGAGATCTTCGGCCTGAGGCTGGGTTACGGGCGGAGCTTCCTCTCGATGATTGCGGGATGAGGGGGCCATGGGGCGGGGGATCGAACATCCAGCATCGAACATCGAACACTGAACATCGAACATCAAACTCAATCTCAAATCTGAAATTTAAAATTTGAAATCCGCAATCCGCAATTCGCAATCCGCAATCCGCAATCCGCAATCTCCCCTCCCTGCTCCCCAAGCCGCGAGTCCCTTTTTTCCCCCGGATGCAACTTTCCGGGGGGGTGCCTTCGTCTTAAGGAGTGAAAATCGGATGGAGGTGGCCCTCATGCGGAAACATTCGTTGATACTGACCGGACTGGTGATCCTGCTGCTGGCGGCCCCGCTGGCCGGGCAGGAAGCGGCGAAGTACTCGGAAAAGTCGTTCACCGTGGGCGAGAAAGCCTACCTGCACGTCAAGACCATCTCCGGCAACATCACCGTGGTGGGCTGGGACAATCCCGGCCAGATGCTGGTCCAATACCGGGTGGCGGGCGAAAACGTCGAGCCGGTCTTCGAGCAGTCCGGTGACGAGGTCTTTCTGAAGGAGAAGCACCAGGAGCACGGCTTCTTCGGCGGCGACTCGGGGTCGGTCCACTTCAAGGTGTTCGTGCCGGCGGCCGCCCTGCTGGAGAGCAAGACCGTTTCCGGCAATATCCGGCTGGAGAAGTTGGCCGGGTCCCTGGAGGCCAAGACCGTGAGCGGCAACATCGAGTTCAGCCTGACCAACGGCGGGGACGTGGAAATCGCCAGCGTCAGCGGGGAGATCAACGGCCAGGTCGGGAAGTTGTTCGACACCTCGCTCACGGTCAAGGCGATCAGCGGCAACATTGATCTGCAGTTCCTGGGCGGTGCCGACGCACGCTTCCGGGCCAGCTCCATCAGCGGCGGCATCGACAGCAAGCTCAAGCTCGAGGAGATGGAGTCCAAGAAAGGCTATGGGTCGGCGACCCTTTCGGGGCGCATCGGCGCCGGCAAGGGCAAGGTGACCGTGAGCACCATCAGCGGCGAGATCACGATCCGCTGACACTGCCCGAATCCCAAACCAGATCTTCCGCGGGGCGGCCATCCGGCCGCCCCCTCCATTTCTGCCGCGCCGTGCGGGGACGCCTCCCGGGGGGAGACGGCATTCCCTCCCGCCACTCCGTCACGTTCCGGTCCCCGCATGAAACCCTGCCGGCGGAGAGCCGTAAACTCCGTGGAAAACCCGGAAAATCGGGAATCTTACCGCGGACTGTTGGGAGGCGGACCATGAAGACACTCGGGCTGATCGGCGGGACCGGCTGGATCTCCACCACGGAGTACTACCGCCGCATCAACGAGGAGATCGGGCGCCGGCTGGGCGGGCTCGAGGCGGCCCGGCTCCTTCTGGTTTCACTCAACTATGGCGACATCGACCGCTGCAACCAGCGGGGCGACCGGGCGGGGGTGCTCGCCCTGCTGCTGGCGGCGGGCCGCGTTCTGGAACAGGGCGGCGCCGAGGGGATCGTGCTCTGCGCCAACACCCTGCACGGCTTTGCCGCGGAACTCCAGTCCCGGATCGCCCCGCCCATCGTGCACATCGCGGACGCCACCGCCGCGGAGATCCGCCGCCAGGGCGTGGCGCGCGTCGGCCTACTGGGCACCCGCGCCACCATGGAGGAGCCGTTCATGCGGGAGCGGCTCGAGGCGGCCGGACTGCGGGTGGACGTCCCCGGCGCGGTCGACCGCGCCTTCATCCACGAAGCCATCCGGAACGAGTTGCTGAAGGGAATTTTTTCACCCGCCACGAAGGAACGGTTCCTGTCGATCATCGGCGGCCTGGCCCGCGACGGCGCCGGGGGCGTGATCCTCGGCTGCACGGAGATCCCCCTCCTGGTCAAGCCGGCCGACACGCCGCTCCCCCTCTTCGACACCCTGGTCCTGCATGCCCAAGCCGCGGCGGACTTCGCCCTCTCCGACCTCCGTTAAAACGTTGAAACGTTGGAACGTGTCAACGTTCCAACGTTTCAACAATGTCCGAGTCCCGAGTCCCGAGACCCGCTTTATTTCAGTCCGCGGTCCTCGAGCAGCGGCTCGATGACGGGTTCCCGGCCGCGGAAGTTGCGGAACATCGCCGCCGGGTCCTGGGTGCCGTTGACCTCCAGCACGCATTTCCGGAATCGGTCGGCCGTGGCCTTGTCGAAGAGGCTGGTCTCGGTGAACGCCCGGAACGCGTCGCAGTCCAGCACGCCCGACCAGATGTAGCTGTAGTAGCCGGCGGCGTACCCGCCGATGATGTGGGCGAAGTAGGTGCTGCGATAGCGCGGCTGGATCTCCGGGATCAGCCCGATCCCGTCCAGATAGGACTTTTCGAAGGCGTCGATGTCCAGCTCCTTCGGCTCGGTCAGCGAGTGGTACTGCATGTCCAGGAGCGACGCCGCCAGGTACTCCACCGTCTGGAAGCCCTGGTTGAACTTGCCGCTGTTCACGATCTTGATGATGAGCGGGTCGGGGATCACCTGGCCGGACTGGTAGTGCTTGGCGTAGTGACGGAGCACGTCCGGCGCGCTGGCCCAGTGCTCCATGATCTGGGAAGGCAGCTCGGTGAAATCGGTCGCCCGGAAGCTGGTTTCGTACGTCTTCCTGGACAGCAGGTTGTCCAGGGCGTGGCCGAACTCGTGGAAGAGGGTTTCGACCTCCTCCAGCCTGAGCAGGGCGGGTTTGTCGCCGGAGGGGCGGGTGAAGTTGCAGACCATCGTGACCACCGGCGGCACGCGCTGGCCGTCCCGGCGGCAGGTGCTCCGGTAGCCGCCGCACCAGGCCCCCACGCGCTTGCCCGGCCGGGGGTGGAAATCCATGTACAGGATGCCGAGGTAGGCGCCGTCCGCTTCCTTGACCTTGAAGGCCTGGGCCTCCGCATGGGGCCGGGGCAGGTCGGGCAGCGGCTCGAAGGTCAATCCGTAGAGCCGGTTGGCCACCCAGAAGGCGCCGTCCCGGACGTTGTCCAGCTTGAAGTAGGGACGCAGCTCGTTGTCGTCCAGATCGTACTTGGCCTTGCGCTGCTTCTCGGCGTAGAACCACCAGTCGGAGTCGGCCAGCTTGAAGCCGCCGCCCGCCTGGTCGATCATGGCCTGGAACTCGTCGCGGTCGCGCTTGGCGATGGGCAGGGCCGCCGCCCAGAGGCGGTTCAGCAGGTCCATGGCCCGGTCGGGGGTGCGGGCCATCCGGTTTTCCAGCACGTAGTGGGCGTACGTTGGGTAGCCGAGCAGCCGGGCCCGCTCCACGCGCAGCTGGATGATGTCGGCCAGGACCTTCTTGTTGTCGTACTCGTTGCCCTGGTCGCAGCGACGGGTGTAGCCGGCGTACAGCTTGGCCCGCAGTTCGCGGTTGGCGCCGTACTGGAGGAAGGGGAGCATGCTGGGCTTCTGGACGGTGAAGAGCCACTTGCCGTCCATCCCCGCGGCCTTCGCCTCCGCGGCGGCCGCGGCGACGGAAGACTCGGGCAGGCCGTCCAGGTCTTCCTTCCGGTCCACCACCAGCCGGAACGCGTTGGTCTCGGCCAGCAGGTTCTGGTTGAACCGCACCGACAGCTTGGAGAGCTGCTGGTTGATGGACCTGAGCTTCTCCTGGTCGGCGGGCGGGAGGTTCACGCCGCTGCGGATGTAACCCTTGTACAGGTTCTCGAGAAGGTAGAGCTGCTCCCCGGTGAGGCCGAGCGTCTCCCGCTGGTCGTACACCGCCTTGACCCGCGCGAAGAGCTTGGGGTTCATGCTGATAGCGTCCTGGTGGGCAGAGAGGCGCGGCGCCATCTCGGCGTTGATCTTCTGCAGGGCGTCGTTCGTGTTGGCCGAATTCAGGCCGAAGAACACCAGGCTGACGCGGGACAGCATCTCGCCGGCGCGGTCCAGCGCGGCGATGGTGTTCTCGAACGTCGGCGCGGCCGGGTTGTTGATGATCGCCTCGATCTCCGCGCTGTGGCGCTTCATCCCCTCCTCGAAGGCGGGGGCGTAGTGCTCGGTCTGGATCTGGTCGAAGGGCGGCACGTCGTAGGGCGTGCCCCAGGGGCGGAAGAACGGGTTGTCCGGCGGCGCAGGCGCGACCGGACCCTCCGCCCCGTCGTCGGCCGTCTCGATGATGGGGGTGATTCCGGCGTCGCCGGACCGCGGGGCGCCGGTCCGGGACGGATCGGAGGCCGGGGCAAACGCCACGGCTGTCAAACCGAGGACGAGCAGGATAAGAACTTTGGGCATATCAGGCCTTCCTTAATAGAATTACGAACGGAACACCGGCGCTGTGCGCGAGCGCCTATGGTAGCGAAAGCGTCATACGGGAATCAAGACCGGATATCGCAGAAAATACCGCCACGGCGTCCATCGGGGGATTTTGCGCGGCTTGGAATTTTCAAATTCGGAAAATTTGTAGTACAATAATGATAATTTTTCCATGGAGGGGGATCATGAGACGCATCATGGCAGTCGGAATCTGTCTGCTCATGGGATGCCTCGGAAGCCTTGCGCTGGCCGAGGACAAGCCCATCCTGGCCTGGATCGAGAACATCCAGGTCAAGCCGGGGACGGAGGCCCAGTTCGAGGCGGCGCTCCAGAAGCACTACGCCTGGCATGTCGCGCAGAATGACTCATGGCCGATTTACGTCTGGGTGATCATCAACGGCGAGCGGACCGGCCAGTACCTCATCGGTACGTTCGGCAACACGTGGAAGGACTATGACGCCCGCGAGGCGTTCGAAATGGCCGACATGAAGGAGGCGGTGGCCACCATCGGCCCCTTTGTGGACAAATACACCTCCTTCCTCCTGGCTTACGAGGAGGAGATGAGCCGGCCGCCCGAGGCGCCGGGGCCCGCGAAGCTCTGCCAGCTCACCCGGTATTACGTCAAGCCCAAGGACGCCGCCGCCTTCGCCGACGCGGTCAAGGAAATCAAGGCCGCGCTGGATGCCGCCTCGTACCCCGTGCGCAACCGGTGGTACGAATTGGTGAGCGGCGGCGAAGTGCCGTGCTGGGTGAACACCACCGACCGGGCAAGCTGGAGCGACTTCGCCGGCCCGGAGAAGGGCGTCCGGAAGGTCCTGGAGGAGAAGCTGGGCGGCCGCAAGGCGACGGAGCTCATCCGTACGCTGACCGGTGCCTGCGACCGGATCATCACCGAGATCGTCGTCTACCGGGCGGATCTCAGCTACATTCCGGTGAAGAAGTAGCCGCCGCCCTCATCCTGAGATCCCGGCGCCCTCCCCGAGGGCCAAGGACGACCACGCGTGGCTCCAGTTATTTCGTCGGCGTGATGGTCACCCGGACGTAGGCCGGGACGGGCTTGTCCAGCGAGCGGCTCCGGTCCAGGGCCGCCCAGTCGATGTCGTTCCGGTCCAGCTCGAAGTGATGGTAGGTCGCGGAAAGGGATTTCCGGGTGCCGCTGCTGTCGATCACCGGCGCATGCTGGGCGGCGGCGGGGCCCATCACTTCGCACACCATCCCGCCGAACTCCTGCCGCACCAGCGGGACGTTTCGCAGCACCACGTGGTCCCGGTACTCGTCCCACTCCGTGCTTTGGTCGTCCTTGCGCACCAGGAACTCCTCCAGTTCCAGGGTCTCGACGGCCCGCTGGTCGGGTGTGAGCTGCCCCTTGATCCGCCAGGTGCGGATGTCGCGGATGGACGCGGTCAGGGGGGTTGTTTCCGTGCCCTCTCCCCAGAAGTAGAGACCCTGGGCCTTCACCTTGGGGAACTGCCACTCCTGCTGATAGTCGAAGCTCATGTAGGTCGTGTCACTCCCCTTCCTGCGCTTCATGGAGGTGGACTTGCCCGTGTGCAGCTGCACTTCCATGCCCACGATGGCCACGGGGCCCGCCTTCCGGATGACCGCCTCGGCCTTGGCCGCGGCCAGCTCGCCCTCCGCGCGGGGCTTGTTTGTATCCACCATGACCGCCTCGACGGTGAAGTTGCCCTCCCGGGCGTACCGGTGGGAGGCGAGTTTCTCGCGGGAGTAAGCTTTGGGCGTGCCATCGCCGAACGTCCACTCGAACTGGGCGCCCGCGGGCATCTTCGAAGCCAGGGCCTGGAAGGTCACGGTGTCGTTGGGCTCCGCCACCAGCGTGGCCGGATCGATCCGGAGGGTCAGCTGCTCGCCGATGGCGACCTTCACCGGCAGGGATGCCAGCAGGGCCCGGTATCCCCGGGAGGTGTCGAACAGGCGGACCGTCAGGGTGTACACCTTCTCCTGGTTGTAGGCGTGGGAGTACTGGAAATCCGCATCGACGGACGGCGCCGGATCGCGGCGCTCGGACGCCTTCTCACCGCCGTCGCCCCAGTCCCATTCCAGTTCGATGGAGCGGACGCTGAGCGGCAGATTCCGGACGAAGGCGTCGAAGCGGTACAGCTTGTTCCGCAGGCCCCGCGGAATCGCTTCCGAGACAACCGCCAGCTTGACTCCGGTGTCGATATGCACCGTCACGCTCTCGTTCTGCGGGCGGGAATTGGACGCCACGCAATAGATCGTGTCGCCATGCTTCAGGTCCAGCCACACCTCGCGGGTGGCGTTGTTGGCGGCGATGGTGCCGATCGGGGGGAGACCGCCGTTCGGACGGGTGTTGTTCGGCAGGACGTACACGTCCACCGCCGTCCCCGTCGCGGGGTCGCCGCCCTTAAACACGCGCAGCCGGCGCGGGCTGTCCGGCGGATCGCACGCCACCTTCACGGTCCAGACGGCGGCCGCGTAATCCCGCGTGACGGTCAGCATCGCGGATTTCACGGAGTCGCCGGCGGCAAACGTGTCCTTTTTCGCCGCCACCTTCGCGACGAGGTCGTCGCCGGTGACCACGCCGGTGAGCGGGCTGGACGCGTCGAACAACAGCCAGCCGGCCATGCCCCGGTAGTGGTCGATGAGGCTCTGCTTCTTCGAGAGGAAGTGGTTCTCCAGGGTCATCAAGGTGACGCCGCGCTTCCAGTCCTCGGTGGGCTTCTGGTTCAGGTCCAGCTCGTAGGCAGCGTAGCCGAGGACGCTCATCCGTTCGAGGCCGAGGTACGGCTGGGTCCGGGTGACCGTGTCCTCCCACAGCTGCCGGATGTCGCACCCGGCCCGGTCCTCCAGGTACTCGAGGAACACCGAATTCTGATACATGTGTTGGGGGTCGACCGTGTCTCCCTCTCGTGACAGTTGTTGGGACAAGTAGCCGGGCACGGGCCGCGCCACCGAGGCGTTGCGGTCCCAGGCCACGTCCCAGGCGGCGTACTCGGCGCAGGTTTCGAGCCACCAGGTGCGGTAGTTCAAGGCCATGATCTCGCCGAGAGCGGCGTAACCCGGGATCAGGGAACTGTAGTACTCGGCTTGGACGGAATGGAACAATTCGTGGGCGGTCATCAGGCGGTAGTCGGCCGGGTTGGCCCTGATGCAGGAGATGGTGATGATGCCAGTCAGCTTGCTTCGCTGGCTCTGCCCGGAGGTTTCGACGAATACGGTCAGGCGAGTCCACTTCGGCCAGGGCATCTTGAAGCCGGCCAGCTCGTACTTCCGATACGCGTACTCCAGCATGCGGGCGATGTCGTCGATGAAGATCGGGATGTCAGGAGTGAAAGGCTTGCGATCATCGCCGAGCGGATCCCGGCCGGTCTCGCCCCAGCGTTTTTTTTGCCAGGTGCGGGTGTTGGTGTAGATGTCTTTGGAAATAGCGGCATCGTCGTAGCAGATGGCAAAGTGGTCGGTCCAGGCCACGTTGTTCCAATACTGCAGCAGGATGGCGTAGACGCTGAGATGGCGGGCCTGGATGACGACCTTGCCCCGCCCGGCGTCCACCTGGCAGGGTGCGGCCACCCAGGATTGCATGGCCGGGTTCCAGCTGGCGGCGAGGAGGGCCTCCTCCGGCTTCCGTCCGGCGGGGATGACCTTCGGGTCGTAAGCCAGCTCGATCTCCAGCGGCTTCTTGACCAGCACGTCGGAGCCGGCGGAAATGTCGTACGCGGCCAGGACCTTCAGCTTGTCGCTGCCGGTGGGCGGAGCCTCCGCGGCGGCGATCGAGACCGTCACCGGTTCCCGCCAGTGCCCCGGGCGGGTTTCTCCTTTTCGCCAGGGACCGAAGGCGTCGGGGGGGACGGTGACCGCGACCCGGTCCTGGTACTCCAGGCGCTGCGGCTTGGCGGAGGGCGACATCTCCTGCGAAGCCAGAATCTCGGGCCCTCGGTTGCGCAGCAGCAGCCATCCGCCCGTCCCCGCCAGGGCCAGGACGAGCAGGCCCACGCCCCCGATCAGGCAACCCTTGATCAGGTGGGATTTCCGCCGTCCCGCCGGTGCCGCGGCAGGTGCGGCCGGACGCGGCGCGGGGGCCGGGGCCAGGGATACGACCACCGCCTGCTCCCCGGCCAGCTCCAGGCGGTCGCCGGGGCGCAGCGGGACGGCGCCGGCCACCCGGACGCCGTTGACGAAGGTGCCGTGGGCGCTGCCGGCGTCCTGCACGAAGCAGTCGTACGGCAGGCAGTCGATGACGGCGTGCCGGCGGGACATCGCCGCGGCGGCGGGAAATGCCAGGTCGTTTTCCGGCCCGCGGCCGAGGATGGTCCGCCCCGCGAGAGGGACGGTGCGCCCGTCGGCGGACCCACCCTGGAAGCGCAGGGCCAGTGCCGGCGCCGCGTCCGGCGGGGGAGGCGGGGCGGGCGGGGGGGCCGCGACGGCGGCACTCACCGGCGGAGTCCTTGGTGGCGGCGCCGCGGGAGGCCCCGACGGGGGCCGGGCCGGCCCTGGCTGCGGGGTGGCCGGCTCTGTCGCCAGCCGGGCGCCGCAGCCGGTGCAGAAGGTGCTGCCGGAACCCAGCCGGGCCCCGCACCGGGTGCAGAATACGGATGCCTGGTCCATGAGGCCGCTCCGAGAGATAATTTGTCGGCTAAGAATTGCGATTGGATTGTAGGCGATTCCGGGCCTGGAAATCAATCCAGGTTCGATTGGGGGGGGACATGCGATTTCCGGGCGCACGCGCACGAGCACGAAGAGGACCGGTGGAGATCTATTTTCGAGTAAGAACCCCTGGAGAGCGGGCGACCGGCCGCCGGCCGGCTGGTCCGGGCGGCACTTCCCCCGTTGACATCGCCCCGATTGGCGCATACCATTTTTTTGTGAACAACGCGAAAAAGTCCCCCCAGGCAGACCGGCCCCCGGCCGGGGCGCGGAACCGGCGCGCATCCTGGCTGGCCACCTTCGGCGGTTTGTTCCTTCGCGAAGAGCCCTCCCCTCCGGGCGCTCCATCCGGGGCGGCGAAAGGCCAAGCCGGTCCCGGAATTGCGGGCGACGCCCGGCTGGACCGGCTCCAGCAACTGCTCGGCAACCGGTACCGGTTCGATCGGCTGCTCGGCCGGGGAGGGTCGGCCATCGTCTTGCTGGTGACCCACCTGGACCTCCAGCGCCCGGAGGCGCTCAAGGTCCTGTCCAGCCAGTATGACAACGAACCCGATTTCGCCCGCCGCTTCATCCAGGAGGCCAAGGTCGCCGCCGCGCTGGACCACCCCCACATCGTCCGCATTTTCGAGTTCGGCCAGGAGGAGGGCATCTACTGGTACACCATGAAGTACATCGCCGGGCCGTCCCTCGCCTCGGTGATGTCACGCTGGCAGGGGATGAATCCCTCGTGGGTGGCCCGGCTGGCCATCCCGGTCCTGGACGCGCTGGACTACAGCCACCGGCGGGGCATCATCCATCGGGACATCAAGCCGGGCAACATCCTGCTGGATGAGCACAACACCCCGTACCTGGCCGATTTCGGCATCGCCAAATCCACGGAGAGCCTGCGCACGACCATGGCCGGCCACTTCATGGGCACCCCGGCCTACGTGTCCCCCGAACAAGCCTCGGGCCGGAAGATGGACGGGCGGTCCGACCTCTATTCCATGGGAGTCGTCCTGTACGAGATGCTGTCCGGCAGCAACCCCTTTCCCGCCGAGGACCCCCTGCAATCGGTCGTTCAGCGGCTGACCGAGGCTCCGCGGCCCCTCGTCGAGCGTCGACCCGACCTGGACCCCGGGCTGGCGGACATCGTCATGCGCTGCCTGGCCCTCGATCCGGCGCAGCGGTTCACCTCGGCCGCCTCGGTTCGCGAGAGCCTCAGCCGCTTCCTGGACAGGCAGATGGCCGACCCGGCCGCCACCGTGATCAGCCCGATCGTGCTGCCCCCGGGCCTGTCCGCGCCCGACGCGGAAGCGTCGGTCCCGACGCTGATCAAACCAGTCGCGCAGGCGCCGGCGGCGGGGCCCGATGCGGAGCGGCCCGTCCCCCCGCTCATCAAACTGGCCGCAACAGCCACGGCGGCCGGGCCTGTCCGGCGGCGCGTCCGTCCCTGGGTACCGGTGGCGGCGGCGCTGATCCTCGTTGCCACAGCGGTCCTGTCCCTGCAGCCCTGGAGAAGCCGGTCGACGCCCGCCGGCCCGCCGGCGGCGGAAACCGCGGCGCTCTCCCCGAAGCAAGTCCAGTCGTCAATGCCCGCTGAGGGCCCCTCCTCCCGTCCGCTCAGCGCCCCCGCCCGGCCGGCGGAGGGCGACAGTCGGCCGCCGGCCCCCGCGGAGGAGCCGCGCCCCCGCCCACCCGCCCCGGACCGTTCCGGATCGAAAAACCCGCCCGCTCCGGCCCCCGCGCCCGGCCCGGCGGCCGGCGTGCCGGTGCGTCCCCCGGTCCTGCTGGAGGCGGCGGAGGCCCGACTGCCGGCGGGATCCGCCCCTGGGTGCGTCGGACAGATCGTGAACCTGGCCCTGCGCATCGGGACGGACGGGACGGTCCGGGACGCGCGGGTGATTTCCAAAGGCCAATCCGCCGATTGCGCCGCGGCCGCCCAGGCGGCGGCCCGGCAATACCGTTATCAGCCGGCGGTGGACGCCTCCGGGCAACCGGTGGAGGCCACCGTCTGGGTCGCGATCGAACTGCTGGAGGGTGGACAATGAGACGAAGAGAAAGGTCCTGCCGCCTGCCCGGCGCCCTCGCCCTGTTCGTGCTCCTGGCTGGGTCCGCCTGTGCGCCGCGGAAGGGGACGGCGACCGTTGCGGCTCCCCCGCCGTCGCCGCCGGCCCCGACGCTGGAGGCCGAGGTCCTGGCCCGTCCGGCGCCCGCGATGGTGGCGCTGAAAGGCCGCGAGGTGGGCCTGACTCCGGTCACCGTGCAGCTGGCCGGCCTGGACCAATTGGAGGAGCTGTCAGCCCGCCTGGAGGGGCAGAACCTGTCCGAGACCCGCGTCCTGTTCCTGGACGCCAACCGGCTGCGGGTGGAGTACCGCTTTGATTCCGAGCCGACCCCGCTGGCCAAGGCGCTGGGCCTGGCCCGCATCCTGGTGTTCGACTACGGGGAGCAGGTGACCTTCGACGTGGACCGCGCCGACCTCAAGCCGGCGGCCACTCCGCTGCTGGAGCGGCAGGCGGTGATGCTCAAGACCCAATTCGCCACGGTGGATGTGTTCGTCTGCGGCCACACCGACAGCACCGGAAGCGAGGCTCACAACCTGAAGCTGTCCCTGCAGCGGGCCCGGACGGTGGCCGATTTTCTGAAGGGGCAGGGGGTCGACGGCGGCCGGGTCAGGATCCAGGGATTCGGCCAGGCTTTCCCGGTGGCGTCCAACGACACCCCGGCCGATCGGGCCCGCAACCGCCGGACGGAGATCGTCCTGCCGCAGTGATGCTAAGCAGCATTCAGCATGCTGCGATGATCGAAGCTTCTCCGGTCGATCCCGAGCACGATCACAAGTACGATTACGATTCCGATCGCTCGCCGGTCACCCGTCCCCGGTCATCGGTCACCCGTCCCCGGTCATTCCTCGCCGTCTTCGGTCCGGATGAAAAACAGCCACAGGGCCGCCAGGGTGATGCCTTTCGCCCCCTCGAGCTGCCGGTGCACCTGGTCCACGGTGGCGATCTTCTGGCCGGCGGGATTGCGCAGGCACTTGCCGTCGAACTCGGCCAGCGGATTGCCCCGGGCGTCGCGGATGACCTTGCCGTCGATCCGGCCCACCCGCCGGCCGTGGGCGTCGCGGATCGTCGT
>CAYPNP010000013.1:0-85106 GCA_964412195.1 uncultured Acidobacteriota bacterium | reverse complement strand
TGACCTTGCCGTCGATCCGGCCCACCCGCCGGCCGTGGGCGTCGCGGATCGTCGTCTTCTCGACTTCCCCGGCCTTGACTCCCCGCTGCCGCAGGTACTTGCCGTCGAACTTGTACTCGATCATGCCACCCTCCACGGCCGGGATTCCGCGACCGTCCCGCCGGTCTCCGGCTGCCCTCTATCTTACAACAATTCCCGCCCCGCTTTCGCCGGAAATGACCAGGGTCAATTGACCATGGTCCGATTTCGAATGTCTACATCGAATCATACCAAGTTCAACAGGCGGACATCCCATCCCCATTCCACCGGAGCCCCCTCCGTGTCTTCCGTGTCTCCGTGGCGAATTTCCCCGGATTGCAACAGCGCCCGACACCAGGGATTCCATTCTCCTCGCCGACCGGATCGGGATTCATTTCGATGTGGTGTCCGCTTGGCCGGTGGGGCATAATCGGGGGGATCGATTTCCACGGTAGCGCGCGATCCGCCGGTCCGGACCGCGGCCCGGCCCGGCCGGCGCGAAGCCGCCCCGTTTCGGAGGGATCCATGGCTTCCAAGTCCAACGGCGCCTGGAACTGGATGGTGGGCAGCTGCCTGCTGCTGGTGCTGGCAGTCTTCGTCGGCGCCCTGGTGGCATGGCTTCATTACTACCGCGGCGCGCAGGACCAGCGGTCCGCCCCCGCGGTGGCGGTCGAGCAGCCGCTGGACGACATCCAGCCGGACGAGGTCCAGATGCCGGAGGAAGAAACCCCCGCCGCGGAGGCGCCGGCGGAGGGCGGCCAACCGCTGGTTCCGCCGGGCCAGACGGCGGCCTTCACGCCGGCCAAGATGCAGGCGGCTATCGATGCGCTGGAAGAATGGGCCGCGGCGCGGGCGGACGCGGCGCGGCTCGAGGCGCTGGCCCGGCGCCAGGGCTTCGCCGGCGGCTCCGAACTGAGCGCCTACTGCGGCGTCGCCCTGGCCGTCGGCGCCCGGATCCGCGCCGGCGATCCCGAAGCGGTGCAACGGGAGTACGCCCGGATCTACCCGCCGGAGGTCGTGGCGGTGATCGCCCGGCCCGGGAACCTGGAAAAAATCGGTCAGCTGGTGCCGTCGGAGTAAGGGCCCGGGTTGGGTGGCTCGGCCGCGACCACCCGGTTGCGGCCGGCGGACTTGGCCTGGTAGAGCGCCCGGTCGGCGAGGCGCAGGCAGTCGTTGACGGTCATTCCCGGCGCGATGGCCGACACGCCGAGGCTCAGCCGCACCTCGAGGCGCTGCCCGTCGGCCTCGATGGAGCAGGCGGACATCGCCGCCAGGATCTTCCGGGCCACCTCCAGGGCGCCCGCCGGAGGGGTTTCCGGCAGGAACATCAGCAACTCGTCGCCGCCCCAGCGGGCCACCGCGTCCTGGGCGCGGAGGGTGTCCCGCAGGATCGAAGCGACCCGGATCAGCACCTCGTCGCCCGCCTCGTGGCCGAAGGTGTCGTTGATGGTCTTGAAATTGTCCAGGTCCCCCAGGACGAGGGAGAAGGGGGCCGTGGTTCGCTGGATCCGCCCCATCTCCTGCTCGATGAGCCGCAGCATGGCCAGGCGGTTGAGCAGCCCGGTCAGGAAGTCGGTGGTGGCGGCCTTCGCCAACTCCTGCTCGACCCGTACGCGCCCCTCGATCTCGCGGCGGAGGTCCTCGTTTACGGCGGCCAGTTCCGCGGTCCGCTCCCGAACGCGATGCTCCAGGGTGTCGTAGGACTCCCGGAGCTTGTCCATGGCCCCTTCCGTCTCCTGCCGGCTGGCGGCGAGACGGGCCGACATCCGGTTGAAGGCCCGCGCCAGGTCGCCGATCTCGTCCTGCTGGCCGCCGTCCTCCACCGTCCCCTCGAGCCGGCCCTCCGCGATCTCCCCCGCGCGGGCGACCAGCGTGCGCACCGGCCGCGTGATCCGCCGCGCCAGCCACCACGAGAACGCCCAGGCCAGCACGATGGAGACGCCCAGGGAGGCCAGGCCGGCGATCCGGACGGTGCGGAACTTGCGCTGGACCTCGTCCGCCCGCATGTCCAGCCCGACCAGGTAGCGGCCCGCGCCGTTTTTCAGGGGCGCGTAGCCCGACAGGAAATATCCCCACTGGTCGCGCACGATCTCGTCGTCCGCCGAGTAGGCGTGGAAGCCCTCCCAGAGGCGGGGGAAGGGGGCGTTGTACGGCTGTCCGGGCAGGGCCTGGCCGGACGTGGGGTCGGAATCCAGCACGAAATGGATCCGTCCCCGCTCCTGCCGCATGACGTACAGGAAGGCGATGTCCTTGTTGGTGGCGCGGTAATCCCGGAGCAGGCGCAGCCCCTGCTGGTAGGCCGGCAGGGTGATGTCGGCGGGCGTGCGGATCGCCTCGAGCTCCCGGGCGTCGAGGGCGCGGGACAGCAGCGCCGCGCTGTTGCGCAGGCGGGCGCGCAGGCTGTCGAAGAGGCTGTCGGCGGCCGTGCGGTAAAAGAAGGTCCCCACCGAGCCCGACACCAGCACGATGGCCAGGAAATGGGACAGGAACAGCTTATTCTTGATCGACAGCCGCATGCCACCCCCTCCGATTGTCCGTCCTGTTTTTCTTGGGACCATTCTACGGCGGATAGGCGGCAAAGGCAATCCCTCCCGCCGCCCCGGCGGTTTCCTTCCCCGCGTGTTGCAATGGAATGCCCCGATGGCGCGGGCAGCCGTCACGGGGCGATGGTCGGTTCCGATATGGCCAATTTCCAATCAGTATCCAATCACCATCTACCCGGTTCCCTCTCCGTGTCTCCGCGCCTCCGTGGCGGATCTCCCCTGGAACTTTCCGCCGACGCCTTCGTATATCCGTAAGTGCTTACGGAAATTCCCCGCCTGGAGGGAGCGCCGTGGAGACGATCCGCCGACTCGGCATGCTGGCCCTGGCCAGCCGCCTGAAGCGACTCAGCGACCGCCTGCTCCAGGAGGCCGGCGGGATCTACCGGAAGGAGGGCCTGGGCTTCGAGCCCCGCTGGTTCCTCGTCTTCCACCAGCTGGCCGAGGGGCCGCCCCGGTCGGTCACCGCCCTGGCCGCCGCCGTCGGCCTCACCCACCCCGCGGTCGTCCTGGCGGCTCAGGAGATGGAGGCGGCCGGCCTGGTCGCCTCGGTCCGCGACGCCGCCGACCGGCGGAAGCGCCGCCTGGAGCTGACTCCCCGGGGCCGGCAGGTCGCCGAGGCCCTGCGCCCCGTCTGGGCCGGCATCGAGGCCGCCACGCGGGAGGTGGCCGGCGCTTCCGGCGTCGACCTCCTGGCGGTGATCGACGCCATCGAGGCCGCGCTGGACGAGATGCCCCTGGGGGAGCGGGTCCGGCGCCGCCGCGGCGGTTCCGCCGGCGCCCGGCCTCGAAAGAAACAACGCTAAGGAGGATATCATCATGCGCAGGATCCTGGCCCTCTGCATCGCCCTCTGGTTCGGCGGCCTGTTCGCGGCCGCCCAGGCACCTCCCGCCCCCGGCGCGACCGCCCCGGCCGCGCCGCCCCGGCTGACCGAGGCCGCGAGGGCGGCCGTGGTGGCCAAGCTGGCCGACATCCTGACGGAGAAGTACGTCTTCCCGGACACCGGCAAGAAGATGGCCGACCTGCTCCGGGGCAACCAGCGGGCCGGCGCCTACGCCCCGCTGGCGGAGCCCCAGGAGTTCGCCCGCCGCCTGACCGACGACATCCGCTCGGTCAGCCGGGACCTGCACCTGGGGGTCCGCTATGATCCCGAGTCGATCCGGCTGTCCAAGATCCAGACCGTCGACGGGGACGAGCTGCAGCGGCTCGAGAAGCGCCAGGGCCGGATGGATAACTACGGCTTCCGCGAGGTCCGGATCCTGCCCGGCAACATCGGGTATGTGAAGTTCGACTACTTCAGCGGCAGCCCCGAGGCGTTCCCCGTGGCCGTGGGCGCCATGGCCTTCGTGTCCGGCGCCGACGCCCTGGTCTTCGACCTGCGCGACAACGGCGGCGGCGATCCCCAGATGATCCAGCTGCTCACCACGTACCTCTTCGAGGGGGAGCCGAAACACCTCAATTCGTTCTACCACCGGGAGGGGGACCGCACCGAGCAGTTCTGGACGCTGCCGTACGTTCCCGGGAAGCGGATGCCCGCCGTGCCGGTCTACGTGCTCACCAGCGACCGGACCTTCTCCGGCGCCGAGGAGTTCACTTACAACCTGAAGAACATGAAGCGCGCCACGATCGTGGGCGAGACCACCGGCGGCGGGGCCCACCCGGTGAACCGGGAGCTCATCGACGACGACTTCTGGGTGAGCGTCCCCTACGCCCGGGCCGTGAACCCCATCTCCAAGACCAACTGGGAGGGCACCGGCGTGGAGCCCGACGTCAAGGTCCCGGCGCCCCAGGCCCTCGACGCCGCCCAGGCGATGGCGCTGGAGAAGCTCCACTCCGCCGAAGCCGACGCCCGTTTCAAGGACTTCTACCTCTGGCACCTGGAGGCCCAGCAGGCGAAGGTCCACCCCGTGACCCTGTCGGAGGCCGACCTGCAGCCCTTCGCCGGCACGTACGGCCCCCGGCGGGTCACCCTCGAGGACGGCGTCCTGTACTACCAGCGGGAAGGCCGGCCGAAGGGCCGGCTGCTGCCGCTGACCTCCGACACGTTCGCCCTGGAGAACGCGCCCATGTTCCGGATCCGGTTCCTCCGGGAGGGCGGCCGGGTGACCGCGCTGGAGGGCCGCTACGAGGACGGCCGCAAGGACCTGTCCCCCCGGACCGAATGACGTGGCCCGGGGCCCCCGGCCCGGGATTCTTCGCGCGCCGGGTCAGCCGGCCCCGGAACCAGAATGCCGGCTTCGTGACTTTGTGCCCTGGTGGCTGTTTGAATTACCGTTCAGCGTTCAGCGTTCGACGTTGGGCGTTCGACGTTTGTTTGTTGCTCCCCCCGTTCACCCATTCACCATCTTCCGTTCGTGCCGCTCGTTTGGGTGGTAAGGTTTCTAGATCCGCGCCCGGAGGTCGCGAGCTACGCTCGCCGTTTCGCCCCACCGCTGTTTCGCCGTTTCCGCAGTTCCCGGGGCCGCAAATAATGAAAATATTGCTTGCATTCCCCCCGCGATGCGTATAGAGTGCGCCCCGGATTCGATCAACGGATCGATCGCTGCTCCTGCCGCCCGAAGTGACTTGCCGCCGAGTCAGTCCCTTCCCAAGCTTCAGCCGAGTATCAACCGTTCGATTGTTGCGAAATCCCGGCGTCCAGCCGTGCGGCAACCTGGCGCCAATATTTCAAATTTGCCCGTCCATGCGACGGGCCGGGAGTTTAGAATGTCGAAGAAGATCTATGTCGGAAACCTGCCCTTCAGCGCCACGGAAGATCAGATCCAGCAGCTGTTCGCCGCCCACGGGACGGTCGAGTCGGTCGCCCTGATCACGGACCGGGAAACCGGCCGGCCGCGCGGGTTTGGTTTCGTGGAGATGTCCACCGGCGCCGCCGAGGCGATCCAGTCGCTCGACGGCAAGGACCTGGACGGCCGGAACCTCAAGGTGAACGAAGCCCGTCCCCGCGAAGAGCGCCGCCCCCGCTGGTAACAGATTTAAATTCCGCCGACCGGGGATTGCCGGCAGGCAATCCCCGGCGGCGCTTGTCATTGTCCGTCCGCAAAGGCCCGCCTGCCCTCGCCTCATTCCCCCTTTGCGTCCTTCGCGCCTTTGCGGTTCGATCTGTTTCCGCTACCGCCGCTGCGCCGGGGTCCCGGCCTCCTTCGGCTCGACGATCACCATCCACTTCACCCCGAACCGGTCCGAGACCATCCCGAACTTCGGTGAGAAGAAGGTCCGGGACAGGGGCATCTGCACCTTCCCGCCGTCGGCCAGGGCGGCGAACCGCTGCTCGGCCTCGGCCTCGTCCGGCACGTTGAGCGTCAGGGCGAAGCCCTCGAAGTTCGGCTTCCCCTCGCAGCGCCCGTCGGAGGCCATCACCTGGGTGTCGCCGATCTGGAAGTTGGCGTGCATGACCTTGTTTTCCGACCCGGGCTTGACCTGCGACGGTTCGGGGCTGTCCTTGAAGCGCATCAGCTCCGTCACCTTGGCGCCGACGGTGCGGCGGTAGTAGTCGAGGGCCTCCTCGCACCGCCCGTCGAAGAACAGGTAGGACTGGACGGTGGGATATTTATGTTTCGTGGCCATGGCTCTGTATTCTCCTTTGCTGGGTTGATTTTCGATCCGGCCGGCCGCCGGTCCGCCGGGGCCGGACCCGCCGCCGGTCACCCATGGGATGCAGGTTCCGGGAAAAGTGGTCCGGAAATCCCCACGTTAATCCACAATCCGCAATCCGAAATCAGTGATCAACCACGAACCACACGAACCACACGAAAGGATTCAATCCGCAATCCGCAATCCGTAATCCGCAATCAAACCACGAACCACACGAACCACACGAAAGGCTTTCAATCCGCCATCCACAATAGATTCTCTCTGTGTCCTCCGTGCCTCCGTGGCGAATTCTTGGATTGCGGCTTGAAACCCTTTCGTGTGTTTGTGTATTTCGTGGTCCTGTTTCCGGATTGCGGATTGACTTCAGCGTTCGATGTTCGACGTCCGTCTTTCGGCTGGCCCGATTCACCGATTCACCCATTCACCGATTCACCGTTCCCCCCTCTGTGCCTTTGTGGTGAGTTCCCGCGTTTTCCCTTGACTTCCCTGCGCTCCCCGGATTATTCCATCCCCATCATGAATCACCAAAAAATCGATTGCCTGTTTCGAGTCGGGATCACTGGAACCAGGCGCGCGCTGGCCGTGGGGATCCTTTTCGCCCTGCTGGCGGGCGCGGGCCGCCTGCCGGCGCAGTCCCCGGCGCCGGCGGACTTCCGCCCTCCGGACCGCCTGGCCTGGTGGACCGAGGCCCGGTTCGGGATGTTCATCCACTGGGGGCTGTACGCCCTGCCGGCCCGCCACGAGTGGGTCAAGAAGGACGAGCGCCTCACGAACGAAGAGTATGAGAAGTACTTCCGGCTCTTCGACCCCGACCTCTATAATCCGCGCGACTGGGCCCGGGCCGCCCGGGCGGCGGGGATGCGCTACGCCGTCCTCACCGCCAAGCACCACGAGGGCTTCTGCCTGTTCGACTCGAAGTACACCGGTTACAAGGCCACGAACACCCCCGCCGGCCGCGACCTGGTGAAGGAGTTCGTCGAGGCGTTCCGCGCCGAGGGCCTCCGGGTGGGCTTCTACTACTCGCTGCTGGACTGGCACCACCCCGACTATGCGGTCGACCGCAACCACCCGCAGAGCCCCGCCAGCGACGCCGAGTACGACGCGCTGAACGCGGGCCGCGACATGGACAAATACCGCCAGTACGTCAAGGACCAGGTGCGGGAGCTGCTCACCAACTACGGCCGGATCGACATCCTCTGGCTCGACTACTCGTTCCCGTCCGGCAAGCACGGCAAGGGCCGGCGGGACTGGGACTCCGCGAACCTCCTCAAGATGGTGCGTGAACTGCAGCCCGATATCATTGTGAACGACCGGCTCGACCTGCTGGACGTCGAGGGCGGCGGCGACTTCACCACGCCCGAGCAGTACAAGGTATCGCAGTGGCCCGAGAAGAACGGCGTGCGCGTGCCGTGGGAGACGTGCCAGACCTTCTCCGGCTCCTGGGGCTACTACCGGGACGAGTACACGTGGAAGGACACCCGGCAGCTGCTGGGCCTGCTCGCCGAGACGGTGGGCAAGGGCGGCAACCTGCTCCTGAACGTCGGCCCCACCGCCCGCGGCGCGTTCGACGGCCGCGCCACGGAGCGGCTGGAGGCGATCGGCGAGTGGATGCGCTGGAACTCCCGGGCCATCTACGGCTGCACCCAGGCCCCGCCGGAGTTCGAAGCGCCGGCCAACTCCCTGCTGACGTACAACCCGAAGACCCGGCGCCTGTACGTGCACCTGCTCGACTATCCCATGGGGACCTTGTGGCTGAAGGGCTACGCTTCGAAGGTGGCCTACGCCCAGTTCCTGCACGACGGCTCGGAGATCCGGTTCGGCGCGCCCCGGCCCAGCGTGACCTACCAGGAGAGCCTGTCGGCGGACGACCTCGTCCTGGAGCTGCCCGTGGTGAAGCCGAACGTGGAAATCCCGGTCATCGAGCTGGTCCTGAAATAACCGCCCGCAGCCCGGAGCTCACCGCAAAGGCGCAAAGGACACAAAGGGGGATCCGGGTTCCAATCCGCAATGGAAGAATCCGCCACGGAGGCACGGAGGACACGGAGAGCGGTCTGGTTTTCAATCCGCAATTCGCAATTCGCAATCCGCAATCTGCAATGAGATCGTGACAGAGCCTGACACCGAAATTCCGTGAAAGCGGAAGGGAGGAACCTCCCCACCCGTTTCGGATCCGGGATGGCCGGAACGTTTCGGGTCTGTGGATGATCTGTGAATATCGAATCTTTGAAACACCCGGGCGCCAGTCGCCGCCGGCGGCGGCGACGTCCGTCGGGCGGCCTTTGGAGTGCGGTGACGAGGCACGAAAAAGGAATCCCCGCTGTCTATGGCGGCATGGAGTAATCATTCCGCCGGCTCAATTCGAGGGCGGCAAGACGGCGAATTTCAGCGTTGCTGATGACCTCCGTCTCCTGCGACAGCTGCTCGGGATCACCGTCCCGATCGGCCTGCACGCGAAATCGAACGGTGGTGTCGGGCAGAGTGGCGGCCTTCACGAGCACATCGTTCGAGAACAACGTCGGTTTGGTTTCCAAAGTGGATGCAAGGACGCGCAGCACACCGGTTGGCCAGCGGATGTATTCGCTCACCCGGATGGTTCGCCTTTGCGTGGCCCAGTCGACGAGGACACGGCAGACGTTGTTGTCCTTCAAGGCCACAAAGGCGTCCACGACGGCACCGCAGATCTCCTCTGAATCGGAGTGTTTCTTCAGCGTCTCGACCAGTGGTCCCAAGATCCGATGGTCTGGGATGCCACGCAAGCCTCGGACGACCGGTTCGACGGTCAGGGAATCGTCCATCCGGGAGCGGAGCATGGCCAGCAGGGGTTCCACCGCGCGAGTGTCCCCGAGATGGCCCAAGGCCTCGGCTGCGGCGCGGCACACTTCGACCTCGCGATCCTGCAGGGCCGCCAGAAGGGGATCAACCCCCTGCGGATCGCCGATCTGCCCCAGCGCCCGCGCGGCGGCGGCGCGGACGGAGGCCGCATCATCCCAAACCAGCAGGCCGAGAGGCGCCACGGCGGCGGCGTCTCCGATCTCCCCCAGGGTGCGGGCAGCCGTCTCCCGGGCAAGCCGCGAGTCATCCTCCAGCATCCCGCAGAGCGGCTCCACCGCCGGGGCTCCCAAGCGTTTCAGGGACGCTCCCGCGGCGCGAGCCACGGCCGGCATATGGTCGCGGAGCGCGGCACATAGCACCTGGACCGCTCGCTCGAGGCCGGTCTCGCCCAGCGCTCCAGCCGCGGCCCGGCGGATCTCGGGATCGTCGTCTCTCAGCGCGGCGGCAAACGGTGCCAGGGCGTCCGCACCCAAAGAGACCGCCAGGGGCCAGTCGCTGGCGGCCACGGCGAACCAGGCGAGGAGATCGGGCGGCTCGGGCGGACCGATCTGTCGGAACGTGTCGACGGCGGCCTGGCGGCTGGGGCGGTCGCCTTCCTGAAGGAGCCGGCCCAGCGGCAGGCGCGCCGGGGCACCGATCCGGACCAGAGCGTCGGCGGCCGCCTTCCGCACACCGGCATTGTCCCGCCGGAGGATATCGCAGAGAGGTTCCGCGCTACGTTCGGAACCTATCTCGCCCAGGGCCGTGGCGGCGGCCCGGATCACGTCTGCATAGGGAAGCTGCAGCAGGCCGCAGAGGGAATCTATCGCCCGCTCGTCGCGGATCCGCCCCAATGCCTCCGCGATCGCCTGCAGCAGCGAAAGTCCGGGGAAA
This sequence comes from uncultured Acidobacteriota bacterium, assembly GCA_964412195.1. Classification (GTDB taxonomy): domain Bacteria; phylum Acidobacteriota; class JAAYUB01; order JAAYUB01; family JAAYUB01; genus CAYPNP01. The sequence continues at coordinate 75,248 of CAYPNP010000013.1, read as the reverse complement.
AACTCTGTCGGTGGACACGGGGGCACCCGGTCCTCACCGGGCCCTTCCCCGGGCCGGAGGCGGTGCGCCAGCTCCGTCAGGCGGGCCAGGAGCGGTTCCACCGCCCGGGGGTCGCCTATCCGGCCCAGCGCCGCGGCCGCGGCCCGTGAGAGCGGCGGGGGGCCGCCCCGCAGGGCATCGCAGAGAATGTCCACCGCGCCGGGGTCGCTGATCTGGCCCAGCGCGTCGGCCGCCAACTGGGCGGCGCCGGCATCCTTCCCTCGGACGACGGCGTACAGCGGCCCAGCCGCCCGGCGGTCTCCCGATTGTCCCAGCGCCCTGATTGCAGCGGCGCGAATGGGAGCTTCGGGATCGTCCAGTGCCCGGACCAGGCCATCGATATCCCGGGCTTGCTCCAGTTTGGCAATGTTGGGTTTGAAAATCCTCATGGAAACACCCGCCTCCGGATCTAAGTTGCGGAACCAGCCAAAGGATGTCCCCATGTAACACCCGGCGGATTCCGGTAGCAAGGGATATTTCTCCGTCCGCCCGCTCCGGGTTTCGGACGGCCCGAAGCGGTGGAGGATTCCATCATGACAACGTTGGCCGGGCGTGGTACATTGTTGGCATTTACAGCCTGAATCATAGTCGGCGCCGCATCCGGACCGGAAAAAGCCGCATCCGGCTGGCCGGTGCTTGGGTCGGACACCGAATCAATGAAGGAGGCATGATGACGGGAACTCCACGACGACTCGTGCTGGGGTTGCTGTCCGTCCTCGCGGTGGCCTGGGCCGGCTGGTTTTGCTTCCCGGCGCATCCCGGAGGGCTTTCCGCGCCGGCGCCCCCCGCCGCCCCACAGGACGGGGGCGCGGCCCCGGCCGCCCCGGCGCGCTGGAACCTGGAACCGCTGCTGCCCCTGCCGGCAGAGGTCCCGGGCGCCCCCGGCCTCCGGCTCCACGAGGTCGACGAGGTCTTCGTCGTGAACGGCGATTTCTTCCTCTTCTGGGGGCGGCTCGATCCCAAGAAGGACCAGTTCGGCCTCTTCTCGTACAAGGCCGGCGCCTGGTCCCTGCTCTTCCAGGACGGGAAGTCCGTGGTGCCGCCGTTCCTCGAGGGCCCGCCGGCCAAGATCGGCGTGAAGCGGAATCCGGCCTTCTCGATGCCGACCCGGATCGTGGCCGGCCCGGACCGCTTCTTCATCCTGACCGGGGAAAATCTCTACTCCTGGGACGGCGCCGTCCTCCGGAAGGTCTGGGGCGGGCTCGCCGACGATCCCGGCCGCCTGCAGGACAAGTACGGGCGCGTCTTCGATGTGGACATCGACCGGGCCGGCCGCCTGCTTCTGGAGCTTTCCAGCCACAGCTCCAGCGGCCTGATGTTCTGCGACGCGGAGAGGCTCCTCCAGCCGCTGACGCCCAAGTCGCCGTTCCCGGCGGTGGCGGGCGGCACGATTTCCAAATGCTCCCGGGCCGTCCTCACGGAGGACGGAAACCTGTTCGTCGACCTGGAGTACCAGGACGCGTCCGGCAAAAAGGCCGAGGGGATCTTTCGGCGATCCGGCGCCGCATTCGAGAAGCTGCTGGCGGTGGGGGATCCGCACCCGAAGGAGGCCGGCCGGACCGTGGAGAGCCTCGATCTTTACACCGCCTTCGCGGGTGACCGGTACCTGCTGGTCTGCAACGGCCAGCTCTCCATCGTGGACGGTGCGCGGTGGACCAGGTACGGCAAGGGGGCCGGGTACTCGATCACCACGCCCCGCTTTCCGAAGTCCAATCCGGACCTGTTCGCGTTTGTCGAACACTACCAGACGCCCGGCACCCTCCAGCAGTACGGCTCTGTGGAATACACCCGGTGGATTCTGGTCGATCTGGCAAAGGGCGCGGACATCATCGTGAATCCGCCGCTCCCGGACGCGGGGGTTCGGCGCTGGGCGTACCTGGACGAGGACTTCTCCGGGCTCCTCGTGTGGGACCCGGACAAGCCGGCGAAATGGGCCTGGCTGGATTTCCGCGAGCCGCGGCGGGGTTTCTCCCAGCCCCCCGCCGTCCCGGCTGCTACCGGGAGAGCCTTCACGATGAACCAGGTGAAGGCCCTGTTCGCCCCGGGACGGGGCCTCGTCGCGCTGCCGGACGGCCTCTATCGGCTGTTGAAGGTCGGGGATTGACGGGGCCCGGCGGGCCGTGCTCCGCGTCCGCCGGACCCCGCGCCGCCCCGGCGCGGGATCCGGGTAGTCCGGGTCCGCCGGACCCGGATCCCCCCCGGACGTCCGCCCCGCCGGGGCGGACTGCCGCCGGAACGCGCCAACCCGCGAAAGCGAAAGAGAGGAGCCTCTCCATCCGCTCTGGATCCGGGATGGCCGGGGCGTTTCGGGTCTGTGGATAATCTGTGAATATCGAATCTTTGAAAAAACCGTGCGACAGTCGCCGCCGGCGGCGGCGACGTCCGTCGTACCCCGCGCCGCCCCGGCGCGGGTGGCCACTGATCCAGGCGCTCCTGGGATTTCATCCCGCCGTCGTGAAACTTGCAATCTGCCGATACTAAAACTTGCAATCAGCCGAAATCGAGACCGCTAGGCGATAACTCACTTCCTTCGCTTCCAGGCCGGCGTGGTCCTGTATGACGGAGAGCACAGCCTGCCGTTTGGTGAGCGGCTGTATGCCGTCCCGATCCGAGCCCTGTGGGAGACTCCCGCCGTTCCGTAAGGATCGACGTTCGGAGTGCCTCCCACCATTTCCCAGCCCCCAGGTCCCTCCCCATGTTCAGCGTTGGACGTTCGAAGTTAGGCTCTGTCCCCCACCGATTCACCCATTCACCGATTCACCGTTCCCCCCTCTGTGCATTTGTGGTGAGTTCCCCCCTCACCCCGCCAGGAACCGCTCCCGCCGGTGCCACTCCAGCGCCGCCTCGTCCGGCCGGCACTTTTCGTCGGCGGGCGGCACCAGTGTTTCACCGTGGTACTCCTCCAAGTCGAAGCGCTGCCGCTCCGCCCGCTGCACCGCCGGCGACACCCGCACTTCCTGCAGGTCGTTGACGGTGAACAGCCCCTGATCGAACGCCCAGTGGTGCCGCCGGCACAGCGACAATCCGTTGCGCAGGTCGTCGGGGCCGTGCTCCGCCACCGGGATGATGTGGGCGGCCTCGGCCTCCACGATCACCCCGGCGGGCTGCTTCAGCACGAACATGGACCGGCAGACGCAGCAGAGCTGGCGGTATTCCCGGATGACCTCGATCCGGAAAGCCTGGTCCCGCGGCTCCCGGCGGCTCAGGTAGGGCGCTTGGGATTCCCGCAGGGCGAAAGGCGTGAACAGCCGCTGGCGCAGGAGAATCTCCTCGCTTTCCACCGGGGAGGCGACAATCTCCAGGGCGCTCGTGAGGGTTTCGGTGCAGCCCGCCAGATGAAAGCGCCGGGCGGCCGGATCGAATCCCTCGATCAGGGCGGGCCCCAGCAGCCAGTACCGCGCCCCGCCTTGGGATCCTTTGGGCTTGCTGGTGACGATGACCAGCACCGGCTGCCGGTCGCGCAGGCAGGCCAGGAGGGAGCGGTTGACGGCCGAGTCCAGCGATCCGCTCTTGGCGGCGTAGTCCATGGCCCAGCCGCCGCCGGCCTGGGGATGGATCACGTCGGCGTAGACCTCCCGGTCGGCCCCCGCCGCCGAGCGGCTCCACACGCACAGGGTGTATGGGCTGTCGGCCGGCTTGAAGATCCCCTCGCTCAGGGAATGGATGCACGGCACCCCCAGCTCGGGGTACTCCTCCCCCGTCCGGCGCAGGAATCCCGCCGGCACTTCTTGGCCGATGTACTTGACTAACCGCAGAAACAGCCGCGCACGCTCGTCGGGGGTCAACTTTCTACCCCAAGAATTCCTCAAGAAGGTTTTCAATCTTCTCTGCACATAAACGAAACATTGTAAATTCTGCGTCCGTTATTGATTTGGCATGGGCATCAATTCTCAATTCATTAATAACATTGAGATACTTTAAGATTTCATCCTTGTTTGTTCCAAAAATATTTTTAAAACAATCCCATGATTTGTTGATTATCTTGATGAGATCAGTAAAAAAAATACCCGACTTGTTACCATCAAAGAGGTCTCCATACGATAAACCAGCTGTACGTGAAGCTCGCGGTTCTCCTAGTAGAGATGTTACGGTGGTTCTTGCAGATGCCTCACCCAATTGAGCCACAAGTTGCATCCGGCAGAGTTTTCGTAATCTCTTTTCGATAGAATTTCGACGCTCAGAGACTTCCGCAGTTTTCTCATTGTCAGATAGTTTTAGTCTTTTATACTGTTCACGAGATTCGATAAAACGCCTGATGGTTTCTATCCGAAATGAATACCGGCCGTTCACTTCTTGAATAATTCCATATCCAAGGAGATGGTTTGTGTAAAGAGGACTTGAATGTGCAAGCGATAAAAACGTTTCATTGTCCCCAAGTGCGAGTAGGCGCAACATCTCATACTCATCGTTAAAATACTGTTTTAATACACTTAGAATCATCTCCATAAATTCCCCATAGTCTCGTAAAAAAACAATGAGGGCCTCTTCGTAAAGAGCCTTGTCTACTCTTACAGGTCGCTCTTTCTTCGCCAATCGATTGACCACACTACACACGTGCCTAATTAAGTATGGATGACCACCCAAATCATCCGCAAGTCGAGAATAGATGACCTCATCGAACTGTAAGCCCATGATTCTACCTAGTCGTCTTACCATCTCACGGGTCTGCGGTACATCAAAACCCGGAATATATTCGAGAGGTACCTGTGCAAATATTGGGTTGTCCGAGTTACCAATCCGAGGGATTTCAACACACAATGGATTTGTACCAACGAGCAAGTACGAGAATAGATCCGCCCTCTTCTGGAACAGGGATCGAATAGATTGCCAGAAATAGACGAAATCAGTTCCCGTTCTCCAATGATCGCTTGATGAGACTGTTGGCGTAATATTTTCAATTTCATCAAATATTAGCATGATGGATCTCTTGTTTAAGTCTATGGACATACGCTCCAAATGTTTTTCGAATAGAAGGGGTGCCTTAGTCTCCGTGTACTGGTCGATTGGGCCTAGTCTGTCGGTTAGGTTGTTTTGTTTTCTGATTTCCTGTAGCACATAGTGTAATGCATGGTTCCACCGCAGTCGGTGAAAGGCGGGGGATTGACAATCTATAAATGTGGTAATCCCATCAACTTTTTGCATTGCTCTTTGTATACTGAAAATGACTGACGTTTTTCCTGTTTTTCGAAGACCAAACAATCCAGACACTTGATGGCTGCGATGACGATTCAGAAGAGAATGGACCAAATCTGTACGACCAAAAAAGTATAGATCTTTCCTGAGAGGACTTTCCGAAGCGAATAGATCTCTCGCATAAAAATGGCGTATAAAGCGATTACGAAAGAAATAAGGATCTGTAATGGTCTCTAGTAGCTCAGAATAGGTGAACGGAACGATGATTTGAGCTTCTTGGTCGTTTTTTAGTAATTCTCTTAGTTTGAATTCAATCTCTTTATCTTTGCTCACCAATACACTACAAATTCGTTCTATGCGTAAATCTTGATGACGCGCCGTCGCAACGGCGATTGCATCGAGCGTCCTGGGTTCGAAATGCTCATATGGGCTAAATAGCAACACCATCTCCCTATCAATATTGAACATTTGTTGAAAAAAATCTAACGGTTTGATCAAGGCATATCGATAAATGCTATTGGGTCCAATGTTGATTTGTGCCCCGGAGTTTGTGACATACCACTCCTTGCTGATATGCCCGAGAATGACTCGTTCTTCCGGCCCGAAATGACCGAGAGTGACATAGGGACTGAATCCTGGTTTAACGTGAGAATTCCTCTCTGGTTCCATCATTATCTCCTTAAAGGATCGTCATTCTTGTGGGTTGCGTAGAACTCTCTCTGTGGGTAACGGTTGATTCTCATACGTCATGTGGAACACCGCCTCCGTCAGCCAGCGCTTGAAGTCCGGATCGTCGCTGAAGTGCTTGAAGAGCTGGGTGTCGTCCTTCAGCATCCCCGTCATCACCCGCCCCAACGCCTTGTCGTGCTCGATGCGGGCGTTCTGTTTGTCGGAGTTCTTCATGGCGTTCTGGTACGCCGTGTCGGCGGCCACCTTGGCCGGGATTTCCTCCGTGATCAGCGTCTTCACCCGGTCCCCATCGGTCCACGGGATGTTGCCGAACAGGTCGTTGAACGCCTTCAGGATGTTGCTCAGCCGGTCCAGCTCCGGCTCCGGCTTCCGTCCGCCGCCCTCGGCGGGCACCGGCCCGATCTCGGCGTCGGTGTCGGGCAGCAAGAGCTTCCGGGCGGACAGCTTCTCCACCCGGTAACTGTCCATGTCGATGGTCTCCAGGATCCCCTTGGCCAGGTCCTCGTCGACGGGCGCCGGCAGTTTCGGCACCAGGAAGTTCAGGAAGATCGACCGCTTCTCCCACTCCGCGTTGGAGTACGGCAGGATCGACGCCAGGAAGCTGTAGGTGCGGACAAACGCCTTGGCCTTGCCCTTGAAGTCCACCTGGCCGTCCTCGTCCAGGGACTGCTTGTACACCGCCACGCAGGCATCCAGGATCGGGTCGAGCCGGTCCCGGTCGGCGCCGTCCAGATACAGCGTCACCAACTCTTCGATCTGCTCCGGCGCGTAGACCTGGTAGCCGTCCAGCGCCGCCTGCAGGTCGTGCAGCTTGTTCGGGTCGGTCTCCTCGCTCAGGATCGTGGTGCGGTAGTAGTCGGCGAAGGACTCCTCGATGGTTTGGGCGTCGTTCATGAAGTCCAGCACGAACACATCGTGCTTCTTGGGGTGGGCACGGTTCAAGCGCGAGAGAGTCTGCACCGCCTTGATCCCCGACAGGATCTTGTCCACGTACATGGTGTGCAGCAGCGGCTCGTCGTAGCCGGTCTGGAACTTGTCGGCGCAGACCAGGAATCGGTACGGTTCCTGCCGGATCCGGTCTGCGATCAGGTTGGAGGGGAAGCCGTTGAGGGAGGACTCCGAAACCCTCGCGCCGCCGTAATCGTGCTCGCCCGAAAACGCCACGATGGCCTGGTGCGGGCTCTTGCGCTCCACCAGGTAATCCCGGATCGCGTGGTAGTAATCGATGGCCCGCCCGATGCCGCTGGTAACCACCATGGCCCGGGCCTGGCCGCCGATCTTGTTCAGCGCGATCACTTGCTCGTGGAAGTGGTCCACCATGATCTCGGCCTTCAGCCGGATGGCGTGCTCGTGGCCCTCCACGTAGCGGCGCAGCTTCTTCCGCGCCCGCTTGACGTCGAATTCCGGGTCGCCCGGCACGGTCTTGACCAGCCGGTAGTAGCTGTTCACCGGGGTGTAGTGCCTGAGCACGTCCAGGATGAAGCCCTCCTCGATGGCCTGCTTCATGGTGTAGGTGTGGAAGGGCCGGTGCTTGACGACGTCGCCCTCCGGAACCGGCTCGCCGAAGATCTCCAGCGTCTTGTTCTTGGGGGTGGCGGTGAAGGCGAAGTAGCTGGCGTTGGGCAGGAGCTTGCGCGATTCCATCAGCCGGTTGATCTTGTCTTCGGCGGTCTCCTCTTCCTCGCCGGCGTCCGCGCCGTGCAGGACCTGGTGCACAGCCGCCGACGTCTTGCCGCCCTGGCTGGAGTGGGCCTCGTCGATGATGATGGCGAACGTCCGGCCCTGGTGCTCGCTGCCGATCTCGTCAAGGATGAACGGGAACTTCTGCACCGTGGAGATGATGATCTTCTTCCCCTCGGTGATGAACTGCCGCAGGTCGCCCGAGTGCTCGGCGTGCCCCACGGTGGCCCCCACCTGGGCGAACTGCTTGATGGTGTCGCGGATCTGCTGGTCCAGGATCCGCCGGTCGGTGACCACCAGGATGGAGTCGAAGACCTCCTTGCCGTCCCGCCGCAGCCCGATGAGCTGGTGGGCCAGCCAGGCGATGGAGTTGCTCTTGCCGCTGCCGGCCGAGTGCTGGATGAGGTACCGCGCCCCCGCGCCCACCGCTCCGGCGTGGGCCAGGAGCTGGCGCACCACGTCGAGCTGGTGATAGCGCGGGAAGATCTGCTCCCGTTTCTTCTTGCCGGTCTTCTCGTCCTTCTTCTCCACGACCTGGGCGTAGTTTTCCAGGATGTTGACCAAGCTGTCCGGCGCCAGGATCCGCTTCCACAGGTACTCCGTCTTGAGCCCCTGGGGATTGGGCGGATTGCCGGCCCCATCGTTCCACCCCTGGTTGAAGGGCAGAAACCACGAGCCCTTGCCCGCCAGGCGGGTGCAGAAGCGCACCTCGTGGTCGTCCACGGCGAAGTGGACCAGGCAGCGGCCGAACTCGAAGAGCTTCTCCCGCGGGTCGCGGTCGCGCTGGTACTGCTCCACCGCGTCGGCCACGGTCTGCTTGGTCAGGCTGTTTTTCAGCTCGAAGGTGGCCACCGGCAGGCCGTTGATGAACAGGGCCAGGTCAAGGGCCAACGCCGTCTGGTCGTTGCTGTAGCGGAGCTGCCGGGTGACGCTGAACCGGTTCTTCCGGTACAGCTCCACGGCCTTGGGATTATCAGGGGAAGGCATGCCGAAGAAGAAATGCAGATGGGCCGGGCCGTGCTTCACGCCGTGGCGCAGCACATTCACCACGCCACGTTTGGAGATCTCTCCCTGCAGCCGGGCCAGAAATTTGTGCCGGGTGGGGCTGTCGTTGCCGAGGTCCAGCGTCGCGGCCGCTTGCGGCTGGGTGGCATGCAGGAACAGCGATAACTGTTTCAGGTCCACGCAATAGTCCCGGTCGTAATCCGCCGGCTGTCCCTGGATCCAGAAGGCGCTCCCGTACGGCGCTCGGGGTTCGTACACCTCGATTCCGACCGTCTCTGTGGCCTGCGCCTGGCCGGTCATAGCTGCAACGATAAGACTCTCTAAACCTTTTTCACTTGTATCAGTGGGCATGAATCACTCCAAGAGACTCTTCTGTAATTTATATCTGTGTCTCAATAAAGGGTTTCACTGAAGGATTGCTATTCTGTCAATATGTTTAACCCTCCAGGATTTTCAACAAGTTATGAGCAAATCCGAAATCCTTCACCGGGCCGGATCGACACAGCTGCTCCTTGGCGTCTCCCCCAAGCTTCCTGGCGAGCGCCGAGAGAGCCAGTGGTTGTTCATCTGCAGGTGATTCCAGGTAGACGTATGCGGCTTTCCCACGAACGCTTCGGAACCGCTGGACGTGGATGACGTGCGCCGGCCGATGCACCTGGCAGCGCCCTCCTCCCAGGTCCATCACCCGGACCACCCGGTCGTCTCGCTGGAAGGAATCGGTGCCACTCCAGCGGAAACAATCCACCTGCCAGCCTCGTCCATACCGCCTCTTCTGCTTGGCTTTTTCCTCTCCTTTGGTTTGAGTCGGAGCTTCCCGTTCGGGCCATAGCTCGTTTACCAGTTGGACCAATTTCAGCAACGGATGCTTGGGCCGGGGCGCGGCTGCAGATTGCCCCAGTCGCCTCTTCCCACCCGGCGGTCTCGGCGGACGATATATTCTTGCCAGGGCGTCCAGTTGGGCCGGGGTCAATCTATAAATGCACAACTCTCGAACAAATTCCCGCGTCTGCGAAACCACGCTTGGATCTGTGGTGATAATGCAACATTCCGTGAGGGTGTGCGCGGAGCGTTGGGAGGCGTTGGCGGACCCGACGAAAACTTGATTCCCAAGCACGAAGACTTTGGCGTGCAGGTCGTCCTGACTATAGATTCGTACGCCTTTGTGGAGGAGCCGGTGCAATTCCCGTGGACAGGTCTGGCCGCTCTTTACGGCGCCCTCACTGGCATCCACGACCAGGCGGCTGCCCTTTTTCAATGGAAGGAGTTGGGATGCACCCTGGCCGAAGTACGCCACGGCGACGTACGCAGGCTCCTTGCATTCCACCGCTGCTTGTTGAATCCGCGGCCAGATCGCATCACACAAGAATTCAATGCTCATCCAAGTTCCTCTACTAGGCTGTCGATGCTGAAGAAATTTGTTCAGCCTTAGATTGATCCTTCTTCACTCTTTCGCTCTCCAATCTGCCGAACGGAGCGCCTCTGCCTGCTCCACGAACTTGTGGAGAAACGCTTCCATTTCCCGAACGGTCAGGATGGCCTCGCACGTTCTCCGGCGCGACCGCGGATGAACGTTCCAGATGCGGATCAAGCCCATCTCCCCGTTGGCATCCGCAGCAAACTCGTTGTTTCCGTGGGCGATGCCGTTCCGCATTAGTCGGATCAGATCTCCCAGGGTGGCCGGATCCTCATCGGAAGGACCCAGCGGGACCACCCGCGGCCAACCTTTCTCATAGGCGGAAGCAAGAGGAATAACGGCCAATTCACGTTTGCACTTCTCCCAGGGATGAGCCAGTGCACCCAGGAACGAGTTGATGAGCTGGATGACTTCGTACGGTCCGGTAGGGCCGCGTTTTTCCTTAATGAAACGCTGGTTGAACATCGTCCGCCTCATCAGATCAGGGAGGGACTCGCCGGGCATCATGATACATCCTCCTGGCCGTCGTTCTGGCCTTCTTCCCCCATCACCTCCACCGTCTCGTCATCATTCTCTGGTCCTTCAATGGGCTCGATGACATCGGTTTCTTCCGGCAGCCTCGCCGCCGCCTCGCGCACGTCGAGTTTGCCGGTGGTCACATCGGTGATCAAGCGAGTGCGATACTCGTGGAGAATCTCGATCTCCCGTTGAGCAAGTTCGATCGAGGTAGTGAGAGAAGTCGTGGACTTATCGATGAATCGGACAATGGTGGATTGCTCAACAATGGGCGGAATGAGGATGGCGACTCTCCTAAGGTAAGGCCAATACAAATTTCTTTGAATGGATCCGACACCCTTCGAGCAAACAAGGTATTGCGTGACCATTACCCTGTCGCTAGAAAGTCGGTCTGCGAACTCTTGCTGGAGTCGTCCATCAAGAGCCAACACCAAGTAAGCAGGGCTTACAATGCCTTGGTACTTTGAGACGCCAACTGAACCTCTCCAGGCTTGTTGATTGTTGAGGACGAAGTCACCTCGCTCCACCTTTTGGTACTTCGATAAATCATCACTTGTCGGATTTGTCCTCTTCTCTTCGACCATTGAGAAAGGAATAACTCCTCTGCCGAGGTACACGGATAGTAGCTCAAGATTTTTGTTGTTAGTGACTTTCCGCGGTCGCGCAATCGCGCAAAGTGGCAACACTTCCCAATGCTCTGGCACATCACCGAGCCACTCCACGCCGGAGGGTTTGAGGCGGACGTTAGGATCGAGGCCGCGGGTGACGGCGCGGTGGATGATGGCGGCTTTCTGCTCCTCCAGCAGCTTGATCAGTGTCTGCTTGGCGCGGATGTACCGCCGGATCCGCCGGTCCATGTAATCGAGATACCGCACGATAGCGTCTTGTTCGGAAAGAGGTGGAACGGCAACAGGGACAGAGCCAAAATCTGGGGTGTAGAGGCGGTTGAATCCACTTCCAATGCCTTTTGATCGCTGCGCGAATTGTTCCACCAGAAGAGGTGTTTTGAAAAGGAGTTCAAAGTACTTAACGTTATGGCTCCCTAATGCAACAAAAGTAGAGTAATCCGGACTCACAAGTCCGTCGTATCCAGATAACGCGAACATCCCAGACCACGCCTGCATGCGGTTCATGACCAAGTCGCCACGTCGGCAGAATTTGTATTTCGAGAAATCTTCCGCGCTTGCTATTCGATTAGTCGCTTGTGATTGGGGTATGATACCCTGGGATCTGGTCAGCGAGAGCAACACACCTTGGCCATCGTTTCGTTCATCTTTCTCTCTGAACAACGTTTTAATTCGGCGCAATTCCCAATGCTTCGGCACTTCCTCCAGCCCCGGCACACCGGAGTCTTTATAGGCGGGATAGGGTTTGAGGCCGGCGATCATCAAAGAATCCCAAACCAGGTTTTAATCTTCTGCGCCATCAGCCGGCGGCGCTCCGCCAGGAAATCGTCGTAGGAAGGTATCGTTCCGTCGAGCATCGCCTCCGGTACGCAATTCATCCGCAGATTCGCGCGCATCTCCTCCTGATCGGTGATGCCACCGTACCGCTTCGGCCCGCCAGTGCACTGCTCGGCCAGCTCTTGGAAATAACGCTCGGGCGCCTTGTCGCCGATGGCGATGTTGATCTCGCTCTGGGCCAGTACGAAGTTGGCGATCTGGTTGTAGCGGCCACGAGCCAAACCCTGCCGTTTCAAGTGATTCTTGGGATAAACATGATGAACGTCGCTGCGGTTGAGGATCAGGTCGAGGACGCTGATGTCCCGCGAGAGGAAGCCCCTGTCACCGAGCTTGGCCTGGGCGGCCTGATAAGCCAAGAAGTAGGGACTGTTGGACGAGGAAGTCTCCATGAGTTGGGGCAGCATCCCTGTCCAAAAGCTATCTGGCAATTCGGTGTCGATCACAGTCCGAGCATAGTCGGCCAACCCGCGGGCGGCGATCTGCCGCATATCGAAATCGAAAACGCCTTCTGGACTACCGGTGTACCGTCCCCTCAGGATGGACATGGCGTACCACCGGCGCACCAATTGTTCGAGGTCATCTGCGTTCATGCTTTCGAAGCGACCGCGAAGGTAGATGATATAGGCGAAATTCACGGCATTGCGGCCACCGATGAGGTCGCTGGTCTGAAATCCGGCCGAACGTAAAATCATCGTCAGGCGTTCGAAGTGGGTCTGGTTGATGAAGGCGAGGATTCCCTTCTTGAGCCGCCCGAAAGACTCCTCGGCAATAGCCTCCTCGAACTGCCGGGTCTCGAAATTGCGGCCCGAGAGCAGAGCCACCAGGTCTTGGAGCCTTCCGCGGCCGAACTCCGAGGTGAAGGCCACCCGGAGCATGTCGGTGTAGGTCGGGTCGTAGATGTCGTCGTTGACGTCCTTGAGCCAGCGCATCTTGGGGAAGAACTCGGAGTTGGCGAACGCCCGGTCGCCCTTTTCAATGCGGGGCAGGAACTCTGGGGCCACGGCGAGATGGCAGAAGTAGTCGATGGCCTTCCGTAGGAGGTTACCGCCGAAGGTTTCGTTGACGGCGATCTTGGACATGGCGAAATCGGCTTGCGACAGCTCGGTGCCCGCCGAGTTCACTCGGATGAAGATCTCGGTGACGGTTTCAATGTCCAGTTCCTCGGCCAGCTCGATCATGCCGACGTGGTTGTTGATGATCTTGCGGAGATTTTCAATGCTTCGAAAGATTGCATCTTGGGAGACGCCGGGATTTTTCGCGCAATACCCCCCCACAAGCTGGAAGACGCTGGTAGTGGGGGCGAAGACTTCCGCCACATCCTCGAGCCAAGCCGCATCCTTGCGAATAGCAGGATTGGCGACTTCGAAACGCTCTTCCTGCGGATGAAAGGCTATGCGGATGCGGGTCGTCTCATAATCCTTGGTCAGCACTTCCTGGCCTAGTAACGCCGCCATCAGGGCTGTGACCCGCTGCTGGCCGTCAATGAGGATCCGCTTGCCGGCGGACAGGCTGCCGTCTTTGAGTTTCACTGTCGGGTTGCGCCACACGATGAGATAGCCTACCGGATACCCCTGGAACAGCGAATCCAGCAGGTTGCGTACCTTGGTTGCGTCCCAGACAAAGGGGCGTTGGATTTCGGGGATGGCGATCTCACCGGATTTTACCCAAGTGAGCAGAGTCTCGATTGGATGAGGAGTGACGGAGTAACGCTGTGTGGACATAGTTCAATTACCTCTTCCGATGATCTCGTCGAGCAAGCCCTCGGTCTCCTTCTGCAGCGCCAGGATGTCGGAGCGGATCTCCTCCAGCGGCCGCAGGGGCTGGGGCTTGTAGAAGTAGCGGGTGAAGCTGATCTCGTAGCCGGTCTTCACCGAGGCCGGATCGTACCAGGCGTCCGGGGCGTAGGGCAGCACCTCGCGCCGCAGGAAGGCGTCGATGCCGCCCGGCTCCAGGAGCGGGACCTGCTCCGTGTCCCGCAGCTCGGGGTCGGGCTCGTATTCAACCACGGCCGGCTTGCCGCCGATAGAGGTCTCGAACAGCCCATGTAGCAGATCGGGCGCCGCGCCCTTCTTGTGGATCTTGCGGATCACCGGCGGGGCGTCCTCGGCGCGTTCCGCGGATTCCTTGAGCGCCTTGACCTCCTTGGCGGCGTAGGCGCGGCCGGGATCGATGCCCCGCAGCCGCAGCGGCTGCTCCACGGTGACCTTCCAATAGCCGAAAGCGGTGTTGGGGAAGATCTTCGACTGCTCCGTCTCCTCGAACTTCAGGAACGTGTCGCAGATGCGGGCGATGTCCTCCTCCGACAGCTCGCAGTTTTTCTTGCCCAGGTTCTTGCGCAGCGGCTTGGACCACCCGGTGGCGTCGATGAGCTGGACCTTCCCCTTCCGGTGGTCGGGCTTGCGGTTGGACAGCACCCAGATGTAGGTGGCGATGCCGGTGTTGTAGAACATGTTCAGGGGCAGGGCGACGATGGCCTCCAGCCAGTCGTTCTCGAGGATCCAGCGGCGGATGTTACTCTCGCCCTGCCCGGCGTCGCCGGTGAAGAGCGACGAGCCGTTGTGGACCTCGGCCACGCGGCTGCCCAGGGCCGTGCCGTGCTTCATCTTGGAGAGCATGTTGGCCAGAAACAGCATCTGGCCGTCGGAGGAGCGGGTGAGCAGGGAGTACTCCGGGTCGCCGGCGTGCTCGATGACGAAGCGCGGATCCTTCACGCCCTCCTTGCCGCCCATGCGCTCCAGGTCGCTCTTCCAGCTCTTGCCGTACGGTGGATTGGAGAGCATGAAGTCGAACTCCCGCGACCGGAAGGCGTCGTTGGACAGGGTGGAGTACTCCGGCCCGCCCACGATGTTGTCGGCGGCCTCGCCCTCGCCCTTGAGCAGGAGGTCGGCCTTGGCGATGGCGTAGGTCTCGGAGTTGATCTCCTGCCCGTAGAGGTGGGTGGCCACCTGCTTGCCGTGCTCGCCGGCCAGCTGCTTGAGCGTCTCCTCGGCCACGGTGAGCATGCCGCCCGTGCCGCAGGCGCCGTCGTACAGCAGGTACGTGCCCGATTCGATCCGGTCGGCCACCGGCAGGAGGATGAGCCGGGCCATGAGCTTGACCGCGTCACGGGGGGTCCAGTGCTCGCCGGCCTCCTCGTTGTTCTCCTCGTTGAAGCGGCGGACCAGCTCCTCGAAGACGGTGCCCATGCCGTGGTTGTCCAGGCCGGGGTGCTTCACCGAGCCGTCGCCCAGGAGGACCGGCCGCGGGCTCAGGTTGATGTCGGGAGAGAGGAACTTCTCGATGAGGGTGCCCAGGGCGTCGGCCTTGGACAGGCGCGGGACCTGGTTGCGGAACTCGAATTTCTCGAGGATGTCCTGGACGTTGGACGAGAAGCCGTCGAGCCAGGCCTCGAAGTCGGCGGTGAGCTGCTGCCGGCTGGCGCGGGACTTGAGGTCGCGCAGGGTGAACTTGGAGGTGTTGTAGAAGGCCTGGCCGGAGGCCTGGCGCAGGGCCTGGTCCTGGTTGACGATCCCCTGGGCGTCGAGCAGCGCCTTCATCTCGAGGACGGCCTTCTGGGTGGGCTCCAAGAGGGTGTCGAGCCGCCGCAGGACGGTCATGGGCAGGATCACATCGCGGTACTTGCCGCGGACGTACAGGTCGCGGAGCACGTCGTCGGCGATGCCCCAGATGAAGTTGGCGATCCAGTTCAGTTGGCTTGCGTCCATGATTTCCTTCTCTTATCTCGAATCGGCGACCTCAATTACCGGAATCTTTACCCTTTGAAAACTGCATCCCCGTGCCATTCCAGGAACTCCCGGTTGGGGCGTTCCTGTAGCTTGTGCGGAATCCATAATTCCTTCTTTTCCAAATGGAAGTACACCTCGCCGTTGTGGAAGTCGTCGCGGAGGCGGCGGCTGACGCGGACCTTGTAATCCGGCGTCACGGTGACGTAGCCGCGGTCGAAGAGACGGTGGAGGTCGGAGCGCAGGAGCAGTCCGTTGGGGATCTCGTGGCGGCCGCCATCGGCCACAGGTTTGATATGGGCCGCTTCCAGCACCGGCAGGACCCGCTCGCGGGTGACGGCGCAGCGGCGGTCGTAGACATCGGTGATGACCACCCGGAAGGCGCCCTGGCCCAAGCGCGGGCGGATCAGCGTGGGGTCGCCGAACATATCGCCGGCCAAAAGATGGACATGACCGGGAGCGCCGGCTGCCTCCGGCAGCCCGGGAAGAAGAGGGGGCGCGGCAGCTTTAGCCGCGATTCCCTCGTCCAGCGTTGCCAGTTTCATCTGTTGCGCTTCCCAGCGGATGCGGACACTGTCCCAAAGCGCCCGGCCGGTGCCTTCCTGCAAAGGATACCCCTTGCCACGGACGATGTTGATGGCGAAATCCTCCGGGATGGGGATCCAGTCCTCTTCTTCGAAGAAAAACGGTTCGGTCAGGATGATGCAGCCGACGGTGTAGTCTTCGTTATGGATTGCTCTCTGGCGGCGGTACTTCTCGATCCGCGACCGCATTTCAGCCAGGGAGGCAACCCCGTTCTTCTCGCCGAAGGTTTCCCAGGCCAGGCTGACCGGCAGTGGGGAAAAGTGGGCAAAGAAGCCTCCGCCGACGATGTAGTTGAGCGGACTGTGCAGCTTGAACAGGAAGGGCTGCCCCGGATCCAGCGCCTGGAATGTGGATGAACCGCTGGGCTGCCAGAAATTCACCTCATCCGGCCGGCGCTGGCGCAGGAAGCGGAACCACTCGTTGTCAGTGACACCGACGAAGAGGCGCGGGACCGGTGGTTTTTCCGACTTCCGCATCATTTCTTCAGCTCGATCTGCAGGTTGACCTCCGAGCCTTCGAAGACCTCGATCTCCTGCGCCCACTCCTTGTAGTCCTGGAGGAACAGGCGGATCCTGTACTTGCCGGGGGCGAGGCGGAGCCGGGCCGGGGTCTGGCCGGCGAAGCTCTCGTTGACGAATACGCTCGCGCCCGGGGGAGTGGTGGCCAGGATGATGGTGCCTTTCTCGGGTTGCCCTTGAACCGCGGGTGACGCCGGAGCGGGAGTCGTGGCACCGGCTGCCCCCGGAGCGGTTGCCTCAGCAGGTGTCGGTGTCGTCGCGGGGGATGCCGCCGGGGCCGCGCCGGTCGTGCCTGTGGATGCCTGCCCCGGGGGCGCTGGCTGGGCGCTGGCCGGGGCGGTCTGCAGGCTGCTGTCGCCCACGGCGCTGGCGATGTACTTGCGGTCCTCCTCCGACACCGAGATGGGCGCGTGGGTGGCGCCGCGCAGCGCCTGCAGGACGGCGCGGTAATTGTCCTTGTGCGCCTGGATCAGCAGGCCGGCGTTCTTGCCGTCGGCGGTCTTGTACTCGACGCCGATGTAGTGCAGCCTGGTCTTGTGGAACAGGCCGAACAGGGCGATGGGCGTCAGCAGGATCCCGAGGGCGACCATGGTGCCGACGCGCCGGTGGGCCTCCTGGCCGTAGCTCAGGTTGGAGACCAGGGTGGGATCAATGTTCACGCTCTGGCCGTCCTTGAGGGCCAGGACGATCCGGTCGGAGGCCACCGTCAGCTGGTTGTGCCAGTCCTCGGGGTCCACGTTCGTGCTGACGGTGCCGCCGTTGTAGCGGATCTTGTCGAAGGTGGTGGCCCCGGCGGTCCAGATCAGGGCGAAGATGAGGAAAATGCTCGTGACCTGACGAAAGTATCCCATGCACACCTCCTTACAGAAGACCAGACTTCGGACCCGGCACCTTGGCAGGGACAGCGCAGATCATCCGCTCTCCGGCGGGCGGATCCTCGGACAGGAGCACGGAAGAGGAATGCGAAGAGAACGCCGTGGTTTGGATACAAGGGAAGGCGAACCTGGCGGGCGGCGGCCGCCGGGATTCGAGGGCCCCCCTGCTGCCTCGGTCCCGGATGGGGAACATTGCGTGAGTCTCCTAAAGTGGGAATGATAGAACCGGGGGAAATCGATTGCAAGGGGAGAGATTTGGAAAGTGTGATGGGGGACACAGGAAAGACCATGGACGATGGACGATGGACCATGGCAGAGAGGAACAAAACAAACATCGAACATCGAACATTGAACATCGAACGTCGAAGTCAAACGGGAAGCGAGAATGTTTACTTTGATAGCTCGATCTGGAGGGTGACCTCGGAGGCCTCCAGGACCTCGAGGTCCTGGGACCAGTCCGGGTAGCCTGACAGGGAGAGGCGGATGGTGTGCGGGCCGGGGGCGAGGCGGAGTTTGGCCGGGGTCTGGCCGACGAAGCGGCCGTCGACGAAGATGCTCGCGCCCGAAGGGTTGGTGGACAGGGTGATGGTGCCTTTCTCCACCGCCGCGGGAGCGGGGCGCGGGGCCGGGGCGGGGCGTGTGGTGGACGGATCCGTCGAATCCGAAGGCGGCGGTGTTCCGGCGGGGGCAGCCGGTGCGGGAGCCTTCTCGGGGGCCGTGGGTGCAGGAGTCTTCTCGGGGGACGCCGGCGGGGGTGTCTTCTCGGGGGCGGCGGCACCCGTCGACGCGGGCGGGGCAGGCTGAGCGGGTGGAGCAGCGGCGGCGGGGGATGCGGGCGGCGGGGAGGAAGACTCCGGGGACGCCGTCTTGGGGGCCGGCGGGGCGGTCCGCACGCCGTCGTCGCCGACGGCGCTGGCGATGAACTTGCGGTCGGACTCCGCCACCGTGATGGGGGCGTGGGTGGCGCCGCGCAGGGCCATCAGGACGGCGCGGTAGTTGTCCTTGTGGGCCTGGATCAGCAGGCCGGCCTTCTCGCCGGCGGCCGTCGTGTACTCGATGCCGATGAAGTGCTGCCGGGTCTGGAAGAGCAGGCCGAGCAGGGGCACCGGCGCCACGATGACGCCCAGGTCCACCAGGGTGGTGAGCTCGCGGTGGGCCTCCTGGCCGTAGCTCAGGTTCGTCACCCGGGCGGGGTCGATCTTCACCCGCTGGCCGTCCGCCAGGTAGAGGACGATCTGCTCAGGGGCCACCGCCAGGGTGTTGTCCCACTCGTCGGCGCCGGCGCGCGAGCTGGCGGTGCCGCCGAGGTAGCGGATCCGGTCGAAGGAGGTGGCCGGGGCGAGGCCGGCCAGCGCCAGGAGCAGAAGACAACTGAGGGCCGGGCGGAAGAAACGCATGGAAACCCCCGTTCCTGACCCAATCCACCGGTAAGAGATTCAGCGAGGATATTATAGACCCGGGGGAGAGGGGAGTAAAACGAACATCGAACATCGAACATTGAACATCGAACGCTGAAGTCAATCCGCGAGCCGGGGAGTCGCCACGGAGGCACGGAGGACACGGAGAAAAATTTGGGTTTAAATCCGCAATCCGCAATCCGCAATCCGCAAGCTGAATCAACCACGAAATACACGAAACACACGAAAGGGTTCAATCCGCAATCCGCAATCAGAATTAACCACGAACCACATGAACCACACGAAAGGTTCAATCCGCAATCCGCAATCCGCAATCCGAAATCGGTTCACGCAAGGCGCGGAGGGCGCGGAGGGGAAGCGTGGACGCGGATGAACGCGGATTGGCGCGGATCAAACCCGATGGCACATGGCAAGTTAAGGCCCGGGCGGACCGGACCAATCGGATTCGACCGGACCGATCGGACCGGTGGATCGGACCCGGATGGATTGGATCCGGATGGATTGGATCCGCGGGAATCCGCGCAGATCCGTGTCAATCCGTGTTCAGGATTTCTTTCATCCCGTAAGGCGAACATTGAACATTGAACATCGAACGTCGAAGTCGGACAATAGGGACAGACGACAATCACAACTCAGCGTGGAGGCGAGAGCGAGATGAGCGAGGATGTGAAGGGGCAGGTCGAGCGGGCGAAGGGGTGCCTGCTGGGGCAGCTGGCGGGGGACTCGCTGGGCGGGCTGGTGGAGTTCCAGACGGCGGAGGAGATCCGGGCGGCGTACCCCGGCGGCGTGCGGGACCTGGCCGACGGCGGCCACTGGGACACCTTGGCCGGGCAGCCCACCGACGACTCGGAGATGGCCCTGGCGCTAGCGCGGCTGCTGGCGGCGCGCGGCTACTACGACGCGGCGGCGGCGCGGGCGGCCTACGTGCGCTGGCTGGATTCCCGCCCGTTCGACTGCGGGCTGACCGTGACGGCAGGCCTGCGCGGGAAGCCCAACGCCGCCAGCGAGGCCAACGGCGCGCTCATGCGGATCAGCCCGCTGGGGATCTTCGGCGCCCGGCGCGATCCGGCCAAGGTGGCCGGGTGGGCCCGGCAGGACGCGGCCCTCACCCACCCGCACCCGGTCTGCGTCCAGGCCAACGCGCTGTTTGCCATGGCGGTGGCGCGGGCGGTGCGGGAGGCGGTGGCGCCAGGCGAGCTGTACCGGGAGATCGTCGCGGCGGCCAGGGCGGGGAACGTGGAGACGTCCCTGCGGGGGGCGATCGAGGAAGCCGAGAACGCCCCGCCGGCGGAGTACGACGGGCAGAAGCAGGGCTGGGTGCTGATCGCTCTCCAAAACGCCCTGTGGCAGCTGCTGCACGCGCCGAGCCTGGAAGCGGGGGTCGTCGACACGGTGGGGCGCGGCGGCGACACCGACACCAACGCGGCCATCTGCGGGGCGCTGCTGGGCGCGGTGCACGGCGCGGCGGCGGTGCCGGCGCGGTGGGTGGCGGCGCTGCGCTCGTGCCGGCCGGAGGCGGGGCGGGAGGCGGTGCGGCGCCCGCGGCCGGCGGAGTATTGGCCCGTCGATGCGGAGGAGCTGGCGGTGAAGCTGTTGGGGGAAGGGAGCTGAACATCGAACATCGAACATTGAACATCGAACATCGAAGTCAAACCGCAAGCGGGGGATTCACCACAAAGGCACGAAGGACACAAAGAGCGAGCCGGGGTCCAAGCCGCAAGCCGCAATCAAACCACGAACCACACGAACCACACGAAAGGGTCTCAATCCGCAATCCGCAATCCGAAATCCGCAATTTGGGTTAACCACCAACCACACGAACCACACGAAAAGGGTCTAATCCGCAATCCGAAATCCGGAATGAGTTCACGCAGAGACGCAGAGAACGCAGAGTAGACCTCAGACGCGGATGAACGCGGATTGGCGCGGATCCCATCCAATGGGGCTCCGGCCGGATCGGGCCCATACAGGTCGGATCCGCGGGCATCCGCGCAGATCCGCGTCAGGATTTCTCTGGATCCAAAACCGGGATTCTATCTGCGTCCATCATGATGAATCTGCGTCCGTCTGCGTTGAATGGATCGGAGAACGTTCCAACGTTGAGACGTTTGAACATTTCGGGAAGGGATTCGTATTGGTCAAGAGAATGCGGCGGCAATCCGACACGGGAGAAGCGGACATGAGCAAGAAGGCGGTGCTATGGTTGGTCTTGGCCGGCGTCCTGCTGGTGGCTTCGTGCGGTTGGGGAGAGGCGGCGGACGAGGGTTCCATCCAGAAGCCCGCTGCGCCCGCGGCCACCGGCGCGGCGCCTGTGTCGGGCAATCCCAATGCGGCGGCGCCGGGGTTCACCGTCCCGGCGGCGGCGCGGGGGACGGCCGGCGCGCCGTTCGACCCGGTGGCGGCCACGGACGCCTGGCTGGCCACCGTGCCCGCCGACAAGCGGGCCCGGTCCGACGCCTACTTCGAGGGCGGCTACTGGCTCCAGCTGTGGAACTTCCTGCTGGGCGCCGCCGTCGCCCTCCTGCTGCTGGCCGGCCGGTGGTCGGCCAGGATGCGGGACCTGGCCGAGCGGATCACCCGCCGCAAGCCGCTGCAGACCCTGCTCTACTTTGCCCAGTACTTCGTCGTCACCTCCGTGCTGACGTTCCCGCTGACGGTCTACCAGGACTTCTTCCGCGAGCACGCCTACGGGCTGGCCACCCAGGGATTCGGCGCCTGGCTGGGCGACCAGGCCAAGTCGGCCGCGCTGGCGGTGATCTTCGGCGGGGTGCTGGCGATGCTGCTCTACGGGATCTTCCGGAAGCTGCCGCGGACCTGGTGGATCTGGGGGGCGGCGGTCACCCAGGCCTTCATGATCTTCGCCCTGGCCATCGGGCCGGTGTTCATCGAACCGCTCTTCAATAAATACACGAAGCTGGAGGACCCGGCCGTCCGGGAGCCAATCCTGCGGCTGGCCCGGGCCAACGGCGTCGACGTCTCCAACGTCTGGGTGGTGGACGCGTCCAAGCAGTCGACCCGGGTGTCGGCCAACGTGGCCGGGTTCCTGGGGACCGAGCGGATCGCCCTCAACGACAACCTGCTGAACAAGTGCACGCTGCCGGAGATCGAGACCGTCATGGCGCACGAGATCGGGCACTACGTGCTGAACCACGTGGCCAAGTCGCTGCTCTTCTTCGGCCTGGTGATCCTGGCCGGCTTCGCCTTCGTGAAGTGGGGCTTCGCGGCGTGCGTGCGCCGGTGGGGGGCGCGCTGGGGCGTGCGCGGCATCGGGGACGTGGCCGGGCTGCCGCTGCTGATGCTGCTGCTGTCGGTCTTCTTCTTCGTCCTGACGCCGGCGACCAACACCTACATCCGGGTGCAGGAGGCCGAGGCCGACCTGTTCGCCCTCAACGCGGCGCGGCAGCCGGACGGCGAGGCCGTGGTGGACCTGAAGCTCGGCGACTACCGGAAGCTGGCGCCGGGGCCGGTGGAGGAGTTCCTGTTCTTCGACCACCCCAGCGGGAAGAGCCGGATCCTGATGGCGATGCGGTGGAAAGCCGAACACCTGAGCGAGTTGCCGGTGAAGGATTGAACCGCAAAGGCGCAAAGGACGCCAAGGCAAGCCGAAATCCAAGAACTCACCACAGAGGCACAGAGGACACAGAGAGAAGTCTGGGTTTAAATCCGCAATCCGCAATCAAACCACGAACCACACGAAAAGGGTTCAATCCGCAATCCGAAATCCGCAATTGAACCACGAACCACACGAACCACACCAACCTGTTTCAATCTGCAATCCGAAACATGACCACGAAATACACGAAACACACGAAAGGGTTCAAACCGCAGACTGCAGTCCGTAAGTTTATACGAGTCTCGAGCCTCTAGCCTCGAGTCTCGATCCACGCAATTCGCAATAAAAAAACCGGTCCTCCCGCAGGGGGACCGGCGTGGGTAAGAGATAGAGACTGTCAGTTGGTCGGGTAGTAGTAGGCCTTCAGGGTCACGCCGGAGTAGGCAGCGTAGCCCCGGATGCCGATGTACCAGGTGGCGGCCGCCGGGCTGCTCACCGTCACCGACTCGTTGTTGCCGCTGAGGTAGGGGCGGTAGTCGTACAGGGTTGTGGTCGGCTGGGCGCCCTTGCGGACGTACAGGTCGGCGTCGCCGGTGCCGCCGGAGATGGAGATCTCCAGGCGGGCCATGCCGGCGGGCACCGTGATGGAGTAGTACTTCCACGTGCCCTTGGAGCCCGACAGGCTGGTCACGGTGAAGCCGTCGGCGCCGGAGCTCGACACGGTGACCGACTGCTGGGTGCTGCCGGTGGCGCCGTCGTCGTCGGTGACGGTCAGGGTCACGGTGTAGGTGCCGGCGGCGGCGTAGGTGTGGCTCGGGTTGGCCGTGGTGGAGGTCCCGCCGTCGCCGAAGTTCCAGCTGCGGGCGGCGATGGTGCCGTCGCTGTCGGTGCTGGTGTCGGTGAAGGCCACCGTCAGACCGGTGGCGGTCTTGGTGAAGGAGGCCGTCGGGGCGACGTTGCCGCCGGGGGCGGTGTAGCTGGCCGTCAGGCTGACGCCGGAGAAGGCGCTGTAGCCCCGGATGCCGATGTAGTAGTAGCCGGCGCTGGGGGAGGCCACCGAGCAGGATTCGACGTTGCCGCTCTTGTAGGGCCGGCAGTCGTACGCCGAGGTCGTGGGCTGGGCGTTGTAGCGGGTGTAGAGGTCGGCGTCGCCCGTGCCGCCGCTGATGCTCATGACCAGGTTGGTGGCGCCGGCGGGCACGTTGATCCGGTAGTACAGCCACGCGCCCTGGGCCGCCGACAGGTTGGACACGGTCTGCCCGTTGGACAGGTCGTTGCCGCCGCTGCTCACGGTGACCGACTTGGAGACGCTGTTGGTGGCGCCGTCGTCGTCGGTGACGGTCAGCGTGACGGTGTAAGTGCCGGCGGCGGCGTAGGTGTGGCTGGGGTTGGCCGTGGTGGCCGTGCCGCCGTCGCCGAAGTTCCAGCTGCGGGCGGCGATGGTGCCGTCGCTGTCGGTGCTGGTGTCGGTGAAGGCCACGACGAGCTGGGTGGCGGTGAAGCTGAAGTTGGCCACCGGCGGGTTGTTGGCGGCGGCGCTCACGGTGACGGACTTGGAGACGCCGTTGGTGGCCCCGCCGTTGTCGGTGACGGTCAGCGTGACGGTGTAGGTGCCGGCGGCGGCGTAGGTGTGGCTGGGGTTGGCCGCGGTGGAGGTCCCGCCGTCGCCGAAGTTCCAGCTGCGGCCGGTGATGGTGCCGTCGCTGTCGGTGCTGGTGTCGGTGAAGCTCACGGCCAGCTGGGTGGCGGCGAAGGTGAAGTTGGCCACGGGCGGATTGTTGCCGCCGCCGCCCACGGTCACGGTCTGGTACTGGGTGGCCAGGTTCAGGCCGGTGACCACCAGGGTGACGGTGCCGGAGGTGAAGCCGTGGTTGAGGGTGGCGTTCCCGCCGGCGTCGGTGACGGCGGTGTAGGCCGTGGTCCCCTGGCTCAGGGCCACCAGGGCGCCCGCCACGGCGGCGCCGCCGGAGGTGACCTTGGTGGTGAAGGCAACCCCGCTCTGGACGGCGGTGTTGCTCAGGCTGAGGGTGGCCGGAGTGGCCGTGCGCACCTGCAGGCTGGCGTCGCCGAAGATGGTCCAGGTCTTGAGGGTGTCGAGGTCGTCGCTGGCGGCGCTCTCGGCGTACATCAGCACCGACCCGTTGAAGACGGTGCTGCCGAAGGTGGTCTTGCCGTAAGTCGTGCTGGTGCCTTCGCCGGGGCCCGCGGCGTAGTCGTAGCCGCCGGTCAGCAGGTCATTCATGTAGTCCTGGCCGCGCATGGGCGGCGTCCAGGGCAGGTTGATGGTGGCCATCAGGGTGGCCACCGCCCCGCCGCCGCTCTTGCGGAGCCAGCGCTCGGCGAAACACTCGGTGGTCTTGTGGAATGTGCCGTTGACGCAGGCCACCGAGTAGATCACCGGCAGCATGGCACCGTTCGTCAGGGCGTCGATGTTGGTGGTGCTGAAGCCGGAGGTCACCCAGTAGGTGTCGGCGCCGTGGCCGCAGTAGTTGATCACGCTCAGGCCGGCGTTGATGGCGCTGGCCACCGCGCTGGCGGTGGGGCTGCCGTAGGCCTCGGTCACGCTGGTGTAGGTGTAGGGCAGGAGCTTGTTTTCCTTGATCACGTCGATGTGGGCGTAGTCGATCTCGCCATCGTCGCCGATCCCGGAGCCCTCGCTGCTGCCGATGCCCAGGCCCTTGGAGTACCAGGTGCCGGATGTGGCCTTCTCATAGGTGATGGCCTTGTTGATCATGGTGGTCACCTCGGTCGCGCTGGCGGCGGGGAACCGGCCGATGATCAGGTCGGGGAAGTTGTCCGAGCCGGAGACGCAGCCCAGCATCGGGTCGGTGGGGGCGCTGCTGCTGGTGCCGAGATCGGACTTGATGTCCGCCCAGTCGCCCACCAGCTGCACATAGAGCAGGTTGGGGTTGGCGTTGTAGGCGGTCTGGATGGTGGACTTGACGTTGGTCCCGGTGGCCACCTGCTGGGTGGTGACCTTGAAGCCCTTCTCCCGCTTCCAGGTGACGTAGGGCTGGATGGCCGTGGCGTCGCGGCTGGTGTAGATGACCAGCATCTCGCCGAGGTCGGCCAGCTCGTTGGTGAAATTGAGGTACTCGGCCTGGGGATTGTAGTTGATGAACAGGGAACTGTAGGCGCCGTTCATCTCGCTGGTCAGGCCCTGGTGGGGGTAGGCGATCGGGTTGGTGCTGATTTGGGCGGCCTTGGGCATCAGCGCCACGCGGAGCGTGTGGCTCACCTTCAGCAGGCCTTCCCGGGCCATGTACTGGAACGGGCTGGCGAAGACCGTCACGCCGCGCACGTCGCGGTAGATGAACGGATCGCCGATGCGGGCCGGCTGTTCCGGATAGATCTTGAGTGCCAGGGACTGGGGGTCGATCCAGTAGGGGACCAGGTCCGGGTCCTGGTTGCGGTAGATCACGCCGCGGGACGGCAGCATGGGGTGGCTCAGCGGGACGTACTCCTCGTCGGCGTCGAGCACTTCAAGAGTGTAATCGCCGTAGGCCGGCAGCTGCACCGAGGCGCTGAGGACCGGCAGCTCGGCGTAGCCGGCGCGCCGGGTCCAGACGTTGCCGGCGAAAGCGAGCTGGGAATAGACCCGGCCGTCGGCGACGACCGGTTCGATCTGGAAGTCGCCCAGCTGGAAGGTCAACACGAGGACGCCCTCGTCGCTCCAGGTCACGTCGTAGCCCTTGTAGGCCAGGCCGAACCCGGCGGTCAGCAACAGAAGCATCAGGACGGAGACGATACGGTTTGCGAACATCCCAACCTCCCGCAGAAAGTAATGAACGGATGATTGCCGCACCGGGGCCCGGTGCCGGTCCAAGCACGCGCGAGAAATGGCTCTCCTCCACCAATCCGATAAAAATCATGAACAGTTGTATAGAAAGTGAACGGAGCGGCGGTTTGTATGATGATTTTTCTATAATTTTGCGAAATTTGTGTCTCTTCCGCCATGCCGGCCCCGTCACAACGGAGGTACCCCGACCGGCAGGGAGGGATGCGGGGGGCCGGGCATCGGGACCATCGAACGGGCGACGCAATTCCATCCACTTATTTCCGCACCCGCCGTTGGATCCAGCAACCGCTCGGGAGGAGCCGGCATCCCGATGATTGGTCCTTCGCGCCCCACCCTGCCGGTCAGGGTACTTCCCGCGTGCCGGCTTCAACGCCGTGTTCGTGCTTGTGATCGGCGGATGCCGGATTCAGCCCGGAGGGCGCCCTCAATTAGCCCCATGCGTGAGCATGGGGTGAGCGCGAAAATTCCGCGTGTTCTGGATCCCCTCCCGGAGCCCGCCTGCGGGCGGCATACCATGCCCGGTCGGGCTCCACTTACCATGATCGGAACCATTTCCATCTACAGATTCGTGTTTTATACCGCCCCGGGACGGGGCTCGGGGAGAAGAAACACGCCATTCTCCTCACGCTGCGCCTCACCCCATGCTCACGCATGGGGCTAATTGAGGGCGCCCTCCGGGCTGAATCCGGCATCCGCCGAATAAGAGGACGGGCACGATCACGATCTGCGGGTACGAAAGGGCAACCTTCACCGCTAATCTGTCGATTACGAGCACGATTACGATCGGCGAGCACGATCGATCACTCGTCATCGTCGATCACGAGCACGAGCACGAACAGGCAAACTGTTCACTGTTTCCTGTTTACTGTTTGCTTTTCGAAGGATCCGAAGCGGAGGTGCCGTCGAGGTACGGCAGGCGGAAGATGCAGAGCATGCCCGGGAGGGTGGCCAGGAAGGTGAAGCCGAAGTAGAGCGGCCAGCCCAGCCACTCGGCGATCCAGCCGGAGAACACGCCGGCCAGGGTGGCGCTCACGCTCATGATGCTGGTGGCGATGGAAAAGTGCGCCGCCTTGAACGCCGGCCGGGTGGTGCGCTGGATGAAGACCATGAAGGCGGCGGTGCCCATGCCCGCCCCCAACGCCTCCAGCACCACCAGGGGCGTCACCACCCGCAGGTCGGCGGCCCACGCCAGCGGCCGGGCGGCCATGTCCAGCCCGGCCAGCAGGGCGGTCAGCGGCGCCCCCAGCGGTCCGGCCGCCGGGCCGGCAGACGGCGCGGCGCCGAGGGCGATGGCGAACGTCGCCCGCCGGATCGCAGCCTCCCGGAAAAGGTAAGCCAGGATCATGTACAGGAAGTTGGGGATGTTCTGGGTCAGGGCCATGGGCCAGATCATCCGGCGCAGCCCGTATTTCGAGATCAGCAGGCCCCCCAGCAGGCCGCCGGTGATGGACGCAGCGATGCCGAAGGTGCCATAGGCCACGCCGTACTGGACCTTGTCCAGGCCGATGTCGGAAAGGAACGGGTAGACCATGTTGAGCAGGAACGACTCGCCGGTGCGGTACAGCACGGCGAAGGCCAGGATCCAGCCCACCCGCGGCTGGGCCAGGTAGTCCACGAAGGCCAGGGCGTAGAAGGAGTCCGAGGCGTGCAGCCGCCGCTGGATCCGCCCCACCTGGGTGGCCAGGACGGCCATGGCGACCAGGAGCGCCAGGGTGATGGCGCCGGGGACACCGATCTTGCCCAGTATGGTGGCGGCCGTCCCGGTGATGCCCTCGAAGAAGCCGGCGAGCCAGAGGGCGCGCAGGATTCCGCCGACGGCCACGGCTGCTGCCAGCACCAGCCACGGCAGGGGGCGGGCCAGGAAGCGCAGCAACTCGCGGGCGCGGCGCCGGGGGGTCTCGATCCGGGGCAGGAAGGCGAAGTGGACCAGCGCCAGCAGCGCCATGGCCGCGGCGCACAGCAGGAAGGCCGACCACCAGCTGGTCACGCCGGCGAAGGAGATGATCCCGCCGCCGCCGGCGATCATGGCCACGCGGTAGCTCATGGCCTGGAAGCCGACGTAGCGGGCCTGCTCCTGCTTGTCGAGGGCCTCGAGGTAGAAGCCGTCCACGCTGATGTCCTGGGTGGCGGAGAGGGCCGCCAGGACGAGAAACAGGGCGCTCACCAGCGCCAGCGCCCACGGCGAGGCCGACGCCAGGGCCATGGCCAGCAGGGCCGCCGCCAGGGCCAGCTGGGTGAAGAACAGCCAGCGGCGCTTGGTGGCGAAGGCGTCGACGAAGGGGGCCCACAGGAACTTGAGGTTCCAGGGCAGGCCATACAGGGAGGTGAGGCCGATGGCCTGCAGGCTGGCGCCGTGGTCCTTGAGGAAGACCGAGGAGACGAGGCGGACCACGCTGTAGGGGAAGCCCTCCGCGAAGTAGGTGGTCACCACCCAGAAGCGGCGGCGGACGACGGACAGGGGCGACTCGGGCATGGCGGCCTCGCGCGGGGGATGAAGGAGCATCTTACCGGAAAGCGGGGCGGGAGGGAAACAGGAAAAGGGGACGAACATTGAACATCGAACACTGAACATCGAACATTGAAGTCAACCAGATTCCAGCACATCGAAATCGATCGTACTCGTCGATCGTAATCGTACTCGTTATCGTAATCGACGGATGACCGGTGACGGGTGACCAGCGGCTGGAGCCGACAAGTCGGAAAATTGTGTCGAATCGCACAAAAGTTTTACACAAATTTGAGTAAAATCATGCGGGATTGTTGCCGGGCGACGGATCGCCGGCTTCCTGGATTGGCTCTGCGGACTCCGCGTCTCAGCGTGTAATTGCTTGGTTCGATTACGATCACGATTACGATGATGATTGACGAGTACGATCGGTCACCTGTCATTCGTCATCGGTCGCTGCTCAATCGGCGAGCACGAGGGAGAGCGGGGGGAAAGTTTCGAACAGCGCCGGGGTGAGGAGAGCATGAGAACGAGAACGTTGGGGACCAACGGGCCGGTGATCTCGGAAATCGGGCTGGGGGCGTGGGCCATCGGCGGCCCGTGGCAATTCGGCTGGGGTCCGGTGGACGACGAGGAGTCGGTCCGGACCATCCGCCGCGCCCTGGACCTGGGCGTCAACTGGATCGACACCGCCGCCGTCTACGGCCTGGGCCACTCCGAGGAGGTGGTGGCGCGGGCGGTGGCGGGCCGGCGCGGCGAGGCGCTGGTGGCCACCAAGTGCGGCCTGGTCTGGGACGGGTCCGGCCAGGTGCGCCGCTGCAGCCGCCCCGACAGCATCCGGCGCGAGGCCGAGGCCAGCCTGCGGCGGCTGCGCACGCCCGTCATCGACCTGTACCAGATCCACTGGCCTGATCCCGAGGTGCCCATGGCCGAGAGCTGGGGAGCCATGGTGCGGCTGCGCGAGGAGGGCAAGGTCCGCTGGATCGGGGTCTCCAACTACAGCCTGGTGGACATCCAGGCCTGCCACGCCATCCACCCGGTGCAAAGCCTGCAGCCCCAGTACAGCCTGCTGCGCCGCGCCATCGAGTCCGACCTGCTGCCGTGGTGCGGGAAGGCCGGTGTGGGCATCGTCGCCCACAGCCCCATGGCGTCGGGGCTGCTCACCGGCTCGTTCGACAAGGGCCGGCTGGCCCCGGACGATTGGCGTCGCGAGGGCAAGTTCTTCCAGGAGCCGGTGTTCTCGCAGGCGCTGGAGCTGGTGGAGCGGCTCCGCCCCATGGCCGCCCGGCACGGCAAGACGGTGGGGCAGGTGGCGGTGGCGTGGGTGCTGCGGCACCCGGAGGTGACCGCCGCCATCGTCGGGGCGCGTCGGCCGGAACAGGTGGACGTCAACGTGCTCGCCTCCGGCTGGTGGCTGAGCCTCGCCGAGCTGGCCCAGATCGACCGCTACCTGGCTGAGTTGGGGCTGTAGGCGGTCCTTTCCCGAAACGGCGAATCGGCGAAACGGCGAATCGGCGATGAAAACCCGCCGGACTGAGAGTTCGCGGTTGGCTCCATTCGCCGTTTCGCCCCACCGCCGTTTCGCCGTTTCAGTGCTATCTCCGGAGCAGCCAGGCGCGCTGGAAGGTGGTCGTCAGCTCGAAGCGGAGGAACCAGGCCCGGTCGCTGCCGGCGTAGAAGCTGCCCGGCAGCATCGTCTCGTACTGCAGGTGGCCCTTCACGCTCTTGCCGAAGCTGTAGTCCAGGCGGGCCTGCAGCATGTGGCCGCGGCCGGTGCCGGGGCCGAACACGGCGGGGTTGCCGGGGAAGGGGTGCCACGCCCACATGTAGTAATAGGTGCCGCGCAGGGTGAACGGCTTGCGGGGCGTGACGGTGACTTCGGCCTGGCTCATGGCGAGGTTGGTCCAGTAGGCGGCGCCCTTTTCGGGGACCAGGCTGTAGATGTAAAGGTCGCTCCACCTGGGCCAGCGAGCGAAGAGGGGGTCCCAGTTTTCGTCGGCCGGGGTGGACGGATCGTCGCCGGACAAGGCCCAGAATCCGGCGGTGGCGGTGGGCTCCCAGGCCGCGGCGAACTTCTTCTTCGCATACGCGTAGCCGCCCCAGGCGGCGATGTCGGTGTCGGGGTGCCGGCGGCCCCACTGCCGGGCGTACTCCCCGGTGAGGGACCAGCCCTGCCCCAGCGGCTTCGTGACCCGGGCGCCGAGGGTGGAGAGGCGCCTTTCCGGCTGGTACTGGGGATTGTCGGGCGGGCGCTGGTCGTGCGCTTCGATCTTGTAGAAGTAATACGCTTCGACGGTGGCGCCCGACAGGGGCCGGCTGGTGAAGTAGCCGCCCACGGCCTGCTCGTTCCATTCCACCAGCGGGCGGTCGCGATCATGGAGCGTGGGGAGGTAGATGTCCTTGTGGGGGTCACTGATGGCCAGCAACTCCAGATTGCCGGCGGGCAGGGCGACGGCGGCGTCCAGCGCGTTGTAGTAATAGGAACGCGAGCCGTCCAGCGGATCGCCATCTCCCAGGATCAGGCCGTCGCCGCGGAGGAGGTTTTGCCGCCCGGCCCGGACCGAGAAGGTCCGGTTGAACTTCACGTCCAGGTAGCAGCTCTCAAAGATGATCTCGTCGAATCGGAACGGCGTGTCGGGCTTGGAGATCTTGCGGGTCTCGTTGTTGAGCGAGACGTAGAAGGTCGCCCTGGCGCCCAGGGGCACGCTGGCCCAGAGCCGGGTGCGGAAGCGGACCTGGCGGAGCGTGTCGCTGCTCTCCGAGTCCCAGTCGGCCAGGTCGTCCCAGTTTTCCGAGCGGAAGCGCTCCTCGAAGCCGAACTCGAACTTGGGCGGAGGCGGCGGGGGTGGGGTCTTGTCCTTCTCCTCGCCGGCGGCGCGGACGACGGGGCCCAGGGCGGCGAGGATCAGGGCGAGCAGGAACCGGCGGAACATGCGGATGGACCTCCATGGGTTCGGCGGCGGGCGCCGGCGGTTCAGGAATGGCTCTTTTACTCCATCGGAAGGCGGAAGTCAATCAAGGCGAACCAAACATTGAACATCGAACATTGAACATCGAACGTTGAAGTCAAACCGCACGTTGCAATCCAAGAATTCACCACAGAGGCACAGAGGACACAGAGATCAATTAGGGTTTCAATCCGCAATCCGCAATCCGAAATCCGCAATCCGAAATCCGCAACCAACCACGAACCACACGAACCAAACGAAAAGGATCCAATCCGCAATCAATCCACTCATTCAACGCAGATTTCCGCTGATCACTTATGATTTCCGCTGACTCCAATCGGAGGATTGATCTGCGCAAATCTTAAAATATCCGCGTGAATCCGCGTTCATCCGCGTCTCGGATTGCTGCTGCGGATTCAGTGATTCTGCGTGCGTGTGATCGGTTCGATTACGATTACAATCGACGGGTACGATCGGTCACCATTCGCCGGTCACCGGTCACCCTTCACCGGTCATCCCCCGACGGTCTGGATCCCCCGGTTGCCGTACTGCTCCTCGTAGTACCGGCGGTACTCGCCGGAGCGGACGGCGGCGCACCAGTCGAGGTGGGCGGCGTACCAGTCGACGGTGCGGCCCAGCCCCTCGGCCAGGCCCACCGCCGGCGTCCAGCCCAGCTCGCTCCGGATCCGGCGGAAGTCGATGGCGTAGCGGAAGTCGTGCCCGGGCCGGTCCGCCACGAAGGTGATCAGGCCGCGGCAGGAGGCGACGCCGGCCGGGGTCAGGCCCAGGGCGTCGACGCGGTCGCAGATCATCTCCACGATCCGCAGGTTGGGCGTCTCTCCCTCGCCGCCGACGTTGTAGGTGGCGCCGACGCGCCCGGCCCGCAGCACCCGGTCCACGGCGCGGCAGTGGTCCTCGACGTGGAGCCAGTCCCGCACGTTCTCCCCGCGCCCGTAGACCGGCAGGGGCTTGCCCTCCAGGCAGTTCAGGATCACCAGGGGGATCAGCTTCTCGGGGAACTGGTAGGGCCCGTAATTGTTGGAGCAGTTGGTGACGGTGACCGGCAGCCCGTAGGTCCGGTGCCAGGCCCGCGCCAGGTGGTCGCTGGCCGCCTTGGAGGCAGAGTAGGGGCTGGATGGGTCGTAGGCGGTCTCCTCGGTGAAGGCGCCCTCGGGCCCCAGGCTGCCGTAGACCTCGTCGGTGGACACATGGTGGAAGCGGACGTCCCGCCGGTCCCCCCACGCCTGGCGGCACGCCTCCAGGAGGCGGAGGGTGCCCAGGACGTTGGTGGTGACGAAGGGCTCCGGCCCCAGGATGGAGCGGTCGACGTGGCTCTCGGCGGCGAAGTGGATGACGGTGTCGATGCCGTGGGCCGCCAGCGCCCCGGCCACCCGGCCGAAGTCGGCGACGTCACCGTGGAGGAAGTGGTAGCGGTTGTCGCCGCGGGGCCCGTGGGCGGCATCCACGTCGGCCAGGGACGCCAGGTTGCCGGCGTAGGTGAGGAGGTCGAGGTTGACGATCCGGATGTCGGGGTGGGCGGCCAGCATGTGGCGGATGAAGTTGCCGCCGATGAAGCCGGCCCCGCCGGTGACCAGCAGCCGCCGCGGTTCGAACTCAGGCATGGCGGATCTCCAGGAGCCAGGATTGCAGGGCGTCGAGCCAGTGGGGCATGGGCGCCCGGCCCTCCAGCCGCAGCACCAGTTTGTCCATGGCGGCGTTCATCGGCCGGGCGGCCGGCCGCGGGACGTCGGCGGTGGGGCAGGGTTCCAGCCGGACGGGGACCGCGAGGGCGTCCAGGACCTGGCGCGCGAACTCGAACCAGGTGGTCGCGCCCTCGCAGCTGCCGTGGACCACGCCGGGCAACGGATCGCGCAGCAGCCCGTGGACCAGTCCGGCCAGGGCCGCCGTGGAGGTGGGGTTGCCCCACTGGTCGTTGACGACCCGCAGCGTCTCGCCGCGGGCGGCCTTGTCGCGGGCCAGCCGGAGAATCCGGTTCGGGAAATTCGCGCCGGTGCGGCCGTAGAGCCAGGCGGTCCGGACGATGGTGTGGCGGCGGCAGAACCCGGCCACGGCCCGCTCGCCGGCCAGCTTCGACTGGCCGTAGACATTGACCGGGCCGGGCTCGTCGAACTCGTGGTAGGGCCGGGCCAGCTTGCCGGAGAAGACGTAATCGGTGGACAGCGCCACCAGCCAGGCGCCGGCCTCCTCGGCGGCCACGGCCACGTTGCGGCTGCCGAGGGCGTTGACGGCGAAGGCCCGGTCGGGGTCCTTCTCGGCGCCGTCGACGTCGGTCCAGGCGGCGGCGTGGACGACGAACGCCGGCCGGGCCGCGGCCACGGCCTGCCGCACCTCGTCCAGGTCGCGGATGTCGCACTGGGCCAGGTCCAGCGGCACGACCTCCCAGTCGGACCCGTGGAGGGCCCGGAAATCGGTGCCGAACTGTCCGTCGGCGCCCGTCAGCAGTACCTTCACCATGATCTCGTTACTCCGTGGTCAACACCTTCACTCGACGGAATCGGCGAAACGGCGGTGGGGCGAAACGGCGAAGTGGACGGAATGCGTCTCCGTCGGGTCCGTCCCGATCTGATCCGTATCATTGAACGTTTCATGCCAGGCGCCGGCCCCTTTTGGCTCGCGTGAAAGTTCCCGTTTTCTTTCGCCGTTTCCCCGTTTCGCCGATTCGCCGTTTCATGACCTCGAGCGCTGGGAATTCACTCCATGCGATACGGCGAGTTGACGTCGTCTTCGTGGCGGATCTCGTCCACCGGCTCCCGGCGCCCCGGCCCCATGTACAGGGCGTTGGGGCAGTTGACCACCAGGCCGTCCTCGTCCGAGACGTTCCGGTAGGCGTGGGCCACCCCCGGCGGCACGATGACCAGGCGCGGCTCGTCCCGGCCGGCCCGTACCACCAGCCGGCGGCCGCGGGTCGGCGAGCCGGGGCGGTCGTCCCAGAGCCAGACCTCGAACGTGCCGGGGCCGGGGAAGCAGAACCAGTCGGTCTGGGCGCGGTGCTCGTGGGGCCCGCGGGCGCGGCCCGGACGGGTCACCGAGACGTAGGCCATGGCCGGCCGCAGGCCGCCTTCCACCTCGTCGTCGCGGAACACCTCCGCCAGCCAGCCGCGGCCGTCCTCGAGGCGCCGCAGGGGGCGGACCACCGCGCCGTCGATGGGACCGTCGGCCCAGGCCGGGGCGCTCATCCGACGGTCTCCCGCGAGAGGGCGTTGGCCCGGTCGAGGCTTTCAAAGGTGCCGGCGTCGGTCCACCAGCCGGTGAAGAACTCGGCGAACAGACGGTTCTTCCGGATGTAGGCGTTGTTCACGTCGGTGATCTCGTACTCGCCGCGGGCCGAAGGTTTCAGCGTGCGGATGACCTCGAAGACGTTCCCGTCGTAGAAGTAGACCCCCGTCACGGCGTAGGCGCTCCTGGGCCGGGGCGGCTTCTCCTCGATGCCCACGATCCGGTCGCCGGCCAATTCGGCGACGCCGAAGCGCTCGGGATCGGGCACCTCCTTCAGGATGATCATCGCGCCGCCGTCGCGCGCGGCGTAGTGTTCGGCGAACGGCCGCAGGGAGTCCTGGAAGACATTGTCCCCCAGGATCACCAGGAGGGGGCTGCCCCCGGCGAAGTTTTCAGCCAGGGCCAGCGCCTGGGCGATGCCGCCGGCCTCGTCCTGGACCTTGTAGGTGAAACGGCAGCGGAACTCCCGCCCGCTGCCCAGCAGGTTGACCACGTCGCCCATGTGCTCCGTGCCGGTGACCACCAGGATCTCCTCGATCCCGGCCTCCACCATCTTGCGGATCGGCCAGTAGATCATCGGCTGCCGCCCCACCGGGAGGAGGTGCTTGTTGGTGACCTTGGTGAGGGGGAAGAGGCGGCTGCCGGTCCCGCCGGCCAGGATGACGCCCTTGAGCTGCTTCATGCGGATCTCCTCCGGCGCGGGCCGCTCCCCGGCCCCGCGGACAGTCTGAATCGGTGAGGATCAAGGTACCATGAAGACGGGGAAAGGACAAGGCTGAAGAGGGCGGGGAATCGAACGTCGAACATCGAACATTGGACATCGAACGTTGAAGTGAAACCGTAGCCACCGCTCGGAATCGCAGATCGCAACCATACCCCACCCCGCAGTCCTTCGCCCGCCAGATTCATTCCGCGGCGGTCCGCGGCGCGGAATCCTCCCGCCGGCCGGTGGCGGTCCACCCGGCTGTGGTATAATTCATATAATGTTCGGCTGAAAGCGGGTTTGATCGGCTGGGGTCGGCAGCCTTGCGGGGGCGGGCAGTGCAGACATCCGACAGGAATCTCAATCGGGACCTGGCGGCGATCCAGCGCCTGGCGGACGAGCATGGCGTGCGGATCCTCCGGTTCGCCGAGCCGCGGCCGGCGGAGCCGGGCCATGCGCCGGAGATTCTTGTGGAGGTGGAAACGCCTGCGGGCCGGTCGCGCCTGGGAGCCGCGGAGTTCATGCTGGCCCTGGAGGAGAAGTTCAACCAGCCCGTCCAGGTGGTCCACTGCGCGGGCCCCCTGCGCGAACCGGCCGAGAGGCTCTGCCTGCAGGGCATCCTGGGCGGCATCGCCCGGGTGCGGGCCCTGCCGGTGCAGAACGTCCTGTCGCTCCTGCCGGACCGCGGGCTGCGGGAGCGGGTGATCCGCGACCTGCGCCTGATCGGCGAGCTGGCCCGCCGCCTGCCCCGTTCGTTCCAGGACGCCCACCCCGACATCGCCTGGGAGAGCGTGGAGCGGTACCGCACGCTCCTGTTCGTGGACAACCTGGACATGGGAGAAATCTGGGAAATCCTCCATATGGAGCTGCCCCAGCTCTCCTCCCAGGTGTGGGCCCTCATCGACCAGCCGACCGGCCCCGGCGCCTCCTGACCGCGTTTCCACCAGGTCCTGATCGAAACCACGCCGGTGACCGCCGGTCACTCGGACCAAGGGAAAATGTGATATCATCGTGCCGATGAAAAAGCCGCCTGCCAAACAGCCCCAGCCTCATCCAGGAGAAAAGGAAGTCGTCGCACGCCTCGATCGGAGAGCCTTCTCGGTGGCAGATCTCGCGGACGGAACCGACGAGAGACAATTCTGGCAGTCCAGGACGCCACTGGAGCGGCTCCAGGCGATCGAACAAATGCGACGGATTTTGTACGGTTATGATCCGGCTACCGAAAGACTTTGTCGAATTCTTACAGTTGCTGAACTCGAATGACGTGGAGTACTTGGTAATCGGCGGCTATGCCGTCGGACTCTACGGATATCCGAGGGCAACCGTGGACCTGGATGTCTGGGTGGCGTCAACCCCCGCGAACGCCGCGAAACTGGCGTCCGTTTTGCGGCAATTCGGTTTCGACACGCCCGCCCTTTCTCCGGAGCTCTTCACCCAGAAGAACAAGGTCATTCGGATGGGCAATCCTCCGATCCGAATCGAAATTCTGACCACCATCAGCGGGGTCGAGTTTTCGGCGTGCTACGCTCGAAGGAATCCGGTGGACCTCGCGGGCCTGACCGTAAATTTCATCCACCCGGCGGATCTGATCACGAACAAACGGGCCGCCGGCCGGCACAAGGACCTGGACGACCTCGAAAACCTGCCCCCGCCGGATTGACCGCCTGTCCCGGCAACGAAGGTTGTTGCCGCAAGAATCACCAATGACAAAGGTTGTTCCCCTATATCCTGCCTGAATATCCCTGTTCGGTTCTTTGTGTCCTTCGTGCCTTTGTGGTGAATCTTCCAGCTACGCTTCCCGCAGCGCTTCCGCCGGCTTCTGCCGGGCGGCCTGGCGGGCAGGGAAGAAGCCGCCGAAGAGGCCCATCAAGGCGGCGAAGGCCAGTCCGGCGAGCAGCAGCCGCGGGGTGATGCGGAAGGCGAAGGCGATTTCGCTGAAGGTGGTCCAGTTGGCGGTGCCGGTGGACACACCGTTGAGCGGCAGGGCGATCAGGCAGCCGAGCACGCCGCCCGCCAGCGCCAGAATGAGAGACTCGATGAGGAAGGAAAGCATCACGCTGCCCGGCCGGTACCCGATCACCCGCATGGTGGCGATCTCCTGGGTGCGGTGGGCCACGGCGGCGTACATGGTGTTCATGGCGGCGAAGCAGGCGCCGATGCCCATGACCAGCGCGATGAACATCCCCAGGCCTTTGATGGGGCCGGCGGCCTTGGTCTGCTCCTGGTAGTAGTCCGTCTCGAGCTGGGCGGTGAGGTTGAAGCGGCGGTCGTCCTCGATGCGCCGGATCAGGGACTGGGCGGCGGCCGGTCCGGTCGCCCGGAGCAGGACCGACGAGAAGGCGTCGCGGTTGAAGTCGCTGGCCACCTGGTTGACGTCCGCCCAGATCTCGGAGTCGAAGGCCGTGTTGCCGGCGTCGAAGACGCCCACCACGGTCCACTCGTCCTTGCCGAACCGCACCCGCTCGTTCAGGCCGATGTTCTGGAACCGGCGGGTAATGCTCTCGCTGACGATCAGCTCGCGCAGCCCCGGGCGGAACATCCGGCCCTGGTGGAAGTGGAGTTTGGGCCGCAGGGTCAGGCCCATCGGCGAGATGCCCCGGACGGTGACGTTGGCGTTTTCCCCCTCGCCGCCGCCCACCTTGGGCAGGTTGATGATGACCACGATCTCGGGGGAGGCCTGCGGCTCGCCGCCCGGGCCCGCAGCCACGCCGGGGAGGTAGACCAGCGCCTGCCGGCCCTCGCGGGTGACGAAGCTGCTCAGCTCCGAGTCGGAACCGCGCCGGCGGACCAGGATGTTCTGCGGTTCCCCCGTGCTCACCAGGATCGTCTCCAGCCCGTTGGCCAGGGCCATGACGCCGACGAAAATGGCCACCACCAGGGCGATGGAAAGCACCGTCAGCCCGGTGCTGACCCGCCGGACGAGCAGGCTCCTGAGGTTGTATTTCAGCGGGATGGCCATCCCTGCGCTCCAATTGCGAATTTGGAATTGCGAATTGCGAATTGGGGGAGCCTGAACGCGTTGCGTGGGTTGAGGATCTGGATCCCTAATCCGCAATTCGCAATCCGCAATCCGCAATTTTCAAACAATGGTTTACCCCCTCACCCCACGTGCCGGAGCCCTTCCACCACCGTCTTCTTCGAAGCGTACCAGGCCGGCAGGCCGGCGCTGAGCAGGCCCACCAGGGCCGCGATGGCGCTGCCCGCGGCGATGACCGTCCAGGGGATGGTCAGCTTCTGGAAGAAGCCCTGGGAGTAGCTGGCCAGGTCCAGGGACGAGAAGATGAAACGCGCCCCCAGCGAGCCGAGGAGCCCGCCGGCCAGGGTGATGACCACCCCCTCGCCCACCAGCATGGCCAGCACCTGCCGGCGGCGGAAGCCCAGCGCCTTGAGCACGGCCGTCTCGCGGATGCGCTCGCGCACCGACATGGCCATGGTGTTGCCCGACACCAGCAGCAGGGTGAAGATGATCACGCCGCCGATGGTCGCCACCAGCCCGCGCAGGTTGCCCAGCATGGAGATGAAGCTCATGTTGAAAGCCTTTTCGGTCTCGCTCTTGGTGGGGGCGTCGGTGTTCTGGAAGGCGGCGTCGACGGCGGCGCAGACCCTCGGCACGTCCTCGACCGTGGCGCAACGGATCCAGTAACTGCCGACGGTGCCGGGGCGGCCGAGGGCCTCCTCCAGGTACATCCGGTGGAAGTACACGGCCGCCTCCTGGTTGGTGGTGCCGGTGTAAATGCCCCGGATGGTCAGCTCCAGATCCACCGGCCAGATCACCCCCTTGAGGGTGATCCGGTCGCCCAGCTTCCAGCCGTGCTTGTCGGCCTTGCTTCGGCCGACCACGCAGGCCGTCCGTTCGCGGATGAAGGCGGCCTTCTGCTCCTCGGGGATCCGGACTTCCTGGTACACTTCGAACAGCCGGTCGGGATCGCACGAGAACTGGGCGAAGTCGGTGTTCGCGGCATCGATGTAGATCCCGCCGAACCAGCTCAGGGTGCACACGGCGGCTACGCCGGGGATGCGCTCGATGCTCGGCAGGTAGCGCTCCGGCAGCGGGTTGATCAGCGAGACCGCGTGCCGGGTGATCACGCGGGTGGGGCTGGCCTCGTCCAGCAGGGTCTCGATCTCGGCCACGAAGCCCACCAGGGTGGACAGCACGAACAGGGCCAGGGCGACGCTGATGACCGTGAAGACGGTGCGGCGCTTGTTGCGCAGGCCGTTCTTGAGGACCAGGCGGACGGGGATCATGGGGTCACGTCCGGAAGCTGGGTCACGCCGGGCGGAAGCAGCACCGCCTTGTCGAGGTGCCGTTCGTGCCGGGCGAAGTGGGCGGCCCGCGGGTCGTGGGTGACCATGACGATGGTCTTGCCGAACTCCTCGTTGAGCTGCTTGAGCAGCCGCAGCACGTCCTCGGCCGAGCGGGCGTCCAGGTCGCCGGTGGGCTCGTCGGCCAGGATGATGTCGGGGTCGGTCACAATGGCCCGGGCGATGGCCACCCGCTGCTCCTGCCCGCCGGAGAGCTGGCGCGGGTAGTGGTGGACGCGGTCGGAGAGGCCCACCAGCCGGAGCGCCGTCAGCACGTGCTCCCGGCGTTCCGCCTTGCTCAGGTGAGTCAGGAGCAGTGGAAGCTCCACGTTCTCGAACGCGGTCAGGACCGGGATCAGGTTGAAGGTCTGGAACACGAAGCCCACGTGGAGGTTGCGCCATTCGGCCAGGGCGTCCTCGTCGAGGGCCTCCACCTGGTGGTCGCCCACGCGGACGGTGCCGGCGGTGGGGCTGTCCAGCCCGGCCAGGATATTGAGCAGGGTGGACTTGCCCGAGCCCGAGGGGCCCATCAGCGCCAGGAAGTCGCCGGCCGGGATGTCCAGGTCGACGTCTTGCAGGGCGACCACCTCGATGCTGTCGCGCCGGAAGACGCGGTACAGGCTGCGGATTTCCACGAGCGGTTGCGACATGCGGTGTCTCCGTAAGGGGCGAACGCCGCCGGCTAATTCGGGTTCGGCTCAGCGCGCCCCGGTTGCTTCGGAACCCTTGGGGAAGAAGGTGACCTTGGCGCCCATTTCCGGGCGCAGCCGGTCGTCCGGCTCGAGG
This sequence comes from uncultured Acidobacteriota bacterium, assembly GCA_964412195.1. Taxonomy (GTDB): domain Bacteria; phylum Acidobacteriota; class JAAYUB01; order JAAYUB01; family JAAYUB01; genus CAYPNP01. The sequence goes on along the minus strand of CAYPNP010000013.1, from coordinate 34,416 downwards.
ACGGCCACCTTCACCTTCACGGTGGCCTTCTGGCGGTCGCCGACGGACGAGATGAACTCGACCCGGCCGCGGTACGTCCGGTCGGGATAGGCATCCGGCCGGATGGCGGCGGGCTGGTCGCGCTCCACCTTGGCGATGTCGGCCTCGGCGATGTCCAGCTCCACCTGGAGGTCCCGCAGGTTGGCCATGTTGACCAGCGCCTGGCGGGCGCCGCGCTCGGAGGTGAAGCCGGTGGTCACCATCTCGCCCGGATCGACGAACCGGTTCAGGATGGTGCCGGTGATGGGGGCCCGGATGACGGTGTTCTCGAGCATGGCCTGGGCGTAGCCGAGGGCCGCCTCCGCCTGGCGCACCTGGGCCCGGGCCTGTTCCACTTCCTCCGGCCGGGGGCCGGCCAGGACCAGGGCGTAGTTCTCCTCGGCGGCGCGCAGGGCAGCCTCGGCCATGTCGGCGCGGGCGCGCGCATCGTCCAGGGCCTGCTGCTGCAGCACGCCGTCGCGGACGAGGGTCTCGGAGCGCCGGAGGTTGATGTCGGCGTTCGCCTTGTCCGCCCGCGCGCTTTCGGCCAGGGCCTTGGCCCGCTGGATCTCCTGGGGCCGGGAGCCGGCCTCCAGCTCGGCCAGGCGCGCCCGCGCGGCGGCAAGGTTTCCCTCGGCCTCGTGCCGCTGGGCTTGGAGCTCGGAGTCGTCGAGGGTGGCGATGACGTCGCCCTGCCGGACGAAGTCCCCCTCGTCGACGCCGATCGCCATCACGCGGCCGGTGATCTTGGAAGCCACCTCCACCTGCCGGCGGGCGATGATGTACCCCCCGGCTGTCAGCACCGGCGCCGGTTCGCCCGGTCCTGCCGTGGGGGCCGGGGCGGGGGCGGCCGCCTGCGCGGGCGCCGTCGCCGGACCAGTCGTGCCGGGACGCAGGAGGAAATACCCGGCGCACGCGGCGGCCAGGAGGACGAAGATCGCGGCGATCCAGCGGCCGGCGCGTCGGCGGGGACGGCCGGGGCGTGGCTTCTTGTCGATCCGCAGGGCCTGCAGATCGGCGGAGAGCGATTTATCGGTATGTCCCATGGTCTTCGATCCTGTTGCCCGGTCAAATTTGTAAACTCCAGCCTACCACAAGTGGGGGGCGCGGAAAACGAATCTCTGTGCCGTCGCGGATCCCTCGGGGAGGTGGAGAGGATCAGATGAATCGGTCCTCCCGGACGATTCAACAAAGCCGGTCCGGCCTGCCGGCGATCTGGTACAATAAGACCGGCGGCTGCGCCAACCGGCCGGCCGCCGAACCCCGCCCGAGGAGGGCGCCGATGCGAGCGTCGAAATCGCTGGTCCATGTCGTCTTTCCCGCGGTTCTAGTCCTGTTGCTGGCGGCGGGCGCGGGGGCCCAGTCGCCGCCGGTGATCAAGGTCCCGGTCTGCCTGCTCGGGGAGCACGGCCAGCCCGCAACGGACATGCCCGGGGTGGACTTCCGCGTGAACCTGGGGGACACGGCGCTGCCCCGCACCCATTACTGGGGGCCGGACAGCCCCGTCCTCATCGTGCTGGCGCTCGACACCACCGGCAACCTCACCTGGATCGACACGCTCCGGGACGAGCTGGCCGCGTTCGTGGCCGACCTGCCGCCCAACGTCCAGGTGATGGTGGTCACGGTCAACGACGGCATCCGGGTCGTGCAGAACAACACCCGGGACCCCCGACTCCTCACCCAGGCGGTCCGCAACTACGACATCACCGGCCGCCCGGGCTTCCTGGAGAACGTGGAGAGCCTCGAGGAGAAGAGCGACCGGATCTTCGAGCGCTTCCCCATGCGGGTGGCGACGCTCTATGTCACCGACAGCGATATCTTCGGCTACCGGCGGCGCTTCTCCTCGTCGGACTTCACCACCGAGGTGGAGCGCATCAAGGCGCAGCTGCAGGGTTTCTACGCCCCGATCTACGTGCTGCGCCTGCCCTCGGCCGCATCCCAGGCCCAGGCCCAAGTCCTGCGGGGCAGCACCGCCGCGGACGGCACCGACATCGACCCAGGCGTGGTGGAGAGCGCGAACCGGTCCTCGGAGAACATCACCGGCGAAACCGTGGCCACCGCCTCCAGCGCCCAGACCAACAACGACATCAAGGCCCGCGTCTCGTCCCGGGACCAGGGCGACGATGAGAAGATGCGCCGGACCTACGAGGGCGCCATCCTGGAGATCGCCCGCGAGACCGGCGGCGCAGCGGCCTTCCCGCTGAGCCTGTCGGGCGTGTCCAGCAGCCTGGCGGAGCTGCTGCGGCGGATCCACGCCACCTGCGTCCTGGGCTGCGACGCCCGTTCCCTGTCCCCCGGCAAATCGTACGCCCTCGAGGTCCGGGCGGTGAACGCAGGTGCAGCGGAGGCCGGAGCGCCCCCGCCGGAAGTCCGCATCGACTACAAGAAGCGGGTGCGGCTGCCGGCGCCTCGATGATTCCCGCCGGACGTCGCCGCCGCCGGCGGCGACTTTGGGCCCGCAGGGCCAGCCATTGAGAGCCCGGGGCGAGCGCAGCGAGCCCTGGGAGTAGGGAGTCCGGATCGATCCCAAGAGCCTTGAAAAGGCGATCGAGATCCCATGTCGGGAGATGCAGAGCGATTGAGCCACTGGTGGCAAGCAAATAGGTGAGATTCGATTATCGGCCGCCCCTGCAGGGCGAGGGCGGGGATGTATGGGTCGATCGAGACTCCGCCCTTTCCCAGGTCTCGCTTCGCTCACCCTGGGCTCTCAACGGCTGGCCCTGCGGGCCATCTGGCCTTTGCGACACAGCCTCTGACGCATGGGGCTATTCTAAGGCGCCTTCCGGGCTGGTCGGCGTGAATGCCTGGAGTTGCGACACATCCTCAGGCGCTCGCTGCACCACATACTCGCCCGCGGTGAATTCACCCTGCCGGGTGGATGGAATTGTTTCGCCCTGCCCCGATTCCAGCGTCGGGCCCCTCGCGCCCCTCCCTGCCGGTCGGGGTACCTCACGCTTGCTGGCGGCCAGGTTGTACCCGGGACGACTCTGGGATACCTCCCGCTTGCCGGTGGCCGAATTGTGCCCATGAGGAGGCTGCGTTCTCTGCGCCTCTGCGCGAACTTCTTGATCCAATTACGATTACGATTACCAGCACGAGCACGAGCCCGAACGGGAGCCTTGTCCCCTCCCCCAAGTCCCGAACCCCAGCACACTCATTGGAGTATAATATTCCCAACGAATTGCAGAGGCTGATTCCACAATCGGGGCGATTCAGGGGAGTGCCATGATCGGGCGGACCGTATCCCACTATCGGATCACCGGGCGGCTCGGGGCGGGCGGGATGGGCGAAGTCTTCCAGGCCGAGGACACCAAGCTCAAGCGGACCGTCGCCCTGAAGTTCCTGCCTCCCGAGCTGTGCCGGGACGCAGAGGCGAAGCGGCGGTTTCTGCACGAGGCGGAGGCCGCCGCGGCCCTGGACCACCCCAACATCTGCACGGTCTACGAAGTCGGCGAGGTCGAAGATGAGCGGCTGTTCATCGCCATGGCCTGCTACACCGGGGAGACGCTGCGGGACCGGATCGCCCGGGGGCCGCTGCCGTTGGAGGAGGCGCTGCGGATCGCGCTGGAGGCGGCGGCGGGGCTGGCGCACGCGCACGGGCGGGGGATCGTGCACCGGGACGTGAAGCCGGCGAACCTTTTCCTGACGGTGGAAGGGCTGGTGAAGGTGCTGGACTTCGGGCTGGCGAAGCTGGCGGCCGGTTCGGCGGTGACGCGAACGGGGACGACGCTGGGGACGGCGGGGTACATGTCGCCGGAGCAGGCACGGGGGGAGCCCACCGACGCCCGGACGGACGTATGGTCGCTGGGGGTGGTGCTGTACGAGATGGTGGCGGGGCGGCCGCCGTTTGCGGCGGAGTACCCGCAGGCGGTGATGTACGGCATCCTGAACGAGAATCCCGAGCCGCTGACGGGGCTGCGGACGGGAGTGCCGATCCAGTTGGACGGGGTGATTGCCAAGGCGCTGTCGAAGGACCCGGCGGAGCGGTACCAGACGCTGGCGGACCTGGCGGTGGACCTGCGGGGGGTGGGGCGGATCGTCGCGGGCGGTCCGGCGACACCGTCGCCGGCGACGGGCCCGTCGCCGGTGGCGGAGGCGGCGGCGGTGCCGATGAAGCGGCCGCTCTGGAAGCGCTGGCCCGCCTGGGTCGCCGCGGTCCTGCTCCTGGCTGCGGCGGCCGTCAGCGTGTACCTCTGGTCGCCGTGGCGGGTGACGGAGAAGCCGTGGCGGCCGGTGCGGGTGAAGCTGGCGGTGCTGCCGTTTGCGAACCTGGGGGCACCGGACAAGGAATACGTGGCGGACGGTGTGACGGAGGAGATCACCGGCCGGCTGGCGCAGGTATACGGGCTGAGCGTGGCGGCGCGGACCAGCGTGGAAGAGTACAAGGCGACAAAGAAGAAAGCGCCGCAGATCGCGTCCGAGCTGGGGGTGGACTACCTGCTGGAGGGGTCGGTGCGGTGGCAGGGCGGGGCGGCGGGGGCGGAGCGGATCCGGGTGACGGCCCAGTTGATCCGGGTCGCGGACGGGATGCATCTGTGGACCGAGCAGTACGACGAGACGGCGGCGGACCTCCTGGGGAAGCAGTCGATCATCGCGGAGAAGGTGGGCGCGGCGATGGTGGTGAAGCTGGTAGACGGGGCGTGGCAGGGTTTCAGGGACAAGGGTGGCGAGCCGGTCTACACCCGGAACACCGCGGCGTACGATAGCTATATGAAGGGCAACGAAAAGCTGGAAAAGACAACCGCCTTGAACCTCGACGAGGCGTTGAAGTTTTACGAAAAGGCAGCCGCGCTGGATCCGGGATTCTGGTATGCTTTTGCTGGCCAGTATATTGTCCACGACAGGTTCCTATATTTTTTTGGTGACCGCAGCGAGCGGCGGGCGGCGCTGGCCTGGGGGGCCTTGCAGAAGTGGGGTAAGCTGGAGCCGGACAACCCGTATTATCACATGGCGTTAGGCGCGTGGTATGCCCGCTTCAAAGGCGACTGCCAGCTGGCCGAGAAGGAAACCCTCCTGGCCGAGCGGGGCTGTCCGGGTGATACGAACATCTTGTCCAATCTCGGCCTATGGGCCATGGGTCAGGGAAAATTCAATAAAGGGCTCCGGTACATGGCACGGCTTGTCGAACTCCACCCAACATATTGGTATGCCCACTGTATACTGGGCCTCAACTATATCCGGTGCCAGCGCTACGCCGACGCCGAACGGACTGCGAAGCGGGCCATGGCCGTGGATCAGGAGGCGAAGAATTCCGAAGTTCCTTACATGCAGATGGCGTGGATCTACGTCCGGCGGGATGGCGACCCCGCGAAGGCGGTGAGATACCTGGACAGCCTGCCGCCCACTCTGCGGCAGAAGGCGCAAAAACGATATTCTTATGTTCGCTATCTGTACTGGACCGCTCGGTACGAGCGATTTCTGGAGCATGTCCGCACTCTCGAGGACATTATAGATGAGACCGGCTTTGAGTTTGAGATTCCCTTAAAGGCCGTGTGGGTAGGCCGTGGACTGGACGGGATGGGCCGGAAGGAAGAGGCGCGGGCGGCGTACGCCGAGGCGCTGCGGCAGTTGGAGAAGCTGGAGCAGGAGCGGCGGGGCAAGGGCCAGGAAGCGCGCCTGCTGGCCACCCGCAGAGAAATCATGCGCGGCTTGGGCCGAAAAGAGGAGGCCATCCGGTTGGCCAGAGAAGTCGTGGAGATGGTCCCGCGGGAGAGGGACGCCGATAACCACTTTCAAAGCGTATACGATCTGGCGGTGATTGCCGCCCGGTTCGGGGAAAACGACCTGGCCCTGGACCAGCTGGAGTACTATTTCAGCCAACCCGCGCCGTTTGAGAACATCAACATGATCAAACTCGAGCCGGAATTCAAACCGCTCCTGCCGCACCCCCGATTCAAGGCGCTGGAGAAGAAGTACCCGCCGGACGAGCCGTACGAGGGGGAGTAGGCGAATCGGCGAATCGGCGGTGGGGCGAAGCGGCGCGGGAGCACCGGCGTACGCCGCGGCCCCGGCCGCGGCACGCATTGCACACCCGACGCCCGCGAAACGCAGCTCGCGACCTCCAGGCATTCGTCAGGCTGGTCGGATCTTTCACAATCCCCACGCGCCGGGGACGGCGTGAGCCACGGCGTGCGGACGACACCTCAGCACTCCTTCGTACTCCGTGGCACCCCGCGTCTCGGCGCGATATCCTGGATCAAGTATTGCAAATGGCAAAATGCGACCACCGGCACGCCGGAGGTACCCCGACCGGCAGGGAGGGAGCAAGGGGGCAGTCACCGGGATCACCGGCCGGGCGACACAATTCCATCCAGTTTTCTTCGCAGATTTACGCCTCTGCCGTCAGATCCAGCCAACACCATGCTTCCTCACCCTGGAGGAGATCGAGACGCGCCAGGGAGAGTAAACAGAGTCGTGCGGCGCACTCCCGGCATCTCGGCGGCGGCCCCCTCGCGCCCCTCCCTGCCGGTCGGGGCACCTCACGCTTGCCGGCGGCCAGGTTGTGCCCACGAGGAGGCTGCGTTCTCTGCGCGTCTGCGCGAATTTCTTGATCCGATAACGATTACGAGCACGAGCACGATTACGATGACGATGACGAGCACGAGCACGAAAAAAAAGACTAGGCGGGCGTCTCACCCTTGAGGTGGTGGAGCTGCCAGAGGTCCCGCGGGCTGGTGTGCAGCAGGGGTGACAAGATGCGCATGCCGACGGCGCCGATGTGCCTCTCCAGGAAGCGCAGCTCGGTGAACTTGTCCCGGACCTCGGGATCGGCGGGGGATTCCAGGCCGGTTTCCTGCAGCAGCAGGCTCACTTTCGACTGGATGGAAAGCTCCACGTAGAGGCGCAGGTAGCAGAGCATGTCGGCCTGGATCTCGCCGGGCAGCCGGTCGATCACCGATTGCAGGTACTGGCCGATCTTCGACGACAGCACGGTTCCGGTCCGGATCATCTCCAGCAGCTCGGCGTCGGTGCCGAAGCCGGTGTCCAGCCACTTCCGGAGCGCCCGCTCGCTGCGGACGAAGCAGACCACCATCAGGGCGGGGAGGACCACCAGCACCAGCAGGGTGGAGTGGATGGGCCCGAGAAGGAAGTGGTTGAAGACCGAATGGAGCACCACGGCCACGGCCAGGCCCGGCAGGCAGTAGCCGAGCGTGCCCCGGCCCCGGCGCTCCGCCAGCGTGGCGGACAGGATGGCCATGATGGCGGTGGTGCCGCCGTGCATCACCGCCGTGCCCAGCCCGCGGACGACCCAGGTCAGCATCTGCGCCCCCGGCAGGTTCCAGAGGTAGTAGACGTTCTCCACCGTGGCGAAACCGGCGCCGACGGCGAAGCCCAGGATGGCCCCGTCCACCATGAAGCCGATCCGCCGGCAGCGGATTAGGACGGCGATGAGCAGCGCCTTGCCGGTCTCCTCGAGCAGCGGCGCGAGGTAGCGGGAGTAAGCCGGAAGGCTGACCCGCCCACCCTCCAGGACGAGGCCGGCAACGTACATGCACCCCACGGCCACGGCGGCCCCCACCCCGATGGCCATCAGCACGGAGCGCAGCCGGACCAGCCGGTAGTTGTCCAGCCAGGAGAGCGCGGCCAGGAAGAGGAGGACGGGCAGGACGCCGATGACGATTTTCGCAACGATGGGCATGGTCAGTGGATCCGCAGCGAGACCATCCACTCGTCCGCCGGCGAACCGTGTTTCTGGAAGGCCCGGGCGTATCCGAACGAGAGGGTAAAGTTCATGTTGGACATCACCACGAACCGCACGTCCATTTGGGCGCCCACGTCTGCCCATTCCTGCCTCTCCGGGGCATGGTCCATGTTTGTGGCGAGGAAACCTGTAAAGAGGGTTGCCCCTGCCCAGCTGGCATAGCAGGTGGGGAGGCCGACGCGGCGGAAGAACACAGGCGGCAGGGTCCACTCCGCGGTGACCTTGCCGAAGTTCCTCCCGCCGATCTGGTCGATGTCCACGCCCGGGAAGGCGTAGACCTCCCGGAACCGCCGCTGGGGATTGTAGTCCACCCAGTTGTTGCCGAAGGCGCCGAAGTAATAGTTGGCGAACGAGTCCTCGATGGCGCCGGTGCTGAAGCCGGCGGCGCTGCGCAGCCAGATGGACGAGTGCCGGAGGGGAAGCTGGAAGCCGTAGTCGAATGCGCTGTAGAGGCGCGGGTAAAAATTGCCGTTGGCGAAGTTGGCGGAGAAAATGGCCTGGAATTGGTAGCCGTTTTCGTAATCCACGGCGCCGAGGGAGCTGGTCATGAACTTGTAGTTGTACCGCACCCCCAGGCTGTAGAGGGTGTGGGACGGGGCGGCGATGTTCTGGTAGTTGGGCAGGGTGTCCATGTGGAAGTAGCCGGCGCCGAACGCGCTGATGTCCATGAAGCGGCTGGGTTCATCGTAGATCAAATTCTTCTTGTAGTGCACCTCGAAGGATTCGCCCTTCCGGCCGGTCTTGGTGGGCCCGAACAGGTCGTAGAAGTCCGCGCGGTTGTATGTGGCGACGAACTTGAAGTTGGAAAAGGCGAAGTTCAGCCGGAGGTGCAGGCGCTCGTTGGCGGCCAGGTCGGTGCTGGGGGAGTACGAGGCGCTGAAATCCAGGCTCCGCAAGCCGATGGGATCGGAGAAATTGAATCGCCACCCCACGGCAGGGTAGACCTTGTATCCTTCGGCGATGGGGTAGGCGGACTGCAGCCGCAGGAGCTGATAAGGCCGGTACGAGCCCTCGTAAGTCTTCATCGAATCGAGGTCGATGGCCGCTGGGGACCCCGCCTGCCATTCCTTGAGGACCGGGTATTTTTCGACGACCTCCTGGCCCAGAAACGTGATGGCGTTCACCTTGTCGATCGGCTGGGAGGGGATCAGGACGGGCAGGAAGCCCCCGGTGGTGTACCGGAACGCCAGCAGCCGGCCGTCGGTGAGGGGAATGGGGCGGAAGAGTCCGGTGTCGGTGTTGCTCAGGACGACGACGTCCTTTGCCTCCAGGTCGTACCGGTAGATGTTGGAAACGCCGGAGTAGTACGAGCAGCCGTACAGATACCGCCCGTCGGGCGAGAAGACGAAATTGGCGGGCGAACTGTTCTCGAAGCCGGACAAGACCTCGAAAGATGAGTCGCCCGTGAGCAGCTTTGGCACCTCCATGCGGATGAGGGACTGGTTGCCGTTGATCTCGGTGAGCGCGCCGACCAGCCAGCGCCCGTCGGGCAACACGTCGATGTCATAGAGGTCTTTTCCGTAGGGCCACGAGTAGACCTGGTTCCACTCGGTGTAGGGCGGCGGGATCCGCACGATGGTGGAGATGCCGTTGAAGTGCCGGACGCCCCACAGGGACTTGTCGGCGGCGCTCCAAGCCAGGTCGCCAAGGCGGCAGTCCTTCATAAGGTGGCGTGATTTCCCAGAGGCGGGATCCACCTGAACCAAGTCCCGCCAGTCGTTGTTGTCCGTGGTGTAGAACAGCGTCTTGCCGGCGGGGTCATAGGCGAGGGCGGTCACATAGTAGAGGGCCGGCCCCTTGACGAGGGAGATCTTGCGGAGTTGGCCCGTCTCCAGGCCGAGGGCGGCGATGTGGGCGACCTGCCCGGGGTAGTTGACGGCCACGTAAATCTCGCGGCGGTCCGGATCGTACCACGTCCGGGAGACGGAGCCGAGGCTCTGCTGTGTGATGGGTTTGTCCGGCGTGATGGGATTCTCGGCCAGTCGGGCCAGGTTGGCCGATTGGAATCCTCTCTCCCACCGCAACCACTCATTCCAGGCGTCGTCCAGGGACTGGCCGTACACCTGCCGGAAGGCCGACGCGAAATAAGCCTTGCTCCCATCCTTCCGCGAGGTCCATTGGATCAGCTTTTCCGGGCCGTGCTGGAGAGCCAGGTAGCTGTAGAAGCGCGTGCCGTACATGTAGGCGTTGGCGCCAACCTGGAAGTCGATCCGGGTCCCGGCAGACTCCAGGCCGACGCGGTCGTACATCGTGACCTGTTCTTTGACCATCGTCCGGAAGGCCATTTCGTCATAGGCCCCGAGTGTGCGGCCCAGCCCCCCGGCCATCCAGGTCTCCATGAAGACCGCGATCCCCTCCTGATACCAGCGCGGGCTGAAGCGGCGCGGGGTGGTCAGGTAGCCATAGATCAGGGTCAGGGGATCGGCGAAATCCGGGCGGACTTTCCCGAAGAACACATGCCGGAAGAAGCGATCGCTGGCGGCGGCCTGGTCCAGAGTGATGAGGTGGACCAGTTCATGGTTGAGGGTGGAGTTCATCCGTTCGTTCGCCGGCGAGATGTCCCAGGCGTAGCTCAGGGGGGCGATGCCCAGGGAGATATGATTCCGCGGGGTGACTCCCGCGCCGGCATTGCCGTAATCGTTAAAGTCGTGCAGGAGGATGAACGTCTTCTCCGGGGTGTCATACTCGAACAACCGGCTCTCGAAGCGGAGGGTGTTCTCATAGCAGCGCGCGACGTGCAGCGCCACATAGGACTGGGCGTCGCCGAAGTAGATCAACCGCAAGTCCTTTGTCTCATAAAGTTTGAACTGCGCGGGCACAACCGCCGTGAAGGATGCCAGCAGAAAGAGGAATACCCGGATTCTAGGTTTCATGCCGGTCCCCCTCTTTAAGACGAATGGTTGATAATTGCCGTAATTATAGCATGTTTCAATACATGGCCAGCGCCGGGAACCGGTTCGCTGGCGACGCCGCGCCAGCCGTTGCGTCCTTGCGTCGGGGAACAGGATGGCGCCGCCTCCCCGGCGTGGCGGGAAGGCGGCGCTGCTCCTGACATGCCAGGCTGCCAGACCGGCTCATTCGCCTGTCGTCCGGAAGGCGTCGGCGTTCAGCGCCGCGCGGAAAGCGTCATTGTTCAAGGCCGTGCGGAACGCATCGCTGGATAGAGCGGTGCGGAAGGCGTTGCTGGACAAGGCCGCACGAAACGCGTCAGTAGCCAGGGCGGCGCGGAAGGCGTCATTGGCCAGGGCGGCGCGGAAGGCGTCGTTGGCCAGAGCGGCACGGAAGGCGTCGTTGACCAGGGCGGCACGGAAGGCGTCGCTGGCCAGGGCGGCGCGGAAGGCGTCATTGGCCAGGGCGGCGCGGAAGGCATCGTTGGAGAGGGCGGCACGGAAGGCGTCGCTGGACAAGGCCTGCCGGAACGCGTCGCTGGAAAGCGCCTGGCGGAACGCCGCGTTGGCCAGAGCGGCACGGAAGGCGTCGCTGGCCAGGGCGGCACGGAAGGCGTCGTTGGAGAGGGCGGCGCGGAACGCATCGCTGGAGAGGGCGGTGCGGAAAGCGTCGCTGGACAAGGCCGCACGAAACGCGTCATTGGCCAGGGCGGCGCGGAAGGCATCGTTGGAGAGGGCGGCACGGAAGGCGTCGCTGGCCAGGGCGGCGCGGAAGGCGTCGCTGGAGAGGGCGGCGCGGAACGCATCGCTGGCCAGGGCGGCGCGGAAGGCGTCATTGGCCAGGGCGGCGCGGAAGGCGTCATTGGCCAGGGCCGCACGGAAGGCGTCGCTGGCTAGGGCGGCGCGGAAGGCGTCGTTCGCCACGGCATTCTTGAATGCGGCGTTGGTCATCGCCTGGCGGTAGGCTTCGGTGTTGGCGACCTGCTTGAAAGCGTCGCTGGAAAGCGCCTGACGGAACGCCGGGTTGGCCAGCATCTGCCGGAACGCCTCGCTGGAGAAGGCGGCGCGGAAGGCGTCACTGGACAGGGCGCTGCGGAACGCGTCGTTGGAGAATGCAGCCCGGAACGCATCGCTGCAGATCGCGGCGCGGAAGGCGTCGTTGGCCAGGGCGTTCCGGAAAGCAGTTTCATTCATTGCATTGCGGAACGCGTCGCTGGTCATCGCCGAGCGGAAGGCGTCGTTGGAGAGCGAGACCCGGAACGCATCGCTGCTCAAGGCGGTCCGAAGGGCGTCGCTGTTCAACGCCGTCCGGAAAACGTCGTTGCCCATCGCGGCGCGGAAGGCGTCGCTGGCCAGGGCCGCGCGGAAGGCATCGCTGAACATGGCGATCCGGAAAGCGTCACTGTTCATGGCTTGGCGGAGAGCGTCGCTGGTCAGGGCCTGCCGGAAGGCGGGGCTGCTCAAAGCCTGCTTGTAGGCATCGTTGGCCATGGCCTGCTTGTAGGCGTCAGCCGAAACGGCTTGCCGGAAGGCGCCGCTCTCCGCGGCCTGCCGGAATGCCGCGGTGGACATGACGGCGCGGAAGGCGTCGTTGCTCATGGCCTGCCGGAAGGCGTCAGATGACATGGCCTGCCGGAAAGCGTCGCTAGCCATGGCCTGACGGAACGCCGGATCGGCCAGAGCGATCCGGAACGCGTCGCTGTTCATGGCCTGACGGAACGCATCGCTGGTGAGAGCCTGCCGGAACGCGTCGTTCTTCATCAGTTTTTGGAAATCCTTGTCTTGGACCAACTTCTGGACCTGGTCGTTCTGGAGCAGGGCTTGCACCTCGGTGTTCTGCAGCAGGACGTCCTTGTCGGTGATCTGCTCGGTGCGGAATTTGTCCGCTTTCTGCACCCCGCCGATGGTCCCGGCCGCCTCCTCCGGCGAGGTCGACTTCGGCCACGGGTAGAAGAAGGCCAGGTAGATCACGACCACGGCGGCGACCGCCGCGATCCCCCCGAAATAATAGTGTTTCTTAGACATGACTCCCTCCTGGGGCAATTTTGTCCGGTAATATTTTCTGAGTTGTTTCTCGATGTTCATAAGGCACCTGGTGGTTTTGCCCACATAGACGACGAAATTGTCGGAAGGTTGGGCGAGTGAATAAATTTTGCGTTTGCGAGGGGGGGGCAGCCCCGGTTTGCCGGGGAGGGGCGTCCTCAGCCGGCTAGGTGCTCCTTGAGCCGAGTCTTGATCTGGTGGACGTGCCACTTGACGGTGTTGACGTTGAGATGGACCACCCGGCCGATGTCCCGGTACTTCAGGTTCTCGTAGAAACGCAGGTAGGAGATCTCCTGGTCCAGGGGGTCGAGGCCGTGGATGAAGCCGTCGATCCGGTCGAGGATTTCGTGCTGGTAGGACAGCGTCTCGGGGTTGGCGGGGCTCTGCAGCGATTCCACGTCCGGGCGGGCGGCGGCGCGCTCGATCTTCTCGCCCCGGGCCTTCAGGAAATCCAGGCAGTGGTGGCGGGCGATGGTGTAGAGCCAGGCCTTGAAGGAATTCAGCGGGTTGAAAGTGTGGAGGTTGTGGTAGACCTTGAGCAGCACTTCCTGGACCAGGTCGTCGAAATACGGGTGCTGGGGCGGCACCAGGCTGGAAATGTAGAAGGCGACCCGGCGGCGGTAGTTCTTCCAGATGTAATCGTAGAGCGCGGACTTCTCCCGCTCGCCGAAGGACGACCGGATGTAGATGTAAAACTGCTCGCCGACTTCGTGCATGCGGATGCCTCCCTGGAGAGACCGAGGCGCCGCGTTGTGTTGAATGCAAGATGAACTTGATAAACAGTATATGCGGACGGGACCGGGAAGTCAAGCATATATACCGTATTTGTAATTGGTTACAGCGGAACCTGCGCGGTGCTCTTTCGGGACCGGTTCGCGGGGAGAAACCCGCCGGAGGGGGGCGGTTGGATCTGGTATAATAGCAATCAAATCCGAGGATCCGATCACGCAAGGAGTCACGCCCATCCGCGTCACGGAGTCAATGACATTCACGCTGGAGAACCGCCTGCAGGAGGTCGGCGTCCTGTTCGATCGGCTGGCGGCGTTCAACCGCCGGTGCGACGTGTCGGAGGATGAGGCCTACGTCCTCACCCTGGTCCTGGAAGAAGTGTTCACCAACATCGTCCGGCATGGTTACCCGGCGGAGGGGGGCCACGAGGTCACGATCCGGCTGGAATCGTCAGGTGGCGCCGTCACGGCGGTGATCGAGGACGATGCCCGGTATTTCGATCCGTTGCAGGCGCCCGTGGGCGATCTCGACGCGCCGCTCGAGGAACGGCGGATCGGGGGCCTGGGGATCCACCTGATCCGGACCCTCATGGACGACGTGGCCTATCGGCGCGACGGCGGACGCAACGTGCTGACCCTGAGAAAGAAACTGCAGCCAAAGGAGTGAGCCGATGGAAATCCGGGAGGAGCGCAAGGGCAACCTGATCATGCTGGAACTCGTCGGCCGGCTCGATTCCCTCACGACCGAGGACGCCAAGAAGCGGATGCTGGTCTCGGTCGCCGCCGCGCCGCACCTGCTCCTGGACTGCCGGCAGCTCGAATACATCAGCAGCGTGGGGCTGGGGCTGTTCATGCTGCTCCTGAAAATGAAGAGGGACGGCGGCGGCAGTTTCGGCCTCTTCTCCCTGAACCCGCGTATCCGCGAGATCTTCGTGGTGTCCAAGCTCGACCGGGTCATGCCCATCTTCGACACCCGGGAGGATGCCCTCAAGACCGTTCCGGCGGAGACTGCCGGAGCCTGAAGCAGCCCCCGGGGCCGGCCGCCTCCCGCCGGCCCGGCTGGACCCTTCTCCCGGAATGCAACTTTTCGCGGCGGTCCCTTCGTTTTTGTAAATATCTTGCGGATTGGAGCGGACGATGCGCTCAAGAATCATTTGCCTGGCGGTTCTCCTGCCCTGGCTCGCGGCGGCATCTCCGGCGGCGGGACGGGTCGGCTTGGCCGATCCCCACGCAGCAGGACGGGGAGAGCTGGCGGAGAAGGTGATGGCTTTCATCCACGTGCAGCTGGTGCCCATGGACCGGGAGGCGGTGTTGCCCGACCAGACGGTGGTTGTCCGGGGAGAACGCATCGCCGCGGCGGGCCCGACGGCCTCCACGCCCGTGCCGGAGGGGGCGGAGGTCATCGACGGGACCGGCCTCTACCTGATGCCCGGCCTGACGGACGCCCACGTCCACCTCGATCCGCTGGTGGGAGCGCGGCCGGATTTCGGAGACGCGCCCATCTACCTGGCCTACGGCGTCACCACGGTCTTCAACCTGCGGGGGCTGCCGGAGAATCTTGACCAGCAGCGGCGCATCCGGGCAGGGGAGCTGCTGGCGCCCAACCTGTACAACTCCGGGGAGTTCGTCCAGGAACCCCGCGTGCGCACCCCCGCGGAGGCGGAGCGCGAGGTGGCGGCCCAGGTCAAGGCCGGTTACGACATGATCAAGCTCCACCAGGTGATCGATGAGAAGACCGGCGGGTACGCCACCACCACTTGGATGGACCGGCCGACCTACGAGCGCGTCAACGAAGCCGCCCACCGCGCCGGGATTCCCATCCTGGGCCACGGGCCGTACAACCTGGGCCTCGAAGCGGCGCTCCGGTCCGGGCAGTCGCTGGCGCACATCGGCGAATTCAACCCGCTGTACTTTTTCCCCGTACGCCGCACGGGTGATTACGCCATGGCGTCGGCGATCAGTCTGCTGGCGCTGGTGGCCGTCCTGGCGGGGTGGGGATTGGCGGCGGGGGTGCGCCGGCTGCGCCGCCGCCCGAAGCCGGAGCGGCCGCCGGAGCTCGGCCGGGCGCGCCGCCTGGCCGGATTTGCCCTGCTGGCGGCGGTCCTGACGCTGGCGGCCTGGATCCCCCTGGTTCCCGGCGGGCCGCTGTTCGGCCGCATCTGGATGCTCTTGGTGATGACCCTGCTGGGCTTCACACTGGCGGCGCTGACCGTGGCCGGTGGATTCTACCTAGTCCGTGCGTGGCGGCACGGCGGCGGGCGTCTCTTTTCCCGGCTGACGGCGACGGCGGCAATCCTGGCCGCGCTGGTCCTGGCTTTCACCCTGACCTGGTGGGTGCCGCTGGTCTGGCGGTGCACCGACGCCGGGATCCGGCAGGTGGCGGCGGACTGCAAGCGCGCCGGGATCTGGGTCCAGACCACCCTGGTGCTGTACGATAACCTGATTGACATTTCGGATGCCGGGACGGGCCGGGTCACTTCCACGCCGGCCTTCCGCGCCCTTCCCCCCGGGCTTCAACAGGAGTGGCGGGAAGCCGGCCCGCCCCTGCCGCCCTGGCTGGCGGCCCTGATGCACGACTACCCGGTCTTCACCCGGAAGCTGGCGGCGGCCCTCCACCGCGAGGGAGTGCCGATGATGGCGGGCACCGACGCCATGGGCGTGCCCATGGTGCCGCCTGGCGTGTCCCTGCATTGGGAGCTCCAACAGCTACGCGAAAGCGGATTCACGCCCTACGAGGCGCTGCAGGCGGCGACCGTCCGTCCGGCGGAATTTCTGGGGAAGCGGGGCGAGTTCGGGACCGCCACCGTGGGGAAGCGGGCGGACCTGCTGCTGGTGGAGGGGAATCCCCTGCAGGATCTCATCGGCCTGGAGCGTCCCCGCGGGGTGATGGTCCGGGGTGCCTGGCTCCCCGAGCAGAAGTTGAACGAAAACCTGGCCGCCCTCCAGAAGTGATTAAGCCGGCAATCGTCCCCGGAGGTCGCCCGGGTCGAAAAGTCTGGCGGCTTAGATGAAGCACCGGGCGGCGTCCACCCGCCCCCAGACGTTTCACAGGGGCCCGCTGCCCCTAGGGCCCTTTTCCCAGCGGACCCGTGGCGGAGCCGTGATGGAGCCTGGCACCGTCACGGCGATGAGTATTCTCATGGTGGTGATTGTCGCCCGTAACTTGCTGAAACAGAAGCAAATATAATTATACCGACGGGCTGCCATCCGGGATCGTGGCAGGATCCAGGAATCGATCCTGTTGTGACAGAGCCTGGCACTTTTTCGTTCTTCTGTTGTGACAGAGCCTGGCACTTTTTCGTTCTTTTTCTTTCCGCCTCCTGGCGGAGTGCCGGCTCGGGGCACGTGGTTCCCCGAGCGGAAACCGCAGGAACCCGGCCGCTCTCCGGAAGCGATCAGGCCGGCAGGCGCCCCCGCAGGTCGCCCGGCTCGAACAGTTCCGCCGATTCGATGAGGCGCCGGGCGGCGTCCACCTGCCCCCAGACGTTCCACAGGAGCACGCCGCGCACGCGGCCCGCCTCCAGGTAGTAGACCACGCCTTCCCGGAATGGCTCCCTCCAGTCGGCGACGGTGTCCAGCCGGGAGTCCAGCAGCCCCACCGCCTCGTAGCCCAGGTCGAACAGGTCGGAATAGAATGACGGCAGGTGGCGGTACGGCGCCGGCTGGCCGGCCATGGCCCGCCCGGCGGCGGCGCCCATGGTTCGGGCGGCGTCCTCGTGTTCTACCCGGACGCGGCGGCCCAGTGCGGCACTTGGGAAGGCGGCCGCGTCGCCGGCGGCGTATATGTCCGGATGGCTGGTCTGCAGGGTCTCGTCCACGACGATCCCGTTGTCGACCGCCAGCCCGGCGTCCCGTGCCAGTTCCACGTCCGGCTGGATCCCGATGCCGGCCACCACGCCGTCCGCCGGGATTTCTCCCCCGCCGGCCAGCCGGATGGTCATGGTGCCGTCCTGTGCCAACAGCCCGTCGACGGCGGCCCCCGGCCGGACGTCCACTCCCCGCCCCCGGAAATACTCATTGAGGAAGAGGGAGAGGTCCCGGGGGAACACCCTCCGGCCGATTCCCTCCTCGGGAAACATCATCGTGACGGACTGCCGGTTCATGGCGAGGGCGGCGGCGACTTCGCCGCCGATGAAGCCGCCGCCGATGACCGCGAAGCGCTTTCCCGGGCCGGTCGTTCCACGCAGCCGCCGGTAGTCGTCGAGGGTCCGATAGTAGATGATCCGGTCCCCGCCGAAGGGCAGCCGCCGCGGGGAACCGCCCGTGGCGAGCAGCAGACGGTCATAGGCGTACTGGATCCCCCGCTCGTCGGTCACCCGCTTGCCGGCCGGATCGATCCGGCGGATGCGGCGGCCGAGGACCAGGTCCACTCCGACGGCGGCGAGATCCAGCCAGATGCCAGCTTCGGGATCCCCTTTCCACAGGCCCTTCGACAGCGGCGGGCGGTTGTACGGGGCGTGGGATTCGGCGCCGACCAGGCCGATGCTGCCGCGGGGATCCACCTCGCGGATGCCCCGGACGGCGGCCTCCGCCGTCATGCCTCCCCCGACGATGAGATAGCGGTACTTTTTCGTTGCCATCGAATGTCCCCCCTTTCTCGCTCCCGCGGATAGCTGGTGGAACGGACAGCTTCCAGTCGGCATGCGCGCGGGGCCATATTGCCTCCGCCTGAGATGCGGCTGGAACGCCCGTTGATTCTGAATCGGATTCCCGGCCAGCAGCGTCTTTTACATATCCGGTTGTGTTGATCTTGGAAACAGGCGGGATCCATGAACGGAATTCTCTTGCTGGGAATCGGCTGGCTGGCCTCGGGCGCCCTGATGGCGCTGCTCTGGTTGGTGCAGCGAGCGAAGCGCGACGCCACGGTCGTGGATGTGGGCTGGACGTTCGGCTTCGGCCTCACGGCGGTCCTGTGCGCCGCGCTGGCCCCGGGCGAGCCGGACCGGCGCCTGATGGTGGGCGCGCTGTCGGCGGCGTGGTCGCTCCGGCTGGGGCTGTATCTGCTGGCCACGCGCGTCCTGGGCCACCGCGCCGAGGACGGCCGCTACCAGACCCTGCGGGCGAAGTGGGGCGGCCGGGCCCAGGTCAACTTCTTTTTCTTCTTCCAGGCCCAGGCGCTGCTGGCCGCGCTCTTCGCGGGCGCGCCCCTGCTGGCCATGCTCCGGCCCGGCCCCTTTCCCTCCTTCCTGGACCTGGCCGGCGTGGCGGTCGCCCTGGCGGCGATCCTGGGCGAGGGTACGGCCGACCGCCAGCTGGCCGCCTTCCGCGCCGATCCCGCCAACCGGGGCAAGACCTGCCGGGCCGGCCTGTGGCGCTGCTCCCGCCACCCCAACTACTTTTTCGAGTGGCTGCACTGGTGGGCCTACGTGCTGATCGCGGCCGGCGGGCCGTGGTGGGGCCTGACCCTGCTGGGTCCGGCACTGATGCTGTTCTTCCTGCTGCGGGTCACCGGCATCCCCGCCACCGAGGCGCAGGCGCTGGCCTCGCGCGGAGAGGACTACCGGCAGTACCAGCGCACCACCTCGGCCTTCATCCCCTGGTTCCCGCGGAAATCCGCCTGATCCGGCGGCCGCCTCAGTGCCCGGCCACCTTCCGGGCGACCCTGCCCTTCTGCCAGCGGATGAAGAGCACGAACCCCACCGAGGCGAAGGCGAAGATCATCAGCCAGTAGAAGCCGTTCTGGAAGGACAGCTCCGCGGCGAGGGCCTCCTGGAGGGTCTCGAGCACCAGCCGGGCCCGCGGCCGGATGCCCTGGTCCGGCACGCCCGCCCGGTGCAGCAGGCCCTGCAGCTTCTGGTACGCCGCGAGGACGGGCGGGTGGGCGAAGCTGGCGTTGGCGGCGATCCCGACGTAGGCCTTGTCCTTGACCCGCTCCAGCGCCGTCACGCAGAAGGAGGTGGCGATGGAGCCGGTCACCAGACGGGCGACGTTGGTGATGCCCGAACCCATGTTCACCCCGGACTCCGGCAGGTCGGCGAACGCCACCGTCTGGGCCGGCGGGAAGCAGAGCCCCATGGGCACGCCGAAGAGGACGAAGTACCAGACCATCGTGTACTTGGAGGTGTAGAGGTCGAGGGAAGTCAGCAGCCAGCAGCCCAGCCCCAGGCCGATCACGCCGGCCAGCAGGATCCACTTGGGGGACAGCCGGTCCGAGACCAGCCCGCCGACCACTGAGAAGATGGCCGTCAGGATGCCGAGGGGCAGGATGATCAGGCCGGCCGTCAGCGTGGGGTAGCCCCGCAGGTGGGACATGTAGAGCGGCCCGAGCAGCAGCGCCCCGTAGGCGACGAAGCTCACGCCGCAGAGCACCCCCACGGCCAGGCTGAAGTTGCGGATCCGGAACAAGCGCAGGTCCAGCAGCGGGTCGGGGCTGCGCAGCTCCCACCAGAGATAGAGGACGGCGCTCAGCCCGAACGCCGCCATCAGCATGACGATGAAGTCCGACTGGAGCCAACTGTTCTCCTGCCCCTTGGCCAGGAAGGTGATCAGGGTGGACAGGGCCACGGTCAGCAGGACGAAGGAGACGACGTTGAGCTTCACCCGCGGCCCGGACGGCGGGTCGCGCCGCAGCAGCAGGAAGGCGGCGGCGATGCCGGCCGCGCCGACGGGCAGGTTCACGAAGAAAATCGACGGCCAGGCGAAGTGTTCGGTCAGCAGGCCGCCCAGCGTCGGGCCGATGGCCGGGGCCATCATCGCGCCGAGGCCATAGAGGCCGGTGGCCACGCCGCGCTTCTCCGGCGGGAAGAGGTTGTACATCATGGTCAGCCCGATGGTGACCACCAGGCCTTCGCCGATGCCCTGGACCAGCCGCGCCGCCACCATCTCGCCCAGGGAGGCGGCGCGGGAGCAGAAGATGCTCATCACGGTGAAGAGCAGCATCCCGGCGATGTAGATCAGGCGGTGCTCCAGGAAGCTGCCGAGCCAGCCGACCGTCGTCATGGCGATGGCCGAGCCGATCAGGTAGACGATGATGACCCACTGGATGCCGAAGGTGTCGGTGTTGAGGCTGGAGATCATCTTGGGCAGGACGATGTCGACGATGGTGGTGTCCAGCAGGGTCATGAAGATGCCCAGCATCAGGATCCCCGAGGCGACCGCCCGATAGCGCGAGTCCGGCGCGGCGGCCGCCTGGCGCGGCGAATCCGTTGAGGGGACTGCCTGGCGCCGTGATTCATTTGTCTTGGAGCTGCCCGTCATGATCGATTCACCGCATCTTTCCGCTCAGATCGCCATCCGCCATTTCAAATTTGAAATTTGAGATCAATGTCCTTAATCCGCAATCCGCAATTCCTACCATCCGGTCCGGATGCCGATCTCGGCGCTCATGCCCGGCAGCAGGCGTCGTTCGCCCGCCCGCTCCAGCCGGATCTTGACGGGGATGCGCTGGACCACCTTGGTGAACTCGCCCGCCGAGTTGTCCCGCGGGATCAGGGCGAACTTGGAGCCGGCGGCCTCGCCGATCTCCACCACCCAGCCGGTGAAACGCTCGCCCGGGAAGGCGTCCACATCGATGTCGACGGCCTGGCCCACCCGGACCTGGCGGAAGCGGCTCTCCTCCAGGTTGGCGGTGACGTAGATGTCGCCCTGGTCGTAGACGGCGAACACCGGGAACCCCGGCGAGACGAAGTCGCCGGCTTGGACGAACTTCTTGGCCACCACCCCGTCGATGGGGCTGGTGAGGCGGGTGTGGGTCAGCTTGAGCCGGGCCGCGTCCAGCGCCTTGCGGGCCTGGACCGCCTGGGCCTCCAGCTCCCGGACGGCGTTGTCGGCCTCCAGGGCGCTCTTCTCGCGGATCCGGGCCAGGGCCAGCCCGTTCTCGCTCTTGGCCTTCGCCGCGCGCGCCTGCTGCAGCTGGTTCTCGGCGATGGTCACCTGGTGGAGTCCGGCCTCCGCCTTGGCCAGGTCGGCCTCGGCGACCGCGACCCTGGCTTGAAACTCGGCCCGCTGGGCGACGGCCTGGTCGTACTTGCGTTTCTCCAGCGATCCCCGCTGGTAGAGGGTTTCCATGCGCTGGTAGTCCTTCTCGACCGCGTCCAGGCCGGCGCGGGCGGCGCCGAGGGCGGCGGAGGCGGCCTGGCGGGCCTGCTCGACCTGGACGCGGGTGACGGCCAGGGCGTTGGCGGCGGAGTCGAGACCGGCCCCGGCTTGCTCGACGTCCCGGCCGGCCAGGGCCACCCCCTGCGTGACCTCGCCCCGGACGCGCTCGGCGGTGATCCGGGCGCGGACGAGGGCCTGCTCGGCGCAGGCGAGCTGGGACTCGCGGACGGCCGCCTCGGCCTGGTAGTCGCGGTCGTCCAGCACCGCCAGCACGTCGCCGCGGCGGACGCGGTCGCCCTCCCCGCGCTGGATGGTGGCCACATGACCGGCCACCAGGGGGGACAGCGTCACGAGGTCGGTCTCCACGAAGGCGTTGTTGGTCACGGCGTGGGTCATGCGGTAGGCCACCCAACTGCCGAACCAGACCAGCAGGACGACGGCCGCCACGCCCAGGAGGATCCACTGGACGAGCTTCTTGCGGTTGGGGGAGGGAGTCGATGGGTCGGTCATGGCAGCATCTCCTGTTGGATGGTCTCGATGTACGGCTGGATGTCGCCCATGGCCAGCCCCAGTCGGGCGTATTGCAGGCAATACTGGACGGCAGCCTGGACCTGGTCGCTCTCGGCCTTGGTCAGGGCGGCCTGGGCGCCGAGGAGGTCGTCCACCGTGGTCAGGCCGTTCTGGTAGCGGTCGGTGACGATGCGCAGGGATTCGCCGGCCTGGGAGGCGGCCTCCTGCGCCACGGCCACCTGGCGGGCGGCCGTGTCCAGGTCCAGCCAGGCCTTCCGCACGGCCAGCCGGACCGCCCCCTCGGCCTCGCGGGTCCGCTCGTCCACCTGGGAGCGCCGGATCCGCGCCTGGGCCACCCGGGCCTCCCGGCCGAAACCGTCCAGCAGCTCCCACTGGAGGGAAGCCCCGGCGACGTAGCCGTCGGCATGGTGGTCTCCCGCGTCGGTGTTGAAGTCGTATCCGGCGAAGACCCCGATCCGGGGCAGGTAGCCGCCCTTGTTCTTCCGGATCTCGGCGTCGGCGGCCTCCGCGGCCCGGGCCAGCCGATCCAGCCAGGGGTGCCCGGAGAGGGCCCGCCGCTGGCAGGCGGCCAGGTCCGTGGTGGGCAGGGGCCGGAACGGCGACAGGGAGGCGGGTACGACCGGCGGGTTGTCCTCGTCGGCCGCCATCAGGCGCGCCAGGTTGGCCCGCGCCAGCAGCGTGGTGTTGGCGAGGGCGATGCGCTCCCGCTCCACCTCGGCGAGGCGGACCTGCACCTGCAGCACGTCGGACTGGACGGCCAGGCCCTGGTCGAGGAGGTCGGCGGCGCGCCTGGCCGAGGCTTGCAGGGTGGCCACGGTCCTGTCGGCCACCTCCATCTGCTTCTGCAGCTGGATCACCTGGAGGTACGCTTCGGCGACCTGGGCGGTCAGCTCCTCCTCGGCCTGGCGGGTCTCCGCCGCCGCGGCCTGCTCGCCCGCCCGGGCCTGCCGCATGGCGGCGCGCACCGAACCGCCGTCGTACAGGAGCTGCCGGACCGTCAACCGGCTCTGGAGGTTCGTGAGCGGATCGGGGTGGGCCAGCCGGTCCGGCTGGACGATGTAGCGGGGGTCGATCCAGCCCTGCTGCAGCGACCGGGCGAACACGTAGCCCGGCTCGTCGCCGTGCTCGACGCTCTGCTGGACTGTGACCTGGGGCAGGAAGAAGGACCGGGCCTGCCGCACGTCCTCCCGCCGGGCCGGCTCTTCCAGCCGGGCGGCGTTCAGTCCGTGATTGGACGCGCGGGCCCGCGCCACCGCCTCGCGCAGGGTCAGGGGGCCAGCCGGCGTGGCGGCGGCCGACGGGAGGACGGCGGCCGCCGCGACGAAGAGCAGCATCAGGGGCCGCGCACGGCGCCGCCCGCCGGACGGTTTCATGGGAAAGGGATGGGGATCAGGCTTTCGCATGGGGGAAGATGCCTCCGATCAGTGCGTTGAACGCGGTCTCAAGCTTTTCGTCCAGCCGGGGCCCGGCCAGCCCTTCCCGGAGCCAGTCCAGGGCCATGGCGTTGGTCACGCCGATGTAGAGCGTGGCCAGCTCGCGGGCGGGCAGGGGCCGGAAGACGCCGGCGTCGATGCCCTCCTGGAACAGGGCCGCGTACAGCTCGGTGACCCGGTTGTAGCTGTCCTGGACGCTCCGCACCAGGGCGGGGTCGCGGCTGAAATCGGGCAGGAGGGTGATGGCCAGGTTCCCGCCCTTGGCCAGGAAGAGCTTGAGGTACTCCCGGTTCTTGCGGAAGAACCGCGCCTTGGCCTGCAGGCAGCCGCGCAGCCGCTCGAGGGGAGTGAGCGCCTTCCGCTCCAGGATCGCCACCAGGCTGGCCTCCAGCTGCCGGGCCTTGTCCACGATGAGGTCGTGGTAGATCTGCTCCTTGCTTTGGAAGAACTTGTAAATCGTCCCGAGGGGATACTCCGACGCCCGGCTGATCGCCGCCATGGTGGTGCCGTGGAAACCCTCCGCGGCGAACACCGTCAGCGCGGCCGACAGGATCTCGGCCCGCCGCCGCTGCTGTTCCCGCTCCCTGCGATTGGATTCTGCCATGTCCGTTCTCCAGAAATTAACATTTCAACAATAGAATAGTCATTCTATTCATGAAAAGACAGGTGTCAAGAAAAAAATGGCTTCCTTGGGAAACCAGAGAAACGCGCGTACGGACCGGAAGGCAGGCCGGATCTGGGGAGGGACGGGGCCGCCCCGTCCCGGGAAGGGCCGGCGGCCCGGCCGGAGCGGCCGGGCGGCGGGGGTTATTTCTTGTCCAGCGCGGCCAGGATCTGCTCGGCGTGGGCGCCGGTGTCCACGGAATCGATCACCGTCACAATCTTGCCGTCGGGGCCGATCACGAAAGTCGTCCGGCTGGCATAGAGGGCGCCCTTCACGCCGTAGAGATCCGCCACCTTCTTCTCCGTATCGGCTAGCAGGGTGAAGGGCAGGCTGTACTTTTCGGCGAACTGCCGGTGGGACGCGGAATCGTCGTAGCTTACGCCGAGGACCACGATGCCGCGGTCCGTGAGCTTGGCGTAGTTGTCGCGCAGGTTGCAGGCCTCGCGCGTGCAGCCCGGGGTGTCGTCCTTGGGATAGAAGTAGAGCACAACGGTCTTGCCGCGGTAGTCCGCCAGCCGGTGGGCCCGGCCGGCCGCGTCGTTCAGGGTGAAGTCGGGGGCGGGGTCGCCGGGCTGGAGCTTGCGCTGGGCGGCGCAGGCGCCGGCCAGGAGCAGAAGGGAAACGGCCAACAGGGAGATCTTCATGGCATGGTCCTCCGATGGAAAGCGCTGCAGACGCGCCTTTGGATGCGCGGAACGACATGGAGATTGCAGCGGGAATCAGCGCAGCCGGTTCCGGCCGGTGAGGGCGTTCCAGGCGGTCAGGCCGGCGAAAATCAGAAATTGGCCGAAGACCATCCCCCACCAGCCCCAGTGCAGGATGAAAGACGTGAGAACGGACATCAGCACGCTCACGCTGGCTAGGATCCAGCCGCCGGAATACTCCGCCTCGCCCACCCGATAGTAGAAAACTGCGCTGGCGACGAGGATGAACAGATCGAGGAGGTACATGGCCCCAGTGTAGCAACCGGCCGGTTCCGGCTCCAGTCTAATGTTGTCTTCGGCCGGCTGGCTGGGCTACAATGAATCGCATTTCCATTCTGGAAAGAGTCCGCGGGCGACCAACGCTCGGATCGCAGGGGAGAAGGCCGATGGGCAAGGCCATATACGCACTGCTCATGTGTCTGGCCATGGCCGTGCCGTCGACCGGAAACCCGGAATCGCCCCGCGTGGCCTTCACCCACCTGTCCCTGGACGAGGGGCTTTCCCAGAGCTCGGTCATCAGCCTTCTACAGGACCGGCAGGGTTTCGTCTGGCTGGGCACCTGGGACGGCCTCAACCGCTACGACGGCTACGGCTTCACGGTGTACCGCCACATCGCCGGGGTGCCCGGCTCCCTGGCCAGCTCCCAGATCCTGTCCCTGGGCGAGGACGGCGCCGGCCGGCTCTGGGTGGGCACCGGCGGCGGCCTGCATCGGTACGAGCCGGAGACCGGCACGTTCAGCAGCTATCCCCTGGACAAGGCGGTTGTCGCCGCGAAAGGCCGGGAGCAGGTCTTGGCCATCCGGCTGGACCGGCGAGGGAACCTGTGGGTGTCCACCGAAAACGGGCTGTACCAGGTCGATTCGGCCACCGGCGCGGTTCGGCTTCTCTTTGAGACGCCCGAGGCAGGAGGCGGGGAGTGGAGCGGCAGCGTGGTGGTCATCTTCGAGGACCGCTCCGGCCGCATGTGGCTGGGCACCAACGGCGCCGGTCTTCTTCGCCTGGACCCCCGGACCGGCCAGATCGCCAAGTTTCGCCACGACGGGCGCAATCCGCGCAGCGTCAGCCATGATTTTATCCAGGCGATTGTGGAGGACGGCGACGGCCGGCTCTGGGTGGGCACCCTGCGCGGCGGCCTCAACCGCTGGGAGGGAGACGGATTCACGGCCTGGCATCACGTGCCGGGAGATCCTGACAGCCTCGGCAGCGAGGAGATCACCGCCCTGGCCCCCGGCCCCGGTGGCGACCTCTGGATCGGCACCTCGAATGCCGGCGTCGACCGGTTCGATCCGGCCGTCGGCACGTTCCGGCACTACCAGAACGTCTCCCGGGATCCGTCCAGCCTCCGGAACGACATCGTGCAGGAGCTCCTGGTGGACCGCACCGGCCGGCTTTGGGTGGGTACCCTGGGGGGCGGCGTCAGCGTCTTCGACCCGTCCCGGGAAAAGTTCCACGCCTACAAGACGGATCCGCTGGATCCCAACAGCCTGGCCAATAATTTCATCAGCTCCCTCTGGCCCGACGCCGACGGCCGGCTCTGGGTGGGCAGCTGGGGGGGCGGCCTGGATTGCCTGGACCGCCGGACGGGGGTCTGGTCCCATCGCCGCCATGATCCCGCGGATCCCGCCAGTCCTGCCGACAACACGGTGCTGTCCCTGCTCCGCGACCGCGCCGGCCGCCTGTGGGTCGGCACCAACAACGGCCTGGACCGGCTCGATCCGGGATCCCGGGGCTTCCGCCACTACCCCCTGTCGGTAGAGAACCCAGGTTTGCCGCTGGGACGCCGCTTCCTCGTCCTGTACGAGGACCACGCCGGGCGGGTGTGGGCGGGGACAGATTTCGGCCTCAACCGCTGGGACCCCGGGACGGACGCGTGGAAGCTGCACAACCACAATCCGGCCAATCCGGACAGCCTGAGCCATTCGACCGTGTGGGCGCTGCTGGAGGACCGGGAAGGATTCATGTGGGCCGGCACCGGCATGGGGCTGAACCGGCTGGATCCGGCCACGGGCCGTTGGCGGCGGTTCCTCCACGACCCGGACGATCCGGACAGCCTGTCGGACGACGTGATCCGCTGCGTCTACCAGGACCAGCGCGGGACCATCTGGGTGGGCACCTACGGCGGGGGGCTGAACCGGTGGGATCCCCGGACGGGTGGTTTCCGGCATTTCACCCAGCAGGACGGGCTGCCCAACGACGTGATCTACGGAATCCTCGAGGACGCCGAGGGCCGGCTGTGGATCAGCACCAACGGGGGACTGACCCGCTTCGACCCGTACCGCCCGTCGCTGCCCAGGTTCCGGAACTTCGACGTGGGCGACGGCCTGCAGAGCAACGAATTCAACACCGGCGCCTACGCCCGGGGACCGGACGGGGAGATGTTTTTCGGCGGCGTAAACGGCTTCACAGCCTTCTTTCCAGACCGGGTGCTGGACAACCCCCATGTGCCGCCGGTGGTCATCACCGCGTTTCACGCCGGCGGGCGTCCCCGTCCCGTGGACGCGACGCAGGCCACGCGCCTCGCACCGGGCGAAAACTCGCTGACGTTCGAGTTCGCCGCCCTCGACTTCACCAACCCGCGCAAGAACCAGTACGCTTACCGGCTGGACGGCTTCGACCACGACTGGGTGTACTGCCGGGACCGTCGGTTTGCCGCCTACACCAACCTGGATCCCGGGCGGTACGTGTTCCGGGTAAAGGCGTCCAACAGCGACGCCTTGTGGAACACGCAGGGGGCCGTGCTGCGGCTGGAGATCGCCCCGCCGTTCTGGCGCACCTGGTGGTTCCGGGTGCTGGCGGCCCTGGCGGCCCTGGGCCTGGTCTGGAGCGTCCACCGGCTGCGGCTCCGGGCGGTCAACTCCACCCGGCGCCGGCTGGAGCGGGAGGTGAGCGAGCGGACGGCCGAGCTGAAGACCCTTCTGACCGAGCGCGACGCCCTGGTCGGGGAACTGACCCAGGCCTTGGAGAAGGTCAAGACGCTGAAGGGATTGCTGCCGATGTGCTCCCACTGCAAGAAGATCCGCGACGACCAGGGGTACTGGCAGCAGGTGGAGGTCTACATCGAGCACCACTCCGAGGCCGAATTCACCCACGGCCTCTGCCCGGAGTGCACCCAGCGGCTCTACCCCGAGGCGTATGAAAAAATAATGAAGGATCGGCAGGGGTGAAGCCTTCCAGCTTTTCCTCCGTCGGCGTAATGAGATTGTCTCTCCACGGAGTTCCCAGGCGACGGTGTCCGCTGGGGTGCGGTTTCCGCCTCCGGAGGGGATTGATCGGCCCGGGGCAATGAAGCGGGGCCCCCCGCCTCCCCCGTTGAACTATTCTTCCACGCCGCGCCGCTCGCAGAACAGGGCGTACAAGGCCGGCAGCACGATCAGGGTCAGCAGGGTGGACGTGACCAGGCCGCCGATCACCACGGTGGCCAGGGGGCGCTGCACCTCGGCGCCGGCGGAGGTGGCCACCGCCATGGGCAGGAAACCGAGGCTGGCCACCATGGCGGTCATCAGCACCGGCCGCAGGCGGACGGACGCCCCTTCCAAGATGGCCGCGGCCATGGATTGCCCCTCCTCGACCAGCCGGTTGATGTACGAAACCATCACCACGCCGTTGAGAACCGCGACGCCGAACAGGGCGATGAAGCCTACAGCGGCCGAGAGGTTCAGGTTCAGCCCGCGCAGCCACAGAGCGGCGATGCCGCCCACCGCAGCGAACGGGACATTGAGCAGGATCAACAAGGCCTGCTTCACCGAGTTGAAGCTGGAGAAGAGCAGGATGAAGATGATCAGGATCGCCAGTGGCACCACCAGGGCGAGACGGGTCATGGCCCGCTGCTGGTTTTCGAACTGTCCGCCGTAGCGGAGGAAGTATCCGGGCGGCAGCGTCACGTCCCGGTCGATGAACGAGCGGGCCTCGGCCACGAAGCTGCCAATGTCCCGCCCGCGGACGTTGGCCTGCACGACGATGCGACGCTGGCTGTCTTCCCGGTTGATGATTTCCGGGGCCTGGACCTGGCGGATGCCGGCCACCTGGTCCAGGGAGAGCAGCTCGCCGCCGGGCGCCTGGAATTGAATGGCGGCGAGGGAGTCCCGGTCCCGGCGGTACTCTTCCGGCAGCCGGAGTAGCACGGCCACGCGCTGCTGGCCCTCGATCACCTCGGTGGCCTGCTGGCCGCCCACCGCCGTCTCCACGAGATCGCGCACGTCGGAGACGTTCAGGCCGTAGCGGGCCAGCTGGGCCCGGTTGAGGTCGATCTGCCACTCGGCGGCCCCGGCGAAGACCTCCTTCTGCACGTCGGCGGCTCCGCGCACCCGCGAAAGGATCCGCAGCACGGCGTCGGCGCGGTCGTTGAGGACCTGCTCGTCCGGCCCGAAGATCTTCACCGCCACGTCGGCCTTCACTCCGGAAACCACTTCGTCCAGCCGCATGGCCATGGGCTGGGTGAAATTGCAGATCACCCCCGGGAACTTGGCGAGCGCGGCGGACATGGCCGCGATCAGCTGCTCCTTGGTGCGTCCGGTCTTCCATTCCGAGGGCGGTGTCAGGATGACATAGACGTCTCCCTGGTAGATGCCCATGGCCTCGGTGGCCAGGTCGGGTCGCCCCAGCTTGGTGACCACGCTGCTGACCTCGGGGAAGCCCCGGACGATCCGCTCCACCTCGGTGCTGATGGCGACCGATTCGGTCAGCGAGACGCTGGGCAGCTTGCGGGTCTCGATCAGGATCGAACCCTCGTCTAGGCGGGGCATGAACTCGGTGCCGATATAGGCGAGGGAGGCCAGCGCGGCCACAACAACCAGCGCGGCCGCGACGGTCACCACCAGGCGCCGGCGCAAGACGGTTTCCAACAGCCGCACGTAGCCGCGTTGGACGACGGCGAAGATCCGCTCCCGGTGGGGCTTGTGCGGTTTGCGGAAGAGGAACGCCGCGGCGGCGGGCACCACCGTGAGGGCCAGCAGCAGGGAGCCGAGGATGGCCGAGCAGACGGTGACGGCCATGGGGCGGAACATCCGGCCTTCGAGGCCCTCCAGGGTGAAGATGGGCAGGTACACGGCGATGATGATGGCGATGCCGAACACGATGGGGCGGGCCACCTCGTGGGCGGCCGACCGGACCTCCCCGCGCGCGGAGAAACCCGCGGCGGACTCCTTCGGGTGGAGCCGGCGGATGATGTTCTCCATCATCACCACCGACCCGTCCACGATCAGGCCGAAGTCGATGGCCCCCAGGCTCATCAGGTTGGCGGAGATTCCGAATGTCTTCATTCCCAGGAAGCTGAACAGCATGGACAGCGGGATCACCGCAGCGACGATCAGCGCCGCCCGCAGGTCGCCCAGGAACAGGAGCAGGACCACCACCACCAGGACGCCGCCCTCGAACAGGTTGTTGCGGACGGTCCGGATGGTGCGGCTGATCACCTCGGACTGGTCGTAGAAGGGCGAGATCCGGACGCCCCGCGGCAGGGATCGCTGGATCTCGGCGAGACGGGCCTTGACCCGCTCGATGACGTTCATGCCGTTCTCGCCCTTCAGCATGATCACCATGCCGGAGACGGTCTCGCCCTTGCCGTCCCGGGTGACGGCGCCCTGGCGGGCCATGGGGCCCACGCTCACGGTGGCGACGTCGCGGATGCAGACCGGAGTGCCGTTGTGACTGGCCAGGACCACGTCCTCGATGTCGCGGGCGCTGTGAACCCGGCCGAGGCCCCGCACCGTGTACTGTTCCGAGGTGTGTTCGATGAACCCGGCGCCGAAGTTGGTATTGTTTTCACTGAGGCGCTCGAAGACGTCCCGCAGCGAGAGCCCGTAGCTGCGCACCCGCTCGGGATCCACCACCACGTGGTACTGCCGGGTCAAGCCGCCCCAGGTGTTAATCTCGCCCACGCCCGGGACTGCCCGCAGCTGGGGTTTGATCTGCCACTCTTGGACGGTCTTCAGCTCCATGGGAGACGGAGCGCCGCTCTCCAGGGTGTACTGGTAGATCTCGCCGAAGGCGGTGGCCACGGGGCCCAGCGAAGGCTCGAGCCCTGAAGGGATGCGGGAGCGGGCTTCCTGCAGCCGCTCGTTGACCAGCTGGCGGGCGAAGTACACCTCGACGGAATCCTCGAAGACGATGGTGACGATGGACAATCCCAGCTTGGAGATGGACCGGACCTGCTCCGTGTGCGGCAGACCCATCATGGCCGCCTCGATTGGAAAGGTGACCAGCTGCTCCACCTCCACCGGCGCCATGCCCGGAGCTTCGGTGACCACCACCACCTGGTTGTTCGTCAGGTCGGGGAAGGCGTCCACGGGGATGTTCGAAAGGGCCCACAATCCCAGGCCCACCAGCCCGGCCAGCCCGATCAGGACGAACAGGCGATGCTGCAGGTGAAAGTCGATGAAGCGTTCGAGGAACATCATTCTTCCGCCATCTGGGCTTTGAGGATTTCCGATTTGACCAGGAAGCTGCCGCGCGCGGCGACCTCCTGTCCCGCTTTCAGGCCGGACAGCACTTCGACCTCCGCTTCGGTACGCCGGCCGAGCCGGACAGCGCAGGCGCGGAAGCTCGACTGCCCGCCCTCCCGGACGAACACTGTGCTGATGCCGTCCAGGTCCTGCACTGCTTCGACGGGGGCCAGCAGGATCTCCTCGCTTTCACCGAGGGCAACGCTGATGGTGGCGTACATCTCCGGCTTGAGGCGCCGGTGGGTATTCTCGGTCTGGCAGCGGACCTGGACAGTCCGCGTCACCGGGTCGAGGGTGTCGCCGATGTACGAGATGCGGGCGGGGAAGATTTCGCCGGCGTACGCCTGGACGGAGATCTCGGCCGGCTGGCCGATCCGCAGGCGCGTCAGGTACTTCTCCGGGACCTGGGCGTGCGCCCAGACGCGGGCCAGGTCGGCGATCACGAACAGGTCGTCCGCGGGCGTCACGACGGCGCCCGGGCTGATCTTGCGCTCCAGGACCGTCCCGCTGATGGGAGCAGGGACGGGCACCAGCTCGGATTCTTCGGTCTCGGCCTGTTCGCCGGCCGCGTGTCCGTACTCCTCCAGAGCGCCTTTGGTCGAGAGGCCCATCTGCCGGAGCATCTCTTCCAGGCGACCCATCTCGGTCCGGCTCATGACGATGGCCTTCTCCGCCAACGCCACGTCCGTCTCGGCGCGCTGAACCTGTTCGGGCGAGGCCGCCTTCAGCTCCAGGAGGCGCCGCAAGCGGTCCCGCTGGTTGCTGGCGAATTCCAACTCGGCCTGTCGCTGCTCCAGTTCGGCGTGGGCCTTGGCGTAGGCGGCCCGGGTTTCATGGACCGCCTGGCTGCGCATCCGCGCGAGGCTTTGGCCCTGCTCGACAGGATCGCCCACGTTGGCCAGCACTGATACGATCCGTCCCTCGACGATGGCCCCCACGGAGGAAGTCCGATTCTCGTCCAGTCCGATCTTGCCGGTGACCCGCAGGATGTCGGGCAGGCGTCCCAGCCGGACCACGGCCAGCCGGATCTGCCCGCTCTGGAGGGCGGAGGGGTCCAGCGCGACCTGCCGGGACCCGGTCGCGGCGGCTGGGGCCGGGGCCGGCGGCGGCGCGGATCCGCAGCCGGATAGCAGGATTAGGATCATTGCGAGGGGAGTCAGGCGCGTCAGAGTTGATTTCATGCGATATTCCTCCGTCTCAATTGCCGGCGGGTAGTTCTTCGCCCACGGCGGTCTCCAGATCCACCCAGCCGATGCGGTATTCCATTTCGGCTTGAGTGTGGCGGGTCCGGACGTCGCTCCGGGTGCGGTGGGCTTCCAGCAGCCGCAGCAGGTCCAAGCCGCCCTCCTGGTAGGCCGCCAGTGCGATCCGCCAGGAATCCTCGGCCCAGTCCAGCATCCCCTGGTGCATGCGGTCCAGGATCGCCTTGCGACGGTTCAGCTTGTCGACGGCCTGGGCGACGTCGGCCGCGACTTGGGCTTCCACCAGCCGGAGCTGTGCCTCGGCGTGGCGGAGGCCGGCGCCCGCCGCAGCGATGTTGCCGAGGTTCCGGTTGAAGAAAGGGAGCGGCACTGATACGCCGGCCAGCAGGGTGTTGAATCCGCCGGTCCGCTTGTAGCCTGCCTCGATGTCCCAATCCGGCTTGGCCTGCGCTTGCTCCAGTTCCAGCTGGGCGGCGGCCCGGCCGATGCCGGCCTTGGCCAGCCGGATCTCCAGCCGGCTTTCCGACGCCCGGGGCAGCAGCGCGCTCGCTTCTGGCGGGGGCCGGGGGATGGGCGCAGCAGAGGATGGATCCTCTAGGGTGAAATCGGAGGACACGGTGGTCTCGCCCATGCTGCGGAGCAACTCCAATCGGGCATTTTCGGCTTCGAGCCGGGCGCCGTCGCGGGCGGCCGCGAGCAATTCTCCCTCGAGCCGGACCCTGACCAGGTCGACCTCGGGCATGACTCCCTCGGCGACCCGAACTTGGTGGTACTCGATGACCTGCTGGAAGAAGGCCGCTTGGTCTGCCTGGAGGTCGTACAGCTTCGCTGCGAGGAGGGCGGTGAGGAACGCCCGCCGCACCGATTGCCGGAGCTGCCAGCTGAGGGCGTCGCGCTCCAGGTTGGAAATCGTCCCCTCCTGTCGGGCCACGGCGATGCGGCGGTCCCGTTTGCCTCCCGTCTCGAGGGTCTGGCTGACTGCGGCGGTGATGTCCAGTTCGTCGAAGGGGACGAACGCGGGCGCGTCGGAGAAACGCCAGTTTTCCGTCAGCAGCGACAGTACGGGATTGGGCCGGACGGCCGCCTGCCGCTCGAGTCCGACGGTGGAATCCACCCGGGCCCGGGCGGCGGCCAGGGCGGCGTGGTTGGCCTCCGCGCGCCGGACGGCTTCTTCGATGGTGAGACGGGCTGGGAGTTGGGCGCCGGCCGAGGCGCCCAGGCCGAGACTGATACCGGCCAGCCAGAGAATACGTTGGATTCTCTTCACGCGCGAGGGCCTCCTTGAAGAGTGTTTCAGGCGATGCCTGTTTTTTTATAACATTACGGATTTTGTGTTGGAAAAGCAAAACAATTCAGAGCAATAGTGGGTATGGTTGAAGAGTCCGACTCTGTCACGAAGTATGGTTGAAGAACCAAGCTATTTCACGGATGCCGAATAGAGCCAGATGCCGAATAGAGCCAGATGCCGAATAGAGCCAGGCTCTGTCACGAACTGCGCGATTCCCGGCGATAGAGCCAAGCTCTGTCACGAAGGGTGAGGCAATCCCCTGGCAGATCAGAACGGGGGCAAGTCAAGGACGATTAGCCCGGATGCGCACAGTGCCAGGCTCTGTGACAACTAGGCTCTGTGACAACTCCGCAACCAGACCATGTCGACCGCCCTGTCTTGGAAAAGAGTGTCAGGCTCGGTCACAAGGTGAGCGAGTGGAGCAGACAAACCCTGATGAGAGGTCTTCCCAAAGTCTAAAGCGGCCTGCAATGGCCGGGCGCAGATGATGGCGGCACCTGGATGATGGCGACACCCAGAGGAGGGCGTGCCGATCAAGGCGAAGAGGCCATCCGGGTGATCATCCGTCATGGTGGATGATCCAGCGGAACTGCCGGGGAAACAGTCTTGCTGTTAGCTTATTATAGATTCGGCTGGAGCCGGAATTCCTGGACCGGCTCAGTAGATGATCTGGATCATGGGTTGGAGCAGCATGCTGTAGCGTTCGACCTCGAGCTTCCAGCTGCGGAGGTGGAGGGC
>CAYPNP010000012.1:102809-144551 GCA_964412195.1 uncultured Acidobacteriota bacterium | reverse complement strand
CATCCATGCAAACAGCTGAAATTATTCGACTTTTAGTGGGACAGTACTGATTTGAAATCTCAAATCCGCAATCCGCAATCCGCAATCCGAACACCCCTCCTCAGTCACCTGCCGCTTCCTTGGGTGTTTCCTCCCGGTAGATCGACAGCAGCGAGAAGGTGACCGCCAGCACCACCGGCCCCAGCAGGAACCCCACCATGCCGAAGACCTTCATCCCGCCGAGAACGGCGAAGAAAACCGTCAGGTCGTGCATGCCGGTCTTCCCCCCCACCAGCCGCGGGCGGAGGAGGTTGTCCACCGTGCCGATGATGAGGGCGCCGAAGGCGATGAGGATGACTCCCTTGATCCAGTGCCCGGTGAAGATCAGGAAGAGCGCCGCCGGGAACCAGATGATACCGCTGCCGCCCACGGGCAGCATGGCCAGCAGGGACATGACCACCCCCCACACGAGAGGAGAAGGCAAACCCAGGATCCAGAACATCAGGCCGCCCAGGGCTCCCTGCAGGGCGGCGATGACCAGCACGCCGTTGACGCTGGCGCTGATGACGTTGCGGGTCCTGGCCAGGAGCTCCTCCGACCGCTTCCGCTCGAGGGGCAGCACGCTGAGGAATTGGTCCTTGAACTTGTCGCCGTCGCGGAAGAGGTAGAACAGGATGAACAGCTCCAGGAAGATGTTGGCGATCACGCCCAGGGCGCCGCCCAGGAAGCGGAGGGTGCCCTGGAGGATCGGCTGGCTGATGGAGCCCAGCACCGACTGGATGTTCTCCGCCGCCAGCATTTTGTCCACGTCGACGTAGCGCCGGGCGACCTCCAGCCCTTTCTGCAGGACGAGGCTCTTCCCGGGGTCCTGCAGCAGCGACTTGATCAGGTCCTGGGTCGCCCCGCCCAGGCTGGCCAGCTGGAACGCCAGCGCCGTGCCGATCAGGGCCAGCGGCAGGACGCCCGCCGCCGTCACCACCAGGACGGAGATCACGGCGGCGATCGCCGGCCGCCGGATCCGGGCCAGCAGCCACGTGTGCACCGGATTGAATACGATCTTCAAAACGACCGCCCACATGATGGCGAAGAGGAACGGCTCCATCATCTGCCAGCACAGGTAGACGCACAGGCCGGTGATGATCATCACCGCGATCCAGCGGGCCTGGGTGATCCGGTCGTCAGCCATGGCGATCGCTCCATCTTCAACCGGCCGGCCCGCGGGATGCAGAGTTCCACCGGGCGCCGTCCGGGAAAGGTATTTTGTCGTATCGGCGTTGGGTGCCGGGCGGATTATCCTACAAACGGCCCGTCCCGCTCAATCCCTTCCGCGTCAGAATTCCATCCCGAAGTTGATGCCCAGGCGCTGCTGGTTCTGCTTGATGTGCGCCCCGACCTCGCCGTCGAACGTGTAATCGTAGGAGACGCCGAAGTTGAAAAACCGGCCGACGTTCTGGACCTGCTCCAGGTGAAAGCGGAGGGCATGGCTGGCCCGGTTGAACGGATCCTGGAAGAAATAGACCGATTGCCGGACTTTGAAGGTCTTGGTCAGATCCCACTGGAGATCCTCGTACCCGCCGACCACGAAATGCCACCCTTGTTCCGCCGGGCCGTAGTCCGCGTACTGGGGGCCGATGGCCGGGATCGCGGAAAGTTTGAAGGTGGGCCGGTCCACGATCTTGTAGCCGAGACCTCCCGTCAAGGTCATTTCGTGCAGCAGTTCGATGGTGGGGTCCCGGTAGTAGCGGGAGTTGGCCTGGAAGAACCAGCGGGAGCGGAGCTTCTGGCGGAAGCGGAATTCGCCCAGCGTGGTGTCGTCGTCGACGGTTTTCTCGCCGTCGGATGCCACGTTGTCCTTCCGGTAGTAGCGGTACTCCAGGAGATACTCACGGGGCCCGGGAACCATCCTCTCGGAGCGGAACCGGATTTCCGTGTTGTTGTCGCTGTCCTGGCCGCGGCGGTACCAGAGACCGAGGGTCAGGTTCGAATTCCATTTTTTCAGGATGTTGATCCGATCGAAGAATGATCCGAATTTCCGCTTGACAGGAGCATCGGCCCGATTGTCTTGGGCGGATGGGTCGTTCATGGCGGTCCCGGATGGGTCCGTCCCGGAGGGCGGCTGGGCCTGGTCCGACGGGGCTGCCTGGGCGGCCGCCGCAGGAGCAGGCGCGTCCGGCTGGGTGGGGGCGGTCCGCTCCAGGCGGCTGATGTCCTTCTTCTCGACCCGGAGCTTGCCGAAGGCCGCCGACTCGAACTCCACGGCTTCCGGCGTTTCGCTCAGGATCCGGCCCGTCAGGCGCTCTCCGGTTTTCGCGACCAGTTCGTCCGCCCGGATTGGCGGAAAGGCGAGCAAGAACAGCCAGAAGGAACCCCAGCCGACGACTTTTTTCCAGGACATGGCCTGCTCCTGTCAATCGGGACACTCAAAGCCGGGGCAATCCACGCTCACGCGGATTGCCTCGGCGAATCCGTCCTCAGTATTCTTCGAAGTATTTTTGAATCTTGTGGATGTCCGCCGTCTTCGTGAGCGCCATCCGGAGCAGCACCCGCGCCTTCTGCGGGTTCAGGTCCATCGCCGCCACGAACCCGAGGGCGTCGTCGTTCAGCTCGATGTTCCGGCGCACGATGCCGCTGCCCACCCGCGAGCTGCGCACCACCACCACGCCCTTCTTGGCGGCCGTGGCGAGGGCGTCGATCATGGGTTTGGTCGCGTTTCCGTCGCCCACGCCCGCCAGGACGATCCCCTTGGCGCCCGCGGCGACGGCGGCATCCACCAGGACGCCGTCCGCGTTCTCGTCGGCGTAGACGATCTCCACCCGTGGGAGGGCGGTCAGGCCGTCCAGCGAAAACTCGCTCTTGGTGTTGTGACGCTGGGTGGAGTAGCTGAAGATTTTCATCTTGCCGTAGTACGCCTCGCCGATCGCGCCGCGGTTGGGCGAGACGAAGGTCTGCACGTCGGTGGTGTTGGTCTTCTGGATGTAGCGCGCCGCGTGCAGGTCGTCGTTGGCCACCACCAGAGTGCCCAGGCCCTTCGCCGCCGGGTCGGCCGCCACGGCCACGCCGTTGTACAGGTTGAGCGGGCCGTCGGGGCTGGTGGAGGTGGCGGGCCGCATGGAGCCGACCAGGACCACCGGCTTGTCGCTCTTCACCACCAGGTCGAGGAAGTAGCCGGTCTCCTCCAGGGTGTCGGTGCCGTGGGTGATCACGATGCCGTCCACGTCGGACGCGGCCAGCAGCTCGTTGATGCGGTTGGCCAGCTTGAACCACACCGCGTCGTTCATGTCCTGGCTGCCGATGCTGGCGATCTGCTCGCCGGTCAGGCGGGCCATCTTGTCCATGCCGGGCGCCGCCTGGATCAGGGTCTCGATGGACAGGCTGCCGGACTTGTAGCCGGGATCGCCCTCCTTGGGCTGTACGCCGGCGATGGTGCCGCCGGTGGCCAGGATGACGATGTGGGGCAGGGGCTTGGCGGCCGCCTGCTGGGCGGCGGTCCCGCCGGCCAGCATCGCGATCAGCACCAGGATCAAACCGGTTGAGAAAAGGGCACGCTTCGGATTCATGGGGCCTCCTATTTCATTAATAGTACGATGACGGGTCCCCACGCCGTGAGGAGGATGTTCCCGACGGCGTAGGGCACGGTATAGCCGAGGACCGGCAGCTTGCTGTCGGCCTCGTCCTGGATCGCCCGGAGCGCGGCCGTGATGGTGCCCGCCCCGGAGCAGGCGCCGAAGAGGATGACCGGGTTCATTTTCAGGACGTAGCGGCCGAACAGGACTGCCGTGAGGTGGGGCGTCACGGCGACCAGCAGCCCGACGAAGATGAGGCTGGGACCGAGCTGCTTCACCCCGGAGACGAAGCTGGGGCCCGCGCCCAGGCCGACGCAGCCGATGAAGACGGCCAGCCCGACGGTGTCGAACACCCACAGGGCCGCCTCCGGGATGCGGCCGAAGGTCGGGCGCACCGAGCGGAGCCAGCCGAAGACGAGCCCCATGATCAGCGCGCCGCCGCTCGCCGTCAGGCTGAGGGGCAGGCCGCCGACCGTGACCGACAGAAGGCCGACGAAGCCGCCGAGCAGGATGCCCAGGCCGACGAAGACCATGTCGGTTTGGCTGGTGGGCCGCTCGATGTACCCGAAGGCCTTGCCGGCGCGCTCCACGTCCCGCCGGGCGCCGACGAGCCGGAGCACGTCGCCCCGGTTGATGACCGTTTCGGCGGTGAACGGGATCTCCTCGCCGCCGCGGATCAGCTTCAGCAGGCCGACGCCGCGTCCGTGCCGCTCGGCCAGCGCCGCCAGCGTCTGTTCCGCGGCTTCCTTCTTCGTGACCACCACGTCCAGCGCCGCCGCGGGGAAGTCGAGCAGTTGCCGGTCCTGGACCTCCTCGCCCAGCGGGACCGTTGTTTCGAAGAACACGTGCCGCCGGGCGCTGACGGCCACGACATCGTCCGGCTGGAACACGGTCTCGGGCTCCGGTTCGATAATTCGATCCCCCCGCCGGATCCGCTGCACGAACACCCGGTCCGGCGAGAAGGACTGTTCGATGTCGGCCACCGTCCGGCCGGCGAACGGCGGCCCGGTGGCGCGATAGGCGCGGACGTCAAACTCCCGGTAGGCGGACCGCACGCCGGCTTCTTCCTTGGCGGAGCCGGACATCTGCCTTTCGAGCTGCCGGCTTTCCTCCTTCAGGTTGACGCGGATCATCCGGGGTGCCAGGCTCGAGAGGAACCACACCACGAAGGCCGTCCCCACCAGGTAGCTGACCGCGTAGGCCACCGGGATGTTGTTCAGGAGCTTGTCCTTCTCGGCCTGGGGGAGATCGAGCTTCTCGATGGTCTGGCCGGCCGTGCCGATGACCGTGGACTCGGTGAACGCCCCGGCCATCAGCCCGGCGGCCGTCCCGCAGTCGTAGCCAAGCAGCTTGGAAAAAGAGACCGCGGTGACGAGGCTAGTCACGCACAGTACGAGGGTCAGGGCGACCTGGGGCAGGGCGTTCTTCTTTAGGCCCCGGAAGAATTGCGGGCCCACTTTGTAGCCGGTGGCGAACAGGAACAGGTCGAAGAACACGAGCTTGACAACCGGCGCGACGCGGATGTCGAGCTGGCCGATGAGCACGCCGGCCAGCAGGGTGCCCACGACGTTGCCCAGGCTGAAGGTGCCGATCCGGATCCGCCCGATCAGGAATCCGATCGCGAGGGTGAGGAAGATCGCCAGTTCGGGATTCTCCCGAAGCGACTGGGTAAGGTACTCCATGAGCGCTCCTTTGCTCAGCGGGATGCCGGTGCCGTCGCGGAGAGGCAGGCCCGCGCGGGTGGGTAGATTCTACCCCGCCGCGCGGGCCCCGGCAATCAACAAGGTCCGGTGGATTACCGGGTTCCGGAATCTCACTTCGGGGTGGAAGCGTACGGGTTCAGCTTCAGCGCCTCCACGATGTAGGTGATCGCCTTCTGCGCCCGCACGCTGTTGCCGGCGTCGTCCAGCGGCGGCGAGACCACGGCGATGCCGAACCGGTTCGGCGCGACGGCGATGATGCCTCCGCCCACGCCGCTCTTGGCCGGCAGGCCGGTGCGGAAGAGCCACTTGCCGGAGTCGTCGTACAGGCCGGCAGTCGCCATCACCGCGAGCACGTAGGGGACATTCTTCGGATCGAGAGCCTGCTTGCCGGTGACGGGGTTCTTGCCGCCGAAGGCCAGCGTGGCCGCCATGCAGGCCAGGTCCCTGGCGTTGACGCCCACCGAGCATTGCTTGGTGTAGATGTCGGTCGCCTGCAGCGGCTTGTCCTTGATGTAGCCGTAGGCGTACATCAGCATGCCGATGGCCTGGTTGCGCTGGTTCGTCTCGGCTTCCGACTTGTACACGTCTTCCAGGACCGTGAGCTTCCGGCCGGCGAAATCGTCGTAGCAGCCGATGATCTTCGCCCAGATGTCGTCGGCCGAGCTGCCCTGCACCATGCTGGTGGCGGTGATGGCGCCGGGATTGACGAGGGCGTTCAGTTCCGGCCCGCCCAACTCCTTCTTCGCCGTCTCGACGGCGATGATGGAGTTGAACCGCATGCCGGTGGCGTCCACGCCGATGGTGTTCGCGATGGTGTCCGGCCCCTGCTGCTGCATGACCAGCGCCATGGTGAACACCTTCGAGATGGACTGGATCGATACCTCGGTGGCAAGGTCGCCGGCGGAGTATACCTTGCCGTCCGGGCCGACCACGGCGATGCCGAACAGGTTGGGGTCGACCTTGGCCAGCGCCGGGATGTAGTCGGCGTTCTTGCCCTCCTGCAGGTCCTTGAACTGGGCGTAGGCCGCCTTGACCGCCGCATCGATCTCGGCGGGCGTCTGGGCGCAGACCGCTGTCGTCAGGGCGGCGCACAGGGCCAGAGCCAGGACCAGATGATGGGTCAAATTCCTATTCATTGTTTCCTCCCAGGGTATATCCGAAGTTGTACTTGGCGCAGAACTGCAGCTTCAGGCCGGTGGAATCGAAGCCGTCCAGGTAGTTCGACCGCTGGCCCCACTGGAATTCGCCGCCCACCAGGAAGTTCTTGACGGGCGAGTAGAGCAGGTTGCAGAGAGCGTACTGGCTAACCCGCAGGGCGTCGGCGGTCTGGCCGTCGGAGTTGTCGATGTCGATGCGCGAGTAGCCGATGGAGGACGAGAACCGGTCGTTCCAGTTGTGGTCCAGGAAGATGTGGGTGCCGAGGAGCGGCAGGGGCTTGCCGATGATCGGCCGGACGGGGTCGTCGAAGTTGTTCTCGATGCCGATGTCCACGGGGGCGTCCTGCATGTAGTTCTCGTCGCCGCGACCGTAGTTGATCTCCATCCGCAGGACGTCCCGGGCGGTGACGTTGACGCACGAGCTGAGGCAGACGCCCCAGCCCGTCGCGTGCCCGCTCAGGTCGTACGCGTCGTCGAGCATGTCGTCCCAGGCGATCCGGCGGACCAGGCCGGCGGCCTTGACGTACCCCCATCCGTCCGAGTACTTGTACCCAAAGGTGAGGTCTGGCAGCGGGTTGCGCCCCTTGATGTTCTGGATCTCGATGCGGTCGGCGTAGACGCCGCCGTCGCCGCTGGCGCCCGGCCGCTCGAGGGCGATCGCCAGCCAGTGGTTCTCGTTCTGGAACGGCGTGAAACGGACCTGGACGTTGCGGAAGAAAACCATGCCGGAGGGGCCCCAGTACTCCAGGGAGTTGGGCCACACGTCCGGGTCGGAGAACACGCTGTCGGTCTGCCCCGCCAGGAACCAGGCCAGTTCGCCGTAGGCGTGACGGAGGCGGATGGTCGTCTGGCCCGAGTCGACCCCGGTGCCGAACATGTCGAACTCGAACTTGGTCTTCAACGGGCCGAACCCGGTGGGCACCTCCGCCTTGACCCCGAAGCGGCTCTGCCGGACGCCGGCGAAGGTCGAGTTGTCTTCGCCGTACTGGTTCTCGTAGGAGGGCAGCCGCGACACCCGCATGGTGTCGTACCAGTCCGGGTTGATCTGGGTGAAGTTCTGGCCCATGTCCAGCATGGCGAAGCCGTAGACGGTCATGGACGGCTTCGGCCCCGATGGTTTGGGCGCTTCGATCGGCGGCGGGGGCAGGGGCTGCGCGACCGCCTGCGGGGCGGCCGGCTGCGCTTCGGCCTTTTCGATCGCTTCCAGCCGCTTTTCCATCGCCGCCAGGGCCTTCTTGAGCTGCTCGACCTCCTGCCGGAGCTGCGCCTTCTCCGCGTCGTCCGACGGCGGCGGGGGCGCCTGGGCCAGGATTGCCGCGGCGAAGGCCAGGACGAGCAGCGCGATGGCCAGCCAGCGCATGCCGGGGCCGTCGCAGGCACTGTGTCGTTTCATGTCGGTTCCTCCTATGATGATCTGCTAATGTTCCGTTAGGGGGTTTGCGGATCAAACCGGTTGTCGCCTGGTGCGCATCCGGCTTGGCTGCTCGTTCCTGCAAGGATCTGAATATGCTCTACCCTGTTTCTAAACCTAGAGAAGCAATCCGGACAATACGACCTTGGTACTAGGACCCGAGTCCAAGATGGTGCGGCTGAGCGCCCGCATTCCCTCTTCAATATTCGTGAACGGGGATTTGTCTGTTTCTGCCGGGCCTTTCGGCGTGGCGTCGAGAGTTCTGCCAGCAACCGGAGAAGCATGCACCGACTCCTGACAACGAGCTGAAGAATGGACGTCAGGGATCACATGACCTCGAGAACTTTGCAATTTCCCGGAGTGTATCGCGCATGGGAGATGAAATGCATCACCCGTGCCATTCAAATCCTGGGGTTTCTCAAAGTACGGAAATCCAGCGAGATCAGGCACAATGAGGTGACGGAACAGAATGGAAAGAATAGGGGGGAGATCAAAAAAAAGTACGAAATATCATACCGAAGCGGACTTTTCGTACTCCGGGCCCGCGCCACTGCGGGGGAAAGGAAGGACGACAAATCGTCAGAGAGCTGTCGAGCAATCAGCACCGGCAGGCGCCAGCCGGCGGCGGGCAGCTGGATTCGGCAGAAAAAACGGGCGCCACTCTTGGGGTAGATCGATAGTCGTGCGACATCTCTCAACGGTCGCCAACGAGGCTGAATCACACCCGGCGATCCTTGTTGCTGTCTGCGGATCGGAAGCCCGGAGGGCACGCTAAAATAACCCCATGCGTCAGCATGGGGTAGGACGCGAATTCTTGATTATTTCGGATTCGCTTCTCGGAGCCCGCTCTGAGGCGGCTTACTCCGTTCAATCAAACTTCCCCCTGCAGAAGAGGACGCATCCTCAATATCCGGAAGGGCACGTTTGAGGGGGATTTTTATGCCGCCCCTGGACGGGGCTCGGCAATGGAAATCAATGAATTCCTTTGCACTGCGCTCCTACCCCATGCTGCCGCATGGGGTTATTTTAAAGTGCCCTCCGGGCTGTGACAGAGCCTGACACCATGACATTCTGACCACTTGCCAGTTCGCCGAGTCGGTCAACACGCGCCGGGACGTCGCGAGCTACGTCCCGGGCCGGTTGCTGACGCTCCCGGTACTGGCGCTGCGGGGGCAACCGACTGGTTCACC
The DNA here is from genome assembly GCA_964412195.1 of uncultured Acidobacteriota bacterium. Lineage (GTDB taxonomy): Bacteria > Acidobacteriota > JAAYUB01 > JAAYUB01 > JAAYUB01 > CAYPNP01. The sequence goes on along the minus strand of CAYPNP010000012.1, from coordinate 135,548 downwards.
GTTTCGGTGATATATCCACCTGCGTCGAGGGCGGCGAGGGCTACGTTCGCCGGTTCGCCCCACCTCCGTTTCGCTCTACCCGTGCCGGGGTGGCGCGGGCCGTTCCTCTCCCGGTTCGCGGCAAAGTACGAAAAGTTTGATTCGGTATGACATATCGTACTTTTTGCATCTCGGATCCATCGCCCGTGGCTCCCGCAGTATAGCTTAAAAACAGATATTATGTGATTTAGGTCCATACTGGGTTGCCTCCCGCTCCGGTGGCATCGTTTGTGCAATGGGTACGGCTGCCAAGGAGATGGTGTCCACGGCGGGAGGCTGGCCGACCCAGGCACTGGCGGTCTGCCCCGTACCCGCCGAGCTGGAAGGCACTGCTGCTTTTCCCGTTGACTGTACGGCGGTTCTGGCATATTTTTCAGACATTATCATCAGCTCGTTGCAATGGGTTCCCGCCGGGAGAAAAACCGCCGCCAGGCACTGGCAAGGAGGAGTGATCGGTCATGGGCAAGAAGCACAAGGACAAGAAAGAGAAGAAAGACAAGAAGGACAAGCAAGAAGAGAAGTTGAACCAGCCGCAGGAGGGGGATGCCGCCGCCCCGGCCAAGCTCTCCCGCAAGGAGTACGAGGCGCAGCTGGAGGCGCTCCAGATCGAGCTGGTCAAGCTCCAGAAGTGGGTCCTCAAGAAGGGCCGGAAGATCGCGGTCCTCTTTGAGGGGCGCGACGCCGCCGGGAAGGGCGGCACCATCCTCCGGCTGATGCAACACCTCAATCCGCGCACCGCCCGCAAGGTGGCCCTGGCCACGCCCACCGACGCCGAGCGGGGCCAGTGGTACTTCCAGCGCTACGTGCAGCACCTGCCCACCGCCGGCGAGATCGTGGTGTTCGACCGCTCCTGGTACAACCGGGCGGGGGTCGAGCGGGTCATGGGCTTCTGCACCGACAAGCAATACAAGGATTTCATGCAGACCGTGCCTTTCTTCGAGCTCATGCTCGCCCGCTCCGGCACCACCCTGATCAAGTACTGGCTGGACATCTCGAAGGAGGAGCAGGCGCAGCGGTTCGCTTCCCGCCACAAGGACCCGCTGAAGCAGTGGAAGATCAGCCCCATCGACGAGATGGCCCAGAAGAAGTGGGACGGCTACACCCAGTGCAAGCACGCCATGTTCAAGCAGACGTCCACGCCGCAGGCCCCCTGGACGGTGGTCAAGTCCGACGACAAGCACACGGCGCGGTTGAACTGCCTGCGGCACCTGCTGCAGCAGTTCGATTACGACGGCAAGGACAAGGACGCGGTGGGAGAGCCGGATTCCAGGGTGGTGGGCAACGCCGCCGATCCGAACTTCTTCAAGTGATCGGTGATGGCCCGGCTCGCCCCGGCCTGCCGGACCGCCGCCGGAATGCAGGACCGGCGGAAAGAAGTTGCTGGAGCGCGCGGACGGAGCTGTTGTAGAATCCGCCAGCGCTTTTTCTTCGTCCCGGATCAGATTGAAATTCGAACGACGCCCATAATAAAGGATCAACCATGAGTTCAATTCCGCGGCCCGTCATTGCAGGAGGAGGAATGAACGCCTCTCAGTTCGCCCGTCGCCTGTCCCCCCGGTCCATTCTCTTGTCCGTCGTGCTTCTCTGCGCCGCCCTGCTGCCGGCCGGGTGCGGGGAGAAGCCGGCGCCCCCGCCCGCGGCGCCGCCCGTCGTCGAGGTGGTCGACGTCGTTCAGCAGGACGTGCCGATCACCCGGGAGTGGGTGGCCACCCTGGACGGCTTCGTCAACGCGGAGATCCGCGCGAAGGTCTCCGGCTACCTCCTCAAGCAGGAGTATGTGAACGGCGACTTCGTGCGGAAGGGCCAGCCGCTCTTCCAGATCGATGCCCGGCCCTTCCAGGCCACGCTGGACCAGGCCAACGCCAACGTCGAGCAGGCCAAGAGCAAGCTGGAGCAGGCCAAGGCCAGCCTCCAGCGCGCCCAGGCGCAGCAGGGCAAGACCGAGATGGACGTGAACCGGTACACGCCCCTGGCCCGGGAAAGCGCCATCAGCCAGCAGGAACTGGACAACGCCGTCCAGGCCAACCTGGCGGCCAAGGCGCAGGTGGCCGCGGCGGAGGCGGAGATCGAGACGGCCAAGGCCGCCATCGAGGCGGCGAACGCGGCCGTGGAGAGCGCCAAGCTCGACCTGGGCTTCACCCGGGTCCTCTCCCCGGTGGACGGCGTGGCCGCCATCGCCACGGTCCAGGTGGGCGACCTGGTCGGGCCGCAGAGCGGCACGCTCACCACGGTTTCCACCGTGGATCCCATCCTGGTGAACTTCACCGCCAGCGAGCAGGAATACCTCGCCCTCATGAAGGGTCTCGGCGAGATGTCCATTCCACTCGCCGAAAAATTCCTGAAGGAGTGGAAGTTCCAACTGCAACTAGCCAACGGCGAGATCTACCCTCACACCGGGCAATTCTGGGCGACGAACCGCCAGGTGGACGTCCGGACCGGCGCGATCCTCATCCAGACCCGGTTCCCGAATCCCGGCAACGTGCTGCGCCCCGGTGGATTCGGCCGGATCAGCACGACCGCCCGCACCATCCAGGGCGCGCTCCTGGTGCCCCAGCGGGCGGTGTCCGAGCTGCAGGGCAGCTACCAGGTGGCCGTGGTCGGCCCCGACAACAAGGTCACCATCCGGCCGGTGAAGGTCGGCCAGCAGTTCGGCACGATGTTCGTCATCATGGAAGGTGTCAAGCCCGGCGAGCGCGTCGTCGCCGAGGGCGTTCAGAAGGTGCGGGAAGGGATGCCGGTGACGCCCAAGCCGTTCCAGCCCCCGCCGGGCCAGCCGCAATCCCGGGGATACTCCATCCATCCTGTTTGCCCCGCCGTCGGGCCGGTGGCAGCGAGCCCGTCCGACGGGCAACGGCTGGATTCCCATGTATAAATTTTTCATCAACCGCCCCATCGTCGCCATGGTGATCTCGATCATCATGGTGATCGTCGGCGCGCTCGCGATCCTGACCCTGCCGAGCGCCCAGTTCCCGAACATCACCCCGCCGGAGATCCAGGTCCGGGCCACCTACGTCGGCGCGGACGCCGAAACCGTCGAGCAGTCGGTCGCCACGCCCATCGAGCAGCAGATGAGCGGCGTGGACAACATGAACTACATGTACTCCATCAACGCCAACAACGGCGCGATGACCCTGACGGTGAACTTCGACGTCAAGACCGACCCCAGCACCGACCAGATCCTGTCCCAGATGCGGCAGGCGCAGGCGGCCTCCCAGCTGCCGGCGGACGTGAACAACTACGGCGTCACCGTGCAGAAGTCCACGGCCGCCCCGCTGATGCTCATCAACCTGTACTCGCCCAGCGGCCAGTACAACGCGGAGTTCCTGGCGAACTACTCCTACATCAACCTCAACGACCAGCTCACCCGGGTCCCCGGCATCGCCAGCGTGACGGTGTTCGGCGCCGGCCAGTACGCCATGCGCCTGTGGGTGCGGCCCGACCAGCTGGCCAAGCTGCAGATCACCGTCCCGGAGATCATCCAGGCGATCCAGCTCCAGAACACGGTCAATCCGGCCGGGCAGATCGGCGGGGAGCCCGTCCCGAAGGGGCAGGAGTTCACCTACGCCGTGCGTGCCCAGGGCCGCCTGGTTTCCGCGGAAGAGTTCGGAAAGATCGTGGTGCGGGCCAACCCCGACGGGTCGATGGTCCGGGTCCAGGACGTCGCCCGGGTCGAGCTGGGCGCCCAGGTGTACAACATCAAGGGCCGCCTGGACGGCAAGCCGTCGGCGGTCGTCGCCGTGTACCAGCTGCCCGGCTCCAACGCCATCGCCGCCGCCGATGGGGCCCGGAAGCTGATGGAAGAGCTGAAGAAGCGCTTCCCGCCGGGCCTCGATTACGCCATCGCCCTGGACACCACCCTGGCGGTCAAGGAAGGCATCGACGAGATCGTGCAGACCCTCCTCGAGGCGCTGCTGCTCGTCATCATCGTGGTGTTTCTCTTCCTGCAAGGGTGGCGGGCGACCCTGATCCCGTTGCTGGCCGTGCCGGTGTCGCTGGTCGGCACGTTCATCCTGTTCCCCGTCTTCGGCTTCTCCATCAACACGCTCTCGCTCTTCGGCCTGGTGCTGGCCATCGGCCTGGTGGTGGACGACGCCATCGTCGTCGTCGAGGCGGTGGAGCACCACATCGAGCAGGGGATGTCGCCGAAGGCGGCGACCTTCAAGGCCATGGAGGAGGTGTCCGGCCCCGTGATCGGCATCGCCATCGTCCTGTCGGCGGTCTTCGTGCCCACCGCCTTCATCCCCGGCATCACCGGCCGCCTCTACCAGCAGTTCGCGGTGACCATCGCGGTCTCGGTGATCATCTCGGCCTTCAACGCCCTGACGCTGAGCCCGGCCCTGTCGGCCCTGCTGCTGCGGCCGCGGAAGCCGGCGCGCGGCCCGCTGGGCTATTTCTTCAAGGGATTCAACAAGGTCTTCGACAAGACGACCAACGGCTACGTCAAGATGTGCGCCTTCCTGATCCGCAAGTTCGCCGTCAGCCTGATCCTGCTGCTCGCCTTCACCCTGCTGGCGGGCGTCGTGGCCAAGCGGATCCCGACGAGCTTCCTGCCCGACGAGGACCAGGGCTACGTCTACGTGGCCCTGCAGCTGCCCGACGCCGCCTCGCTCCAGCGGACCGATGATGCCTCCAAGAAGGTGGAAAAGATCCTGATGGAGACCCCCGGCGTGGCGCACGTGACCTCGGTCGTGGGCTTCAACATGCTGAGCAGCGTGCAGAACACCTACAGCACCTTCTTCTGGGTGACGCTCAAGGAATGGAGCGAGCGGGTCACGCCGGAGGAGAAGTACGACGCCATCAAGCTGAGCATCAACCAGAAACTGCGGCAGGTGACGGAAGGCATGGCCTTCGCCTTCCCGCCGCCGGCCATCCCCGGCGTGGGCACGTCGGGCGGCTTCACCTTCATCCTGGAGGACCGTTCCGGCGGCGACATCCAGTTCCTTTCCCGCAACCTGAACACCTTCCTGCAGGAGGCCCGGAAGCGGCCCGAGCTGACCGGCCTCTCCACGACCTTCCTGCCCAGCATCCCGCAGGTGTTCGTGAGCGTCGACCGCGACAAGGTCATGAAGCAGGGCGTCGCCCTCAGCGACGTGTACAAGACCCTGCAGGCCTTCATGGGCGGCGCCTTCGTCAACTACTTCAACCGGTTCGGCCGCCAGTGGCAGGTGTACGTCCAGGCGGAGGGGGATTTCCGGACCCGGGCCGAAAACCTGGGCCAGTTCTACGTCCGCAACGGCGATGGCGACATGGTGCCGCTCGCCACGCTGATCTCCATCGAGCGGCGCACGGGCCCCGAGTTCACCATGCGCTACAACCTCTACCGCTCGGCCCAGATCAACGGCAGCGCCGCCTCCGGCTTCAGCTCCGCCCAGGCCATGGCGGCGCTGGAGGACGTCTTCGACCAGACCATGCCGCGGGAGATGGGCTACGACTACCTCGGCATGTCGTTCCAGGAGAAGAAGGCGCAGGAGGGCGTCCCGTCCTCGGTGATCTTCGGGTTCTCGGTGCTGTTCGTCTTCCTGATCCTGGCCGCCATGTACGAGAGCTGGAAGCTGCCGTTCAGCGTCCTGCTCAGCACGCCCGTCGCCGTGTTCGGGGCGATGCTGGCGCTGTACCTGCGCCGCTTCGAGAGCCTGTCCTTCGAGAACAACGTGTACGCCCAGATCGGCCTGGTCATGCTGATCGGCCTGGCGGCCAAGAACGCCATCCTCATCGTGGAGTTCGCCAAGATGGGGTACGAGCAGGGCAAGTCCCTGATGGACGCCGCCCTGGAGGGGGCCAAGGTCCGCCTCCGGCCCATCCTGATGACCTCCTTCGCCTTCATCCTGGGCTGCGTCCCGCTGTGGACGGCGGCCGGCGCGGGGGCCGTGTCGCGGCAGGTCATGGGCACGGCGGTCATCGGCGGCATGCTCGCCTCCAGCGTGATCGCCATCTTCATCATCCCCGCCCTGTTCTACGTGGTGGAGAAACTCGGCGGGACCAAGCACCCGAAACCGGCCGAAGAAGCGCCCGAAGAAACCCATGGAACCGGGGGCAAGGAATGAGGCACACAACCATGAAATCCGCACTGGCTCTCCTGCTCGTTCCCATCCTCCTGTCATCCGGCTGCGTGGTGGGGCCCAACTACGAGCGGCCGAAGGTGAACGCCCCGCCCGAATACCGGGAGACCCCCGCCGCGGCCCAGCAGGCCTCGTTCGCCGACCTGCCCTGGTGGGAGGTCTTCCAGGACGAGACGCTCCAGGGGCTCGTCCGGACCGCCCTGGCCAACAACTACGACCTCCGGATCGCCGTGACCCGCATCGAGCAGGCGCGGCAGCTCTCCGCCCAGGCCCGGGCGCAGTACTACCCGACCATCGACTACTCGGCCGCCGGCGGCGGCGGCCGGAACGAGTTCATCGGAAACCCCTCTTTCAACAACGACCGCACCAAGTGGTCCTGGCAGGCCGTGGCGAGCGCCGCCTGGGAGATCGATGTGTGGGGCCGCATCCGCCGGCTCAACGAGGCGTCGCAGGCCGGCTACTTCGCCACCGAGGAGGCCCGCCGCGGCGTGCTGCTCTCGCTGGTGAGCGACGTCGGCCAGGCCTACTTCGAGCTGCTGGGCCTCCAGCTCCAGCTGGACATCGCCCGGCGGACCACCCAGTCGTTCGACGACACCCTCAAGCTGTTCACCCAGCGGCTGGAGGGGGGCGTCGCTTCCAAGCTGGACACCTCCCGCGCCGCCGCGGCCCGCGCCAACGCCGCGGCCTCGATCCCGGAGCTCGAGCGCCAGATCGCCCTGAAGGAGAACCAGCTCAGCGTGCTCCTCGGGCAGAACCCGGGGCCGATCCAGACCAGCTCGAGGCTCCTCGACCAGGTCGTCGCACCCGAGATCCCGGCCGGGCTGCCGTCCGACCTGCTGGAGCGCCGCCCGGACGTGCGGGTGGCGGAGGAGCGGGTGCGCTACGCCAACGCCCAGGTGGGGCTCGCCCAGGCCGCCTTCTTCCCCCGGATTGGACTGACCGCCCTCTTCGGCCAGCAGAGCAAGCCGGTGGACCTGCTCTCCTCCGGCAGCATCACCGCCTGGAGCCTCGCCGGCAACGCCGCCGGCCCCATCTACCGGGGCGGCGAGCTGAAGGCCCAGAAGCGGCAGGCCATCGCCGCGTGGGAGGAGGCCAAGCTCCAGTACGAGCAGACCGCTCTCAACGCGTTCCGGGACGTCGCCAACGCCCTGGTCTCGCGCCAGAAGTACGAAGCCGTCCGCGTCGAGCAGGCGAAGGCGGTCGACGCGTACAGCGAGGCGGTTCAGGTGGCCCTGAAGCGCTACATCGCCGGCTTCGCCAGCTACTACGAGGTGTTGGAGGCCCAGCAGCAGCTCTTCCCCGCGGAGAACGCCCTCGCCCAGACGGAACTGAACCGGCGCGTGGTCATCATCCAGCTCTACAAGGCGCTGGGCGGCGGCTGGAACATCCAGAACCCGACCTGGGCCGAGCCGGGCAATCCGCCGGCGGCGCCTCCGCCACCGTCGAGATGATCCGGCGACAGGAGGGCCTGTGATGACCGGCGGCAGCCGCAGCGGAACGCCGGTACCCTTGCCGGTCAAGGAGCTGACGCATCACCTGACCAAGCTCTGGTGGCAGGACTACTTCCTGAGCGTCCTGCTCATCGGCCTGGTCGTGACCGTCTTCCTGGTCTACCCGTTCGGACTGGCTGTCCCGACCCGCTACGTCCTGCTGAACGGATTCTTCAGCCTGGTCGTGATCTCCGGCGTCCTGGCCGTGGCCCGGCGCCCCCTGATCACCATCCCCATGCTGTTGATCGCCCTGGCCAACCTGGTCGTGCGCTGGCTCAACGGCCATTCGCCCGCCCTCGGCCTGGACGTCTGGGATGAAGGACTGTCGCTGCTGACGCTCCTGGTGCTCACCGTGGTGGTGCTGGCCCAGGTGTTCCGCCCCGGCCGCATCACCCCGCCCCGCATCATGGGCGCCGTGGCGGTCTACCTGCTGCTGGGCCTGATGTGGGCCTATGCCTACCACCTGCTGGTCCGATTCCAGCCCGGCGCCTTCCAGATGGCGAACCCGCCCGCGCCAGGCACGGACTGGAAAGCCAGCCTGGTCTACTACAGCTTTGTCACGCTCACCACGGTGGGGTACGGGGACATCGTGCCGGTCCACCCCTTCGCCCGCTCCCTGGCCAACCTGGAGGCGCTGATCGGCCAGCTGTTCCCGGCCATCCTGATCGCCCGGCTGGTTTCCCTGGAGATCATCCACCGGACGGAGAAACCGCACCGGGGGGAGGAGTGAAGCCGGCACCGGCTAGTGGATGAATCGATGTCGAGATTTCTTCCGGAGGAGGCGGCGATGACACGGACGGCCCTGGCACAGGCGCTAGGAGTTGCCTGCCGACTTGGATATCTTTCCGCGGCCGCCCTGCTCCTGGGATGCGGCTTCCTCCTCTTTGTGGCGGGGCAATCTCCGCAGAATGCCTCCGGGCCGGTTCCGCCTCCTCCTTCCCGGGAAACCCCGCCACCGGAAACCTCCCCTGCCAAGCCCTCTCAGCCTGTCTCCCCCCCCGCGGCCGTTCCGGTGACCATGGATGGAGAGATCCTCTTCTACATCCGGGCCCAGGCGGGGCCTTACTCCGCCGCGGAGCGGGCGGAGGGCGCGGTCGATAGGCTCAAACGCTTGGCCGACGATCCGTTCTACGATCCAGATCTGTTCTCCATCGAGGAAGAAGGCGACCGGGCCACCATCATGTACCAGAAAGCCCTCCTGGGCGCCGTCACGCAGCTGGATGCGGCAGCCGAGGGCGTGTCTCCCATGACGCTGGCCAAGCAGTGGGTCCGGGCCGCCAAGCGGGGCATCTCGCTCTACCGGGAGCGGCGCGGGCCCCGGGAGCGGCTCTACAGCATCGTGACCGTCGTGCTCGCCACCGTCATTCTCGCGTGCCTGCTCTATCTCCTCCGCCGCTTCCGCCGCTGGGCCCGCGAAGGGTTGAGCGGCAGCCGCTGGCGGATCCCCGGGATCCGGTTCCAGAACTCCACCCTGGTCCCGCCGGAGCGGATGGCGGCGGTCCTGCAGAAAGTCATGAACGGCCTGCACTGGGCGCTGGTGATCCTGCTGGTGCTGATCTACCTGCAGGTCGACTTCCAGGCGATCCCGCTGACCCGGGGGTTCGCGGGGGCAGCCCTGCGGTACGTCACCGACCCGCTCCGGACGCTCTGGAAAAATTTCCTCGACAACATCGGGAATCTGTTCTTCATCATCGTCGTGGCGGTGCTGGTCCGGTATCTGTTGAAAATCATCCGCTGGGGATTCCGGGGAATCGAGGATGGGTCCATTCAGATCGCCAGCATCAAGCCATCCTGGGCGATGCCCCTGTACAAATTGACCCGGCTGGCGGTGCTGGCGTTCGCCGCGATCATCATCTACCCGTACATCCCGGGCTCGGACTCGCTGGCCTTCAAGGGGCTCAGCGTGTTCGCCGGGGCGATCCTGACCCTGGGCTCGTCCGGGCAGGCCGGCAACTTCATGAGCGGGCTGGTCCTGATGTCCATGAAGGCCTTCGACGCGGGCGACCGGGTCACCATCGCCGGCGTCACGGGGGACGTGGTGGAGACCTCCCTGCTGCTCACGCGGATCCGGACCATCAAGGACGAGGTGGTGACCCTCCCCAGCAGCACGATCCTGGCCGGGCCGCTGGTGAATTACAGCGCCCTCTCGCGGAAGGACGGGCTCCAGCTCCACACGGCCGTCACCATCGGCTACGACGCCCCGTGGCGGCAGGTCCACGAGCTGCTGATCCAGGCGGCGCTGCGCACGCCGGACGTGAAGAAAGAGCCGGCGCCCTACGTGCTGCAGACCGCCCTGAACGACTTCTTCGTGACCTACGAGATCAACGCCTACGTCGCCGACGCCAACCGGATGCACCTGACGTACGGCGCGCTGCACCAGAACATCCAGGACAGCTTCAACGAGGCCGGTGTCGAGATCATGTCCCCCCACTTCGCGGCGCTGCGCGACGGCAACACGATCGCCATCCCGGAGTCGTATCGTTCGCCGGGACCGGCGCGGTCGTTCCGGGTGAAGATGGAGGACGCGCCCGCCGATCCGGGCGGCCAGCCCCCGCGGCCCGAGCGATCGTAGATGCCTTCCCTCCTGGACGTCATTATCCTCGCGGTCACCGTGATGATCATGGCGGCGGCGGGGCTCAATCTGGAGACAGCCCAGCTCCGGCAGCTGGGCCGGCGCCGGGCCGTCCTGCCGGCGGTGCTGGCCGCGCAGGCCGTGCTAATGCCGCTGCTGGGACTGGCCCTGGTCTACATCCTCCCCTTGCCCCACTCCCTGCGCGCCGGGATCCTGCTCGTGGCCGCCTGTCCCGTCGGCAACGTGGTCAACCTGTACGTCCTCCTGGCCGCGGCCGACCTGCCCCTGTCCCTCGCGGTCAACGCCCTGTCGTGCCTCCTGTCGGCGGGCACCATGGCGCTGGTGTTTCAGGGATACGCCTGGATCCTCGGGGAGCCGTTTGCCTTCGCCGTGCCGCCGGGCCGCCTGGTGGCCGGGATGGTGCTCCTGGTGGCCTTGCCTGTGCTGGCGGGAATGGCGGTCCGCCGGTACCGCCCGATCCTGGCCGGCCGGCTCGACCGGCCCCTGCGGGCCGCCAGCCTGGCCGGCGTCGTGCTGCTGCTGGGTCTGGTGCTTGGAACGCAAGGCGCGCAGGTCCCGCGAGCCGAGTGGATCGGCACGGCCGCCGCGGCGCTGGCATTCACCGGGGCGGCGATGCTGCTGGGCCTGGGCTTCGGTCAGGCGCTCCGCCTGGGAGGGCGGGAGCCGTTCACGGTGGGGCTCCTCTTCGCGACCCGCAACGTCGGGCTGGCCTTGACCCTTGCGGTGGCGATGCTGGGGCGGCTGGACTACGCGGTTTTCGCCGCAGTTTATTTCCTGGCGGAAACCCCGCTGCTGCTGGGCGCTTCGATCCTGTATCCCCGGCTGTCCCCAGTCCCGTCCAGCCGGTAGCCGGACCTCTGGCCCGGGACGGCGGCGGGGCCTTCAACTGTTACAAATACAACGGGATTTCCTCTTATCACGGGTGTATAATCCGGCCCATTGCCAACGCTCGCGGAAGGACGTGTGGGAACCGATCGCGTGATTCAGCAAGAGACCGCCCTGCGGGACGAATTGAAGGAGCGGCTGCAATTCGAGATGCTGCTGGCCGAAATATCGGCCCGCTTCGTCAACCTGCCTGCCGGCGAGGTGGATACCGCCATCGAGGACGCCCAGCGACTCATCTGCGAGCGTCTGGACCTGGACCGATCCGCGCTCTGGCAGCGTTCCACCCAGGAACCCGATCTGACAGAGTTGACTCACCTGTATGAGAAGGAAGACTGCCGGATGATCCTGGAAAAGCCGGAATCGCGCGGCCACCGGGCAGGTGAGTGGCTGGTGCAGGATGGGGAATCGAAACCGGTTTATCTGCAGGTTGACTCGAGGTCTTTCTTTTCACGGCTGATTCGGAAACTGGACGAAACGCGGACGCTGGTCATCCCCGATGTGGACGCGCTTCCGGATGAACTCACGGAGGACCGGGCGAGCCTCCAGCGGTTCAAGACCCGGTCGACCGTGATCGTGGCCCTGGACCTGGGCGAGGGATCGTCGGGTTTGCTTACTTTTGCATCCATCCGCAGGAGAAGGGATTGGCCGGCAGATCTCGTCAAGAGGTTCTGCCTGGTGGCGGACATTTTCGCCAACGTCCTGGCCCGGCGGCGGGTGGAGCAGGCGCTGCGGGAAAGCGAGAACCGCCTGAACCTGACTATCGAGTCCGCTCGGGCGGGCTTGTGGATCATGGACAGCACCTCCTCCTCCGTCTGGGTCAACCCCATCCTCCGCGAGCTCTTTCACTTTGCCCCCGATCAGGAAATACGCTACCAGAGCTTCTTCGAGGTCATCCATCCTGAGGACCGGGCCCAGGTCCACCAGACAGTGGAAGAGTCCATGAAGTCGGAGGCGGGATTCCGTTGCGACTACCGGATCCAGGCGCCGGATGGGGACATCCGCTGGATCATCTCCCGATGGCGGAAACACCCGCGGGGCGGCGGTAAAACCGACTTATTGATGGGCGTTTCCTTCGACGTGACGGACCGCAAGCGGAACGAAGAGGCGCTGCAGCGGTCGTATGCGGAAATCAAGGCGCTCAAGGACAGGCTCCAGGCGGAGACGGAATACCTGCGGGCGGAGGTGGTGGATCTGAAGGAAGGGCACGAGATCGTGGGGCGGAGCCCGGCCATCCGGCGCGTGCTGGAACAGATCGAGCAGGTGGCGCCCACCGACGCGACGGTGCTGATCCAGGGGGAGACGGGGACGGGCAAGGAACTGATTGCGCGGGCGATCCACCGGCTGAGCCGGCGGGGCCCACACACGATGATCGTGGTCAATTGCGGCTCGTTGCCGGAAGGGCTCATCGAGAGCGAATTGTTCGGGCGGGAGAAAGGCGCCTACACCGACGCCCTGACCCGGCAGGCGGGGCGGTTCGAGCTGGCGCACCAATCCACCCTGTTCCTGGACGAGATCGGCGACCTGCCGCCTGGGCTGCAGGCAAAGCTGCTGCGGGTGCTGCAGGAGGGGACGTTCGAGCGGTTGGGGAGCACCAAGACCCTGACGGTGGACGCGCGGATCATCGCCGCGACCAACCGGGACCTGGCGGCGGACGTGGCGGCGGGGAAGTTCCGGCAGGACCTGTATTACCGGCTGAGCGTATTCCCCATCCAGGCGCCGCCGCTGCGGGAGCGGCGGGAGGATATTCCTGCGCTGGTGCGGGTTTTCGTGGCGGAGTTCGCCCAGAAGATGGGGAAGGAAATCGACTCGATCCCGAAGCGATCGATGAGCGCGCTGGCGGGCTACTCGTGGCCGGGCAACATCCGGGAGCTGCGCAACGTCATCGAGCACGCGGTGATCGTGAGCCGCGGGCGGACGCTGGAAGTGCACAACCCCGGGCGGCAGGCGCAGACCGCGACGGTGTCCCTGAAATTGGAAGAGGCCATGGCGCAGCACATCCTGGAAGTCCTGGAGAGGACGTCGTGGCGCGTGAAAGGCCCTGACGGTGCGGCGGAGCTGCTGGGCCTGAAACCCACCACCCTGTTTTCCAAGATGAAGAAGCTTGGATTGCCCTCCCGCTCTCAAAAGTACGAAAAGCCGGAATAGGTATGATATATCGTACCCTCCGTCTGGTCCTGCAGTCTGCCACTACCTGACAAACAGCCGTTTCCACTTTGATTTTATTCGATTTGCCCTTTTCACTGGCGAGCCTCTTCCTAGTGGCACAGGTCATGCTCTGTCTGGGGCATGCATATCTCCACCATCAAGATGACCCCGCCGCCTCGTGAGAAGCAGAAAGTACTGGGGGCGTTCCAGGCCTTGCTCCCGCGGATCGGGGGAGGCTCCGGCTGCCTCGAATGTTCCTTTTTCGCCGAGCCTGATCCGGGCGAGTCTATTCTCATCGTGGAGCGGTGGCGGTCCGAGGAAGACCTCAAGCGGCACATCCAGTCCGACGCCTATCTGAAAATCCTCGGGCTGGTGGAGCTGTCCCGGGAGCCGCCTGAGATCCACTTCTACCGGGTGGTGGAATCGTCCGGTCTCGAGCTGGTGGAAAAGCTCCGCGTGCAGGAGCCGGTGTAAATATCGGGAGGGGCGCCTGTGCCGGCGGCCCACACCGGTTTGCCCGCCGTACGGTCGGTGACGACGACGGCGGTCGACCGGCCCGGACGATCAATCTCTCTGGAGCTTGGATGTATGACAGGACACCCTGACCGGACACCATCCCTCGGCGCGGCGGAGGCGCTCCGGCGCCTGAAAGAAGGGAACCGGCGGTTCCTGGACGGCCGCGCGCGCTTCCCCACCATCCAGAAGGAGATCCTCGCGGAGCTGGCCCGGGGGCAGCACCCCTACGCCACGATCCTGTGCTGCAGCGACTCTCGGGTGCCGCCAGAGCTGATCTTCGACGCCGGCTTCGGCGAGCTGTTCATCGTGCGGGTCGCGGGGAACGTGCTTTCGCAGGAGATCGCGGGGAGCCTGCAGTACGCCGGCGCGCACCTGAAGACCGAGCTGTTCGTGGTGATGGGCCACGACGGCTGCGGCGCCGTCCAGGCGGCCCTGGACGCCCTGTTTCGCGGCAAGCGGGAGCTTTCGCGGATCCAGGCCCTCATCGACGGCATCATCCCCGGGCTCGCGGGGCTGGATCCGCAGCTGCCGCCGCGGGAGCTGGCCTCCCGGGCCGTCGAGGCCAACGTCCGCCACACCATGCGCCAGATCCTCGAATCCCCGGAAGGCCAGGCCCGACGGGCGGAGGGGCGGATACAACTCGTCGGAGCCATCTATGAGATCGAGTCCGGCCGGGTGCGATTCCTGCCGGATTCGCCGGCGCCCTGACGCCGCCGTGCTCCCCGCCGCGTTCGGGAAACCGGCGGCCACGGCGGTTCCGTCCTGATAGAATCATTTTGAATACAACCATTTGGAAGGAGACAGCCCATGAGTGCAACGAAACAGACCCGGACGGAGCATGACCTGCTGGGAAAGAAGGAAGTTCCCACATCCGCCTACTACGGCGTGCAGACGGCCCGCGCGCTGGAGAACTTCCACATCACCGGCGTGCCCATCTCGCATTACCCGGACCTCATCCACGCCCTGGCCATGGTCAAGCTGGCGGCGGCCCGGGCCAACCACGACTGCGGCGTCTTCGACGACAAGATCCTCGCCGGGATCGAAGCGGCGTGCAAGGCCCTGCTGGAGGGCAAGTTCCACGACCAATTCTCCGTGGACGTGATCCAGGGCGGCGCCGGGACCTCGGTCAACATGAACGCCAACGAGGTCATCGCCAACGTCGCCTTGGAATCCATGGGCCACCAGCGGGGGGAATACCAGCACTGCAGCCCCCACGACCACGTGAACGCGGCCCAGTCCACCAACGACGCGTATCCTACGGCCATGCACCTGGGCATCGCCCTGTGCAACACCCGGCTCATGGCGGAGCTGATCCGGCTGGTGGACGCCTTCGCCGCGAAGGGAAAGGAATTCT
This sequence comes from uncultured Acidobacteriota bacterium, assembly GCA_964412195.1. Classification (GTDB taxonomy): domain Bacteria; phylum Acidobacteriota; class JAAYUB01; order JAAYUB01; family JAAYUB01; genus CAYPNP01. The sequence goes on along the minus strand of CAYPNP010000012.1, from coordinate 120,467 downwards.
CCGGCATCTTGAAAATGGGCCGGACCCAGCTCCAGGACGCCGTCCCCATGACGGTGGGACAGGAATTTTTCGCCTGGGCCGAGAGCCTGCGGAACGAGATCGAGGCCCTCAAGCGGGTGGAGCAGGTGCTCTGGGAGATCAACATGGGCGGCACGGCCATCGGGACGCGGCTCAACGCCCCGGAGGGCTACGCCGAGCGGTGCGCCAAGCACCTGGCCGAGATCTCCGGCAAGCCGATCCACCTGGCGCCGGACCTCATCGAGGCGACCCAGGACACGCAGCCCTTCGTCCTGTACTCGTCGGTGCTCAAGAGCCTGGCCATCAAGCTGTCCAAGATCTGCAACGACCTGCGCCTGCTGGGCTCCGGTCCGCGCTGCGGCCTCCACGAGCTCAACCTGCCGGCCATGCAGCCCGGCTCGAGCATCATGCCGGGGAAGGTCAACCCGGTCATCCCCGAGGTGGTGAACCAGGTGTGCTTCCGCGCCATCGGGAACGACCTGACCGTGTCGCTGGCCGCCGAGGCCGGGCAGCTCCAGCTCAACGTCATGGAACCGGTGATCGCCTACGCCATCTCGGAGTCCCAGACCATGTTCATGAACGCCGCGCGCACCCTGCGCGAGCAGTGCGTGGAGGGCATCACCGTGAACGCCGACGAGTGCCGCCGGCAGGTGGAGCGGAGCATCGGCCTGGTGACGGCCCTCAACCCGGTGATCGGCTACGACAAGTCCACCGAGCTTGCGGCCGAGGCACTGCGGTCGGGCAAGGGCGTGGTGGAGCTGATTCGCGAGCTGAAGCTGCTCACCGAGGAGCAGATCGCCGAGGTGATGGATCCCCGGGCGATGACGGGCCAGACCCGGCTGGAATAGCCGCCGGATTCCGGAGGACAGCCATGATTCCTTATCCAGGATCGACCGGATCCCTGGTCCGGTGGTCGTTTCCATTGAAAGCCGTATTCGTCCTTTTGCTGCTGGGACCGGCCCTCTTGGCAGGCGCGGTCCCGGCGAACCCTTCCTCCGGCGGGGCTCCCACCGTGATGCGCTTTGAGGGGGACTGGTCCGCCACGGGCACGCGGCAGGACCTGGCCATGGGGCCGGGCCGGACCGCCTCCATCACGCACCTGTCGGGGGCGCTGGTGCTGGACCTCTACGAGGGCCTGAGCCGCGGTTTCCGCTGCGAGGCGATCGGCTTCTTCGACGGCCGGGACCGGGCCGTCGGGGAGGCTGTCTGGACCGACGAGCGGGGCGACCAGGTGTTCAGCGACTTCGAGGCAAAATCCGCCCAGGCCGGTGCTCACGTCACGGGGACCGTCACGGGCGGGACCGGCCGCTATGCCGGGCTGACCGGGCGGTATGAATTCACCTGGCAGTTCGTTCTCGAATCGCCCGAAGGCCGGGTCCAGGGTCGGGCGGTCGGCTTGAAGGGTGAGGTCCGGCGCGGCGCCCCCCCGCCCGCTTCGCAGAAGCAGGTGCCGTGATGGGCGCGGCGGCATTCTTCCAGGGCCGTTTCGCCCGCCGGGCGGCCAGCCTGGCCCTGGCGCTGGTCCTGTGGTTCCTGCCCGTCCCGGCGGGCCTCACCGCCCAGTCCTGGCATCTGTTCGCCATCTTCCTCGCGACGATTTTCGCGGTCATCGCCGGCGCCCTGCCCATCCTGACCGCCTCCCTGATCGGGGCGGGGGCGGCCGTCCTCAGCGGCACCCTGCCCCCGGCCAAGGCCTGGGAGGGCTTCGCCAACGGCACGATCCTCCTGATCGTCTCGGCGTTCCTGGTGGCGCGGGCCGTGGTCAAGTGCGGCCTGGGCAAGCGCCTGGGCTACCTGGTGGTCAGCCTCTTCGGCCGTTCCACCCTGGGATTGGGCTACAGCATCTTCCTGTTGGACGCCCTCATCGCCCCGGCCTTCCCGAGCAACACGGCCCGCTCGGGGGTGCTCTACCCCGTTGTCTACTCGCTGGCGCAGTCGGGCGGCTCCCGGCCGGAAGACGGGACGCAGAAGCGCCTTGGCAGCTACCTCATGTTCTGCGGCATGACCAGCCTGTGCCTCTCTTCCGGCCTGTGGCTGACGGCCATGGCGGGCAACGCGCTCGGCGTCGAGATCGCCAGGAACTTCGGCCTGTCCATCACTTTCGGTTCCTGGTTCATCGCGGCGGCCGTGCCCACCCTGATCGCCATGGCCCTGCTGCCGCTCTTGCTCTACAAGCTGCTCCCGCCCGACGTGAAGGCCACACCCGACGCTCCCCTGGAAGCCCGCAAGGCTCTGCGGGAGATGGGCGGGCTGAACCGCGATGAGAAGTGGGTGACCGTCATCTTCGTGGGCATGGTGGGCCTGTGGGCCCTGGCGGGCACGCTGAAGCTGGATCCCGCGGCCGTGGCCTTCCTGGGCCTCGGGCTGCTCCTGGCGACCGACGTCCTTACACTCAAGGACATCGCCCAGGAGGGCGACGTGCTGGCCACCTTCATCTGGTTCGCCGTGCTGTACTCCCTGAGCAGCCAGCTCAACGAGCTGGGTTTCATGGGCTTCGTGGGCGAGCGGATCGCCGGCGGGCTGGCCGGGATCCCCTGGCCGGCGGTCTACGTCGTGCTCCTCGTGCTGTACGTGCTGATGCATTATCTGTTCGTCAGCCAGACGGCCCACGTCCTGGCGCTCCTGGGCGTCTTCCTCGACGTCGGCGCCAAGGTGGGCGTACCCGTCGCGCCGCTGGCCTTCGGCCTGCTCTTCGCCAGCAACTACTTCTCGGCGATCGCCCCGCAGGGCTCCAGCGCCAACCTCGTCTTCGTGGGCAGCGGCTACCTGGCCCAAGGTGAACTGTACAAGCTGGGCGGCCTCGTCACGGCGTTCAATCTTGTCATCTACCTGGCGGTGGGCACGCCGTGGTTCATGCTGGTGACGCGCTGAATCCCCCAGCGGCCCAGAGTTGCGGCCGGAGGCGCCCCAAAGTTGAATTGCGGAATCCGGGAGGCGCATCTATAATGGTTCAGCAATCAAATCCCTGGAGGAATACACCATGACCCGCAAACTCCTGTTTGTCTGTGTGCTCGTGCTCGCCGTCCTGGCCGGCCTCTCCCTCGCCGGCGAACCCAAGCAGGCGGTCAAGGAAAAATCGTCCACCACCCAGTCCGCGACCGTCGTGGCCATCGACTCCACGAACCGGCTGATCACCCTCAAGTACAAGGACGGCAACGAGGAGACCATCTACTGCACTCCCGAGGTCGCGCGCTTCGACGCCCTGAAAGTGGGCGACAAGGTGACCTTCCAGTACGAGGAGGCCACCGTTTTCGAGATCCTGAAGCCCGGCGCCGCCCCCAAGGCCCCCGAGTCCACCACCATGACCTCCGCGCCCGGGGCCAAACCCGGCGGCACGGCGACCCGGGAAGTGTCGACCGTCGTGACGGTGGAGGCCATCGATCATGACGCCCCCTCCATCACCTTCCTCACCGAGGACGGCAGCCACAAGACGTTCTCCGTCAAGGATAAGCACAAGCTGAAGGAAGTGAAGGTCGGCGACAAGATCCAGATCACGTACACCCAGAAGGCGATCATCAGCGTCGCGGAGCCCGCCAAGAAGTAGGCGCCCGGCTGTCCATCGGGACGAAACGTCGGAATGACGGCAGGCCCGGACCCGGCGGAGATCCACGTGGATCCGGGCCATGAATCTTCTGAAGCCGTACGGCTTCCTGCCGCGGACGGTCCATCCCGGACCGGCAGGCGGAAGGTGGAACATGTCGGAGGACAGACCGGCCGGCTTCGGCCTCTTCATCCCTGAATGGATCCGGAGCTACCGGCCGGAGTGGATCCGGCCGGACGTCGTCGCCGGCCTGACCGTGGCGGCCGTCGTGATCCCGAAGGCGATGGCGTACGCCACCATCGCCGGCCTGCCGGTGCAGGTCGGCCTGTACACGGCGTTCCTGCCCATGGTGATCTACGCGGTCCTGGGGACGTCGCGGGTGCTCAGCGTGAGCACGACCACCACCCTCGCCATCCTGGCGGCGGCGGCGCTGGGCGAGGCGGCGCCGGGCGGGGAACCGGCGGCCCTCCTGGCCGCCTCCGCGACGCTGACGCTGCTGGTGGGGGCCATCCTGGTGCTGGCGTCCCTGCTGCGCCTCGGCTTCGTGGCTAACTTCATCTCCGCGCCGGTGCTCCTCGGCTTCAAGGCCGGGATCGGGATCGTCATCGTGCTGGACCAGGTCCCGAAGCTGCTGGGCATCCACTTCACCAAGGGCGGGTTCTTCCAGAACATCCTGCGCACCGTGCAGGAGCTGCCCCATGCCTCCCTGGCGACGGTGGTTGTGGCAGGGGCCATGATCGCCCTCCTGGTGGGCTTCGAGCACTTCCTGCCCAAGGCGCCGGCCCCGCTGATCGCCGTGGCGGCCGGCATCGCCGGCATGAGCCTGTTCAGCCTCCAGGCGTACGGCGTGAAGGTCGTTGGACAGGTCCCAACGGGCCTGCCGCCGGTCACCCTGCCCGATCTGTCGCTGGTCCAGGTGCTCTGGCCCGCCGCCGTGGGCATCGCGCTGATGAGCTTCACCGAGACCGTCGCCGCCGGGCGCGCCTTCCTCACGGGCGACGAGCCCGCCCCGAAGGCGAACCGGGAGCTGCTGGCGACGGGCCTGGCCAACGCGGGCGGCGCGTTCCTGGGCGCCATGCCGGGCGGCGGCGGGACCACCCAGACGGCGGTGAACCGGCTGGCGGGCGCGCGCACCCAGCTGGCGGAGCTGGTCACGGCCGCAGGCACGCTCCTGACCATGCTGCTGCTGGCCCCCTTCGTCGGCCGGATGCCCGAAGCGACCCTGGCGGCAGTGGTCATCGTGTACTCGGTCGGCATGATCCAGCCCGCCGAGTTCCGCCAGATCCTCCGGGTCCGGCGGACGGAGTTCATCTGGGCGGTGGCCGCGACGGCCGGGGTCGTCCTGCTGGGCACCCTGCAGGGGATCCTGCTCGCCATCATCCTCTCGCTCCTGGCCCTCGCCTACCAGGTGGCCGACCCGCCGGTTCACGTGCTGGGCCGCAAGCCGGGCACCAACGTCTTCCGGCCCCGTTCCCCGGAGCACCCCGAGGACGAGGCCTTCCCCGGACTGCTGATGCTGCGGCCGGAGGGCCGCATCTTCTTCGCCAACGCGGAGCGGATTTCGGAGAAAATCCGGTCCCGCATGGCCGAAGCGGCGCCGCGGGTCGTGGCCATGGATTTCAGCGGCGTGTTCGATCTCGAATACACCGCGCTCAAGATGTTTCTGGAAGGCGAGCAGCGGGCCCGGAAGCTCGGCACGCAGCTCTGGCTGGTCAGCCTCACGCCGAATGTCAAGGCCATGGTGAAACGTTCGCCCCTCGGCGAGGCTGTGGGCCCGGAGGGGATCCTGTACAACCTGGAGGAGGCCGTGGCAAAATATCAGGCCCTTCCGAAGGCCTGGCCCTGACGGCCGGCGGGCGGCCAGGGCACGCAGGCGCTTGGAGTTATCGCGGCGTGCGCGGGATCTTCCCGGGATTGAAATGCCGGCTCCGCATGAAACATAGCCCGGCAGGATGCATCTGATGTTTCGCTCCCGCTCGACAGCCGGATCGATCAAATGGAGACGAATCGACATTTTTCTTCAAGGAGAACCAAGATGGACAGAAGGACGTTCCTCCGTTTCGCCTGCCTGACATTGGCCCTGGTCCTCGTCCTGGGAACGGCGGCCCTGTTCGCCGGGGACGAGCCCGCCCAGAAGGAGAAGAAGGAAAAGATCTACTACAACGGGAACATCTACCAGACCGGTCGCGCCGGGATGCCGGTCCTGCGGGTGCAGTTCTACATCGAGGATTTCTCGACTCCGGAGGACGCAGCCCAGCTCGCCCAGATCCTGAAGGAATCCGGCGACGCCGGCCTGGCCAGTGCGCTTTCCAAGGCCAAGGAGAAGGGCAACATCCAGATCAACAACCGCCTCGGCTACAAGATGGGATTCATCCGCAAGATCCCGACGCCCGACGGCGGCTACATCATCCGGATGGCCACCGACCGGCCGATCACCATCCCCGAGGTCTGGGGCGACACGCGGTCGACCGATTACACCATCGGCGTGGTCGAGATGAAGCTGGACGCCAAGGACGAAGGCGAGGGCGCCCTGATCTACGCCGCCAAGGTGAAGTTCAACGAGCAGGGCATGCTGGAGATCGAGACCTACGGGATCGCGCCGGCGAAGCTGGTCAACATCAAGAAGTGGAAGTGAGCCACTTCGGAGCGCGGTGGTGAGGCGCAGATCCATTGCGGATTGCGAATTGCGGATTGCGGATTGAAATCCGGAATCCACATTCTCCCGACGCCTCATCACCGCACTCCAAAGAAGCGCCTCATCACCGCACTTCAAAAAGCCGCCTCCTCACTGCGCTTCACGACAGGCCTGACGCCGCATTCCGGTGCAATCCCCGCGCAGTTGTGATATCCTATGCCGTTTTTCGCGACGGGACTATGCGCGGCCGGCAGGCGCGTGCGAATCCAGGAGGAATAAACGAACATGAGATCCAACAGACCCATCGCCGTGATGCTCTTTGGCTTCCTGTGGGCATTCGCAGCCGCCGGCGGCCTGGTTCTGGCCGAGACGCCCAAGAAGGCTGCGGAGCCGCCGAAAGCCGGCGGTCCATCCGGCGCCCAGCCCGCCGCCGAGGCGGCGGCCCCGGCGGGCGACGAGAAGACGACGGACGTCGGCTGGCCGCGGGAGATCCCGAACGGCGAGCATACCCTGGTGATCTACCAGCCGGAACTGGAAAGCTGGGAGGGCAACCTGCTGAAGGCCCGGGCCGCCGTGGCGGTGAAGAAGGCCGGGGACCAGGAGCCCTCCCACTACGGCGTGGTCTGGCTGTCCACCCGGACCGAGGTGGACAAGGTGAACCGGCAGGTCACCCTGTACGACCTCCAGATCGAGAAGGTGGACTTCCCCACGCTGCCGGACAAGGCCCAGGAGTACCTCGCCCTGATCCGTTCGAAGGCGCCCGACAAGACCAAGGTCATCTCCCTGGACCGCCTCGAAGCCGCCGAGGCGGCCGCCGACAAGGACGTCCAGGTCCAGGGCTATGCAGTAAAGAACAATCCGCCCCGGATCTTCTACAGCCCCGTGCCCGCCCTGCTGGTGATCGTCGACGGCGAGGCCGTGCTGCGGCCGATGGCGGACAGCAAGTTGCAGCGGGTCATCAACACCCGCGTGCTGATCGTCTTCGACGCCAAGGCCGAGAAGTACTACCTTCACCTCATGGAAGGCTGGCTGGAGGCCCCGGCCCTGAACGCGGCCTGGACCTACGTCAAGAAGCCCTCGGGCGATTTGAAGAAGGCGGAGAAGGCGGTGCTGGCCAGCAAGTCGGCGGACATGCTCGACGGTCCCCCGAAGGAGGACGGCAAGAGCAAGCAGACCCTGCAGGACGCCGCCCAGAGCGCCACCATCCCGGTCATCTACCTGAGCTTCGAGCCGGCCGAGCTGATCCAGACCCAGGGTTCGCCCCAGGCCGAGGCCATCCCCGGCACCGACCTGCTCTGGGTGACCAACACCGGCAACAATCTCTTCGTCGAGACCGGGACGAACTATTACTACGTCCTGCTGTCCGGCCGCTGGTTCAAGGCCCCGGACTTCAACAAGGGTTGGGAGTACGTCCCGGGATCACAGCTGCCGGCCGGATTCGCCAAGATTCCGACCGACCACCCCAAGGCGAGCGTGCTGGCCTGCGTCCCCGGCACCGAGCCGGCGAAGGAGGCGGTGATCGCCAACTCCATCCCGCAGACGGCCGCCATCGACCGGGCCTCGACCAAGCTGGAGGTGAAGTACGACGGCGAGCCGAAGTTCAAGGACGTCAAGGACACGCCGCTGAAGTACGCCGTCAACAGCAAAACCCCGGTGATCAAGGTTGCCGACGACAGTTACTACGCCGTGGAGAACGCGGTGTGGTTCACCGGCCCCGGCCCCCTCGGTCCCTGGAGCGTGGCCACCTCGGTGCCGCCGGTCATCTACACGATTCCGCCCGAAAGCCCGATCCACTACGTCACCTACGTCCGGATCTACAGCTATGACGACAAGGTGGTCAACGTCGGCTACACCCCGGGTTACTACGGCACCGTGGTCAACGAAGAACAGGTCGTGGTCTACGGGTCCGGCTGGTACTACCCCCCCTACATGGGCGGCTGGTGGTACGGCTGGCCCTGCACCTACGGGTACGCCGCCACGTTCGTGTGGTCCTCCGACGGCGGCTGGGCCGTCGGCTTCGGCGTCGGCTACGGCTATGGCTGGTACTACCCGTACTGGGGCCCGTGGGGCTGGTACGGCTACTATCCTTGGTATCCGCCGTACTGGGGCGCCTGGGGCGGCTACGCGGCCATGAACGTCTACGGCCGGTGGGGCAGTTACAACTACGCCGCCACGCGGGCCGCCTGGGCCAACCCGTGGACCGGCAACTACGGCGCCGGCGGGCGCGGCGGGGTGTACAACTCCGCCACCGGCGCGTGGGCTGCCGGCGGGCGGGTTGCCAACACCAACATTTACACCGGCAACACCATCGCCGCCCGCGGCGGCGCCGCCTACAACCCGGAGACCGGCCGCGTGGTGGCCGGCGGGGCCGGCTACATCGGCAACATCTACTCCGGCGAGGGCACGGGCGGCCGGGGAGGCCTGGTCTACAACACCAACACCAACACCGGCCTGGCGGTGGGCAAGAACAACATCTACGCCGGCCATGATGGCAACGTGTACAAGTACGACCGCGACTCCGGCAACTGGTACAAGAACGACAACGGCTCCTGGAGCCAGTTCGAGCCGCAGCGGCCCGACGGGTCGGCGGACGCGCAATCCCGGGATCGCTCGGGGAACCGCTCCCGCGACCAGGTCAACACGCAGAACCTGCAGAAGCAATACAACGCCCGGAGCCAGGGCGAGTACCGCAGCCAGCAGTACCGCAGCAGCGCGGGCAGCTGGAACCGCGGCAGTTACGGCGGCAGCCGCGGCTTCGGCGGCGGCGGGCGCCGGCGCTGACAGGCGGACGAATAATCCGACATCCATCCTAATTTCACATCGAGGAGGTTCCCATGCAGAAGATTCGGTTCATCGGTTTCGTGATCCTGGTCGCGGCCCTCGGCTCGGCCTTCGTCCTGGCGGCGGACCCGGCGCCCAGCAACATGGACATCCTGCGCGACAAGATCAAGGCCGACAAGAAGCTGGTGGTGGCCGAGAACATGCAGCTGACGGAAGCCGAAGCCAAGGCGTTCTGGCCCGTCTACGACGAGTACCAGGCCGGCCTGGCCAAGATCAACGAGCAGCTGAAGAAGGTGGTCCTCACCTACGCCGACGCCTGGAACAACGAAAAGGTGACGGATGAGACCTGCCAGCAGCTCATTAAGGACGCCATGGCGATCGAGGAGTCCGAGCTGCAGCTCAAGAAGGACATGCTCCCGAAGCTCCAGGCCGCCCTGCCGGCCATGAAGGTCATGCGCTATATGCAGATCGAGAACAAGATCCGCGCCCTGATCCGCTTCGACCTGGCCGCCGGCGTCCCGCTGGCCCAGTAAACCCCGCAGATTTCACTCCCGGGCGGCCGCTCCGGCCGCCCGAATTTTCCCTCCCACTCCCGGCGGTGAAGAGCGCCATTGCCATTCTGGAAGAGATGCTGGAGAATTAGGAAACGGATCTACCCGAGAGGCCCGGCGGGCCGCCGCGGATATTGCCGGGGGCGAGTCTTCGAGGCCCCGGGAGAGGTGAAAAAAATGAAGCAACTGGTCCAGGAAATCCGCCACAACCCGATGCTCTGGCTGCTGGTGTTCGTGCCCGCGCTCTTCGCCGCGGCGAAGCTCAAGCCGGACGCGCACACGCTGCTCTTCGGGATCTCCGTCCTGGCCATCGTGCCGCTGGCCGCGCTGCTGAGCCTGGCCACCGAATCCGTGGCGGCCCGGACGGGCGATTCGGTGGGCGGGCTGCTCAACGCCACGCTGGGCAACCTGACCGAGCTGGTCATCGCCCTCACCGCGCTGCGCGCGGGCGAGTACATGCTGGTCAAGGCGTCGGTCGCCGGCGCCATCGTCACCAACACGCTGTTCGTGCTGGGGGCGTCGTTCCTGGTGGGCGGGCTCAAGCACCGGGTCCAGGAATACAACCGGGCCGGCGCCCGCATGCAGGCCGGGCTGCTCTTCCTGGCCACGGTCGCCCTGCTGTTTCCCTCGCTCATCTCCCGGGTCGACCAGACGGCGGGGGCAGCGATCATCCCGACGCTCAGCGTGGGCCTGGCGGTGCTGCTCCTGGTGGTCTACGCGCTGGGCATGTGGTTCTCGCTCGGGACGCACCGCGACGTCTTCGCCAGCGCGGAAGCCGGCGGGCACGGCGAGGCGCCGTGGCCCATCGCCCTGGCCCTGGCCACCCTGGCCGGCGTCACGGTGCTGGTGGCGCTGGTGAGCGAGGTGTTCGTCGAGTCGGTGCAGCAGGCGGCCGTGTCTTTCGGGATGACCCCGGCCTTCGTGGGTTTCGTCGTCGTGGCCCTGGTGGGCGGCGCGGCGGAGATGGGCGCCGCCTTCTCCGGCGCGCGCAAGAACCGCCTCGACCTGAGCGTGGGCATCGCGCTGGGGAGCTCGACCCAGATCGCGCTCTTCGTCGCCCCGGTGCTGGTGCTGCTCAGCTACGTCATGGGCCCGTCGCCCATGGACATGCTCTTCTGGCCGGGCGCGGTGATCATGATGTTCCTCGCCACGCTGATCATCGCCTTCATCACGAGCAGCGGACGGTCCGCCTGGTTCGTCGGCGTGCTGATCGTCGCGGTGTACCTGGCCTTTGCGATGACCCTGTACCTGCTGCCGCCCCGGGCGGCCTGAACGGCAGGAATCCCGGGGATCTGCAAGGCCAACTAACAGGAGAGAATTCCGGTCACTCCGACAACGAGCATTGGCGGTGTTAGAAATAGCCGGGATTCGCTTATCTCAAGGCAAGGAGTGGAAGAGCCATGGCCAAGACAAAAATCGTCGACGTCGCGGAGCAGAAGCGGTTGAACGAGGCGCGCGAGTCGGGCGTTCCCTGGAAGAAGTGGGGACCGTATGTCAGCGAGCGGCAGTGGGGCACGGTCCGCGAGGACTACAGCGAGGGGGGCGACGCGTGGAACTACTTCACCCACGACCAGGCGCGCTCCCGGGCCTACCGCTGGGGCGAGGACGGGCTGGGGGGGATCAGCGACGACAAGCAGCGGCTTTGCTTCGCCCTCGCGCTCTGGAACGAGCGCGACCCGATCCTGAAGGAGCGCCTGTTCGGGCTCGCCAACAGCGAGGCCAACCACGGCGAGGACGTGAAGGAGTACTACTTCTACATCGACAGCACCCCCACCCACTCCTACATGAAGTACCTGTACAAGTACCCGCAGCGGGAGTACCCCTACCGCGACCTGGTGGAGACGAACCGGAGCCGGTCGCGGGAGGAGTTCGAGTACGAGCTGCTGGACACCGGCGCGTTCGACGAGGACCGCTACTTCGACGTGTTCGTGGAGTACGCCAAGGCCGGCCCGGAGGACGTGCTCGTCCGCATCACCGCCCACAACCGCGGGCCGGAAGCGGCTCGCCTCCGCCTGCTGCCGACGCTGTGGTTCCGCAACACCTGGTCGTGGGGCGAGGACGGTCCCAAGCCGTCCCTGCGGCAGGCGGGTCCGGGTGTCATCGAAGCCGCCCACCCCAAGCTGGGCGAATACCGGCTGCACTGCGACGGAGGGCCCGAGCTGCTCTTCACGGAAAACGAGAGCAACGCCAGCCGCCTCTGGGGCCAGCCCAACGCCACGCCCTACGTCAAGGACGCGTTTCACGCCTGCATCATCGCCGGCGCCGGCGAGGCGGTGAACCCCGCCCACACCGGCACCAAGGCCGCGGCCCACTACGCGCTGGACGTGCCCGCCGGCGGCAGCCGGACGGTCCGCCTGCGCCTGACCTCCGGCAAGGCCCGGGACGCGTTCGGCGACTTCGACCGGGTGTTCGAAGACCGGATCGGCGACGCGGACGAATTCTACGGGCGGATCACGCCGCAATCGCTCAGCGAGGACGAGCGCCGGGTGCACCGCCAGGCGCTGGCAGGCATGCTGTGGAGCAAGCAGTACTACTACTTCGACCTGGAGAAATGGCTGGCCGAACACCACAGCCACCCGCTGATCGAATCCTCCCGGCCCGGCGTGCGGAACACGGAGTGGTTCCACATGCTCAACGCCGACGTCATCTCCATGCCGGACAAGTGGGAGTACCCGTGGTACGCGGCCTGGGACCTGGCCTTCCACACCGTCGCCCTGGCCCTGGTGGATTTCGATTTCGCGAAGGAGCAGCTCCTGCTGATGCTGCGCAACCTCTACGCCCACCCCAACGGGCAGATCCCGGCCTACGAGTGGAACTTCAGCGACGTGAACCCCCCGGTGCACGCCTGGGCCACGCTCTACCTGTACAAGTACGAGCGGACGCTGGGCCGGGCGGACCTCCGCTTCCTGGAGCGTTCGTTCCAGGGGTTGATGCTGAACTTCAACTGGTGGGTGAACCGGAAGGACCCCGCCGGGCGCAACGTCTTCGCCGGCGGCTTCCTGGGACTGGACAACATCGGCGTCTTCGACCGGAGCGCCACGCTGCCGACGGGCGGCTCGCTGGAGCAGGCGGACGGCACGGCCTGGATGGCCTTCTACTGCCAGTGCATGCTGGAGATGGCCCTGATCCTGTGCGAATACGACCCGATCTACGAAGAGATCGCCTTCAAGTTCATCCAGCACTTCATGTGGATCTCCTACGCCATGGACCGGATCGGAGAGCACCACGACGAGATGTGGGACGAGCAGGACGGGTTCTTCTACGACCTGCTCCGGCTTCCCGACGGCCAGGCCATGCGCCTGAAGGTTCGCTCGCTGGTGGGCCTGCTGCCGCTGTGCGCCTCCACGGTGTTCGAGGCGGACGCGGTGGAGCGGTACCCGAGGCTCATGGAGATGATCGCCCTTTTCAAGAAACGCCATCCGGAGCTGGTCTCCCACGTGGCCCCCACCGACCAGGGTTTCATCGGCTACAAGGGGCGCAAGCTCCTGTCGATCCTCAACCAGAAGAAGCTGGAACGCGTACTCGGGTACATGCTCGACGAGAACGAGTTTTTCGGGCCGCACGGGATCCGCTCGATCTCCCGGTACCACCTGGCGAATCCCTTCAAGTTCCAGGTGGGGCATGAGGAGTACCAGGTCCAGTACCTGCCGGCCGAGTCCAACACGGGGATGTTCGGCGGGAACTCCAACTGGCGGGGCCCGGTGTGGATGCCGGTCAACGCGCTCATCGTCCGGGCGCTGCTGAACCTGTACACGTTCTTCGGCGACGAGTTCAAGGTGGAGTGCCCCACCGGTTCGGGCCGGTCCATGAACCTGTTCGAGGTGGCGGAGGAACTGACCCGCCGGCTGGCGGGCACGTTCCTGCGCGGCGCCGATGGGCGCCGGCCGGTGTACGGCGGGATCACCCGCTTCCAGGAGGATCCGCACTGGCGCGACCTGATCCTGTTCCACGAGTACTTCCACGGCGACAACGGGGCGGGCCTCGGGGCCAGCCACCAGACGGGGTGGACCGGCCTGGTCGCCCCCCTGCTGAACTTCTTCGGCCGCGTCGACGCCCGGCGGCTGCTGGAGACCGAACGCGACCGCCTGACCGCCCGGGTCATCGAGGAGCAGGTGGGTGGAGAACCGGCCGGTAAAAGTTGAGGAGGTGAACCCATGAAAGGGATCACCATCGAGCCGAAAAATCCCGGGTCCGCCCGGTACGAGGACTTCCCGGAGCCGGGCCCGCACGAGGGCTCGATCCTCGTGGAGGCGGTGGCCGTCGGGGTCTGCGGGACCGACGTGGAGATCGCGGAAGGGAAGTACGGCTGGGCGCCGCCGGTCGCGTCGCGCCTGATCCTCGGGCACGAATCCCTGGGCCGCGTCATCGACCCGGGCCCCACCAGCTCCCTGAAGAAAGGCGACCTGGTGGTGGGCATCGTCCGCCGGCTGGACCCGGTCCCCTGCCCGAACTGCGCCGTGGGCGAGTGGGACATGTGGCGCAACGGCCAATACACCGAGCGGGGGATCAAGGAGGTCCACGGCTTCATGTCGGAGCGCTAGCGGATCGAGCCCGAGCACACCATCAAGGTGGATCCCGCCCTGGGCCTCCTCGGCGTGCTACTCGAGCCGACGACGGTGATCGCGAAAGCCCTGGAGCAGGTGGTGCTCATCGGCCGGCGTTCCTTCTGGGAGCTCAAGACGCTCCTGGTGGCCGGGGCGGGCCCCATCGGCCTGCTGGCGGTGCTCGCCGTCAAGATGTTCGGCCTCGAGGTCCAAGTCCTCGACCGGGCGGAATCCAGCGCCAAGCCGGACCTGGTCCGCGCCCTGGGCGCGACGTACCATTCCGGTCCGGTGAGCAAGATCGGTTTCCAGCCTGACGCCATCATCGAGAGCACCGGGGCAGCTCCGGCGCACCTGTCCTTGGACCGGTCGGGCCGGTTCCTGCTGGTGGCCAATTACAACGGCGGGAGCTGCGCCGTGTTCCCGATCGGCCGGGACGGCCGGCTCGCTCCCCGCTCGGCGTTCGTGCAGCACGCCGGCTCGGGTCCCAACCCGGAGCGGCAAGCGGGGCGGCGCGCCCTACGCCAACTCGGCGACCGCCAACAAGTACGACGGCTCGACCCGCGGCCCCACCGCGGCCCAGCGGCAGACCAGCGCGCGCCAGCAGTCCGGGCGGAACGCCGGTGGGGCGCAACCCAGCGCGTCCAACCGCGGCGGCGGGGCGCAGGCGGGAGCGTCGAACCGCGGCTCCAGCGGAGGGGACCGCGTCGGCAACCAGCAGGTGTCCACCGGATCCCGGGGCGGCAGCTCCTTCGGCGGCGCCTCCAGCGGCAAGAGCGGTTCGTCCACCCGGGCGAGCGGCCAGCGGGGCGCCTCCAGCATGAAGAGTTCCCGGAGCGGCGGTTCCCGGAGCGGCGGCTCCCGCGGCGGGAGAGGGAGGTAAGGCAGCCATGAACCAGCACAACCACATGAAATCCGGGCGACGGAAAATTCGGGCGCGGGGGCTTTCCCTCCTTCTCGGAGTGGCGGCCCTCTGCGGCGCCCTGACGCTCGCTCCCGTTGCTCAGACCCAGGCGAAACCGGCGGCCCCGGCCCAGAAGCAATTCGACACGCCCCAGCACGCCGCCGAGGCGCGTCAACATCAATCCCAGCCAGGCCGCCTTCACCTTCCTGGCGTTCCGCCGGATCGCCCCGACCCTGGACCTGCAGTTCGGGGCGCGCTGGAACGTGGTCCGGGGTCGGATCGAGTTCAAGGACAATTCGATCGTCCTCGCGGGGACCGTCCTGGAGGAGACCAAGCAGTGGGTGGATCCCGTGGTGGGCCTCCGCTGGAAGCAGCCCATCGGGGAACGCTGGCTGGTGAGCGTGCCGGTCAACGTCGGCGGCTTCGGCGTCGCCTCCAAGATCGCGGTGGACGTCTTCCCGACCCTCCAGTACAAGCTGGGCCGGAACGCCTGGGTCGGCGGGGGCTGGCGGATGCTCTACATGGACTATGAATCGAACTACGAAGACGGCGTGCCGATTCCCGGAGAAGATGCGTTCCGGTATGATATGATCACCTCGGGTCCGGTCATCGGCATGGCGTTCCGGTTTTAGACCATCCGGTGCCGGCCGGCGATTGGTCACTCCGGGGACCTTCGATGGGATCCGGCCGGCCGCTGACTGTGATGGACTCTACCGCCTTCCGTCGGGAGGCGGTAGATCCTTTTCTGGAGGTGATGCGCCCATGAATCGCACTGCTTTTCTCCGGTTGATCGTGCCGCTCCCGATTCTCTTCCTGGCCGCCTGCAAGCCTATCGGCCCGCCCACCATCCCCCGGGACCGGTTCGACTACAGCCGGGCCATCGCCGACTCCTGGAAGCAGCAGACCCTGCTGAACATCGTCAAGGTGCGGTACATGGACGTGCCCATCTTCCTGGACGTGACCTCGGTGGTGAGCGGCTACCAGTGGGAGACGGCGGGCAACATCGGCGGGACTGTCTCTTCCTCGGGGGCCGTGCAGGGCGACTATCTCAACCTGGGGGCTTCGGGCAAGTACACCGACCGGCCCACCATCACGTACGCCCCGAAGACCGGCGACAAGTTCCTGGAAAGCCTCCTCACGCCGATCTCCCCGCCCCGGGTTTTCCAGCTGCTCCAGGCGGGGTACGCGGCGGATTTCGTCCTGGAGCTGAGCCTGGACTCGCTCTGCGGCCTGCGCAACCGGCCCGCGAACATCGGCTCGAAACGCCAGGCGGACCCGGAGTTCTTCGAGGCGCTGCAGCTGCTGCGGGACATCCAGGACGCCGACGGGTTCGGGATGCGGGTCGAACCGGCGGGCAAGGAGAAGGGGCCAGACACCGTGATTTTCTTCCGCCAGCAGGACGTTGATCCGGACACACTGGCGAAAGCGGTCCGGCTCCGGCAGCTGCTCCGGCTGCCGGTCGAGACGAGCAAGTTCCGGCTGGTGTTTTCCCCGGTGGGGGGGCAGAAGGACGAGCTGGCGGTGGCCAGCCGGTCCATGCTGCAGATCATGCTGGGGCTGGCCCGGGGCGTGGACATCCCGCCGGCCCACCAGGAGCGCAAGCTCACCCCGCCGCTGACGGCGGAGGAGAGCGGCGCCAGCCCGCTGCTGCGCGTGCGGAGCGGGCCGGACCGGCCGGTCGACGCCTTCACCACCGTGGAGTACCAGGGCGCCTGGTTCTGGATCGCCGACGACGACTGGAGATCCAAGCGGACCTTTGCCGCGATCATGTTCCTGTTCACCATGCTGGGCAGCGGGCAGACGGAAAATCTGCCGGTCCTCACCATTCCCACCCAGTGAGAGGAGGTTTTTATGAATAAGGTGCTGCCGCCCCTGAAGGCGATGCGCTACCTGCAGATCGAAAACAAGGTCCGCACCATCGCCCGCTATGATTTGATGGAGATCGTGCCGCTGGCGTACTGACGGATCCCGATTTTCCCGGGCGGGCGCGGGCCGCCCGGGGCTTCCCCCCTCAATCGATGATCGGCAGGCTGGCGGTGACCTGCAGGTCCAGCAGCAGGTTGAGCTGGTTCTCCACCTGGAAGAAGCGGGCCACTTTTCGCGCCGGCAAGACCTTGCACATCTTCTTGAAGTATTGCTCCTTCAGGGCCGTGCGTTCCTTCTCGAGCCCGAACGAGCGCTCCACGAACTTTCGGGCCTCGTCCTCGGACATGGAATCGTACTTGTTGAGCAGCTCCTTGACGTTGGCCAGGCGCCGGTCGTTGAGCTTCGCCTGGGCCGCAGCATACTCATTGTAGATGGGCCAGAACGCCGCGGCTTCCTTCTCATCGAAACGCATGACCTCGGTGATGATCTCCGCCTTGCGCGCCCGAATGTCCGAGCGCTGCAGCTCGACGTAGCGGCCAGGCAGGCTGATGCTGTCCGGCAGCTGGGCCGCCGCCGGGAGGCAGCTGCAGAGGACGGCCAGAGCGGTCAGGAAGCGGTGCATGGGGAGCCTCCTTCCAGTCTTGGGGAACGAACATCGAACATCGAACACTGAACATCGAACATCGAAGTCAAACCCGGATCCAAATCATAACCACGAACCACACGAACCACACGAACTGCAGGAATCTGAAATCTGAAATTTGGGATTTGAAATTTCAGAGAATCCGCAATTCGCAATCTGCAATTCGCAATTCGCAATT
>CAYPNP010000012.1:0-102709 GCA_964412195.1 uncultured Acidobacteriota bacterium | reverse complement strand
CGCAATCCGCAATTCGCAATCCGCAATTCGCAATCCGCAATTCGCAATCCGCAATTCGCAATCCGCAATCCGCAATTACTTCTTGACGGCGGGCTTGACGGCCTTGCGCGCCTCCATCTGTTCCACCACCATCTGGTAGGCCAGGTAGTACTTGTAGATGTTGCTGACGTACTGCACCGTCTCGCGGCCGATCCGCTCGGCGGCGATCAGCTCCACGTTGTTGAACCACTTGTTGGGGTCCAGCCCCCGCTTGGCCGCCGCCGCGCGCAGCTGCTTGACCCGGCCGGGGCCCGCGTTGTAGGAGGCGAACGTGAACAGACCCTTGTTGAGCGGGGTCATGGGCTCGTCGGCGAAGAACTGGTTCATCATGAAGCGAATGTATTTCACGCCGGCGTGGATGTTGGGCTCGAGCTGGGTGATGTCGCCCACGTTCATGTCCTTGCCGGTGGGCGGCATGACCTGCATGACCCCGATGGCCCCCACCGGGCTGCGGGCCTCCTGGTTGAGCCCGGACTCCTGGTAGCCCTCGGCCATCATCAGCAGGTAGTCCAGCTCGTACTTCCCGGAATATTTCCGGAAGAGCTCCACGGTGCGCTGGAACTTGGCCAGCTCCGCGTTGGAGCGCGCCGACCTCACCCACCGCGTGCTTTGCAGGTACTTCTGCAGGAGCTGGTTGCGGACGGGGGAGCCTTCGCCGTATTTTCCCAGGAAGGCATCGACTTCCGCCTTGAGCTGGGGGGAGTTCTTGCGGAACATCCAGGCGATCTCCCCGCCGGTGCGGAGCGTCGCCGTCTTGTTGAGCACCAGCTTGGGGAACACCTTGACCCAGAATTCGGCGATGTGCTGGTCGACGACGGTCGCCTCGACGAGGCCGGCGGCCACCATCTCCAGGATATCGTCATCTTCCAGGGTCTCGGGCGCCGGCCGGATCTTGACGGGCGGCTTTTTGGCTTTGGCGAGGCGGGCGTTCAGCGCCTTCAGGCTTTCGGCGAAACTGGAAGAAAGACGGATGTACACTTCCCGGCCCGACAGGTCTTCCGCCGTCGCCACCGTCGGGGCGCCGGGGGCGGTGACGACGATCTCGGCGGCGTTCTTGAGGTTGGGGATGGAAAAGTCCACCTGTTTTTTTCGTTCTGTCGTGATGGTGAGGTTGCCGATGGCGAGGTCGCCGCGGCCCTGGACCATCCCGGGCACCATCTCGTCGCGGGACACCGGGATGAAGAACACGTGCACGCGGACATGACGATTCTGCAGCTTCTTGTTGAGATCATCCTCGAAGAGCCTCGCGGCATCGTAGGCGAGGCCCCGCTGGGTGCCCTTGTCAACGAAATACCAGATCTTCGAAAAAGGGACCAGGACGCGGATCACCCGCCGCTGGATCATGCCGTCAAAGTCGCCAGTCCATTTGGCCGCCGTGATGTCCGGCAGGCGGAAGGGATCGGCCTCCTCCGTTTTCGCAGCCGGCTGGGCGTCGGCTTTCTTGGCGGCCTGGGGCGGGGCCGCGATGAGCGCGCCGCCCCACAGGCAGGCAACCAGGCTGAGGATAAGAATGAATCGATGCATGCGTCACCTCACGATTATTCGGAACCCTTGTCCCAGGTTTTGTCCGGATTGAAACGGGTCATCGAGCGCCCGACGGCGGCCGTATTGGCGCCGAGGTCTTTCTGGTAGAGCATGCCATCCGGCCCGGCCACGATGGTCAGTATGCCGGAGGCGCCGTATCGGAGAGGATATGCCACGAAGGCGAATCCCCCGCTCAATTTCCCTTTGACGATGAAATTCTTTGCTCCGCCGGGGGCGTCGGGCCCCTGCGAGAGGAGCAGCCGGAATTTGTACCCGAGGTAGGTCAGGGTGTCGGCTGGGGCGTTGAGATCGTACCCTTCCTTGAGGATCATCCGGGCGAACTTGGCCAGCGGGCCTTCCAGTTTTCCCGGCGTTTCCTCCCAGCAGAGCCCGTCGCGGCGGCCCGGCGCGCTCCGGAACAGGCGGGCGTATTCCATCGCGCCGTCGCCGTCCTGGTCTTTGCGGACGTAGTCGGCCTGGGCCTCCACGCACTCTTTCAGCACCTCGAATGCGTTCAGCTCCGCCTTGCTGGTCCGGCGGCTCACCAGGTCCTCGTGTCCCTCCTGCGGATCGAAGCGCCAGTGTTTTCCGGATTTCACGATGGGGATGGGGTACGGCTCGTCCCGGGAGCCGATCTCGAGCACGGCGCGCTGGCTGCCGTCCGGCTCCACCTTGTAGCCTTTGCGGAACTGGGCGAGGAACCAATCCCGCTCGCGCCGGTCGATCACGGGGTCGCCGCTGCGGACGAGAAACTGGTTCGGATCGCCCAGGATCGCCGCCACGGCGGCCATGTCGCCGCTCTCGTAGGCCGCCCCGAGGGCCGCCGCCGCCGATTCAGGCGTGGGGAAAATCATGGCCTGGGTTGCTCCCGCCTCCGGGAGCCCCGCAAACGAGGCGAGAACCACGAACAGGGCCGTCATCCAGCCGTGCAACCGGCGAGGTGGCACCCAAGCTTCCCGGGGAGATCGCATCATGCCTCCTCGCGCCGAGCATTCCGACCCGAACCACGAACCACGCGAACCACACGAATCTGAAATCTGAAATTGGCGATTTGAAATTTCAAAAAATCCGCAATTCGCAATCCGCAATTCGCAATGGTCTCACTCCACCAGCGGCAGCTGCCGGGAGGCGTCGGACTGGACGGCCGCGTCCAGCCGGTTGTCCAGCTGGAAGAAGCGCACCGCCTTCTTGACCGGCAGGATCTGCTTGAACTTGGGGAAATAGTCCTGCTTGAGCACGAGGGCGTCCAGCTGGGTCGTCCAAAACTCGTTCATCAGCTCCTCGGCCTGCTTGTCGGACATCCTTTCGCCGTTGGCGACGTAGTCCGCGACCAGGGCGATCACCCGGTCGTACTTGCGGGCCACGGCGGCCCGGTACTCGTGGTAGAGCGGCCAGAAGGCCTGGGACTCCTGGGCGGTGAGCGGCAGGTTGGCCGTGAGGACGGCCTGGCGCTTCAGCTCGATGTTGGTCCGCCCGGCGGCCAGCTGGTCCTGGACCGGCTGCGCCTGGGCGGCAATCAGTGCGACGGACGCCGCGATCAGCGTGGCCAGGATGATCAATCGGGGCATGCAAACCTCCTTTGCTTACAGGATCCTCAGACTGCCGTCCACGCGCCGGGGACGCCGGAGAATCTGGTTCCGGCGCGTTGGCGCTTCCCCCCATCCCCACGATGCGCTGTCCCTGCTTTATCCGGCGGGAAATCCCGGCTGGATTGTATCTCAAAACGGATTGTGCGGGAAGCCCGAACGGGCACCTCCGGCCGGAACCACTCCGCCAACCGGCCCGGCCCCGACGCCGGGGAGCGGGGGAGCGGGTCGATCCAGCGAAAGACGCTTGGAAATCGGGGCGTGTGCTGATAAGATAGCGGCGTCCTAAATCATCTTTCAAAATGGAGGAACCATGCGGCAAGCACGAAGATCGTGTTGGGTGGTGGTGGCCCTCGTAGCCGCCGTCCTGCTGCTGGGGAGCACCTGGGGATTCGCCGTCAAGTACCAGACCATCGAAGGCATCGCCATGGGCCAGGAAACCCAGCTGGGCCGGCACGCCAACGTCACCATCATCATCTATGAATACTCCACAGAAGAGGACCAGAAGAACCTGCTGGGCGCTTTCCAGGCCAGCGGCATGCACGGCCTGTACGACGCCATCTGCAAAATGAAGGCGCACGGGCACATCGCCATCACCGGCACGTTGGGGTACGACCTGAACTACATCAAGCTGTTCGAAACCCCGGAGGGCCGTAAGATCCGCGCCGTCACCGACCGGCCCATCCGGTTCGGTGAGGCCTGGAACGACACCCGCTCCATGGACTACGCCCTGTCGGCCTTCGAGATCGTCCTCAGCCCGGAGAAGGGCAAAAGCGGCGGCATGCTCTTCCCGGCCATGGAGCTGAAGGTCAATCCGGCGAACAACCAGATCGAAGTCGAATCTTTCAAGTTCCCCTGGAAGCTGATGGACCTCAGGGAGTCCATGCCGAAGGACAAGGATTAGCTGGCCAGCCGGCCGCCCCGCGTGATCCTGGCGGTCCGGGCAAGCGCTGATTTGGCAATGGAATCGCCTCCGGAGCCGGGGTACAATCTCCCCGGCTCCGGTAGTTTATGGGGCTTTGCGTCATCCGCATGATTCGGCTCCGGTCTGCATTTCAGCCGGACGCGGCCTCTGAGGCGGCCGGCCAGGAGGACCCATGACGATCAAGCAGAGACTGATAATTCTGGTGGCCTTCCCGCTGATGTTCCTGATCGCGATCGGGGTCCTCACCCGCCAGCAGCTGGCCCGGATCGACAACACCACCCGGTTCGCCGCGGAATCCCGCGTCGAGGCGCTGGCCCGGCTGGGCGACATCACCCGCAGCTACCTCAAGATGCGGATCTCCGTCCGCAACTTCATCCTGGCCGCCGATCCGTCCGCCCAGGCCGCCGCGCGGGCGGAATTCGACGCTGCCCGGAACGATCTGAACCGCCTGGTGGGCGACTACGCCGACCACCTGGTCACCGACGACCGGGACCGGCGGCTGATGAACGATTTCCGCATCATGCATCAGGATTGGCTGGACCGGGTCGATCGGGAGATGAAGCTGGCCGCGGAGGGGCACCCGGAGGAGGCGGTCACCCTGATGTCCGGTTCCTCGTCGGGGATCGGCGGCCGGCTCAGCCAGGTGACGGAGGAATGGATCAAGCACAACGAGATCCTCGCCACCCAGGCGGGCCGGCGGGCGATGGACCGGATCGAGGAGTCGCGGAAAGCCCTCCTGATCATCATCGGCGCCGCCCTGGCCCTCTGCACGGCGATGGGGTGGGTGGTGTTCCGGAGCATCGCCAAGCCGATCCTGGCACTCCAGACCTCCGTAGAAACCCTCGCTCGCGGCGACTATTCGGTCGAAGTTCCCTACACCGGGTCGAAGGATGAGCTTGGGACCCTTGCCCGATCCGTCGACGTGCTCAAGAAGGGCGCGGCGGCGATGGAGCAGCAGCGCTGGGTCAAGGCCAACGCCGCGACCCTGACCGGCGGGCTCCAGGGCGCGTCTTCCCTGGACGAGTTCGGGCAGCGGCTTCTGTCCGGCCTCGTACCCTTGCTGGGGGGCGGCGCCGCCGCGTTCTACTCCCTCGAGACCGGGCCGGAACGGCTTCTGCGGATCGCCGGCTTCGGATTGAGCGGCGACGCGACGGCGACGGACACCTTCCAACCGGGCGAGGGGCTGGTCGGGCAATGCGCGCGCGAGGGCAAGCCGGTGTCGCTCTCCAACCTGCCGCCGGGCTACTGCCGGATTGCCTCCGGCCTGGGGCAAGCCGCACCGGCTCAGGCGGTCGCGTGGCCGCTGAACTCCGGGGACAGTATCCTCGGCGTGTTGGAATTCGCCTCCTTCCGCGCGCTCCGGGCTGACGAGCAGGCCTTGGTCGACGAGGTGCT
This sequence comes from uncultured Acidobacteriota bacterium, assembly GCA_964412195.1. Taxonomy (GTDB): domain Bacteria; phylum Acidobacteriota; class JAAYUB01; order JAAYUB01; family JAAYUB01; genus CAYPNP01. The sequence continues at coordinate 97,240 of CAYPNP010000012.1, read as the reverse complement.
GCCGGTGGCGGGCATGAGCCTGGAGATCCTCCGGCGCAACCTGCGCACCCAGGAACTGCTGCGGCAGACCCAGGAACAGACGGAACAGTTGAAAATCCAGCGGGAGCAGCTGCAGGTCAGCGAGGAGCGCACCCGCCTCATCCTCGACTCGAGTTCGGAAGGAATCTTCGGCGTGGACCCGGAAGGCCGTATCAGCTTTGTGAACCCGGCCGCCTGCCGGATGCTGGGTTTCGACTCCGAAGAGCTGATCGGTCAGCCGTCGCACGCCTGTTTTCACCACCACCGCCCCGACGGCAGCGAGTACCCGATTGCAGAGTGCCCCATGTTCGCCGCCTATACGAAAGGACAGGCGAACCGCATCGACAATGAGTGCCTTTGGTGCAAGGACGGCCGCGGCCTGCCGGTGGAATACGGCTCCACCCCGATCCTCAAGGACGGCCGGATCCTGGGGGCGGTGATCAGCTTCACCGACATCACCGAGCGCAAGCGCAACGAGCAGGCCCTGGCTGCCAGCGAACGCAAGACCCGCCGGATCCTCGAGACCTCCATCGAGGGCTTCTGGCTCATCGACAACGAGGCCCGGACCCTCGAGGTCAACGACGCCATGTGCCAGATCCTCGGCCGGCCGCGGGAAGACATCGTCGGCCGCTCCATCTTCGATTTCACCGACGAGGAGAACGCGCGGATCTTCCGGGAGAACGTCGCGCGGCGGGCGCGGGGCGAGGCCGGCGCCTACGACGTCTCGCTGAGCCGGCCGGACGGCACGCTGGTGCCCTGCCGCGCCAACGCCATGCCGCTGCTGGACGAGCAAGGCGCCAAGGTCGGCTCGTTCGCGCTCTTCACGGACATCACCGACCAGAAGCGGGCCGAGGAGGATCTCCGCGCGGCGATGGTCCGGGCGGAAGCCGCCACCCGGGCCAAGAGCACGTTCCTGGCGACCATGAGCCACGAGATCCGCACGCCGATGAACGCCATCATCAACATGAGCGGCCTGGTCCTGGAGACGGACCTCACGCCCAAGCAGCAGCAGCTCGTCAGCGTGGCCCACTCGTCGGCGAAAAATCTGCTGGGCATCATCAACGACATCCTGGATTTCTCGAAGATCGAGGCCGACAAGCTGGAGCTGGAGGAAGCCCCGTTCAGCCTGCGGCACGAGCTGGAGCAGGTCACCGAGACATTCCGCACGAAGGTGGTCGAGAAGCACGTGGAGCTGATCGTGCACGTCCCCGCCGGCGTGCCGGACCATCTCACCGGCGACGCGCTGCGGTTCCGGCAGGTCGTGACCAACCTGATCGGCAACGCCTTCAAGTTCACGCCCAAGGGCGAGGTCGTGGTCAAGGTCGAGATCGCGGCGGCCTCGCCGTCCGGGGAGCCCAGCCCGGAAGGGAAGGTCGACCTGGTGGTGAGCGTGCGGGACACGGGCATCGGGATGAGCGGGGAGCAGCAAGGCCGGCTCTTCGAGGCCTTCAGCCAGGCCGACACCTCCACGACGCGGAAGTACGGCGGGACCGGGCTGGGCCTGGCCATCAGCCGCCGCCTGGCGCGCATGATGGGCGGCGACATTTCCGTGGAAAGCCGGGAGGGAGCCGGCTCCACGTTCCGGTTCGCCCTCCGCGCCGGCTTCGAGGCGACCCGCGAGGCGCCGGCGCGCGTCCCGCCCCCCGAAATCAAGGAGCACCCGGTCCTGGTGGTGGACGACAGCGAGACCACCCGCGAGCTGCTGGACACCCTGCTGACCGGCTGGTCCATCCCGGTCGTCGCGGTGGGGACGGCGGAGGAGGGGCTGGCGCTGCTGGACCGGCACAACGCCCCCGGCGGGAAAGATCCCTTCGGCCTCGTGATCATGGACTGGATGCTGCCCGGCATGGACGGCCTGGAGGCCTCCGCCCGCATCCGGGCGAAGGCGGAGACGAAGTCGCTGCCCATCGTGGTCATCAGCGCTTACGCCGGCAAGGTGGAGGAGGCCCGCTGCGAGGAGATCGGCGTCAACGTCTTTCTGCCCAAGCCGATCACGGCCTCCTCGCTCTTCAACTCGATCGTCGAGGCGCAGGGCGCCCGGGTGCACGCCGTCCGCCGGGCCCTCGACGTGCCGCTGGAGCGGGAGTTCGCCGGCGTCCGGGCGCTGCTGGCCGAGGACAACGAGGCCAACCAGATGGTGGCGCTCGAGCTGCTGTCCCGCCTGGGCATCGAGCTGGACATCGCCCCCAACGGGCGCGAGGCCGTGGAGATGGCCCGCCGCCACGCCGGCCGCTACGCCGCCATCCTCATGGACATGCAGATGCCGGAGATGGATGGCCTGGAGGCCACCCGCGTGCTGCGGGCCGATCCGGCCTTCCGGGACCTGCCCATCATTGCCATGACCGCCAACGCCATGCGGCACGACCTCGACGCGTGCACGGCCGCCGGCATGAACGACCACATCACCAAGCCCATCGACCGGAAGGCCATGCTGGCCACCCTGCGGAAATGGCTGCCCCGGGGGACCGCGGAAGCGGGCGCCCGGCCGGTGCCGCCCCCGCCCGATGCCGCCCGCCCGGCGCCCGAACCGGCGGCGGACGCGCCGCCCCTCCTCGACGGCATCAACGTGCCTGAGACGCTTAAGCGCCTCGGCCTGGGCTTCGCCTCCCTGAAGAAGATGCTCCTCCGTTTCGCCGACGGGCAGGGCAAGACCTTCGACGACCTGCGGGCCGCCGTGCAAACCGGCGACCCTGCGGCCGCGGCGCGGCACGCCCACGCCATCGCCGGGGCGGCCGGCAGCCTCGGCGCGGACGCGCTGCGGGCCGCCGCCAAGGCGCTCGAGCACGCCGGCCGCGAGGGGCGACAGGACCTCCAGGCGCTTTGGGACGACGTGAACGGGCACGCCGCGAAGGTCTTCCGCTCGATCGACACGCTGCGGGAAACGCCCGCCGGCGCGCCCGCGGCCGCCGCGGCGCCGGGCGATCCGGCCCGGCTCCGGGCCGGCCTGGAGAAGCTGGCGGCGGCGCTGGGCAACTTCGACCTCACCGCCTCCGGGGAGGCGCTCGCGGAGCTGGCCGCCCTCGGGGCGCCGGCCGAGATCGCCGGCGAGCTGGGCCGGGTGCGCGATTTGGTGGACGGGTACGAGTACGACGAGGCGGCGGCCGTCGTCGAGAACCTGCTGCGCCGGCTGGAGGCCCGCCCGTGAAGAGCCGTGCCGAGTGCCGCATCCTGATCGTCGACGACGTGAAGGCCAACGTCGATCTGCTGGTGGAGCTGCTGCGGGACGACTACAAACTGAGCGTGGCCATGAACGGCGAGACGGCCCTGGCCATCGCCCGGAAAACCCGGCCGGACCTGATCCTGCTGGACGTCTCGATGCCCGGCCTGGACGGGTACGAGGTCTGCCGCCGCCTCGCCGCGGACGGGGAGACGTGCGGCATCCCGATCATCCTGCAGACCTCGCTCTCGGACGCCGAGGACGAGGCCAGGGGGCTCGCCCTCGGCGCGGTGGACTACGTCACCAAGCCGTTCAATCCAGCCCTCCTGAAGGCCCGGGTGCGCAACCACCTCGAACTCAAGCGCCACCGGGACAGCCTCGAGGCGCTGGTGCAGGAGCGGACGCGCGAGCTGCAGCGGACCCAGATGGTGATGATCGAGAGCCTGGGCACGCTGGCCGAGTACCGCGACCCGGAGACCGGCGGGCACATCAAGCGGACCCAGGCCTATGTGAAGGCCCTCGCCCTGCATCTGCGGCGGAATCCCAAATTCGCGCCCCAGCTCACCGACGAGTACATCGAGCTGCTGCGCGTCTCCGCCCCTCTCCACGACGTGGGCAAGCTGGGCGTGCCGGACAGCGTGCTCCTCAAGGCGGGCCGGCTGGAGGACGCCGAGTTCGAGACGATGAAGCGGCACACCGTCTTCGGCCACGAGGCGCTCCGGATCACCGAGGAGAAGCTGGGAGAGGGCACCTTCCTCCGCGTGGCCCGGGAGATCGCCTACTGCCACCAGGAGAAATGGGACGGCTCGGGCTACCCGCGGGGCCTGAAAGGGGAGGAGATCCCCCTCTCGGGCCGGCTCATGGCCCTGGCCGATGTCTACGACGCGCTGATCAGCAAGCGGGCCTACAAGCAACCCTGGCCTCATGAGAAGGCCGTGGAGGAGATCCGGAGGTGCAGTGGCGAGCACTTCGATCCCGAAGTGGTGGACGCCTTCCTTGACATCCACGAGACTTTCCGCAACATCGCCCTCACGTACGCCGACTACGACGAGGAGCGGGAGTCGCTGGGCGGCGTCCCGGCGGGGTCGGTCCTCCGGGCGAAGTCCTTCCTCGTGGTGGAGGACGTCGAAGTGAGCCGGGAGATCATGCGGAGCCAGCTGGCCGCGGCCGGCTGCCTGGTGGAGTCGGCCGGCAACGGGCAGGAGGCGCTCGAGATCTTCCAGCGGCGCCCCTGCGACGTCGTGCTGACCGACATCGAGATGCCGGAGATGGACGGCTATGCGCTCGTGCAGGCCCTGCGCGCCGAGGCGCCGGCCGGGCGCCAGCCGGTCGTGCTGGCCATCACCGCCAGCGACTTCGACCTGAACGAGCGGGAGGCCCGCGAGCGGGGCTTCGACGGTTACATGCTCAAGCCCCTCGAGTTGACGATTCTGGAAGCCAAGCTGTCGATCCTGCTGAAATCCCCGGGATCGGCTCCGACTGAAACGAAACCAACGGAGTGACGCGATGAAGGACCTGTCCGAATGCCGGGTGTTGATCGTCGACGACGTGAAAGCCAACGTGGACGTGCTGGTGCAGTCGCTGCGCGAGGACCACAAGCTCAGCGTGGCCCTGGACGGGGAGGCGGCGCTGCGCAGCGCCGAGAAGAATCCGCCGGACCTCGTCCTGCTGGACATCATGATGCCGGGGATCGACGGCTACGAGGTGTGCCGGCGTCTCCGCGCAGCGCCCGCCACCCGGGAGATCCCGGTGATGTTCCTCAGCTCCCTCGAGGAGGTGCAAAACAAAACGCGCGGGTTCGAGGTCGGCGGCAACGACTACCTGACCAAGCCCTTCGAGATCCTCGAGGTCAAGGCCCGGGTGCGCTCCCTCCTCAAGGCGAAGGCGTACTCCGACGCCGTCAAGGAGAAGATCGCCGCGGAGCTGGCCATAGCCCGGGAGATCCAGCTGGGGATCCTGCCCTCGGACATCGACGCCTGCGTAGCGGGGACGGGCGTGGAGGTCGGCGCCCTCCTGGAGCCGGCCCGCGAGGTCGGCGGGGACCTGTACGAGGTCCTGCGGCTGGAAGACGGCCGCCTGCTCCTGGCGGTGGGTGACGTTTCCGGGAAGGGCATCCCGGCGGCTCTCTTCATGGCAGTCACGTCGACACTCCTCCGGACCATGGCCCGGCAATACCACACGCCCGAAGAGATCCTGCGCGAAGTGAACGAGGCCCTGGCCGTGCAGAATCCCCGCTGCATGTTCGTCACCATGCTGTGCATCATCGTGGATCCGGCGACCGGTGCCGTGATGTGCGCCAACGCCGGTCACCCGTCGCCGGTGCTGGTCCGGCCGGGGGCCGAGCCGAGCCTGGCGCAGACGAAGTCGGGCATGGTAATGGGATTCATGCCCGGGGCGGAGGTCGGCAGCACCACGATCGAACTGCAGCCGGGGGACTCGCTGGTGCTTTACTCGGACGGCGTGTCCGAGGCCTACAACGCGGCGGACCAGATGCTGGAGGAGGGGGGCCTGCTGGAGTGCCTCAAGCAAGCCGGCGGCGGGTCCGCGAGCGAGCTTGCGGCGACCGTCGTCCAGGCGGTCCACCGGTTTGCCGGCGACCACCCGCAGTCCGACGACATCACGGTGGTCACCGTGCGGCGGGCCTGATCGAACCACGAACCACACGAACCACACGAACGGGTTCCGATCCGCAACCCGACCGATCATTCAACGCAGATTTTCGCTGATTCTTTATGATCCGGTATGATCCAGACCTGATGATTGATCATAAAAAATCATAATCCATCCGCGTCAATCTGCGTAGAATTCTTCTTTACGTCCTTTGCGCCTTGGCGGTTCAATCCGCAATCCGCAATCCGCAACTTGGAACCACGAACCACACGAAAGCGGTTTTCAATCCGCAATCCGCAATTCGCAATCCGCAATTAGAAGAGGATGTCGAGGAGCTGGTTGACGCTCTGGATCGGCAGGATCTCCAGCCCCTTGACGGGGGAGGGCAGGGGGGTGTTGCCGGCCGGCAGGACGCAGCGCCGGAACCCGAGCGCCGCCGCCTCCTTCGCCCGCAGCCCCGCCTGCGGCACAGCCCGGACCTCGCCGCCCAGCCCGGCCTCGCCCACCAGGACCAGGTCGGCCGGCACCGGCTGGTTGCGCAGCGAGCTGGCCACCGCGGCCACCACGCCCAGGTCGGCCGCCGGCTCGTCCACCTCGATCCCGCCGGCGACGTTCAGGTAGACATCCGCCCCCAGGACCTGGATGCCCGCCACGCGCTCCAGCATGGCCAGGAGCAGGGAGAGGCGGTTGCGGTCGTACCCCTGGGTCATGCGCCGTCCGGAGCTGAAGTTCGACTGGCTGACCAGCGCCTGCACTTCCACCAGCAGGGGGCGGGAGCCTTCCAGGCAGCAGATCACGGCGGTCCCGGCGGTGCCGCCCTGGTGTTCCGACAGGAAGAACGCCGACGGGTTCTCGACGGTCTTCAGGCCGGCGCCGGTCATCTCGAAGATGGCCACCTCGCTGGTGGCGCCGAAGCGGTTCTTGACCGCCCGGATGACGCGGTGGTGGTGCTGGCGCTCGCCCTCGAAGTAGAGCACAGTGTCGACGATGTGCTCGAGCGCCTTGGGCCCGGCGATGGCGCCCTCCTTGGTGATGTGGCCGATGAGGAAGACCGGCGTGCCGGTGGACTTGGCCTGGAACAGGAAGCGGGTGGCGCACTCGCGGATCTGGCCGATGCTGCCGGGGGCGGACTCCAGCGCGGAGGTGTAGGTCGTCTGGATGGAGTCCACGATCACCAGCCCCGGGCGGCGCGCGGCCAGCTCCGCCTCGATCTGCTCGACGGCGGTCTCGGGATAGACCAGCAGGCGGTCGGCCCGCAGGCCCAGGCGCTCGCCCCGGAGCTTGATCTGGCGGTCCGACTCCTCGCCCGAGACGTAGAGCACGTCCAGGCCCCGGGCGGAGACCGACCCGGCGATCTGGAGGAGCAGGGTGGACTTGCCCACCCCGGGCTCGCCGCCGAGGAGCACCAGGGAGCCGGGCACGATGCCGCCGCCCAGCACCCGGTCGAACTCCGGCAGCCCGGAGGACAGGCGGGCGCCCTCCTGCGTTTGAATCTGGTCGTAGGGCACGGCCTCGATCCGCCCGCCCGGCGCGGCGGCGGCCGGCCCGCGCCCCGGGGCGGCGGGGGCGGACACCTCCTCCACGAGGCTGTCCCAGGCGCCGCAGTCGGGACAGCGCCCCAGCCACTTGGGGGCGCGGTGGCCGCAGCTCTGGCAGACGAACTCGGACGAGGCTTTCTTGACCATCAGCTCATCCCACAGAGCCAGTTTTAGTCATTGTACTTGATTCCGTCTGATTGCGGATTGCGAATTGCGGATTGCGGAGTGGGGAACCAGTCGCGATGGAGTGACGAATCGGATTGAAGAATCTGTCCAGAGCAACAATCCGTTCTGACTCCTCACTCCTCACTCCTGACTCCTCACTGCTAACTCCTCACTGCTGACTCTCCCAGGGCTTGCGCGCGATGAAGCTCCTCAGGCGCTCCACGCAGCGGTCGCGGCCCAGCACCAGGATCATCTCGAACAGCCCCGGCCCCTCGGTGCGCCCGCTCAGCGCGAGGCGCGCCGGGTGGATGACCTTCCCCGCGCCCATGCCCCGCGCCTCCGCCAGCGTCCGGATCGCCCGCTCGACGCCGTCGTGGTCGAACGGGTCCAGGCCGGCCAGCGCGTCGGCCAAGGCCGTCAAGACCACAGGCAGGTCCGGCGTCTTCAGGGCGGTCTTGAGGCCCTTCTCGTCGTAGGCCTCGGGCGCCTGGAAGAAGTACGACGCCTTGTCCGCGATCTCGGTCAGGACGTTCATCCGCTCGCGGAACAGCCCCGTCAGCTCGACGAGCTGCGCCGGGCTGAATCCCCCCGGGTAGCCCGGCAGGCCCTTCAGGAACGGCTCGCAGCGGCGGAACAGCTCCTCTCCCGGCAGCTGCTTGATGTACTGCAGGTTCATCCACTTCAGCTTCTCGATGTCAAAGATGGCGGCGTGCGACACCACCTGCCCGAGGTCGAACGCGCGGACCAGCTCGTCCTTGCTGAAAAGCTCCTGGTTGGTGTCGGGCGACCAGCCCAGCAGGGTCAGGAAGTTGAAGAACGCCTCGGGCAGGAAGCCCTGGGCCTCGTAGTCCACCACGTTGGTGGCGCCGTGGCGCTTGCTGAGCTTGGAGCGGTCCGGCCCCAGGATCATGGGGATGTGGCCGAAGCGCGGCGGCTCGAGCCCCAGCGCGCGGTAGATCAGGATCTGCTTCGGGGTGTTGGAGATGTGGTCCTCGCCGCGGACAACGTGGGTCACCTGCATGCCGGCGTCGTCCACCACCACGCCGAAGTTGTAGGTGGGGTAGCCGTCGGACTTGACCAGCACCAGGTCGTCCAGCAGCTCGGCGCCGATGCTGATGGGGCCCTTGCAGAGGTCCGCCCACTCGACCGGACTGGTTTCATCCATGCGGAGGCGGATGGAGTACGGCTCCCCCGCGGCGGCCCGGCGGGAGGCCTCCTCCGGCGCCACGCCGCGGCAGAGCCCGTCGTAGCGGGTCTGCTGGCCGGCCTTTTCCTGCTCGGCGCGCATGGCGTTGAGACGCTCCGGCGAGCAGAAGCAGCGGTAGGCGTGGCCAGAGGCCAGCATCCGCTCGGCCGCGGCGTGGTAGAGGGGTTGGCGCTGGGCCTGGAAGTAGGGGCCGCAGTCGCCGCCGGCCTCCGGGCCCTCGTCCCAATCCATGCCCATCCAGCGCATTCCCTCGAGGATGGAACGGGTGTACTCGGGCTTCGAGCGCTCCTGGTCGGTGTCCTCGATCCGGAGGATGAAGGTGCCGCCGTGGTGGCGGGCGAAGAGCCAGTTGAAGATGGCGGTGCGGGCGCTGCCCACGTGCAGGTTGCCGGTCGGCGACGGCGCGAATCTTACTCTCACACTCATGCTGATCCTCTTAAATCATTCGCACAAAGGCACAAAGAGCACAAAGACAATTTAATGTTGGATTGAGTTCGATGTTGGATGTTCAATGTTCGATGTTCAAAGTTCGTTCGGATCTTTGTGTTCTTTGTGCCTTTGTGTTGAATCTTATTTCTTGAGCTTGGTTTCGATCTTGGCCCAGGTGTCCCGCAGGCCCGCCGTCCGGTTGAAGACCGGCCGGGCCGGGGTCGTGTCTTGGTCCGCGCAGAAGTAGCCCATCCGCAGGAACTGGTAGTGGCTCAGCGGGGCGGCCGCGGCAAGGCCCGGCTCGACGACGCTGTCCGCCAGCACCTCCAGCGAGTCCGGGCGCAGGTTGGCCCGGAAGTCGCCGCCGCCGGCCTCGTCGTACGGGTCCGGCGTCCGGAACAGGTGGTCGTAGAGCCGGACCTCGGCGCGCACGCCATGGGCGGCCGAGACCCAGTGGGACGTGCCCCGCACGACCCGCCCGTCAGGCGTCTCGCCGCTGCGGGTGGCCGGGTCGTAGGTGCAGTGCAGCTCGCGGACCGCGCCGGTGGCCGGGTCCTTGACCACGTCGACGCACCGGATGATGTAACCGTGCTTGAGCCGGATCTCCTTGCCGGGGGAGAGCCGGAAATACTGCTTCGGCGGGTCCTCGCGGAAGTCCTCCTGCTCGATGAAGAGCTCCCGCCCGAAGGGCAGCTTCCGCGTGCCGGCGGCGGGGTCCTCGGGATTGTTGACCGCCTCCACTTCCTCCACCTTGCCCTCCGGCCAGTTGACCAGCACCACCTTGAGGGGCCGCAGCACGGCCATGACCCGCGGGGCGCGCTTGTTCAGGTCCTCGCGCAGGCAGTGCTCCAGGAGGGCGTAGTCGACGGTGGAGTTGACCTTGGCCACGCCGATGCGCTCGCAGAAGTCGCGGATCGCTTCGGGGGTGAAGCCGCGGCGCCGGATCCCCGCCAGGGTGGGCATGCGCGGATCGTCCCAGCCGTGGACGATCTCCTCCTGCACCAGCTGCAGGAGCTTGCGCTTGCTCATCATGGTGTAGGTCATGGCCAGCCGGGCGAACTCGATCTGCTGGGGGTGGCAGGGCACGTCCAGCTGGTCGAGCACCCAGTCGTAGAACGGCCGGTGGTCCTCGAACTCCAGCGTGCAGATGGAGTGGGTGATCCCCTCGATGGCGTCCGAGAGGGGGTGGGCGTAGTCGTACATCGGGTAGATGCACCACGCGCCGCCGGTGCGGTGGTGGTCCTGGTACAGGATGCGGTAGATCACCGGGTCGCGCATGTTCAGGTTGCCCGAGGCCATGTCGATCTTGGCCCGCAGCGTACGGGTGCCCGCGGGGAACTCGCCGGCGCGCATGCGCCGGAACAGGTCCAGGCTCTCCGCCGGCGGGCGATTCCGGAAGGGGCTTTCCTGCCCGGGCTGGGTCAGGGTGCCGCGGGTGGCGCGCACCTGCTCGGGGGTCAGGTCGCAGACGAACGCCTTGCCGGCGCGGATCAGGTCCTCGGCGTACTTGTAGAGCTGTTCAAAATAGTCGGAGGCGTAAAAGAGCCGGTCCTCCCAGTCGAAGCCCAGCCAGCGGACGTCCGCCTGGATCGACTCGACGTACTCCACCTCTTCCTTGGTCGGGTTGGTGTCGTCGAAGCGCAGGTTGCACTTCCCGCCGTACTCCTGGGCCAGGCCGAAGTTCAGGCAGATCGACTTGGCGTGGCCGATGTGGAGGTAGCCGTTGGGCTCGGGCGGGAACCGGGTGTGGACCCGTCCGCCGTGCTTGCCGGTGCGGTTGTCGGCGTTGACGATCTCGCGGATGAAGTGGACCTGCGGCCCACCGGCCGCGGCGGCCGGCTCGGCGGCGGGGGGCAGGTGCTCCTCCTCGGCCGGCGTGGCCGGGATGGCGTACGGGTCGTCGGGAGAACCGCCGTCCGGCTGGATGCGGCTCTTGCCCGCATCCGCGTTGGATTTTGCGTCCTGGTTCGGATTCGCCATGGTGTGCTTCCTCGTCGTCTGGGGATCGGCGTGGCCTGGCCTGCCGGAAACGGTCGCTGATTCTATCACAGCGGGGAGATGCGCGCCAGCGGAAACGGGATTCCGTCGAGTGCGGAGTGCGGAGTGCGGAATGCGGAATAGAATTGAACCACGAAGGCGCGAAGGGCGCGAGGGGAAGCCGGAAATGCAGAATTCGATTACGGGAACGATTACGATTACGATCGGCGATTACGATCGGTCGCCGGAGACCGGTCATCGGTGATCGGTCACCAATCAATTCTGCCGATTCACCGATTCACCCATTCACCTATTCACCGGCCTTCTTCCAGACGGTCCCCTCGGGCGTGTCCTTGATGACGATACCCAGCTCCCTTAGCCGGTCGCGGAGCACGTCGGCGTCCTTCCAGCGCTTCTCCTTCCGCGCGGCCTCCCGCTGGCGGACCAGCTCCAGGACCGCCTCGTCGGCGCCAGCGCCGGCGTCGTCGGCCGGCAGGACGTCCAGCACCTGGTCGGCCTGGCGCAGCGCCGAGAGCGCCCGGTCGCGCTCCCCGGCGCGGAGCTTCCCCTCCGCCAACCGCCGGTTGATGTCGCGGATGAAATCGAACAGCGCCGCCAGGGCCGCCGCCGTGTTCAGGTCGTCGTCCAGCCCGGCCTCGAAGCCGCGCAGGAACTCCACGCAGCGGTCGGCCACCTCCGGCTCCTCGCCGTCGGGCAGAACCTTGCGCTGGAGCGTGTCGGCGAACTCCCGGATCCGCTCCACCGAAGCCTGGGCGTAGCGCAATCCCTCCTCGGTGAAGTTCAGCTGCTTCCGGTAGTGCACCGACAGCAGCAGGTAGCGGATCGCCAGCGGCTGGAAGCCCTTGGCGGTGAGGTCCCGCAGGGTGTAGAAATTGCCCTTGCTCTTGGACATCTTCTCGCCGTTGACGATCAGGTACTCGCTGTGCAGCCAGTACTTGACGAACGGCCGTCCCGTGGCGCCCTCGCTCTGGGCGATCTCGTTCTCGTGGTGGGGGAACACCAGGTCGGTGCCGCCGCAGTGCAGGTCGAAGCTCTCGCCCAGGTACTTCATGCTCATGGCCGAGCACTCCAGGTGCCAGCCCGGCCGGCCCGGCCCGAAGGGGGTGTCCCAGCCTGGCTCGCCCTCCTTCCGCCCCTTCCACAGGACGAAGTCGCGGGCGTTCTCCTTTTCATACTCGTCGGCGTCCACGCGGGCGCCCGCCTGGATGCCGGCGAAGTCCTTCTTGGACAGCTTGCCGTAGTCCCGGAAGCTGGCGATCTTGTAGTACACCGAGCCGTCGCTCTCGTAGGTGTAGCCGCGTGCGGCGAGGCTTTCCACCAGGGCGACCATCTCCGGGATGTGCTCGGTGGCCTTGCAGATCACGTCGGGCGTGCGGATCCGGAGCGTCGCCAGGTCCTCCAGGAAGGCCCGGGTATACCGCTCCGTGTATTCGCCGAGGCTCAGTCCGGCGTCTTGGCTCTTCCGGATGGTCTTGTCGTCGATGTCGGTGATGTTCATGACGTAGCGGACGTCGTAGCCGCGGTAGCGCAGGTAGCGGTTCAGGATGTCCTCGAACACGAACGTCCGGTAGTTGCCGATGTGGGCGAAATCATGGACCGTCGGCCCGCAGCAGTACATGCTCACCCGGGGGGGCGCGATGGGCCGGAACTCGTCCAGCCGGCCCGTCAGCGTGTTCTGGAACCTCAGCATGGATGCCTCCTTCCGCGTCGGCTCGGGCGGTCAGGCTGCCCATTATAAAGAATGTCGCCCGTCATTCAAGCTCCGAATGACAGCGGCAACTGTCACAAATTCGTGGCGCCGGCTCGCCGGCCGCGCTCCCGATGGCATTTTCTCAGGGGATCGGGGCACAAAAGAAGGTTGACAGCGGGACTTTTTTCCATTAGGATGGCGCCGATTCTTGGCTAGATCTTGCGTGCAAGGGAATTAAAAATTTTTAGCAACTTTTGGCGCCACGCGCACTCTGTATTGTGACATGACGCGAAAATTGACAGGCAAAGTGCATTCTTTATTAATCTTTACGATGGAGGTTTCTAAATGAAACATGTGAAGCTCCTACTCGTCCTCTCCATCGTCTCGCTGTTCGCCGTCTGGTCGATGGCCACCGTCGAAATCCAGACCACCACCCCGCGGGTCAACCCCAACGGGACCAGCGAGATCGTTGGAACCTTCCGGATGATCTTCTCGGCTCCGGAATTCGGCGACCCGGCCTCGAGCGCCACCGATTACTACGTCCTGGTGCGCGTGCAGCTGTCCCAGGGCGTCCGGCTGGTGAACATCGGCGGCCTGACCAAGGCCGAGATCAGCCCGACCAACTTCCTGAACATCGCCCTCGAACGTGACAGCGGCGCCCCCGTGTTCTCCCTCGATCCCGCCGCCGTGCGCCTGATCCGGTTTGAGTCCGGCACGGCGTACGACTACTTCGACCTGCTGTTCACCAAGAACATGTACGCCGGTTGGGCGCTGAGCGTCAGCGACCGCGTGCGCGTCACCGTGGGCACCCCCGAGGGCGTGACCCCGTCCGACGCATCCAGCAACTTGGCCCTGTACAGCCAGGTCGACACCCGGCTCTGCTGCAACTTTGCGGCAACCACCCAGGACTTCCAGTACGACGACTTCTGGCGCGTGGGTATGGTGGCCTTCCACTCCGATGCCACCGGCCTCCTGGGCGCCACCTACAGCGTGAACTTCCAGCCGGCCGACCCGTCCCTTGCGCAAAAGGGCCAGCCCCAGGAAGTGTGCGAGATCAGCGCCTACTGGCCGGAGAAGGGCGACGACTGCAACCCGCAGTCCTGCAACCAGACCCCGGCTGTCGGCGACACCTGCCCGACCCCGCCGATCGTGGACCAGCAGGAACCGCCCCCGTGCGATGACACCTGGAACGATTACATCGGCGAGGCCAACTTCGGCTCCTGCCACTGGTTCGCCATCACCGAGTGGTGCCCGACCACCGGCCACTGGGTGTTCGTGCCCGGCGGGACGATCACCATCGATCTGAACGGCACCAATCCCGACCTGAACGTCGAGTTCTGCGAAGAAGATGCCGTCAACGTCCTGATCTTCGGAGACAGCTTGGCCGCTCCGTACGCCGTGGATCCGATGTACATCTCCGTTGGCGCGACCAGCATCAGCATCGAGCTGCCGGATGACGTGTGGTACACCACCACCCACAGCCAGCCGTACTGCGTCCTGGTGGATCTCGGCACCATCTGCTACGAGACCTGCCCGCTGCTGGACGTGCCGGCCAACCAGACCATCCCGGTCACCGTCGACATCGACTACGAGCCGCCCAACTTTGTCTGCGGCGTGAAGCCGGCCAAGATCGAGGACTTCACGGTTGCCAACATCTACGGTTGCGAGCCCGTGGCGCCGGAGCCCGAGGATTATTACCTGGTCCTGTACTTCCCCTACTTCGCTCCGGTGAACGATCCTGAGATCAACTGGTTCTGCGGCGTGGCCGTCAGCAACTACGCGGATGAAGCCACCAACGAAGGCATCTTCTACTTCTGGGAAGAGGATGGCGACGAGTACTACGTCGATATGGCAGCCCTAGGCGGCCATGAGATGTTCGTCAGCCAGCTGGATCAGTTGGACTTCCAGCGCGCTCCGGGCAACTCCGACACCACTCCGGCCGACGAGGCCATGAGCGGCGTGCTCTTCATGCAGGTGACCACTCCTGACTACTGGAGAAACTACCAGTCCGGCAGCCTGCTGTCCGGCGCCATCGCTGGCATCGATGCCTTCGTCCTGATGGGCGACGGCAACCAGGCCTACGGCTACACCGCGCGGCACATCGACAGCTTCTCCGAGTTCCTGTTCGACCCGCTCACCGGCCGTGCCCCGATTTGGAGCAAGAAGGGCCACAAGTAGTTCGTAAACGGGAGGGTGGCTTCGGCCACCCCCCCCTTTTTTATTCACAACGCAAACCAAGGTAGCATTCTATTTGGAGTGCTACCTTTTTTTTATAGGAGTTGGAATGCGCATTCTTACAGCAATCATGACCGCGTTTTTTTCCCTCTGGCTCACGGGTTTCATGACGGCCCGGCCGGATGAGCCGAAAACTGAGCCGGCCCCCGCCGCCGCCCCCGCCGCCAAAGCCCCCGAATCAGGCGTCGTGACGGCGGTGGACAAGCATTCCGAGGAAAACCTCCGGAGCCGGGTAGACCAATTCTGGAAGAGCAAGATCGCCACCAAGTACGAAGAATGCTACAACCTGCTGACCAAGAAAAGCCGGGAGAAGCAGACGCTCGTCAACTACATCCAGAGGATCAACACCCGGACCACCAGCTACCAGATCGAAAGCATCACCCCGGACCCCGCCAGTTCCGATCATATGAAGGTGCTCTTGTTTTGCAGGCTACAGGCCCTGGGATACAAGATGGACCATGCCCGGCAGTCCCAGGACTGGTATTTCGAGGACGGGGATTGGTTTGTGGAATACATCGCGAAGACGCCATTCGACTCCAAGTCCCGCAAGGCGGCCACGGAAAAGACGGACGATGCCGCCAAGGCTGTGACGGAGGGCGCGGAAGGAAAGGCGGAGAAGAGCAGTCTGGACCCCGGGCAGAAGAAGCACATCCAGGAACTGCTGGACCAGTTGAGGAAGTCGCGCGGGAGCACGAAGCCTTCGTTGAACGAAGCCATGGCGCCCCCGCAACCGGCCGCCAAGCCCGAGGCCCAGAAGCCGGCCTCGACGCCGGATCAGACCTCGGCCGAGGCCGGTCCGGCGGCTCCAGCCGGTGATGCGGCGAAACCCTCCGCGGAAAAGAAAGCCACGAACTATCAGACCAAACCCAAGCACCATTCCAGCAGGGCCGCGAAATCCGCCGACGCGCCGAAGGAACAGGAAACCGCCAAAACCGGGGGTCCCACGGAAGAGACCGCGAAGCAGGAATCCGCCAAGGCCGGAACGACGCCGGGAACCGCCGCGAAGGAGGATCCCGCCAAGACCGGAAAGCCGGCCGAAACGCCCGCGAAGAAAGATCCGGCCAAGACCGGCGGGGACCCGAAGTAAGGACCCGCCGGGATCCGGCATCAGGGAACAGAGAGATCGCCATGCAGCACATTCGCCTCAAAGTGGCCCGCTGGTGGTTGGCCGTCCTGTGGCTGGCCTGCGCAGGGTGGGCGTCCGTCCAGGCCGGCCTGCCCTCCTGGGTGGTCCAGGCCACGTACGTCCTCCCCGGCGGCGATGAAGGCGGGACGACCGTCCGGTGGCGCTTCGAGGTGCAGGAAGAATCGGCCGATTCCGGCGGCCTCTGGTGGAAGGTCCTGGTGCGGGACGCCGACGGGCGCAGCCCGGTGGAGGCGACGTTCCTCCTCGAGCCCCGCCGCGGCCAGATCGCGGCCGTCCAGGTGCGGGAGTTCTTCCAGGCCGGCTGGCACGAGTATCCCCTTCAACAGGAAGAGCCCGCATCGAGATACTTCCAGACGTTCGGCCCCCTGCCCCTGGATTTTATCGGGCGGGACGGCTTGAAGATGGACGGGATCCAGAACTTCCGCCTGTCCGCCGCCCAGAGACTGGAAGGGCGGAGCGTGATCCGGCGCGAATACGCCATCCGGAGCGAGCCTTCGCCGGTGCTGCCGGAGACTTTGCAGGAGGCCGGCCTCGGCAAAATCGCCCAGGGGCCCTTCCTCATCCTCCGGGTGGAAGATTCCTTCTCGCCGGGCAGCTCCCGGCGGATGACCTGGGATTCCCGGCTGCCCTGGTGGGTGGAGTACCGATGCCCGGCCTACACGGCCCGCTTGGTGGAGTGGAAAGGGGGGACGGGCCGATGAATCCGCGCCAACCCCGCCTGCGCTTGTTCGCGCTCTGTCTGCTCTTGGGCATGCTCCTGCCCGGAGCCGCCCTGCTGGCGGACGGAGCGGAATCCGTTTTCCTGCCGGTGAAGCCCTGGAACGGCTACTGGTGGCCCACTTGGGACGGCGGGATGATCACCGGCGTGGCTACCCAGGACCGCGTCCCCCACCTGATCCTCTACCCGGATTGGGACGGCTTCTTCGCCCCCTTCGACAAGTACAGCCTGGCCTGGGACCTGGATCCGCGGGGCGAGTTGTGGGAGTGGGAGTACACCTACCATTACATCCCCGACGCCCCTAACTGGTACGGCCACTGCAACGGCTGGGCGGCCGCTTCGATCTACGAGCCCGAGCCGGCCGCAGGCGAGATGAACGGGATCTATTTCCGGGTGGGGGACAAGAAGGCCATCCTGACGGAAATGCACCAGAGCGACGTCGGCACCACGTACGGATATGATCCCGAGAACCCGACGGCCAGCATCTCGCCGGAGCTTTTCCACGCCACCCTGGTCCAGCACTTGAAGGTGCTCGGCAAAGGCATCGTGGTGGAGCGGGACCCGTCCGAACAGGTCTGGAATTACCCCTGCTACGGCTACGAGATGAGCTGGACAGATACCGGCAATTACCGCAACTACACCACAAAGTGCTATTTCTCGAAGGATTTCGTCCATCCCGACACGACCGACACGCTGTACAACACGCAGACGTATACCTACCGCTTCCGGATCGAGAACGACGAGATCACGGCCAGCGAGTGGACGGGGGACACCGTGACCACCCATCCCCAGTTCATTTGGGACGTCACCGGCCGGGCCTCCACCAATCCCTATCTGGATTCCGACCGGGTCTCCGCCGTCATGGCGACGACGCTGTCCGAATCGGTGGATGACGACGTCCTCGAGGACAACGACACCTTGGAGACCGCCGCCACCCTGGACCGGGCCGTGTTCTTCGGCCGCCTGCTGGATCCCGATTACTTCCGGATCCACACGGAGGCGGGCGAGACACTGGACGTGGCTTTTCATCCGCAGAAGCTGGACGTGACCGCCACCGCCGCGCTCACCGATGCGGCCGGAGCACCGGTGGGGACCCTGGAAACGGTGGGATCCCACGTGGTGTTCCATGCCGGCAAGCAGGCGGAGGACCGCACGCTCAATCTGGCGGTGAACTCCGCCAGCCCGCAGGCGGGGCACCGGAACTACGGCGTCGAGATCACCCGGACCGGGCGGTCGTTCTACATGCCCCACGTGGTGAACGCCGACGGCTGGAACACGGAAATGTGCCTTTACAACCCCGGCACGACCGCGGACGACCTTGATTTCCACTTCTACCGGACCGCCGGCGGCGTGGTCGAGAAGCGCCATTACCAGAGCACCCTGCCGACGCTGGCGGGCGGGGAGCTGAAGATCGGCCCGCTGGAATCTTTTTTCCTCGACCTGGATCCGGACAACGAGCGCTGGATGAAGATCCGCACGGAGGGGAACCTGGAGGGCGTCTTCCTGTTCTCCAACGACAGCTATGGGGGCAACCTCGCCGCCATGCCGCTCCAGGACCAGGGCGCCTATCTGCTCTATTTCAACCACCTGGCCGTGGACGCCACGTGGTGGACGGGCGTCAGCATCGCCAACACCAACCCCTATCAGACCGCCAACGTCGTGCTGCAGCCCTTCGCTTCCGACGGCGCGGCGGTGGGGGCGCCCCTCCATCTGCCCATCAGCGGCGGCGGGCGGTTCATCAACATGCTGTCCCAGACCTTCCCGCCCGAAACCCTCGCCGCCGCAGGTTGGATCCAGGTGAGCAGCGACGAGCCGGTGGTGGGGTTCGAGCTGTTCGGCACCAACGACCTGAGCCTGTTCGAGGGGATCCCCCTCCAGACGGACAGCGCCACGACCCTGGTGGCCCCGTGGGTCACATCTGAATCCGGATGGTGGTCCGGCATTTCCATCGTCAATACGGCCAGCTGGAGCACCACCGTCCGCATCGAGCCTCTGACCGCTTCCGGCGCCAACGCCTACGGATTGTTGAATTCCCGATACGAGCAGCAGACGCTGGCCTCCATGGGCAAGTGGGTGGTCCTGGTGGACCAGCTCTTCCCGTCGCCCACCAACGGCCCCGTCGCGTACCTGAAGATTGAAACCATGAATCCGTCCCGGCCGGTCACCGGTTTCATCCTCTACGGGAACTTCGAGCAGCAGATCGTCTGCGGCTACACCCTGAAGAGCGCCGCCGACTTGCGGAGCGCCGGCGTCCTGGCCTGGCAGGATGGGTCCTCCCTGATCGTGAACAATGCCCTCGGTGCCAACCGGGCCACCGTCAGCCTGACGGCCTGCGACGCCGCGGGGAACTCCCTGGCCGCCGCCCAGACTCCGTCGGTGGGGGTGAAGACGGTCGTCAAGTTCGACGTCGCCGGGCTCTTTGGCGGCGCGGTGCCGGACGGCACGGTGTTCCTCCGCTGGACGACCGGCGGGAAAAACGTCCTGGTCCTGCAAGAGGTGCTCCAATCCGGCCGCGGCACGGTCCTGCCGTCGCTTGATTGACAAAATTGAATTATGTGACAATGATCACCAAGGGAATCTGTGATAATGTTATGATTCTTTCGTTACGAAAATAAAAGGAGGGCTTCATGTCCACTCGACAGATATACCTTTGCACCGGACTGATCATCCTGATGACGCAGATGATGGGGGTGTTTTCGCCCGCCGCCGTTGCGCCCACCGCCAATTCGAAGGTATATTTCGCCGATGTCAATCGGGACGGCTTGCTGGATCTCATCCTCGGCGACGTCAACAAGTTGAAAGTGTATCTCAACATCGGCACGGCCCAGGCTCCGGTGTACGACACGGAGTATTACTCCGTGCCGCTGTTCGCCGGCTTCGACCGTGTCTGCGGTGTTTTCTTCGACATCGACTACGACGGCGACCTGGATCTCTTCTACGGGACCCAGCTGGGCACCATTGGCTGGCGGCGGAACACCGGCACGGCCCAGAATCCTTCCTGGTCGGAACTGGTGAAGAGCGGTAATTTCCAGGATTCCTTCAATAACATCGATCTCGACTATCGCCTCCAGATGGCTAATTTCATCGATATGGACGGGGATGGCGACCTGGACATGGTGCTCAACGACGCCAACGGGACAATGTACTATTATCTCAACCGGGACAAGGAAAACGATGGGTGGGTGGACGGCCAGGGAGTGACGTGGACCCGCATCACCTCCGGGCTGCCCACCACCAGCTGCGGCGGCGATTCGGCCAAGCACACCTGGTGTGACGAAGAGGGGGATGGGGATTTTGACATCCTGGGAGCGTTGCTTTTCGGAGGCGTCCGGATCTATCGCAACAACGGCTCGCCCACCAATTACAGCACCTTCGGTTCGGAAGTCTGGGCTCACAGCAGCGACGTGACCGGCCAGGCGGCCAGCGTGTTCCTGGAGGATTTCAACGCGGACGGATTCAACGACCTGTATTATACGTACAGCGACGGGGTAAGCGGGTATGCCGCCCTGATCAGCGCCATTACGCGGGTGTCTCCCAACGACGTGGACGACATCCCGCCGGTGATGGCGTCCAACGCGCTGACCATCTCCGGCCTGCAATCCAACACCATCACGCTCAAGTGGCCTTACATCTACGACAGCCCGAACTCGTCCTACCGCTCCGGGGTCAAAAGCTATGCCCTGTACCGTTCCACGGAGGGTGCGGGATTCGTCCCGTCCGCCCAGAACCAGCTGTGGAAGCACTATCAGCTGCCCCACTTCCCGGACGACGTCCATGAATTCCCCGGCGGCGACAAGTTCAAGATCGAAGGTGGATATTTCTATTACAAGGATACCACCCTGGAGGGTGGCAACACTTACTACTACAAGCTGGTTGTCTCCGATTACAAGGGCAACACCACCTCCACCGACGCCGTGAGCCAGGAGCTGGCCCCGCCGGAGCTGACCTCCGTCAACGTCCAGCTCACGCCGACGACCTCCTCGAACGCCATGCTGCTGACCATCACCACGGTCGACCAGTACGGGTTGGATTACCCCATCGGCCTGCCCCCCGCCGGCGGCCCCCCCAACGTGACCATCACGGTCCTGGAAAACGGCCAGCCGTCGGGCTTCTCGTTGTATGACCTGGATGCCCAGGCGGCCCTGTCCTCCACGACTTTTTCCGGGGTGGCGAGCCGGTCCTTCAACGTCACCTACCGCCAGGACCAGGGGTGTCTCAGCTTCGTGGTCCGGGTGCAGGCCTCCAACTGGATCGGCGGGGAAGTCTACGAGACGGTGAGCGGCGATTCCGCGGCGGCGCAGATCGACCGGGGAACCCCGCCCCTCCCGGGCAGCCTCCGCGCCCCGTCGAGCGAAATCACCATGACTTCCATCACCGTCCGGTGGAACGCCGCGGTGGACGCCTGCACCTCCGTGGCCTACTACAAGGTGTACGGGAAGCTGGCCAGCGCGCCCTCCTACAGCGTCCTCGGCATGCCCACCGGCTTGTACTACGTCCACTCCAACCTGGCGGTGGGAACAACCTACCGGTATTACGTCACGGCGGTGGACGCGGTGGGCCTGGAGACCGTGGTGACCGATCCGTCGGCCATTTCCATCCAGGCGACCACCCTGCTGGACGCGACACCTCCCACCGTCCCCACCGGCGTGACCGCGGTCTACATCAACGGCAACACCCAGGTGCTGGTCGGTTGGGGGCTCTCCAGCGATGCCGATTCCGGTGTGCACTATTACGAAATCCAGAAGAAGCTGGGCGACGATGCCCTCTTCCAGACGATCACCACGCTGAACCATCCCACCGCCGAGTACGTCGACACCCAGGCGTACCCCGGCTATCCCATCTACTACCGGGTCCGCGCCGTGGACAACGCGGCCAACGCCTCGGACTGGAGCGTCATCGCCACGGCCAACGTCAGCACGGACCAGACGCCGCCGTCGGTCCCGGCGAACCTGCAAGGCACCGCGCTGAGCACCACTTCCATCCGCCTGACGTGGAACGCCTCCCAGGACAACACGGGGGGGAGCGGGATGCGCTCCTACAAGGTGTATCGGAATTCGGGGGCGACCGCCATCGCAGAGGTCACGCTCACCGCGTACACCAACACCGGCCTCACCCAGAACACGGAATATACCTATCAGGTGAGCGCGGTGGACAACGCGGGAAACGAGTCGGCCAAATGCACGGCGATCAGCGTCCGGACCCAGCAGGATCCCACCCTGATCGAGCCCAATCCGCCCCAGAGCCTCCACACGACCGCCCGGACGCCCACCACCATCGCCCTGGCCTGGAGCGCCCCCGTCGACAACGGAGCGGTCATCGCCCAGTACGTGGTCTACCGGCACACATCCGCCACGTCTCCCGTGGACAGCGGCGTGGCCGTGGCGGTGGTGACCACCCTGTCTACGGTGCTGACCAACCTGCAGCCCTCGACGACGTATTATTACACCGTGACGGCGGTGACCAACCGGTCGCTGGAATCCGACCACTCCAACCGGATCACCGCCTCCACGACCGACCTGGCCCCGACGGATCCCACCAACGTCCACGCCAACGCGGTCGGCGGCAGCTGGGTGGACCTGACCTGGAACGCTTCCGTTCCGCCGGCGGGCAGCACCCTCGATTTCTACGGCGTGTACTTCGCGGTGAGCTCTCCCTTCGGCGGGTACACCTATACCCGCATCGCCAACACCGGCAGCACGTCCTACCACGTCACCGGACTGACGTCCGAGCAGACATACAAGTTCTCCATCCGGGCCTATGACTCCCTGGGACGCCCCTCCCACTACACCGATCCGGTTTCTATCACCACGCTGGTGGCGGACGACGTGGCCCCGCCGGTGCCGGCGAACCTGAACGCCAGCCCCCTGGACGCCTACTCCATCCAACTCACCTGGGACGCCGTCACCGACACGGGCGGCAGCGGACTGGCCGGCTACGAGCTGTACCGCGGCGGCACGCTGCTCGCCACCACCACGCAGGCCTACTACCTCGATTCGAACCTCCAACCCCTGACGACGTACAGCTACACCGTCCTGGCGAAGGACAACGCCGGGAACAAGTCGGCCCAGAGCGATCCCGTCCAGGCCACCACCTTCGGCCTGACCCAGGACCTGCTGTGCGCCCACGTGGCCAACACCGAGGCCTGGATGACCCGCATCTCGTTGGTCAACATCGGGACGGAGGACAATGCCGTCATCTTCTTCGCGTACAACGCCGGCGGGAACCTGGTGGAGACGGTGACCCTGCCGTCCCTCGCGCCCTCCGCTTGCTTCGAGGCGGACGTTGCCGACATCTTCACGCCGGATACGTTCACGCAGGACATCTGGGTCAAGGTGGCCAGCGCCTCCGACCTGAAGGGCGTCCTGATCTTCGGCACCCGGGACGACCAGACGATGGTGACCATCCCGATGTTCTCCCGGGGCGCCACGGACCTGATCTTCCCGTACGTGTACACGTCCGACATCTACTATACCGGCCTCACCCTGATCAACACCGGCTCGGACACCGCCATGCCGACCCTGCTGGCGTTCAGCGAGACGGGCGAATACCTGACGTCCACGACGCTGGCCATTCCCCCCAACGGCAAGTACGTCCGGCTGATCGAGAGCATCTTCAGCTATGCCGACCCGGGGCGGATCCGCTTCATCAAGGTGGATTCGTCCAAGGCGCTCATCGGCTTCGAGCTGTTCGGCTCCTTCCAGTTCGAGGGCCTCGCCGGATTGCCGGCGTTCTCGCCCACGGTGGAATTGTTCAAGACGACCGCCAAGAGCGCCGCCGAAGGGGAGGACCCGAAGGACGTCGCCCTGGCCCGGCCGACGACCCCCACGGGATTCACCGGCTCGGCGATCTCCGCGTCCGAGATCTACCTCGCCTGGAATCCCAATCCGGAGTCCGACATTGACCACTATTCGGTCTACAACAATGACGGGCCGGTGCCCAACCTGATCGCCAACGTGACCGGCACCAACTACACCGTCACCGGCCTCCAGCCCCAGTCCACCCACTGGTACTCCCTCAAGGCGGTCAACACGGGCAGCGAGGAATCGGAGGCCACGGCCCAGGTCCGCGTGACCACCCTGCCGTCCGGCCAGCAGGATTACCCGTTCCGGGTGTTCTACAACGAGATCCCGGACACCGGCTTCTACTCCATCGGCGTCACGTTCTCGAACCTGGGCGCCGCGGCGACCACCGTCCACCTGGAACTCTACGACGTCCAGGGGAACAAGCTGGCGGAAGCCGAAAGCCCCGTGGCGGTGCTGGAGCAGAAGACCCGGATGATCGAGAATTTCTTCAACAACCAGCTGCCCGCCGGCTCCGCCTATCTCAAGGTCGGGGCGCTGGACAAGCTCATTGGCTTCGAGCTGTATTACACCACCCACCCCGACCAGGCGCCCTACCAGTTCGACGGCGTCATCGGGGTAGAGTCCGGCGTGACGAAGCTCTACTTCCCGCTGGTCCGGACCGGCGCCGACTGGCAGAGCTTCCTGCGGGTGACCAACCTGGCCGCGGTGGCCAACAGCGTGACCGTCCACGCCTTCGACATCAACGGCGCCGCCAAGGGCGACTACGCCACCAGCCTCGTGGCCAAGGGCAAGCTGGACATGGGCCTGAGCGCCATGTTCCCGTCGACCGTGAATGAAATCGCCTGGATCTACGTCGAGTCGGCCGACCAGGTGATCGGAGACCTGTTCTACGTGTCCATGGATCAGACCAAGCTGAGCTCATACATGGGATTGGGCGTCAGCGGCGAATAACCGCCGGGTCGGATCCGTCGTTTCCCCGGAATGCCCGGCGGCGCACCGCCGGGCATTCGATTTTCAGGGCCGGGCCGCAGTGCTGTCGGCGGCCTGCGCGGGGCGGCCGCCGGCGGAGGCGGGCCAGGCGCGATCAGGGGAGCGGGAAAGGCACGGGGAGGGGCGGGAGGTGCCGGTGGGCTCAGAGCCGGCCGGACGCCAGACGGTCGAAGGTCAGCAGGCACACCACGGGCCACAAGGCCGTCTCGTCCAGCGGCCCGGCGATCTGGAGCTCCCAGCTCCCGCCGGCCGCCGGCGCCAGGGTCTCGAGCAGCACCTCGCCGGTCCGTGTCAGCAGCAGCCAGCGGTCCTGCTCCGGATCCACGCGCCGGAAAAGGAGTTCGCCTTGCGGTTCGGGGCAGCGGATGCGGAGGTCTTCGCCGTAGCGGTAGGAGGAGGAGATGTATCGGTAGCTGGCCAGCGTTTCCCCGTCCGCGAACGAGACGATCTGCCAGCTGCCCTCGAAAAGGTGCTCGCCCCGATGGGCGATCTCCCAGATTGGGTCAGCGCCGCGGAAAACCGTCCGGCTCCGGATCCGGAAGAGCGGCTCACCGTCCCGTCGGAGGACGACCTCCTCGGGGGAGATCTTTTCAGCGCTCAGGACGAAGTTCATAACTGATTGTCATTCTTCAGGTTGTTTGCCTGACTATAACAAAGGCGGGTGGGAAAGGGAAGAGCATCTTTCGCCAGCCGCCGTTCTGATGATATGATAACTAATTATCGACCCGGCAAGGGGTTTGAATATGACAAGGATGGAAATTCACTCGAAACGCAACGATCCCCTGTACGTGCTGGTGCTGTGGCACATGCACCAGCCGCTCTACAAGGAACTGGACAAGGCGGAATACCTGCTGCCCTGGGTCCGGCTGCACGCGTTGAAGGATTACTACGATATGGTCACCGTGCTCGAGGAATTTCCGGAGGTGCATGTCACCTTCAACCTCGTGCCCTCGCTCGTGGAGCAGATCCTCGATTACACCGAACACGACGCCACGGACAGCTTCCTGGAGCTGACCCGCAAACCGGCCGGCCTGCTCCAGCTCGAGGACCGGATCTTCCTGCTGAAGAATTTCTTTTCCCTCAACTTCGACAACATGATCCAGCCCTACCCCCGCTACAAGGAACTCTTCGAAAAGCGGGGCCACATCGGCGACGTGGAGATCCTGCAGGAAAAGGCGGGGAACTTCACCGAGGGCGACCTGCGCGACCTCCAGATCTGGTTCAACCTCGCCTGGTGCGGCAACCACCTGAAGGCGAAACCGGAGGTCCAGGCGCTCATCTGGAAGGGCCGGCACTTCTCCGAGGAGGACAAGGGGCGGCTCCTGGACATCCAGAAAGGATTCCTGAAGGAGATCCTCCCCCTGTACCGGAAGGCCCGCGCGCGCGGGCAGATCGAGGTGTCGACGTCCCCCTATTACCACCCGATCCTGCCCCTGCTGTGCAACATCAACTCCGCCCGGGACGCCCTGCCCGGCATCGAGCTGCCAAAGCACAACTTCTACTATCCGCAGGACGCCGCCTGGCACATCGAGCACGCCGTGAAATCCTACGAGCGGCTGTTCGGGGAGAAGCCCCGGGGGATGTGGCCTTCGGAGGGGTCGGTATCCGAGGACATGCTGCCGCTGGTCCGGCAGGCCGGCATCCGCTGGGTGGCCACCGACGAGGAGATCCTCCAGGCCTCCCTGCGCCGGTCCGGTTCCCTCGAGGAAGGCGGCGCCTTCACGCCCGAGAAGAAGTACACCCACTATCGCCACGACACGGCGCACGGCCCCGTGGACATGTTTTTCCGCGACCACCTCATCTCCGACATGGTGGGCTTCACCTATTCCACCTACGACGGCGCCTCGGCGGCCGATGACCTCATCAGCCGGCTGCTGTTGATCCGCAAGATGCTGCCGGAGGACCGGCGCCACTACGCCGTGCCGGTCATCCTCGACGGCGAGAACGCGTGGGAGTACTACCCGGAGAACGGGGTGCACTTCCTCCGCGAGTTCTACCGGCGCCTTCAGGAGAGCCCGTTCCTCCAGCCGGCCACCGTCTCGGAGTACCTCGCCCTGGAGGAGGAACCGCCCGCGTTGACCCAGGTCCGGGCCGGTTCCTGGATCTACGGCTCGTTCTCCACCTGGGTCGGCCACCCGGAGAAGAACAGGGCTTGGGACCTGCTGGCGGCCACGCGCAAGAAGCTGGAGGAGGCGGGCCTGTCCATCTCCCCCCAGGACGCCCGGCGGCAGAAGGCCTTCCAGGAGGCGCTCCGCCATGTCATGATCGCCGAGGGCAGCGACTGGTTCTGGTGGTACGGGGAAGACCATTTCTCCGAGTACGACCGGGAGTTCGACCAGCTGTTCCGGAACCACCTGCAGAGCGCCTGGCGGGCGCTGGAGCTGGAGCCGCCGGAGGAGCTGGCGACGCCGATCATCCAGAAGATCGGCCGGTTCAAGATCCAGCGCCCCTTCGAGCTGCTCACCCCCGTGCTGGACGGTTTCATCACCGACTACTTCGAGTGGCTGGCGGCCGGCTACTTCTCCAACCAGTACACGTTCACCACCATGCAGCAGGTGCACCGGATCTTCAACGGCTTCTACTTCGGCTTCGACCACCACAACTTCTACATCCGGCTGGACGTGGATCAGACGATCCTCAACGACCGGAAATACCCGTTCCGCGTGGAGGTCCACTTCCGCAAGCCGGGGGACGTCTTCTTCCGCATGGTGAAGGACAACCGGAAAGGGACCCTGTCCTACGACAAGATCACCGTCGACGACGCCGGGAAGGAACGGGAGCGCAAGAGCTTTGACCTGGCGGGCGCCCGGCAGATCGTGGAGCTGGGGGTCCCCCTGGCGGAGATCGGGATCCGCGAAAACCAGGGCCTGGAATTCTGCCTCATGATCTATCTCGGGGACAACCTGGCCGAGCGGATGCCCCAGCAGGGTTTCATCTCCCAGAAGATCGCCATCGATGACCTGGAAAAATACTACTGGATCGTCTGAAGAAGGGGGCCTGTGAAACCAGTGCAGCTGATCCTGGGCGTCCACCTGCACCAGCCGGTGGGCAATTTCCCGGAAGTCCTGGAAGATTCATACCAGCGGGCCTACCGCCCCTTCCTGGAGGTTTTCCGCGAGTTCCCCGACCTGCGGATGGTGTGGCACGCCTCGGGATCCCTCTTCCAGTGGCTGTGCGACCGGCATCCCGAGTACATCGATTCGCTGCGGGAGCTGGTGCGCGCCGGCCGGGTGGAGCCTCTCACGGGGGGGATCTACGAGCCCATTTTCCCGGTCATCCCGCCGCGGGACCGCCAGGAACAGATCCGGCGGCTCTCGGAGCGGGTCCGCGAGGAGCTGGGTTTCGAGCCGCAGGGGGTCTGGCTGGCCGAGCGGGTCTGGGAGCCCGGGATGGCCGGGGACCTCGAGGCTGCCGGCGTCCGGTACGTCTCCCTGGACGACTACCATTTCTTCTCGTCGGGCCTCTCGCCGGGCGAACTGGACGGTTATTTCATGGTGGAGGACCTGGACCGTGCCGTGGCGGCCTTCCCCATCAGCGAGCCGTTGCGATACCTGATCCCGTGGGCGGAAGCATGGAAAGTTCTGGACGAATTGCGCCGGATGCGCGATCAGGGCAATCGCCTGGTGGTGATGGTGGACGACGCGGAGAAATTCGGCTCCTGGCCCGACACGCACCAGTGGGTTTTCGAGCGGGGCTGGCTGCGCGAGTTCTTCCGCCTGCTCCAAGCGAATCCCGACGTCGTGACCACCACCACCTTCCAGCAGTACTGGCGCGAGAATCCGCCGCACGGCCGGGCGGCCCTGCCGGTGGCCTCCTACGCCGAAATGGGCCAGTGGGCCCTGCCGCCGGCCCGGGGGATCCAGTTCGAATCCTGGCGCAACCGGTTTGAGCGCGAGGGGGTTTACCAGGAGCTGAAGCCCTTCTTCCGCGGGGGCATCTGGCGGAATTTCCTGGTCAAGTACCCGGAGGGCAACTACCTCCACAAGCGCATGCTCTGGCTCAGCCGGGCGTTCGACACGGAGGAGAAACGCCGCCTCCCCGCTTATGACCACCTCCTTCGGGCCCAGTGCAACGACGTTTACTGGCACGGAGTGTTCGGCGGCCTGTACCTGCCGCACCTCCGCCACGCGGCCTACAGCCACCTCCTTCGCGCCCAGCAGGGACTGGAGGCGCACGAGGGCCGGGATTTCCGGAATGGCCCGGAGATTGGCCGGGAAGACCTGGACCTGGACCAGGTCGACGAGGTGCTGCTGCACCACCGCGACTATTTCGCCGTGATCTCCCCGGCGCGCGGCGGCGCGCTGCAGGAGCTCTCCCTGAAGCGGGTCGCGGTGAATCTGCTGAACACCCTGGCGCGGTGGCAGGAAAAGTACCACCTGTCCGCCACTTCCCAGCGGGTAGTGCGGATCGAAGGCGGGGACAGCCGCCCCGCCGGCGGGCAGGAGGATCTGGTTTTCGACTCCCAGCCCCGCCTGTCGTGCCGGGAAAGCCTGCTCGCCGCGATGCCCACCCTGGCGGAGCTGCAGGCCGGCAGCGTCTCGCCGTCCCTCTCCTTCTGGGGGAAGCCGTTCCAGGTGGCGGGCACCGCGGACGGGGCCGCGCGGCTGGAATGCCGGCTCGGCGGAGACCTGCTGCGGAAGACGTTCCTCCCCGCGCCGGCCGCGGCGGAGTTGTCGGTGCTCGGGGAACTCCGGCTCGGGAAACGGGCGAACGGCTGGGTGGGCGTGGAATGGACCCTCGGCATCGCCGGCGGGAACGATCCGGAAAAGTGCTGTTACCCGGCCGGCGACCGCCCGGCCGCGCGCGGTCTCGCCCAGGCCGGGGCCTGGGACGGGATCGGCGGCTTCACCGTGGAGAACCGGCGGGACGGCTACCTGGTCGACTTCCTCTGCTCCGAGCCCGTGGCGGTGCGCTACTGGCCCATCGAGACGGTTTCGCTGTCCATCGACGCCATGGAAAAAACATACCAGGGGCTGGCGGTCTGCCTGTTCTTCCCGTGCTCCGGCCGGGAGAAGGACTGGCGGATCGACGTCCGTTTCCGCGACCCCGCATCGGTGCTGGAGACGCCAGCGCCTTGATTCATCCCAAGAGGAGTGTCCATGTCTGAACTGCGCCATGACCCGATCCAGCGGAGGTGGGTGATCATTTCCACCGAGCGAGGCAAGCGGCCCGGGGATTTCCAGCTTCATCCCGAGGAGCCGAAGGAATCATTCTGCCCCTTCTGCCCGGGGCACGAGGACAAGACGCCGCCGGAGATCATGGCGATCCGGTTCGACGGGTCCGGCCCCAACACCCCGGGCTGGGAGGCGAGGGTGATCCCCAACAAGTTCCCCGCCCTCATGATCGAGGGCGACCTGGAGAAGCGGGGCATCGGTGTGTATGACCGGATGCGCGGCGTGGGCGCCCACGAGGTGATCGTCGAATCACCGGACCATGACCAGACCATGGCCGACATGGAAGTGGAACACCTCGCCAGGATCCTGGAGATTTACCGCTCCCGCTGGCTGGACCTCAGCCGCGACGAGCGGTTCAAGTACATCCTGATCTTCAAGAACCACGGCACCGCCGCGGGGGCGTCGTTGAGCCACACCCACTCCCAGCTCATCGCCACCCCGGTCACGCCACGGACCGTGGCGCTGGAACTCGATTCGGCCAAGGCCCACTTCCAGCTCAAGAACCGCTGCCTCTTCTGCGACATCCGGGACTATGAGCTGGAGCGCCAGGAGCGGATCATCGGCACGAACGACACCTTCCTGGCCTACGCCCCCTACGCCTCGCGATTCCCCTTCGAGGTCACCATCATGCCCCGCGCCCACAGCTGCAACTTCACCCACCTGGACGGCCGGCAGATCCAGGATCTCGCCTCCATCCTCAAGGACGTCCTGCTCCGCATCAAGTGGGGCCTGAAGGACCCGCCCTTCAACTTCGTCCTCCACACCGTGCCCAACATCCAGGCCAAGCCCCGGCGCTCGTTCTACTGGGACACGGTGGAGTACGACTACCACTGGCACATCGAGATCATCCCGCGCCTGACCCGGATGGCCGGCTTCGAGTGGGGCACCGATTTCTACATCAACCCCACCCCGCCGGAGGAAGCCGCCCGGTTCATGCGCGAAGTCAGCCTCCTCCAGCGGGAGATGCTGTTGAAGGGCAATGGCCGGTAGCCCCAAGGTCCACCGCCATCGCCCGGCGGACGGAGAGCCGGACCAGGAGGGACGACGCATGGACGTGGCATTCGTAACCGCGGAGATCGAACCGCTGTCCAAGGTCGGCGGCCTGGGGGACGTGGCCGGCGCGCTGCCGCAGGCGCTGGCGGAAGCGGGAGCCCGGGTTGCGGTGTTCTCCCCCTTTTATGGGCAGATCGAGCGCGCCCGGTTCCCGATCTCGCGGCACAGCGTGTTCGAGCGCGAGATCTCGCTCGGGCCGCAGGGGAAGTTCCCGCTGAAGGTGTTCCTGGCGGAGCTGCCCGGCTCGGATGTCCCCATCTTCCTGTTCCACAACGAGCACTTTTTCGACCGCGACGGCGTCTACACGAATCCCGCCACCGGCGAAGAATTCCCCGACGGCGCCTACCGGTACATTTTCTTCGTGAGGGCGTGCCTCGAGTTCTTCCGGCTGGCCCGCTGGAGGACCGACATCGTCCACTGCCACGACAGCCACACGGCCCTGCTGCCGGCCCTCCTGCGCCTGGATCCGGCCGCGGCCGCCGCCCTGGAAGTGACCGGGTCGCTCCTCACCATCCACAACATCGCCTACCAGGGGCTGTACCCGCCGGACATCCTGCCGGCGCTGGAGCTCCCGACGGAGATGTTCTACCCCCTCAGCCCGTTCGAGTACTACGGCAAGGTCAACATGCTGAAGGTGGGCGTCGTGTACGCCGACATGATCACCACCGTCAGCGAGCGGTACGCGGCCGAGATCCAGGAGACGAACGAGTATGGATGCGGCCTGGAGGGCATCCTCCGGCAGCGCAAGGACGACCTCGTCGGCGTGCTCAACGGGGTGGATTACGGGACGTGGGATCCCTCGACCGATCCGCTGATCCCTTCCCCCTACGACGCCTCCGAGCTGGAAGGCAAGCGGGTTGACAAGCAGGCGCTTCTCGAGGCGTTCCAGTTTCCCGAACCGGACCTCGCGCGGCCGGTGATCGGGATGGTCGGGCGGCTCGTCGACCAGAAGGGATTTGACATCGTCCTCCCCCTGCTGCCGAAACTCTCCTCGAAGGACACCTACCTGGTGATCCTGGGCGCGGGATTGCCCCGCTACCAGGAGCAACTGCTGGCGCTCCGGAAGAAGTACCCCCGGTTCCTGGGAGTGCGGATCGGCTACGACAACCGCCTCGCCCACCTCATCGAGGCCGGGAGCGACATGTTCCTCATGCCCTCCCGCTTCGAGCCCTGCGGCCTGAACCAGATGTACAGCCTGAGGTACGGCACCGTCCCCATCGTCCGGGCCACGGGGGGGCTGGCCGACACCGTCCGGCCCTTCAATCGGGCGGCAGGGGAGGGAACCGGCTTCGTCTTCACCGACTACACGCCGGCGGCGCTCTGGGCCGCCCTGGAAGAGGCGCTGGGGGCTTTCGCCGATCCGGCCGCCTGGCGGGTGCTCATGCGCAACGGGATGGCTTGCGACTTCTCCTGGAGCCGGTCGGCGCGGAAGTACATGGCGATCTATCGAGAGGTCCTCGCGCGGAGAGCGACCCGGTAATACCGGCTTCCGCCCCGCGCATCCAAATCCAAAAAATTGATGCCCGTGTTCCCCGCGCAGCGGAGATAAAAAAACTCCGGATAGGATAAGGGGGGAACTATCCGGAGCGTGTTGCAAAGTATAGGGGGAAGACTCTACAAGCAGGCATATAAATCATTTGATCAGCAAAATCAAGCACTTTTTTGGAAGTTTTGTGTTGTCTTTGTCCCGGAAACTGGCTATTCTAAACTGAACCAGACACACTCTTTGAGGGAAGGGACATGGGACTCTTTAAAAAGGTATTCAAGAAAACCGGCGCGGAACCGCTGTCGCTGACGGGAGGGCTGACCTCCAAGCCGGCACCCCCTCCGGCCGCTCCCCCCGTTCCCGACGAAGAGATTGTGCTGGGCGGATCTGCGGCGGGCGCGGAATCCCCGGCAAAGAGTGAAGTCTCCGCTCCCGCCGGCGCTCCTCCCGTGGCCGGGAAAAAGTCCGCCCCGGCCGCCGCTCCCTCCATGCCCCTGCAGGATGAGCGGGAATCCATCCGGCAGGTGTGGAAGGAGATCAAGGATCTTCAAGCCCAGGTCCAGCAGGATTTTGAACGGATCCAGGATATCGCATCCAGCTGCGGCGAGAAAGACCGCTTCCTCTTCGAGCGGGTGCGGGAGACGCAGGAGATCCTGGGCGGCATCTCCGACGTGCTGGCCGGGAAGAGCAGCGAGAAGACGATGGCCGAGATCGACGACCTCCTGGCCTCCGAGATCGGATTCGGCGGCGGCGCCCGGGAGGAAGGCGACATCCAGGCGGTGCTGACCGTCCTGAAGGAAAAAGCGGTCTCCGTCCTGAACGAGATGAGGGGATACCTCCACCGGACCCGAACGGCCCTGGTCCAGGCCACCGCCCTGAAGCAGCAGCGCGCGGCGCGGCTGGTGGTGCTGGAAAACCAGCTGAACGAGACCATCCAGACCCGCGACCTGGCCAGCGATTTCCGGAAACGGGTGATCAGCGAGAAGAAGAGCCTGGAGTCGGAGATCGACTCCGTCAACGCCTCCCGGCAGAACCTGGAGACCCAGATTTCCCTCTTCGAAGAGAAAATCCAGAAGGCGATGGAGGAGAAGATCTCGGTCGAGGATGAGACCCGCGACGTTGACACCGCCCGCGAGGAACTGCAGGGGCGCCTGGAAAGCAGCCGGCGGGAATTCGAGGAGACCGAGGGCATCCTGGACAACCTCCGCCAGACCCTGGCGGGACTGGAAGAGGAGCGGCGTGCGGCCGACCAAAACCTCAAGTCCGCCTTGAGGGAAAAGGAGCGGATCGGCGAAGACATCCACGTCGTGGAAAAGTCCCGGCAGGACCAGGGCCGCCAGATCACCCGGCTCGAGGAGGAGATCGAGGCGGTCCACCGGCAGCTGGATAACCTGCGGCAGGAAGTGCTGGAAGTCCAGGGATCGGTTGAGTCGTTGGCGGAGAAGCGCGTCGCCCACGAGGAGGCCACCGGCACCGAAGCCCAGCGGCTGGAAGAGCTGGAAACCGCACTGGCCCTGCTGTTGGAGGAAAAGACGGCCCTTGAGGAAAACCTGGAGCAGGGAAAGGCGGGCCTCAGGGAAAAGCAGGCCGAGCTCCAGCGGCACACCGAGAGCCTGGTGGAGAAAAACGAGAACATCCAGCTGATCCAGGGCGAAATCGACCGGATGACGGAGGAGCTTGACGATCTTCGCCGGCAGGTTCAGGAACTCCAGGCGGCCAAGGCCGGCGTGGATAAACAGATGGAGAAGGCGACGGCTGCCGAAGGGCCGGGGGAATCGATTGAGACCCTCGAGGAGAAACTCCGCCGGCTCACCGTGGAGCGGGACGAAGTTCACCAGACCCTCCAGAAGATGGAGCAGGAAATCCGCGCCGACGAGGCGGGGGTGAAGGAATTGCTGCTCCTGAAGGAGCAGGAAGTCCGCAACCGGAAGGACCTGGAGGACCACATCCGGACCGCCGAGGAGGAGGTCGCTGACCTCCGGAAGAAGCTGGAATCCGCCCGCAAGGTTTCCTCGGTGGTGAAGGCGGAGGGCATGAAGGCCCGGACCGCCCTGGATCGCGAGAAACAGGCGGTCGAGGAGAGAGTCGAGACCATCACCCGGCTCTCCGAAGACCGTTCCGCCCTCGAGGAAGAGATCGCGCGGGCCGACAAGGAGACCGAGGTCCGCATGCCGAGCGCCGCCGTCAGTTCCAAGGATACCGTCTACGAAGTGGTGGAGGAGGGCACGATCGGCGCCCCGCCCGTGGAGGCGGCCGAAGAGCTGACCCCGTCGCAGAAGAAGGCTCAGCGGCTGGCCCGGGTCATCGTGTCGGACATCATCCTCTACAACAAGGAGATCCTGAAGACCGCCGCCAACCAGCGGAACTTCTATGAGATCCTCGAGCAGCCGATCAAGCGCTCGGACGAGTATTACCGGGAGAAGGTCCCGAAGGACATCTCCGGCGACAGGGATTACCTGAAGGAAGAACTGGAAAAGCTGCGCCTCAGCCTCAAGCCCTAGGCCCCTCCCCGCTGCCGGGCGTTCCGGCCGGCGGCGTCTTCAACCCCGAACCGAACTCGGCCCACTGCCGCTCCGCCAGCGGGAAGCGGAGCAGGGCCTCGTCCGCCCCGGGGGGCCGTCGTCCGCCCTCCCGGTCCGCCACGAGAGCGATCCAGTTGCGCACCAGGCCCGCCTGGGTGGCGCGGGTGAGGGAGGAGAAGCCGAATCGCTTCCGGAAAGCGCGGCCGCTCATCGTCGCGATCTCCTCCGGACGCAGGGAGAGCACCCGGGGATCGGGCCGGAATTCGGGGCGGACGGCCTCCGCCCGGCCGCCGGCGTTGTGAGGGCAGGCCTCCTGGCAGATGTCGCAGCCGAATCCCCGGCCGCGCAGGCGGCCGCGGAACCCCGCGGGAATGACGCCCCGATGCTCCACGGTCAGGTAGGCCAGGCAGCGGCGGGCGTCGAGGACCCCCGGCTCGCGAAGCGCTCCGGTCGGGCACGCCTCCAGGCAACGGCGGCAATCCCCGCAGGTCCCCGGGAGGGCCGGGGTGGAGGGCAGGGGGGCGTCGAGCAGCAGCTCCCCCAGGAAGAGATAGGAACCCAGATCGGGATGGATCAGGCAGGTGTTCTTCCCCTGCCAGCCCAGTCCGGCCTTCACGGCCAACGCCTTTTCCATCAACGGGGCGGTGTCCACGGCCGCCCGCCCGGCGAGGGAGGGCTCCAACTCCTGGAGGCCGCGCAGCAACCGTTCCAGGGCCTGGTGGATGGTCCGGTGGTAGTCCTGCCCGAGGGCAAAGCGGGCGATCCGGAAGTCTCCGGACACCGGGCTGCGGTGGTACGGGAATCCGCACACGACAACGGACCGGCAGCCGGGCAGCCAACGCCCCGGATCCTCGCGGACGGACGCATGGCGGCCCATCCAGTCCATGCCGGCGTGGCCGCCGCCGGCGATCCACTCGCGCAGGCGGCCGGCCTCGGCCTTCAGGGCTTGGGGGGTGGTGCATCCCACCAGCGGGATGCCCTCCTCCGCGGCCAGTTTCCGCAGCTGTTGCCAGAGACGGTCGCTCAAGTCACACCCCTCCGGCGCGTTCCAGCCGCTGCACGAGCGGCAGATAGTGTCCGCGGATGACTTCCTGCAGGACCTTCAGGCGCCCGGTGAAGAAGTGGTCGGCCCCCTTGACCAGGACCAGGCTCCGGGACCGGCCCCCTTCGTGGGCCAGCGGCCCGACCGCCGCCGGGGCGCAGACGGTGTCCGCGTCTCCGTGGACGAAGAAAACGGGCAGGTACAGGGCGGCGAGGAAGCCGTAATCATACAGGTCGGCGGGGGTTCCCACCGAGAGGAGGCCGATCAGCTCCGATTCCGCGCCGCACGGTGCCGCGGCCCGGGCGGCGACCCAGGCGCCGAAGGAAAATCCGCCCAGGAGGAGCCGGCGCGG
This sequence comes from uncultured Acidobacteriota bacterium, assembly GCA_964412195.1. Taxonomy (GTDB): domain Bacteria; phylum Acidobacteriota; class JAAYUB01; order JAAYUB01; family JAAYUB01; genus CAYPNP01. The sequence continues at coordinate 60,906 of CAYPNP010000012.1, read as the reverse complement.
AGCCAGCGTGCGCATGAGGTAATCCACGGCGGCGCAGGCGTCCAGGACCTCTCCCCGGCCGGCGTCGTGCGTCCCCTCGCTGGCTTCCACGCCCCGGAAGTTGAACCGCAGCGCCGCCAAACCGCAGTCGAGCAGCGCCTGGGCCATCCGGGCGACGACCTTGTTCCGCATCGTCCCGCCGTAGAGGGGATGGGGGTGGCAAAGGACGGCGGCGACTCCGCCGGAGTAGGACGCCGGCACTTCCAGCAGCGCCTCCAGGGCGCCGGCCGGGCCGGGGAAGGCGAGCCGCTGCATGGCGGGATTCACATCTGCAGTTTGGGCTTCAGTTTCTTGATCTTTTCGCTCAGCCGGTTTCTCTCCGCCGGCTCCCTCGTGAGCGGCAGGGCTTTCTCGTAGTAGTCCCTGGCCTCGTGGGTCTTGCCGAGCGCCCGGTGGACGTCGCCCAGGTGCTCCAGCAGCGTGGGATCGTCCGCCAGGCCCCGCACCGCCTGCTGCAGGTATTCCAAGGCCTTCTTGTAGTCCTTCTTCTTGAAGTACCCCCAGCCGAGGCTGTCGAGGAAGGCCGGATTCTTGGGCTCGTACTGGAGGGCCTTTTCCACCAGCTGCATGCCACGGTTCACATCGAGGTCATAATCGATGAGCATGTACCCCTGGTAGTTCATCGCCGTCGCGTTCTCGGGATCCGAATCCAGCAGGCCCTTGAAAACGGCGTCGGCGTCGGCGTAGCGCCCGCTCTTCTCCAGGATGGACGCCTTCTGGAAGATGAGCACGGTGTTCTTGTCGAATTTCTGAATGGCTTCATCCACGACCCGCAGGGCCTCGTCCCACCGCTTCGCCTCGGCGAAGACGCCGGCCAGTCCCAGGTACGCGTTGACGTCGTCCGAGCCGTCGGGCCCCACCTTCGCCTCCTGCTCGCGGACGGCCTCCTCGGAACGGCCGAGACCGACCAGGATCAGCCCGCGCTCGTTGATCAGCCGCTGGTTGTCGGGCAGCCGCTTCAGACCTTCCTCCACCGCGGCCAGGGCCCGTTCGTTCTGGTCGAGGTTCCGGAAGATCTCGGCCATCTGGATGTACACCGCCGGTTCGGGATCGTTCGGGAATTCCTTCAGGAAGCCCTGAAACACGCCCATGGCATTGGAGAACTTCCGGGTGTCCATGTAGAGGAAACCGAGGTTCAGGACGAACAGCCGACGCATTCCCGGATCGAAGCCGGGGGACGACGCGGACGGCTCCGTGTCCCGCAGCAGGGACTGGAAGATGGGGATGGCGTTCAGCGCGTCGCCCATCTGGGCGTAGGTGAGGCCCAGCTGATAGCGTGAATCCAACTGGGTCGGCGCCAGGGTGATTGCGTCCTTGAACGCCTGGATGGCCTTGTCGAAATTCTGGCGGTCCCGGTAGACCTGTCCGAGCATGGACAGGATATCCTCGTCGGCCGCGAGGTTGGTCCGGGCCTGCTCCAGGACGGCCAGGGCCCGGTCCTCCTGCTTGTCCTTCAGGAGCACCCGGGCGTATTGTTGGTACGGGGCCGGTTCGGCCGGAGACGTCTCGATCTGGCGCTGATAGATCTTCTCCGCCTCGGCCACGCGGCCGAGGTTCTCCAGGATGTCGGCCTTGAGCAGCTGGATCTGCAGCGATTCGGGGCGGAGTTTCTCCATGTTCCCCAGGGTTTCGAGGGCTTCGGCGTATTTCTTCTGGCCGGCGTAGATCAGCGTCAGGTAATAGGAGCCCTCCAGCGAGCCGTCGGAGCGGGTGGCGAAGCGCTTCATGTACTGCTCGGCCTTTTCGGGCTGCTGCAGCCGATAGTAGAGGCGGCCGAGGGCGAAGAGGCTTTGCGCGTCAGAAGGGTCGAGGCGGAGCACCTCCTCGTACTGGGTCACGGCTTTTTGCGCCAGCTCCTGGACCTTCGGATCGGTGCCGCCTTCGCCGACGGAGGCGGCGTAGAGCCCGGCCAGCATCCGATGGGCCTCGAGGTTGTCGGGGGCGAGCTGGAGGCAGCGCTCCAGTTGCTTGTGGGCCTCGGCGAGGTTCTGGGTCTGGATGAGGAAATCGGCGTATTCGACAAGGAGGTCGGCGTCCCCGGGATTGGCCTCGATGGCCAGCCGGAATTCCGCGCCCGCGTCGGTGTAGCTTCCCCGTGCGATCAGGTCCGACGCACGCAGGTAGTGATAGTAAGAATCGGCCTTGTCCGCCACGGGGGCCGCCGCCGCCGAGGAAGCGGCCTGCGGGATCGGTTCGGCTCCCTGCCCGGAGGCCCACCCCGCCGGTCCACCTGACCAGAATGCGGGACTCAGCAGCACCAGGGTGATCCAAAGAGAATGTTTCATGAGCACACCGGCCTTTCCCTCCGGGCGGTTCAACGCGTCACCCGGAAATCCTCGAGTCGATACCCTAATTGTTGAAGCGTCTGATAAAAAAGATTCACGGGGAAGCCCACCACGTTGAAAAAACAGCCGTCGATCTCCCGGATGAACAGCGCGGCCATCCCCTGGATGCCGTACGCGCCCGCCTTGTCGATCCACTCCCCCCAGTCGAGGTACCGGTCCATGAGATCGGCGGGGATGGGATCGAACACCACCTGCGTGACCGCGGAGGCAAGCACCGTTTTCCCCGGCTCCAGATCCCGCAGGCAGAGGGCGGTCACCACGCCGTGCGACCGACCCGACAACAGGGACAGCATCCGGCGCGCGTCCTCTCGGTCGCGCGGCTTCCCCAGGATCCGGTCGCCGAGGAACACCAGGGTGTCCGCGGTCACGGCGATCCCGGGGCCCGGCGGGCAGCCGGCATGCTCCATCTTCCGGAGGGCGTAATCGGCGGCCAGCGAGGGTGGATCGGAGTGCGAATCCCCCAGCGTCTCCTCGAACGAAGTCGGCACCACCTCGAACACGAGTCCCAGGTTGCGCAGGATCTCCTGACGCCGGGGCGAAGTGGATGCCAGATAGAGTGCCACGAAAGGCCGCCTCCCATGAAATCTCGCCATTATATAACGGATCGGCCGGGAAAGGGAATGCGGGATGCGGCCGGGGGTGTTTGTGTTGCCGCCCTCATTTTCGTATAATTCCGGTGGCAAGGAGGCGCCATGCAGGATATCGGGAAAGCGATCCGGCTCTGGCTGGCCGAGATCCGGGTGCCGGAGTCCTTTTACGGCACGCTGCTGGCGGAGCTTTGGCCCGACGTGGCGGGCGAACAACTGGCGCGGAATACCCGGCCGGGGTCCATCCAGGCAGGCACCTTGACGGTATTCGTGCGTAACACCTATTGGAAGACCCATCTGGCCGGCATGGAAGGGGAAATCTGCCGCAAGGCCGGCGCCGTCCTTCCCCCGGGGATGGTCCGGGAAGTTTCCCTGGTGACCGCCAGCCGGCAATTCCGGGCCGATGCCCCGCCCGCCGCCGGAGGGCGGCCGGTCTCGCCGGAACAGGAGCGTTGGGCGGCCGATTGCGCCCGTCCCATCGAAAACCCCCGTTTGCGGGAGATTTTCCGCCGGGCGCTCCTGGCCTGCCTGGAAGGGGGCGGGGCCCCGTGAGGGGGATGCCGGGCCGGCGATCCGGGCCGGCGGCCCTTTTACGTTTGGCATTTGCGGCCGGGCAGTGATAAAATACGTCTTTTCGGAACGGTCTGCTCCACGGGAGGACACATGCGGAAGGCTTGGCACATGAGAAGCGGATTGGTCTTGCTCGGGCTGCTGCTGGCGGCCGCGGCCGGGTACGGCCAGGTGATTCTGCATACCATCGACCCCAACGGGGACGATTCCCCCTCGGCGGTGAAGGACCTCGAGCTCAGTTTCCGCCTGAACACCGTGGACATCCTGGCGCCCTTCGTCCTGATGACGGCGGACGGCCAGCTGGGCTTCACCAATTACATCAAGTCCGGGACCCAGGCGAACCAGGGGTACGTGCTGGTGTTCCGCCCCGAGGCGGAAGACGCCGCGGACCGGATCGTCACCGCCATCCCAGTGGGGGAAAAGCCCGCCCTGATGTTCTTCAACCCCGACCAAACCAGGATCTGGGTGGTCAACCTGGGCAATTTCGGCATCATCAACAACACCACCGCCTCCATCTCCGTCATCGACGTGGGCACCCTGACGGTCGCCACCACGATCCCGATGACCCAATACCAGTTCGGTTTCGGCAGCAACATCATCTTCACCGCCGACGGCTCGACGGCGTTCATCTCCTCCACCTACACCGATCAGGTCCTGAAGATCGACACCGCCACCGGCCAGGTCACCCAGACGCTCCTGCTGATCTCGCAGAACCCCTATTACTACACTTCGGTCGGTCCCGCCTGGCTCACCCTCAGCCACGACGAAACGTTCCTGTGCTCCACCAACACGTTCAACGACACCGTTTCCATCATCGACGCGGCCAACCTGACGGAACGGCACCAGGTGGTGTTCCGCGAATCGGGGCAGGGCGTCCATAATCCGAACTTCACCTTTCGCAACAACGTCCTCCTGAATGAGGAGGGCACCCTGGGATTCATCGCGTCCATCGGCACGCAGATGCTGTTCGGCGTGGTGGACCGGGTGTACGAGTTCGACCCGGTCACCGGCCTCAAGATCAAGGACGAGGACGGCAAGGATGTCTACCTGGCGACGGCCGACGATCCCAGCCAGATCATGCTCGACCCATCCGGCGAGTTCCTGATCGTCCAGGTCACCTCCTACGACCAGGTCGACACCACGGACACCGCCCTGTACGGCTTTCCGGAGATCGACATCTACAAATGGCCGACGCTGGAATTGTACAAGGTGCAGCAGTTCAAGAATCCCGGCTTCAACATGTCCCGGACCAGCCAGTTCGACTTCGTCCCGAACGGGGACGGCACTTACGATGTCCTTTTCCCCTCCTTCAGCACATACCCCGCGACGACCACCACCGATTCCGAGAATCTGATCGTCCGCGTGCCGATCGCGCTGCACAAGAACACGTCCTCCCTCGGATTCCTGGGCGGGGTCGACGTGCGCGAGATGCCCGTGGTGGTGAGGGCGGTGCCGGGTGCCAGCCATTACGTGGTGGCCAACTTCCTGACCGGGACGCTGCACGTCTGCAGCATCCCGCCGGTCCCCAAGTTCACCAGCATCATCAGCATGTTCATCGAGGACGACCACTTCTCCTCCCTGGCCCTGCTGAACCGCCTGTCGGAAGATGTCACCTTCCAGATGCAGTCGTACCAGACGAACAATACTGCCGACAGCGACGACGACAGCAACTCCGGCAGTCCTTTCTATTACGTGGAGAACTCCCAGCTCTATATCATCGGGCCGTACGACATCCCCCTGGAGTCGGGCCAGCAGCTGGTGACCATGTTCCAGGGCCTGATCCCGGACTACTCCAAGGTCGTCGGCCAGCACGGCTTCACCAAGATGGTGCACGCCGACCTGCCGGTCGAGGGGATCGGCTTCAACGGGGCCCTGGACGACGACGGGGTGCTGGTGCGGGGCGACTACCTCAAGATCAACTATCCCATGTTCCAGGACGGCATCATCCCCTTCCTCTACAGCCTGGGCGACAACATCCATCTCGTGGTCCACTATGTGAATCCGTATTACAACCAATACCACGTGCAGCGATACGCTTTTGACACGGCGGGCATCCAGAGCACCACGCTCACCAGCAGCTTCACGGTCCCCAATCCCGGCGGCATCGACCAGGTGTACACGGACACCATCATCGACGGCTACGTCCGGATATTCAACCTGGACAACGTCAACACCGAAGTGTACGCCACGGTGGAGAACAAGAACGCCGAAAACCAGTTCCTGTTCGCCTGCCCGTCCCTCGATCCCTACCCGCCCACCAGCACCCATTCCTACTTCATCCCGTACTTTGCGGTGGGGGAGAGCTATGACACCTCGGTGGTCCTCATCAGCACCAACCAGGCCACCACGCCCGACCCCGAGGACCCGGACGGCGACCCGATCCCCCTGAAGACCCACGTCCGCTTCGACTTCTACGACATCCAGGGGCAGTGGGTCGATGCCAAGGAATTCGATTTCAACAACACGGCGCGCTTCGAGAAGTACTTCTCCGACGAGACCATGCTGAACCTGGACCGGTTCGGCTCGGGCATTGCCATCGGCAGCGTGGTCGTCACCCTCGACCGGGACAACGTCTGCGGCGTCTACACATACTCCCAGTGGAACACCTTCGATCCCGACGAGGATACCATCCACCCCTTCCGGCACATCCGGAACATGACCGTGGATCCGCTCCCGCTGGACACCGACGCCACCGACTCGCTCATCTTTCCGTTCACGATCAACATCCCGCCGTTCTTCACTTCCTACGGGCTTTACAATCCAGGCGAGGAGCCCGCGACCGTCCGGGTGGAACTCTACCAGGGCGACGGGACCCTCGTGGCCGAGTCGCCGGCGGACATCTCCATCGACCCGCACGCCACTTTTCTGTTCTTCCTCGGGGACCAGGCGGTCTTCGGCGACCTGGTGGTGCTGGACAATTTCGTGGGCTACATGAAGGTGGTGAGCACGAACGGGAGGCCGTTCATCGGCAAGTCGATCCAGAGCTCCCCCGACATGCTGGCCATGATTCCGACGCTCTAGCGGAACTCCGGAAAATCAAGCGGCCCCTGTTCTTCTCCCTCGGAGAGAAACCAGGGGCCGTTTCAGTTTCTGGAGCCAGAGAAGGGGATTGAACCCTTGACCTGACGATTACGAATCGCCTGCTCTACCGCTGAGCTACTCTGGCTCGCGACCGCCTATTATACTGAAAATTCTCCTGCACGCAACGACTTTTGCATCAGATCACCACGGTCCGGCGGGCCCCCGCCAGGGCGGCGACGGCTTGATCCATGGTGCCGACCGTCCCGACGGACAGCTTGTCCGCCGCGCCGAAGAAATTGAGACAGGTGCCGCAGGAGCTGATGGAGACGCCCCGCGCCAGGAGGCGCTGCAGGCTCTCCAGCACCGGTGAATCGTCCAGGGCCAGGCGGACTCCGCCGTTGAGCAGGAGCACCGACTCGGGCAGGGCGGGCGCGGTCTCCAGGGCCCGCAGGAACTTGACCATCAGCAGCGAACCCAGTTCGTCGTTGCCGCCGCCGAGTTCACGGCGGGTCACCATGAGCACGTATCCGCGTTCAATCTGCATCGGGGATCTCCTTCAGGAGGACTCCGGCTTGCGCCGGCGGCCTGTCCGGTTGACGGCCCATTATACGACAATTCGGCGGCAGGGCTGTCCCCGGCGCCCTATTTGCCTTGACGTTGTCGAAGGCGGCTGTGTATAAAAGGGAGAAGCACTCGGGGGGCCTGGAGGAGGCAAGATGAGAGCGCGGAAGATGATGCTGTCGGTCCTGGTGTCGCTGGGGGTGGCGGCCCTGGGCGCGCAGGTCCGGCCGGATGCCGGACAGGCCCCGGCTCCGGACCCCGCCGCCCGGTTTGCCGGGGCGGACGCCTTGATCCTCCGCGAGGAGGTGTCGGTGCAGTATCAGGCGGACGGCAGCTCTGTCCAGACCGTGGACCGCCAAGTCCGGGTCCTGACCGAGAAGGGCCGCGGGGATTACGCCACCGAGTCGTACACCTACTATCGGCCGCATGGATCCATCGAGATCGAGCTGGCCCGGGTGGTCCGGCCCGACGGCTCCATCGTGTCCGTGCCCGACGGTGCGATCACGGACCGCCCGCTGGACGAGAGTCAATCGCCGGAGATCGGCGGGGACTTCCGCCGGAAGACCATCGCGTACCCGGACCTTGGCCTCCAGGACACGCTGGAAACGAGGGTGGTGTTCCGCAGCCGGGCCTCGGTACCGGGCCACTATTCCGACTTCTTCCTCTTCCAGGTGGTGAACCCGGTCCTGTACAAGCGGGTGGAAATCCGGGGCCCGCGTTCCCGGCCGCTCCATTACGCCGTGAAGGGGGGCGTGCTGGAATTCGAATCCGCGCCCGGGGAGCCAGGCACCGTGACCCTGCGGTGGACCGGCCGGGACATGCCCGGCATCACCCCCGAGCCGGGGATGGTCCCGTTGCCCGGCGTCGCCCTCCGCCTGCTGGTGAGCACCCTGGGAGACTGGCGGGAACTCTCCCGGCTCGGCCGCGCGCAGGCCGCCGGCAAGGCGGACTCCAACGAGGCGCTCCGGCAGAAAGTCGCCGAGTTGACCGGCGGGCTCGCGGACATCCACAGCAAGATCATGGCCGTCTTCCGGTACGTGTCATCGGAGATCGGCTACATGAGCGCCTCCATGAGCGTGGGGGCATTCATCGAGCCGCACGCCGCCACGGCCACCTTGGAAAGGAAATGCGGGACCGGCCGGGACAAGAGCGTGCTGATGATCGCGATGCTGGGGGAAGTCGGCGTGGAAGGCGCCGAGGCCCTCGTCAACGTGTCGCGGGACACCGATCCCGAGGTCCCGTCGGTTTATTTCGAGCGCGCCCTCTGCGCCGTGAAACTGCCCGACGGGCGGACGGTCCTGATGGACCCCACCCTGGAGTTCAGCAGTTCCCTCGGCGAGACCTGCGTCGGCGACCGGCCGGCGCTGCTCCTCACGGCGGCGGGAGCGGACTTGGTCCGCCAGCCCCACAGCCCGGCCAGTCGCAGCCAGGGCCGCGTCCAGGCCGTCTCCCGGCTGGGGGCCGACCTGGGGCTGCAGAGCCGCGTCCACATCGGGGGGACCGGCTATTACGATTTCCTCCTGCGCCGGCTTGCCCGGCAGGAATTGGGCATCCGCTACGCCCAGCTGTGGCAGCGGCTCGCGGCGGCCTTCCACCCCGGAGCGCGGGTGCAGGGCCTCCAGCTGGGTTCGCCGGCGGACCTCGCCCGGCCGTACGAGATCTCGTTCGACCTGGTCGATCCGGCATACGCCATGGGGGCCGGCCGTTTCGTCCTGTTCCAGATGCCGCTCTCCACCAATTTCTTCGAGGTGTATTCGCTGGGGCTGCCCCGCCTGGCGGAACCGGAGAGCCGCCGGTACCCGCTCTCCCTGTTTTCCACCATCGAAGCGCTGCAGGAGGAACGCCTGTCGCTCCCCGACGGATTCAGGGTCCTGGCCGTGCCGGACCCTGTGGAGTTCGAAGCGGGCCCGCTCCGGCTGTTGCTGAGCACCCGGCAGGAGGGAGGGCAGCTGATTTTCCGGAGCGATTTCCGCTGCGAGACCTCCATCCTGGCCCCGCAGGCATACCCGGACCTGCGGAAGCTGGTCCAGGCCTGGGGCCAGTCCCGCCGGTCGATGGTCGTGCTCGAGCGGACGGACGGGCAGGGAGGGCAGCCATGAGACACGGATTGCTGAAGCCTGCGATCGTCCTGGCCCTGGCGGCCGGAATGGCGGGGGCCAGCCGGGCGCAGCAGGCGGAAGCGGTGGAGAAATATCTCCGGCAATCGCCGGGGACCGCCGAATACCCTGCGGCCTCGGCCATCGTCCTGTTTGCGGACAAGACCCTGCTCTGGACCGAAGCCGAAGGCCGGCTGGCCGAGGACATCCATTCCCTGACCAAGGTGCTGGACGACCGCGGCCGGGAGAAATACGGCGATTACCGGATTTTCTACCGCCCGGGAGAGCAGCAGGTCAAGCTGCTCCGCGCCGGCACCTACCGGAGCGCCGGCGGCTTCGTTTCCGTGGAGGCGGAGAACGTCAAGGACCTCCCGGCCGTGGGCGGACCCGAGGCGGACCTGTACGGCAGCGCCATGGTGAAGGTGATCCCGCTCCCGGCCGTCGGCCCCGGCGCCCTCCTGGAAACCCGCGTGGAACGGGTCACCGAAGCGCGGCCCGACGGATTCAGCGGCATCGAATATTTCCAGTCGGACGAACCCCTGCTGGAGAAGCACCTGCGGCTGATCCTGCCGCGGGACCGGCCGCTGGCCTGGCACGCCCAGCAGGGGGAGTCGGTGCAGCTGGTCCGGAGCGTGGAACGGGGGATGGACGTGTATTCCTTTTACGTGTCCGATTCGCCCCCCGTCCCGGACGAGCCGGCCTCGCCGCCGCTGTCCCGCCTGGCGGCGCGGCTGGTATTCTCCTCGTACCGGGACTGGAGCGCCGCCGCCCGCCCGTTCGCCGGGACTTACTGGGAGAAAGTCCGGCAATGCCCGCGCGTCGAGTCGTTCACCGCCGGGCTGGTGGCCGGCGCGAAGGACGAGCGCGAGCAGCTGGAGCGGATCTACGCCTTTGTCACCCGCCAGGTCCGCAGCGTCCCGCTGGGACTGTCCCTGGCCGGATACGCCCCGCACGCGCCGGATGAAATCCTGGAGAAACGGTACGGCGACGCCAAGGACAAGGCCGCCTTGGCGGGGGCCATGCTGGCGGCGGCGGGATTCGATTCCCGGCCGGTGTTCCTGAACAGCCAGTACCTGCCCCTGGCCGAGGATGTCCCGGCGCTGGAGCAGTTCGATGCCATCGTCCTGCGGGTCGCCCTGTCCGGCGGCGGGCCCCTGATCCTCGATCCGTTCAACCCGACCGGCTCCCTGGGCTGGTGCCCCTTCGCCGCCGGCAACCGCGGCCTGGAGATCCGCCCCGACGGTTGCTCCCTCGTGGACACGGACCTGCCGGCCGACGAGGCGAGCCTCGCGCGGAACCTGTTCCGGATCGAGCTGGCGGGCGACGGGTCCGCCCGGGCCTCGGCGGAGTGCTTGCTGCGGGGGGCGTTCGCCGCCGCGGCACGCCGGGCCCTCGGGGAGATGGCCCCCGCCGCGCTCCAGGGATTCTACTCAGAAGCCGCCCGGATCGCGGCCCCGGAGGCCGTGCTGGCCGAGGGCCGGTCCGACCACCTGGGCGACACCGGCCGCGAAGTGGACATCGAGCTGCGCTTCGGCGCGGGGCAGCTGGGCATCCGGCAGGGGGACATCCTGGTCCTCGACCTCCCCACCTTCCCGGTGCCCCTGGCGGAGACGACCATGTACCTGGGACTGGAGTCCCGGAAGAACTCGCTGTCGCTCGGCCCGCCCGCCTCCAGCCGCACCCGGACGGAGGTCCGGCTACCGGAAGGGGCCGAGGTGCTCTACCTGCCGCCCGGCCTCTCCCGGACGGAACCCGCGTGGACGGCGCACCGGACCTTCCGGTACGACGCGGCGGCCCGAGCGATCCTCGTCGAAGCGGAGATCGGCGTCCTGCGGCCGGTCCTGCCGCCGGCTGACTATGCGCAGGCCCGTGAGTTTTTCCGCCGCTGGCTGGACCGCCCCAACAACCTCATGATCGTGCGGGCCCCCGCGGCCGCCGGGGCAAAAGCGCCGCCGCCCGGCGGCGGGAAAGGAAAGTGAACGCCATGGCTTCCCTGAAGATCCGCATCGCGCGCAGCGCCGGCTTCTGCTTCGGCGTGCGGCGGGCCATCGAGATCGCCCTGGAGGCGGCCGGCAAGCAGGCGGACGTGTACATGCTCGGGGACATTGTCCACAACGAATTCGTCGTGGACCAGATCCAAAAGGCGGGCATCCGGGTCGTCGAGACCATCGACGACATCGACCAGGGCGTGCTGCTCCTGCGGGCCCACGGCACTGTGCCGGACGTGTACGCCGAGGCGGAGCGGCGGGGGCTCCGGGTGGTGGATGCCACCTGCCCGATGGTGCTGGAGATCCACCGCATCGTCCGCTCGCTGGCCGAGGACGGGTACCAGGTGGTGATCATCGGCGACCAGAACCACGACGAGGTCCGGGGCATCGCCGGCCAGGTCGAGAACGCCCTGGTGGTCTCGAGCCCGGCCGACGTCGAGGGCTGGCGGAAGCGGTTTCCGCGCCTGGGCGTGGTGGTCCAGTCGACCCAGAGCATGGAAAACGTCCAGCGCATCCTGCCGCGGCTCGTCCGGTTCTGCCGGGAGCTGCGCTTCATCAATACCATCTGCAAGCCGACCACCGACCACCAGAGCGAGATCTGCCGGATGCCCCAGGACAACGACCTGATGATCATCGTGGGCTCCTACACCAGCGCCAACACCCGGCGGCTGACCGAGCTGAGCTCGACCATCAACCCCAACACCCGCCAGGTGCAGTCGGCCGCCGACCTCCGGCCGGAGTGGTTCGAAGGGATCGGGGCGGTGGGCATCTCCGCGGGCGCGTCGACTCCCGACACCCTCATCCAGGAAGTGATCGCGACCATCCGCCGAATCCGGCCCGACGCCGAGGTGGAGGAGGATTCGTGATGGAAGTCATCCTGGCGGGCATGAACGTCGATGTGGAGACGCTGGACGAGTTCCGGGACCTCGCGACCCGCGCGGAGGAGCTGCTGTCCCGGGAGTGCCCGGAGGAGCCGCAGCGGGCCGGGCTGCGCCAGGCGCTGCGGGAGTTCCTGGACCGCCGGAACATCACGCCGGAGACCCTCTCGGCGGCCTACGCCCGGATCAGCCGCGATCCCCGGCCGGTCGACGAGCTGCGCCGGGCGGCCCGGAGGGAGCTGGACCGGGCCCGCAAGTCCAACGAGAAGATTATTTTTGGATTGGGACACGCCTCGGTGGCCGAACACGCCGTGTTCAACCTGGACATCCTGGGCATCAGCCGCCTGGCGGCAGAATTCGTGGAGCGGTTCCGCCTCTGCTCCTACACCGAGAAGTCGCAGCGTTACATCACCTTGGAGGGGGACTTCGTCACACCGGTGGAGCTGCTGGGCACGCCCCTCGAGGACGACTTCCTGGCGGCCGTCGAACTCCAGACCCGCGCCTACTTCGGGTTCTACGAGCGCCTGAAGGAGTACTTCGACCGGAGCTTCCCCGACCTGGCCGAACGGGCGGAGGGGCGCCGGACCTTGGACGGCTGGGCCAAGGAGGACGCGCGCTACGGCCTGTCGCTGGCGGTCCAGACGCAGCTGGGCATGACCGCCAACGCGCGGAACATCGAGCGGATCCTCCAGCAGGCGGCGGCCCACCCGCTGGCCGAGGTCCGGGAGTTCGGCGGGCGCCTGTTCCGCGTGGTCCAGGGGGTGGCGCCGTCCGTGATCAAGTACACCGACGCCGACGCCTACCACCGGCTCGGGCTGCCCGTCCTGCGGGAGGCCATCCGCCGGTCGGCGACGGCCGCGCCCGGAGCGGAGACGGAGCATCTGTCCGACGCGCCGGCCTGCCGCCTGTTGGACCCCGGCGCCCTGCAAGAGGAGCGGGTCCTGGCCGGCCTGGCCTACGAGGTCCTCGGGCGGCCCCTTCCCGAAGGCCGGGCCTGGGCGGACGGGCTCGGCGACGCGGAGGTGCGGCAGCTGCTGGCCGCGCTGGCCGAGCACCTGGAGCCCTGGCATTCGCTGCCTCGGGCCTTCGAGCTGGCGGGCGCCGCCTTCGAGTGCGTGGTCAGCGCCTCCTGCTTCGCCCAGCTGAAGCGCCACCGGATGGGCACGCTCCTGGCGCAGGATTACGATCCCGGCCTCGGCATCACCGTCCCGCCCTCGCTGCAGGCGGTCGGCCTGGAGACGGAGCTGCGAGAGGTCGCCGCGCGCAGCGAGGCGGTCCACCGCCGCATCCGCGAAACCGCCCCGGAGGCCGCCGCGTACATCCTCACCAACGCCCACCGGCGGCGCGTGCTGCTGCAGCTGAACTTCCGCGAGCTGGCCCACTTTTCCCGGCTGCGGATGGACGGGCACGCCCAGTGGGACATCCGGGACTTGGCGGGCCGGATCGCGGCGGAGGTCCGGGAGCGGATGCCCCGCCTTGGCGCCCTGCTCTGCGGGAAAGACGCCTGGCCTGAAGTGAGGAAATCGCTGGTTCAAAATCCGTAGGCAATCCGAACATCGAACGCTGAACATCGAACGCTGAACGCCGAGCCGCGCCTCACCCCGCGAGGCTCGATCCCCGAATCCCGAGCCCCGAGTCCCTAGTCCCGAGTCCCGAGTCTCGAATCCTATAAATGAAAAAGGCCGCAACCGGAATGGTTGCGGCCTTCGTATTGGCAGCGCCACCGGGATTCGAACCCGGGTCACCGCCGTGAGAGGGCGGCGTCCTAGACCCCTAGACGATGGCGCCATGGAAATTTCAGCTGGAAAGAACGGAATCCGGCCGTCCGGGAAAAGCGTATTTTACCCGCTTCGATCGGAATGTCAACCAGTTTTTCAGGGAGCGGAACGGGCGGGAGGGCATAAAAAAAGCAGGGCCCGGAGGCCCTGCTTGGTTGTCGGAGAACTGACCGTTTAGAACTCGAAGCGGATGGAAGCGCGCATGTTGAAGGAGCGCTGGAAGGTGGTCGGGGTCAGGTAGTCGGCATAGGGATCGCCACCCGACTGAGACTGGGTGTCGACTTGGGTGGTCTTCTGCAGGTTGAACACGTTGAACAGGTCCACGGCGAAGCGCAGCCGGTAGTTGTCGCCGAAGGTGAAAGGATAATCAGCGTGCAGGTCCACGTCGTTGATCCAGTCGCTGCGGCCGGCGTAGCCACGCACCACTTGGGTGCCATCGGGCAGGATGCCGGGGATCTCGTTGTCACCGTATCCGGAAGCCGGGTGGGTGCCGACCGGGGTCAGCGGGTAGCCCGAGGTCAGGCGGGCGCCGATGCCGAAGGTCAGCTTGCACGGCAGGGTGTAGGCACCGTTGAAGTTCAGGACGTGCCGGCGGTCGGTGTTGAGGTAGCCGGGGACGTAGGACACTCCCAGAGCGCGGCCGCCATTAGCCAGGACCTCATCCCGGAAGTCGAACAGCGAGGTGATGAAGGGGTCGTCCTGGCCGTTGTCGTTCCGGAACAGGCCTTCCCAGTTGCCCCACACCTTGGCCAGCCGGTAGTTGGCCAGGAACTGGAAGCCCTGGGAGAAGCGCTTTTCGAGGGTCACCTCGAAGGCGTTGTAGGTGCGGGTCATGTCGGCGAAACCATCAGGAATTCCGTCGGAGCCTAGGACACCCAGAGCGTTGTCGAAGATGTCCTGGGACGCGGTGACGTTGGCGATGACATACTGGTACTCTTCCGCAGAGGGTTCTGTACCGTTCCACTGCCCGGGCGTCTGGCTGCCGCAATCCTCAAGGCCGCGGCCCACGTGCCGCCAGATGTAACGGGCGCCGATGCTCATGGTGGGGCTGAGTTCGTGGTCGAAGCCGAGCACGAATTCATCCTGGAACATGGCCTTGGTGCCGGGGTAGACGATGGTCGGTACGCTGCCGGTCAGACCGATGGTGTAGGGGCTGCCGTAGCCGGGATACACGGTCAGGCCCGCCGCCACCATGTCGTCATTCAGGAAGTCGGTGGCATTGAGGTCGCCCCAGTACACGCTGGTGAAGCCGGTTTCCACGGACAGAGCGCGGACGGCCAGGTCCTGCGGGATCTTCTGGAAGAATCTGCCCCAGGAGCCGTAGACCTTGGTTTTGCCGTCGCCCTTCACATCGTAGATCAGGCCGAAGCGGGGGGCCCAGTTGCCGTCGAACACGAAGTCGGACGAGCCTTCACCACCACCGGCGATTTTCTGGTAGTCGTAGCGGACGCCGGCCTTCAGGGTCACATTGGCGCTGATCTTCCAGGCGTCCTGGGCATAGAAGGAGTGGTACTTGGTTTCGGTGCTGATGTTCGGGTCGTTGTAGTTGCCGCGGGTTTGCCACCACACGGCGTCGCTGCCGTCCAGGGTGCCGTCGCCGTTCCGATCCCAGTAGGTTCCGTCCGCCTGACGATACCACCGGTGCCGGAGCAGGGCACCATAAGAGGCCGCACCCTCAAAACCTCCAAAGGCCGGGACATCGACCATCGGGCCGGTGTAGCGCCGGAACGCGACATAGCCCACGTCTTCGTAAGCGTAACCGAAGTCCATGGTGTGCTCACCGGCGGCGGTAAAGGTGAAGGTGGTCTTGATGTTGAACTGGTTGTTGGTGCCGTTGTTGTTCTCGAAGAATCCGACACCGCCTCTCAGATCATAACCGGTTGGATTTCTGACGGGAGTGCCCT
The DNA here is from genome assembly GCA_964412195.1 of uncultured Acidobacteriota bacterium. GTDB lineage: Bacteria > Acidobacteriota > JAAYUB01 > JAAYUB01 > JAAYUB01 > CAYPNP01. The sequence continues at coordinate 45,139 of CAYPNP010000012.1, read as the reverse complement.
CCGGGAAGTTGTCATAGAACCAGCTGACATAGTCCCGGTATTGAACCAAGGAGTCGTACAGCATCGCTTCTTCGAACCGGTTGTAGGCACGGCTGTAGGAGCCGGTCAGGAACCAGTTGTTGGACAGGACGCCGTTGTAGCGGGCTACCAGGTTCCAGGAACCGAAGTGCAGCTTGCTGTAGCTGGTATCACCCGTGCTCAGCATGGACCGGTTCGGGCCGGTGCCGCGATTGGATGGGTCAGCAAACGTGGAAAACTCGAAGGTGTGATTGGGGTGCGGCACATAGGAGGCCTTGGCCGACCAGGAATAGTAATGGCTCTCCTGCTCGTAGGGGGAGATGCCGTCAATATCCTGGCCAATTCCGGCCGGGGCCCTGAAGGAACTGGTGTTCCACTGGGGATTGAAAGCGGCATAGAAGAACAGCTTGTCCTTCCACAGATAACCCGATAGGTCAAAACTCACGTCGTAGTTTTGCTGGGAAAGGGTCATGGATTGAAGGTTTTCATAGCGATAGGTGTTCGGTTGATTGCGGGAGGCCTGCCAGCCGGCCGGCTGGAGGTAGAAGTACACGCCACCGTGGAATTCATTCCCGCCGGATTTGGTGATGACATTGACCACGCCGCCAGTGCTCTGGCCGTACTCGGCCTCGAAACCGCCGGACTTGATCTGGACTTCTTTTACGAAGTCGAAGTTCACGCCGGTGCCCATTGAGCCGTACACATTGGAGTAAGAACCCAGGGAGCCGTAGCCGGTGTTGGTGACATTCACGCCATCGATGACGTAGTTGTTTTCCAAACCAGAGGCGCCGCCGATGGAGGGGTTCGAAGAACCAACCTGCCCGCCATCACTCACGCCGGGGGCGAAATTGAACAGGTTGGAGAAGTTCCGGCGAACCGGCATGCTGGTGTACATCGCATCGGTGATATTGGAGCCGATGGTCGTGGTGGTGGTGTCCACCAATGGCGCCTCGCCCGTGACGGTAACCACTTCGCTGATCTCACCGGGGCTCAGCACCAGATTGATGGTGCTGGTCAAGCCCAGGCGGATTGTGACGCCCTTCTGCTCGTAGGTTTTGAAGCCTTCGAGTTCGGCCTTGATGTCATAGTTGCCGGGGGTGAGGAAGGGGAAGGCGAATTCGCCGCTGTCACCGGTGATCATGCTCTTGGTGCCGGTGGCGGAGGAAATGGTGACGGTGACGCCGGGGATGACGCCACCCGTCTGGTCCTTGGCCGTACCCTCGATACGGCCCGTTGTCTGAGCCGCCTGGCCGAACACGACGCCCGCGAGCAGCAGGGTCACGCAAGCCAGGAGCAGCGTCTTGACAAACGCACGTGTCATGGACAAACCTCCTGTTGGGATTAGGATTGTAGAAAAACCGAAAAATCCAATCGAATCAATCGTTTTCAAGTGTATGAACAATCAGTCCTGCCTGTGCCGATTCTCCAGTGGACCTGTTCAAGCGGGCATACCCAGTCCCCGATGAACATAGTGGGTTTTAAGCAATATTTATACCAAAAGGGCCGAGGGATGCAAGCCGTCTATATCACATAGAAAATAAATGGTTTATTGGCGGCATGCCAAAGGCCGTTGGGGCTGTTGGGCGCGTCTGTCCAATATATTGAATTCTGATCCAAGGGATTGAACAGGGGGCCGGTGAAGCGGCGCGAGAACGTCGGTGAAAGGGGGCGGAGGAGGCTCATTCGCCTCCCGCCTGGCCGCCCAGAACGTACTCTTTGACGTGGATGGTCTCCAGCTCTTCCGGTTTCCCGTCTCCGTCGAGATCGGCCCGGGCCGTGATTTTCAACGACCGCTTGCGCTTGTGGTCGTCGGGATCGGGCGGGCTGTATGCCAGCAGGTACTGGGTTTGGAGGTACAGACGGACGATCTCGAAGGTCTTGCGGAACTCGGCGGGGAAGCGCGGGTAGAACACCGAGCCGCCGGAGTTCTCCGCCAGGCTCCGAAGGCGCACGTCAGCCTGGAACAGCTGGGCGTGGGCGTCTTCCGACAGGTACGGGTCCAGCACGGCGCGGGCGTACTGGCCGATGGAGACGGGGAAGATCGGCACGTTCGCGCTCTGGAGCTCCTTGAGCAGGCCGTTGTAGTTGCCCCCGGGCGTGGTCAGGCCGGTGGCTAGCAGGACGATGCCCTTCTTGCCGGGAATGTCCACCATGCGGCGGACCAGGAAGCGGACGCTTTCCAGCAGCTCGATGCCCCGCGCGAAGGTCATGTTCATCCGGGCCACACCCGTCAGGATCTTGTCCTTGTCCTGGGTGAAGTCCTCCACGATGATCGGGTGGTTGTTGAAGGCCACGAGGGCGCAGTAGTCCTCCGGCCCCAGCTGCTTGACCAGCAGGTAGGTCCCGTCGCGCACGTCCTGGAGGATGCTGTTGGTGCCCCGGCTGAACTCCATCAGGACGGCCACGGTGACGGGCGCCTGGTCCGACTCGAAAAAGACGATGTCCTGGGGCTTCTTGTCTTCGAGGACCTGGAAGTTCTCCCGTTTCAGCCCGACCACCAGGTTGCCCTTCTTGTCCCGTACCTGCACGTGGAAGCGGGCGGCCACCGATTCCGTGGAAAGGGCGGGGATCTGTTGGGTGCTGGGCGGAAGTTCCTGTCCCTTTTTCGTTGGGGGAGTCTCCTGGGCGGGCGCGAGGGCGAACAGGACGGTCCCGATCAGGGCGGCCAGGAAAGTGCGCATGTTCGTTCTCCTTCCTCGGCGAGCATGATAACACTCGCCGGAACCCGTTTCAAATTCCGGCTCGGAGATCGCCGGTTGACTCGGGAGCGGCAATCCTGAATAATGCGGGAGAAGTCGGGATCGCCGGGCAGGCCGGGTGTTCCCCGAGGCTTGGATACGCGTGGCGAGGAGGGACCGGTGGGCATGAGCGGCGTCGGCGGGCATGAGCACCTCGCCCCTTCCGGGGGGAGCGGGACCAGGCGACCGGGCGGGGCGGGGAACGTTTCGCGGCTGGTCTGGGTGCTGGCCGCCAACCTCGTGTTCCTCGCCGTGGAGGTGGCCGGCGGCATCCTGGCGAACAGTCTGGCCCTGCTGGCCGACGCCGGCCACATGCTGACGGACGTCGTGGCGCTGGCCCTGGCCCTGGTGGCGGCGCTGCTCGCCAGCCAGCCCCCCACTCCGAAACGGACGTTCGGCCTGCTACGCACGGAAGTGCTGGGCGCCTTCGTCAACGGCGGCCTGCTGGTGCTCATGGTCGGGTTCATCTTCTGGGAGGCCTGGCGCCGGTTCGGACAGGCGCAGTCGGTGGATGCGCCGGTCCTTCTCGTCGTGGCGGTGTTGGGCCTCCTCGTGAACGCCGGCAGCGCCTGGATCCTGGCGGGCGGCATCCGGCACAGCCTCAACCTCCGGGGGGCGTTCCTGCATATGGTGGGTGACGCCCTGGGTTCCGCCGGCGCGCTGCTGGCCGGTGTGGTGATCTGGCGGACGGGCTGGACGCCGATCGACGTGCTGGTCAGCCTGCTCATCGGCCTGCTGATCCTCTGGAGCAGCTGGGGGCTGCTCCGCCAGACCATGAACATCCTGCTGGAGGCCACCCCGGACCACATCGACTACCACGCGGTCAAGGCCGCCCTGGAGGGGCTGCCCCACGTGCGGGACGTCCACGACCTCCACATCTGGACGATCGCCTCCGGCATCCCCATCCTGAGCGCCCACCTGAAGCTGGAGAACAGCTGCAGCGATTCTCTCCACTGGCAGGAATGCCTGGGCGAATCCAGGAGGCTGCTGCGGGAGCGCTTCGGGATCGTCCATTCGACGCTGCAGATGGAGCCGCCTCATTTCACTCGGGATGAACGCCAGGTGTGATCCAGGCGAACATCGAACATCGAACACGGAACATCGAACGTCGAAGTAGATCCGCAATCCGCAAGCGGGGAATTCACCACAGAGGCACGAAGGGCACAAAGGGGGAGCCGGGTTTCCAATCCGCAATCCGCAATCCGCAATCGAAACCACGAACCACACGAACCACACGAAACAGCTTCCGATCCGCCAATCGCTAACAACCACGAAATACACGAAACACACGAAAAGCTTTTAATCCCCACTCCTCGATTGAATCATCCACAATTCCCCGAGCCTCGAGTCCCGAACCCCAAGCCCCGAGCTCCGAGCCCCCAGCCCCTAGTCCCTAGCCCCGAATTCCGATGTCCGAAGTCCGCTCTCCCCCAAAGAAAAGGGCGACCCCGAAAGGTCGCCCTTTGTTGTCTCGCGATGGCCGGTATTACTTGATCATGCCCAGCTTGCGGCCGACCTTGGTGAAGGCCGCGATGGCCTGCTCGAGGTGGTGCTGCTCGTGGGCGGCCGAGATCTGCACGCGGATCCGGTCCTTGCCCCGCGGCACGACCGGGAAGCTGAAGGCGATGACGTAGATCCCCTCGTCCAGCATGGCGTTGGCGAAGTCCACAGCCAGTTTGGAGCAGTCGGGGTACTTGCCGAACATGATGGGCGTGATGGGGTGCACGCCGGGGATGATGTCGAAGCCGGCGGCCGTCATCTTCTCGCGGAAGTACAGGGTGTTCCGCTCCAGCTTGTCACGCAGGGTCGTGGTGGAGGACAGCATGTCCATGACCCGGATGGTCGCCATGACCACCGACGGGGCCACGGTGTTGGAGAACAGGTACGGGCGGGCCTTGTTCCGCATCCAGTCGATGATCTCCTTCCGGCCGGAGATGCAGCCGCCGGACGCCCCGCCGAGCGCCTTGCCGAAGGTGGTGGTGATGATGTCCACGCGCCCCATCACCCCGTTGTGCTCGTGGGTGCCGCGGCCGGTCTTGCCCATGAAGCCGCTGGCGTGGGAGTCGTCCACCATGACCAGGGCGTCGTACTTCTCGGCCAGGGCGCAGATGTCCTTCAGGTTGGCGACGTCGCCGTCCATGGAGAAGGCGCCGTCGGTGGCGATCATCTTGAAGCGGCAGCCCTTCTCGTTGGCTTCCTTCAGGCAGCGCTCCAGGCCCTTGGCGGTTTTGCCGGTGGCCTGGTCCAGCTCCTCCACGTCGCGCATGTCGGAGTGCTTGTAGGCCCAGCGCTGGGCCTTGCACAGCCGCACCCCGTCGATGATGGAAGCGTGGTTGAGCGCGTCGCTGATGATGGCGTCCTGCTCGCCCAGCAGCGGCTCGAAGACGGCGCCGTTGGCGTCGAAGCAGGAAGAGAACAGGATCGTGTCATCCATGCCGAGGAACTCGGAGACCTTCCGCTCGAGGGTCTTGTGGATGTCCTGCGTGCCGCAGATGAAGCGGACGGAGGACAGGCCGTAGCCGCGGTGGTCGATCCCCTCGTGGGCGGCCTGGATCAGGTCCGGGTGGGAGGAGAGGCCGAGGTAGTTGTTGGCGCAGAAATTCAGGCACTTCCTACCCTTCACGACAATCTCGGCGCCCTGGGGGCTCTCGATGATCCGTTCGTGCTTGTACAGTTTCTGCTCTTCCAGCTTCTTCAGCTCTTCGGCGAGGAATCCTTTCATTTTTCCGTACATATTGGCTGCTCCTTAAAATAATGTGTTTTTGGTCAATCTCCGGGACTCGAGACTGGAGGCTCGAGGCTCGACTGCTCGGAATCAAAGGGATTTTCGTTCCATGGTGCAGTGCTAGTTCCATAAGCCATCTCAATATCTTTCACACAATAAGGTTCGATGGACTTCTGGAGTCCTCGCAGCATCTTGCCGATCGAGTTGAGTTGGGCGAGAATTTCATCACGCAGAGGTGACTGGAGGAAGCCCAACTCTGAACTGATGATTGACTGAGTTTCCAGCTCCGCGACAGAGCCCAGAGCGATCGACAGGAAGCGTAGAAAATCCCGGGAACCCGACCGGGAATGGCCCTCGGCGATATTCGAGGGGATGGAAACAGCGGCGCGCCTCATTTGTGCCACTAAGCCAAATCGTTCCGTGGCGGGAAAGCGTCCGGTGTGCTGATACACCACTTTCACCAATGAAATGCTCTGCTGCCAAACCCGCAAGTCTTGGTAATTCCTTAAATAGCGGCTTCCTTCTGTCACTGTTCCATCCCAGGAGTCCGAGCGTTTCATTTCCGTCTATCACGTGTACCACGCCCAGAATATGGTTTGATTGCCTGTGGCTTGCTTTCAGCCCCGAATCCCGTGCTCCGAGTCCCGAATCCCGAGCCTCGAGCCTCGATCACATCCGCTTCTTCGCGGCGGCAAACTCGTCGGCGGTCGGGAAGAGCACCACCTTCGCCGACTGGCGCGGCCGACCCAGCATGGCGTCGAATCCGGCCTTGTACCCGTCCAGCCGGAACATGTGGGTGATGACGGGGCGGATATCCAGTCGCCCTGTGGCGAGCAGGTTGCGCACCCGGTACCAGGTGTCGAACATCAGCCGGCCGTTGATGCCGTGGATCTGGGCGCCCTTGAACACGATGCCGTTGTTGTAGTCGATCATGGTGGGCGACTCCGAGGCGATGCCGAAGGCGGAGAAGCGGCCGCCCCGGCGCAGCATCTTGAAGCCCTCGGTCAGGGCCTGCGGGCTGCCGGCCATGTCCAGCACGATGTCGGCGCCGGCGCCGTAGGTGTGGTCCTTGACGAAGGCCACCCGGTCGACGTCGTCCTTGTTGGCGTACAGCTTGAAGTCGGCGCCCATCTTGCAGGCGATGTCCAGGTTGAAATCGTACTTGCCCACGATGAAGATCTTCGCCATGCCGCAGACCCGCGCCACGCCGGCGGCCAGCAGCGCCGCGGGGCCGTCGCCCAGGATGACCACCGTCTTGCCGGCGACGTTGAAATCCTCGCCCAGCACGGTGTACACGGCGTTGCCCAGGGGCTCCTGCAGGGTGGCGATCTCGGGCGGGATCGACGGGTCGTTGACCCAGCAGACCGACTCGGGCACGGCGAAGTACTCGGCGAACGCACCGTCGCAGTCCACGCCCAGGATCTTCATGTGATCGCCGATGTGGAGCTGGCCGATCAGGGCGGTCAGGTCGGCGGGATCGTAGATGTGGGTCTCGGCGGAGACATAGTCCCCCACCTTGATCCGCTTGACGTGACCGCCGACTTCCACGACCTCGCCGGCCACCTCGTGGCCCATGGTCTGGGGCAGGCGCTTCTCGCCGATCCGGTTGGCGGCCCAGGCGTCCCACTTGTAGATGTGCACATCGGTGCCGCAGATGGAGGTGGCCCGGACCTTGACCAGCACCTGGTCGGGGGCGATCCGGGGAAGGTTCACTTCCAGCAGTTCCCCGCCCAGCTCGGGCCGGGTTTTGACCACCGCTTTCATCTTCTCAGCCATATGTCCTCCTTTGGCTCTGTATTGTCGATAGAACCATTCATTATCCGATGGGGGAGGGCCGGAGTGCAAGCCGATTTTAAAGAATATGTACAATTCCAGTGAAGCAAAAACAAGCGGGCCGTTGGGCAGCCGGCCGACGGAGGCAGCCAGGCCGGGGTCAGAGCTCGTCCTGGATGGTGAATACCTTATCCAGCCGCGTACTGTGGAGGATCTTCCGGACGGAGGCCGGGACGTGGACCAGCACCAGCGTCTTACCCTTGGACTTGCCTTCCAGGAACAGCTTCAGGATCTCGCCCAGGCCGGAGCTGTCGATGTAGCTCACGTCGGCGAGGTCCAGGACGATCCGGGCGGGGGGCTGCTCCAGGGCGTCGGCGACGGATTTCTGGAAGACCGGCAACCCCTCGCCGAGGCAGACGCGCCCCGCGGGTCGGATCAGGTAATCTCCGGTGGAGTCAGCGGGCATGGTTCACTCCTTGACGCCGGACCGTTTCCGCCGAACGGGTTCGGTCCGAAGATCCTTGCCGGCGCGATCCGGGGAACGGCCGGCGGCCGCCCTTTCCCGTCTACCCGGATCAGCCGGCCAGCGACAGCATCCGCTCCAGCGCCACCCTGGCGTCGGCGGCCGTGTCGGCCGGCACGTGCACGCGGTTGGCCGGCCGGCCGGCGTCCACTCCCTCCAGCGCGTGCAGCAGATGGGGGAGTCCGGTCCGGCCCATGTTCGCGCACCAGGTGCCGAAACGGGACAGGGGCACGACGGTGCGGTCCGGGCACTGCCGGGCCAGGCGCTGGACGAGGGTGATCTCCGTCCCGACCGCCCAGCGGCTGCCCGGCGGGGAACTTGTCACCGCCCGGATGATCTGCTCGGTGGAGCCATACTCGTCCGCCGCCTGGACCACCTCGAAGGCGCACTCCGGGTGGACGATCACGCGCATGCCCGGGTCGGTCTTGCGGACGTGCCGGACGTGAGACACCTGGAACATCTGGTGGACGTAGCAGTGCCCCGCCCAGAGGACGATCCGGGCCGATCGAAGCGTGTGTTCCGCCTGGCCTCCCCACGGGCGGCCGGGCTGCCAGACCGCCGCCTGATCGGCGCCGATCCCCATGGCGCGGGCGGTGTTCCTCCCCAGGTGCTGGTCGGGGAGGAAGAGGACCCGGTCGCCGTTCCCGAGGGCCCACCGCAGCACCCGGGCGGCGTTGGAGGAGGTGCAGCACGCCCCGCCGTTCCGGCCCACCAGCGCCTTCACCTCGGCGCTGGAGTTGACGTAGGTCACGGGGACGGTCCGGCCCGGCAGCTGCCGCAGCTGCTCCCAGCAGGCGACCGCCTCCCCCTCCGGGGCCATGTCCGCCATCAGGCAGCCGGCGGTCGGATTCGGCAGGTACACGGCCTGTTCCGGCGGGGTGAGGATGTCCGCGCTCTCGGCCATGAATCGGACGCCGCACAGGACGATGTGCGCCACGCCGTGGCGTTCCGCCGCGAGCTGGGCCAGCTTGAGGGAATCCCCCGCCTCGTCGGCCTGCGCGACGATTTCGTCCCGCTGGTAGTGGTGGGCCAGGACCAGGATCCGCCGGCCCAGCCGCTCCCGGACGGCGCGCAGCCGTTCGTGCAGGGCCGCGGGATCCAGCTTCCGGTATTCGGGGGGGAGGGTGTTTTCCGGCTTCAATGGGCTCCCTCCTCCTGCAGCCCCGGGGGATGCGGGAGCATCAGCCGTCACTTGATCTTCAGGAGCTTCTTCACCTGCACTTCGCGGTTGTGGACCCGGTGGATCCGACGGCGCAGGCGCTTGATCTTGGCGCGGACTTCCTTGATCTTCTCGTGGTCGTGCTCCGCCGCGGCCAGCAGGGATTTTTTTTCCCGGATCAGGCCTTTCATCTCGGTGCGGAACTTCATCCGGTCCGCTTCCAGCTTGTCGATGTCCATGGAGTGGATGACTTCGTCCTGGAAGCGGCCGCGCTTCTTCAGGGCGTCAGCGATGGCGTGCACCAGGGCATCCTTGTTCAACCCGGAGGCGCCGACGATTTCCTCGAACTCGCCGGCCATCTCACGGAGCTTCAGGGCGGTCAGTTTTTTCAAATCGCTCAGTTTGGTCACGGGCTCCTCCTGCATGAATAGTGCGTCAGACGCCGTAAATACTACATTATAGGAATAGTTGCAACAGAAAAGTCATCCGGCGGGGCAGGCGCGACGCAGGACGTGATGCCGGCGGTTGAATCCCGTCATGCAGCAGCGGACGATGACAGATTGAGGATTGGTGTCTGCAAGATCATCCTTGGATGGCAAGTCCACGCTCACTCAACCAGGCTATTGACTCGTATCCTTATCTTTTAATCTTCCGATCTGCAATCGTCCAATCTGCAATTGCGAATATCACTCGGTCTTCGAAGGCGCGAGGGCGTCGGCGCCCTTGCGCATCTCGGCCGCCTTGTCCGCCTCGCCGAGGCGCTCGTACACCGCGGCCAGTTCCTGGAACTCTGACCGCGACGGCTGGATTGCCCGGAGGAACTCGGCCAGGGCCTTGTCCGCATCCTCCTTCCGGCCGGCGGCGGCGTAAGCCTTCCCCATCAGGAGGCACGTGGCCGTCAGGAAATCCTTGTTGCCCCGGACCCGTTCCAGCGCGGCGACCGATTCGGCGGCGTTGCCCAGTTCCAGTTCGAGCTTGGCCAGGTCGACCGCCAGGCTGGTCAGGCCGGGGCTCTTCAGGGACGCCGTGCGCAGGCGCGCCAAGGCCTCGGATTTCCGGTCCTGTTGGAGCAGGATCAGGCCGCGCTGGTACTCGTACAGGCCGGCGTCGTCGGCGCCCAGCTGCTCCGACGCGAAGGCGCGCTGAGCGGGCCGGCGGCTGCCGGGGTCCAGGTTGAAGACGATGCTGCTGCTGGCCACCATTCGGCCGGAGGGCTCCTTGGCCGCCACCACCAGCGTGTACCGGCCGGCCAGCAGTTCATCGAGCGGCAGCTGCTTGTAGGTCAGCAGGCACCCCGCCGCGTTGACCTTGCCCTTCAGGGTGGAGTCGGTGATGGTCTTGACCGGAGCGCCGGTGCCGCCGGCGCCGAGGAAACGGTACTCCAGGGTGAGGGACTCCCCGCTTTCCGCCCGGGCTTTGTCCGGCGGGTAGTAGATCTGGTAGAGGACGTTCAGTTTATCGGAGGGGTGCAGCGTCCGCTCCAGCAGGGGCGTGAAGGAGTATCCGAAGAAGGTGAAGATGAGGCCCTGCAGGGAGCTGAGGTCGGTGGGCGCGGGCTGGACCCGATCCACCAGCATCAGCGGCCCGATGCCGGGCGCCGCGACAGGTGTTTCCGGAACCTCGACCGTCTTCTCGAAACGGTAGCTCTGGGAGGTGATCTTGTTGTAGACCAGGATATTCATCTGGTACTTGCCCGGCATGATGCCGATCTTGTCCTCGAACACCAGGGGCATGTACTTGATGTTCTGGAAGTCGGACTCGCTGAAGTACTGGACATAGCTTTGGGTGTGGCGCAGGACGCTCTTGTCCTTGTCGACCGAGAGGTCGATGGTGACATCCATCGCGGTGTAATACTGCTCCTTGTACCGCGCGATGCTGAGGTTCTCGGGTGAGATGTAGAAGGCGTAGTGCAGCATGGAGTTGCCCTTGTCGTCGGTCACCGGCAGGAAGGCGGCCTGCATGGGCATAAACTGGTAGGAGTACTTCGTCTGCACCTTTTCCAGCAGCTTCGAGTTGGCGGGCAGGAATTGCTGGAGGTAGCTCTTCGGCGCGGCCTCTTCGGGCATGCGCCAGATGCTGGACACGATGAGATCGGACGTCATCGAGGGATGGTATTGTTCGGTGTCCACCGGCTCGTGGGGATCATAGGTCAGGGTGGTGCGGGCCAGCTCGCCGTTGATGCTCTTGATATATTGATAGCACTGGTCGACCCCTCCGAAAGTGGCGTGGACCAGCTTTTCCGGGCCGTCGTTGTACGGGCTGTACAGCTTGAAACCCCCGATACCCTCCCGCTGCCAGAAGAGAAGGTAAAAGCTGTTCGGCACGCCCGGCCGGGTCCGACCGGAATAGAACCACATGATCACGGGGTACAACTGGTAGTCGTTGAGCCAGTCGAGGATCTGCCCGGGAGGGCCGAGCTGGATGTAGATCCGTCCGCGGTCGGTCTTCCAGCCGGGGCCGGTGCCCTCCTCAAACTTGGCATTCGCGTATTCGATGCGGCGGTAGTGCTCTTCCTTGTACTCGTTCTGCTGGGTGCCGGGAGTCGGGTCGCGAGCATCCCAAAACGCTTGCATGAAGCGGTCCCGCTCGGCGTCGGACTTCAGGTCGAGGAATACTTCCCGCTCCGTTTTGGAGATGATCCAGACCACCTCCTCCTCCAGCCATTTCCGGTAGGCCGGGGGGAGCTGCTTGGTTTTCGACGCCGCGAACAGCGGGATTCCCAGGGCCAAGATCAGGACGAAGGCGGCGGCGCGGGGAAGGGGGCGTCCGGGGCGGCGGGATCTCATGTCGTTCATGGCACTCCTCGGGTCGCGGAATAAAAAAACACTATATTATACAGTACCTGCCGCCGGAGGTTCCATATCCGGCTCACTCCGGCGGGCGGCCCGATGTACGATGCCGTCCGGCCCGGAAAAGTTCAGGCAAAAAAACAGCGGCTCCCCGAAGGGAGCCGCTGGGAACAGGCAAAGACCGCTGGAACTAGAAGGTGTAGCGAATGCCGAGCTGCATCTGCCAGCGGGAGGCGAGCTGGTCGGTCTCGTACCGCGCCACGCCGGTCTTGAAGAACTTCATCTTCGGCTTGCCGGTGCCGGCGTCGATGCCGTCATAGGACAGCGGGACGTCGCCGCGGTAGTACACGTACTGGTAAGTGCCCCAATCCTTGTTGAGCAGGTTCAGGAAGTTCATGATGTCCAGCGAGACCTGGAGCTTGTGGCCGTCCAGCTTCGGAATCGGGATGTCCTGCAGGATCCGGAGGTCCATCCGGTGGTACCAGGGCTCGCGGCTGGCGTTGCGCTCGATGATGGTGCCGCGGGCAGCCACCAGGGCGGGGTCGCCCTCGATGTAGGCGTTCAGGTCGGCCCAGGTGCCCTGAGTCAGGATGATCTCGTCGGCAGAGACCGGGACGTAGATGCAATCATTGTACTGGCTGCCGTCGCCGTTCACGTCGTTGCTGTAGCGGGAGGAGTAGGGCCGGCCGGCGCGGCCATTGTAGAACATCGACAGGACGGTGTCCCAGCCCTTGAACGGGTTGACGTTGTAGGAGGCGCCGATGGCGATGCGGTGCCGCACGTCGAAGTTGGAATAGACCAGGTCGGGATTGTTGGGATCCCAGCTGGTGTGATTGTAAACGAAGTTGGAGCGGGCCTGGGAGCTGGTGCTGCTGGTCTGGTCCTTGGCGACGCCGTAAGTGTACGCCGCGCTGGCATACCCGCGGCCGCTGGGGAAGCGCTTCTGCAACGAGAAGCTCATGTCGTACTGGTAGCCTTCCTTCGAGTTGCGGAGGTAGATCACGTCGCTGAAGCCCGGGGACACGCGGCTCTTGTACAGCGGGCGGCCGTCGAACGGGTCATTTCCCGTGAGCTTCAGGTTGATGTTCTGGGTCAGGCACTCGTTGATGTTCTTGGAGTAGATCTGCTCCCAGGTGAACTTCATATCCCAGGGCAGCTCCTGGTCCACGGCCAGATCCATGCGCATGACCTGCGGGAACATGAAGTCGTCATCGATCAGGTCGACTTCGTTGGACGCGGCCACGAAGCCCCCCTCGGGCTGGTTGTACGGGTCGGAGACGAAGGCCGGCACGTTGCTGCGCACATCGTAGCGGGTGAACTCGATGCCTGTGTTGCCGTACTGGTTGGAGATCCACACGTACGGCGTCCGGCCGGAGAACATGCCGATGCCGCCGCGGAGCAGGGTCTTCTGGTTTTGGAGCACGTCCCAGTTGAAGCCGGCCCGGGGGGACCAGAGGATGTTGCCGGTGGGGGTCCAGTCGGTCCGCACGGACGTGCCCGCGATCGGATAGGTGGTGGCGGCGATCGTGGGATTGGCGGTCGGGTTGTCGGGCATGAGCGGGATGTCGGCGCGGAGGCCGAACGTCAGGTTCAGGTAGGGCAGGATCTGCCAGGTGTCGCCGGCGTAGAAGCCGAGCTGATGGACCGGGAATGCGGCCTCCCAGAAAGGCTGGCCCGCCACGGTGGAGAAGCTGTGCTCGTAGCGGTTGGCCACGCCGGCTTCGAAGCTGTCCAGGTTGCTGAACTGCCAGGCCCCGTAGATGTCGCGGATGAACAGGTTGCTGAAGTCGAACAGCTCGTTGTGGGTGCCGATGATGACGGTGTGCTTGCCTGCGAACAGGGTGACGTTGTCGGTGAGTTCCAGCACGTCCTGATTCAGGCCGTTGGCGCCGGAGTACCGCTCCGTGCCGCCCACGAACTGGTATCCGCCGCCGATGGTCACGGTGACCTGCGGAGCGATGACCGGCACTGCGCGCTTGTCGCGGATGATGGTGTAGTTCACGCGCAGCTCGTTGCTCATGGTTTCGCCGAACAGGCTGTCCAGCTGGCCGACGGTGGAGTACGTCCGGTTGTCGAACTCGTACCCGGCGTTGCCGAAGGAGAAGCTGCTGCCGGCACGGGACAGGATGCCGTTCTGCGCGTCGATGAAGTTGAACCGGACGGTCAGCCGGTTCCCGGTGTTGATGTTGTAGTCGACGCGGCCGAAGGCCTTGTTGCTGTCGCGCTGGGTGTTCACCTGGTCATAGGAGCCCGGGTCGAACCCGTAGGCCTCGCAGAGCTGGGTGAACCGCTCGGCGTCGGCGACCGTCACGTAGCTGCCGCCGAAGTCCTCGCCGCTGCCGCTGTCGTCGATCACGTAGTCGGTCGGCTGGGAGCGGCGGGTGAACTCGGCGTTGGCGAAGAAGAACAGCTTGTCCTTCAGGATGGGGCCGCCGATGCGGAAGCCCATCTGCTTCTCGTTGAACTCGGCGTAGTCGGTGTCGCTCGGGCCCTTGCCGACGAAGTCCTGGTTCCGGTAGTAGAAGAAGGCGGAACCGTGGAAGTCGTTGCTGCCGCTGCGGGTGATGGCGTTGATACCGCCGCCGGTGAAACCGCCCTGCCGGACGTCATAGGGCGCCAGGACGATCTGGAACTCCTGGATGGCGTCCAGGCTGATGGGGGTGGTGCCGGCCTGCCCGCCGGGGCTGCCGCTGTCGGCCAGGCCGAACAGGTCGTTGTTGACGGCGCCGTCGATCTGGACGTTGTTGTACCGGTTGTTGCGGCCGGCCACGGAGTAGGCCTGGTCGCTGAAGTTCTCAGCGATGTTCACCTGGGGGACCAGGCGGGCGAAGTCCGCGAAGTTGCGGGAGATGGACGGCATGTTCTCGATGGCCTGCTCGGAGACGTTCTCCGACGCGCCGGTCTGGGCGGTGCTGAGCAGCTGTTCCGTCGCGACGACGGTCACTTCGCCCAGGTCGACGTTGGCGAGATTCAGCTTGATGTTGAGCAGCTTGTTCTCGCCCAGCTTGACGTACACGTCCTTGTACTCCTCTTCCTTGAAGCCTTCGAGAGAAGCGGTGATCGTGTAGGGGCCGCCCACGCGGACGGCGGGGATGTTGAACCGGCCGTCGTCGCGGGTGAGGGTCGTGAACACCGTGCCGGTGGGCACGTGCACGGCCTTGATGGTCACGCCGGGCAGCGGCTGGTTGTCACTGCTGATCACCTGGCCGCTGAATTCAGCGGTGGTGATGTTCTGCCCGAGCGCAAGCGCGGACAGAAGCAACAGCATCAGCAGAGACAGACTGATGTGTTTCTTCATACGCTGATAACTCCTTTCAAATATGAGATTTCGTCCAGTAAATTCAATCTCGCGAGCGTCGCGGGGACGCATGAAAACATGTCAAACGATTTTCTCAGAACGTCCATATTATACATGAATAGCGGAAGGTACAAGTTTTTTTTTAGCGTGAAGCTAAGAAGAGTGCATATGTTTGAAAACAATACACGTTGGAATCCGCTAAAGTGTTTGACTTTCGATTTTAGTGAAGATAGAATTTAATGTTATTTCTGTAATTCTACCGTGCGGAGGAATTGGCGCATGGCGTTGATCAAGGCATTCCGGGGTGTGCGGCCCGTTCGGGAACTGGTGGAGAAGGTGGCCGCCCCTCCATACGACGTGCTCTCGTCCCAGGAAGCCCGCGAGATGGCAGCGGGCAATCCCCACTCCTTCCTGCATGTCGGGAAGCCGGAGATCGATCTGGACCCGGCCATCGACCTCTACGACCCGCGGGTGTACCGGCAGGGCGCGGAGAGTTTCCAGCGGTTCCTCCGGGAAGGCGTGCTCTTCCGGGATGAAGCGGACTGCCTGTACCTTTATAAGCAGCGGATGGGAGACCACTACCAGACGAGCCTGGCGGCCGGCGCCTCGGTGGCCGACTATGATGCCGACGTCATCAAGAAACACGAGTTGACCCGCGCCGACAAGGAGGATGACCGGACCCGCCACATCGAGGTGATGAACGCCCAGACCGGCCCCGTGTTCCTCACCTACCCGGCCCGGGAGGATCTGGACCGGATGATCGCGGCCGCCACCGCAGCGGAACCCGAGTACCACTTCACCTCCGCCGACGGGATCGAACATTGGTTCTGGGTGGTGCGCGATCCCGCCTGGATCGCGACGGTCACCGGCATCTTCCGGTCGATCCCCCGGCTCTACGTCGCTGACGGGCACCACCGCTCCGCCGCGGCCAGCCGGGTCTGCCGGACCCGGGCGGCGGCCAATCCGAAGCACACCGGACGGGAGGAGTACAATTTCTTCCTGGCCTATATCTTCCCGCACAACCAGCTGCGGATCATGGATTACAACCGCGTGGTGAAGGATCTGCACGGCCTGGACATCCGGGGATTCCTGGAGAAGGTCGGCGAGAAATTCGATATCGCGGAAGACTCCGGCGGCCGGCCGCGGAAGGCCCACGAGTTCGGGATGTTCCTCGACGGCCGCTGGCGCCGCCTGACCGCGCGGCCCGGCACCTTCCCCGCGGGGGACCCGGTGCGGAGCCTCGACGTCAGCATCCTGCAGGAGAACCTCCTGGCCCCGGTGCTGGGCATCGCCGACCCGCGCAAGGACAAGCGCATCGACTTCGTCGGCGGGATCCGCGGCCTGGGCGAGCTGGAACGCCTCGTGCGGGGCGGCGGCTTCCAGGTGGCCTTCGCCCTCCACCCGACCTCCGTCGAGGAGCTGATGGCCATCGCCGACGCCGGGCAGATCATGCCGCCCAAATCGACCTGGTTCGAGCCCAAGCTGAAGGACGGCCTGGTCTCCCACCTGCTCGACTGAACGACGGGGGTGCGGCCGGAACCGGAATGTGGTACCATACCCATTCCGCAGCGAGAGGACATGATTCCGAAACGCAAACTGACCATCAGCTTCTTCACCCAGAAAATCGGCCCCTTGGGTTGAAGACGGTGCCATTCCTTCACGCATCAACCGAACCTGAATCCATTCGAACAACGAATCAAGGAGGACATCATGAGCGAGAAGATCCGAGTTCTGATCATGGGAGCGGCCGGCCGCGATTTCCATAACTTCAATACCTGCTTCCGCGACAATCCCCGCTACGAGGTGGTCGCCTTCACCGCCACCCAGATCCCCGACATCGCCGACAAGAAGTACCCGCGCGAGCTGGCCGGCAAGCTCTACCCCAAGGGGATCCCGATCTATGACGAAGCCGAGCTGGAGAAGCTGATCGACAAGCTGAAGGTCGACCAGGTGATTTTTGCCTATAGCGACGTGCCCCACGAGGTCGTGATGCACAAGGCGTCCCGGGTGTTGGCGAAGGGGGCGGATTTCCGCCTGATCGGCCCGGATGCCACCATGGTCCAGTCGACCAAGCCGGTCGTCTCCGTGTGCGCCGTACGCACCGGCTGCGGCAAGAGCCAGACCAGCCGCGCCGTGGTGAAGGCGCTGCAGAAGCTGGGCAAGAAGGTCGTGGCCATCCGGCACCCCATGCCGTACGGCGACCTGGCCCAGCAGAAGGTGCAGCGCTTCGCCACCATCGAGGACATGAAGAAGCACAAGTGCACCATCGAGGAGATGGAGGAATACGAGCCCCACATCGCCAAGGGCGTCGTGGTCTATGCCGGCGTGGACTACGAGGCGATCCTCCGCCAGGCCGAGAAGGAGGCCGACATCATCCTGTGGGACGGCGGCAACAACGACTTCTCCTTCTACAAGTCCGACCTGGAGATCGTCGTGGTCGATCCGCACCGGGCGGGCCATGAGACGGCCTATCACCCCGGCGAGGTGAATTTCCGCCGCGCTGACGTGATCATCATCAACAAGATCGACACGGCCGACCTGGAGGGCGTCGAGGAAGTGCGCCGCGCCATCCGGGAGACCAACCCGGGCGCGACCGTCATCGACGCGGCCAGCCCGCTCTTCGTCGAGAACTACAAGGCCATCCAGGGCAAGCGGGTCCTGGTGGTCGAGGACGGCCCGACCCTGACCCACGGCGAGATGGGCTACGGCGCCGGCGTCATCGCCGCGCTGAAGTACGGCGCGGCCGAGCTGGTCGACCCGAAGCCGTACGCCGTCGGCAAGCTGAAGGAGACGTTCGCGAAGTATCCGGACGTCGAGGACCTCCTGCCGGCCATGGGCTACGGCGGGCAGCAGGTGAAGGACCTCGAGGCCACCATCAACAAGACGCCGTGCGACCTGGTGGTGATCGGGACGCCCATCGACCTGCGCCGGGTCTGCAAGATCAAGCACCCGACCGTCCGGGTCGAGTACGAGCTCCAGGAGATCGGCGCGCCGGACCTGACCGACGTGCTGACCGCCTTCGTGAAGAAGGCCAAGAAGCGCTGAACCGCCGGCCGGGGGCGGTCCGCCGCCCCCGGCCGTGTCATACCACTTGAATTGCGGGGGTGAAGCATGCCAGAGAAGATCGACCGCGGCAAGCTGGAGATCAACGTCGACGAGTGCAAGGGCTGCGGCCTCTGCATCGTGGCCTGCCCGGTGCACGTCATCGAGTTTTCCAAGACCATCATCAACAAGCAGGGTTATCACCCGGCCCAGTACACCGGCAGCGGCTGCACCGCCTGCGGCAACTGCTTCTACACCTGCCCCGAACCGGGCGCGGTCAAGGTGTACCGCCTGGCGAAGAAGCAATCCTGAGGACGCAGGGAGGCAACCATGGCAAAGGAGTTGATCAAAGGCAATGAGGCCGTCATCAAGGCGGCCATCCTGGCCGGCTGCCAGGCGTACTTCGGCTATCCCATCACCCCGGCCAGCGAGATCGCGGAGGCCGCCGCCAAGTACTTCCCGCTGGTGGGCCGCACCTTCATCCAGGCCGAGAGCGAGGTCGCGTCCATCAACATGGTCTACGGCGCCGCCTCGGGCGGGATCCGCTGCATGACCGCGTCGTCGGGACCGGGCATCTCCCTGAAGCAGGAGGGGATCTCCTACTGCGCAGGCGCCGAGCTGCCCTGCGTGATCGTGGACGTGATGCGCGGCGGGCCGGGCCTCGGCAACATCGGGCCCGAGCAGAGCGACTACCACCAGGTGGTCAAGGGCGGCGGGCACGGCAACTACCGCTGCATCGTGCTGGCCCCCAACTCCGCCCAGGAGATGTGCGACCTGACCATGAAGGCGTTCGACCTGGCGGACCGGTACCTCACCCCCGTCATGGTGGTGACGGACGGATTCATCGGCCAGATGATGGAGCAGGTGAACTTCCCCACGGAAGTGCAGTTCCCGCCGCGGCACGCCTGGGGCGTGCACGGCGACAAGGCGACCCAGAAGAACCTGGTCACCTCCATCTATCTGGACCACGACGATCTGGAGGCGCACAACCGCAAGCTCCAGCGCAAGTACGCCGGCATCCAGGAGAAGGAGGTGATGTTCGAAGAGTACCTCACCGCGGACGCTGACGTGCTGGTGGTCGGCTACGGCATCGTCAGCCGGGTCCTCCGGACGACCGTGGAACTGGCCCGCGAGGCGGGCATCCGTGCGGGCCTGCTCCGCCCGGTGAGCCTCTGGCCGTTCCCGTCCGCGCGGATCCGGGAGCTGGCGGCGCAGGCCCGGGTGATCCAGGTGGTGGAGCTTTCCAACGGCCAGATGGTGGACGACGTCCGCCTGGCGGTGGAGGGCAAGGTGCCGGTGAAGTTCTACGGGCGGATGGGCGGCGTGGTGCCCTCGGCCGAAGAGCTCCTCGGCGTCGTGAAACAGCTCTGAGAGGTGACCCATGTACGAAACTTATCTTGAGAAGCCCCGCAGCTTTTACGACAGCTATCCCCGCAAGAGCGGCAACCAGGACGTGACCCACTACTGTCCCGGCTGCGGCCACGGGATCGTGCATAAGTACATCGCCGAGGCGCTGGACGAGCTGGGCTGCGCCGAGCGCACCGTCCTCATCTCGCCGGTGGGCTGCTCCGTCTTCGCCTACTACTACTTCGACGTGGGCAACATCCAGGCCGCCCACGGCCGCGCGCCCGCCGTCGCCACCGGCATCAAGCGGGTGAACCCCCACTCCATCGTCATCAGCTACCAGGGCGACGGCGACCTCGCCGCCATCGGCGGGGACGAGATCATCCAGGCGGCCAACCGCGGCGAGCATCTGACCGTCTTTTTCATCAACAACGCGATCTACGGCATGACCGGCGGCCAGATGGCCCCCACCACCCTGGTGGGCCAACACACCACCACCTGCCCGCGCGGCCGCGACCCGCACAACGAGGGCTTCCCCATCAAGATGTGCGAGCTGATCTCGGCCCTCGAGGCGCCGGTGTACGTCGAGCGGGTCTCGCTGCACAGCGCCGCCAACCGGATCAAGACCCGCAAGGCGGTGAAGAAGGCCCTCCTGACCCAGACCCAGAACAAGGGCTTCACTTTCGTCGAGATCCTCTCCCAATGCCCGACCGGCTGGAAGGTGTCGGCCCCCGACTCGCTGAAGTGGATCGAGGAGCAGATGCTCCCGCGGTTCCCGCTGGGCGTCTTCCGCGACCAGACCGAAGAGGCGGAATCCTGGACGCCGGCGCCGGCCAAGACCGTGCCGGCCGAGATCCTGCAGTTGGCGGAGATCCCGCTGGAAGAGCACGCCGTCGCCGCTGACCGGACCCTGGTACCCGCCCAGTACCGCAACCCGCGGATCAAGATCTCGGGCTTCGGCGGCCAGGGCGTCCTGCTGCTTGGCGTGGCCATGGCCCAGCTGGGCATGATGGAAGGGTACAACGTCGCCTGGCTGCCTTCCTATGGCCCGGAGATGCGGGGCGGCACAGCGCACTGCCACGTGAACATCTCCGAGAAGCCCATCGGTTCGCCGCTGGTGTCGTCCTCGACCGTCTGCGTGGCCATGAACAAGCCCTCCCTGGAGAAGTTCGAGAAGGAGATGGCGCCGGGCGGCCTGCTGATCTACAACACCTCCATGATCGACATCGAGCCCACCCGTAAGGATGTGGAGTGGATGCCCATCCCGGCGTCCGACATCGCCTCCTCGCTGGGCAACATCCGCTTTGCCAACATGGTGGTCCTGGGCGCTTTCATCGAGAAGACCAAGCTGCTGTCGATGGACACCGCCAAGAAGGGGCTGCCCATCTTCATCAAGGCCAAGAAGCTCATCGCCGACAACGAGGTGGCCCTCGAGGCCGGCGCGAAGTTCGTCCGGGGCGAGCTGAAGATCTGACCGTTTCCTGGAATGCATTGGCCGGCCATCCCTCCATGGCCGGCCTTTTTTTTTGAAGGGGCGCGCGGTCTGATCGGGAACCGTCGGGATTCGGATTTGGGCGGCAGAGCGGGGCGGGGGAGGATCGGCTGGAAAAAAGAAATGGCACTCGGCCAGGCTTTGCTGTAATATGAATGTGATTTTTAATTTCAAATGAAATCCGATCATAACTCCGCGGAGGTATTTTATGTGCGCCAAAGTCCGTGAACAGGAAGCGTTGGATTATCATGCGTTGCCGAAGCCGGGCAAGGTCGAGGTCGTGTCCCCCAAATCGTGCCTGACGCAGCGGGACCTCTCCCTGGCCTACACGCCGGGCGTGGCGGTGCCCTGCCTGCACATCCACAAGCGGCCTGAGGATGCCTTCAAGTACACCAGCAAAGGCAACCTGGTCGCCGTGGTGTCCAACGGCACGGCGGTGCTGGGGCTGGGCGACATCGGCGCCCTGGCCGGCAAGCCGGTCATGGAGGGCAAGGGCGTCCTGTTCAAGAGGTTCGCCAACATCGACGTCTTCGACATCGAGCTGGAGACCCACAACGCGGACGAGATCATCAAGTGCGTCAAGCTCATGGAGCCGACCTTCGGCGGGATCAACCTGGAGGACATCAAGGCGCCGGAGTGCTTCTACATCGAAGAGAAGCTCATCGACATGATGAACATCCCCGTCTTCCACGACGACCAGCACGGCACGGCCATCATCAGCGGCGCGGCCATGGTGAACGCCCTGGAGATCGCCGAAAAGGACATCGACAAGGTCCGCCTGGTGGTCTGCGGCGCCGGCGCGGCGGGCATCGCCTGTGCCAAGATGTTCGTCGCCCTGGGCGTGACCAAGGAAAACGTGATGCTGCTCGACACCAAGGGCGTGGTCTACAAGGGCCGCACCGAGGGGATGAATCCCTACAAGGATTTCTGGGCGGTGGACACGGATCGCCGGACCCTCGCGGACGCGATGGAGGGGGCGGACGTCTTCGTCGGTGTCTCCGGCAAGGATCTGGTGAGCCGGGACATGGTCGGTTCCATGGCCAAGAATCCCATCATCTTCGCCATGGCCAATCCCGACCCGGAAATCACGTATGACGAGGCCAAGGCCGCCCGCGGGGACGTCATCATGGCCACCGGCCGGTCGGACTATCCGAACCAGGTCAACAACGTCCTGGGTTTCCCCTTCATTTTCCGCGGCGCCCTGGACGTGCGCGCCACCAAGATCAACGAGCAGATGAAGCGGGCCGCTTCCATGGCCCTGGCCAAGCTGGCCAAGGAGGACGTGCCGGACGCCGTCATCAAGGCCTACGGCGGGAGCAAATTCACCTTCGGCACCGAGTACATCATCCCCAAACCGTTCGATCCGCGCGTCCTGCTGTGGGAGGCGCCGGCCGTCGCCCAGGCGGCCATCGACTCGGGCGTGGCTACCCGACCGTACGACGACATCGAGCGCTACCGCTACCAGCTCGAGTCCATGCTGGGCCTGTCCAAGGGCCCGATGCGCGTCGTGATCAACAAGGTCAAGCACCAGCGCAAGAAGATCATCTTCCCCGAGGGCGAGGAGGAGCGGATCCTGCGGTCCTGCCAGATCGTCGTGGACGAGGACATCGCCACGCCGGTGCTGCTCGGCAACAGCGTCGTCATCCGCAACAAGATCGCCCAGCTCGGCCTCGACCTGCAGAACTTCGAGACCGTCGATCCGCTGATGGACGCCCGGGCCGAGGATTTCGCCATGAAGTTCTACGAGAAGCGGCGCTACAAGGGGATGACCCCCCGGCTGGCCCGCCGGCTGATGCAGGACCCGATTTACTACGGCATGATGATGCTGGAAGAGGGGCACGGCGACGGCATCTGCTGCGGCATCACCGGCTCCTACCCCGAGACCATCCGGCCGGCGCTGCAGATCATCGGCCTGAAGGAAGGCGCCCGCCGCGTGGCCGGCCTGTACATGATGATCCTGAAGGACCGCATCATCTTCCTGGCCGACACCACCGTCAATCTGAAACCCACCGCGGAGGAGCTGGCCGAGATCGCCATCATGAGCGCCGAGGCGGCCCGGTACTTCGAGATCGATCCACGGGTGGCCTTCATCTCCTATTCCAACTTCGGCTCGGTCATCAACGAGGACATCCTGCGGATCCAGAAGGCGGTGGAGCTGGCCCGCAAGCGCCGGCCCGACCTGGTCATCGACGGCGAGATGCAGGCGGACACCGCCCTGTCCCCCGAGTCGGCCATGGACGGCTTCCCCCACTCCCACGTCAAGGGCGATGCCACCGTGCTCATCTTTCCCGAGCTGTTCAGCGCCAACGCCGCGTACAAGCTGGTGCAGATCCTGGGCAAGGCTGACGCCATCGGCCCGATCCTGCTGGGCATGCGGAAGCCGGTCAACGTCCTGCACCACGCCTTCACGGTGGACGAGATCGTCAACATGGCCTCGCTCACGGTGATGGCCTCCCAGTACCTGTAAGAAGAATCGACCAGACGAACCCGACCGGGGCGGCGCCTGCGCCGCCCCGATTTTTTTTCTCAGAGGGCATTCGGAGGGAGTCGCCGGTTCACGGCCCGGCCAGCGCGTGGGCGAGCGCCACGAGGTCGGCGGCATCCACGGCGCCGTCCCGGTCGATGTCGCCGGCCGCGGACGGGGAGGCGAAGGGCGGAGCGCCGGGCGACACGTTGCCGTTCAGGTACTGGATCAGGATCGCCAGGTCGGCCGCGGCGATCACGCCGTCCCGGTCCAGGTCGCCGTACCGCTTCGGGCCGCCGCACAGGTGCAGGAAGGTCCCCAGCGAGGCCCTGGAGAAGGCCGTGAAGTAGGGCAAGTTCAGCGTGGCCAGCGTGTCCGAGCTCGTGTGGTAATAGGGGGTGAGGTCGTCGTTGTCCTCGATGGCCAGGATGGCGCTGTACCCCTGGTCCCAGAACGAGGCGTTGTCGCTGTAGTCGCCCAGGTAATTGTCGATCAGGACCTGAGGCGCCAGATCCAGGCCGTAGGCGCCGACGACGTCGACGAAAAGGTTGGCGAGGGATACCGTCGCCGGCAGGGCGCTACGGGCGTGGAGGTCGAGGACCGGCGCGGAACCGGTGGTGTTGTAGGCGATCATGTCCAGGTTGAGGACGCCCTGAATGTTCATGCCGGAGCTGCTGGCCAGGTCCGCCCAGTAATCGCTGCCCACCAGCCCCTGCTCTTCGCCGGTCCAGAGGGCGAAAATCAACGTGGGATCGTAGTAATAGTCACTCTCCGAAATCAACTGGGCGGCGGCCAGCACCGCGGAGGAGCCGCTGGCGTTGTCGTCGGCGCCCGGGGCGATGGTGCCGGAGGGCATGTCGTCCAGGTGGGCGCAAATCAGATAGACGACGCCAGGCTGGGCCATGCCGGTCTGCTGGGCGATGACGTTGGGGTAACTGGAGCCTCCCCAGGTGTGATAGATGACGGAAAGGCCCATCGCCTGGAAATGCTCGAAGGCGTACTGGGTGGCTTTCTGAATGGGCGTTCCGCTGTATGTGGATCGTCTCAGGATGGTGTATGAGGAGCCGCCGATCTGCGTCGCGACGACTCCGGTGAGCGCCTTCTCGTGGTCCTCGATCATCGTGGTGCTCAGCTGGCCCAGGAGGGCGGCGGTGGCCGGGTCGGCCACGACGGCCGCCGGCGACCCGGACGAAGGGCGGGGATCCAGCCGGATCGGCCGGGGCCGGATCGCCGCGATCTCGAAGCCCGCCTCTGCCAGGAGTGCGGCGTCCCGTGGGGCGGCGCGGATGACCAGCTCGGCGCCGCTGTCCCAAACCACCCGGCCGAAGGCGGCGAAATCGGGATCCGGCCGGCCCGCCCGGCGGAGCACGCGAAAGAAGGTGGCCCCGGCCGGAGCGGGATCCACCGTCTCCACGGTCAGTCCGATCGCAGCGATCCTATCCGGTCCGGCATCGTCGGCGCCCGCCAGTAGCCACCCGCCGCCGGCGCCGTGCAGCCGGGCGTAGACCGTCAGTCCTGCCGCCGCCAGCGCGGCGGGCGGGACCGCCGGGGACGCCGGCACCACGACCAGCCTCACCCCCGCCGGAAAGGCCGCACCGGGTCCCGCGGGGAGCCAAGCCCCGCCCAGCAGCACAGCCAGGACCAACCCGATCCCCAGACGAATTCGCAACCTCACTGGATACCACCTGGTGACATTGGAGCACTTATTTTAAACCTTTTTCGAGGACCGGGCAACCCGCCTGGAAACAGCCGCCCATTTTCTCCACCGCCCGGGGCGGAAGTGGCCGGAAAGGCTTGCAATGGGCGACTTTCTGGATTATAAAAATACGAAGAGAAACCCGCGGGGTAATGACGGAACTTGCCGGGAGGCAGCCAGCGATGCGAATCATTGGTCTGGACGTAGGCGGCGCGAGGCTGACGGGAGTGCTGACCGACGGGAAGGGTCAAATCCTCCACCAGGTCCAGGGCGAGATCCCGGCCCGGCCGTTGCCCGAGGATCTGATTGGCACGCTGGCGGGGATGGTGGGCGCGCTGGCGGCGGAGTCCGACGAGCGTCCCGCGGCCGTCAACGTCGGCATCGCCGCCTGGGTGGACCAGGCCAGGGGCCACGTGATCTACGGGCCGAACCTCGGATTGGCGGACTACCCCTTGGGTGACCGGCTGGCAAGCGCCGCCGGGTTTTCGGTCTCCCTGGACAACGACGTCAATTGCGCCATCCTGGGTGAGACCACCTTCGGCGCGGCCCAAGGGATCCGGCACGTCGTGGGCCTGCTGGTGGGGGCAGGCATCGGCTCCGGCATCGTCAGCGAGGGGCGGCTCGTCCGCGGCGCCCGGGGCGTGGGCGCCGAGGCGGGGCACATGATCTTCATCCCGGGCGGGCGCCAGTGCGCCTGCGGCCGGCGGGGCTGCTTTGAGGCCTATGCGGGCGGCCGTGCCATCGAGGCCATGATCGACGAGGCCCGTCAGGCGCACCCGGAGTCCCAGCTCTGCCAGGCGCCGGGCCGGAACCTCTCCCTGGTCTGGAAGTGCGTCAACGGGGGCGACCCCGTCGCGCGGCGGATCTGGGACCAGGCGGTCCTGGCCCTGCGGGTGCTGGTGACCGACCTGGTCACGCTGTTCGATCCCGAGATGGTGCTCATCGGCGGGCGGGTCATCGAGGAGATGCCCCAGATCGCAGACGGAATGCGGGAAT
The DNA here is from genome assembly GCA_964412195.1 of uncultured Acidobacteriota bacterium. Classification (GTDB taxonomy): domain Bacteria; phylum Acidobacteriota; class JAAYUB01; order JAAYUB01; family JAAYUB01; genus CAYPNP01. The sequence continues at coordinate 19,082 of CAYPNP010000012.1, read as the reverse complement.
ACCTGGTGTCCCAGAAGCTGCGGGGCATCCTGCACGGTATCCGCCTGGAGAAGCCCCGCCTCGGAGCGTTGTCGGTGGCCCTCGGCGCCACCTGCCTTCCGGGGAGGAAAGAAGCCTGATTCCCGAACGGAGCGGACCATGGATTCGTTGACTTGCCGGCTGGAAATTCCCGGCTGGCGGCTGGCCTTCGCCTGGCTGGAGCAGTCCGGCGAGGCGGCCCCGGCCCGTCGGGCGGCGGTGTTCGCCGAGGAGGAGGACCGGTTCCGCGCACGGCAGGCGGGCCGGGACCTGGCGGCCGATCCCGTGGTCGCCGCCCTCCGGGAGCTGTTCAAGCAGGTCGGCACCAGCCCCTCCAAGTACCGGCCTTCCTCCGAGGCGCTGGGGCGCCGGGTGCTGAAGGGCGAAGGGCTGCCCCGCATCCACCCCTTGGTGGACCTGAACAACCTGCTCTCCCTGGCCACCCTCGCCCCCTGTTGCGTGATGCGGCCCGGCTCCGTGGAGCCGCCGCTGGCGCTGCGCCGGGGGGGGGCCGGGGAAACGCTCCACGGCCTGCGGGGCGCCCTCGATCTGGAAGGCAAGCCGGTGCTGGCCGACGTGCGGGGGCCGTTCGGCACACCCATCACCGACGACCACCGGGTGGTGGTGCAGCCGGAGGACCGGGCGGCGCTGCTGGTCGCCTACGTCCCGGCGGCAGTGCCCGTCGATATCAACGCCGCCCTCCGGGATCTGGCGGACCGGATCTCCGGCATCCGTGTCGGGTCCTGCTGGCGATTCGACTGATCCCCCCCGGATTTCCCGAAATGCGCTGGGAAGATGCCACCTTCACCTTGCCGGACCCGGCCGGATTCCCCTTTCAGGCTGCCGGCATGGGGCTCAACGCCGTCGACCAGCTGATCACCGTGGACCGCTACCCGGCGCGGGGCGGCAAGGAGGCCATCCGGTCCACCCGGGTGATGCCGGGGGGGCAGGTGGCCACGGCCATGATCGCCTGCCGGCGGCTGGGATTGCCGCGGGTGCGCTACATCGGCAAGGTCGGGGACGACGAGGCGGGCCGGCTGTCGCGCCGGAGCCTCGAGGAGAGCGGCGTGGATTGCCGCTACCTGACCACGGAGCCGGGCACGCCGAACCAGGCCGCGGTGATCGTGATCGACGGGGAGACCGGCGAGCGCACCATCTTCTGGCAGCGGTCCGACCGTCTGAACATGACTCCCGCCGAACTGCCGGTCGAGGCGTTCTGCTGCGCCCCGGTGCTCCTGGTGGACGGCCACGATCAGGATGCGGCGATCCGTTGCGCCGGGGAAGCCCGGGAGCGGGGGATCGCCACGGTGCTGGACGTGGACCGCGTCCGGACGCGGACCCGCGAGCTGCTGCCGCTGATCGATTTCTGCATCGGCTCGGAGACCTTCCCCTGGGACCTCACCGGGGAATCCGACTTGGATGCCGCACTGGTCCGCGCCGCCGACGGGTACCCAGGATTCCTCGCCGCCACCCTCGGGCCGGCGGGCGTGGCGTTCGCATGGGAGGGCCGCGTCCACCGCGTGCCCGGCTTCGCCGTCCCCGCAGTGGACACCACCGGGGCCGGTGACGTTTTCCACGGCGCCTTCCTGTTCGGACTCCTCCAGGGCTGGCCCCTGGGCCGGATCCTGCCGTTCGCCAACGCCGCCGCCGCCCTGAACTGCACCGCTCCCGGCGCACGCGGAGGTCTGCGCCCCGCCGCCGAGGTGCAGGATTTCATGGCCCGCGCCTGACCGTCCCGCGGAATCTCCTGCCCGCCTCCGCAGGACCGCTGCCGGCCGCCCGGCCTCGATCGCCCCGAATCGTGGCCGGAGACGGATGATCAAGCCTTGCCGCGGGCGGGATCCTCCGGACGGCGAAGGGGGCAACGGGCGTTCTTGGTGACGATCCGGCCGGTGCGCCGGCAGAGAAGGGCCTGGAACGTGCGGCAGGACAAGGACCCGTCGAGGCCCCCGGCCGGCGGGAACGCCGCCCAGGGGCAGCCGAGGTCGCACCACTCCGGCGCCGGTTCGCAGCCGGGGTCGGACGGCTCAGGCGGCTCAGGCGGCTGTTCGGTCATGCCCCTCCCGGGTGGAGGCGCCGCCGCCGTACCGCCGGCGGCAGCGGATTTGATTTGGATTCCCGGCCGCGGTTTGTTTATAATCCGGCTCGAGGTATCCCGTTTCATGATCGGACTGGTCTGGAAAATTGTCAAGATCGGGGTCGTGTGCGGCTTCCTGTTCGGCGCGCTACTGTGCGGCGGGTTCCTGCAGTCGATGCGCCGGATGGCGGACCCGCCGAGCCCCCTGGCGCGCAATGTCACCCTGCTGATCCTGCTGGCGGGCTGCACCCTCCTGATCGGTCCGAGCTTCAGCGCCATCTACCGAATCCTTTTCTGCCGGCTCTTCCCCCAGACGGCCCCGTGGGTCTTCGGCGGCCTCAACACGCTGGTGCTGGGGATCCTGGTCAACGTGTACGCCGCCAAGCTACGTCTGCGAGACCTCCGCCTGATCGTCCGGATGAACGTCGGCGCCGCCGTGGTCCTGGGGTGGCTCATCCCCATCCTGTTTCGTGTGTGGTGACGCCCCGGAGCAATGCGGAGCGCGGAGTGCGGAATGCGGAATGAAAACCAAAGGCTGGATATTTCATGGCACCCCATGATCACCTCGATTCGTCCTGCCGATTCACCTATTCACCGATTCACCCATTCACCGAAAAACTCTTGACACCCCCGGTCGCTTTTGCTATATTCCGTCGTCTTTGAAGGCCGCGGGCCAAGTGTACCCGCACGCCACACCAGAAATCTCAAGGAGTGCATTGTGCCGACGATCAACCAGCTTGTCCGCAAAAGCCGTCGCATGACCCGGATGAAGACGAAGGCCCCGGCCCTGCAGAATTGCCCGCAGCGCCGCGGCGTCTGCACCCGCGTGTACACCACCACGCCGAAGAAACCGAACTCGGCGCTGCGCAAGGTGGCCCGCGTCCGGCTCACCAACGGCATCGAGATCACCACGTACATCCCCGGCGAGGGCCACAGCCTGCAGGAGCACAACATCGTTCTCGTGCGCGGCGGCCGCGTCAAGGACCTGCCCGGCGTCCGGTACCACATCATCCGCGGCACGCTGGACTGCGGCGGCGTGGCCAACCGGAACCAGTCCCGGTCGAAGTACGGCACGAAGCGGCCCAAGAAATAAGCGAGGAGAACGAGCATGCCAAGACGTAGAGAAGTCCCCAAGCGCCACGTGCCGCCCGATCCGGTGTTCAACAGCGAGCTGGTGACCAAGTTCATCAACTGCATGATGACCCGCGGCAAGAAGACCATTTCCGAGAATATCTTTTACGACGCCATGGACGTGGTCGGCAAGAAGACCAAGGACGACCCCCTGAAGGTGTTCAAACGGGCCGTCCAGAACGCCAAGCCCCAGGTGGAAGTCAAGACCCGCCGCGTGGGCGGCGCCAACTACCAGGTGCCGGTGGAGGTCAGCTCCACCCGGCAGCAGTCCCTGGCCATTCGCTGGCTGATCGACTATTCCCGCGGCCGCGGCGAGAAGACCATGCACGAGCGCCTGGCCGGCGAGATCATCGACGCTTTCAACGAGCGCGGCGCCACCGTCAAGAAGAAGGAAGACACCCACAAGATGGCCGAGGCGAACAAGGCCTTCGCCCACTTCCGCTGGTAATCATCCGCACCGAACTCGTCTTGACAGTTTGAAATTGCCTGCGCAGTCCGGTCCGCCGGACTGCATTTTTTTATCCGCCCGAGGAGGAACGAACCGTGGCCCGAACCGTATCGCTGGAGAAGACCCGCAACATCGGCATCATGGCCCACATCGACGCCGGCAAGACCACCACCACCGAGCGGGTGCTTTTCTACACCGGCATCACCCACCGCATGGGCGAGGTGCACGAGGGCACCGCCACCATGGACTGGATGGTGCAGGAGCAGGAGCGCGGCATCACCATCACCTCGGCTGCCACCACCTGCTTCTGGCGCGACCACCGCGTCAACATCATCGACACGCCGGGCCACGTCGACTTCACCGCGGAGGTCGAGCGCTCCCTGCGGGTGCTGGACGGCGCGGTGGCGGTCTTCTGCGCGGTCGGCGGCGTCGAGCCCCAGTCCGAGACGGTGTGGCGCCAGGCGGACCGCTACGGCGTGCCGCGCATCGCCTTCGTCAACAAGATGGACCGGCCGGGCGCGGACTTCATCAACTGCATGGCCATGATGAAGGCGCGTCTCGACACCACCCCGGTGGCCATCCAGCTGCCGCTCGGGCGGGAGGACGAATTCCTGGGCGTGATCGACCTGGTGGAGATGAAGGCTTACGTGTACCGGGACGAGACCCTGGGCGCCAAGTACGTCGAGGAGGAGATCCCCGACGCCCTGCGCGCCGAGGCGGAGAGCTTTCGCGAGCGGCTGGTGGAGACGGCCGCCGAAGTCGACGACGACATCCTCGAAAAGTACGTCGAGGGGAAGGCGATCTCCAAGGAAGAGCTGAAACGGTGCATCCGTGCCGGCACGCTAGCCCTGCGCTTCACGCCGGTGATGTGCGGTGCCTCCTTCAAGAACAAGGGGGTGCAGCCGTTGCTGGACGCGGTGGTGGACTACCTGCCGTCGCCGCTGGACATCCGGCCGGTGCAGGGCACGGACGACCGGGGCAACACGGTCGAGCGCAAGTCCGCCGACGACGAGCCCTTCAGCGCGCTGGTCTTCAAGATCATGGCCGACCCCTACGTCGGGTCGCTGGCCTTCATGCGCGTGTACAGCGGCACCTTGAAGAGCGGCTCCGCCGTCTACAACACCACCAAGCGGCAGCAGGAGCGGATCGGCCGGCTGCTCAAGATGCACGCCAACAAGCGCGAGGAGATCCAGGAGGTGCTGGCCGGCGACATCGCCGCGGCGGTGGGCCTGAAAAAGGTCAGCACCGGCGACACGATCTGCGACAAGGACCACCAGATCCTGCTGGAGTCCATCGACTTTCCGGCCCCCGTCATCTCGGTGGCCATCGAGCCCAAGACCCAGGCCGACATCGACAAGATGGGCGTTTCCCTGCAAAAGCTGATGGCCGAGGACCCCACCTTCAAGGTGCGGGTGGACGACGAGACCGGGCAGACCATCATCTCGGGCATGGGCGAGCTGCACCTCGAGATCATTGTCGATCGGATGCTGCGCGAGTTCCACGTGGAAGCCCGGGTCGGCAAGCCCCAGGTGGCTTTCCGCGAGACCATCACCAAGGCCGTGGAGGCCGAGGGGCGGTTCGTGCGCCAGACCGGCGGCCACGGCCAGTACGGCCACGTCCGGCTGCGCCTGGAGCCGCTGCCTCCCGGGAGCGGCTTCGAGTTCGAGAACAAGATCGTCGGCGGCGCCATCCCGAGGGAATACGTACCCGCCGTGCAGAAGGGCATCGCCGAGGCGATGGAGACGGGCGTCATGGCCGGCTACGAGATGGTGGACATCCGCGTGAGCCTTTACGACGGGACCTACCACGAGGTGGATTCGTCCGAGATGGCTTTCAAGATCGCCGGCTCGATGGGATTCAAGGAGGGCGCGCGCAAGGCCGGCCCGGTGTTGCTGGAGCCGGTCATGAAGGTGGAGGTGGTGACGCCAGAGGAGTACATGGGCGACGTCATCGGCAACCTGAACGCCCGCCGCGGCCGGATCTCCAACCTCGAGCACCGCGGCAGCACCCAGGTGATCTCGGCCCAGGTGCCCCTGGGCGACATGTTCGGCTATGCCACCGACCTGCGGTCCCTGACCCAGGGCCGGGCCACTTACACCATGCACTTCGGCCAGTACGAGCCGGTGCCGGCGCACCTGGCCGAGGAGATCATCGGCGGGAAGAAAAGGTAGGGTGGGCCGTTCGGTGGTTCAGGCAATCTGAACATCGAACATCGAACATCGAACATCGAACGCTGAACGTCGAACTCAATCCGCGGACATCGGACTTCGGACATCGGATTTCGGCCCTTGGGTTTCGGACTTCGGTCTTCAGGAGTCTGAAACGGATCCCCGATCCCTGAAATCCGGTCCTCTATGTCCGATTTCCGAAATCCGATGTCCGAGGTCCGCTGTCCGATGTCCGGACTCAGCCGACTCACCGACTCACGCATGCGGGTGCGATTTCTTGTACACCTTGAGCAGCTGCTCGATGGACAGGTGGGTGTACTTCTGGGTGGTGGACAGGCTGGCGTGGCCCAGCAGCTCCTGGATCACCCGGAGGTCGGCTCCCGCGTTGAGGAGGTGGGTGGCGAAGGAGTGGCGCAGGGTGTGGGGGGAGATGCGCAGCCGCACGGCCACCCGGTGGATGTAGCCGTCGAGGATCCGGCGGACCGAACGGGCGGAGAGGCGGCCGCCCTGCAGGTTGAGGAAGACGGCGGCCGGGTCCCGGATCCCTTCCTTCGCCCCGCCGAGGATCAGGCTGCGCTCCTGGAGCCAGGCCTCCAGCGCCCCGGCGGCGTGCTCGCCGAACGGCACCTGCCGCTCCTTGCGCCGTTTCCCCCGCACCCGGATCAACCCTTCGGCCATGCTCAGGTCTTCCAGGTTGAGTCCGGTCAGCTCGCTGACGCGCACGCCCGTGGCGTACAGCAGCTCGAACAGGGCCCGGTCGCGGACGCCGGCGCGGGTGCCGGGATCGGGCGCTTCCAGCAGGTGGCGGGTCTGATCTTCATCCAGGAAGGTCGGGTTCTTGCGGGGCTTGCGCGGCATGGCGACGCCGGCGGCTGGGTTCTTCTCCAGTACTCCGGCCCGGAGAAGGTACTTGAAGAATGACCGCAGAGCCGACATTTTCCGGCAGATGGACTGCTTGGTCAGGCCCTGCTGGTAGAGCCAGCCCATGAACTCGCGGATGCTCAGCGGGTCGAGGTCGGCCACGGGCGGCGTCACCGGCTTGCCGTCGGCGCCGGTGCGGGTGAAGAACGCGGCGAACGCCCGCAGGTCGATGGCGTAATTGGTCACCGTGTGCGGCGACGCGTTCTGCTCGTACCGCAGGTGTTCGATGAACTGCTCAATGAGATGGTGCAGGTCCTTCTTCACGTGCTCGTGCTCTGCAGATGACCGGAGACCGATAACGGATGACCGATCGTACTCGTGAATCGTCATCGTCATCGTAATCGTCATCGTAATCGACAACCGTCCCCCTCATTCTAACCACCCACCGCCCCCCTTGCCAACCCCTTTCGCAAACCGGTTGAGATTCCTCCCCCGCCACGGCATAATGTCCCGCAACGGAGGGAGGCAAGCGGGACAATGGATTCAGCGAGCATGGCTTTCCGACAAGCGCTGGCGGCGGAGAACCTGGACGGACTGCGAAGCGTCCCCAAGGGCGACCTCCACTGTCACGGGATCCTCGCCGGGAACCGCCGGGAATGGGAGGCCTGGCTGGGCGGCCCCGTGCCGGTTCCGCCTTTGCCCCTGGATGGGTTGACCGGCATGCACCGCTACCTGGGGGAGGTCTGGCGGCCGCTGGCCCGCACCCGGGCGGGCATGGAGTTCGGTCTCCGGGCGGCCTTCCGCCAGGCGCGGGCCGACGGCGTCACCGTGCTGGAGATGAGCTACGACACGGTCATCTTCGAATTCTATCCCGAGGGCGTCGATACCGCAGTGGCGATCCTGCAGGCGATCCACCGGGCGGAGGCGCCGGAAATCGACTTCCGTCCGGAGTTGGGCCTCAACCGGGCGGGCGACCTGGCGCAGATGAAGGCGTACTTCGAGAAGGCGGAGGCCACCGGATATTTCCGCGCGGTGGACCTGTACGGGCCGGAAAATCTGCGGGATATCCGCGAGTTCGCACCGTTCTACCGGCGGGCGAAGGCGCTGGACTGGAAACGCAAGGCCCACGCCGGGGAGTTCGGGACGGCGGAGTCGGTGCGACGGGCGGTGGAGATCCTGGAACTGGACGCCGTCCAGCACGGCATCGGAGCGGCGGATTCCCCGGAAGTGATGCGCTGGCTCCGGGAGCGCGGCGTCCAGCTCAATGTCTGCCCGTCGAGCAACGTGGCGCTCGGGCGGGTGCCGGGCCTGCGGGAGCATCCGATCCGTCGGCTGTGCGACGCGGGGGTGCGGGTGACGGTGAACTCCGACGACATCTTCCTATTCGATCAGACGGTCTCCCAGGAGTTTCTGGCCCTTCACCGCGAGGGCGTGTTCAGCGCCGCGGAGCTGGACGGCATCCGCCTCGCCGCCCTCGGCCAATAATTTTCACCACAAAGGCACAAAGGGCACAAAGAATTCATCTATATTTTTTCACGGAATCAAGGGATCGGTCCTATACATCATGATATTCTTTGTGTTCTTTGTGCCTATGTGGTGAGATCTCCTGGAGGTGGGAGATGAGGGCGATGGTGGTGGAACGGCAGGCGCCCGTCGGCGAGTCGCCGCTGGTGCCGCGCGACGTGGCCGTGCCCGAGCCGGGGCCGGGGGAGGTGCGGATCCGGGTTTCCGTGTGCGGCGTTTGCCACACCGACTTGCATGTGGTCGAGGGCGACCTGCCGCTCCACGGCCGGCCGGTCATTCCCGGCCATCAGGTCATCGGCGGGGTGGACGCCGCCGGGCCCGGCGCCACGGCCTTCCGGCCGGGCGACCGGATCGGGGTACCATGGCTGCACCGCACGTGCGGCCGCTGCCGGTTCTGCCGCAACGGCCAGGAGAATCTGTGCCCCGACGCCCGTTTCACCGGCTACCACGAACCTGGCGGATTCGCCGAATTCATGCTCGCCGACGAGGCGTTTGCCTACCCGATCCCCCCCGGTTTCCCTGACCACGAGGCGGCCCCCCTCCTGTGCGCCGGCATCATCGGGTACCGGTCCCTCCGGCTTTCCGGCATCCAGCCCGGCGAGGCCCTCGGCCTGTACGGCTTCGGCGCCTCGGCCCACATCGCCCTGCAGATCGCCCGGCATTGGGGCTGCGCCGTCCACGTCTTCACCCGCTCGGAAGAGCACCGCGCCCTGGCCCGGCGCCTCGGCGCAGCTTGGGCGGGCGGGGCGGAGGAGGATCCCGGCCGGCCGTTGCAGGCCGGCGTCATCTTTGCCCCCGCCGGCGGCTTGGTGCCCCGGGCGCTGGAGCGGCTGGACCGGGGGGGCACCGTCGCCCTGGCCGGCATCTGGATGAGTGAGGTCCCGCCCCTGGACTACGACCGCCACCTCTACCAGGAGAAGGTCCTGCGCAGCGTCACGGCCAGCACCCGGCAGGACGCGCGGGAGCTGCTGGAGCTGGCCGCCGCCATCCCGATCCGCACCGACGTCCAGGAGTTTCCCCTGGAGGAGGCCAACGAGGCATTGCGGCGGCTCAAGCACAGCCGGCTGGAGCGGGGAGCGGCCGTGCTGAGAGTGTGAGGGCGGCTGCGAGTGAAAGGACAGGGGGGCGGGGAGCGAACCTCGAACATCGAGCATTGAACATCGAACATCGCAGTCAGAATAATTAATCACACACATCTGGCCCTTGCATCGCTCGCCGGGACACGGTGCGCCAGAGGCATTCCGGGTGGATCGGCGAACCGAACACAACCCAGGGCAATCTATATTCCTGGTAACGAATTCTTTTGGAGGACAACGATGAAAACTCGCTTCCCGATTTGGCTGGTCGCCTTTGCCGCCTTGGGCGCAGTGCTGAGCGCCCAGGGCGGTTACATGGGGCATACCATTGACCAAAATCTGATATTTCCCCACTTTGCCGTCGGTGGAGGCTACGCCACTCAAATGGTGCTGATGAATCCCGGCACAGCCACCGCCGTCGACGGAACCCTGTATTTCTACCACCAGGACGGTTCTGCGCTCACCGTGCAGGTCAACGGGAACCCGGTGTCCCAGCTTGCCGTCAGCCTTCCTGCCGGCAGCGTCCGCTACATCGACCTGACCCCCTCCTCACCGGACTTGGTGGTCGGATGGGGCCTTTTCGACGTCGATGCCGGCGGTTCTCCGGATCCCCGCACTCACGTGTATGGGTCAGTGATCTTCACCTTTAGCAGCGGCGGCACGACCGCGGGCAAGGTGGGTGTGGTGACGGCGCGGTACCAGACCGGCATGGCGCACGATTGGGCCGTCCCGGTCGTTGCCGGCGGAACCGTCAACACCGGTGTGGCCGTGGTCAACGCCGGGGCAGGCGAGGCGGTAATCGCCTTCCGTCTCAAAGACACCAACGGCAATGTCATCCGCAACGATGCCACAATCAATCCGCCCCTGCCGGCGTTCGTGCCGGGCACGCAGACCGCGCGTTTCGTCACCGACCTGTTTCCGGACGTGGACTTCAGCAATTTCGAGGGCTACCTCGAGGTCGTGACCCAGCAGGAGGGCTTGGTGGTCGCGGGCCTCCTCACGGACGGTGCGCTGCTCACCTCCATCCCGGTGGTCATGGTCCCGGGCTCGGGCACCATGCCCATGATGCACACCGTCACCAACTCGGGCTTCACCTTCACACCGTCCCTTCTGACCGTCAACGCCGGGGACACGGTCCGATTCCAGCTGGACTCCATCCACAACGCCGTGGAAGTCAGCCAAGCGACCTGGGACGCCAATGGCAACACTTCAAACGGGGGATTCACGGTGGATTTCGGCGGCGGCGATGTCGTGTTCAACACGCCAGGCACCTACTACTATGTCTGCACGGTTCACGCCAGCATGGGCATGAAGGGGAGGATCGTCGTGCAGTGAATACTGTGAGCAGAAAACGGGGGGCCAAGTCGTGGAAGGAGCAGGAGACGAGGCGCGAGTGACAGACCCGCCCCTTCCGCAGGATGAAACCTGAAAATCGGATGCAGGGCTGTGAACCAGAGTGAAGATCCAACTTCGGGTTTCGGACGTGGGGAGCGGGGAGGGAGACAGCCGATTATCGCTTGATCCATAGCTGGACGCACGGGCGGTTTCCCCCGCCGGGAGCGTGTCCCGGGGTAGAGTGCGGCCAGTCCACCCTCCCCTGCTGGATCGGCGGTTTGGATGGTATGGAATCTCCCGTTGACAAACATCTCCCGTGACTATACCATTATGATATCGTATAGATATCACAGGAGGCAACATGATCAACGAGAGAGAACGTTCCGCGTCCAACGGCCTGGTGGCCCTGCTGCTCCAGCTGGTGGTCCTCGGCCTGTCCATCTGGGGCCTGGTGACCGCCATCCGCGGAGCCGAGGCCGGCGGCGGGGTGTTCCTGATCTTCGTGTGGGTCTTCGTCCTCATCGTCGACAGCATCTGCTTCGGCGGCCTCTTCGTGGTCAATCCCAACCAGGGCGTCGTGCTGCAGCTCTTCGGCGATTACCGGGGCACCGTCCGGCGGCCCGGCTTGCGCTGGGCGAATCCGTTCTACAGCAAGAAGCCGGTGTCCCTGCGGGTGAGGAACTTCGAGACCGCCCGGCTCAAGGTGAACGACCACGACGGCAATCCCATCGAGATCGCCGCGGTGGTGGTCTGGAAGGTGGTGGACACCGCCGAGGCCTGCTTCGAGGTGGACGACTACGAGAACTTCGTCCACGTCCAGAGCGAGGCGGCCGTGCGCAACCTGGCCACGGCGTACCCGTACGACAGCCACGAGGACGCCACCACGTCGCTGCGCGGCCACACCGCCGCCGTGGCGTCGCACCTGCAGAACGAGATCCAGGAGCGCCTGGCCAAGGCCGGCGTGCAAGTGCTCGAGGCCCGCATCAGCCACCTGGCGTACGCCCCCGAGATCGCCGCCGCCATGCTGCAGCGGCAGCAGGCCGGCGCGATCATCGCTGCGCGCCAGCGCATCGTCGATGGCGCCGTGGGCATGGTGGAGATGGCCCTGGACCGTCTGGCCCGCAACCAGGTGGTCCAGCTCGACGAGGAGCGCAAGGCCACCATGGTGAGCAACCTGATGGTGGTGCTGTGCAGCGAACGGGCCGCCCAGCCCATCGTCAACGCCGGCACGCTGTACCAGTGACACCATGAGCGGGCAGAAGACCTTTCTGCTCCGGATCGACGCCCGGGTGCTGGAAGAGCTCCGCATTTGGGCGGCGGATGAATTGCGCAGCGTCTGGGGGCCTTTGGTTTCGGGGCGGCCCCGGCCATTTCTGCCCGGGGGGGGGGGGGGGCACCCCCCCCCCCCCCCGCCGCCGGGTGAAACGCCGACGGAAGAAGTTTGACATTCCCACGGGGCCGTTCTAAGATTCCTTCATTGGGGAGTATTTCATTCGGTGGGAGAAACATCATGGGATCTCAGGAGTCCAATCCGTCCACGGACCGCCCGAGCCTGGCCGTCCTCGCCCTGTGCGGTGCTTTGCTGGGCCTTGCCGAGATCGTCGTCAGCATCATCATGCGGAATGCCGGCCTGCCCTACCGCAGCGCGGTCCTGTCCGGCCTCGGCATGGGCTTGATGGCCCTGGGCCTGGCTTTGTACCGGCGCACCTACGCGATCCTGGGCGTCACCGCCGTGGCCGCCCTCTGCAAGGTGCTGGCCATCCCGGTGTTCCAGCCGCCGTTCTTCTGCAACTCCAACGCGTGCATCGCGGTTCTCCTCAACGGCGCGGCCCTGTCAGGGATTGCGGCCGTCGCCGGGCGCCGCATGGAGCGGAGCGTCATCCTCCGGGGGGCCGCCGGCGTGGGGGCCGCCCTGCTCGGCGTGGCCGCATTCTATTCCCTGGGGGTCTACGTCCAGCCCTGCCGCCCGCTGCTCAGCGTCAACGCGGCCGGTGGTTTCCTGGCTTACCTTTCGTCCAAGGGCTTGCCGGCTGCCTTGGCGTCCGGACTATTGCTTCCGGTGGGCTATGCCCTGGGAACGCGCCTGCGCGACATGCGCCTGACCGTCCCGGGCCGGTCCGGCCTGGTGGGGTATCCGTTCGCGACCGCCATCCTGGCGGCGTGCTGGCTGCTGAACGGCCTGCTGGTCGGCTGACCGCTGTTGCGGGGCTGCCGCCCGTCACCAGGCCCCTCATCTTCCAATTGCAGGCACAATTCGGCCCATGATCCGCCGGCTGGCAGCAGCCGGAGGTGGGCGTTTGCGGCCGAACGCCCGGCCTACGCCTTGGCCACGCGATTCAGGCCGTTCAGGGCGGCCACGCGGAACGCCTCCGCCAGCGTGGGGTAATTCAGGGTGGTGTTGACGAAATAGAGGAGGGTATTGGCGCCCGCGGGCTGGGACATGACCGCCTGCCCCAGGTGGACCAGCTCCGATGCCTCATGCCCGAAGCAGTGGACACCCAGCACCTCCAGGCTCTGCCGGTGGAACAGGATCTTGAGCATGCCCACGGCCTGTCCGGTGATTTGGGAACGGGCCAGGTTGCGGAAGAAAGCGTGGCCCACCTCGTAGGGGACCTTGGCCTCGGTCAGGGCACGCTCGGTCTGGCCGACGGCGCCGACTTCGGGGATGGTGTAGATGCCGGTGGGGATGTGCTTGTTCGGCTCGTAGCGACGGTGGCCGTAGAAAATGTGGGTGCCGGCCATCAGGCCCTGGTCATAGGAGGCGCTGGCCAAGCCGGGGTGGCCGATGACGTCGCCCACGGCGTAGATGTGGGGCACGGCGGTCTGGAAGTCGGCGTTGACCCGGATGTGGCCGCGCTTGTTGACCTCCACGCCCAGCTCCTCCAGCCCGAGCCCGCGGGAGTTGCCGTCCCGCCCGACGGACCAGAAGAAAACGTCGGAGCGCGTCGCCTTGCCGGACTTCAGGTGGCACACCACGCCGTCGTCCTGCAGCTCCAGGCAGTCGAACGCCTCCCCGTTGTGGAGGATGGCGCCCTGCTCGCGGAGGTGGTAGCTGAGGGCCTCGCTGATCTCGTCGTCCAGGATGGGCAGGATGCGTTCGGCCATGTTGACCACGTTCACCTTGACGCCCAGGTGCCGGAACGCCGAGGCGTACTCGGTGCCGATGACTCCCGCCCCCAGGATGGTGATGCTCTTGGGCAGCTCCTCCAGGTCCAGGACGGTGTCGCTGTCCACGACGCGGGGGTGGCTGAAATCCACATCCGCCGGGCGGTGGGGCACCGAGCCGGTGGCCACCACGAAGTGCTCCGCCCGGTAGGGGCGGGGAACACCGTCCGCTCCGGTGACCTCCACGGTGTGCGAGCCGGTGAAGCGGCCCCGGCCGTGGAGAATGGCGATGTCGTTGCGGTCGTAGTAGCCCTCCCGCTCGCGGATCTGCAAGCGGACCACCTGGTGGACCACTTCCATCATCTTCTCGAAACCGACGCGGAGGCACATGCCGGCGGCCTGGTGCAGCCGGTTGTGCCGGTTCTCCACGAGCTGCTGGGCGATCCAGATCAGGGCTTTGCTGGGTATGGTACCGGCGTGGGTGCAGGTGCCGCCCACCTCCGTGTGCTGCTCGACCACGGCCACGCGCCTGCCTTCCTTGGCCAGCCGGATGGAGGCGCCCTCGCCGCCCGGGCCGCTGCCCAGGACGATCACGTCGAATTCCTGCTCGTTGCTCATGCCACCTGCCGTCGGATTCGGGATTGAAGCCAGACGGGACTACCGCCCCGCCGGCCGGTCCGGCGTTCTCGTGCCCGGGAGTCATCTGCCGGCATTATCAGATGATTTCAGTACCCTGTCAACGAAGACGGACGCTCCAAACTTGCCGAAGCCCATGAGATGAGAAAACTGCTGCGTTGGTTTCGAGGCAGTATCCCGAGCCAACCCATACCTGTCTCCGCGCGCTCATCCTCGCCATGTCGTATTGGGGAAATCCGCAACCGGTATCTCACGAAGAAACCTCCCTTCATCAGACGCGGATTAACGCGGATTTTCAACGGTCGAATCCGAATATCCATCCGCGTTCATCCGCGTCAATCTGCCTCAAGCGGTTTGAAGACCGGAGCGAAGGCTGGGGCGAAGGCTGAGTCCACTCTTTGTCACAGAGAGCTGGGGCCACTCTCTGCCACAGGATCCTGCAACCATCTCCCGGTCCCGTAAGTTTATAACAATGAGGCATTTGGATGCCATCGCCACGACATCATGCCAAAAGCTGGATGCGGATTCAAGCGGATGTGCGCGTCACCGGATTCTGGATGGGTTCTCGACAATCCATGTGGCTTCGCGTCGCCAATTCGCGATTGTGGCTCAATTGAAAACCGGACGGCTCAGGGGGGCGGGGCGGGGGCGTCGGGGTTGTCCTTCTGCCAGTCTCGGGCGGCGCGGCGGTACACGCCGGCGGGGACGCCCTTTCGGCGGGCTTCATCCCGGAGGTCGGCCAGGCCTTTCTCCGCCGCGTTCATGGTCCTCCGGGCCCGCTCCATGCGCTCGCGCTGGATCTCGGCGAGGGCCCACAGCTCGGGGCTGAGGCTGCCGGCGGTGGTCGTGGCGGACACCGCGCCGCCTGCGCCCCCGGCCGCGGCCGTGCGCACGGGCCAGCCCAGGGTGTAGCCGGCGGTGGCGTCGGCGTACAGCCGCTCCGCATCCTCAAAGCGCTGGCGGGTGCGGTCCAGCCAGTTGAGTTGCTGCCGGAACTTGTCGTAGTAATAGCCGGCCAGGTCTTCCGCGCTCTGGGGCGGGGCGGAAGCGTCGGACTGGGGGGTCTCGTCGGTCCCGACGGGCGCGGGCGGCACCTGGGACTGGGTCAGGCGGCCCCTGGATTTCTGCAGGTCCGCGTCCGTGTATGTGCGCGCCTTCTTGGTCCCGGCCGGGGCGGTCTTGGACTTGGTCGCCAGGGAGGCGACGCTCTGCTCTGCGACCGCCGCCGTGGCGCAAGCCGACAGGATCCATAAGAAGAGGGATGCGATCGCGATTTTACGCAAGATCATTTGATGTTGTCCGTGATGTTGTTCAAACTCCCATCGGTCGGTTTCCTCATGTTGGAGAGCGTCTGCATCAAATGGCTGTGCCACTGTTCGCTCTTCTGCAGTTTCAACGACTTCTCCTCCGCCAATTCTACCACCGGTTGAGCCGCCGGATTCGAGTGTTTCCGGAGAGATGATTCCACCGGCTGCATACCCCCAGAAACAGCCGAATTCTCAGAAAGATGAGGAACGGCGCCCTCAGGGTTCATCGCCGGTTCCGGCCCTGTCTGGATGGCGTCAGTAGGGAAGGCCTCCAGTGGGACGGTGGCGACGCTTTGGGTGTGATCGGGAACGAAGCTTTCGGCCGACAAGTCTTGGGGCTGCTCCGATGGGAGAAAACTGCCAATCGACATCATGAGCTGCCTCCAAACTGCCCACTCTGATTCTTCCCTTGGAAGCACTCACAGTCAGTTTCATGTCGGCGTGGGAAATCCGTCGGGGGACAACCAGTCAGGCTGACATTTCTCCTGCCTGGATACCGGGACATCTCACCTCATGTTTTTGAGGATACTATCCCCCGACTGCTTCCAGGCTTCGTGTACTCCCGACAGAACATCATCTTCATCCGGACGCACGCGATGGGTATTTCTGCCTTCAACCTTGGATTCTTCTGCCTGTGTGGCGAGTGGGGGCGTGGAGTAGTTTGCCGAGGAGATCCCCAGGTCCAGCGCGGGGGAATAGGAGGACACGATCGCGTCACCCCGGGACCATCGATGGGAGGGACTTTCGGGAGGATGGGAGGGACCCTCGGGATTAAAATAGCTCCAGTTATCGGGAGGATCATAGCTCATTTGATCGGGAGGATCACAGCTCATGTGATCGGGAGGATCACTGCTCCAGTGATCCTCGGCTGACACGATCGTGTCGTTCTGGAACGGTTGTGGGACGGAAGCTTGAGTTTTGGGCGTTTCCTTCGGGGCGACGGACTCGGTGGGAGTCTCGCTGAGGGGGGCCGATACTCCGACACGATGGATTTCCATGATTTCCCTCCTGACAGATACAGCCTTTTGGTAAATATAATACCATTTTTGTGCAAAGAGCGGCACTCCCCGAGTCCATCCCCTTTCCAGACTGCGGCTTTCCGCTTTTTCTACTTATCGGCACTCGCCCGACGGTTGTTGCCGGAAATATGATGCGCGGCAGTCGCGCGGAACCACGCCATGACTGGAAAACATGGGATTTGGGGCGCAGTCACAAAACAACAATCCGGCGGACACTGTGGCTGAAAAAACCTCTTGACAGATTCTGGTCAACTGTATTATTGTAATAGTACAGTGACACAATTGGGAACATGCCGATGATCAAACTCAGCTTGGATTTTCGGTCCCCCCTCCCGCTCTTCGAGCAGATCAAGGCGCAGATCCGGCTACTGGCGCTGTCGGGGGCGCTCCGGCCCGGCGACCAGCTGCCGCCGATCCGGCAGCTGGCGGTGCAGCTCACCGTCAATCCCAACACCGTGGCGAAGGTCTACCGCGAGCTCGAACAGGAGGGCCTGCTGGAGACCCGGCAGGGCAGGGGCTGCTTCCTCGCCGCCAGCGGCAAGCCGGTCGAGGTCCTGGACGTCGAGCGGTGCGAGGCGGTGCGTGCCGAGCTGCGGACGCTCCTGGCCAAGGGAAAGGCTTTGGGATTCACCACCAATGAGCTGGTCCGGCTGATGAAGGAGATCGACCATGAGTGACGCGGTGATTTTGCTGGAAGAAATAAGCTACAGCTACCCCGGCCACCGGGCGCTGGACGGCGCAAGCCTGGCGGTGCCGCGCGGTGCGGTGATGGGCCTGTTGGGGCCGAACGGCGCCGGCAAGACGACGCTGATGCACCTCCTCAACGGCCTGGTGCCGCCGGAGGCGGGCCGGCTGCGGGTGCTGGGCCTGGAGCCCTGGCGCGAGCGGGTGCCGCTCCAGCGTCGGATGGCCTCCGTGCCCGAGACGCCCCAGATCTACCCCTGGATGACGGTGCGGGCTTACGGCGATTTCTGCCGTCGCATCTTCCCCGGCTGGGACGAGGCGTATGTGACGGGCAAGCTCGCGGAATACGGCATCCCGGCCGACCGGCGCTTCGGCCGCCTGTCCCGGGGCCAGCAGGGGCTGGTCTCGCTGCTGACGGCCTTGGGGCGCCGCAGCGAGGTGCTGCTGCTGGACGACCCGACCCTGGGGCTGGACGTGCTGGCCAGGCGGCAGCTCTACCGGACCATCGTGGAGGAGCTGGCCGAGCGCGAGGTGACCATTCTCTTTGCCACCCACCTGCCGGCGGAGGTGGAGGGGGTGCTGACCCACGCCGCGTTCCTGCGCGACGGACGGATCGGGCTCCAGGGGACGGTGGAGGAACTCAAGCGGCAGGCCGCCGCCGACGGATCCGTGCCGTCGCTGGAAGACCTGGCGGTCCGGCACCTGGGAGGTGACCATGTGGCGTAAGGACTTTCAGAGAACGCTCTGGGTGTCCGGCCTGTCCATCCTGTATGTCGTGGCGGCCTGGCTGGTGTCCGCGACGGGCTGGACATTCCGGGACTTCCGCACCGCGGACCTGCTGGAGGTGCTGTTCCACGGCGGCTTCGTCCTGGTCTTGCCGTTGCTGTCGTTCCTGGCCGGCCTGACGCTGTTCCAGCAGGAGTACTGGGCGCTGGTCTGGACGTTCCCCCTCTCCCGCGGGCGGGTGCTGGCCGGGAAGCTCTTGACCGGGTGGCTTCAAATCGTGCTGGGCGGCGCGCTGATGGCCGGCCTGTTCCGCCTCTTCTTCCAACCACCCGCCAGCGGGACCCTGGGCGTTCTGATGGTGGTCGGTCTGACACTGGCGGCCTTCCTGCTGGGGGCTCTGGCGGGACTGGGAGCGCCCTCGGTCGGAGGGGCAGTGCTCCTCCTCCTGGGCGCCCTGATCACCGTCGCCGCCATAGGGCGTTGGAGCGGGCTGGCATGGGCGCTCGGGATGAGCTTGGACGCGCTGGGACAAGGAGTGGCTATTTTCCTGGCGGGCATCTTCATCTTGGGGCTCGCCGGCGCGCTGGCGTGTATGTACCGGGCGCATCGGATGTTCCGTCCGTGGCGCAACGGCGCCCTGGCGTTCGGATTGATCGCCGGACTCCCGCTGGCGGTCTTGGCGCTGGACGCGGCGCTGCTCCGCTACGCCACCACCGTCGCGGACATGGACGATATCCGCCCCTTCCGCTTCCGCGTGGTCAGCGAGCGGACGATCCTGGAGGAAGGTAGCACGCGCAAGCTCGACTGGCTGGAAAGCCTGAACACGTGGGCCGGAGGAACGCACCCCAGTCGCGGCGGCGGCATCTGTGTGCTCGCCCATCCGGATTCCCGCCGGATCATCCAGATCGCCTGCTTCGATTGGATCTATCATGCGGTACCGTCCGACGACGGCGCTTACGTGCTGTTG
>CAYPNP010000011.1:0-147500 GCA_964412195.1 uncultured Acidobacteriota bacterium | reverse complement strand
GGCCGAGGGCCTGGGGGGCTAACGGCGTGTAGATCATCTCGCGGGTCATCGTTACTCCTTGTCTACTCGGTCTGAAAGGTTCACTTGGAGTGCTTGCGCTTCCCTCCGCCCGATTCCATGGGAGCGGCCGCGGGGAAACGGCCGGAGGAAGCAGCGGCAGGCCCGTTCGACGGGGACGGCGCCGGCGGCGTGGAGTCGCCGCCGTTGGTGGGGGAGCCGTTGGCCGCGGGCGCGTTGGCAGGCGCCTGCGGTTGGGCGGGACCGTTCGACGCCGCGCCGGCGTTCGCGCCGAACTGGCGGTTGATGCCGGACTCCTCCGGGTAGTCGATGCGCTTGTGGGTGGAGGTCGACAGCGCCTTGGTCAGCGCATAGACGATGCGCCGGAGTTCGGCCAAAGTCAGCAGGGCTTCGTCGAGCTGCCGCTGTTCGAGCTTGTGGTTGATCAGTTTCTCGATCATCTTGCGGACCGTATCCTCGGAGTGGTCGCTCAGGACGCGGGAGGCGGCTTCCACCGAGTCGACGATCATCAGGATGGCAGCTTCCTTGGACTGGGGCCGGGGGCCGGGGTAAGCGAAGTACCGTTCGGAAATGTGGGCCGTCTCCGGGTTCGTTTTCGCCTTTTCGTAGAAAAAGTCCATGACCGTGGTGCCGTGGTGCTGGGGGATCAGGTCCAGCACCTTGCGGGGGAGACCGAATTTCTTGCCGATCTCCATCCCCAGGACGATGTGGGATTTCAGGATCTTTGCGCTGGCGAACGGCGGCATGCGGTCGTGGGGATTCTCCCCGTGGGCCTGGATGTTCTCCACGAAGTAAGTGGGTTTGAACATCTTGCCGATATCGTGATAGTAGGCTCCTACCCGGAGGAGCAGGGCGTTCGCCCCGATCTCGTTGGCGGCGATTTCCGCCAGGTTCGCCACCGACAGCGAGTGGTGATACGTCCCAGGCGCCTTGAGGTAGAGCTCGCGCAGGAGGATGGAATCCAGGTCCGAGAGTTCCATCAGGCGGAACGGGGACAGGTAGCCGAAGACCTTCTCGAAGATGGGGATGAGGAGCAGGGCCAGGAAGCTGGAGATCACGCCGTTGAGCAGCGCTGCGGTGGCGTTCTCCTTGACCGCGGACGAAAAGAGATGCCACTCCTTCATCAGGATGATCGAGATGTAGATGATGAGGTTGGTGATCCCGACGATCAAGCCTGCCGAGAGCACCTGCGAGCGCTTCTTCACGTTCTGGAGCCAGAAGATGGTCACCATGCCCCCGCCGAATAGCACCACCATCACCTGGGTGTCAAAATCGCAGATGATGGCAATCAGCAGGGAGGCGAAGATGATGACCGAGGGCACGATCCGGTTGAAAATGAGGATGGCCAGCAGGATGGCCACCATCGACAGGGGCACGTAATACAGCGAAATGATGGAAGTCAGGGCCGAGAATTTGGCCACCATCAGCACGAGGAGGATTACCATGAAAATGAAGGTCAGGTTCTTGTTCTCGTCCTCGGAGTGCTCGGTGAAGAACAGCGTCAGCCAGAAGACCAGCATCAGGGTGAGGATCTGGAAGATGATGTAATAGCCGAAAAGCTGCTTGACGGAGGGATACTGCTTCTGTGCCTCGTAGGCCTGGATCAGCTCGAGGTCCCGCGGCGTGATGATCTTGCCGCGCTCGATCAGAGCCGGGTCGGCCGGCGAATAGTAGATCTTGTGGAGGCTGAACGAATAGGCCGCCCGGAGGGTGATCGGGTACGCCCGCCCGAGCTTCGGGGCGGGATAAAAGTCAACCCAGAACTCGAAGGTGGCCAGGAAAAGCAGGATCAGGGTGAAGACGACGCTCAGGATCCACTTGAAACCCGAGATCCGGAAAATCCGCCGGTGATGGCTCTTGATCTCCTTGATTTCCTGCTCGGCGGCATCCATCTCCTCTTCGGTGTACTCGATGGAGGTCAAGATGTGGCTGGCGCGCTTGTTCGCCACGGAGCGGCGATTCAGGAAATAGATCGCTGCGGCGAAAGCGACCAGGATGGTGATGAGGAATGCGAGGAGGAGGAGTGTTTGATCCATGGATTGACGATTCGGACAGAGTATTCCAAAATCGACAGCGCGAATTATAGCACAGTTGGCCGTGTCAAGGGGGATTAAAGGGCGACCGACGCAGGTTCCGCTTCCCTTCCCGGGCGGGGATGCAATAGAATGAAGGTGGTTGATTCATCCCGAGCCGAGGAGACCCTGACGTGAAGATCGTGAAGAATATCCTCTTTCCCATGCGGTTCACCAATTACTCCCTGGACATTCTGGAGTATGCCGTCATGATCGCCCGGTCCGCCCGGGCCCGTCTGCACCTCCTGCACGTGATGACCTCCACGGAGGCGAGGAGCTTCGACGAGTTGAACGAGTTCTTCTTCACGATCATGTCCGACGCCGAAGCCGGCGTGAGCCGCACCATCCTCGACCAGGTCGATTTGGTGAAGGTCCACATCAAGGCCGACGAGGTCTGGGCGGGCATCGTCGAGTATGCCAAGGACCAGGCCATCGACATGATCATCATGGCCGTCCACCAGCCGGGGGCGGCCTCCCCCGCGTCCTTGGGTAACACCACCCTCCGGGTCCTGGAGATGAGCCCCTGCCCGGTCATGGTGGTCAGGACCCCCGACGAGCGCAGCAAGCACCAGAGCCGCTTCGAGCTGACGCTTCAGGAAATCAAGAAGGAAATTTCCACGAAAAAGGATTGAAGCCGCCAGGGAGCTCCGCCTGTCCCGGATTTCAGGGAGCGGCTTCGCCGGAATCCGGATGGATCCGTTCCTGCAGAGCGGTGTACGCCTCCGCCAGGTGGGGGAAATGGTCCCCCTTGCGGAAGTGGAGGGGGGACAGCCTCCCCTTCCGAGTGTCGTCCAGGATGTGCCGGTAGAACCGCTGGAGAGGGCCGATGATCTTTTGCAGGGAATAGACCCCGATCAGGATGTCCATCAGCAGCATCCCGATGGCCGTCGAGAGGAGAATCAGGTTGGTCTTCTGCCCGATGGTCTGCCGCAGCATTTTCCCCTCCATCGTATCCGGCAGAAAGAGGAAGAGGGACGTGGTGACGTCGCTCACCACCGCGTACAGGACCCCGAGGATCACCAGGGTCCAGAAAACCAGGAAGAAGAGCACCGCGTACTGGAATCTGGAGGAGGCCAGCCAGCTGCGGCGTTGCCAGTTGTCCATCATCACCTCCGGGTGACGGTCCGGTTCGGAAATGGGCCGTAACGCTTGGGTGGTATTGTAAATCCAGTTTCGAAACAACGCAACAGGGCAAGAAACTTGAGTCCGGCAGGCTTTATTCTGCTATAATGGGCGCCCAAGTTCAGCGGGTGGGAGTCATGATCGAGAATATCCATCTCCCCTCAGATCTGAAGAAGCTCTCCGTGGAAGAGCTGGATCAACTGGCCGGCGAGATCCGGACGATGATGATCCAGGTCGTCTCCAAGAACGGTGGGCACTTGGCTTCCAACCTGGGAGTGGTGGAGCTGACGCTCGCCCTCCACTACGTCTTCAACACCCCGGCGGACAAGATCATCTGGGACGTCTCCCACCAGTGCTATCCCCACAAGATCGTCACCGGCCGCCGGGACCGGTTCCCCACCCTGCGCCAGTACGAGGGCATCAGCGGCTTCTGCAAGCGGGAGGAAAGCGAATACGACGCCTTCAACGCCGGTCACGCGTCCACCTCCATCAGCGCCGCCCTGGGGATGGCGGCCGGGCGGGACATGCTCGGCCGCTCCAACCAGGTCATCGCGGTGATCGGGGACGGCGCACTCACCGGCGGCATGGCCATGGAGGCGATCAACCAGGCCGGGCACCTGCAAAAGAACCTGATCATCATCCTGAACGACAACGAGATGTCCATCTCCCCCAACGTGGGGGCCTGGTCGGGCTACCTGAAGCGGATCATCGACGGGCAGGTGTACACCCTGTTCGCGCGCGACGTCCAGGCCGTGCTCAAGGGGATCCCGGGCATCGGCGACCACGTGGTCAAGGCCACCAAGAGCCTGGTGGACGCCATCAAGACATTCTTCGTCCCCGGCAAGCTGCTGGAAGAGCTGGGCCTGCAGTACATCGGCCCGGTCAACGGGCACAGCTTCCCCGCCCTGATCCAGACGCTGGAGGAGGCGAAGAAGAAGGGCGGGCCGGTGCTGGTGCACGTCGTGACGCGCAAGGGCAAGGGCTATCCCCCAGCCGAGCGCGAGCCTGACAAGTGGCATGGCGCCTCGCCGTTCGACATCGACACCGGCCGCGGCCTGGCGGCCCCGGGCTCGCCCACGTACACCTCCGTGTTCGCCGAAACCCTGACCGGACTGGCTCGGGAGAACCCGAAGATCGCCGCGGTGACCGCGGCCATGCTGAGCGGGACAGGGCTGGACCACTTCAAGAAGGCGCTGCCCGACCGCTGCTTCGACGTCGGAATCGCCGAGCAGCACGCCGTCACCTTCGCCGCCGGGATGGCCGCCGAGGGATTTCGGCCGGTGGTGGCCGTGTACTCCACGTTCCTGCAGCGGGCCTTCGACCAGGTGTTCCACGATGTCTGCCTGATGAACCTGCCCGTGACGTTCGCCCTCGACCGGGCCGGCATCGTGGGGGACGACGGCCCCACGCACCACGGCCTTTATGACATGGCCTACCTCCGGATCCTGCCCAACCTGGTGGTGATGGCGCCCAAGGACGAGGCGGAGATGCGGCACATGCTGCTGACCGCCCTGGAGCACAACGGCCCCGCGGCAATCCGGTTCCCCCGCAGCGCCGCCACGGGCGCCGACATTTCCTCCCGGCCGCATGCCCTGCCCATCGGCAAGGGCGAGCAGCTCCGGCAGGGCCGCGACGTCGCCCTGCTGGCCATTGGGCAGATGGTCCTGCCGGCGATGCAGGCCGCCGATGATCTCGCCCGCAAAGGGATCGATTGCACGGTCATCAACGCCCGCTTCATCAAGCCGCTGGACACCGAGCTGATCAAGCACGCCGTGGCGGGAAGGTTCGTGGTCACGCTGGAGGAGGGGATCCTGCAGGGGGGCTTCGGCAGCGCCGTGCTGGAGTTCCTCCAGGAAGCGGACGTGGAGTTTGAGGACATCGTCTGCGTCGGCCTCCCCGACAAACTCATCACCCACGGCGCCCAGAAGATCCTGCGGGCGCGCTACCGCCTCGATGCTCCCGGCATCGTCGAAACCGTGGAAGAGTTCCTGGAAGCCAACGGATGGCCAAGGAAAGAATCGACTGCCTCCTTGTTGAACGGGGGCTGGTGGAAACACGCGAAAAAGCCAAAGCCTTGATCATGGCCGGCCAGGTGCTGGTGGACGAGCAGAAAGTGGTCAAGGCGGGCGCCCGCGTCGATGCCGACGCCGCCATCCGGCTCCTGGCCCTCCCCGGTCCGTACGTGAGCCGGGGAGGCTTCAAGCTGGACCACGCCCTCGATACCTTCCAAATCGAAGTGACCGGTCAGGCGTGTTTGGACCTGGGCGCGTCCACCGGCGGCTTCACCGATTGCCTCCTGCAGCGCGGGGCGGCGCGGGTGTGGTGCGTGGACGTGGGGCGGGGGCAGCTGCACTGGCGGATCCGCTGCGACCCGCGGGTGACAGCGCTGGAGGGATACAACGCTCGTCATCTTGCCCCGGGAGATTTCGCCGGCGCCGCCATCGGCCGGGTGGTGATGGACCTGTCCTTCATCTCGCTTCGCCTGGTCCTGCCGCCTCTGAAGGAGTTCCTGGACCGCTGCGGCACCGGGACGACGGAAGTGGTCGCCCTGGTCAAGCCCCAATTCGAGGCCGGCCCTCGGGATGTGGGCAAGGGCGGAATCGTCCGCAGCGAGGCGGTACGCGCTCGGGTGCTGGAAGAAATCCGCGTCGCGGCGGCGGCCGCCGGCTACGAGGTCTGCGGGCAGACGACTTCGCCCATTACCGGGGCCGACGGGAACGTGGAGTACCTCCTGCATCTGCGCCATCGCCGATCCGCGCCGTGAAATATCCTTTTGAGTAAAAATTTTTGTAATTTTGTGATATTCGTCACATTTTTTCTGTTGCAATGGCATAATATTTGTCCAGTATATTCATAACCCCTCCTTTTTAAGAGGGCAGCCTTCGGGCTGCCTTTTTTTTATCGTGGAGAAGCTCCGCGGCGGTTTCGAGCGGGTGGTTTGCCCGCAGGACAAGGGGTCCGATGAATTCCCAACACTCTCGGAAACGCCCGCCTCTCCCGCGTTCGTCCTTTCCTCGGCCGGTCCTTTCCAGTATAATCAGACACTTCGCGGGACGGCCGCCCAGACCGGCCCCGGAGCTTTTTCAGGAGGAGCCATGACCCCGACACCGCTGTTCGAGCCCTTCGCCCGCCGCGAGGAACGGATCGCCCTGACGGCCGGGCTCATCCGGCGCCACCGCCTGGACGCCTGGGCCGAACGGTTCCAGCTCGGCACAGCGGGGTACCGGGACCTGGAAAACGTCCACGACTTCCACGATCTGGACGTGCCGTTCAATCCCGTCACCATGGCCATCCTGACCGAGGCCGCCTGCCGCCTCTACCGGTCCGGCGACACCGTGCACCTGGGCGGGGAGGTGCGGCCGTGGACGCAGGAGTTCATCGACCTGGCCGCCCGGATCTACGCCGCCCGCGGGATCGCCGTCCGCGTGCGCGGCGAGCGCGACGCCGACGGGCCGATCCGCACCACGCCCATCTGGATGTCCTCCTTCGGCTGCTTCTACGAGGAGTTGTCCGGGGGGGAGAACTTCACCGCCAGCCACTCCCAGAGCTTCAAGGGAGGTCGCAAGCCCATGGACGGGAGCGGTATGCAGCTGCTGGAGGGCGCGGCCGTGATCGAGGCGGGCGTGCGGGACATCGTCCGCGAGGCTCTCGCCGGCGAATACGTCATCCGACTCGCCCGAGCGGACTCCCCCCTCATCCGGGCCGATTTCGACGTCACGGCGCCCTATGTGGACTACCTCAAGACCGTCATCCCTGACGACCTGCTCGACGGGGTCCGCGAGGCCGGGCGGCGGGGCTTCCGGGCCGCCGTCTCCACAGAGGGCGGTTCCATGGGCCGGACGACCCGGCGAATCTTCTCCCTGCTGGATCTACCCGCAGGCCAGGGTGGCGTGGTGGAGTACCGCCACTTTGAGGAGCGCTCCGATTACTACGGCATCGGCGTGGTCGACGGCGAGAACCACGGCGTCGACCCCGGCAAATGGCAGGTCTACAAGAATGTCGGCGCCGAGGAAATCCTGCTTGCGGGCGGTGCGGACGTCTTCTTCCTGTGGGACCCCGACGGCGACCGCTTCAACATGGTCACCAAGGCGCCGGCCGCCGCGGCGAAAAAGGCCGTAATCAACGGGCTGGAGGTCGGCGGCGCCGGCGAGCCGGCCATTGTCTATTTCAAGCCCAACCAGATCTACTTCATGCTGCTGGCCTTCCGGTTGGAACACCTCCGGGAGGCCGGTCTTCTGGACCGGTACCGCTGGCTGCTCTTGGAGACGTATCCCACCAGCCGCTCGCTGGCGGAGCTGGCGGCGCGCTTCGATGTGCCCGTGTTCCACACGCCGGTGGGATTCAAGCACTTCGGCAACGCCTGCGCCCGGCTGGAGGAGCAGATCCGCGCCGGCGCCGGCGAGCTGTCCCTGCAGGACGCCCGCGGGCGGGAGCACCGCTTCGCCCGCGACTCGCGCATCCTGCTCATGGCCGAGGAAAGCGGCGGCGCGGCGATGGGCGGGCTGGAGCCGCTGCGCAGCCGCACCGGCGCCCGGCAGATGCTGGCCCTGCGGGAGAAGGACGCCTGCCAGGTGGGGGTGCTGGCGCTGGCGCTGGCCGCCCGGCTGCACCGGGAGGGCTCGAGCTTCGCCGAATACTACCTCGACCGGCTGGACCGTTACGGCATCCGGAACCGGTTCTACGAGCGCCGGGACGTCACCCTGTTCGACGAGTCGCTGCAGGGCGAGGCGCGCGAGCGGGCCATGGCCGCGGGCAACCGCCGCAAGGACGCGGCGGTGCGGTTTTTCCGCGGCCTGGCGGACCGGTTCGACGCCGGCCAGGTGAACGCCGGGCAGGTCACGGCGGAGCTGCAGGCGCGCGCCGGCGGCCAACTGGTCTTCCCGCCGGTGCAGGACATCTTCTGGGCCGGCGACGGGACCTTCATCCAGTTCGACGGCGCATGGTTCCAGCTCCGCTCCTCCGGCACCGACGCCGTGCTCCGCTACTACGCGGAGGGCCGGCTGCGGGAGGAGGTCCGGCAGCTCAACGCCGCCCTCGGCGCGCTCGATCTGCCGGAATCAGCCGGTGAATCGGTGAATCGGTGAATCGCCGGAACGAACCACGGATGCACACGGATTGAAGGGCAGCATTCAACGGAGATGAACGCAAATTCCTTATGATTCGCGCTGATGCATGTTCATTCATCATAAGAAAGCATAATCAATCAGTGAGAATCTGCGTTGAATCTCTTAATCCTTATCAATCGGTGCCCGTCTGTAATTCGTGATTCTGTTCGTTTGAGTGTGGAATGCTGATCCGATTGGAAAACATCGCAAAGTTTTATCCCGAGGTCGACCTCTTCGCCGGCGTGTGCCTGCAGGTCAACGAGGGCGACCACATCGGGCTGGTGGGCCCCAACGGCTCCGGTAAGAGCCAGCTGCTATCCATCATCGCCGGGCAGGTCGCGCCGGAGGCCGGCAAGGTGGAGACCCGTTCCCGCCTGCGCCTGGGTAAGCTCGACCAGGAGGTCCGGGTCGAACCGGAGCGCAGCGTCTACGAGGAGGCTCTGACCGTCTTCGACGAGTTGATCCGGCTGGAGGCCGAGATGACCGAGCTGGAGGGCGCCATCTCCCACTGCCCCGACCCGGCGGAGCAGCAGGCGTTGCTCGCCCGCTACAGCACCGTCAAGGAACGCTACGAGCGGGAGGACGGCTACGCGTTCCGCCAGCGCACGGCGGCCGTCCTGCTGGGACTGGGGCTGTCCGAGGCCGATCAGCAGCTGCCCTGCCGGGTGCTGAGCGGCGGGCAGATCAACCGGCTCGGCCTGGCCCGGCTGCTGTTGCAGAAGCCCGACCTGCTGCTGCTGGACGAGCCCACCAACCACCTCGACCTGAAGGCGGTCCGCTGGCTGGAGGAGTTCCTGCAGACGTGGGACCGGGCCTTCATCGTGGTGTCCCACGACCGCTACTTCCTCGACCGGGTGGTCCGGCAGATCTGGGAGATCAACAACCGGCGCGTCACCTCCTGGACGGGCAACTACACCCGCTACCAGGCCGACCGGCACAAGCGCGTCGAGCAGCAGCGCCGCGAGTTCGAGCAGCAGCGCCAGCTCATCGAGAAGACCGAGGACTACATCCGCCGCAACATCTACGGCCAGAAGACCCGGCAGGCCCAGAGCCGGCGGAAGATGCTGGAAAAGCTGACCCGGCTGGAGAAGCCGACCGAGGACTCGCGCCGGCTCTCCCTGGACCTGTCCGGCGTGCCGCGCTCCTCCGACACCGTGCTGGTGCTGGATCACCTGGCGGTGGGCTACGGTGCGCCGCTGGTGCGCTTCCCCTTCGCCCTGACGGTGGTCCGGGGCGACCGGGTGGGAATCCTGGGCGAGAACGGCACCGGCAAGACTACCTTCTTCCGGACCGTCCTCAACCAGCTGCCGCCGGTGGGCGGGACGTTCCATTGGGGCCGGAACGTCTCGGTGGGCTATTTCGACCAGAAGATGGACAGCCTGTCCTCGTCGCCGCTCGAGGAGATGCGCCGGCTCGACCCGCTGGCCACCGACGGCGACCTGCGGGGCTTCCTGGCCCGCTTCGGCTTCGGCGAGGACGACGTGAACAAGCCGCTGTCGGCCCTGTCCGGCGGGGAGAAGAACCGGCTGCTGCTGGCCCGGCTGATCTACGGCCGGCACAACGTGCTGGTGCTGGACGAGCCCACCAACCACCTGGACATCGGCTCCCGCGAGGAGCTGGAGGAGGCGCTGGAGTCCTATCCGGGCAGCCTCCTGGTCATCACCCACGACCGCTACTTCCTGGACCGGATCGTCCGCCGGATCGTCTGGATCGAAGACGGCGCGGCCGACACCTACCTGGGCAACTACTCGGAGTGGGAGTCGTGGCGGCAACGGCAGATCCAGGCCACGCTGGCGGAGGCGGCGTCCGCCGCCGCGCGCCGGCCCGGCAATGGCGAAGCCCGGGCGCGGGAGGAGGCCGAGCGGCGGCGCCCGGCGGGATTGTCCAAGAACGAGCGCTTCCGCCTCGAGAAGCAGCTGGCCGAGCTGGAAGCTTCCATCGGGGCCACCGAGGCGCGGCAGGCCGAGATCGAGGGGCTGCTGCAGGAGCCCCCGGCCGGCGTGAGCCCGACCGAGCTGACCCGGCTCGGCGTCGAGTACGAGGCGGTCCAGAAGGACCTGGAACATCTCCTGACGGAGTGGGAAGACATCGGCTCCCGCCTGGCGGAAACGCCGGAGGCGAACGGGAGTTGAACCGCGAAGGCGCCAAGGTCACATAGAGGAATTCGACGCCGAAAGACGATGATCCGTTATGATCTGTTATGATATGAAACTCAGGGTAGATCGGATCAGTTCAAAATAATGACATCATAAATAATCATAATTCATCTGCGTCCATCTGCGTTGAATTATGGAAGGAGCAGCATCGTGGTGAAGAAGGTCAAGCTGGATGAGTCGTGGCGGGCGGCGCCGTTTGAAGCGGTGCAGGAGGCGTTGCGGAGGAACCAGATGGCGGCGCACTTCGCCGCCACGCCGGAGGCGGCCCGCGCGCTGGCCCTGTCGCTGATCCCCGCCGGCGCCTCGGTGGGCCTGGGCGGCTCCATGACCCTCGAGGAGATCGGCCTCGTGGCGGCGGTGCGCGGCGGCGACTACCGCCTCCTGGACCGCTACCGGCCGGGGCTGACCGACGCGGAGCTGCGTGACATCTTCCGGGCGAACTTCTCGGCCGACGTGTTCCTGACCAGCACCAACGCCCTGACCGCCAGCGGCGAACTGGTCAACAAGGACGGCCGCGGCACCCGGATGGCCGCGGTGGTCTATGGGCCCGACCGGGTCATCGTGGTGGCCGGCCGCAACAAGCTGGTGGCGGACATCCCGGCCGCCCTGGAGCGGATCGAGACGGTGGCCGCGCCGCGCAACAGCGCCCGGCTGAAGATGAACACCCCGTGCGTCCAGACCGGCCGGTGCATGGACTGCCGCTCCACCGGGCGGATCTGCTGCCACACGGTGATCAGCGGCTTCCAACGCGTGAAGGACCGCATCCAGGTCATCCTGGTGGACGCCGATTTGGGGTATTGACGACCACTGCAAAGTCGGAAGAAGGAAATCGATCCACCATGATTCTCACGGGTGAACGGCATTCGGGGTAGGCCATCACCTGGATAGGGGAAGCGCATGCAGGGACAAGTCAACCTGAGCCTGCTGGGCCTGTCACCGGCGGTCATGGGCTGGGTCCAGACCTGCTGGCCGCTATACGCGCTGCGGGCCTTCGTCCAGGCCGACCCGGAGCTGGCCCCTCGCCTTTCCGTCACCCTCCACGACTTGCCCCTGGGCCTGTCCGACGATGCAGTGTGCGCGGCCGTCACCGCCGCCCGGCCGGACGTGCTGGGCATGTCCTGCTACGTGTGGAATTCCTCCCGAATGCTCCGCCTCGCCGAGCGGGTGCGACGCGCGCTGCCGGGGACGCTTCTCATCTTGGGCGGACCGGATGCCGACTTCCGGGCGCCGGCTCTCCTGCCGGCCAATGGGTGCCTCGACGGGATCGTGCGCGGGGAAGGCGAGGAGCCCCTCCGGCTGATGCTGCGGAGGCTGGCGGGACTGGATTCGGCCCCATGGACGGAGACTCCGGGCCTGGCCGTCCGGTCAGGCGAGGTGCTGAAATTCCACCCTCCGCCGGATCCCCTGCCGATGGAACGGCTGCCGTTCTTTCACCTGGCTCCCGAACTGGACCGCGGCGGTCGCCGCACGATGGTCCTGGAAGTCGCCCGGGGCTGCCGGCGCCGGTGCCTCTACTGCGGCTACGGCGCGCAATCTCCCGGCAAGCGGACCCGCCCGCTGTGGCAGATCGTTCGCGCCCTGAAGGAGTTCTCCTCCTCCGGCGGAGGCATCGTCGCCTTGATCGATCCGGGCCTCAACCAGGACCGGCGGCGGTTCCGGGCAATCCTCCGGGGCGTCGCCGCCTGCGACAACCTCAAGGTGCAGGGCCTGGAGCTGAATCCCGACCGGTTGAGCCTGGACGACGTTCCCAGGCTCAGCCGGGTGATCGACGGCACGGTCTCCCTCGGCCTGCAGTCCACCAATCCCGCCGTCCTGAAAGCGACGGGACGATGGTACCGGAAGGAAGCGTTCCGGGACCTGCTCGCCTCTTTGCGGCAGGCCGGACTCTATGTCAGCGTGGACATGATCGTCGGCCTGCCTGGCGACGATCTGGTCGGCTTCCGCCGCAGCATGGACGAGGTGTTCGCCTTCTTCCCGAACTACGTGTGCTTCTACCCGCTGCAGGTCCTCCCGGGCAGCCGGCTGCCCGATCTGGCGGAGCGCTGGGATTTGCGCTACCAGGACAATCCACCCTACCAGCTGCTTTCCACGGCGACGTTCAGCGCGCGGGACCTGGGAACGGCCCACCGACTGGTGAAAGCCGCGGAGATCTTCGCCCGTTCGTCCGGTTTCATGGAGGGCATCCCCCTCGTCTGCAGGGAGTTGGGGGTTTCACCTTCCGTTCTGCTGGCGGATTTTCTGGTTGGGGATGGGCGGAAGTCTCCGCTGACGGACCCTGAATTGGAGCATCTACTCTCGCCGGGCGGACACGAAGAAGGGCAGCTCTGTCTGCTGGAATTCCTCGATGGCCAGTTCCGCCGGCGGAAGGGGGAATCCATGCCCGGGCCGCTCCGGGAGCTGTTCGAGTTCCTGCACGGCTATGGCGCCTTGCGCCTGATGGCATCCGGCTGCGGCGCAGCGGGGATGCCTGCCGGAACGCTGCCGCCGGACCGGGTGCCGAAGCTGCGGTCCACGGTGCGGCTGATGTGCCCGGCTTCGGACGTGCTCGCGCTGCTGAAACGGCTGCCCCCGCTGGCGGAAGTTCAAGACCGGCCGGTCCGGCTGCTCCTCTTCATCCAGGACCGGACGGCCAGCCTGGCTTGCCTGTCCGAGGCCGCCGCGCGGCTTGTCGAAGCCATCGACGGTCGGCGAACCCGGGAGGAACTGGAGACTGTCGTCTCGGATCGAGCCCTCGAATCGGGAGCAGCCTTCGATCGCCGGCAAGTCGCGGCTATTCTCCAGGAACTCACCCACCGGCAAGTGCTGGCTTGGCCTGAGGCGGAGGGATGAAGCCGGTGGGCGGCGGGAACTGTGCTTTCGTCCGCGGATTTTATTCGTTCGATTCCGGACCTTGAACCGTTGGGCTTGCCGGCCTGCGGTGGTACAATTCCCTTCCGGGCACGGGCGCATTGGGGACGAGGCAGTGTGAACCGTCGACCCGGGGGAGCATGGATTCTGCAAATCCGCTGGAAAGGAAAACACAGAATGAAGAGAATTCTGGGATTGTTGCTTCTGATCGCCGTGGGCATTGGATTGCCGGCAGCCCTGGCGGCCGGCGATCCGCAGGACGCCGAAGGCAGCAAGGATCCGGCCCTGTTCAGCCGGATGCCGGGGTTCCATATCTACGATTACAAGGAACTGGAATTCGAGCGGCACGAGTTTGCGGTCGGGCCCGGCAAGACCGAGGCGGTAGAAGGGCAGTATACCTACGTGAACTACTATGCCAACGACGGGATCACCCTGCCCAGCGCCCTGCAGATTGCCCGGAACTACATCAATGCCGCCAAATCCGTCGGCGGCAAGGTCGTCTACGAGTTTGAAGACGGCGGATTGCAATACGTCACCCTGAAGGTGGTCAAGAACAACGCTGAAGTGTGGGCGGCGCTGGAAGCCGGCGGCAACGGCATGTACAAGATCGAGCTCATCGAAAAGCAGGCCATGAACCAGAACGTGGCGGCCGACGCTTCGAGCTTGGCCGGCAGCATCCGCGAGACCGGCAAGGCAGCGGTCTACGGGATCTACTTCGACACCGACAAGGCCGAGATCAAGCCGGAGTCGGCGGCGGCCATCGCGGAGATCGCCAAGCTGCTCCAGGCCGACCCGTCTCTCAAGCTCTACGTGGTCGGCCACACCGACAACACCGGCGCCTTCGACCACAACGTCAAGCTGTCCCAGGCGCGGGCCGCGGCGGTGGTCAACGCCCTGGTGACGCAGCACGGCGTCGCCGCCAGCCGCCTGACGCCCTTCGGGGACGGCCCCACCGCGCCGGTGGCCTCCAACAAGACGGAGGAGGGGCGCGCCAAGAACCGCCGGGTGGAGCTGGTGGCCCAGTAGCCCAAAATCAATGCCTTCATCCGGAGCGGCGACTCGCCGTGATCGCGACTCGGCCCCGATTCATCCAATCTGAAACACGCGGCTAGCCCGAAGGGCGCCCTACAATCGCCCCAGGTGTGAGCCTGGGGTGGCCACGGCGAATCGGGGTTTTGGAGCCCCGTCCGGGGCGGCATAGGATATGGATTCAACACCACATTCCGGTTATGGCGAATGGAGCCGGGTTGAGAGTGGTATACCGCCCCCGAGCGGGCTCGGAGAGGAGATCCAGGACACGTGGAGGTACTGCGCTTCACCCCAGGCTCACGCCTGGGGCTATTTTAGGACACCCTCCGGGCTGGAACCATCGGGACCATTAGATTCTGAAATGGAGATGAAAGAGGCTTTGGCAGAGAATCCCATGTAGGCAGAGGAAGACTATTTTTTTGCCCAGATGCCCAGTTTGTCGGCTTTCGCCCCCTGAGCCGCCAATTCATAGGCACATTCGTCATAATCGCACAGTTTATAGCTTTCCTCACGGTAACTTGCCAAACCCAGCTGCAGCATTTTGAAATTTACCTCACTACCTTCGAGTTCTATCACCACCCTGGGCTTTCGGGCTTGTAATTCATCTGAGTCATATAGCAATAACAGAATTCTCTGATTTAGTAACCTCGCCTTCAGATATTCTTTGGCTGTTTGATTATCTTTAGAAGAGTTGCGAGCACAACTGATACCGGCCAGATAGACCGTCTGTTTCTTTCGGTCAGGCAACAGCAATTCCACGCTCTCAGCGCTCTTGACCCTCGTCACATGGCAAGGACTAACCACGACGTAAAAATCGCTATAAAGAGCAGGGTCTCCACACGGATCATTGGTATGCAGGAATCCCGATTCAATCAACTTCCAATTGAGATATTGCTGCAGATTGGCAGGGGGCATGGTTCCGTACAGACTTCCAAGATAGTTCAACAAACAATAGAGGAAAAGGTGCTTCATGAATCTTGACCACCGCAGATGTCACACGCTGCCAAAAAGCCGTCAGCTTTCTTGAATCCTATCACAATCAGCGCTTGGGATGATTGTGGATTGATGTCTGGTGTCTTGTTGTGAAAGTAATAAGCCCTCCCGTAGGACGAGAGGGCGGGGAAGTCGACAACGACATATCACGATTAACTGGCGGATGCGGGCGGTTATTCTTTCGACTTCTTTTCGGTCTTCTCCTCGGCCTTCATACCGGGGATGTTCTGGATCAGGGTCTCCAGCTTCACGCCGGAGAGCGCCTCCACCACCGCCGGCAGCTGGCTCATGATGGTGGTCACGTCCTGGGTCACCTTGGCCGCCCCGCCGCCCGGGCCGCCGGCGTTGATGATGACCATCTTCTCGGTGCGGCCCAGCGGCTCGGCGATGGCCTTGGCGATGTCGGGCAGCTTCTCGATCAGGATCTGGGCGATGGCCGCCTCGGTGTAGGCGCGCCAGGCGTCGGCCTTCTTCATGTTGGCCTCGGCCTCGGAGAAGCCCTGCGCCTTGATGACGTCGGCCTGCGCCAGGCCGCGCGCCTTGTTGGCCTCGGCCTCGGCCGAGCCGGTGGCCTGGATGACCTCAGCCTGGGCAAACCCCGTGGCCTTGGTGGCGTCGGCCTGGCCCAGCGCCACGGTCTGCAGGCGCATCCGCTCGGCGTTGGCCAGGGTCTCGACCCGGTAGCGCTCGGCGTCGGCCGGCCGCTCCACGGTGGCCGCCAGCTCCTTGTGCTTGCGCTCGATCTCCTTGTCCTGGACGTTGATGGACATCTCCTTCTCGACGACCAGGACCTGCACCTCCTCCTTCTTCACCAGCTGGTTGGTCTTGAATTTCTGCAGGTCGTAGGCCAGGTCGGCCTCGGCCTTCTTCTGGTTGACGGAGGCGGTGTACATGGCCACCTGCATCTGGTAGTCGCGCTGCGCCTCGGCCACCTTGGTGTCGGCGCCGAGCTTGGCCATCTGGCCGTCCCGGTTGGCCTCGGCCGAGCGGATGATGGAGTCGCGGCTGGCCTCGGCCTCGCCGATGGTGGCGTCGCGCTTGACCTGGGCGATGCGCGGCTTGCCCAGCGCCTCGAGGTAGCCGGTCTTGTCGCGGATGTCGCGGATGGTGAAGCTGACCACCGTCAGGCCCATGTTGGCCAGGTCGCTGGAGGCCACCTCCTGCACCTTCTGGGCGAAGACGTCGCGGTTGGAGTAGGCCTCCTCCACGGTCAGGGTGCCCAGGATGGCCCGCAGGTGGCCCTCCACCGTCTGGATGGCGATGCGGGTGATCTCCTCCTGGTCCTTGCTCAGGAACTGCTCGGCGGCCGTGGCGATGGACACGTCGTCGCCCTTGACCTTGATCTGGGCGACGCCGTCCACGATGATGGGCACGCCGAACTTGGTGTAGACCTCCGGCGTGGTCACGTCGAGGGTGATCAGCTCCAGCGACAGCAGGTCGGAGCGCTCGAGCACCGGCAGCACGAAGGCGCCGCCGCCTTTGACCACCCGGAAGCCGACGCTCCGCTTCTTGCCGTCGGGGTCGGTGATGATCCGCTTGCGGCCGGAGATCACCAGCACCGTGTTCGGGCCGACCTTGACGTAGCGCCGCGCCCAGACGATGCAGAGCAGGAAGATGACCAGGACGATGGAGAGCGCGCCGAGGATGCTCGAGCCGCTCAGGAATTCGGTGTTGCCCATAAGGGGGTGCCTCCCGACACCCGAAACCGCTCAAACAATTAGCTATCTATTTCAAATGGAAAGAAGCTTCCTTCATGTTCTCCGTCGGGGTCGCTATCGGGATCGGTATCGCAATCGATGGCTGCCTTTGATCCACGAATCGATCCCGATCCCGATACCGACCCCGATACGCTAGCCGCTTTCGACAGCCGGGTCACCGCTCGGGGTCCACGATCAGTGTGTTGCCCACCAGCCGGACGATCCGCACCAGGGTGCCGCGGGCGACGGGCCGGCCGTCCATGGAGCGGGCCGGCGCCGAATAGCGGCTGCCGCGCTGGACGTAGGCGACCTCGCCCAGGCCGTCCTTGCCGATGGGGGTGATCACCTCGCCCTGGATGCCCACCAGCTCGGACTGGTGCGCCTCGCTGGAACTCTGGGTCACCGCGAAGATCTTGGTGAACGCCGCGAAGACCGCCGCGGCGATCGCCAGGGCCACCGCCAGGGCGAAGCCCGCGCTCAGCAGCGCCCCGATCTTCAGGGCGAACAGGGCGATCAGCCCCATGGCGCCGAAGGCCGTCACGAAGGTGGCGATGACGATGGGGGACATGGGCGAGAAATGCAGCTCGGCTCCGCCACCCCCGTCGCTCCCGTGCCCGCCGGCGTCGCCTTCGTGGCCGCCGGCGTGGAAGTCGTGTCCCTCGCCGCCGAGGTGAAGGCCGCCCAGCAAGGTGGCCATCACGGCGTAAATCAGCCCGACGAGCAGGCAGATCAGGTAGATCGTTGCCAAGATCATGGTTTGTTTCTCCGCGATGAATGTTTGCCGCGGCGCCCATTCATAACAGCGCGGTCCGTGAGCGGGAAAGTCAGTTTCATCCTATGAAGACGGGCTCTAAAATGCAACAGAATTCTGGCCGGCGCCGGAGAGCCGTGCGAGGTCATGATTTTTGAAACATTCCCGCCGCGGGACAGTAAAAATGATGGGAGGCAATTTCAGGAGGTTTCGACGTGAGGATCCGGTCCGTTGGCGCGCTGTGCCTGGTATCCGTCCTGGCCGTGCTGGCAGCCTGCACGGGGCCGGACCGCGGGCGTCCGCACCGGGAGCAGGCCGTCGACCGGCACCAGGCGGAGAAGGCGATGCAGGACCTGGAATCCGACTTCCCCCTCCGGGTGATCACGCCCGCCCAGAGCTACGGCCGGCATGAATTGCGGGACGCCATGGCCTCCATCGCCGAACCGTGGCTGCACCGGGGTTGCATCCAGGCCACGCAGGGCCAGTACGAGTTCTTCGACCTGCCGGGCAAGACCTTCACGGTGACGGTCTTGCTCTTCCCCTCGCCGGACGACGCCAAGGCCGTCTTTGAGAAGGACGAGGCCGGCAAGTCCATCTGCCCCCTGCTGGGCAACGCCAACCGGTGCACGCCGGACCGCGTGGTGTTCCGTCGGGGACCGTTCCTGGCCCGCATCGTCGCCGACGCCCACGGGGAGCGCTGGCTGAAGGAAGCCTACCTCCTGGCCTCACAGCTCGACCAGCGCCTCACCGCCCAGTAAGCGGCCCGACCGCTCACCACAAAGGCACAAAGAACACAAAGAATCTTCAGGATCCCGATCTGCAATCTGTAATCAATATGGAACTCAGGATCTCGGGAAAGGGGTTCCAATCCGGGATCCGCAATCCGAAATCAGAACCTCGAACACGAACCACACGAAAAAGGTTTCAATCCGCAATCCGCAATCCGCAATCGGGACAATTCGCAATTCGCAATTGAGGTACAATGGGCGCGAGGAGGCCCAATGATCCGCGACGAGGACCTGGAACGACTGGCGCAGCTCGAGGAGGCCGTCGGCGGCCTGTACGGGCTGTTCAGCGCGCGCTTCGCCGGCAGCGCCTCCGTGGCCGAGTTCTGGCGGAACCTCGCTCGGGAAGAGACCGTCCACGCGGCCTATCTGCGCGCGTTTCCGGATGACGAACTCCTGCCGGAAGAGGCGGGAACGGAACCGGACGACCGGCACCAGGTGGAGCTGTCGCTCCGGCACCTCGACCGCCTGCGCCGGCGCGCCGACGAGATCGAGGTCTCGCTGGAGGGCGCGCTGGCCCTGGCGTACGGTATCGAACACTCGCTGGCCGAGCGGCACGTGCGGGCCCGGTCCGCCGGCGGCGGGCTCCGGCGCCTGTTCGAGCGGCTGGCTTCCGATGACGACGAGCACCTCGCCCGGCTGCGTTCTTTTGCCGCCGGGCGGGGCATCTTCCTGCCCGCGGGCCGCTGATTGTGACCAGATCCAGGTCCCTTGGCCAACCTTCTCCCCGCCGGATGTTGTGGGTCCAACTGGGCGTGCCCGACCCCGACCAGGGCTACGCCGACAGCAACCTGCCGGTCGCGGCCGGCTACGTGCTGGGCTGGTGCCGGGACCAGGGCCTGCTGCCGGGGATCGATGCCGAGATCCTGGACCCGGCGACGGCCGCCTGGGCCGGCGACGCGGCGCTGCAGGCCGCCGTGCTGGAGCGGAATCCCGACATCCTGTGCCTCACCTGCGCCATGTGGAACGTGGAGCGCTCCCTGGCGCTGGCCCGGGAGGTCAAGGCCCGCCGACCGCGCACGCTCGTGATCACCGGAGGCCCGGAGATCACGGCCGGCTGCCCCTGGCTGGAAGACGACGCCGTCGACGCGTTCGTGATCGGGGAAGGCGAGACCGGCTTGCCGCCGGCCCTGGCGGCGCTGGACGGCGGCGGGGACCGGCCGCCGCGGATCGAGGCTCCGCCGCTGGCGGACCTGTCCCGGCTGCGCGACCCGTACTCCACCGGCCTCCTCCCGCCCGGCCCTGGCGGAAACTGCCTGCTGGAGGTCACTCGCGGCTGCCCCTACGGCTGCCACTACTGTTTCTACTCCAAGAACGCCGCCGGCGTGCGCCGCCACGCGGACGAGTCGCTGGCCGCCTTCTTCCGCTGGGCCGGCGCGGCGGGGGTGCGCGACGCGTACCTGCTCGACCCCACCTTCAACGTCCCGCGCCGTCTGGAGTCCCGCCTGGAGGATCTCGCCCGGTGGAACGCCGCCGGGATCCCGCTGCACACCGAAACGCGGCTCGAGGGCATCGACGTCCTGAAGGCGGCCGGATTCGCCCGGGCCGGCTTCGCCTCCGTGGAGGCCGGCCTGCAGTCCATTCACCGCCCGGTCTGCGCCGGGGTGGGCCGCCGGCTGGACCGGGCCGCTTTCGCCCGGGGCGCGGCCGCCCTGCGGGAAGCCGGTGTGGTGGTGGAGGCGGGGGTGATCCTCGGCCTGCCCGGGGACGACCTGACGGGATTCTCCCGGACCCTGCGCTGGCTGGAGCGCCACGGCCTGGACGGCGAGGCGGCGGTCTTCCTTCTGAGCCTCCTGCCGGGCACGGCGCTGCGCGACCGGGCCCTCGCCGAGGGGTGGGATTTCCAGGACCGGCCGCCGTACTTCCTCCGCTCCGGCGGGGGCTGGGACGAGGCCCGGCTGCTGCAGGGCGTCTACGAAGTGGAGGAGGTCCTGGGCCGCGATCACTACGTCGACATCGCCCCGTACGGGGAGGGGGACGCCGTGTCGCCGTTCCTGACCCGACTGGCCCTGGACGCCTCGGATCCCGACGCGCCGGACAGGCTGCTCGCCGTGGCCGATCGGTTGGCGTGGGCGGTGACGCTCGAGGTGGAGGTCGGCGACTGGGGGGGCGGCCTGTCGAGCCTTGAGAGAGCGGGGCAGGCTTACCGCCGGAAATGTCCTTTCGGCCTGGCCCGGTTGGTGGTCAGCGGTCCGGGGCCGATGCCGGAGGAGGCCGGCCGGGCGATTCGCGCGGCCTTCCGTGGCCGGGAGCACTACTGGACCCGGCTGCACCTCTATCGCGACGACCCGGTCCGGGAGTTCTCCGTGCGCCTGTTCCAGCGGGTGCCCGCCGCCGTCTGGCGGCGCTGGCTGCCGCTGCTTCCCGAGGAGCTGGACCTCCTCTTCGAGTTACCGGAGGAGCCGGGCGAATTCGACCGGCTGGCAGAAGCCCTGTACGGCCACCCGCGCTCCGGCCGGGCCTACCTGGCCGGCGGAAACGACCTGTCCGAGGCCTACCGCCGCCGGGTGGAAGAGGAAGTGGAGATCAACCGCACCTTCCTCCGTCATTTCCCCTCCAACTGATTTCACCACAAAGGCACAAAGGACACGAAGAACATTATTGATGGAATACCAATCAGAAAGATTTTCTTTGTGCCCTTTGTGGCTTTGTGGTGAGTGATTTAGTCTCGACGTTTGAGGAGGGCGGCGAAGAAGCCCTCGCCCCGGTCGGCGCGGGGGAAAGTCTGGAAGTATCCCTCGGGCGTGCGGAAGTCCGCCCAGCGGTCGTCCACCGGTTCGACGGCGAAACCGGAGCCGGTGGGGCCGGCCAGGAAACCTTCCACCACCGCCTGGTTCTCCTCCGGCTCGGCCGAACAGGTGGAGTAGACCAGCCGGCCGCCGGGGGCGACCCGCTCGGCGGCGGCAGCCAGGATGCGGCGCTGGCGGTGGGCCTGCCGGAGGAATTCCTCGGGCACGAGCCGCCAGCGCAGGTCCGGGTTGCGCTGCAGCGTCCCGGTGCCGGAGCAGGGGGCGTCCACCAGGACCAGGTCCCAACCGCCCGCCGGCAGCGGCGGATCGGCGGCGTCGCCGGCCAGCAGCGCGATCCGGTCCAGGCCCAGCACCGCGGCCCGTTCGGCCATGATCCGCAGGCGGACCGGGCTGACGTCCATGGCGCACAGCTCTGCCGCCGGGAAACGCAGGGCCAGGGCGAAGGTCTTGCCGCCGGGCGCGGCGCAGAGGTCCAGGATCCGGCGGTAGCCGGCGTCCGGGACCAGGGCGGTCACGGCATGGGACCACAGGTCCTGCGGGAAGGCGAGCCCGCCGGACAGGAGGGGCTCCAGCGGCAGCAGCGAACCCGGCACCTCCGCCACCGGCAGGCCCGGGCCGGCCGGGGCGGCCTCGGCTCCGCGTTCCCGGCACGCGGCCAGAAATTCCTCCAAGGTCGTTTTCCTGGTGTTCACGGTCAGGAAGTGGGCCGGCGGCCGTCCGGACCGCTCCAGCCAGGCCCGCACGGCGGCGGCGGGATGCTGCTCCAACCATCGCTCGACCAGGAACAGCGGGTGGGAGTTCAGGGTGGCCAGGCTCCCGGCGGAATCCGCATCCAGTTGCAGAAATCCCGCCGGATCGTGGATGTCGGCCACCTGCCGCAGCACGGCGTTGACGAAGCCGGCCTGCCGGTCGAAGCCGCCGGCCCGGGCTTCGGCCACGGCCTCGTTGACGGCCGCGTAGCCTGGCACGCGCTCCAGCCGCAGCAGCTGGTAGGCGGCCACGCGGAGGACCTGCTGCAGGCGCGGGTCCAGGTGGCGGATCGGCCGGCGGCAGAACCGGCCGAGGACGGCGTCCAGCAGGGACAAGTGGCGCAGGCTGCCGAGCACCAGCTCGTGGCAGAGCGCCCGGTCGCCCGGACTCAAGGCGCGGAAGTCGTCCTCCTGGCCGAGCTGCTCGGGGATTCTTCCCTTGCGGAAGATCTCATCCAGGAAACGGGCCGCCAGCGACCGGGCATTGGGACGGCGCGGCTTACTCAAACCGGTCCCCTTCCAGGATGTGGAAGCCGTGGGCGAACTCGGCGCCGGAGATCACCCGCCGTCCGGGGACCTGCAGCTCCAGGAGGTCCAGCCAGCCGCCGTCTCCGCATTGGACCCTAAGGGCGCTGGCGGTGGCGAGCATGCGGCCCGGCTGGAGGGCATAGCCGGGTCCCGGCTCCCCCCGCGGAGGCGTAGAGCGCCAGATCTTGCAGGGCTGGCCGCGGAAGGCAGTGAACGCCACCGGCCAGGGGCTCAGCCCGCGGATGAAATCGTGGCAGACGGGGGCCGGGCGGGCCCAGTCCAATCGTGCCTGGTCGCGGCTCAGGGCCGGGGCGAAAGTGACCCGCGCGGGGTCCTGGCGGGTCCACGCGGCCCGGCCCTCCTTCAGGAGGCCCACCGCCTCGAGCAGGCAGCGCGCCCCCCGGCGCATCAGCCGATCGTGCAGGCTGCCGGCCGTGTCGTCGGGCCAGATCGGCTCGTGGGACTGCAACAGGATGTCGCCCGCGTCCAGCTCCCGGGCCAGCCGGATGACGGAGATGCCGGTCTCCTTTTCGCCCAGCATGATGGCCCAGTGGATCGGCGCGGCGCCGCGATACTTCGGCAGGAGAGAGGCGTGGACGTTGAGGGCGCCGAGCGGCGGGGTGTCGAGCAGGACGGAGGGGAGGAGGTGGCCGTAGGCGGCCACCACCAGCAGGTCGGGTTTCAGGCCGAGGATCGCCTCCCGGGCCGCCGGGTCCTTGAGCGTCGCCGGCTGGAGCACGGGCAGGCCCCGGGGGGCGGCCCAGACCTTCACCGGCGGTGGGGTCAGGTGCAGCTCGCGGCCCGCCGGCCGGTCGGGCTGGGTGACGACGGCCGCCACCTCTTCCCCGGCGTCCACCAGGGCGGCCAGGGACGGCACGGCGAACTCGGGGGTGCCCATGAAAACGATCCGCATCGCTCGACTCCTCCTGATGAGGAGGCATTATAGCCACCTGCCGCCGGCCGGGACAATGGGAATCTGACGGATGATCGGTGACCGAAGACCGGTGAATGCGATCTAACTTCTATCCCCCGTCACCATCGACCGTCACCGGTCACCCGTCATCCGTCACCGGTCCGTGATTGGCCGCGGCGGAACTCCCGCGCCAGCAACAGCGAACAGGCCAGGTAGATCGCGCCGCCCAGCAGGCAGGTGGCGGGAGCACCGAAGCGCTGCGTCACCTGGCCGGTGAGCAGGCTGCCCAGCGGGGCCGAGCCCATGAACGCCATAGTGTACAGGCTCATCACCCGGCCGCGCTTGTCGTCGGTGACGGTCGTCTGGATGAAGGTGTTGCCGGAGGCCATCTGGACCATGAAGCTGAGGCCAATCAGGAACATCAGGGCCATGGACAGCCACATGGTCCGGGAGAGCCCCAAGCCCGCCAGCCAGAACCCGCCGGCGAGGGCGGCGACGCTGATCCGCGCGCCCAGGCCGCTGACGGACCGCGTGGAGGCCAGGTAGACTCCGCCGGCCAGGGCGCCCACGCCGACGGACGACAGCAGGAACCCCAAGGTGTGCGCCTCGCCGTGGAGCACGTCCCGGGCGATCACCGGCATGATCACGCTGTAGGACATGCCCACCGTCCCCAGCAGGGCGATGCTGAGCAACACCGACCGGATCGTCGGGTGCGTGAAGGCGTACCGGAAGCCCTCGCCCAGGCCCCGTCGCAGCGAAGGCGCGCCGGAGGCCGCGATGAACGGCGGGACGGACATCCGGAACAGCGACACGATCACCGCCAGGTAGCTGACGCCGTCGATCAGGAAGCAGGCCCCCTCGTTCCACACCCCGATCAGGATGCCGGCCACCGAGGGCCCGATCATCCGGGCGGCGTTGAAGGACATGGAATTGAGGGCGATGGCGTTGGGCAGGTCCTCCCGGCGGTCCACCATCTCCACCACGAACGACTGGCGGGTGGTCATGTCGAATGCGTCCACGAAGCCCTGGAAGGCGGCCAGTGCCACCAGGTGCCAGATGCGGACGGCGCCGGTCAGCGTGAGCGCCGCCAGGGCGAACGACTGGAGCATCGCGAGCGTCTGGGTGACCACCAGGATCCGCCACTTGCTCAGCCGGTCCGCCAGCCAGCCGGCGATGGGTGCCAGGAAGAAGGCGGGGATCTGACCGGCGAATCCCACTACTCCCAGCAGAAAAGCAGAATCGGTGAGGCGATAGACGAGCCAGCCCATGGCCACGCGGGTCATCCAGGTGCCGACCAGGGAAACAGCCTGGCCGATGTAGAAAATGCGGAAATTCCGGGCGTGCAGGGCTCGGAGAGGTCCGTCCAGGAGGTGGCGACGCAGGTTGTCCCGCCAGGAAGCCATTCGGTGCGATCCCAAACCGGTCTCCCCTGTATCCTCGCTTCCCGTGAGGGGATTGTCAACCGGTTTCCTTCCCGGTCCCGAGGATAAAAAATGCCGTTGCCCTCCACTTTTTTCGGAACACTTACCGCCGTCTCCGTTTGATTGGGTGCAAATTCAACTTGAACGGGAGGTGTCGACATGAGCATGAAGCAGATCGGTTGGCTATGGCTCGCGGCGGCATTTGCGTGGACGTTGGCCGCCGGTGAAACGGTGGAGGACCAAAGCGACCTGTTCGACGCGGTGCGGAAAGGACAGACCGAATGTGTGGAGCGACTGCTCCGAGAAGGGGCCGACGTGGAGGTCCGCGCCGCCAACGGCTTGACCCCGCTGGTCTTGGCCGCCTGGCTGGGTGGGGAGGAGATCGTCGTGCGCCTGCTGGACGCGGGAGCCGCCGTCGATGCAACCGGTCCCGGCGGCGTCACAGCGTTGATGGCCGCCGCCGGGCGGGGGCATGCGGGCGTCGTGCGGAGGCTGCTGGACCGGGGGGCTTCGGCGGACGGGCGCCGCAAGGACGGCTACACGGCGCTGATGTACGCCGCGGTCGGCGGGCACCGGGCCGCGGTGGAAGCGCTCCTGGAGCGGGGCGCGGACCCGAACGCAGCCTCGGACATCGGCTGGACGGCGCTCATGGCGGCGGTCAGCGGAGGCTACCTGGGAGTGGCGGGGCTCCTGGTGGAGCGGGGCGCCCGCGTCGAGGCCAGGATGGAGGGCGGCGCCACCCCGCTGATGGTGGCGTGCGGCAACGGGCGGACGGAAGCCGTCCGCTGGCTGCTGGAGCGCGGCGCCGACCGGTCCGCCCGGGACGACCGGGGCGAAACGGCCGCCGGTCTTGCCGGGC
Source organism: uncultured Acidobacteriota bacterium (assembly GCA_964412195.1). Lineage (GTDB taxonomy): Bacteria > Acidobacteriota > JAAYUB01 > JAAYUB01 > JAAYUB01 > CAYPNP01. The sequence continues at coordinate 121,705 of CAYPNP010000011.1, read as the reverse complement.
GCCTGGGGTACGCCGAGATTCTGGCGTTGTTGGACGGCCGGCCCGGGACGCGCGCCGGCATCGAGGCGGAGGATCTGCCGCGGAATTGAAGACACACCCGGCGGGGCATGCGTCGATTCCCGAACGCCGGCCGTAGAAGGCGACCGATTTGACACCCGGCGCAGGCCCGTGGTAAGGTGAGGGGCTGGAATCCACGGCAGAGGAAGGCCGCATGAAATTCAGAACGGGATGGCTGGCAGGCATGGCGGGACTGCTGTTCGCCGCGGCGATGGCCGCCGACCCGTCGCCCGGGAAGGGGCCGCTGCCGGTGATCGGGGACGGGGACGCGGTCCGTGGCCCCGGCTCCATCATCAAACGCTATGTCGATCCGCTGGTCCAGCCCCAGACGGGCAAGGTCCGGTCCCCCATGACCTCCGACGAGGAGCACGCCACGTCAGCCGGGCCGGTGCTGACCCTGGGCCGCCCCGTCTTCATCCACACCGTCCGGTCGATGGCCACCCGGCGCGACGAGAAGAACTTCATCCTGGCGAGCGGCCGGATCTTCATGAACTACGAGGAGCCGTTCGAGTCCGAGAAGGCGCCCCAGTTGATGATCCGCTCCATCGACGGCGGACGCAACGTGCCCTTCGTCCTCCGGACGCTGCTCTACCCCCGCACCGCGAACCCGGAGGAAGGATCGGTGGAGATCAGCTTCCGCCTGCCCCTGATCTTCCAGCCCAAGATGAGCGTGGAATTCGCCTCCCTGAACAACCGCAAGGTCTCGTACCGCCTGACGGCCGCCCAGGGTTCCGACACCTTCGTCGTCTCGATCCCGGTTTCGAAGAAAGACCTCGAGAACGCCCGGAGCCGCCCGTCCCCGGAGGGCGAGGCCGCCCCAGTGCCGGAACCGGTCCAGGTGTTCGTCGGCGGGGTGATCACCCTGCAGGACTACGAACCCGAAGCGCCCATGAAGTTCGCGCCGGTGTCCACCCTGCCCCCCGACAACCAGTACGTCGGCATCTCGCGGCTGATCAACGGCCGGGACTTCGGCTCGGAGGACGAGAAGAAGGAGATGATCGATCTGGCGGCCTCCATCACGGCCGGTGCCGGGGTGTTCGAGGGCGTCAAGCGCCTCAACCGGTACACGGCGGCGAACATCAAGTACTTTCGCAACAGCATGAAGCGGACCGCGGCGCAGATCCTTCACGAGGGCTTCGGGGATTGCGACGACTACACCCGCGTCCTGACCACCCTGCTGCGGGCGCAGGGCATCCCGTGCAAGGCGGCCGTCGGGTACCTATACGACTTCAACCACTTCGGCGCCCACGCCTGGGTCGAGGCGGCCCTGCCGCTGAAGAACGGCGGCGTCCAGTGGTTCCTCTGCGACCCTACCCTGGCCAGCGCGGCCGACGATCCGGACTACTTCGTCCAGTTCAACAACCGAATCCACCTCTACACGGTGACGATCAATGTCCGCACTCTGAACCTGCCCGTCGACGAGGTAAACGACATCCTGCTGAATTGGTACGAGAAGGGCAAGCCGCAGATCGTGGCGCCGCAGGCCTTCCCGACCATCTTCAACACCTTCCGCTCGGACCTGGCGAACTCCCTGCAGGAGTCGGTGAACGCCATCCGGACGTCCAACCAGGAACTGCGGCGGGAGTTCCTCTTCGATCCCGGCAGCAAGTACATCCTGCTAGACCGCCCGGTCCCGCAGAAACTGCCGCCCATCACCGACATACGGGACCCGGACTTGGTGATCCGCTTCCAGAACGACGAGAAGGACGCCTCGGCCCGGTTCCAGATCAAGCTGGACAGCACCGAGGACCTGATCTTCGAGCTGGGGGTGATCGACGAGGATTTCTACCTCGAGTCGCCCGGCGAGGGCCGGGTGATCGCTTATATCGAAGGCCTGTACCGCAGCCTGAAGCAGTCCTTCTTCCAGGGAGCCGAATCGATGCACAACCTGGAGATGACCTACACCCGCGACCGCCACACGGACCGGCTGCAGAAGGTGTCGTTGCGGGTCGGGCGGTACCTGGTGGAGCAGGACTTCGGCAAGATCGTCGAACTCAGCCGCAACCAGGGGCTGCTCAGCAGCGACGAGGTGCTCCGGCTGGACCAGTTCAACCAGATCTGCCACGGCAAGAACTTCTACTTCCTGCAGGAGCTGGCCCGCTTCAAGACCCTGCCCAACGGCGGGCAGTTTCCGTGATGGCTTCCTTCCACCGTCCGATCTGAACGGCGAACATCGAACGCCGAACGCTGAACGGTGACTCCGACCGTAGGGGATGGGTAACAACCAGCGCCAGCCCCTGACGCTCGGTGTACCGATTTCCCGTGGCACGGCTGGGTATCGCCGTTTCGCCCCACCGCCGTTTCGCCGTTTCCGTCAAATCGCGCCGCAACTTCGGGCTCGAGCTCTCTCCGGCCGGTCACTCCGATTTCAGCGACGCCATGTCGATGGAGAAGCGGTACTTCACGTCGGACCTGAGCATCCGCGCGTAGGCCTCGTTGATCTTCTGGATGGGGATGACCTCGACGTCGGCGGTGATGTGGTGGGCGCCGCAGAAGTCGAGCATCTCCTGGGTCTCGGGGATCCCGCCGATGAGCGAGCCGGAGAGGCTGCGGCGCCCGAAGATCAGGCCGAACGTCGCCACGGGCAGGGGCATCGCCGGCGCGCCGACCAGTGTCAGGTTGCCGTCGCGGCGGAGGAGCAGGATGTAGGCGTTGAGGTCGTGCTCCGCGGAGACGGCGTCGAGGATGAAGTCAAAACTGCCGGCGTGCTTCCCCATCTCGTCGGCGTTGCGGGAGAGGACGACCTCGTCGGCGCCGAGGCGCAGCGCGTCCTCCTTCTTGCCCGGCGAAGTGGTGAAGACAACGACGTGGGCTCCCATCGCGTGGGCGATCTTCACGGCCATGTGTCCCAGGCCGCCCAGGCCCACCACGCCCACCTTCTTGCCCTTGGTGACGCCCCAGTGGCGCAGGGGCGAGTACGTCGTGATGCCGGCGCAGAGCAGCGGCGCTGCTCCGGCCAGGGCGAGGTTGGGCGGGATGCGTAGGGTGAAGCTCTCGTCGACCACGATGCTGTCGGAGTACCCGCCGTAAGTGACTCCGCCGAGGTGCTTGTCCGGGGAGCCGTAGGTGAGGACCATGTTGGGGCAGAACTGCTCCAGGCCCTCCCGGCAATGGGGGCAGGTCCGGTCCGAATCGACCAGGCAGCCGACGCCCGCCAGGTCGCCCGGCTTGAATTTCGTGACCGCGGAACCGACCTTCGTGACCCGGCCGACGATTTCGTGGCCCGGCACGCACGGGTAGACCGCGGGCAACACGTGATGCCACTCGTCGCGCGCGTAGTGAAGGTCGGAATGGCAGATGCCGCAGAACAGGATTTCGATCTGTACGTCGCGGTCGGTCGGCTCGCGCCGCGGGATCTTCGAGGAGACTAGCGGCGACGTCGCGCTGGCTGCGGAATATGCTTTCGCGTGGAACATGGATATATCCTCCAGAGTGTGGTTTCGTTCGGGTGCCGGATCAACGGCCGGTCAGTTGCTCCATGCTTTCGGGATACCGGGCCCCGTGGACGGGAATGCGGTCGAGGGCTTCGGTGATTTCGCGGAGGTCGTCGGGCGTCAACTCGATGGCGGCGGCGCCGAGGTTTTCCTCCAGGCGGTGCAATTTCGTCGTGCCCGGGATGGGGACGATCCAAGGCTTCCGAGACAGCAGCCAGGTGAGGGCGATCTGGGCCGGGGTCGCCTGCTTCCGCCGCGCGATCCCGGCGATCCGATCCACCAGGGTCTGGTTCGCCTTCCGGGCTTCCGGCGAGAAGCGCGGGAGGTTGCGGCGGAAATCGGACGGGCCGAACGCCGTGTGCTCGTCCATCTTGCCGGTAAGGAAGCCCCGGCCCAGGGGGCTGTAGGGGACGAAGCCGATCCCGAGCTCCTCCAGCGCCGGCAGCACGCCCTCTTCCGGCCGCCGCCACCACAGCGAGTACTCGCTCTGGAGGGCGGTTACCGGCTGGACGGCGTGGGCGCGGCGGATCGTCGGGACGCCGGCCTCGGAGAGGCCGAAGTGCCGGACCTTGCCTGCCCGGATCAGGTCCCTCACCGCGCCCGCCACGTCCTCGATCGGCACGGCTGGGTCCACCCGGTGCTGGTAGAACAGGTCGATGGCGTCGACCCGGAGCCGCCGGAGCGAAGCCTCGGCGACCTCCCGGATGTGCTCCGGCCGGCTGTCCAGGCCCACCCACTGCGGCCCGCCGTGGGGATCGGGCTGGAATCCGAACTTGGTGGCGATCGCCACCCGGCCGCGAAAGGGGGCGAGCGCCTCCCCCACCAGGTCCTCGTTCGTGAACGGGCCGTAGATTTCGGCGGTGTCGAACAGGGTGACGCCGCGCTCGACGGCCGCCCGGATCAGCGCGATCGCCTCCTGTTTGTCCGTGGGGACGCCGTAGCCGTGGCTCAGCCCCATGCAACCGAGCCCGAGGGCCGAAACCTCCAGACCGCTTTTTCCCAACGTTCTTATTTGCATCATGGCTCCTTATCCGTCATTAGAAGCCGGATGGCCGGGTCGCGATTCCGGAGGGCGCCATTTTCCTGTCAGTTTGGCAGTCCGAACGCGGAACGTTGGACATCGAACCCTGAATGCTGAACGCTGCACATCGAAGTCGAGCCGCAAGATCCAGTGGTCCCAGCCTCTCCCTCGGGGTCGGTATCGGCATCGGTATCGGCATCGAGCTGGGAAGACGAGCTCAGAATCGATACCGATCCCGATACCGACGCCGATACCGATAGGTAACAGAGCTTGACATCGTGGTATCTCCCAGGATTGATGTTTCCCGGCGAAGGCGGTATACTGGCGCACTAACCTGACGAGGGGAGCGCTCCATGACGAAGATCGCGGACGGATGCCGGGGATTTCGAGCGGAGCGGCTGGCCCCGGAGACGGCGGAGTGGATCCGGGAGACGGCCCGGCAGGCCCGCGGCCACATCCTCCATATGACCACCCTGGCCGGCTGCGGCCACCCCGGCGGCTCCATGTCCTCCATCGATTTGTACCTCACTCTCTGGTCGCTGGCGAACGTCGATCCGCGGAATCCCCGCGATCCGGCCCGCGACCGCATCGTGGTCAGCCACGGCCACACCTCGCCGGGCGTCTACGCGGCGCTGGGCCACCTCGGCTTCTTCCCGGTGGAGGACGCCGTCGCCCACTTCCGCCAGGCCGGCGGGCCCTTCGAGGGGCACGTGGAGCGCAACGTCCCCGGCGTGGAGTGGAGCTCGGGCAACCTGGGGCAGGGGCTGTCCGCCGGCTGCGGCATGGCCCTGGCGTCCCGCCTCCTGGGGCTGGACAGCCGCGCCTACGTCCTGATGGGCGACGGAGAGCAGCAGAAGGGCCAGATCGGCGAGGCCCGCCGGTTCGCCGTCAAGTACGGATTGACCCATCTCACCTGCGTCGTCGACTGGAACGGCCTACAGATCAGCGGCAAGACCTCTGTGGTGATGCCTCAGAACCTGAAGGAGAACTTCCTTTCCGACGGTTGGCGGGTGCTGGAGATCGACGGCCACGACCTCGACCAGATCTATGGCGCGTTCCGGGAAGCAATCCTCGACCGGGAGCGCTGCGTGGCGATCCTGGCCCGCACGGTCATGGGCAAGGGCGTCGCCTTCATGGAAAACGACGAGAAATGGCACGGCCAGGCGCTGGACGAGGCGCTGCTGGGCAAGGCCCTGGCCGAGCTGGGTCTGCCGCTGGAGCTGGACCGGTACAAGGAACTGCGCCGGCGGGGCACCGCCCACCTGAGGGGCTACGAGGTCGACCGGCCGGAGGTGCGGCTGAATCCCGGCTCGCCGCGGATCTACCCGCCGGACAAGCCCACCGACAACCGCAGCGCCTGGGGCAAGGCGCTGGAGGACGTCGCCGCAGCCAACGCCGGCGACCCGGCGGCCACCCCGATCGCGGTGTTCGACTGCGACCTCGCCGGCAGCGTGAAGACCTCCGGCTTCGCCAAGGCGCACCCCGACCGCTTCTTCCAGTGCGGCATCATGGAGCACCACGCCGCCGTGGCGGCCGGCGCCCTCTCCGTGCAGGGGGTGCAGGTGTTCTGGGCCGACTTCGGCGTCTTCGGCGTCGACGAGGTCTACAACCAGCAGCGCATCAACGACATCAACGAGGCCAACCTGAAAGTGGTCTGCACCCACCTGGGGCTGGATGTGGGTGAGGACGGAAAAACCCACCAGTGCATCGACTACCTGGGCTTGCTCCAGAACCTTCACCATTTCCGGGTCATCCTGCCGGCCGACCCTAACCAGACCGACCGGGCCGTGCGCTGGGCGGCGGCGCAAGCCGGCAACTGCTTCATCGGCATGGGCCGGTCCAAGCTGCCGGTGATCCGGCACCCGGACGGGAGCCCCTTCTTCGACGAGAATTATGAATTCGTTTACGGCCGGGCCGACATCCTGCGCACCGGCCAGGACGCCGTGATCGCCACCATGGGCACGCTGGCCGGCCGGGCGGTGCAGGCCGCGGACGAGCTGGCCGCGCAGGGCCTGTCGGTGGGCGTGGTCCACTTCGCCTGCCCGAAAGAGATGGATCCGGCGGCCCTGACGGCCATCCGGGCGGCGGGCGTGCTGGTGACCTACGAGGACCACCACCGGGGCACCGGCCTCGGGGCGATCCTGGCCCGCCGGCTGGCGGACGAGGGCTTCGCCGTCCGGTTCGCCCGGCTGGGGGCGCGGGACTACGCCACCTCCGGCCCGACCGAGGAGGTGTACCGCTCGCAGGGCCTGGACGTAGCCGGCCTGAAGGCGGCCATCCACCGCCTGGTGGAATCCACCCGGCCCCTGGACCCCCTGCCGATGGCGGAGGTGTCCCCCGAGGCCCATTCCGGGAGGAACAACGCATGACCACTTTGCATCGAATCCGTGCGATCCTGCTGTCAGCCGCCTGCGCGGGGCTGTTCTGGACGGCCTGCCTTGCTGAGGAGACGAAGGCCTCCACCCCTGCGGTCGGGCAGGGACAGCCCGTCCAGGAGAAGCAGGAACCGGCGAAGAAGGACAAGAAGAAGAAGTCCAAGCCTGCCAAGCCGGCGGACAAAGCCGCGGCCGCAGAGGCCAAGCCCGCCGCCGCCCCGGCGGCCGAGGAAGAGAAAGCCGCCCCCACCCAGGCCGCACCGGCAGCCCCGGCCGCGCCTCCCGCGACGGGGACGTCCCCCGCGGCGCCGGTCCCGGCCGCCCCGCCGCCAGGCGCGCCACCCTTCGGCCAAAGCCCCGCTCAGCCGCCTCCGGCCAATCCGCCCACTGGAGCGCCTCCGACTGGGACAACCCCGGCCGGATCGCCCCCGGCTGGATCGACCGCACCGCAGGCCGGCGGCGAGAAGAAGCCCACGAGCTTCCAGCAGTACCTGAAGGAGAACCAGCTGCCCTCCCGCCTGGAGGGCAAGGCCAAGCTGGTCCTGAAGAAAGTCGAGCCGCAGGAGGGCACGGTCTACAAGTACGACATCTTCGTGGACCTGACCGGCGTTACGTTCGTCATCCGGGACACGGAGAGAATCCCGGCCGTCCTGGGCGCCTATACCCTGGGTGTCAAGTACGACCCGACCAGGGTCAAGCTCGTCGACATGAACCCCGGGCAGACCGCCGAGTTCGCCAAGAAGCCCATCTTCACCAACCTGGAGAAGGCCAACGCCGAGGGGCTGGTGCGGTTCTCCGCCGTGCACACCAACTCGCGCACGCCCACCGGCCTCGTGTCCGTGGCGCAAGCGGTGCTGGACGTCCAGGACCCTGCGGCGGCCGCGAGCATCCAGTTGTACGGCGACTCGCTCTCCACCTCGATTCTGTTCTACCCGGACAAGAAGCTGGTGGGACCCTTCACCATCCCCTTCGAGGGCCTGCAGCTGCCGCGCCGCACGGTGGTCCCCGCCGCCCCGGCCCCGGCGCACAAACCGGCGGAACCCCCCGCCCAGCCGACTCCGGCGGGCAAGCAGGAGCCAAAGAAACAATAATCATCGATTGGGACAGTCCCCCCCGTGTGTCGAACGAGGCGACAACCATAGGATTAAAAAAGCCGGCGGCTCCGCGAGCCGCCGGCTTCTTTTTCGGTATCTGGTTTGAAACGATAGGTTTACTGCACCTTGATGGTCATGCCTTCCTTGGCGACGCCGGTGACCAGCTTGGCCTTGGAGCGGTCCGGCTGCACGTCGAACACCTCGAGCGAGCCGACTTCCTTCTCCTCGGAGTAGACAACCTCGCCCTTGGAGTTCTTGATATCCTCGGACTTGAAGACGGTCATGCGGTCGCCGACCTGGATGCCGTTGCTGGCGCCCAAGCTGATGATGATCATATCGTTGGACACGAAGGCCAGGATCTTGCCGGGCACCTTGCGCAGGGCTGCCAGCGCCTCGTTCTGGGCGGCCGCCTCCTCCTGCTTCAGCTCGGCCGAGCGGGAGGTGTGGGTGGCCAGGAAGCCGTGGTCCATCTTGTCGATGACGTTGTTGAGCGCCATGGTGGTGGCGCGGCCGACCATGCTGTCGAGGAACTCGCTGGAGGAGACGTCCAGGCTGCCGCCCCCGTGGCCCCAGGCGCCGCCGCCGAAGCTCACGCCGGACTTCTTGTACGTGCCCTCGCCGTAGTCGGCGTACACGGTCTCGGCGCTGGTGGCATCGATGATCCGGAAGTCGATCCGGACATAGGCCTCGTCCTTTTTGACGCCGAGGCCGCCGAAGACGCCGCCGCCCCAGCCGCTGCCGCCTGTTTTCTGCTCCTTGGCGCCGAAGTTGGTGACCTTGGCCAGGAAGTAATACTCGACGCCCATGATGTGGCCCTTCTTGACCGCGGATTGCTGGTCAACATAGCCGGACTTGCCGAAGTCGACCTCGTCGGTCAGCTGTTGGACCTGGGCGCGCTCGATCAGCTTGTACTTGCCGGTCTTCTGCAGCTCGGTGATGAACATGTCGGTCAATCCGTTGCCGACGGTGGAGTTGTAATAGTTCGGCGGGTTCTCAAAGGTCTTCACCGCCATCACCGGCTTGCCCTGGGCGGCCAGCGGCGCGGCCAGCATCGCGGCCAGTGCCAGCAGGACCGAGGCGACAAACAATTTTTTCATGGAACTTCCTCCGAAATTGTGGGTAATGATAAGTGCCAAACCATTCTACATAAAAGCGGCCGGCGCTTCCAGACCATTTATCGGCCCGAGGGGAAAATTGTTGCGTGCTTTCGGGGGCCTTGCGACAATGGTCACCGTATTTGATGTCCCGGAGGGGTGGATGTTTCACGGGCGCGCAAAAAGCGAACCTGCGGTGGGCCAGTGGCTCTACCTGCCGGTCTACGCCCTGGCCCGGCTGCCGGTGACCCTGCGGCTGCTCCGGCCGTTTTTGCGCCACCCCTTGTTGACGTTGCGGAACCTCCGGTTCCTGGCGGTGCGCCGGGGGGACCGGTTCCGGGGGACTTGCCTGGGCGTCCCATCGCGGGCGGCCCTGCTCGAACTCCTCCGGCGCCGGCGGGACGACTGGCAGGCCGGCCGGCGCCCGGACCGGCCGCAGCTCTGGATTTTCCAGGCCTACTGCGAGAAGCCGCTCCGCTGCGCCTGCGCGCCGGAGCCGGCTTCGCCCTACCACGAGCCGGCGGGGCAGCGGCGGTTCAACGCCGGCTGCGTCCTGGCCGCGGAGTCCGGCGGTCGATCCTGCGGCGCGGTGGAGAACTGCCGGGTCGGCCAGGCGGTGCGCCGCTGGGAAGGATCGGGCGGCGCCATTGACATCCGGGTCAAGATCATGCTCAGCGAGCGGCAGATGGCCGACTTCTGGGAGGAGATGTTGGAACACCAGGCCCGCACGGGGGAGGTGATCCCGTTCGTCATGGACGTCTGCCCCCTGGCCCTGTGGTTGGCCCGCTGCAGCCTCTTTCGGCTCAAGACGCCGGTGGGGGTGGTGTTCCTGTTCGACTCGCCGAACCGCTGCCGGAGCTGGGCGGAGTACCGCACCGCCGACAAGGGGCGCAAGGAGGCGCAGGAGCCGGTCGGCCTGTCTGACGCCGGCCAAGCGGAGAAAGAAGAATTCCTCCGGCAGCTGGAGCAACTCTCCTAAGAAATTAAACACGGATGAACACGGATCAATCAGAATTCAACGCTGATTGACGCAGATCCATTATGATTGCATATGATCAATCCAATCAATGATTTGTCATAATCAATCATAAGCAATCAGCGTAAATCTGCGTTGAATTCCCGGCTTGATCCGTGTCCATTCGTGGTAAGGATTCCCCCGGCTCACGCGCCGTCGAGGTCCACTTCGCGGAAATTGAACCAATAACCCGACTTGGCAATGTGATCCATCTCCGCCTGGACGATGGCGACGTGTCCTTCCTCGATCTCGACGAAGCGGGCGAAGAATTTCTGGCCCTCCGGGGGCAGCTCCCGGACCATCCGCTTGTAGAAGTTGCTGGTCTCGAGCTCGAGCTCCAGCGCCTGCTCCAGCATCTGCAGGTCGTTGTCGGGGTCGATGGCGGCCATCTTGGACTGCAGGCTCTTCTCGGCCGTCTGGATCGATTGCCGGTTGGGAATGGCGGTCTCGAGGGCTTCCGGCGTGACGTGGCCGGTCTGGCGGAGTTGCGCCAGCTTGTGGTTGAGGTACGCCAGGTGGCCCTTCTCCTCTTCGGTCAACACCTCGAAGATCCGGCGGCCGGCGGGATCTTGCACCCGGCCGGCGGCCTGGGCGTAAGCCTCGGACACCTTGGTCTCGTAGGCGATGGCGGTCTGGATCGCTTGTTCGATGTTCATGAAGCCTCCCTAGGTATGAGTGCGACCGGCCGGGCGGCCCGTTCGGGACACCCGGCCGGCGGAATCGAAATCCCCGCAAGATCCAGATGAGGGCTACCCCTTGAAGGTCCGGCTGCCGGCCTCGCGGTCCATCATGTAGAGGCCCGGCTTGCTGTCGCCCACCATCTCCAGCTTGGTGACCCACTCGAGGGCGGAGGCTTCCTCCTCCACCTGCTCGTTGACGAACCACTGCAGCAAGCCCTGGGTGGCGAAGTCCTTTTCTTTGACGGCCTGCTCCATCAGCTTGTGGATCCGGCCGGTGATGTACTGTTCGTGGGCGTAGGCGGCCCGGAAAGCGTCCAGGATCGACTTCCAGTCCTTGCCCGGGGCAGGGATGGCCTTCAGGACCACGCGGCCGCCGCGCTCGAAGACGTAGTGGTAGAACTTCATCACGTGCGCCATCTCCTCCCGGGCCTGGACGGTCATCCAGTTGGCGAAGCCGCGCATGTTGACGCTTTCGAAGTAAGCGGCCATGGCCAGGTAGATATAGGAAGAATGGTACTCGGCATTGATCTGGTCGTTCAGGGCTTTTTCCATCGCGTCGCTCATCATGTTGATTCTCCTTTGAATTTGATGTTGCTAAATTTCAATGCGGAACGATTGGGCCTATTGTAATCGAAACCGCCGCCCGGGGCAACCGCTCCGGGCGGCCGGGAGATCAGGCATGTTCGGCCAGGTAGTGGGCCACTCCCTCGGCGGTCGGGGCCATGGCCGCCTCGCCGCGCCGCCAGTTGGCCGGGCAGACCTCGCCGTGGGCCTCGAAGTGCTGCAGCGCGTCGAGCATCCGCAGGGCCTCGTCGACGCTGCGCCCCAGCGGCAAGTCGTTGACGATCTGGTGCCGGACAATGCCGTCCCGGTCGATCAGGAACAGGCCGCGCAGGGCCACCGCCTCGCCCAGCAGGACGCCGTAGGCGCGGGAGATGCTCTTGGTGATGTCGGCCACCATGGGATAGCGCAGCATGCCGACGCCGCCCTGGTTGTGGGGGGTGTTCTTCCAGGCCAGGTGCGTGAACTCGGAGTCGACCGACACGCCGACCACCTCGCAATTCCGGGCCTTGAAGTCGTCCAGTTTCTTGTCGAAGGCGATCAGCTCGGAGGGGCAGACGAAGGTGAAGTCCAGGGGGTAGAAGAAGAGCAGGACGTGCTTACCCTTGTAGTCGGACAGGGTCAGTTCGCCGATGCTGTTGTCGGCCAGGACGGCTTTGGCGGTGAAATCGGGAGCTTGTTTCGGTACCAGGCACATGACGGGATATCCTCCTTGAAGTTGGTTGAGTCCGGATCGATTCGTTCAGTTGCCGCCGGCGGACGCCTCGGCGGGCGCGGGCGGCGGGCCGGCGACGGGCCGGCAGCGGGGGCACAGGCCCAGCACTTCCAGCCGGAAGCCCAGCACCTGGAAACCCTCGAGGCCGGGGAGTTCGCCCAGCTCGGGCAGGTTAAGCTGCGCCGGCAGGTCCACCAGCTGCCCGCATCGCCGGCAGCGGGCGTGGTGGTGGGGTGACAGGTCGCCGTCGAAGCGGCGGGACCCGCCCTCGCCGTGGATCTTCCGGACCAGGCCGTCGGCGCTGAGGCGCTCCAGGTTGCGGTAGACGGTGCCGAGGCTCACGTTGGGCATCTGCTGCCGGACCAGCTGGTACACCTCGTCGGCTGTCGGATGCGTCCTGAGGCCGCGCAGGGTTTCCAGGATCAGCTGCCGCTGCCTGGTTTGTCTCTGTCTGGGTGGATCAGTTTTGCTCATGTTCTCCTCTTAACAATAATAATTATCGTTATTATTTAATTGAAGTCAAGAACTTTTTCCGCTCCCCGAAAAAATCTTGGGAGCCGCCGGTGCATCTGGTAGAATGATTCGTGTAACTGTCTGATAAATATGTTGATATAGGTTCAATATTCCAGTTTTACTGTTCCCCGGGCGGCAGGGGGCAAGGAGGGCGGGGATGATCCGGATCGGCAACGGGCAGGGATTCTGGGGCGACCTTCCGGACGGGCCGGTGCGGCTGGCGGCGGAGGGCCCGCTGGACTACCTCACCATGGACTACCTGGCCGAGGTCACCATGTCCATCCTGCAGAAGCAGCGGGCCCGGAACCCCGAGCTCGGGTACGCCCGCGACTTCATCCCGGTGATGGAGCGCGTCCTGCCCCTCTGCCGGGATCGTGGCCTGCGAGTGGTCACAAACGCCGGCGGCGTCAATCCGCGCGGCTGTGCCCGGGCCCTCGCGGCAGCGGCGCGCCGGCTCGGCGTCCGGGGGCTCAAGATCGGAGTCGTCCTCGGCGACGACATCCTCGGCCGGCTGGACGAATTCCTGGACGCCGGGGAGGCCCTGGCCAGCATGGACACCGGTGAGCCCATCTCGTCCATCCGCGACCGGATCACCAGCGCCAACGTCTATTTCGGCGCCGCCCCGGTAGCGGAGGCCCTGGCCGCGGGGTGCCAGGTGGTGCTGGCCGGCCGGGTGACCGACACCGCCCTCGTGCTCGGGCCGATGATCCGCGAGTTCGGCTGGCCCGCCGACGACTTCGACCGCCTGGCTTCCGGCATCATCGCGGGGCACATCGTGGAGTGCGGCGCCCAGGTCACGGGGGGCAACTTCCAGGGCGGCTGGCGGGAGGTGCCCGACTTCGCCGGGATCGGCTTCCCGGTGCTGGAGGCGGAGCCCGACGGCACCTTCGTCGTCACGAAGCACCCCGGCACCGGCGGGCGGGTGGACGTGCGGACGGTCAAGGAGCAGCTGCTCTACGAGACCGGCGACCCGCGCCGCTACATCACCCCCGAGGTGACGGCCGACTTCACCTCCATCCGGCTGGAGCCGGACGGGCCGGACCGGGTGCGGGTGAGCGGCATCCGCGGCGGCCCGCCGACGACCTCTTACAAGGTGTCCGTCTCCTACTTCGACGGCTACAAGTGCATCGGCCAGCTCACCTACGGCTGGCCCGACGCGCTGGACAAGGCCCGGGCCGCCGACGGCATCCTCCGGGAGCGACTGCGCCGGCTGGGGCTGTCCTTCGAGGCGGTCCACACGGAGTTCTTGGGCTACAGCGCCTGCCACGGCCCGCTGGCCCACCCCATCGCGGAGCCCAACGAAGTGGTGCTGCAGGTCGGCGTCCGCACGCCGGACGAGGCCGCCGCCGAGCGATTCGGCCGCGAGTTCATCGCCCTGCTGCTCACGGGGCCGCCCACCGTGACCGGTTTCGGCGCCGGCCGGCCGCGGCCGTCGGAAGTGATCGCCTACTGGCCCGCGCTCCTGCCCAAGGAGCGGGTGTCGCCGGTAGTCGAGATCGAGGAGGTGTAAGATGCGCGTCCGATTGCTGGACCTGGCCCATGCCCGCTCCGGGGAGAAGGGCGACACGGCCACCATCGGCCTCATCGCCCGGCAGCCCCGCTTCTACCCGGTCCTGAAGGCCCTCGTCACCGCTGCCGCGGTCAAGAGGCACTTCGAGGGTATCTGCCTCGGCGAGGTGGAGCGGTTCGAGCTGGACAACCTGGAGGCGCTCAGCTTCCTGCTGCACCGCTCGCTGGACGGCGGCGGCAGCCGCAGCCTCAAGCATGACGCCCAGGCCAAGACCTACAGCACGGCGCTGCTGCGCCTCGAGATCGACTTCGATCCGGCCGCCTACGGCCTCACGGTGGAGGAGCTGCGATGAAATACGAAACGATCCGCGTCGAGCTGCGCGACAACGTGGCCGTCATCACGCTGAACCGGCCGCAGAGGCGCAATGCCTTGAATCCGCAAATGGTCGAGGACCTGTGCCACGCCTTCCAGGAGCTGGAGCTGGCGGAACTGGTCCGGGCGGTGATCCTGACCGGCGAGGGCGACGCCTTCTGCGCCGGCGCCGACCTGGCCCACCTGCAGGCCATCAGCCAGTACGGCCGCCGGGAGAACATCCGGGACAGCCAGGCCATCGCCGGCCTGTTCCAGTCGGTCTACGCCTTCCCGCGGCCGGTCATCGCCGCGGTCAACGGCCCGGCCCTGGCGGGCGGCTGCGGGCTGGCCACGGTCTGCGACATGGCGCTGGCCGCCGGGGAGACGGCCCGCTTCGGCTACACCGAGGTGAAGATCGGCTTCGTCCCGGCCATCGTGCTCAATTTCCTGATCCGGCGGGTGGGCGGGGTGGCCGCGCGGGAGCTGGTCCTGACGGGCCGGGTCATCGACGCCCGCCGGGCGCTGGAACTGGGCCTGGTCAACGAGGTGGTTCCCCGCGAGCGGCTGCTGGAGCGGGCCAGCGAAATCGCGCGGACCATCGCGGAGGAGACCAGCGGCGAGGCCGTCGCCGCCACCAAGTGGCTGTTGAACGAGCTGGACGGTCGCAGCCTGCGCGACGGGCTGGCGCTGGCAGTCGACACGAATGTCGAGAGCCGCGCGACTGCCGCCTGCCAGTACGGCATCCAGTGCTTTCTGAACAAGGAGAAGCCGGAGTGGTGAAACCCGCCGGCCGGGCGGCCGGCGGGACCACGCCTACCTGTCCCGGCGGCCCGGGCCGGAATTCCGGCCATGGGAGTGCCGCCGGCCGGCGGATTTCTTCGAGACGGAACCATTCCCCCGCGCCATCGGCTGGGATCCCCGCCAATCGGGAATCACCGGGGTGTCGGTCCGGCGGATCGGCTTCGGGTCGATCCGTCCGCCGAGGGTGAGGTCCGCCACGGGTCCGCGGCCTTGGAACCGCGCCATCTCAGGCGGGAACTCAGGCTGGGCGTCAGCCGGGCGAGGCGGCGCGGGCTTGCGCTCTCCCCGTCTCCCCGTCCCCCCGTCTCCGCGTCCCTGGGCGGCCGCCTGGGCTTTTCTCTCCAGCTTGGCCTTGGCGCGGGCCCGCTCTTCGGCCTTGCGGGTGCGGATGGCGGCGATGCGCTCGGCCAGCGGAATCTCGAGCTTCCCTTCCACCTTCTGGCGGTAGTCGAAATCAGGCAGCGCCTCGCGCGGGACCCGCCGGCCGATGCCGTGCTCGATGGCGCGCCAGCCGCTCTCCTCGTCGGGGGCCACCAGGGTGTAGGCGCAGCCGGTGGCTTCGGCGCGGGCGGTGCGGCCGGAGCGGTGGATGTAGTCCTCGGCAGCGCCGGGGACGTCGAAGTTCACGACCAGGTCCAGAGCGGTCACGTCGATCCCGCGGGCGGCAATGTCCGTGGCCACCAGGACCTGGCAGCGGCCCTGCTTGAATCGGGCCAGGGCTTCCGTGCGCTGGGCCTGCGAGCGGCTCCCGTGGATCCGGTCGCAGCGGACGCCTTCCTTCACCAGGAAATCGGCCAGCCGGTTGGCGCGGTGGCGGGTTCGGGTGAAGGCCAGGACGCGCCCGGGATTCTCGCGCCGGAGGATTTCCACCAGCAGGCGCGACTTCAGCTCCGCCGCGACGCCGAAGGCCCGGTGGGTGATGCCGCGGGCGGGCGCCTGCCGGCGTTCGATGTGCAGGGTGGCCGGCTCGTGGAGCATGGTCCGGGCCAGCTCCAGGATGGGCTCCGGCAGGGTGGCCGAGAAGAGCAGCGTCTGCCGCTTGCGGGGGATGTGGTGCAGCACCCGCCGGATGTCGGGCAGGAAGCCGAGGTCCAGCATCCGGTCGGCCTCGTCGAGAACGAGGCACTCGAGCTGGTCCAGCTTGGCGTAGGGGTATTGGAAATGGTCCAGCAGGCGGCCCGGCGTGGCGATCAGCACGTCGGTGCCCGCGCGGAACGCCTGCACCTGGGGCTGCATGGCCACGCCGCCGTAGATTGCGGCGGCCCGCAGGCCGGTGCCGGCGGAGAGTTGGCGGAAGTGGTCCAGGATCTGGGCGGCCAGCTCGCGGGTCGGGGCCAGAACCAGCGCCCGGGTGCCGCCGCGGGGGCGGCCGGCGAGCCGGTGGAGGATCGGCAGGAGGAAGGCGGCGGTCTTGCCGCTGCCGGTGGCGGCCGAGGCCATCAGGTCGCGGCCGGCCAGGAGCAGCGGGATCGCCCGCTGCTGGATCGGGGTGGGGCTCTCGAAGCCCATGGCGCGGACGGCCGCCAGCAGGGCGGGCGGCAGACCGAGGGCGGCGAAGGTGGCCGCCGGGGCGGGGGCTTCCGCCGCGGGAGCGAAAGTGGGGAAGGCACAATCAGTCGAGTTGGAAACGGACATGGTACTCCTTGAAATATGGTGGGGCAGGTCCCCCGCGCGGGGGCTGCTCCGCAGGGCGGGGGCCTTGGACCGGCCGCGCCCTGAAAAGTTCCGGCAGATTTGAGGCTGTTTAAACGGTGGGGTGCCGGCGGGCCGCCGCTTATATCCAGAATCGCGAGCTTTCGCTGGGTGGACGGCGGGCCGGAGGATTTTTCGGGCTACCGTCGGGAGACTCCGGAAGCAACAAAGATGGCACCTTAACACAGGGAGGTTCGGAAAGATACAACTTTTTTTGGGTGCGGAGTGCGGAATGCGGAATGCGGAGTGGAGCAATTGCGGATTGCGGATTTCGGATTGATCTGAAATTTCAAATTGCAACTTTCAATTTCAGAATCGCGTGGTTGGTGTGGTTCGTGGTTGGTGATTCGTGGATAGTGGATTGAGGTTCGGCCTTTTCGTGTGTTTCGTGGTGAAGGATCGGTTATGGTTTGCGAGGCGGATGGAGCGCGCGCCGCAGTCCCTGCCGGTAGCTGCGCGGCGAGAAGATCCGCCAGACCCGCGCCAGCGCCGCGACGACGCCGAACGCCAGGGAGGCCAGGAACGAGCCGCCGAAGTGTGCCAGCAGCTGGCCGACGCTCAAGCCGGACACGCTCCCGAACATCAGGCCCAGCAGAGCAAAAGGCAGGTAGAGCAGGGCCGTGATGTAGGCGGCCGTCCTCCATCCTGTCTGGAAAGGGCCGAGGCACAGGGCGCAGGCCCAGTCGTCAAACAGCATCCGGAATCCCGGGAACCGCCAGCAGACGGCGAAGATCAGGACGGTCAGGCCGATCAGGAGCGGCGGCAGGCAGAATTCGAGACCCATGGCATCCCTCGAGTGTCGCTCCACCCTGTCCCCGGCGGGCAAAAAGAGCGGCCCGGCTCAGGAGTGGACCGGGCCGCCGTCAGGTCAGGGGATGACCATGACACGTGCGTTGAATTCACCGGTCCCGCTCAGAACTCGAACCGGAGCGAGAACCGCAGGTTGAACGGCCGCTGGAACGCCGTCAACGGGGTGTCGGGATTGTTGGCCGATCCGGGCGTCAAAAAGTCCGGATTCAGCACGCCGGGGGCGTCCTCGTAGTCCTCGTTGACCGCCAGCACCCGCTTGAAGTTGGCCACGTTGAACATGTCCAGGGCCAGGCGGAGACGATACTGGTCGCCGAAGCGGATCGGGTAGCTCATGTGGATGTCGATGGTGTTGATCCATTCGTTGCGTCCGTCAGACCCGCGCGGCAGGATCGGGATCTCGCCGGCGTTCTCGTAGGCCGGGTGCGCGTTGAGCCGGTTGATCGGGTTGCCGCTGGTGGAGCGGAAGCCCATCCCCACCGTGAACTGGTTGGTAAAGGTGTAGGAGCCGTTGAAGTTGAGCACGTGGCGGCGGTCGGTGTTGAGGTAGCCCGGCACGTAGAGGTAGCCGCTGTACTCGTCGTTGCGGAAGTCGTACAGCGAGGTGATGTTGGCGTCGTCCTGCCCGTTGTCGTTCCGGAAGAGGCCTTCGTAGTTGCCCCACAGCTTGCTCAACCGGTAGTTGGCCAGGAACTGGAAGCCTTGGGAGAACCGCTTCTCCAGGGTCAGCTCCAGCCCGTTGTAGGAGCGCTTCGGGTCGGCGAAGCCGTCGGGGATGCCGTCGGAGCCGACTTCCCCCGTGTCGTTGATCACGAAGTCGCTGGTGAACGAGGGATTGGCGATCACGTAAGTGTAGTTGGAGTCGTCATCCAGGTACTGGCCGATGGTCAGGGTGCCGCAGTCCTCGAGCATCCGGCCCACTTCGCGCCAGATGTAGCGGGCGCCCACGCTCAGCGTGGGGGTGAGCTGGTGGTCGAAGCCCAGCACGAACTCGTTCTGGTACATGGTCTTGGTTTCGGGGATGATCTCGGTGGGATTGGCGCCGGTGCGGGTGATGGCGGGGTGGCCGGGCAGCTGGTCGTTCACCACCTGGTCGGCCATGGGACGCCCGTCCGCGTCATAGGCGATGCTCCACCAGGCGTTGGTCACGCCGATCTCGGAGCTGAAGGCCCGGACGGCCATGTCGTTGGGGATCTTCTGGTAGAACCGGCCCCAGTTGCCGTAGATCTTGGTGTTGCCGTTTCCGAACACGTCGTAGATCAGGCCGAAGCGGGGCGCCCAGTTGCCGTTGAACTCGTAGGTGATCGAGTTGTCGCCGCCACCGGCCATCTGCTGGTAGTCGTACCGCAGGCCGGCCTTGAGGGTGATCCGGGGCGTCAGCTTCCAGGCGTCCTGGATGTAGAACGAGTGGTACGTGGTGGTGGTGGCCAGGTTCGGGTCGTTGAAGTTGCCGCGGTACTGCTGGAGCAGGGCGTCGCCGTCGGTGATCACGCCGTCCCCGTTCCAATCGTAGTTCTCGCCCGTCTCCGGGTCGGTGTAATAGCGGTAGCGGAAGAAGCCGCCATACGTCTCGCCGTAGGGGTTGCTCAGCATGGGGCCCGTGTAGCGACGCACGGCCGTGTAGGTGACGTCCTCGTACATGTAGCCGAAGTCCAGCGTGTGGTCGCCGCGGGCGTTGAAGTTGTAAGTGGTCTTGAGATTGAACTGCCAGTTCTCCCCGTTGTTGTTCTCGTAGAAACCGATTCCGCCCATGAGCTGCCGGCTCGGGTAGTGGATGTAGTCCCAGTAGCCGATCCGGTCCACGTGGGTGATCTGCTCCTCGAACCGGGTGTACGATCGGCCGAGTGACGCGGTGAGGAACCAGCGGTTGCTGAGTACGCCGTTGTACCGGCCGATGAAGTTCCAGGAGCCGTAGGCCAGCGCGCTGTAGTTGTCGTCGCCCTCCGAGGTCATGGTGCGGTTCGGCCCGCCGTCGCGCCGGGATGGGTCGGCGAAAGTGGAGAACTCGATGTTGTGGTTGTCCGTGGGGACATAGTTGGCCTTGGCGGACCAGCTGTAGATGGTGTCCTTCCGGTCGAAGAATCCTTCGCCAGGATTGACCCACTGTCCCAGCCCGGCCGGGGCCATGCTCCGCTGGGTGATCCACTGCGGGTTGAAGCCGGCGTAGAAGAACAGGCGGTCCTGCCACAGGTAGCCGCTCAGGTCGGCGCTCAGATCGAAATTCTCGCTGCGCATGAATTCGGTGTGTTTTTCCTGGCGGTAGACGTTGGGTTCCTTCCGGCGCGCCTCCCAGCCGGAGGGCTGGCCGTAGAAGTACACACCGCCGTGGAACTCGTTGCCGCCGGACTTGGTGATGACGTTGACCACCCCGCCGGTGCTCTGGCCGTATTCGGCCTCGAAGCCGCCCTGCTTGACCTGGACCTCCTTGACGAAGTCGAAGGTTACCCCGCTGCCCAGCGAGCCGTAGATGCTGGAATAGGAGCCGACCGAGCCGTAGCCGGGATTGGTGATGTTGACGCCGTCCACGATGTAGTTGTTCTCCAAGCCGGAGGCGCCGCCGATGGACGGGTTGTTGGCGCCCAGCGCGCCGCTGTCGCCCACGCCCGGGGCCATGGAGACGAGGGCGGTGAAATTGCGCTGCATGGGCAGCCTGAGGTAGAGGCTTTCGGTCAGGTTGGCGCCGATGGTGGTGGTGGTGGTGTCCACCATGGGCGCTTCGCCGGTCACGGTGACCACCTCGGCGATCTCGCCCGGCTGCAGGACCACGTGGATGGTGGTCGTCACGCCCAAGCGGACGGCGATGTCCTTCTGCTCGAAGGTCTTGAAGCTCTCGAGCTCCGCCTTCAGGGTGTAGGCGCCGGGGATGAGGAAGGGAAAGGCGAATCCGCCGACGTCGTCCGAGACGGAGGTCTTGGTGCCGGTGGCTGAGGTCAGGGTCACGGTGACACCGGGGATGACGCCGCCGGTCTGATCCTTGACCGTGCCGTCGATCCGGCCGGTGGTTTGAACCGCCTGGCCGGACACCAGGACGGTCAGGACGAGGACGAGGGCGGCGATGGACAGGGTAAGGATGCGGGGGGACGGGGGACTCATGAAACACCTCCGGGTAAGAATGGATAGATTGACACGTAGGTCTCTTCCTGAGCGATGCGGCATGGTAGCCTCCTGTGCCGGGATCGCCGATGGCCGGACGGGCATCCAATTTTCCCGATCGCCCGGCGGGGAGGGATCCCCGCGGGAGCGGGACTGGCTCGAAAAGGCAATGATCCCGGTCGCTACATGCAGCGTACTGCGTATGTAAATATTGATACTATGGGAATGTGACAGACAGGCCGGAAGGGGGGGCGGGCGGGATGAATTCCGGGATGAACTCAAGTACCACGGGGATTTTCAGAATTCATCCCGCTTTCGGGCTGGAGCGGAGATTTGGAAATATCATCAATCGGTTCAGTTAATATGCAACCGCTGTGCCAGCCCTTTGCAGCCAACAGGGTGATGCTGGAACTATATATTATCAATAAGTTGCACACTCTTCTCTGGATTGGGAAGGGAATCGGCGGGAATCCGATATATTGAATAGACATACATTATTTTGGATTCGGATCCCCGTCGCCGTCGGCTCAAGTCGTTCAATTGGTCGCGGGAAGGGCCGCGGCTGGAGCATGAGCATCTTGTCCGCACGATGCGACGGTGAATCGGGCATGAGTTCGCGCCGTCCCCGGATAGGACGTAGCTCGCGCCGTCCTCGGCGCGAGAAAAGGATTTGTTTAAATTCATGGTCTGACACGCGCCCGGAGGTCGCGAGCTACGACGCGCCCGGAGGTCGCGAGCCACTGGCGCCGACGTCTCCGATCGCACGCTCCTCATTTTCCCGAGACAGGCTTCTCCAGCTTGCCCAGCTGCTCGCGGCTCAGGGGCGTGCACCAACCGGCGAAATTGACCAGCGGCTTCTCCGGCCGGGCCAGCGGCGTCCAGGTGCCCTCCGCGCCGTCTTTATCCTCGTGGTAGTCCAAGAAGACCAGGTTCCAGGCCATGCCCTCGGCCACCGGGATCACCCCGGCGGGGTGGGCGAGCTTCCCGTCCTTCCACTCGGCCAGGCGCAGGGTACCATCACGCACCGCCGCCACCGCCGGCGTGCCGTGGCAGTCGTTGCACGCGCGCCCCTGCTTCTGGACGGAGTGGGGGAAGTAGGGGGCGAGGGTGATCATGGTCTTGTCGCCGTAGACGTAGGACAGGAAGTTGGCGGTGGTCACGCGCCCGCCGCGGTTGACCAGGAAGAGCATGTCCGTGACCATGATCTGGACGTCCTTGTGCTTCTCGAAACGGGTGCCGAGGTGGCAGTTGAAGCAGGTGGGGAACTCTTTGGTGTGGCAGGTCACGCACTCGAGCTTGTCGCCGTGGACGGTGTGGCTGCGGCTGGGGCCCACCTGGGCGTGGCAGGTCTCGCACCGCGTCTCGAGGGCGCCCGGCTGCATGTAGGTGTTCCAGGCGGTGCCGTCGCCGTGGATCTCCCGGGCGGTGTGGCAGTCGAGGCAGGCCATCTGCCGGCGGAAGTGCACGTCGGCGTCGGCCGGGTCGACCGGGTGGCAGCGCGCGCAGGCGGCCCGGAGGCGCAGCCGGTCGGTAGTGTAGGCGGCCTTGCCGTCGCGGTTGATCCGGTGGCAGGTGTCGCAATCCCGGACGTGGCACTTGGCGGACAGGCAGCCCGTCTCGGCGATCGGCTTGCCGGTGATGCGCTCGATGCCGCCCTGATCCTTGGCGTACCAGTAAGCGATGCCGGCGTTGGTGAAGTGCAGGCTCCTGGCGTAGAAGCACCGGTCCGCCGGAATGCCGGCGGCCTGGGCGGCCGGCTCGGCGGGGGCGGTCGGCGGGGCCGGCGCGGGGAAGATGGCGGATCCAAGCGCGAGACCGGCGAGAACCATCAGGGCGAACCGGGCGGATCGACGAATCGCCATGGCGTGCCTCCAGGATGAGGGATTTCCGTTGGCGATTTGTACGGTTTCGTGAATGGTTTGTTTCCCCCCGTTCGTGCTCGTGCTCGGCGATTGACCGGCGACCGATGACCGGTGACCGGTGACCGACCAATGATCGACATACACGTTCGGTCACCGGTCACCCGTCACCGGTCTGTTCGACTGATTCACCCATTCACCGGTTCAGGAAGGAATCGAACCACTGCCGGCTCTGGATCAGGCAGGGGACGGCCGCGTCGCCGTGGCCGAGCGTCTGGCTGACCACCACCAGCTCGACCGGGGCGCCGAGACCGGTCATCCACGCCAGCGCCACCTCGGCGTTGCCGATGGGGACGACGGTGTCGCCGGCGCTGTGGTACATCCGCACCGGTGCTTCCGGCCGCCAGTCGTAGGTGTCGTTGAGCCAGGCCGCCACGCGGACGGGGTGGTCCGGCTCCGATTGGACGGCGGCGCGGAACTCGGGCCGGAGCAGCTGGGCGATCGAGGGCGGCAGGGCGGCCTGGATCTCCGCGCTGGAGTGGGTGCCGTCGAAGAGGCCCATCACCTGCGTGTCGTAGGGCGACTGGAAGATCTCCGACACGCCCGGCACGAAGTCGTAGACCGTCGTGAACATCACCAACAGGTAGGAAATGTACATCACCAACTGGGAATTGTTAGCATCCGGGTGGGCAAACACGTAGTCCAGCATGGTCCCGGACAGGTCGTACGGGCCCGCCATGGGCGCGACGGCGGTCAGCGGCCACTCCGCCGCGAAGCGCGCCTCCAGCTCGCGGTGGAGCGCCATGGTGGCGTGCCCGCCCTGGGAATATCCGACCAGGAAGACAGGTCCCGAGAGCGTCACGCCTTCGCCGGCGGCCGCCGCCCGGCCGGCCCGCAGCATGTCGACGCCGGCCGAGGCTTCCGTGGTGGCGTGCAGGTACGGATGCGACCCGACGCCGCCGCCCAGCCCGAGGTAGTCGGGGGCCACCGCGGCGTACCCGCCGGTGGAGGTGTAGACGATGGCGGTGCCGATGCCCTCGGTGGAGGCGGGATTGGACGGCGCCTCGGTCTTCAGCGTGATCGTGCCGTGCTGGTAGCTGGCCAGCGGCAGGACTCCGGTCTGCCCGGCTGGCAGCGTCAGCAGGCCGGTGGCGGTGGTGGCGCCGCCCGACGGGGTCAGGGTCCGATAGGTCAGCTTGTACATGTCGGCGGCGAAGCGGGCCGGCCGGAGGTCGCCCAAGCCAGCGAAGGTGAGGTAGAACTCCGCCTCGAGGGTGGAGATGGAGTCCACGAAGGCGCTGGAGAGCAGCCTGCCGCGGTAGGGCGGGTCCAGGAGCCAGAGCCAGGCGCCGTCGATCCCGCTGATCCAGCCGTCCTCGTTGACGTCGGCGTTGGCGGCGTTCACCTGGCCGGGGGTGAGGTTCTCCGCCAGCAGGTGGCGCATGAGCAGCCGGTCGGCGGAATCGACCACCCCGTTGCCGTCCAGATCGCCGGGCATCGCCGCCTGGCCGAAGACCGCCGCGGGGGCGATCAAGGTCAGGCACAGAGCGAGTCCCGCCAACCGCAGGTTCAGAGAAATGCGCCAGGCGTTGTTCTGTCGTGAATTCATTCTCATGGCGAGCCTTCTCTTTGAAAACGTTTCATATGTTTTATAAGAAAGGACGCACAGCCGCAAAGCGGGATTCACATTGAAACCATTATAGCGCAACGGAGCACGGACGTCCCCGTCCGCACGATCTTGATAAGCGAGGTCAGCCGCGTAGCTCGCGACCTCCGGGCGCGTGTCGGACAAGCGGAGTGAGAGAAATCGTCCTCTCGCGCCGAGGACGGCGCGAGCTACGCTCGGGGACATTCCCGAGTTAAATCGTGCAGACGGGGACGTCTGCGCTCCGGCGTGCTCCGCGGCCGCGGCACCTCTGCGCGAACTTCCTGATCCGATTACGAGGACGATTACGATTACGATCGACGAGTAGGATCGGACTCGGAGCGGGGCGAGGTCAGTTCCGCCAGGATGAGGTGGGCGACTTCGGGGACGGCGGCGGCGACGGCGGGGGTCAGGCCGATGCCCACCTCCAGCGGCGGGGCCACGGTGACGGCGAACAGCGTCACCGGCGGCGGGTTCCCCAGGAGGTGAAAGGCGTCCAGCAGGTCCTTCAACCCGATGTCGTGGGCGGTGAGGGCCTTCGGGTAGTCCCGCGAAAAGCGCGGCTCCAGCCGGGTGACGGTGCCGGGCGGCTTGCCGTCGGCGGTGGCGTCCACCAGGATCACCCGGGCGGCGGCCTGCATCGGCTCCAGCAGGACGAAGCTGCCGGTCCCGCCGTCCAGGCACTCGACACCCTCGGGCAATGGCATCGCCTCGAGTAGGCGGACCACCTCCACCCCCACACCCTCGTCGCCCATGAGGATGTTGCCGATGCCCAGGATCAACGTCGTTGAGGAACTCATAATCGGGTCATGACCATGGACGATAGACGATGGACCATGGACGATGGACCATGGACGATAGACCAAGGACGATAGACCATGGACCACAAACCACAGACCACAGACCCTATTTATCTTCCATGGTCCATCGTCTATCGTCCATGGTCCATCGTCCGTTTCCGACTTCAGCGTTCGATGTTCAACGTTCGATCGGATCCCCTATTGAAGGCGATCCTCCCGCTCGAACTTCCAGCCGCCCACCATGGACGACGTGGTGCCCCGGCCCTCCACGTAGTCGTGGTAGAAGACCAGGTACACGTGGATGATGGTGAACACGATGAAGAACCACATGAACATGTGGTGCCACTGCCGCACGGCGAAGTCGCCGCCCATCAACGGCACGATCCAGTGGAACAGGCTCGGCAGGAACGAGCTGCTCATGCTGGAGTACAGGGCGAACCCGGTGATGGCCTGGAACAGGAAGACCAGGAACGACAGGAAGTAGATGAACCCGGCCAGGGCGTTGTGTCCGATGGAGATCTTGCCCTCCGAGGTGGTCTGCAGGATGTCCACCTTCAGCGTCTCCCGGATCTCCTCCCAGTGGGCCCGGGTGTAGGGGATGAAGTTGTTCCAGCGGGCGTACTTGTTGCCGACGAATCCCCAGTAGCACCGGACCAGGAAATTGAAGAAGTAGACGAACGCCGCGACGAAGTGGGCGAAGCGGACGGTGCCGAACCAGTACTGCTGGTAGGCCTCCTGGGAGTAGGAGATCGCCAGCGGCTTGCCGATCAGGTAGCCGGTGCAGATCAGCACCAGGACGCAGACGGCGTTCACCCAGTGGTAGAACCGCACCGGCAGCTCCCAGACGTAGATGCGCCGGTAGGGCACGGGCTGCGTGGTGGCCATGGCGCCCTCCTAGAAGAAGCGGACCCGGTGCACCTGCCGCCCGTCCGGGTCGTAGAGGTGGACGGCGCAGGCGATGCACGGGTCGAAGGAGTGGATCGTCCGCAGGATCTCCAGCGGCTGCTCCGGGTTGGCCACCGGCGTGCCCAGCAGGGCCTCCTCGTACGAGGAGCGCTGGCCCTTGGCATCCCGCGGCGAGGCGTTCCAGGTGCTCGGCACCACGAGCTGGTAGTTGTCGATCTTGCCGTCCTGGATCCGGATCCAGTGGGCCAGGGCGCCGCGCGGGGCCTCGGACATGCCCACGCCCTCGCAGGCGGCGGGCCAGGTTTCCGGGTCCCAGCGCTCGGGATTGAAGGTGCGGGTGTCGCCGGCCTTGATGTTGGCGATCAGGTCGTCGTAGAACTCCTGCAGCCAGTGCACCGTCAGCTGGGTCTCCAGGCCGCGCGCCGCCGTGCGGCCGAGGGTGGAGAAGAGCGCCGCCACCGGCACGCCCAGCTTGCCCAGCGCTCCGTCGACGACGTCCTTGATCTCGGTGCTGCCCTTGGCGTAGCCCACCAGCAGCCGCGCCAGCGGGCCGACCTCCATGGCGTTGTCCTTCCAGCGCGGGGTTTTGAGCCACGAGTACTTGCCCTCGACGTTCAGCTGCTCGAAGGGCGGCTTCGGCCCGGTGAAATTGAATTCGGTTTCGCCGTCCCACGGGTGCAGGCCGGCGGCGTCGCCCTTGGAGTAGGCGTACCATGAGTGGGCGATGTACTCCTTGATCTCCTCCGCGTCCCGGCCGTTGACCTCGTGCACCTCGTTGAGGTTGCGGCCGAGGATCGCCCCGCGCGGGAACTTGAAGAAGTCGGGCTGCCCGTAGCCGCGGGTGGGCAGGTCGCCATAAGCCAGGTAATTGGACAGCCCGCCGCCCACGGCGGCCCAGTCCTTGTAGAAGCCGGCCACGGCCAGCAGGTCGGGCAGGTACACCTGCTCGACGAACACCTTGGCGTCCTTGATCAGCTTGCCCACCAGGTTCAGCCGCTCGGTGTTGATGGCGTTGACCTCGTCGGTGTTGATGGAGCAGGGCGCGCCGCCGACCAGGTAGTTCGGGTGCGGGTTCTTGCCGCCGAAGACGGTGTGGATCTTGATGACCTCCTTCTGCCACTCCAGCGCCTCGAGGTAGTGGGCCACGCCGAGGAGGTTCACCTCCGGCGGCAGCTTGTAGGCCGGGTGGCCCCAGTAGCCGTTGGCGAAGATGCCCAGCTGGCCGCTCTCGACAAAAGTCTTGATCCGGTTTTGGATGGCGGTGAAGTATCCCACCGAACTCTTCGGCCAGGGTGAGATCGTCTGGGCCAGCTTCGAGGTCTCCTCCGGCGAGGCCTTCAGGGCGCTGACCACGTCCACCCAGTCCAGGGCGTGCAGGTGGTAGAAATGGATCACGTGGTCCTGCACGTACTGGGCGCAGAACATGATGTTGCGGATCAGCTCGGCGTTCTTCGGCACGGCGACCTTCAGGGCGTCCTCGACGGTGCGGACGCTGGCCAGCGCGTGCACGGTGGTGCAGACGCCGCAGGCGCGCTCGGTGAAGGCCCAGGCGTCCCGCGGGTCGCGGCCCTTGAGGATCTTCTCGAAGCCCCGGACCATGGTGCCCGAGCTGTAGGCGTCGGTGATCTTGCCGTTCTCGACGACGGCCTCGATGCGCAGGTGTCCCTCGATGCGGGTGATGGGGTCAACAACGATGCGGTTCATCTGCCTTCACCTCCTTCCGCGGGATTGTCTTTCCCGGCAGTCTCCGGGCCGTGGGCTTCTTCCATCATGCCCTTGATCAATTTTCGCTTACGGATGTTGGTACTGATCGCATGGGCGGCCACGCCCGCGACGGCGCCCACTCCGACGACGGTGCCGATGGTGTCGGCCGTGGTCTCGATCCCGAAGCCGGGGAAGGCGGCCAGGTGCCGGTAGAACGGCCCGTTGTCCCAGAAGTTGGCCTCGCTGCAGCCGATGCAGCCGTGGCCCGACTGGATCGGGTAGCTCAGGTTGCCGTTCCAGCGGGTTACCGAGCAGGCGTTGTAGGTGACCGGCCCGCGGCAGCCCATCTTGTAGAGGCAGAATCCCTTGCGGGCCTTCTCGTCGTCCCAGGCCTCGACGAACAGGCCGGCGTCATAGTAGGGGCGGCGGTAGCAGGTGTCGTGGACGCGCCGGGAGTAGAACTCCTTCGGGCGGCCCTGGCTGTCCAGCTCGGGCGGATGGCCCATGACCAGGATGTGGGCGACGATGCCGGTCATGACGTCGGCGATGGGCGGGCAGCCCGGCACGTTGATCACGGGCTTGCCCAGGATCTTGTGGATGGGGGTGGCCCCGGTCGGGTTGGGGCTGGCGGCCTGGATGCAGCCGTTGGAGGCGCAGCTGCCCCAGGCGATCACGGCGGCGGCGCCGGCGGCGGCCTCCTCCAGGATCGCCTGGGCGGAGCGCCCGGCGATGGTGCAGTAGACGCCGTCGTCCGCCAGCGGCACGGCGCCCTCCACCAGCAGGATGTACTGGCCCGGGTACTTCTTCATGGTGTCCTGCAGGCACTGCTCGGCCTGCGCGCCGGCGGCGGCCTGGAGCGTCTGGGAGTAATCCAGGGAGATCAGGTCGAGGACGACATCGGCGACGATGGGGTGGGAGGAGCGGATGAAAGACTCGCTGCAGCAGGTGCACTCCTGGAAATGGAGCCAGACCACGGGGGGGCGCGGCTTGGTCTCGAGGGCGTGGACCACCTTCGACAGGCCTGCTGCCTGAATGCCCGCCACGGCGGCCGCGTAGGAGCAGAAGCGGAGGAAGTCGCGGCGCGAGTACCCCTTGGCCTGCATCGCCTGCCACAAGGACGGCGTGGAGTCGGCCATAGAGCCTCCTTTTTAAGAATGTAGGAATCTGTCGCGGATTATAAAGATAGAGCCAGCCGGATTTCAATATATTTGTTTTTTAATTTCACTGTCAGTGGAGAGCGGGAGGAGCTGACGAGGAATCAAAATGGAGCAGCGGTATTCCGCAGGCTTGATTTGGACGGAGGGAATGAAGCCGGCACCGGTGCCGGCGCCTGCGGCCTGTCGGCCGGATCCGCGGGAATCCGCGTTCATCTGCGTCCAGGATTGGCCCTGCGTCCTCCGCGCCTCTGTGCGAACTTCCTGATCCGATTACGATTACGAGCACGATTACGATCGACGAGTACGATCGGTCGCCGGTCACCCGTCATCGGTCGATTACGAGCACGATTGAACATGTTCTGAGGCACACGACCGAGTATCTAAATGAAGCGATCCTATCGGGGTCGGTATCGGTATCGGATTCGGGGTCGACACTGGGATCGATTGCGATACCGATTCCGATACCGCTACTGATGAGAGCGGCAGGTTATTTCCAAGCAAGCACGTGCGTGCGGCGGAGCGGGGGGCTCTCCCTAGTGGGTGTGGGCCTTTTCCTCTTCGCCGAAGTAGGCCTTGTTGAAGTCGGCCAACAGCTGGCGGAGGGACTCCACGGTCTTCAGGTCGGTGCCCTGCTTGGCCTTCATGGCCTGGATCAGCATCTGGTGGAGCAGGGTGAGCTGACGGAGGTACAGGTCGCTCTTGGCCTTGTCGGCGGGATCGGCCGGCTTGATGCGCTGGGTCAGGAAGTACTGGCTGACAATCTCCTGGATCTTGTCGGCGTGCTGCTCCTTGTTGGTGATCCAGCGGATCAGCTGGTTGTAATTCTTGTCTCCCGGGGCTGCGGACAGCTCGTTGATCTGCTGTATGGACTTCTCTACCGTCAGGATATCCTCCTCCAGGAGATGGACGCGGAGCTTGTCGCCGTAGATGCCGCAGGGGATTTCGCAGTGCGCCAGCACCGGCGCGGCGGCCAGCGCGAACAGGAACAGGGACAGGATGACGGACGCGATGGTCTTCATGGTAGCCTCCGTTGGGAATGGATTGATTCCGGGGGGCGACCGCGGTTTCAAGCGAGAGTGGAGCGGCGCCGCACCCGCGGATCAGATGCCGGGAACGCCGGGTAAGATTCCGCGTCCGGCGGCAGCTCGGGGTCGAACGCCGCCGGAGGCCGTGGTAAGATGAGGGCACGCCGCCGGACGTCCGGAATCCGATCCCGTCCCGCGGGCCTCAACGCCGATCGGAGGAAAGGACGCATGGAATCGAAGCCCGCCGTGTTCTGCAACTTCGCCATGAGCGCCGACGGCAAGATTTCCACCGCCGACCGGAAGGGATCCGGTTTCGCCTCGCGGGAGGACCGCCGCCGGATGGAGGCGATCCGGGCCCGCGCCGACGTGATCGTGGTGGGCGCCGTGACGGTGCGGCACGACGACCCGCCGTTCCACCTGCGGTCGGCCGAGCGGGTGCGGGAGCGCCTGCAGGCGGGCCGCCGGCCCCACCCCGACCTCTGCATCCTGAGCCGCAGCGGGCGGCTCCCCGCCGGGCTGCGCCTGGGCCAGCAGGGGCTGCAGCGGGTGTTTGTGGCCACGGCGGCTCCGGTGTTCGCCCTGCCGCGGGGGTGGAAGGCCCGCACCGAGCTCATCCGCCTCGCGAACCCGCCGGACATGGCCGCACTGGTGGCTGAGCTGGCGGACCGGGGCATGCGGGAAATCCTGGTGGAGGGCGGCGGGACGGTGAACGCCCTCTTCTTCGAGGCTGGGCTGGTGGACGAGATCTACATGACCCTGTGCCCGGTGATCCTCGGCGGCGCGACGGCACCGACGCCCGTCGCGGGAGCGGGCTTCCCCTTCGATCACCGGTTGCAACTCGAGTTGATGGACTCCGAGCGCGTCGAGGACGAATTCTTCCTGCACTACCGGGTGGTGAAGCCCATCGAATAATTGCGGATTGCGGATTGGGGAACCGGATCGGAACCGCAAAGGCGCCAAGTCCGCAAAGCCATCAATAGGCTTTCAACCGTCAACGCTGATAGCGAAGTAAGAAATCCGATTCAACGCGGATCAACACGGATTCAGACGGATCCACACGGATCGAACCAAATCTTCATCATGAATGAGCAGGGATCCAACTTGAAAACAGGTTTGGAATCCGCGTAAATCCGCGTAAATCCGTGTCAAATCCGTGTTGAATGATGGATAGTCTTGCTTTACGGACTTGGCACCTTTGCGGTTCCGATCCGGCTCCCCAATCCGCAATCCGCAATCCGCGATCCGCAATAAATAAGGCGGCCACAGAGGCCGCCCGGTTGTTTGTCGATTTCGAAAGGAAAGGCGGTGTTACCTGCCGCCTTCTCCGGTGGGCTTGGCCGGCGGCTGGAGCTTGAAGGGGATGGCCAGCTTGTACCGCACCTTGACCGGCTTGCCGTCCAGCGTGCCGGGCTCGAAGCGCCACTTGTTCAGGACGGTCTCGATGGCCAGGGCGTCGATCTGGTTGTTGACGCCCTTCTTGATGGCCAGCCGGGTCGGCACGCCCTTCTCGTCGATCACGAACTCGCACATGAAGACCCCGTTCAGGCCGTCCCCGACGAGCTCGGTCGGAACGTCCACGGCCGGGTTCTCCTTCGGGGTGGGCGGACTGATGGCCGGGTCGTCGAAGTTGTAGATCTTCTCCTCGACCTTCTTGGGCGGCTTGGGCTTCACCGGCAACGGCGGGTACTTCTGGTGCTGGAAATACTCCAGTTTGCCCAGCTCCGGGTCCTTGGGATCGAAGCCGTGGGCGGCCACATATTTCAGGGTTTCCAGCACGCCGTGGACGACCTGCAGGTCGTTCTTCAGCGGGACCTGGGTGAGTTCGTTGGCGGACTTCAGCTTGCCATCCAGCTCCTGGCGGAGGGCCTGGTATTTCTGGGTTTCCGCCTGGACGAAGCTCTTGTCGTTCAGCTGGTCCTTCGTGTAGGCCGGCCACTTCAGCGGCTCGGCCAGCAGGAACAGGCTCGCGGCGGCGAAGGCCAGCAGCAGGATCGCGGTTTTGAGGCCTGATCGTGACATCGCGTCGGCTCCTTGGGCGATTTTCTTCATATTATAGACGCTGATGTCACAAAAATAAAATGGTTTCCAGTCCCTTTCCCTTTTGCCGGGATTGGACGGGCCGTTATAATGCGGGAGCAATTTCGCGGGAGCTGCGCCCATGCATCCGAGCGATCCGGCGGAAAACCCAGCCAAACAAACGTCCGAGTCGGAAACTGCCGCCTCCGGCGGATCTGCCAATGCCGTGCCGCCCGGGGAGCTTGTCGCGCCCTCTGGCGCGGGAGTGGAAGCGCCAGCGCCGCCTCCGCGGCCGGCCGGGCCGCTGCCGGGCGAACGCCCCCTGGCCCTGTTGGAGATCCTCATCGTTTCGGGCATCCTCACCGACGTGCTGGCGGTCCTGCTGGCCGGCTGGCTGACCGGGCTGGGCCGCGACGGCGTCCACGCTCGGCCCTACGGCCTGTTCGTCTTCCTCATGATCAGCACCGCCTTCATCCTGGGCGCGGTGGCGCTCTTCCAGCGCCTCCACCGGGGGAATCCGGCACTGCACCTGAGGTTCCGGCCGGCGGCGGGCTGGCTGCGGGAACTGGCGGCGACGGCGGCCTGCCTGCCCGTGGTCTTCATCACCCTCTGGGCGGTCGAACTGGTCATCACCCTGGTGGACGCGAAGGCGATCCAGCAGATCAACCCGATCCTGGCCATGATCCGCACCCCGTCGGACCTGGCCCTGTTCCTGGTCAGCGGCGTGGTCGCCGGCGGCTTGCGGGAGGAGGTCCAGCGCGCCTTCATCATCCGCCGCGCCGCGGCCTACTTCTGGTCGCCCTGGGTGGGGCTGCTGCTGTGGAGCGTCGTCTTCGGCCTGGCCCACGCGCCGCAGGGGCCGGCCGCCATCGTGGTCACGGCCCTGCTGGGCCTGGAGTTCGGGATCTTTTACCTGTGGCGGGGTGCGCTGCCGGTGCCGGTGGCGGTGCACGCCCTGTTCAACGTGGCGGTGCTGATGGTATACTGGTTTACGCGGTAGATCGCCGCGGGCCGGACTATCCAGACGGTTGATGCAGGAGGCGCTGATGGAGCTGATGACGATCCCCCTGGAAATCCCCGAGGGCTGCAACCTGATTCTCGGCCAGTCCCACTTCATCAAGACGGTGGAGGACCTCTATGAGGCCATGGTCAATTCTTCCCCCGGCATCAAGTTCGGTATCGCCTTCTGCGAGGCGTCGGGCGATTGCCTGATCCGCTGGGACGGCAACGACGACGCCCTGCGCGAGGCGGCCGTCCGGAACGCTCAGGCCCTCGGGGCCGGCCACACCTTCGTGATCCTGCTGCGCGACGCCTATCCCCTCAACGTGCTGCCCAAGATCCGGGACTGCCACGAGACGGTGTCCGTCTTCTGCGCCACGGCCAATCCCGTGGAAGCCATCCTGGCCGAATCCGAGTTGGGCCGCGGGATCCTGGGCGTGATCGACGGTTTCCCGCCCAAGGGAGTCGAAGGGCCCGCCGAGCAGCAGTGGCGCCACGACTTCCTCCGCAAGATCGGCTATAAGCGATAACCACGAACCACGAAATACACGAAACACACGAAAGGTCTTCAATCCACAATCCGAAATCCGCAATCCGCAATCTTTTCCACGAACCACACGGATCTGAAATCTGAAATTTGAAATTTGAAATTTCAGATCAATCCGCAATCCGCAATCCACAAACCGCAATCCGCACTCCGAAATCGAATATAGAGCTCAGGAAAATGCATCGATCCAGGAGCCGGATTGGGGTTGGACCCTGTTTGTGTGGTTCGTGTGGTTCGTGGTTAAGTCCCGGTTACATCTTCCGGCCGTAGCGGCCCATCAGCTGCGCCGTGGCCAGCACGGAGCCTTCCATGGCCCGGAGCACGTCCGCCTTGGTGGCGCCGGCCGGCAGCTGCAGCGCCTTCGACAGCGCGTACAGCTTGAAGAAGTACCGGTGGGCGGGGCCCGGCGGCGGGCAGGGCCCGCCGTAGCCGATGCGGCGGAAGTCATTGGTCCCCTGGAGGCTCCCGTCCGGCAGCTCGGCCGTCTTGGGCACGTTTTCCGGCAGGCCGGTTGAGGCGGCCGGGATGTTGAAGATCACCCAGTGGACCCACGTCCCGACCGGCGCGTCGGGATCGTCACAGATCAGAGCGAATCCCTGGGTTCCCTGCGGGGGCGTGCCCCACTGCAGGGCGGGCGAAAGGTCCGGCCCGTCGCACGTGTGGCGGACCGGGATGGGCTGGCCCTCCAAGAATGAGGGACTGGCAAGGGCGAATTTCATGGCGCCGCTCACCTCCTTCCGGTCGGCGGGGTTGGACTCCCCGCCGCAGGCAAACTGGAAAAGAAAGATCACCAGCAATAGGGTGGATAGTCGAATCATGGTGTTGTCCCTCGCGGGGCGGACTGTTGAATCCAGCATACCACATCGGCGTTGGATGCGGAAGGGAAGGAAGGGGGACCTGGGATCCGGGGCCGAGGGGCTCGGGGCTAGGGGCTCGGGACTCAGGACCAGAGGTTCGGGACTAGAGGCTCGGGGCTCGGAATCTTGGGATTAGGAATTCGGGGCTGGACCAAATGCGGAGTGCGGAGTGTGGAGTTCAAACCGGGCAATCCACTATTTTCAGATTGGAGGCCTTTCGTGCGTTTCCTGTCTTTCGTGGTTGATGGCGGCTTGGACGTTGATGGCGGCTTGGACCTTTTTGTGTGGTTCGTGTGGTTCGTGGTTTGATTTTGGATTTCGGATTGCGGATTGAGTTCGACGTTCGATGTTCAATGTTCAAAGTTCGGTCTCCCTCTCCCCGTCCCCGTGTCCTTCCCTCATCCTCCGCCCATCTTCAAAGTGACGACGGTGGCCCCCCAGTGCCCGCGCCCGGGCGGGGCGTCGTGGAATTCCGCCACGAACTCCAGCCGGGCCAGCACCTGCCGCACCCGCTCGCGCTGGAAGCCGATGCCCTTGCCGTGGATCAACCGGACTTCGTGGAAGCCGCGGGCGTGGGCGGCCCGTAGGTACTCCTCCACCACCGACGGGATGTCGCGCGGGGCGAAGGAGTGCAGGTCGATGAAGTCTTCGATGGGGATCTCGACAGGCTCGTCCCCGGGGAGGCCGGGATCCGGGCCGTCCGGCGCGTCGCCGGGGCCCGGGGGATGCGGGCCGCTCACGTCTCCTGGACCCGCTTCAGCAGCACCTTACGGATGTCGGCCAGCTTGCGGTTGTAAATGAGGCTCATGACGTAGAGTTCGTTGGCCAGGAACAGCGGCACCATGCAGTACTCCAGCACCAGGGCGCTGAAGAGCTGGGGATTGGCTTGGAGAAGGGCCAGGCTGTCGCCGCTGATCCGGTGCTGCACCTTGAGGATCTTGGACTTGGCGTAGGCCATCTTCTCGCGCCGTTCCAGGTTAACCCCGGCGTTGAAGGTGAGCATCTCCTTCGCCGGTCGCTTGGCCAGGGGGGGCAACTGGGCTTTGGCGAGGTCGTGGAACTGGGCGAAAAGGTCGTGCATTTCCTTGAGACGGTCCACTTCGGGATCGATGATGAACTGCTTCTCCTTGGCGGCCTTCCAGTGGAGCAGGGTGTTCTTGAAGTTGAACTCCAGGCGTCGCAGGATGAAGGCGAGGTCCACGTCCTTCAGCGGCCCGCTGAACACGTCCAGGACCAACTGGCTGAAATCGTCCTGGTTGAAGTCGTCGTGGTACACGTTGACGGAGGTCTCCACGGCGTAACCCTTGCCTTGGGGGATGACCTCCATGGCGTACACGTTGTTGAGGTCCATGTTGAAGCGATTGTGCAGCCTCAGCCGCAGCTGCATCGGCGCCCCGGCAGGAGCCTCCTCGGTGTCCTTCTTGACCTCCCGGTTCAGGCTGGTCTCGATCTTGGAGCCGAGGTCGTTGAAGCGGAACAGGACCATGGCGTTGGTCATGATCTCGTCGATGGTGTTCTCCTGGATTTCGATAAAATCTTTCAAGACTACCTCCTGACCGGAGCTGGCTGAGTGTGCCCGGGGCGGGCGGGGCCGGCGGGGACCATAGTGTCACTCACGGTTTTCTGATATAATCCGGGGCTCGAATTCCGCGGTCCCTGCGGAACCAAAGCCAGTGTAACGGACATTGCCCTTGTTTTCAAGATCCTGGATGAAAATTTTCTGGCTCCGGAAGCATCTGAGTAGGGGAAGCGGAATGTTGTGCGGAAAGGCAAGACTGGAATGAAACAGGAATATCTGCCCAGGTGGATCGCCTGGGAGACCACGCGGAAGTGCAACCTGCGGTGCATCCACTGCCGCTCCGCCTCGGACATCCACTCGCCCGAAGGCGGTTTCCAGACACCGGAGGCGATCCGGCTCATCGACACCATCGCCGACTACTACCCGGCGGTGCTGGTCCTGTCCGGCGGGGAGCCGCTCCTGCGCCCGGACATCTTCGATCTGGCCCGCCACGGCACCCGCCGCGGCTTGCGGATGTGCCTGGCCACCAACGGCACCCTCGTGGACGAGGCGGTGTGCGGGAAGATCCAGGCGAGCGGCGTCCGGATGGTCTCCATGAGCCTGGACGGTTCGACCGCCCGGGTCCACGACGATTTCCGCGGCCAGCCCGGCGCCTTCGACGGGGTGGTCCGCGCGGCGCGGCTCTTCCGGGAGTCCGGCATCGAGTTCATCCTCAACTCGTCCTTCACCCGGCGCAACCAGGCCGACATCCCCGCCACCTTCCGACTGGCCAAGTCGCTGGGCGCCACGGCGTGGTACATGTTCATGATCGTTCCGACGGGCCGCGGCGAGGACGTGCTCAGCGAACTGATCTCGCCGGAGGACTACGAGGAGATCCTGCGCTGGCACTACGAGCAGGAAAAGCTCGAGTCCGACGTGCTGATGCGGCCCACCTGTGCGCCGCACTACTACCGGATCATCCAGGAGGAGAACCGGAAGGCCGACGAGAAGCTGGTCCGGCGCAACCTGAAGTTTTCCACCGGCGGCAAGAAAGGTTGCCTGGCCGGCCAGACCATCTGCCTGATCGACAACAACGGCGACGTCTATCCCTGTTCCTACTTCCCGGTGTCGGCCGGCAACGTCAAGACGACTCCCTTCCAGGAGATATGGGAAAACAGCCGGCTCTTCGCCGAACTCCGCGACGATTCGCTCTACAAGGGCCGCTGCGGGCAGTGCGAGTACCAGAAGATCTGCGGGGGCTGCCGCGCCCGCGCCTACGCCGTCACCGGCGACTACCTCGACGAGGAGCCGTTCTGCCACTACGTGCCCTTCCGGATGCGGAAGTCCGCCGCCGCGGTCAAGGGCGAGGAGAAGTCATGAGCCGATTCCTGGACGTCCTCCAGGGCCGCACGCCCGACACCACCCCGGTCTGGATCATGCGCCAGGCCGGCCGCTACCTGCCCGAGTACCGCGCCATCCGCGAGAAGCACTCCTTCCTGGAGATGTGCAAGACGCCGGAGCTGGCCGCCGAGGTGACCATCCAGCCGGTGCGGCGCTTCCCGCTGGACGCGGCGATCCTGTTCTCCGACATCCTGATTCCGCTGGAGGGCATGGGCCAGGCGCTGAGCTTCCACGAGGGCGAGGGTCCCAAGCTGGCGCCGGTGCGGGACGAGGCGGCGGTCGCCGCGCTCCAGCCCGCGCGCCTGCCGGAGGCGACCGCCTTCGTCCCCGCGGCGGTGCGGGTGATCCGCAAGGAGCTGGCCGGCAGGGTCCCGCTGATCGGCTTCACCGGCGCCCCCTTCACCCTGGCCTGCTACGCCGTGGAAGGCGGCTCGTCCCACAACTTCCGCTGGGTGCGCGAGCTGATGTACGGCCGGCCGGACCTCTTCCACCGGCTGCTGGAGGCCATCACCGAGGGCAACGCCCGCTACCTCCGCTCCCAGGTGGAGGCCGGCGTGGACGCCGTGCAGCTCTTCGACACCTGGGGCGGCATCCTGGCCCCGGCCGAGTTCGAGGCTTTCGCCCGGCCCTACGTCGTGCGCCTGCTGGAGACGCTGCGGGGCCTGGGCGTGCCCACCATCTACTTCGTGCTGGACGGCTGGCACCTGATCGACCTGGCTCGCACGGCCGGCGCCACCGTCCTGGGCGTGGACTGGCGGGTGCCGCTAGCCACGGTCCGCGAGAAGGTGGGACCCGAGCGCGTGCTGCAGGGAAACCTGGACCCCGGGCTGCTGTACGGCTCCGAGGACGCCCTGCGTCGCCACGTCGGCGAGGCGCTCCGGGGCGGCGGCGCGCACCATGTGTTCAACCTGGGCCACGGGATCTGGCCGGACGCCGACCCGGTGAGGGTCGGGCTGCTGGTGGACCTGGTCCACGAGCTCGGGCGGTTTCCGAGAACGGATCGGTAAATCCGGCTGGAAAACCGGTGAATCGGTGAATGGGTGAATCGGTGAATCGGCAGAACCGGGATCGAATTGAAAGACGGTTTGCATCCGACTTCAGCTGTGGTTCATTTCTGCTTGAGTGGTGAGCCGTGAGCGAGAACCGGACAGGCGTGCTGCTGCTGGCCATGGGCGGACCGGAGAAACCGGCCGAGATCCAGCCGTATCTCCAGGAACTGCTGGGGGACCGGCGGCTGGTGCCGCTGCCCGGGCCGGACTG
Organism: uncultured Acidobacteriota bacterium; assembly: GCA_964412195.1. Lineage (GTDB taxonomy): Bacteria > Acidobacteriota > JAAYUB01 > JAAYUB01 > JAAYUB01 > CAYPNP01. The sequence continues at coordinate 83,218 of CAYPNP010000011.1, read as the reverse complement.
GGTCCAGGCGCTCTTCGCCCGGAAGGTCTCGCGCCGGCGGGCGCCGAAGGTGGCGGAGCGGTACGCCCCGGCCGGCGGGGGATCTCCCCTCAACCGGATCACCCGGGAGCAGTGCCTCGGACTGGAGGCGCGCCTCGCCGCCGGCGGCGGCGAGTGGCGGGTGCGGCCCGCCTTCCGCTACCAGCCGGAGCTGACCGAGGAGGCGGTGGCCGAGCTGGCGGCGTTCGCCCCCGGGCGGCTGGCGCTGCTGTCGCTCTACCCTTTTTACTCGAAGGCGACCTCCGGCTCGTCGCTGGAGGACATCCGGACGCGCTGGCAGCGGCGCGATTCGTCGGGCCGGACCGCTGTGGCCGAGATTCCCGGCTGGTGCGACCATAGGCCCTACCTGGATTTCCTGGCCCGTCAGGCAGCCGGCGAGCTGGCCCGGCTGGGTTTTGCCCCGGCTGAGACCGCGGTGCTATGCTCCGTGCATGGCCTGCCGGAGTCCATGATCCGGCGCGGCGACCCGTACCGCGAGGAAGTGGGGCGGGGTTTCGAGGGATTCCAGCGGCGGCTGGCCGGCTGGCCGGTGGAACTCGGCTTCCAGAGCAAGTTCGGCCCGGGCCGCTGGCTGCAACCATACACCGACGCGGTGATCCGGCGGTTGGCCGGCGCGGGCGTCCGAAACCTGCTCATGGTCCCGCTGGGCTTCACGGCCGAGAACCTGGAGACGTTCCACGACATGGACGCCGTGTTCGGCCCGCTGGCCCTGCGGGCGGGCATCGCCCGGTTCGCCCGGCTGGCCTGCCCGAACACGGAGCCGGATTTCCTCGACGTCCTGGCCGGCCTGGTCCGAAGCAAATTAACCACGGATGAACACGGATGGGGAGCCGGTGAATGGGTGAATAGGTGAATAGTACAATCAGCAAAACAAGTTCTGAATGCACTGCTCGATAAGAAATCTTGGTCCGATTTATCCGTGTTCATCCGTGGTCAAATCTGCTTTGGAGTGAATGCCGATGCTGAGCGAGGGACGGCGGCCGAGGGTGGTGGTGGCGGGGGCCGGGATTTCCGGCCTGGCGGCAGCGTGGCTGATCCGGGAGGAGCTGCGGCCGATCTGCCCGCCCGACGGTCCGGAGCTGGTTGTCCTGGAGCCGGCGGACCGGCCCGGCGGCAAGATCTGGACCGTGGCCGACGGCGGCTTCCGGCTGGAGGCCGGCCCCAACGGCTTCCTCGACAGCAAGCCCTCCACCCTGGACCTGAACCGGCGCCTCGGCCTGGACGGGGAGCTGCTGCGCTCCTCCGACACGGCCCGCAAGCGCTACATCTACCTCCACGGGCAGCTGCACCGGCTGCCCGAAAACCCGCCCATGTTTCTGAAGTCGAAGCTCCTGAGCTGGCGGGGCAAACTGCGGATCGTCGCCGAACTGTGGCAGCCGGCCTACCGCGGCGAGGCCGAGGAGACCCTGGCCGGCTTCGCCCGCCGGCGCCTCGGCGAGGAGGCCTACCAGCGCCTGCTGGACCCGATGGTGACGGGCGTCTTCGCCGGCAACCCCGAGACCATGAGCCTGCGCAGCGCCTTCCCGCGGATCTGGGAGCTGGAAAACCAGTACGGCGGCCTGTTCAAGGCCATGCTGACGCTGGCGCGGGAGAAGCGCCGGCGCGGGGACAAGACCGGGTCGGGCCCGGCCGGACCCGGCGGGGTGCTCACCTCCTACAAGCCCGGCCTGGACCGCCTGACCTCGGCGCTGGCGGAGCGGCTGGGCGGCGCGCTGCGGCTGGGCCGGACCGTGGAAGCCGTGACGAAGACCGAAACGGGATTTGCCGTCCGAGCCGACGGGGAAACCCTCGCGGCCGATGTCTTCGTGAGCGCCGCGCCGGCCGACGCCGCGGGCCGCTTCCTGGAGCCGCTCCTGCCGGACTTCGCGGCCGAGTGCCGCGCCCTGCCCTATTCGCCCATGGCCGTGGTCGGCCTGGGCTTCCGGCACGACGGGGCCCTGGCCGATCCCGATGGATTCGGTTTCCTGATCCCCAACTCGGAGAAGAGGGACATTCTGGGCATCCTCTGGACCTCCTCGATCTTCCCCGGGGACCGGGCGCCGGACGGACACGTCCTGCTGACGGTGATGATGGGCGGGGCGCGCCGGACGGACATCCGGGACCTCGCCGACGAGGAGGTGCTGGCCACGGCCCGCCGCGAGGCCGCCGCCATCATGGGCATCGGCGCGGAGCCCGAATTCACGCGAGTCTTCCGCTGGGAGAAGGCGATCCCCCAGTACAACGTCGGCCACTTCGGGCTGCGTACCCGGGCCGCGGAGGCGTCCCGCCGGGTGCCCGGCCTGTGGGTCACCGGCAACGCCTTCCACGGCATCGGGGTGAACGACTGCACCGCCTCCGCCTTCCGCCTCGCCGGGGAGATCCGGGACTACATTTTCCACACTCGACCGTAAACGCCGATCCTTCAACACAAAGCCAATCTGAACGTCGAACTTCGAACGCTGAACGCCGAACGCTGAACGACAAGAAATTTCGCCAAGCTAGGGGGTTCCCGTTCAGAGTTCGACGTTCGAAGTTCAACGTTCAGCGTTCAGATTGCCATTGCGTCCTTTGCGCCTTTGCGGTGAAATGGATTCATGAGCAAGGTCTGCCCCTGGTGCCTCGAACCGCTGGCGCGTGCGGAGCGCGACGCCGCGGAGTGCCCCCGCTGCGGCCGGCCCCTGCAGGACGACGGCTGCCGCCAGGTCCGGCTGGTGGACGTCCGCTTCGAACCGGTGACGGCGAACCAGCGGCGGCGGTTTATCCGGATGCTGCAGGTCGGCACGCCGTCGGTGGCGGCGCTCTGCCTCCTGGTCCCGCTGCTGCACCTGACGGGCCTGATGCTGGCGGCCGTGCCGGTGCTGGTCGTTCTGCACCTGGGACTGGTGCGGCTGCTCCTCTTCCGCGAGACCCTGCCGCTGCTGGGCGTGCGCCGGCGTTTCCTCCACCGCTGGCTGGGCCGGCTGGCCTTCCTGTGGCTGGGCGGCGCCGGGTACGCCCTGAGCGGCATCCCGGTGGCCGGCGCGCTGGCCGGCGGGGCGGTATTCGCCGGCCTCACCTCGGGCTACCATTACTACACCCTCTGGAGCCTGCGGCGGGAGAAGGAGCGCCTCCCCGCAACGTGGTGGGAGATCACCGTGTTGGTGGCCCTGGCCATGCTGACCCTGGCAGTCCTGGGGGCGATCCTGGTGTTGGCCGCCGCGATGGGCTGGGCAATCCACCGGTTCCTTTGAATTGCGCATTGCAAATTGCGAATTGCGGATTGAAATCTGCGGACATCGGACAACGGGATTCGGGGCTCGGGGCTAGAGGCTCGGACCATTGCGGATTGAATACATTCGTGTATTTTGTGTATTTCGTGGTCGGTTGCCTGATTGCAGATTGAACTCTTTCGTGTGGTTCGTGTGGTTCGTGGTTTCATTTCTGGATTGCGGTTTGGCTCCGCGTCTCTGCGACTCCGCGGTGAATGATTTTGGCCTGAGACGAAACAAAGGCTGGCGAAGGAGGTGGCGATGCCCACGGTCATGGAATACCTGAGCGCCTTCGGGCTGGCCGGCGGGGCCGGCGCCAAGGCCATCGTGCCGGTGCTGGTGCTGGGCCTGCTGCACCACACGCGCTACTTCGAGCTTTCGCCGCAGTTCCGGTGGATGGCGAGCGTGCCGGTGCTGGTCGTGCTGGCGGTGCTGCTCCTGGCGGAGATCTGGCTGGACTCCCATCCCGACCTCGGCCGTTTTCACGACGTCCTCGCCTACCTGCCCAAGTTCGTGGCCGGGTGCCTCGCCTTCGCCGCAGCGACCGGCACCCTGGACGAGAGTCTCGGCCGGCTGGCCGCTTCGGGGCTGATGGGCGGGACGACGGCCGCGGGGGTCCACTGGCTGGGCAACCGGGTCCGCCGGCCGGTGCGGGAGTTGAGCGACGGCCTCCACAGCGGGATCGGCAAGGCCTTCAGCTGGGGCGAGGTGGGCCTCTCGGCCGGCGTCAGCCTGCTGGCGGTGCTGGTGCCGCTGCTGGCGGTGGGCCTCCTGCTGGCCGGCATCGGCGTCGCCTTCACGGCGGCCCACTGGTGGTCCGCGCGCCGGAAGCCTTGCGCCCACTGCGGCCAGCCGATCCGGCCGGGGGCCTCGGTGTGCCCGCATTGCCGGGAGAGCCAGTGAGGAGATAGGAGTGAGGAGATAGGAGTGAGGAGTGAGGAGTGAGGAGATAGGCAACCAGTTCATTGGTGAGCAATTTTTCTACCAGCAATTCTGACTCCTATCTCCTCACTCCTATCTCCTCACTTCCCCAAGAACTTTCCGCCGCCGGATTCGTAAACACACCCGTCTGAATGGTACAATGCCCCATCATCCCGTTCGCGAGGAGCCGTCATGAGACGTAAATCGTACCGATCCATCCAGGAATCCACCGGCTTGACCCGCCGGGACTTCGTCAAGACCGTCGGCCTCGGCGCCGCGGCCGCCGGCGGCATCGTGCTGGGCGTGCCCGCCTTCGGCCAGGAAGCCGCCAAGCCCGCCGCGCCGCCGCCCCCCGTGGAGACCAACCTGGCTGACTTCCTGAAGGTGCCCAAGACCGCCCACTCCCTGCCGGGGCCGTTCCCGGGCAAGGTGGTCCAGGTGATCGACCCGAAGTGCCTGGTGGACGACAAGCCCCAGACGGCGGCCATCCAGGAGATGTTCGCCAAGGGGCTGACCGCTCTCACCGGCAAGGACCCCAAGGACAGCTTCAAGCTCTTCTTCACCAAGGACGACGTGGTCGGCATCAAGGTCAACCCCGTCGGCCCGCCGCTGATCTGCACCAAGCCCGAGCTGGTGGAGGCGGTGATCGACTGGCTGGCCGCCAACGGCCTGCCGCGCGAGCGCATCGTCATCTGGGACCGCTTCGACTACATGCTCAAGGACGCCGGCTTCACCCCCGAGCGCTTCCCCGGCGTGCGGATCGAGGGCCTGCAGACCATGGACGAGCAGGGCAACAAGTGGCGCGCCGCCGACGGCCGGCACGTCAGCGAGGACAACTTCGACAAGAACGTGTACTACTTCGCCAAGGGCGTGGTGGGCAAGGGCGTGCCCGGCTACGACAACGACGAGTTCTACCTGAACCAGCACGTCTTTGCCGGCGAGTACTCGTACTACGGCAAGCTGGTGACCCAGACGCTGACCAAGATCATCAACCTGCCCGTGTTCAAGAACACCGGCAACGGCGTCTCCATGGCCACCAAGAACCTGGGCTACGGCGCCCTCTGCAACACCGGCCGCCTGCACAAGCCCGTGTTCTTCCGCGTGTGCACCGAGGTGCTGGCCGCGCCGTCGGTGCGGGACAAGCTGGTGCTCAACGTCATGGACGGCATCCGCGGCCAATACGAGGACGGGCCGATGCCCAACCCGAAGTACGTCTACCCGTGGAACACCCTGTACTTCGCCACCGACCCATTCGCCCTGGACATGACCGGTCACCGCCAGATGGTGGAGAAGCGCAAGGCCATGGGGATCGCCGTCAACGAGAACCCGCGCTTCACCGAGTACCTGCGGCAGGCGGAGCAGATCGGGCTGGGCGTCACCGATCCGGCCAAGCTGCAGCTGGTGAGAGTCGAAGCGTAGGGAGCTTTCACCACAAAGGCACAAAGGACACAAAGAAGAATTCAACGCAGATTGACGCTGATGAATTATGATTGTTTATGATCAGAATAATGGGTTAGATCATAACTGATCATAATAAATCTGCGGAAATCTGCGTTGAATTGCCTGTGAGGATAAAGGATCTGGAAATGGTGAAAACACTGCTGGCTTGCGTAGGGGTGACCTTCTTCGCCATTTGGGTCGCGGGGGCGGGGGCGGCGGGGGACGGCGCCTTGATGCCGGCCGACCAGGCGGTGGCCGGGTGGGCCCGCGCCGGCACGCAGAAGGTCTTCACCCAGGCGGACCTCTACGGCTACATCGACGGCGGCGCTGAGCTGTTCCTGGAGTTCGGCTTCGAGACCTTGACCCTGCAGCGCTACCAGCACGGCAGCGACGAGATCGCCGTGGAGATCTACCGCATGACCGACCTGCCGGCCGGCCTTGGGATCTATCTGATGAAAGGCGGGAAGGACGTCCACACCCGCGACCTGCCGTACCGGCACATCGCTGACCGATATCAGGTGATGCTCCAGCAGGGCCGGTACCTGCTCCTGGTGAACCGGCTCAAGGGGGAGGGCGACCTGTCCGAAGCCCTGGCCCGGTTCGCCGCGCGGGTCGCCGGCCACCTGCCGGCCGAGGCGCCGCAGCCGCTGCTGCGGGCGCTGCCGGAGAAGGGGATGGTGCCCGACTCCGCCCGGCTGATCCGCGGCCCCTATGCCCTGGGCTCCGTCTACACCCTGGGCGAAGGAGACATCCTGTCGCTGCAGCCGAACAAAGTCACCGCCGTGGCCGCGCGCTACCGGGAGGCCGGGGGCGCCGTGACGGCCCTGGTGCTCGCCGACTACCCCGCCGCCGCCGCCGCCGGCGCGGCCTACCGCCATCTGACCGACAACCTGGATCCGTACCTGAAGGTGGAACAGAAAGGGCCGGCCGGGCTGGTCTTCAAGGACTACGCCGGCAAGTACGGCACGGTGGCCTGGCAGGGGAGGCGGATGACCCTCCGCCTTCTCCTCCCCTCCAAACCGGGCAAACCATAAAATCCTTCACCACAGAGGCACAGAGAACACAAAGAGATCCATGAATTAATGGATCTCTCTGTGCCCTTTGTGTCTCTGTGGTGAATCTGCTTTTTACAGGTTGCGGAGCCAGAAATCGAGCATCGTCTGGTACACGTGCTTCCGGACGGACGGCAGCGACGAGATGCCGTGCTTCTCCAGCGGGTAGATCATCATGTCGAACACGATGCCAGCCTTCTGCAGCTCGCGGGCGAAGCGCCAAGCGTTCTGCGGGTGCACGTTGTCGTCGTAGGTGCCGTGCACCAGCAGCAGCCGCCCGCTCAGGTCCTTGGCGAAGTAGGCCGGGCCGCCGGCCTTGTAGCCGTCGGGATTGTCCTGGGGCAGGCCCATCACCGCCTCGGCCCAGCGGCTGTCGTAGTAGCGGAAGTCGGTGACCGCGGCCACGGCGATGCCGGCCTTGAACACCCGGCTGTGGGTCATGAGCTGCAGGGTGAAGGTGCCGCCGCCGCTCCAGCCCCAGACGCCGATCCGGTCCTTGTCCACCCATGGCTGGGACTGCAGCCACTTTACTCCCGCAACGATGTCGGGCACTTCGTACGCGCCCATCATCTTGAGGTAGGAGGTGTCCTCCAGGGTCTTGCTCAGGCCCGAGGCGCAACGGTTGTCCATGACCGCGTAAATATACCCGTGCTGCCCCAGAAGGTTGGCGAAGAGCAGGTCGCGGCTGTAGGCGTCCCAGACCGAGGGAGCGCCCGGGCCGCCGTAGACGTACAGGATCACCGGGTACTTTTTCGACGGGTCGAAATCCGCCGGCTTCACGATCTGGGCCGGCAGGGTCACGCCGTCGTCGGTCCGGAAGGTGGCGAATTCCGGATACTGGATCTTGTGCCTGGCCATGAACTCCGTGTTGGGCGGGGCCAGGACGGACACGAGCGACCCGTCCGCGCGCCGGAGGGAGAGGCTGGGCGGCTGGGTGCTGTTGGAGTAGTCGTCGAAGTAGAACCGCGCGGCCGGATCGAAGCTGACCCGGTGCCGCCCCCGCTCCTGGCTGATCTTCACCGTCTCGCCGCCGGCCAGCGGGACGCGGTAGAGTTCCGGCGCCAGCGGCAGGGCGGTGGTGGCGGTGAAGTAGACGAAGCCGGCCTTCTCGTCGATGGCGCAGACGCCGCCGCGGACCCAGGCCACGCCGCTGGAGGCGCGGATCATCATGTCGCCGGACGTCAGCTGGCGGACCTGCTTGCCCCGGATGTCATGCAGGTACAGGTGGTTGTGGCCGTCCCGCTCGGAGGTCCACAGGAACTGCTCCCCGCCGGCCAGGAAGTGCAGGTCGTCGTGAACGTTGATCCAGGTCGAGCCGGTTTCGGTGAGGATCGATGGGGCGCGGCCGCTCTTGCGGTCGGCCAGCAGCAGGTCGACGCGGTGCTGGGCGCGGTCCGAGACCTGGACGATGAACTGCCGGGAGTGGGGCAGCCAGTTGACGCGCAGGACGTACTCCGGGCGCGGCTCGGGCGGCTTCACGGTCACGGTCTTGCCGGATCCGACCTCCGCCACGCAGACCTGCACCACCGGGTTCGGCGTGCCGGCCTTGGGGTAGCGCTGGCGGATGACGTTGGGCGTTGCCGGCTCGAACTCCGGGAAGACCGAGACCTGCACCATGGACTCGTCGGTCTTGAGGAAGGCGATGGCGCCGCTGTCGGGCGACCACCAGTAGGCCAGGTCCTCGCGGCCGAAGATCTCCTCCCAGTAGACCCAGGAGAGAGTGCCGTTGAGAAGCGTGGCCGAGCCGTCTTTGGTCAGGGCCTTCTCCTTGCCGGAGGCGAGGTCCAGCACAAAGAGGTTGTTGTTTCGGACGTAGGCCAGCATGCGGCCGTCGGGGGAGAAGGTGATGTTCTGCTCCTCGGCGGCCGTGCGCAGAACCCGGCGGAAGGCCGCCGTCGGCAGGTCCAGCAGGAAGATGTCGCCGAAGAAGGTGTAGAGCGCGGTCTTGCCGGACGGATTCACGTCCTCGGGGAAGGGCAGGACGGCGGGCATCTTCTCTTCATTCTTGGGATTGAGGAGTGCGTTCAACGAGGAGAGCGCCTTGGCGGCGTCGAGCGCCGGCTCGCGCTTGCCGGTGGCGGGATCGAACCGCTCGATGACCGCCTGGTCCGGCGGCAGGCGGCGGTCGATCATCAGGGCGGTGCCGTCGCCGAGCCAGAGGGTCGTCGGCAGGGCGGTGGCCTGCCGGGCGGCCGGGCTGAAGAGCAGGTCGAGCGAGAGTTTCTCCGGCGCCGCCGGCAGCGCGGCGGCAGGCTCGGTCTGGGCGGCGGCCCAGGCCAGGCCCAGCGACACCAGGAGGACGGCCAACAGGAGACGCTTGGATTTCATCATCAGACCTCGCGGCTGGATTTTGTCGGAATGGTTCCCAAACCCGTGCTTTCTACGAAACCGGCGGGGGCGAGGTTTTAAATTGTCGCAGCCACTCGGGATACGATCGCCGTTTCGCCCCACCGCCGTTTCGCCGTTTCGATATCGCCCCGTCCCCCCGTCTCCCCGTCCCCGCGTCCACCGCCATGCGCCGGGATCTCGTCCTCACTGCGCCAGCGACTCCCGAGTAATAACTTTCTGGGATAGGATCGCCACCTTGCAGGGCAGGGCGTGGGAGCGCAGGCAGAGGGCGATGTCCTCGGCCTCAGACGGCTTCCCCAGGCCGGTGATGATGCCGGAATCGGTGATCTTCGACTGGATGATCGGCGCCGACAGGGCCTGCCCGTCCAGCAGGATGGCCAGTTGGCGGCCGATGTTGGCCGCGGTGACCCGGCCGAACCGCTCCGCCCCCGTCTCGACCAGGGTGAAGCTCACCGACGGCTGGCCCTCGGAGTCGCCCGGGCGGGCGTCCTTGATGTCAGCGTCGGTGATCACGGCGTCGGTCGCCACTAGGAGCTGCGCCGGACCGGACAGCGCCTCCTCCGATCCGCCCAGGTACGGCACCAGGCGATAACCTTCGGGAAGCGCCCCGTTGAACTGGTCCAGGATGGCTTCCGAAGTATCCGGTTTCGTGGCGTGGGGATGAACCAGGCACAGCTCCAGCTTGGTCTGGTTCAGCAGGCTGCCCGGCATGCCGTCGGGCAGCGACTTGCCGGGGAAGCAGGCGCGCAGCCCGTCCGCGGCGGCGGGGTCCTCCAGCAGGAGGACGCCCTCCATCCCGGCGTCCCGGAACCGCTTGTCGAGGATCTGGACGGCCTGGGCCCGCAGCGCCGGCATCGCGGCCGGGTCCACGCCGGCGGCCTCCAGGCGGACCTGGACCTGGACGTAGTGGGTGGGCTTGGGCTGGCAGCCGACGGCCGCGAGCGCCAGGACGCACAGGACGAGACTCAGTGCCGGCGTTCTCATGGATGCCTCCGGGGAGTGCGATTGTCCGGATTGTACGCCGTGGGCCGCGGCTGGTCAATGGCCGGCGCGGCCGCGTCGGGAGTGCCCGGCTTGACGATGTGCCTGGGGACTGGCCCGCCGTGCTACAATGACGGAAAATCAGCTCTCTATTTCGAAATTGAATTGGCGAGATCCCCGCAGACCCCGGCCGGCCCGGTTCCGGCTCCGTATCCCGATCCTGAAGGAGGCGTTCCATGAGTGTTGAAACGAATGTCCGGGAAGCGATCGCGGCGGCCAACGCCCGCTTCGGCGAGGCGGTGCGGCGCGGCAGCGCCGGCGACCTGGCGGCCGGCTACACCCCCGACGGCCGGCTCCTGCCCCCCAATTTCCCGCCGGTGGACGGGGCCGACGCGATCCGCGAGTTTTGGGGAGTGGTGCTGGGGATGGGCATCCGCGACGCCCGCCTCGAATCGGTCGAAGTCGAGGCGTTCGGCGAAACCGCCGTGGAGGTCGGCCGTTACCACCTCTACGTCGAGGGCGGCGCCGAGGCTGACAACGGCAAGTACGTCGTCGTCTGGAAGAACACCGCCGGCGGCTGGCGCCTCCACCGCGACATCTGGAACAGCTGCAAGCCCGCGGCCGGGGGCTGAGGCCCGCCCCACCGGCGGCAAGTCGCCGGCTGATCCGAGGATTGAAACAGGGTGCAGGTTTGGGCGCATCCAGTGCCCGTGCCAGCGCGTCTTACCAGGCATACTCACGGGGGGAGGATCCCATGCAGATTCCCGACATTCACAACCTGTTCGCCTACGACCGCTGGGCCAACGCCCGCCTGCTGCGCGCCGCCGCGGAGCTGGATCCCGACAAGTACGCGGCGGATCTGGGCGGCAGCTTCGGATCGGTCCGGAACACGCTCGGCCACATCGTCGCCGTCGAGTGGCTCTACCTGCGGCGCTGGCTCGGCGAGAGCCCGTCGGCCCTGCCGGACTGGGCCAAGGCGGCCGACCCGGCGGAGCTCCGGCGGAAGCTGGACGAGGCGGAGGCCGGGCAGTCGAAGTTTCTGGCCTCGCTCAAGGCAGCCGATCTGGAGCGGCCGCTCCGCTACACCAACATCGCCGGCAAGAAGCTCGAGTATCCGCTGGTCGACCTGCTCCTGCACCTGGTCAACCACTCGACCCACCACCGCGGCCAGGCTGCCGCCCTGATCCGCCAGGCCGGCGCCGTGCCGCCGGCCACCGACTTTCTCGACTTCAGAAGCGAGGGGAAGTCGTAATTTGATGCCTCGGTCAATGTGAGATCGCTCTTGGTGCCACCAGGCGCTCACTCCTCCGAGTGTGGATCAGGATAAATATTCGGCAGGGCGCGGTGCAGGGTTTCGGCGAGCTTGGCCTGGAAATCGTCCGCGTCCTTCCGCGCCGCGTCGCGCCTCCGCGTGCCATCGGTCAGGTGCCGCTGCCCCTGGATGGATGAATTCTGCAGATGGTTGGTCCACCCTCTGAGTTGCCGGGAGCAATCCTCTGCCAACAATTTCAAATTTGAAATTTGAGATTTGAGATGGCCCGATTCCGGGCTCTGCTCGATGAAGCAGAGCATGGAGCGGACTTCCCCCGCCGATCCGCGCGCGATGTACAGGAAGGAAATGAGTTCCGCGGTGGTTCCGCGCTCGAACCCCTCCGCGATGTTGTTGGACACCGACAGCGCCGCCCGCCGCAACTGGCTGCGCAGGTCGCCCGCCTGCACGAAGAACCGGTCCCGGGTCACGGCGTAGACCGCCATCGCCAGATGAATGGCCGCCTTCCACGCCGGCAGGTCCTCAAATCGCTCGTATTTCATCAGACAATCCTCCTCACAGGTTTGCCTGATCAAACGGAGCCGATTCGGTTAGTTCCAAAATTTGGTAGAATAATTCGTCTCGTCCCGATAACTATTCAGCATGCAGGTGAGCCGATGTGCTTTCTTCTCCAAGCAACACTGAATGACATCCCAACGGCTTCGCTTGATGATTATTGCGGTGTTGTGCCGGAGACCGGGGGGAGGATGAAGTGGATCCGGACTGCCCCGGATACGAAACTTCTGGAATTGTCCGATCCAACCGTCGCGTGCTCCTGTTCGTTTGTCGTAGATCCCACCACTTCCTCGACTCAATGGGAGCTTGAAGGCGACTATATCCCGCTCTTGGCCGAAGCGGTGGACTACCTGTTCCGGCAGTCACCCCGCGGCATCTGCCTGACCGCTGTGTATTTTGGAGATGAGGTGCGAGATTCTCAAAGAACCACACTGCGCAACGTCCTGCAACAGATCCGAAGCGGCCGGCTAGACAGGGGAATCCGCCTTGTCATCGCGAAACGATCCACCGGTCGTTAAATAGGAGGCGCTCATGGAACCGCAAGCGATGTCGCCGCAGGGGCTGGCGCTGAAGGCATACTTTGAGGGCAACAGGGAAGCGCGGTTGACGGTCCGGCGGGATGACGGCGTCGAATACGCGCTGCCGGTGGGCCACTTTTTCCGGGCGCCGGCGGAGTTCACGCCCCTCGAGAACGCCGCGCTGGAGAGATGCCGTGGGCGCGTGCTGGACATCGGCGCCGGCAGCGGGCTGCACACGCTGGCCCTGCAGGAGCGGGGATTGTCCGTGACCGCCCTCGAGATCAGCCCGGAGGCCGTGGCGGTCATGACCGCTCGGAGCGTCCGCGATGCCCGCTGCGCGGACATCTTCCAGTTCCAGGAGAGGCCGTTCGACACCCTGCTGATGCTGGGCCATGGCGTCGGGATTGCCGGTACCCTGGCCGGGCTGGACCGCTTCCTCGACCGGGCCCGGCGGCTGCTGGCTCCGGGCGGGCGGCTGCTGCTGGATTCGACGGACGTGCGGCACACCGACGATCCGCGCCACCTGGCCTACCACGAGGCCAACCGGAAGGCCGGCCGCTACGTCGGCGAGATCCGCATCCAGCTCGAGTTTGCGGGCCAGAGCGGGCCGTACTGCGGCTGGCTCCACGTCGACCCGGAAACCCTCGCCGAGCGGGCCGCCCGGGCCGGCTGGTCCTGCGAGGTCGTGGTAGACGAGCCGGCGTGGGGGTACCTGGCGTGCCTGGCATGGGTGAATGGGTGAATAGGTGAATGGGTGAATCGGCAGATTGCGGTTTTCGGATTGCGGATTGCGGATCGGAACCCTGAATTCCCCTCTGTGTCCTCCGTGCCTCTGTGGTGAATTCCCGGTTTCCCGTTACGGGGTAGGGGGCTTGCGGTCGAAGATCCAGACGTTGTCGTGCTGGTGCTTGGGGCCGCGGAAGTGCTCCTCCGCCTCCAGCACCTGGCCGCCCTCGATCAACCGGTAGTGCACCACGTTGGTGGCGTCGCCCCCCGGCGCGTCGATCTTGGTGTCGTAGACCAGCGCGTCCCCGTCCCAGTACGATTTGGAGACGATCCTCCGCTTGCCCTCCTTGGTGGTCGTCTCCTTGCCGTCGGCAGTCAGCTCGTAGCTGAAGATGTCCTTCTCCAGGCCGATGACGAACACCCGTTTGAATTTGAATGCGGTCCCCTCGCGCTCGATCTCCATGGAGCCGCGGTCGATGGCGGTGATGTCGGGGAACTGCAGCCGGGTGCGGGCCTTGTTGAGCACCCAATCGCCGGAGAAATCCGGCTTCTGCTGGGCCGGCATCCAGGCCACCGCAAGCAGTCCGCAAAAGGCAAGCAAGGCGAAGAATCGGGCCATGGGCCACCTCCCGTGAGTGTCCGACGCCGGGCCACGGCGGCGGGGCGGCCGCCGGATCGTCGGAATTATAGCCGAATGGACCGGAACTTGGAAAGCGCGGCGTGATCGGCTACAATCAGGCGACCGACAATCCGGATGGAGCCCATGCCCGACCTTCCCGTCGCTGAATTCCCGCCGTCCCGTCGCTTCCGCCTGCCGGAGCAGATCTTCGCCGTGCCGGCCGGCGCGGACCGGTACCTCGTGTACGCGCCGCTCCACGGCATCGCCTTCGTCGCCAACGGCGCGCTGGTGGAGCAGGTCCGCCGCCGGGCCGAGGCGCCGGAGCAGGCGATGAATGGACGGGCGGCCACCGCGGGAGGGGAGGCCCGTGAAGAGGATCCGGCTTCCCTGCTGGCCGGCCTGGAGCGGCTGGGGCTCTTCCGGGAGGCGGCGCCCCCGCCGGACGACCCGGCCGCGGCCGCGGGCGGCTACGACACCGCCGTGCTCTTCCTCACCAACCGCTGCAACCTCCGCTGCGTCTACTGCTACGCCGACGGGGGCGAGCTGCCGGCCGAGGACATGCCCTGGCCCCTCGCCCGGGCGGCGGTGGACCGGGTGCTGGCCGACGTGGTCCGCCACGGCCGGCCGGGGATGACCCTGGCCTTCCACGGCGGGGGCGAGCCCAGCCTGAACTGGCCGGTGCTCACCCGCGCCGTGGCCCGCGCCCGAGCCGGCGCGGACCGCCTCGGCGTCCCGCTCCAGGTGACCGGCGCCTTCAACGGCTGCTGGACCGCCCGGGTGCGGGACTACATCCTCCGGAACTTCACCGAGCTGAGCATCTCCTTCGACGGGACGCCGGCCGTGCAGGACGCCCAGCGGCCGGGCGCCGGCGGCCGCGGCTCCTACCGCCGCGCCGCCCGGACGCTGGAAGCCCTGGACGCGGCCGGATTCCGCTACGGCGTCCGGCTGACGGTCACGCGCGGCAGCGTGGCCTCGCTCGCGGAAAGCGTGGCCCACATCGCCGCCCGCTTCCGGCCGCACACCATCCAGGCGGAGCCCGCCTTCGCCACCGGCCGCGCCCGCCGCTCCCCCGCGGCGCTGGACGAGCCGGACGAGTTCCTGCGCCAGTTCGCCGCGGCGCGGGACGTCGCGGCCGCCCGCGGCATCCGGCTGTTCTACTCCGGCGCCCGGCCGGAGCTGCTGACCCGGCGGTTCTGCCTGGCGCCGTGCCGGGCGCTGGTGGTGACGCCCGCCGGCGACGTCAGCGCCTGCTTCGAGGTGTACGGGCGGCGGCACCCCCTCAGCCGCGCCTTCCTGGTCGGCCGGTGGGACGGGGCGGGGGATTTCCGCCTCGATCCGGCGGCCGCCCGCCGCCACCGCCGGCGCTCGGTGCTGCAGGCGCGCGCCTGCGACGGCTGCTTCTGCCGGTGGCACTGCGCCGGGGACTGCGCCGTCAAGGAGGGCGAACGACAGCGCCGCCTCCCTGCCGGGGAACTGCCGCTCCGCTGCCGGGTGAACCAGGAGCTGACGAAATTCCTGGTTCTCAAGGAGATCCAGGCAAACGGAGGGAGGGCCTGGATTCGGGGCGGGGCGCCCACGGCAACGGAGGACAGGTGCCGCCCCGGCGGGCCGGCCGAGCCGGGAATCAGCCCTGAATTCACGTGAGACATTGCCTTCGTACCGCCGATGTGGTTCAATAGCCTGTCACCATATCAGAGAGCCTTTACCAACGGGGTGAGCACTTGCCTCGGGAGGGAACCATGCCGGAGAGACGGCCCCGCTTCCAGCTGCAGGACTTCTACGCCGACGCGTCCGCCGGCGAGCCCCGCCTGTACGAACTGTCGGACGTCCCGCTCGACTGGAGCGTGGACCGGCGCAGTTTCCTGGTCGCCGCGGCGGCGGGCACCGCGATCCTGGGCGGCTTGAGCCTGCCGGTACGGGCGGCCGCGCCGGCCCTCAAGCCGGCGGCGGCGATCCAGGCCCACGCCGGTCCGGTGAAGGGCGTGGCGTTCAACGGGACCGGTTCCTACCTGGTGTCCGGTTCCGTCGACATGTCGGTGAAGATCTGGGAGATGCCCCTCGGCCGGCTGCACAAGGTCCAGGCGGGCAAGAGCGCCGTCCACTGCGTGACGGTCAGCCCGGGTGGCGAGGCGGTTTATGGTGACGCCGACAAGACCATCCGGTCCCGCCAGCTGCCCGAGGGGATCCTGGGCCAGACCCTGCGCGTCTGGGCCCAGACCGTACTCTGCGTCGACTGCAGCCCCGACGGGAAGTACCTGGCCTCCGGCACCGACGACGGCGCCATCCAGCTCTGGGACCTGGCGGCCGGCCGCCGCATCAAGACCCTGACCGGCCATCGGCGACCGGTCGGCGCCGTGGCGTTCAGCCCCGACGGCCAATGGCTGGCCTCCGCGGCGTCCGACAGCACCGTCGGCCTCTACGACATCCCGCAGGGCCTCCGCCGGCAGACCCTGCGCGGTCACGGCGCCGCGGTGGATGCCGTGGCCTGGAGCCCCGACGGGCGGCGGCTGTTCTCCGGCGGTGCCGACGAGACGATCCGGACCTGGGGCCTCCCCGACGGCGCGCCCGGGCCGGTCTGGAAGGCGCACGGCACCGGCGTCGGCGTGATCCTGTGCAGCCCCGACGGGCGGCGCGTGGCCTCAGGCGGCGCGGACCGCCTGGTCAAGCTGTGGTCGACCGACACCGGGCAGCCGGTCAAGACCCTGTCCGGCCATGAAGGCGCTGTCAACTGCCTGGCGTACTCTCCGGACGGCAGGGTGCTGGCTTCCGGCGCCGACGACAAGACCATCCGCCTGTGGGACGCCGGCACCGGCGAATACTTCACCAACCTGTTTGACCCAGCCACGCTGGACAACAACCGCGAGGCGCAGCAGTACACCTGGACCAACCAGTACGGCCAGACGATCACCTACACCCTCCCCTGCGGCTCGCCGATCCCCGCCGGCTGCGTGTGCACCTGCAACTGCGTCCCCGGAACGATCCTGGTCCCCGTCCCCCGGCCCAGCGGGAACTCGTACTGCTCCTGCGTCCCGGTCTGCACCTGCGTCCCGATCAAGTGAAGGCTGTGCCGGAAGTCCCGCGGTCCGGCTGAGCCGCCGAGATCCCGCGACCGTCCACTGATCCTGTCCCGGCGCCCGCCGAGTGATGGAACCAACCCGCCCCCGTCGTGTCTATTAGTTTAAGCGCGCGAGAAGTCCCGGTCAGGCCTGCACGGGCACATCCCACGCCGCCGGCGGCCCGCGGAAGCGGCGCCTGGCGGGAAGGAGGCCGCCATGTTTGACCAGCTGATCGTCTCGTCCGCCGCTTGCGCCCGCACCCGGGTGTCCCGCACCCTGCCCATGGCCGCGCTGCTTCACGCCACCGCGCTGGCCGTGATCGTGTCCATCCCGCTGATGTTCCCTGCCGCCATCCCGCAGGAGGTGGGCCGGTTCCTGACGGAGGTGACGAATCGGTACGCTCCGCCGATCGTGGTACCGGCGCCGCCGACGACCGGTCCCGCCGGCGGGCCGCAGACTCCCCGGCCGCCCCGTCCGCCCGTCGACCTCGGCGGCTTCCACCCTCCGCTCGTGATCCCGGACGACCTCCCGCCGCCGGATGATCGATCCGCGCAGGAGTACTTTCCAGTCGGAGAGAGCGGGCTGGGTGTTCCAGGGGGATACGGCGTGCCGGGACGGCTGGTCCCCGGCATCGACCAGGCCGCCTGGATCCATGGCAATGACATCGTACCAGAAGCACCCCCGCCCCCCGTCCGGCCCGCACCTCCCAGGGACCGGAAACCGGTGAGCGCGACGGTGCTTCTGTCCAAACTGGTCCGGCGGGTGGAACCGGTCTACCCCGAGATGGCCATCCGGGCGGGCATCCAGGGTGTCGTCATCATCCAGGTGGCCGTGGACGAATCCGGCCGGGTGGCCGACGTCCGGGTGGTGAGCGGCAATCCGATCCTGGCCGCGGCGGCCAGGACCGCGGTGGAACAGTGGGTCTACAGTCCCACGAGCGTGGACGGCCGTCCCATCTCCATCATCGGCACCGTCTCGGTGAACTTCACCCTGAACCGGTAGTTGAGAAGCCATCCCATCTGAACGCTGAACGTCCAACGTCGAACGCCGAACGTCGAACCGGGGATCCGACCCGGTTCGATTTTTTCCTCGTTCAGCGTTCGGCGTTCGAAGTTCAACGTTCGACGTTGAGCTCGGAATGACCTTGCAGGTCCCGACTGGTTGGGCTATCCTAGGGTGAAAATTCTCCCGGAGGGAATGGCAACCATGAGACACACGACGGCCCGGACCCTGTTCTTCGCGCTGGCGCTCCTGGCGGTGGCCGGCGGCTGGCTGCTGGCCGAGACCCTGTACACGATCCCCGTGGAGCACAACCACCGCGTGGGCGAGTGCCAGGGCAATCTGATCGTCCGCGACGACAAGGTCATCTTCGAGTCCCGGACCGTCGTCGGCGACAGCCGGGTGTGGGAGTACTCCGCCCTCGAGAAGGTCGAGATCAAGAACACCTACGAGCTGCACATCTTCTTCGCCGACAAGGAGCACGGCCACGGGCAGAAGTACGTCCTGAAATTCAAGAATGACAGCCCGGACAACCAGGCCGCCCTGCAGTACATCCTGCAGCGGATGGGCCGCGTCGACGCCCCGCAGGGCGGCGGCCCCGCCGGCAGCGAGCTGGAGCTGCCCTACAAACTGGACGTGGAGCTGGACCTGAACGCCAACAACTGCATGGGCACGCTGTGGCTGCGTGCCGACAAGATCGTCTTCGAGACCGGCTCGGCCAAGTGCGCCGACCGGGCCTGGGTGCGCGAGTGGGGCAGCCTGAAGTCCTACCGCCGCGTCTCCGCCACCGAATTCCTGCTCGTGTTCTACAAGTACGGCGCCTCGGCGCCGGACAAGATCACCCAGCTGCGGTTCTTCGCCCGCAGCACCCTGCCGCCGGAGGTGGACCGGTTCCTGGCCTCGCGGGGGCGGCAGTAGGCCGCGAATCGACGAAACGGCGAAACGGCGAAACGGCGAGGGAATCGCCGTTTCGCCGTTTTAGTTTTATCAAGGCTGGATGCCGAAGTGAGAATCACCGGTGGCTGACGCCTACCGGTACTGACGAATCAGGGCTAATCGGCTGGATCGCCGTTTCGCCCCACCGCCGTTTTGCCGTTTCGGTGAATCACCCTCCCGCGTCGAGGCCGACGCGGGCTACGTCGCCCCGTCCCCCCGTCGCCCCGTCCCCGCGTCAGACTTTTTCGAGGGCTTTGAGCAGCCGCTCCACGTCCTGCTTCATCACTCCGTCGGCGGGGATCCGCGCGAGGGCCAGCTTGGCGTTCTGCTCGGCGGCCTCGCGGTTCTTGAGGTGGCCGTAGACCAGGGCCAGGTTGTAGTAGGGCTCCGGCGACTGCGGGCTGCGACCGGCGGCCTCCTGGAAGTACTCCACCGCCTTGCGCAGGCTCTCCGGCGTGGCCGTCTTCATGTGGAGCACGCCCAGCGAATTGTACGGTTTCCAGTCGGCATCGTTCAGCCGGATGGCCTCCATGTATTCCTTGGTGGCCTCCTTCTTGAGGTTGGCGCTGCTGTAAATCTCGCCGAGGTTGAAGTGGGGCGCCGCCGCGTCGGGCTTCTGCTGGGCCGCCTTCTGGAAGGCCTTCTCCGCCCCCTCGAAGTCGCCCGCCAGCACGCCCAGATTGCCCAGCTGGAGGTTGTTCTCGTAGACGTTGCGCTGCCGGGTGACAATGCCCTGCTCCAGGTAGGCGGCCTTGACGTCGCGCTTCATCAGGTAGAGTCGGATCAGCTCCTGGCGCAGGATCAAGGCGCCCGGGTTTTTCTTGAGGCCCTCGCGGTACAGGCCGATGCTCAGGTCGCCCCGGCCGCCCAGTTCGTAGGCCTTGCCGAGGGTGAGGTAGCCCTTAAGGAAGAGCGGGTTGATGCGGATCGACTCCAGCGCCTCGTGGATGGCCTCGGTGACGCGGTTCGTGTTAGCCAGGATTGTGCTCAGCTCGTAGTGGGCCTGGAAGTGGTTCGGGTTCAGCTCCAGGGCCTTGCGGATGGAGGATTCGGCCTTTTCCCAGTCGCCCTGCTTGCGGTAGGCCCGGCCGAGGTTGTGCCAGGCCATGACCAGCGCCGGGTTGAGGGCCACCGCCTCCTCCAGGAGCGGGATGGCCTTGGCGAAGTCCTCCTTGAGGGTGTAGCCGAGACCCTTATAGGCGAGGGCCTGGGCGAACCGGGGCTGGATCTCCAGGGCCTGCTCCACCAGTCGGAGGCCCTCGTCCACCTGCTCGCGCATCATGGCGAAGCGACCCAGCTCGGCCAGCGCCTCGGCGCTGCCGGGCTCGGCCTTCAGCACCGCCTGGTAGGTCTGCTCGGCGTTGGTATACTCGCCCTGCTCGAGATATTTCCGGGCTTTCTGCAACAGGTCGTTGGATCCTGCCATGGGAGACACTCCTTTCGATCAATCAAACCGAACATCGCACATCGAACGTTGAACATCGGACGTCGAACTCAAACAGGCGGAAGAATCGATGTTCATTTTACATTCCAATAGCGGCGCGATGCGTCACCAGCCGCTGAAGAAGTCGCTGACGGCGTCGCCCACCGCCTCGGCGGCGTCTTCGATGGCGCCGCCCACCGTCTCCGCGGCATCTTCGATGGCGCCGCCTACGTCCTCGGCCACGTCGGCGATCCCCTCGCCGACGTCCTGGATGCCGCCCCAGAGGTCGGAGCCGATGTCGGACAGGGTGTCGGCGATGGCGCCGACGTTGACGTCGAAGCCGAAGTCCACCTCGAAGCCGATGCCCAGGGCCAGGCCGAGGTCGAAGTCGAAGGAGAAAGTGCCGTCCTTGTAGCCGGCGTCGATGCCGGCCTTGGCGCCGATGCCGGCCCAGCCCTCGACGCCGCCGCGCACGCCACCGAGCCGCTCGCCATCCACGACCAGGCCGGCCCCGCCCTCGAGGCGCGCACGCGCCCCGGCGAATGCCTCCCCGCCGATGGCGATGTGGGGGTCATCTTTCAGGCTGACCTCGGCCATGAGGCGGCCCTCCGCGCCCACCATGGCGTGCAGGGCGGCGTTGGTGTCGATGCCCACCTGGTGGCCGCCGATGTTCAGTCGCGGGGTGTTGTAACCGACCTGGTAGTCCGCCCCGGCCAGCAGGAGCCGGCCCTCGATGCCGATCATGGCGCTCCAGGCCTCGGGATCGATGTCGCCGAAGGCCCGCGCGGACGCCTCCAGGAAGGTCGTGCTGCCCTTGGCGTACGCCGAGCCCCAGGCGCCGGAGGCGCGCTCGTCCACGCTGCCGACCTGGAAGCCGCCGAACTTGCCCTCCCATAAGGTCTTGCCCAGCTGGCCGTAGCCGATGCCGAAATTCTTGACGATGTCCCCGGCGCCGGGATCGCCCCAGCCCTTGGTCCACTCGCCGCCCTTGCTCCAGGAGCCCTCGTACTTGCGGTCGAGGCCGAGACCGTTCTCCTTGTCGAAGAGGAAGCCGTCCACGGCGCTCTTGGCGAGGTTCTGGATGGCCTGGCCGGGGTTGTTCCAATCGACGCCCTTGGGGAGGAACCGGCCGAGGTCGACGCCGAGGAGTTGGCCGAGCTGCTCGCCCATCGGCTTGAGCAGGTCCGGAGGCAGGCCTGTCCCGGCGCCACGGCCCATGGCCTGGCCGGCCTTCTCCAGGAAGCCGCCGTAGTCGGGCAGGCCCAGAGACTGGGCCGCCTGGTTGAGGTACTGGCCCAGGCGCTGCGCCACCGCAGGCTCCTGGAAGACGCGGCCCAGGATGTTGCCCAGCGGCTCGGCCCCCTGGCCGCCGCCCATGGCGTCGCGCAGGCCGGGCGGCAGGTGGGAGGCCAGCGCGCTGCCCATCATGCCGAAGAGGTCGCCCAGCGGGTCCCGGCCCATCAGCTGGTCCAGCTTCGCCATCTGGGGGTACATCCCGCTGATCGACTGCGCCAGGCCCTGGCCCGCGTACGAGAGGGCCGTCAGGGCCATGGATTTGAATTCGTTCGAGAGGCGCGGATCGCCGGCAATTTTGGCGGCCTGCTCGTTGAGGGCGGCGCCCATCTGGAAAGCGTTGGCCATCTGGTTGGCGACGGTATCGCGCAGCACGGACAGCGCCTGGCTGTTCATCGGCGGCAGCTGGGGCATCAGCATCCGGGCCACCCCGCCGAGCTGGGCCTGCAGCAAGCCCTTGTCCACCTGCTGCTGGAGCTCGGAGGCGATCGCGTCCTTGGCGAAGAACGCGCCCTGGAGGGTGGGCGGCGCCTGACCGGAAAGGATCCCCTTCAGCAGGTTCTTGTCTCCGCCGGAGATGGATTCGAAGGAGTCGACGAATTTCTGCACATGTTCCGCGCCCATGGACTGGCCTAACTTCTGCAGCTGCTGCATGCAGACGCGGGGGTCCTCGCTCTGCACGGCCGCGGAGAACTGGGCCAGACTTTGGGCGAATTGGTCACCCGAGATCCTGGTCATAACCCGCTCCTCGGTTGGTTTCCCGACTTCTGTGTAACTTATCGTGCAAATCCCGGGAATGTTGCGTGATTTTTCCGAGTCGTCCGATCGGACATCCGGCCAGGAATTTGGTAACATCCGGGACCCGCTTATCGTACGCTAAGAGCAACACGGTATCGCTGGAGTAGTAGACGATGATCTGGCGGGATGCGATTCACCTGGGTTGGAGCAACCTGCGGCAGACTCCCCTCCGGACGGCCCTGACCGTGACCGGCGTGGCCATCGGCATCGGCACGCTGGTCTGCATGTTCGGCTTCGGCCTGGGGCTGCAGCGGCTCAACACCGAGGAGATCTCCCGCTACCGCTTCCTCAACGCCATCCAGGTGCTGCCCATGGACATGGGGATCCCGATGGGCGCCCGCAACGCCAAGGAACGGCCGCCGAAGGCCGCCGCCCTCAACGAATCGGCCCTGGCGGCCATCCGGCAGCTGCCCGGCGTGTCGGCCGCCACGCCGGTGGTGCAGTTCCCGGTGGAGCTCAAGCGAGGCGACCGGTCGCGGTCCGGCCTGGGGCGCAGCTTCGAGCCGTCGGTGGACTCGGCCAACCCCCTCTACAAGCTGACCGCCGGCCGGTTCTTCCGCGACGCCCACGCCCGCGAGGTGGTGGTCACCGGCGCTACCCTGTCCGCGCTCGGGTTCAAGGACCCGCGGCAGGCGGCCGGCCGGGAGATCACCCTGGCGATCCTGTCCACGGAGTCGTCCGGTGGCGCGGCCGGCCCGTTCGGAGCCCCGCTGCCTTCCTTCGCCATCCAGAAGAAGGAAGTCAACGTCCGGGTGGCCGGCGTGCTGGAGGACGCCGAGGGGCCCTTCGGCAATCCCCTCCTGCGCATGGAGCTGCTCCTGCCCCTGGGGACGGCCCGGGACCTCGGACTGGACCGGCTGGTGGCGCTGCAGCAGATGATGCGCAACCCGTCCGCCCGCAACGACTACACCCTGGTGGAGGTCCGGACGAACCAACTTTCGGATGGGCCCAAGGTGGAGAAGGCCATCCAGAAGATGGGCTTCCGGACGGTCTCGCTGACGTCCATCCTGGAAGAGGTGAACAAGGTCTTCGTGATCATGGATGCGGTGCTGGGCGCCATCGGCAGCGTGTCGCTCATCGTGGCCTGCCTGGGGATCGTCAACACCATGATCATCGCCGTGCTGGAGCGGCGCAAGGAGATCGGCGTGATGAAGTCGGTGGGCGCCCGCCGCTGGGACGTGAAGGAGCAATTCTTCGTCGAGGGGGCGCTGATCGGGCTGATGGGCGGGGCGGGGGGCGTGGTCCTGGGCTGGGCGGTCTCGCAGGTGATCAATTTCGGCCTGAACCTCTACATCAGGCAGCAGGGAGTCAAGCCCCAGGTCCTGTTCGCGTTCCCGCCCTGGCTGATCCTGGCGGCGCTGGCCCTGGCCGTGGGCGTGTCGCTGGCCTCGGCCCTCTATCCGGCGGCGCGGGCGGCGCGGCTCGACCCGGTCGAATCCCTCCGCTACGAATGATCGCGCCGGCCCGGTTGCTGGGTGGGAAGCGAACATCGAACATCGAACATTGAACATCGAAGTCAATCAGCCTGGAACCACCCCGATCGATCGTAATCGCAGGTCGTAATCGTCCTCGTAATCGTTTATCTCGCCCCAGCCAGCAATCGACCCAGATCCGAATTCCTGAATTCGCTTACCAAGATCCGCACCAACTTGTGAGATTGGGTGGACGATGCGCAAGTGGGAAGACCCGTCGACCGGCCGGAAACGTGGAAATCTCCGGATTTACTTCGATGTTGGATGTTCGATGTTCAGTGTTCGATGTTCGGTCGGGCGGTCAAAGAGCCCGCCGGCGAGAAAGTCTCAGGCACGCCGAACGTTCTGTTTCAGGAACTCGATGGCCGCGTCGGTCGTGGCGCCGGGCTGGAAGATGGCGGCCACGCCGATCTCCTTCAACTTGGGCACGTCCTGGTCGGGGATGATGCCGCCGCCGAAGACCAGGACGTCGTCCATCTGGTTGGTTTTAACCAGCTCCATGATCTTCGGGAACAGGTGCATGTGGGCGCCGGAGAGGATGGACACGCCGATGGCGTCGACGTCTTCCTGCAGGGCGGCGTGGACGATCTGCTCGGGGGTCTGGCGGAGGCCGGTGTAGATGACCTCCATGCCGGCGTCGCGGAGGGCGCGGGCGATGACCTTGGCCCCGCGGTCGTGGCCGTCGAGGCCGGGCTTGGCGATGAGTACGCGGATCTTGCGGTCCATGGTTCCTCTCCGTTCAGTGGTGCTTCAAACATTGCAGTATAGTCGAAAATCCGCCGGGTCGCAACAGTGAATTAGAGACTAGAGGCTAGAGACTAGAGGCTAGAGACTAGCCACTAGCATCGAGCCTCTAGCCTCTAGCCCCGAGCCTCTAGTCTCCAGTCCCGGGGTCCTCTACAGGAAGATCGGCTCGTGGTAGATCCCGAAGACCGACTTCAGCACCTCGACGATCTCGCCCACCGAGGCGTAGGCCTTGACCGCGTCGAGGATGAACGGCATGGTGTTGGCGTCGCCGGCGGCCGCCTCGCGCAGCCGCTCCAGCGCCTCCGCGTGCCGGCGGGCGTCGCGGCGGGCGCGCACGGAGCGCAGCCGCTCGACCTGGTGGCGCGCCACCGACTCGTCGATCTGCAGGATCTCCGGCGGGGCGTCGGTCCCGCCGGCGAAGATGTTCACGCCCACCATGAATTTTTCGCCGGCTTCCAGGGACTTCTGGTAGCGGTAGGCGGCGTCCTGGATCTCCTTCTGCGGGAAACCCTCCTCGATGGCCTGGACCATCCCGCCCATCTCGTCGATCTTGCGGATGTAGTCCAGCGCCTGCCGTTCCATCTCGTCGGTGAGCGACTCGACGAACCAGGAGCCGCCCAGCGGGTCGACGGTGTGGGCCACGCCGGTCTCGTAGGCGATGACCTGCTGGGTGCGCAGGGCGATCTGGGCGGAGAACTCCGTCGGCAGGGCCAGCGTCTCGTCCATGGAGTTGGTGTGCAGCGACTGGGTCCCGCCCAGCACCGCCGACAGGGCCTGGATGGCCACCCGGGCGATGTTGTTGTAGGGTTGCTGCGCGGTGAGGCTGCAGCCGGCGGTCTGGGTGTGGAAGCGGAGCAGCCACGAGGCCGGATTTTTCGCGTGGAACCGCTCGCGCATCACCCGCGCCCAGATGCGGCGGGCGGCGCGGTACTTGGCGATTTCCTCGAAGAAGTCGCTGTGGGCGTTGAAGAAGTAGGACAACCGGGGCGCGAAGGCGTCCACGTCCAGGCCGCGGGCGATGGCCGCCTCGACGTACTCGATGCCGTCGCGCAGGGTGAAGGCCAGCTCCTGGGCCGCCGTGGAGCCGGCCTCGCGGATGTGGTAGCCGCTGATGGAGATGGAGTTCCACTTGGGCAGCTCCCGGGCGCACCACTCGAAGGTGTCCACCACCAGGCGCATGGACGGCTCGGGCGGGAAGATCCACTCCTTCTGGGCGATGTACTCCTTGAGGATGTCGTTCTGGGTGGTGCCGGAGATCTGCTTCAGGTCGGCGCCCTGCTTCTCGGCCACGGCCGCGTACATGGCCAGCAGCACCGCCGCGGGCGAGTTGATGGTCATGGAGGTGGTGATGGCCTGGGTGTCGATGCCGTCGAAGAGGATCTCCATGTCCTCCAGGGTGTCGATGGCCACGCCGCACTTGCCCACCTCGCCGGCGGACAGCGGGTCGTCGGAGTCCAGGCCCATCAGCGTCGGCAGGTCGAAGGCCACCGACAGGCCCGTCTGCCCGCCGGCCAGCAGGAACTTGTAGCGGGCGTTGGTCTCCTCGGGAGTGCCGAAGCCGGAAAACTGCCGCATGGTCCAGAGCTTGCCGCGGTAGAGCGACGGGTGGATGCCCCGGGTGTAGGGGTACTCGCCGGGGAAGCCGACCTTTTCCTCGGTGTGGCCGGGCGGCAGGTCCTCGGCCGAGTAGAGCGGCTCGATGGGCACGCCGGAGATGGTGGTGAAATCGGCGGGCCGCTCCGGCAGCCGCTTCAGGCCCGGCTGGCGGGTCTTCTCCTGCCATTCATGCTTGGTTTTCGATCGACGGGTCATCTATCCGCCCCTCCTGTGAATCGAACGACGTGAACGCAAATCATAGGGAAAAGGGCCGCTGCCTGTCAACGCAATTCAAGTGAAAGTGAAAACAGGTTCCAGCGGGAACGGAGCCGGCTAGCGCAGTCGGACGGGCGGTGCGGCGGTGGATGCCTCCGCCCCGTTGCGTTGGATGCCGATCGGGCCTATGATGATTCCCCTGGACGTCCGCCCGGCCCGGGTGGACTGATTTTGATCTTCGGGAGGTACTCATGGCAGGCAGGGGCTGGATGGTCGCCGTGTTGGGAGTCACGATGATGGGGATCCTCGCCGCCCAGGCGGATCCCGCGGCGGTGAAGAAGCTGCTGGACCAGATGGGGATCCCGTCCACCCCGACCAAGCGAGGGCAGACGGACGTGGTCGGCTTCGCCAGCCGCGCCGAGCAGATGGACGCGGTCCTCAAGCAGACCGCGGAGCTGGCCGCGCCGCAGGCCGCCGTGCTGGAAAAACAGAACGGCTGGACGGCCGACACCGCGTTCGCCGCGGCGATCTGCCCCCACGACGACTACTACTACGCCGCCCGCCTGTACGGCCTGGTGCTGCCGCACGTGAAGGCGCCACGGGTGGTCCTGTTCGGCGTCTTCCACAAGGCCCGGCTGTTCGACTGCCGGGACAAGCTGGTGTTCGACCGGTTCGCCGAGTGGCGCGCCCCCTACGGCCTGGTGCCGGTGTCGCCGCTGCGGCAGGAGCTGCAGGCGAAGCTGCCGGCCGGCGACTGGGTGGCCGACAACACCATGCACTCGGTGGAGCACTCGCTGGAGGCCATCGTGCCGTACCTGCAGGCGTACAACCACGACGTGGAGATCGTGCCGGTCCTGGTCCCCTACATGGGCTGGGAGACCATGGACCGCCTAGCGGCGGACTTCTCGGCCGCCCTGGCCGCCGTGATGAAGGAGAAGGGTTGGGTGCTGGGCCGGGACGTGGCGGTGGTCTGCTCCACCGACGCGGTGCATTACGGAGACTCGCAGTGGGGCGGGTCGAACTACTGCCCCTTCGGCAGCGACGCCGCCGGCTACCTCAAGGCCGTGGCCCAGGACCGCTCGCTGATCGAGCACTTCCTGGCCGGCCCCGTCAAGCCCGACAAGCTGAAGGACTTCTTGTACCTCTGCGTTGATCCGAAGGACGTCACCCGCTACACCATCACCTGGTGCGGGCGGTTCTCGGTGCCCTTCGGCCTGCTGGCCGCCCAGCGCACGGCCGAGGCGCTCGGCCGCCCGGGGCTGAACGGCGTGCTGCTGGACT
The DNA here is from genome assembly GCA_964412195.1 of uncultured Acidobacteriota bacterium. Lineage (GTDB taxonomy): Bacteria > Acidobacteriota > JAAYUB01 > JAAYUB01 > JAAYUB01 > CAYPNP01. The sequence continues at coordinate 55,704 of CAYPNP010000011.1, read as the reverse complement.
ACGGCACCAGCGTCAGTGAGGCTTCGCTGGACCTGACCGGCCTGGGCCTGATGGGGCAAACCGCGCCGAACAACTTCCACCACTGGGTCGGCTACGCGGCGCTGGGGTACGAGTAATTCAATCGTGCTCGTGCTCGTGATCGTGCTCGTAATCGACGGGTGACCGGTGACGGGTGACCGATGACCGGCGACTGTAGAGGAAACCGGTCCCGGCACGTATGAGGTACCCCGACCGGCAGGGAGGGGCGCGAGGGGCCAGTCGCCGGGAAGTCAGGAGCGCGCCGCTCAACTCCGTCTATTCTCCGCAGCGCGCCTCGATCTCCTCCAGCCTGAGCTGGTCCGGCCTCTGCTCATCCTGAATTGTCTCCAGCACGATCAGCCCGGCCAGGTCCCGGATCCCCGGTCCTAGGTCCAACGTTTACGAGCACGATTACGGTTACGATCCGCGATCACGATCGGTCACCGGTCATCGGTCACCGGTCACCGGTCAATCGCCGGGCACGAGCACGGACGGGGGGCGAATAATCCTTGGCCCGCGGGCAGCCTCGGGGGTAGAATGCTCCCCTTGACACCCCACCCGAGGAGGATTCCGATGGAAGACCTGCTGAAGAACCTGGAACCGAAGCTCCTGTGGAAGCATTTCCTGGCCCTGACGGCCATTCCCCACGGATCGAAGAACGAGGCCGCCGCGGCCGCTTACGTCGCGGCGCAGGGCCAGGCCATGGGCCTGCCGACGCGGCAGGACGCCGCCGGCAACGTCGTCATCACCAAGCCGGCCACCGACCCGGCGAAGAAGAAGGCCCGGGCCACCGTGCTGCAGGGTCATCTGGACATGGTCTGCGAAAAGAACGAGGGCACCGCCCACGACTTCGCCGCCGACCCGCTGGACGTCTACCGCGACGGCGACTTCATCAAGGCCCGCGGCACCACCCTCGGCGCCGACAACGGCATCGGCGTGGCGGCGGCGCTGGCGGTCCTGGAATCCACCGACCTGAAGCACGGGCCGCTGGAGTGCCTCTTCACCATCGACGAGGAGACCGGCCTGACCGGCGCCTTCCAGCTCGACCCCGCCATGCTGAAGGGCGGCACCCTGCTCAACCTCGACAGCGAGGAGGAGGGCGCCCTCTACATCGGCTGCGCCGGCGGGATGGACTCCGTGGCCACCTGCGGCGTGCGCATGGTCCGGCCGCTGGCGGGCACCGCGGCCTGCCGCCTCAAGGTGGCCGGTCTGCAGGGGGGCCACTCCGGGCTGGAGATCAGCACGGGGCGAGGCAACGCCCTCAAAATCTTGGCCAGAGTGCTGTGGCGGCTGGGCGACGCCTTCGCCCTGGACGTCGCCTCGTTCAAGGGCGGCAGCAAGCGCAACGCCATCCCCCGCGAGGCCTTCGCCATCGTGGCGGTGGACCCGGCCAAGCTGGGTGAGATCCGTGAATTCCTGGCCCGGGAGCAGGCGGATATCCGCTCGGAGCTGGGCAAGGCCGATCCCGACCTCGTCCTCCTGCTCGAGGAGCAGGGCGGGGCGCCCGACCGGGTCATCGACCCCGACGACGCCGGCCGCGTGGTGGAGTTCCTCTACGCCTGCCCCCACGGCGTGATCGCCATGAGCCCGGACATCCCGGAACTGGTGCAAACCTCCACCAACTGCGCCATCATCGAGACGGAGGACGAAGTAGTGCGCGTCTCCATGAGCCACCGCTCCTCAGTGGAGTCGGCCAAGCACGACGTCGGCCGCATGGTCAACGCCTACTGCACCCTGGCCGGCTTCGAGGTGACCCAGGGCAGCGGCTACCCCGGCTGGAAGCCCAACCTGGATTCGCCGGTGCTGGGGAAGGCCGTCGCCGTGCACGAGCGGATCTTCCAGTACAAGCCCGAGGTGAAGGCGATCCATGCCGGCCTGGAGTGCGGCATCATCGGCGAGAAGTTCCCGGGCATGGATATGATCTCGTTCGGCCCGGACATCAAGGGCGCCCACTCCCCCGACGAGCGCGTCAGCGTGAAGTCGGTGGGCAACTTCTGGCGGTTCCTGGTGGCGCTGCTGGGAGAAATCTGATCATTGCGGATTGCGGATTTCGGATTGCGGATTGAAGAGCGCGCCGGCATCCAAGGTCCCTTAGAACAGCGCGACGAACTTGCATCGGACCGATCGGTCGAATCCGACTGATCGGTCCGATCATTTTCTCAGCCAAGGTGGATTCCGCTCGAAATCATCGGGTCAAGCCCAAAATCTCCAGTAGGTCCGGCGCCAGCCGGGGCCACGTCAGGCGCTCCTCGATGAACCGCCGCCCGGCGGCCGTTCGCGCCACCCGCTCGCCCGCGAGGATGGCCGTCAATGCCAGTTCCACGGCCGCCTCCCCCTCGGCCAGCTCGATGTACTCCCGGAAGTCGGCCGCGTCGGCCGAGGGATTGGCCACCACGGGCAGCCCGGCGGCCAGGTACTCGCGGATCTTCATGATCGCGCGGTAGCGGTTGGCGCCGGCCGGGCGCAGGTAGTGGAAGCCGGCCCGGCCGGCGCGCAAGACGGACGGCACCTCGGTGTGGGCGACGTAGCCGGCGAAGTGGACCTGCCCGGCCACGCCCAGGGCCGCTGCCTGAGCGCGGAACCGCTCCAGGCGGACGCCGTGCCCCAGCACCAGGAGGCCCCAGTCGGGGTGCCGCGCCAGGATCCGGGCGAGCGCCGGCAGGACGTCCTCGAAATCGGACGTGATGCCCAGGGAGGCCATGTAGACGATGGCGGCGTGACTGCGGGTGAATTCCTCGATCTCCGCCGGCAGGGGGACGGAAGGCGCCGCGAAGACGTCCAGGTCCATGCCCTGGGGGATCCGGCGCAGCCGCTCGGCCGGCACGCCGGATTCGGACTGCAGGTATTCCCGCAGCGGGTCGACGTGGTAGCTCACGGCGTCGAAGCGGCGCGGCCAGTTCCGGAACCAGCGCCGGACGAGGGCCCGCTGCGGTCCCGGAGGGTAGTACTCGAAGTCGAGGTCGTCGACGTCCAGGACGATCCGGGCGCCGCGCCGGGCGGCCCGCAGCGCCGGCAGCACCGTGTTGGGCATGGGTTTGAGGACGTACACGGCCCGCCAGGGGGAGGAGGCATCCCCCGCCTGATGGCTTTCCGCAGGGTGCTGGTCCTTCGCCAGGTGCCGGCCCTCCGCCAGCCGCCTCCCCTCCCGCAGCGAGCGGAGGATGCTCCAAAGCAGTCCTGCCGCGGAACCGCTCCGGTCCGGGGTGCTGCGGTAGTCAATGCCGGGATGCCGCCGCTCGGGCAGCCCGGCCGGCCGCCGCTCCAGGAAGGTGACCGGCCAGCTGGCATCCGCCACCGCCCGCGCCATGTTCCAGAACCGCACCCCGGACCCGCTGTCGGTGGTCAGCGCGGAGAGGAACAAAACATCCGCCTTCATGTCCCTCCGATACTCTATCCGAAATACGTCCAGCGTCATTCATTGTATCAGCTTCTTTTTTCCGGAAGTAGCGGCTTCCGAGCCCGGTCCAAATTGGCATTGGCTTCAGATGATGCATGGTTTACAATGATCGGCAGATCGATTTCAGATACTTCCGGCTTGGAGAAAGCGAACTTTCGGGTGGTGGCGATGAAGACCGTGATCCTGGCAGGAGGCTTTGGAACCCGTTTCAGCGAGGAAACCGAAGTCCGTCCCAAACCGATGGTGGAAATTGGCGGCAGGCCCATTCTGTGGCACATCCTCAAACTGTATGCCCATTTCGGGCACAGGGATTTCCTGATTTGCCTGGGATACAAGGGGTACCTGATCAAGGAGTACTTCATCAACTATTTCCATCACATGAGTGATCTGACCGTCGACTTGGCCGATGGCTCCGTCAACGTGCTCGGTTCCCAGAGCGAGGACTGGAAGGTGACTTTGGTGGATACGGGCCCCCACACGCTCACCGGGGGCCGGCTCAAACGAATCCGCCATTACATCCCGAATGAGACTTTCCTGATGACATACGGCGATGGAGTCGGGGATATCGACATCAACACCCTGCTGAAGTTTCATCGGGCCCACGGGCGGAAAGCGACGTTGACCGCCGTCCAGCCGAGCGGGAGGTTCGGCGCCTTGGATGTCGATAATGCTGGCCGGGTGGGTACGTTCGTTGAAAAACCGGTCGGAGATCGGGCTTGGATCAACGGAGGCTTCTTTGTGCTGGAACCCGGAGTCTTTGACTACATCGAGGGCGATTCCACCATGTGGGAGCGGGAACCGTTGGAACAGCTTGCCGCAGATGGCCAATTGATGGCTTACCGGCACGACCATTTTTGGAAAGCCATGGACACCCTGCGTGACAAGAAGGAGTTGGAAGAACTTTGGAGCGCAGGGCGGGCGCCGTGGCGAGTCTGGTAAGAACCGCCCTCATCGCAGGCGCCGGGGGATTTGTCGGATCGAACCTCGCGCACCATCTGACGAGAAAAAACTGGCGGGTTCTGGCCGGATTTCGCGGACGATCAGGCGCTCGAATCGGCCGGCTCGCCGAACTCCCCTCCGTCGAATCACTCGACTTGGAGTCCATGTTGAGCCCTGCGAGTGGCCGGGATCGGAAAGTTTCCCTTCCTCCCGTGGATGTTTGTTTCAACCTGGCTTCCTACGGCGTAGACTACCGCCAGCAAGATCCCGAGCGGCTGGTGGCTGACAATATCCAGCTATTGCTGCGGTTGGTTGAGTTTTGCTCCGCGAATCAGGTGCCCAAACTGATCCATGTCGGGTCGGCTCAGGAATATGGGAATCACGGGGCCGCACCGCTTTCCGAGGATTTCCCGCTGCATCCGACCACGCTCTATGGGGCTGCCAAGGCTGGCGCCACCCTGCTGGGATTGAATTACGCCCGGCGGTTGGGAGTACCTTTCATCATCCTGCGGCCATTTGGCATCTATGGAGAGGGAGAAGATTCTCACAAACTGATTCCGCAGCTGATCCAGGCGGTGCTGACCGGCAAGCCCGTAAAATTGACACCCGGTGAGCAAATCCGGGATTATATCCATGTCCGGGATTTCTGCGTGGCCCTGGAACGGGCTGCCGAAAGCGGCCTGCCCCCGGGGCACGTTTTCAATGTGTGTTCCGGGAAGGGGATCCCCCTCCGTGAACTGGCGGAGGCGCTGCTCCGGGTCGCTGGACAGTCGAAAACCCTGTTTGAGTTTGGGAAGCTGCCTTACCGGGAGGATGAGGTCATGTGCCTGGTGGGTGACCCGGGCCGCTTTCGGCAGGCCACAGGATGGCAGCCTGAAATCCCCCTGGAAGATGGACTGCGGCTTGCCGTCGATTGGTTTCGAAAGAACTTCCAGGAGAATTCGCGTGGGACCTGACAAGTTGTTCGGTGGGGTCTTCGCCGGCAGGAAGGTGCTTCTCACAGGTCATACCGGTTTCAAGGGATCCTGGCTCACCGCCTGGCTCCTGGAACTGGGCGCGGAAGTCTGCGGCTATGCCTTGGCACCGTCGACGGCCCCGAACCTTTTCACCATCCTTGGGCTTGAGAACCGGTGCCTTCACAAGGTGGCGGATATCCGGGATGAGGACAGCCTCAGGCAGACCATCGGGGATTTTCAGCCGGAGTTCGTCTTTCACCTGGCTGCGCAGCCCCTGGTACTGGAATCTTACCGGGACCCCAAAGGCACATACGAGACCAATGTCCTTGGCACGGTGAACCTGTTGGAGGCGCTCCGAAGAATTCCCACCGTCCGGGTCGTCGTCAACGTGACCTCCGACAAGTGCTATGAAAACCGGGAATGGCCCCACGGGTATCGGGAGTCCGATCCGATGGGGGGATACGATCCGTACAGTTCCAGCAAGGGGTGCGCTGAATTGGTGACGGCCGCCTACCGGCGCAGTTTCTTCGCAGGGCAGGGGGTCGCAATCGCCACCGCCCGATCCGGGAATGTGATCGGTGGCGGCGATTGGGCCCCGAATCGCCTTCTGCCCGATCTGGTCCGCGCCTTTTCGAAGGGAGAGACCGCGAGGATTCGATCGGGGGAAGCCGTCAGGCCTTGGCAATTCGTCCTGGAGCCGCTCTCGGGGTACCTGTGGCTGGCAGCGCTTCTATACGATCAACCCGGACGCTATGCAGGCAGTTGGAACTTCGGCCCGTCCGACGCCGACACCCATGCGGTCGGTGACATAGTGGAACAGACGATCCGCCTTTGGGGGAGCGGCCGTTACGAATCCGATGCAGCCCGGCCGGCCCATGAAGCGGGTCTGCTGCGGCTCGACGTCGGGAAGGCACTCCTCGAACTCGGATGGCAGCCTGTTTACGATACCAGACGGGCCCTTGCGGAAACCGTCGCCTGGTATCGTTGTCATTACGACGGCGGCGATGCCGCCGCCCTCCTCTCCAGGCAGCTGGAAGCCTACAGCGAGACCGCGGCGTCCAAGGATCTGGCTTGGGCGGGCGGCGGGAAAAGAGCCATTCCATGAGGTATCTCGTCACCGGGGGTTGTGGTTTCGTCGGGAGCAATCTTGCGGCCGACCTGCTCCGCAAAGGAGAGGAGATTCACCTTCTGGATAATTTCTCCCGAGTCGGGACAGAGCGGAATCTGCAATGGTTGAAGAGCTTGGGTGAATTTCAGCTTTACCGCGCAGACGTCCGGGAGGCGGAACGGCTCAATGAAATCGTCCGGCAGGTCCGGCCGGAGGTTATCTTTCACCTCGCCGGCCAGGTAGCCATGTCCACTTCCCTGTCCAATCCCCGTCTGGACTTTGAAACGAATGCGCTCGGCACGTTCAATCTGCTGGAAGCCGTTCGGAATCATGCCCCGGAGGCCATCGTCCTGTATTCATCCACGAACAAGGTCTATGGCGATCTGTCGTTCCTCGAGTATGAGGAAACACCGACACGCTATGTCTGCCCACGGTATCCGAACGGTTTCGATGAGACGCTGCCGCTCGATTTCCATTCCCCCTATGGGTGTTCCAAGGGGACAGCGGACCAGTATCTCCTGGACTACCACCGGATCTTCGGGCTTAGAACGATCGTGTTCCGTCATTCCTCCATGTTCGGGGTACGTCAGTTCGCGACATATGACCAGGGATGGATCGGCTGGTTCTGCGGACAGGCTCTCGCGGCCGGACGTGGCCTGCTGGCGAAGCCATTCACCATTTCCGGGTCAGGCAAACAGGTTCGCGATGTTCTCTTTGTGGACGATGTTCTCAATCTATACCATGCCGCTGTGGCCGGGATCTCCCATGCGGAAGGCCAGGCATTCAATATCGGCGGAGGGGCCCGGAACAGCCTGTCGTTGCTTGAACTGTTCTCTCACTTGGAGCGGCTGTTGGGCGTAGTCCTCCACTACGATCACCTGCCATGGCGCCCCGGCGACCAGCGGATCTTCATTGCCGACAACCGCAAGGCCAGCGACAGGTTGGGGTGGAGCCCTACAGTCTCCGCGGAAGACGGGATTTGCCGGATGCTGTCCTGGCTCCAGAGTCAGTGAAGGAGCTCGTCCCTTGACCCGGATCGAATTCACCCGCATCGACGGAGCCTCGCGCAGCTCCATCGTTTTCCAGAACGCGATGATGACAGGGCTGATCCGGATTGCCGCGGTGGCTCTCAGCTTCTTTCTGGTTCCCCTTTTACTCGGATACCTCGGCGTGGAGAGGTACGGAATCTGGATGACCGTTCTCTCAGTATTGTACTGGCTCACTTTCTTCGATTTCGGAATCGGCAATGGGTTGCGCAACCGCTTGAGCGAAGCTCTCAGCCGGGGAGACACCCACACCGGCAAAGAGCTGGTGTCCACCGCATATGCGGTGATTGGCATTTTTTCATTCATCATCCTGATGGTGGGGCTGGGTCTGATCAGAGTGCTGGATTGGCCGTCGATTCTCAACGTATCGGTCCTCCCGCCGGCGGAACTGGCGGCTCTTGTCGCGGTCGTGCTGGTTTTCACCTTGGCCGGATTCTGGCTGTCCCTCTGCCAGTCGGTCGGATATGCGTTTCAGCAGGCCGCGTGGGCAGCCGCGACGTCCTTGATCGGTCAGGTGATTTTCGGGGGAGGTCTTCTCCTCCTGGGGTCATTCATGGGTGGCGGCGTACTCTCGATCGGCCTGATGTATGGATCGGGAAACTTGATTGGATACCTGGTGGTGACCGCCGTTCTTTTCTGCCGCCTCCATCCGGAGGTGCGGCCCTCCCCACGGTGCATCGTGCTGAACAGAATGAAGGAAATCAGCGGATTGGGCCTCCGATTCTTCGGGATTCAAGCCGCCGCCCTCGTCATCTTCGCCACGGACAACCTGATCATTGCCAGGATATTGGGCCCGGCCCATGTCACTCCCTACACCGTGGTTTACCAGCTTTTCAACCTGCTGGTGTTCGCCCACGGGATTCTGTTGGCTCCATTGTGGTCTGCCTATACCGACGCCTTTGCCAAAGGAGATTTGCCTTGGGTGCGCCGGATGCTCCGGCGGATGAATTGGCTGATGGTGCCGGTCGTTCTGCTGAGCATCGGCGGTGCCATCGGCGGGCGTGCCGCTTGCGCCATCTGGCTCGGGCGGGACTTGGATTTCCCGCCCCTGCTGTTCGAGCTGATGGCTGTCTATGCCGTCATCGCGATCTGGAACAATGTCTACGCATACTTCCTGAACGGCATCGGCGATGTGGACCTCCAATTGTGGTTGGCCGTCATTGCGGGAGCTCTGAACATTCCCCTGTCGATCTGGTTTGCCCGAACGGTGGGGATGGGCTCTGCCGGGGTGATCGCGGGCACGATCGTGTCCCTCGCCCTGTTTGCGGTCGGCGGACCGATCCGGACGTATCTTCGATTGCGGCAGGCTGAGTGACCCCATGAGCGAGCAACTGGTCAGCATCCTGATTCCCGTGTACAACCGGGAAAGCATGGTGGGGAGGGCCATCGAGAGCGCTCTTTCCCAAACGCACCCGATGCTGGAGGTGATCGTCGGGGACAACCGGAGCACGGACGGCACGCTCTCGATCGCAATGGAGTATGCCGGCCGGGATTCCAGGGTGCGCGTCTTTCAACATCCCCGGAATATCGGCCCTGTCCGGAATTGGCAGGCCTGCCTGGAGAAGGCTACCGGTTCCCTGGTCCGGTTCCTGTGGTCCGATGACTGGATGGAGCCGGATTTCATCAGCCGGACACTCCCGTTCCTCCAGGATCCCGGAGTGGCTTTCGCCTACAGCCCGGCGGAAATAGTGGGCGAGGACAAATCGGTCCTGTCTTATGCCCACTTTCCCGCGGACACCGTATTCGCAGCGGGGGAATTCATCCGCATGTCCATATTCCGGGAAAACGTTCCCCATTCCCCGGGCTGCGCGCTGTTTCGCCGGATCGACGCGCAGAACAGCCTGATGGTCGACATTCCCAACCGCGATGGATTGGATTTCAGCCGCTTTGGTGCGGGCAACGACTTGCTCATGTTTTTACTCCCGCTGCTCCGGTACACCCGGGTGGCGTACGTGCGAAGCACCCTCTCATATTTCCAGGCGCATCCCGGTGCATTCTCGTGCAGCCACGATTTGGATCTCTACTATGATTGGGCGCGCCTTTACTTTCTGCATCAGAAGAAAGACCCTGCCCTGAGGGCGCAATTCAAGACGGATCTCCTGTTGCGCCGCCTGCGCTCAGCCAGGTACAAGAACCTGCTGGCGGCAACGGAAGGCAGGGTTTCCCTGCCCAGGCTGTTTTGCCGAACGGGGCGAATCCTGGCCGAAATCCTGGATCGTCGAGGTGCCTGATTCCTTTCCGACGAGGTGTGCATGGTGGATGAAACGCTGAATCAGATCCTGCGGCTGGTCCGGGAGTACAAGAGCCGCCATGAGCCGGCACGGTTCGTGCCGGGGGAGACGAACATTCCATATGCGGCGCGGATCTTTGATAGCGATGAATTCGTCAATCTGGTGGAAGCCGCCCTGGAGGGTTGGCTGACGGCGGGCCCCTATGCCTCCAGATTCGAGAAGGCGTTCGCTGACTATTTCGGCCTGGCCCACTGTGCCCTGGCCAATTCGGGATCCTCCGCCAACCTGCTCGCCCTGAGCGCGTTGACTTCCCCCTCCCTGGGGGATCGGCGGTTGAAACCGGGGGACGAAGTGATCACTGTTGCCGCGGCTTTCCCCACTACGGTGAATCCGATTGTGCAATGCGGTTTGATCCCCGTGTTTCTCGATATCGATCCGGCGACCTACAACATCCGGGCTGACCTGCTGGAAGCGGCCCTTTCCCCGGCGACTCGGGCAATCATACTGGCGCACGCTTTTGGCAATCCATTCAATCTCGACAAGGTTATGGAAGTCGCCCGAGCCCGCGATTTATGGCTGATCGAGGACTGCTGCGATGCGGTGGGCAGCACCTACCGGGGCAGGCCGGTCGGGACATTCGGGCACCTGGCCACGGTCAGTTTTTACGCGGCTCACCACATGACGATGGGGGAAGGCGGGGCGGTTCTCACCAACGACGCCCGCTTGCACCGGCTGGTCGGCTCATTCCGGGATTGGGGGCGCGATTGTTACTGCGAGCCCGGCGTCTCGGACTCCTGCGGGCGCCGTTTCAGCCAGCAACACGGCGTCCTGCCTCCTGGGTACGATCACAAATATGTATTCTCGCACCTGGGATACAACCTGAAATTGACAGATCTTCAGGCGGCTGTCGGATTGGCTCAACTGGGGAAATTGCCCGGCTTCATCCAGGCCCGGAAGCGTAATTTCCAACTTCTGCTCGACGGCATGGAGCCCTGGCGCCGGTTCCTCCGGCTGCCTTCCGCCACGCCTCAGAGCGAGCCCTCCTGGTTCGCATTTCCAATGACCGTGGAGGACGGCGCACCGTTCAGCCGCGCCCTGCTGGTGGACCATCTTGAGAAGCACCGCATCCAGACCCGGATGCTGTTCGCGGGAAATCTCCTGCGCCACCCCGCCTATGCCAATCTCACCCATCGGGTGGTGGGCGAGCTGACGCACACCGATGCGGCGATGAACGGGGGGTTTTTTGTGGGGTTGTATCCGGGGATCACACCGGAAATGGTCCGGTACATGCTGCGGACGTTCAGGGCATTCCTGGAAACGATCTGATGCCGGCCGCACCGGCGACGCGCCGGGGGGATTCCGGCAGCCGGGTGTCCATCCGGATTGATGCTGGCATCAAGGCGACTCCTGCGCAATTCCGGAGAGTGCCGCAAGAAGCCCCCGGCGGACGTCCTCGAACCCATACTTCAGTTTCACGGAACGGTTGTCCGCGTCGATGAATCTTCGAGAGTGGAAGATTGCGCCCAGCTCCGATATCTGGTCGTATCCGATGCCCTGAAAGCCGAGGAACTCCAACAGCTGCCGAGGTGCCACCGGCAAGCAGTCCAGGTAGACAGATTCGAGGAGTATTCCGCTGGTCCGGTGCCGATACTTCTCCGCCTTGTAGGGGAACACGGCGAAACGAGACTCGCCCAGCAGGCGGTAGAACTCATCATCCGTCAGCAGCCGGTCTTCCACCGTGATGGAGGATCGGGTCGTCCGGCTCAGTTGTTCCCGCCGGGTGGGATCTTTGAATCTCCCCACGACGCGCAGGGGGTAGTCCGCTTCGTTGAATGCCAATACCAGCCCTTCCAGATCCTTGTCCTCCCGCATGATCCCGCAGCATACTGCCTGATCCATCTTGGGACGTTGGATGTGACTGTCGTAGAGCCCCGATCGATAGGGAAAGTCGGGAATGAAGTGGGTTCGGCCCGGGAAGGAAAGCTTGGGATGGTTGCTGATCACCAGGTCGAGATGCCGCAGGCCCCGCCGGCACAAGGGATTGATCAGCCGATTCCACAGGGCGTGGCGGAACGGTTGGAATTGTTGAGCGTACATCGTAGCGACGGTCCGCACCGCAGAGGAGTGCTGCCGGAGCCGGAAAAGGGGGAGCAGGAAGTCGGTGTTGACGAACCAGACCAGCTTCCCCCGGTACAGGGAGAACACCTCTCGTAGATTGGCCGTCTTGCGTCGCACTTCCCGCATGCCGGGGACCGGCTGATTGTGGAAAGTGTGCATCGTCTCGACCCCCGGGCACCCACGAGCCAGATTGCCGTAGTGTTGGGGAACCGCAAGGTGGATCCGGAAGTGTCCCTGCAATAATTCACAATAGTCCGGGAGCGTCTTGGTCACATGGCCGACGGGATTTCCGCGGTCATCGCTGTCGCCGATGTAGTCAACGAGGACAATCTCGGGAGTCGGCCTGGCGGTCATCGGCGGTCTCCTCTGGATTCCGGGGAATCGGGCCGCAACTCAGGATCGAGGACCGAACGGTAGAGCTGCTTGTAGGCTACCGCCGTGGCGGCGAAAGAGAACTGCCGGGCGCGGGTGTGGCCGGCCGCAATCAGGCGGTGGCGGAGCCCTTCATCGGTGAGGCCGCGTTCCAGGGCGGCGGCGAGGGCGGCGGTGTCGGTCGGGTCGACCAGCAGTGCGGCGTCGCCGGCCACCTCCGGCATGGACGACCTGTTGGACGTGACCACCGGCACCCCGGCCAGCATGGCCTCCAGAATGGGGATGCCGAAACCCTCCAGGAGGCTGGGGTAGGCGAACAGCTCCGCCTCGGCCAGGATGGCGCGGAGGTCGGCGTCCGGCACGTAGCCGGTCCAGGCCACACGTCCGGCCGGTCTGGATTGGCCGAGCCGCTCTTTCAACTCCTCCATTTTCCAGCCGTACGGGCCGATGAGGACCAGCCCGAAGGATTCCTGCAGGCCGGCGGGGAGGGAGCGGTACGCGGCGATGAGCCGGTGCAGGTTCTTGCGCGGCTCCACGGTGCCCACAGCGGCGATGTAGCGGCCGGGCAGGCCATAACGCGCGCGGACTTCCTGCCGGACGGACTCGGGGACCGCCGCGCCGAACTCCGCCGCGGCGGCGTTGGGAACCACGGTGAAGCGCGCCGGGTCCGCCGCCGGGCCCAGGTATTCCAGGGCCTCCCGCCGCGTGGCCTCGGACACGGCGGCGACGGCGGCCGCCTCCCGGGCGGCGATCCGCAGGCCGGTCCGGTGGACGAATCGGCCGGCCCGGTTCAGCCCCTGCGGGAAGCGCCACCAGACCAGGTCGTGGACGGTCACCACGAGGCGGGCCGAACGGACGGCGGGCACCGCGGCGGTGGTGGTGGCGTGGACCACGTCCTGCGGGCCGAGCCACCGCTCCACCGCCGGCCGCCGCAGGGCGTGCCAGGCGAAGTGGAGCCACTCGCCGCGGGGGCCAGGGGGGAGCTGGACGATCCGGAAATTTTCGGGCAGCGCGGCGATCGGCTCGGGCAGGCTGCGGATGCGCCGGGCGGAGAAGAGGGTATACTGCGTGTGTGGGTCGATCGCCGCCAGGTGGGCGACCAACTGGGTGATGACCCGTCCCTGGCCGCCCCCGCCGGGGACGCGGCCGAACAGCTCGTCCATGTTGATGGCCACCCGGAGGGGGCGGCCGTCGTTCTCCACGGGCATGGGTCCCGTCCTCGCTGCCTGAATTCAGATCGCCGAGTCGATCGGCATTATACCAGATCGGGCAGGAGCGGCTCATCCGGGAACTTGCCACGGAGGCACGGAGGACACGGAGAGGAACTCAGTGCTCCGATCCGCAATCCGCAATCAATCACACCACGAACCACACGAACCACACGAAAAGGTTTTCAATCCGCAATCCGCAATCCACAATCAAAACCACGAAACACACGAAATACACGAAACTGATTTTCAATCCGCAATCCGCAATCCACAATCCGAAATCCGCAATTGATCCGCCGCGATTGACACCCGTGTGGAATTCCGGGACAATGGCCCCGGCGGGAGCGACCGCTCCGCCGCGAGGTGTCCGCCCATGCGGGTCCTGTTCATCGAGCCGCCCCCCACCGCCGACTGGCAGCCCGGCAGCCGCCTATCCACGGCCGGGCGCCGCCACCCCTCCTTCAACTACACCGGCGAGCAGGTCTACAGCTACGTGAACCTGTCCGCGGCGGCGGTGCTGCGGCAGGCGGGCCACGAGGTGCTGTACTGGCACTGCCAGACCCAGGGGATCCCGCTGGCGGCCATGCGGGCGCGGCTGGCCGCCGCCGATCCCGGCCTGGTGGTGATCATGGCCGAGCACATCACCCTGGAGGTGACGGCCGGGATCATCCGCCTGATCCATGGGGAGACCGACGCCAAGGTGGTTTTGGTGGGCCCGCTGGCCACGGCCCTGGACCGGCAGGTGCTGGAGCGCCTCGCCCCGGACTTCATCCTGCGGCGGGAGTGGGACCTCTCCGTGGCCGCCCTGGCCAAGGCGCTGGACGACCGCCGGCCGCCGGCGGAGGTGGCCGGGCTGACCTTCCGCGAAAACGGGGCGACCGTCCGCAACCCCGACGCGCCGCTGATCCAGAACCTCGACGACCTGCCGTTCCCCGCCTTCGACCTCGTCAGCATGGACTGCTTCTACGAGTCGGTCTTCAAGCGCTTCCCGGCGGCCACGACCATCACCTCCCGCGGCTGCCCCTACCACTGCGTCTTCTGCTCCTTCCCGCAGACCATCTACGACCACGGCTTCCGGGCCCAGAGCCCCGAGCGGGTACTGGAGGAGGCCCGCCTGCTGCGGCGGGACTTCGGCGTGCGGGAGATCCGCTACGACGACGACACGTTCGAGGTGGACCGGGAGCGGGTGCTGCGGATCTGCGAGAAGTTCCGGCAGGCCAGGCTGGGCCTGGTCTGGGCGCCCCAGTGCCGGCCGGGCAACGTGGACCCGGAGCTCGCCCGGGCGATGAGGTCGGCCGGCTGCACGTTCATCCTGTACGGCGTGGAGTCGGGGGACGATGAGATTCTGAAGAGGATCCGCAAGGGGACCACTACGGCGCTGATCCGGCGCGGCGTGGACGCGGCCAAGTCGGCCGGCATCGACATCCTGAACTGCGTCATGCTCGGCTTCTACTGGGACACGCCCGAGACTGTACGCCGCACGGTGGAGTTCGCCTTTGAGCTGAACGCCGAGTTCACCCAATTCTCCATCCCCGTGCCCCTGCCCGGCACCGAGTACTGGCGCCTGCTGGTGGAGCACGGGATCGTCGGGGAGGATGACTGGCACCGCTCGGACAGCTTCCACGGCGTCTGCTTCGACCTGCCGAACCTGAAGGGCGAGGAGATCGGGCGGATCCTGCGCGAGACCTACGCCCGCTACTACACCCGGCCGGGCTACCTCTGGATGATGGCGCGGCGTTCGCTGCGCTCCTGGGACAACTTCCGCCAGTCGCTGCGGGGCGCCCGGGCGCTGCTCATTCGGAAGTCCACTTGAGGGACCGACGCGGAGATGCGGAGACGGGGAGACGGGGCGACCGAAACGGCGAAACGGCGGTGGGGTGAAACGGAGACGGGGAGACGGGGGGACGGGGGGACGGGGGGACCGAAACGGCGGTGGGGTGAGCCGGCGAGGGGCGCTGGAGACGAATTCAGGATGAGTGAAGTATCGGAGTGAATCGCGGGCGGCTGCTGAGATGGGCGATCACCCGACTCAATTCCGGTTTGATATAACCATTAACCAATAATCATTAACCAATAACAAATGGTTTGGTCTCGTCGATCTTCGTCAGAGCGGGTTCCCCTCGCCGTTTCGCCCCACCGCCGTTTCGCCGTTTCGGACGCTCCGTCGCCCCGTCTCCCCCTCTCCGCGTCTGATAATCTACGGCACAAACTTCCTTCGTAGCGACAAGGCGGCGGCGAGGGGGTCGGGGGCGGCGCAGACGGCGCTGACCACGGCCACGCCCGCCAGGCCTACTCCGGACAGCCGGCCGATGGTCGATTCGTGGATCCCGCCGATGGCCACCACCGGGATCTTCACCGCGCGGACGATCCGGCGCAGGCCCTCGGGTCCCAGCTCCGGCTCGGTGTCCAGTTTGGTGCCGGTGGGGAAGGCCGGCCCGGCGCCGAGGTAGTCGGCCCCCCGGCGCTCGGCGTCCAGCGCCTCCGCCACGGTGTTGACGGAAATGCCGACGATCTTGTCCGGGCCGAGGATCCGTCGGGCGACCTCGATGGGCAGGTCCCTCTGGCCGAGGTGGACGCCGGCGCACGGCACTGCGGCGGCCACGTCGATGCGGTCGTTGATGAAGAGCGGGACGCCGGTGCCGGCTAGGGCCTCCCCCACCTCCAATCCCAACCGGAGAAACTCGGCGCCCTCCGCGTCCTTTTCGCGCAGTTGGACGCAGGTCACGCCGCCGGCCGCCGCCTGCCGGACCAGCTCCCGCAGGGGCCGGTCCGGCCGCATCCGGCGGTCGGTGACGAGGTAGAGTCGGAGGATGGCGGGGTTACAGCTCATGGATCTTCGCCCGGCTCAGGACGTCGGCGGAGGTGGCGGTGGCCAGGGCGTCTCGCAGCGCCGTCTCGAAGGAGGCCGGCCCGGCGGCCCGCTCGGCGGCGATCTCGGCGCATAGGCCGAAGTACACCAGCGCGGCCGCGGCGCCCTCCAGCACCTCGGGACGGGACACGGCGACGAACGCGCCGGTGAGGGCCGAGACCATGCAGCCGGTCCCGGTCACGCGACCGAGCAGCGGGTGCCCGTTGTCCACGGCCACCACGCGGTTGCCGTCGGTGACGTAGTCGGTGGCGCCGGTGACAGCCGCCACGGTGCTGTGCCGCGAGCCTAATAGCTGCGCGGCCTCCAGCGCGTCGGCGGAGGCGTGGGCCGAGTCGACGCCGCGGGTCTTCTGCTCGCCCCCCGCCAGGGCCAGGATCTCCGACGGGTTGCCCCGCACCACGGCCACCGGCAGCTCGGCCAGCAGGCGCCGGGCGCTGTCGGTGCGCAGGCGGGTGGCGCCGGCCCCGACGGGGTCCAGCACGATGGGGATGCCCTTGCGCGCGGCTGCCTCGCCGGCCAGGAACATGGCCTCCACCCAGGCGGGGGACAGGGTGCCGATGTTCAGGACCAGGGCGTCGGCCAGGGCGGCCATTTCGGCCGCCTCTTCGGCGGCGTGGGCCATCACCGGCGCGGCGCCCGCGGCCAGCAGCGCGTTGGCGGTGGAGTTCATGACCACGAAGTTGGTGATGTTGTGGACCATCGGACGCCGCCGGCGGATTTCCCCCAGATAGCGGCCGATCATTTCCGCGTTCATTCCCGGCTCTCCTTCCATCGGAAACGTTTTCGGATCCGATCCCGGACGGGCATTCTACTCCACGAGACGGAGGCCCGCAAGCCGGAGACTCCGGGGATCCAGAAACCACGAACCACACGAAAGGGCAAACCAGGGGACGAACATCGAACATCGAACATTGAACATCGAACATCGAAGTTAATCCGCAGACAAACCACGAACCACACAAACCACACGAATCTGAAATCTGAAATTGGCGATTTGAAATTTCAAAGCCAATCCGCAATCTGCAATCGGCCGAGCCCCGAGTCCCGAGCCCCGAGCCCCGAGCCCCGATATCCGACGTCCGCATTTCCTCTCAAATTCTGTTACAATATGGATAATTCCTCTTTGCGCCTTTGCGGTGAAAAATGGACGAAGCCGAGCGCCACGAGTTCTGGGAACGCGGCCGGTCCGAAATCGCCGGGGCCCTCCGCCTGCGGGGCTATGACCTGGTCGCGGGCGCAGCCGGGTCGCCCCCGCCGCTGCTGGAGGATCTGCCCTCTTCGGCGCTGGCCGCGTTCTACACCTGGATGAAGCGGTACTCCTTCCGCCTCTGCTTTCGCGACCTGGTGATCCAGGGCCCGGCGCGGGTCCGGCGCGGCCGGAAGTTCTACTCGCCGGCCAAGGCCGAGCAGTACCTGGCCGTGCTGGGGCGGATCTTCGGCGCCGCCGGGCTGAAGCGCCTCCAGGAACATCCCCTGGACAATCTCGGCGAGCTGCTGGAATGGCTGATCGCCGAGGTCATGGCGCGGGAGCTGGGCGTCCCCTCGCTGCGCGGCGTGAAGATCAAGAACTCCGACCTCAGCGGCGACCTCGACCTGGTGGCGCTCCTCGAAGGCGGGTTGCTGGTGCTGGAAGTGAAATCCTCCCCTCCCAAGCACATCCACCTGCCCGAGGTGCAGGCGTTCGTGGGCCGGCTCTTCACGCTGGGGCCCCGCTGCGCCGCGCTCGTGGAGGACACCCACCTGCGCATGAAGGACAAGCTGGTGCCGCTGGTGGAGGAGGCCCTGACCCTGCAGCTCGGAGCCCCGGCTGCTCTCGATAGGCTGGAGGCGGAGATCTTCACCTGGGGCGGGGGACTGGCCGTGCTCAACTCCAAGCCCGACCTGGCGCACAACCTGCAGCGGGTCTTCCGCTTCTTCCTGCGCCAGTTCACGCCATTCAAGAAGTGACGGGAAGTCGGAATCCGCAATCCAGAAATTGAACCACGAACCACACGAACCACACGAAAAGGTTTTCAATCCGCAATCCGCAATCCACAGCTTCCCTCTATGCCCTCTGTGGCTCTGTGGTGAATTTCTTCACCGGTGCCGGGGATTGTGCTTCAGGCGGTAGATGTGCCGGCTGGCGGCGTTGAGCTCGGCGCGCAGGCGGGCCCTCTCCCGCGCCGTGACCACGCCGTCGGCCTTGGCCCGGCGCTCGTGGCGCTCGATCCGGACCTGCTCGCGTGTGAGGAGGCGGGCCTCCCGGGCGGTCAGGGCGCCGGAGCGCACGCCCTGGCGGATGCGCAGCCGTTCGACGGACTGCTGTCGGCGGATACCCGGGGTGCGGACGGCGCGCACGCCGGCCTGCGCCTCGGCGGCGCAGCCCAGCAGCATCAGGAAGGCGGTGGCGGTCAGGATGGCGTTGCTTCGTTTCATGGCGGTCCTCCTTTGGATCCCGGGCTGTTCACCCGATTCAATCCAGGAGGCGCAGAGGAGTTTCAAGGGAAAAGGGAACGAACATCGAACATCGAACGTTGGACATCGGACATCGGACATCGGACATCGAAGTCGATCCGCAATCCAGATCAGAACCACGAACCACACGAACCACACGAACCTGAGATCCGAAATCTGCGATTTGAAATTTCAAACAATCCACGATCCGAGATCCGAAATCAGAATCTGAAACGCAGAAAGCCAGGCGTGATCACAGACCGAAATCCGATGTCCGAAGTCCGATGTCCGTGAATTTCAATCCGCAATCCGCAATCCGGAATTAATAAATTTCCTTCATCGGCTTCCAATTCGGATCGCCGGGTGGCGGATTGGTGCAGACGTCGCCGTCCGGATTCTGGTAGTGGTCCTGGTCGGAGGGTAAAAACTGGTCTTCTCCGTTCGGTCCGCGCTTGGAGCAGTACGGCGCCAGACGCGGGTACATCTCCCGTTGGATCTCGGAGTTGGTCTGCTGCCGGTTGGCCACGATCTCCGCGTCGATCTTGGCGACGTAGGCGTCCACCTCCTGAATCTTCTGCCAGGCCTGGTCCACCATCCGCATCAGCTCGAGAATCCAACGGGTGTTGAACTTGATGGAGAACAGGGTGGTCATCAGAGTGCGCATCCGGACGTCCATCTCGTCGGCCGGCGCGCGGACGCTGACGCACATCCGCGGCCACCACAGCGTGGCCTCCGGCATCTGAATATACAGCAGGACGGCGAGGAAGACCTCCCGGAAGTTCGCGCCGCCGCCCGCGTAATCCACGGTGACCGCGGCCGCCTGGAAGCCCTGCCGGATGGGCGCCGCGTTGCCGATGGCAGCATTGAACTGGTCGGCCTCGTGCTGGAAGATCTGCGCCAGCTGGGGGATGGCCTTCTGCTCGACCACCCGCGCCCCGGGCAGTTGGCCGCGCTGGTAGGGGATCACGTAGTTGACGACATACTGGGCGGGATTGAGGGGCGGACTGACGATGGCGCCCATGTAGCGGCTGCCCGGCTGGAACATGCCGAACTGGGCGGCGGGCATCCGGCTGGTATCCACGAAGTGCTCCTCGGGATAGACCTGCATGGCGGCCCGGCCGTCGGGGGCGGTGACGCTGAAGGCCACCCGCGCCGGCACCAGGAAGTCCATCCGGTCCATGCCCATGACGCCCTTCTGGTTGAGCTGCCACTGGATCCCGCCGCTGAACTTCCAGCCCTCCGGGACCAGGAGCCGAAAGGCTTCCAGGAACCGCCCCGTGCCGCGGTCGCGGATGCCGCCCTGGTCGATGTAGCGATACATGTTGTAGCGGGAGGGGACGCGGGGATCGGCGGCGGCGCGCGACGAGGACTGGGCCGCCGGCTTGGCCGCCGCGCCGCCCGGGGCCGCCGGCGCCGCGCCCGGCATGGAGGGCGGTTTCGTGGAACCGCCGGAGGGGAGCGACTTGAAGAGGTCGGGATCCAGGCCTGCGGGCTTCTTACCGGAGGTGACGGCATTTTCACCGCCGGCGCTCCCTGACGCGGCGGCGGCCGGCGGGCCGGCGGTGGTGAAGGTCAGTACCGTGGGCGCGAGCGGCGCCTGGTCGTCCGCGGCCATGAAGCCCTGCCGCTTCGCGCTGTTGAGCTGCAGGCCGTACGTGGTTCCGGGCGCCAGGTCCTGCAGTTGGATGACGAAAGTCCGCTCGTCCTGCCAGGGAGTGTCGCTTTCGATCGTCGGCGGGAATGGGTGGACCCCGTCCTCGAGCAGCGACCAGCTGTTCATTTTCATGTTTCGGTCGAACGAGACGACGATCCGGTCCAGGGTGACAGGCACGTCGCGGGCGCCGTTGGCGGGGACGGACCGGACCACCCGGGGCGCGGCGGCCTGAAGGTTGCCGAAAAAGCAGCACATGACGGCGAGGAGGCAGAATCGGTGGATCATGGGATCTCCTTTCGGTAGGCCGCGGAACCGCGCGCCCGGCTAGCCGGATGCCCCGGCACAGTCGCTGCACGCCGAGGGACAATATTCGCGGAGAAGAGCCAGCACTCCGGCATAATTTTCGGCTGTGCAGTAGAGGGCGATCGGTTTCTGGAGAAAGCCCCCCTTGACGAGCACGTGGTGGCGCCGCGGATTCACCTTCACCTTCGACACTTCGCCCCAGGGAATGAAGGCCGCCTGCTCGGACTTGGCCAGGAGGCCCGCGCCCGCAGCGGCGGCGGACCCGGCCGCGAGGCCGCTGATGACCGCGGCGGTGGAGGCGGCTTTCGCGGCCTTGCCGCCATGCGACCAGAGCCCCCGGTCGGTGAGGGTGAACAGCACCCGGAAACCGCCGAAGAGATCCGCCACCAGGCCGATGAGGACGAACAGGAGGACGAAGAAGGAGAGCAGTCCTGCCGCCACGAGGACGCTGGCTCCGGCCTCTCCCGAGATCGCCAGGAACAGCCCGCCCACCAGCAGGCAGGGAATGCCGAAGCAAAGCAGGATGTTGCGCCACACGGCCGGATTCGCCAGCACCCGCACCCGCCCGGGCCACTGGAGCAGCACCTGTTCCGGGACGGTGCCGGAGCGGTCCTCCGGGGCTTCGACGGCGGACTGCATTCGCACCTCCCTGTGCATGCCGGGGTGGCAAGGGTTGGATTGTTTCGCTCGCTGAAAGATAACCGGAAGCGACGGCCAAGTCAAGGAGCAGCATTCACCGGCCGATTGCAGACGCGCCACATAGCTACTTCAGGAACTTGCCTTGTTGAAGGAGCTTCCCCGTCTCGTCCAGGCAGGCGGCCGCGGACTTGCCCCAGTCACCCAGGCAGCCCCAGACAAACCGGCCCTGGAGGCGCAGCCGGACCGGGCCGTTGAAGGGGTCCCGGAAGGCGAGGACGCCGCCGGACGGGACCTTCGCCTTGGCCAGGGCGGCCCACTGGTCCACCATCGCCCGGGCGTCGGCCGCGTCCCGGCCCTCGAGGAGGAACATCTGCCGCGTCTGCCCGCCGATGGAGTAGTCGGCGGTGAACGCGGAATGGAGGAAGCTCTGGCCCAGGAAATTGGCCGCGGTGAACTTCTCCGATTCGGCCACCCGGCCTGCCTTCGGGAACGCCTTCAGCAGGGCGGGCAGGACGGCCGGCGGGGGGATGCGGGCCGCGACCGCGGCGGCGACGGACTTCAACGCGGCGGCGCTGTCCGGAGACTGGCTCAGGAAGCTCAGCTTGACGTAGTAAGGGCCGCCGGTGAAGTTGAAGCTCAGGGCGTCGCCGTAGCCCTGGGCGCCCACGGGCTGGAACGGGCCCCGGGGCGGCTTCTCCTGGCTGTAGATGCCGAAGGCGTGGGTGGCGTCCCGGTGGCGGTAGACCTCCACGGTGATTTCCTGTTTCTTGGCGTTCTCGTAATTCTGGACGGCCAGCTCCTCGAACCCGAAGTTGAGGTACAGCTCGGCCGCGCCGTCGATGTATTCATAGAGGTTGGCCGGCTGATACATGTCAGGCGGACCGGCTTTCTTCCAGCCCAGTACGTCCGACAGCAGCGATGCGGCGGCCGGCGGGCCCGCGGCCGGGAGGCCGGCCCACGCTGCCAGTGCGAAGAGGCAGAGCATCCCGGCGCGGGAGAGGATTCGGAATAGGATCTCGGTCATGGCGCGACCTCCAGGAAGAGTCGGCGGATTATACCATCCCGTCCGGGCGATGTTTCACCTTCCCATCGGCTGGGGTGAGATACCACGAAAGACGGAAATCCATTTTCCATTTGCCATTGGCCATTTGACATTTTTCATTATCCGATCCGGCGTGAGGCGAGGGTCGGGGTTTGACATGACCGATGGCAATTGTCAACTGGCCAATGTCAAATGGTTTGCCAGCCAACCTTGAGGTGAACCTTTTTTGGAGTCAGCGGAGGAGGCCCAGCTCCCGCAGCTGAGCGGCCAGCGCCGCCCTGGCCTCCTCGCCGACCGGCCGCAGGGGCTCCCGGGGCAGCCCGCCGTGGAAGCCGAGCAGGTCCAGGGCATGCTTGAGGCCGGCGATGCCCCAGGTCCGGGT
Organism: uncultured Acidobacteriota bacterium; assembly: GCA_964412195.1. Lineage (GTDB taxonomy): Bacteria > Acidobacteriota > JAAYUB01 > JAAYUB01 > JAAYUB01 > CAYPNP01. Next base: position 32,989 of record CAYPNP010000011.1, on the reverse strand, counting down.
CAGGGCCTTGTCCAGGGCGGTCAGGCCGCGCTGCAGCCCCAGCGCCTCGTCCAGCCGGCCGTCGCGGAACAGGTTGTAGAGGGCCATGCACTGGGCCGGGGCGGCGTCGGCCAGGGCCAGGATCCCGCCGCGCGCCCCCAGCAGCAGGCCGGGCAGCAGCACGCTCCCCGCGCCCATGAGGAAGGTGTGGCGGGCCTCCAGGTGCGGCGCCACCTCGCCCAGGAGCGCCAGGCTGCCGGAGCTGTCCTTGACGCCGGCCATGTTGGGGTGCTTCAGGAGGGCCAGGACCAGCCCGCTGTCCAGGTCCGTGCCGGTGTGGGAGGGGATGTTGTAGAGCAGCACCGGTACGCGGCTCTCGTCGGCCACCCGGCGGAAGAAATGCTCGAGCGCCGGCCGGTCCAGCGCCGACCGGAAGAACACCGGCGGGCGGACCAGCACCGCGTCGGCGCCCTCCGCCGCGGCGGCGTTGGAGAATTCGACGGTGGCGCGGGTGCTCTCCCGGCCGGTGCCGACGAGGAGGGGGCGGCCCGGCGACGCCGCCCGTGCGGAGGCCACCAGACGCAGAGACTCGCCGTCGGTCAGCGACACGCTCTCGCCGGTGGTGCCCAGCACCAGGTAGCCGGCGGGCTGGTACGGATTGTACTTCTTGATATTGTCGGCGAACTGGCCGACGGCCACCTCGTCGCCGTCGAACGGGGTGGTCAGGGGGAGGAAAACGCCTTGGAACGGGCTGCTCATCCGTCTGCTCCTTGCGGGGGATGCCGGCGGACGCGGGGATGCACGAGGTCGTGCGCCCGTCCGTCTCCGGTATGCAGGATTAGATCCACCCCGCGGGGAAAGGATCCGGATGAGGGGGGGCCGCGGCCGCCGGAAACGCTACAGGATTCCCACCAGGCGGTTGGCCAGCAGGACGGCGTCGGTGGCGTTCACCTTCGCGTCGGCGTTGAGGTCGGCCTGGTACAGCCCGGTGGGGATGACGGCCAGGTCCTCCGCCAGGAAGTGGGCCAGCAGCACGCGATCGGCGGCATCGACCACCAGGTCGCCGTTGAGGTCGCCGCCGCCGGCGGGGACGCCCGGCTCGGGCGCCGCGGCCGTGCAGGCCGAGGCCTGGACGGTCACGTCGTCCACGTACCAGCCCTGCCCCGCCGTGTTCGAGTCGCAGGCCATCCGGAAGCGGATGATGGCCGGGTTGCCCGCGAACCGGTTGAGGTTCGCCACGACGGGCTGCATGGTGCCCAGCTGGCCGCCGGTCCAGGCCGGCCGGCCACGGATGGCCGACTGGGTGTAGGGGGAGATGATGCCGTTGTACCCGCCGGTTTCGAGGTCGTCCCCCACGTCGAAGAAGGTGTTGCCGCCGTCGACGGAGACCTCCACCACGCCGCCGTCATAGGTGGGTTCCGTCTGGAAGGTGTGGAAGAAGATCAGGCTGGCCGCGGCGGCCCCCGTCAGGTCGATGGGCTGGGTCACCAGCATGTCGTCCTTGCCGGCGGGGGCATCGAAGCTGAACCAGGCGTGGGTGCCGGAGTGGGCGTACCCCGTCGCCGTGATCTGCCACGGGACCGGGCCGCCGGGGATCATGATCCATTTGCCCGTGCCGCTCTCCATGTCGTCGCTGAACACGTCCACCGGCGCCGGCGAGGAGGCGGGGGTGGTGAAGTGGAAGTAGCCGCTCTCGGACCCGTTGCCGGTCAAGTCCTGGGCGTACAGCTTGAAGATGTAGGTGGTGCCGGCCTGTAGCCCGGACAGCCGCACGCTGTGGCGCAGCCCGAAACCCTCGCCCTCGGCCAGGGTGCCGAGGCCGGGATCCAGGCCCCAGTCCACCAGGGCGTCGGTCCACTCGTCGGTCTGCCAGGTGATGACGCAGGCGTCGCTGGCCAGGCACAAGTGGACGTCCTCCAGGGCGGGTGCCAGCTGGTCGAAGGTCGCGGTGAAGCTCAGGGTCGGCCCGGGGTCGGAGATGCCGTCCACCAAGAGGTTGGTCGGGACGCCGTCGTAGCGGTCGCTGTCGGGCGTGGTGGCCGGCCCCAGCGAGGACCCGGCCTTGTAGTAGTCGCCGGCGTTGGCCCAGCCGATGCGCTCGATCTGCTCGAGCCCATCGGCTTCCATGAGCCGCAACAGCTTGTGCTCCGCGTAGGAGTTGTCATAGAGGAAGTTGAAGCCCCCCGCGTCGAGCCGGGCGTCCACGTGCCAGATCAGCAGGCCGTCCGTGGGGAACTCCTTGTCGTTGCCGGCCCGGTTGCGGTACTGGACCATGAAGAATTCCTGGAAGGGCAGTCCGTCCGGGTCGCCCGGCATGATCACCGCCGCTTCGGGGGCGGACGCCGTCGGGGCGAGGGTGACGTCGTGCTGGCCGTCGTTGTAGGCGGTCGGGGTCAGCCAGTCCAGCAGCCACTTGCTGAAGCAGTTGTGGTCCCCATAGGCGCCGTCCATCATGTCCAGACCGCCGACGCCGCCGTCGGGGCCGACGCTGTCGTCATAGTCGTAATAGTCGGGCAGCCCCAGGGCGTGGCCGGTCTCGTGGATCACCGTGCCGGTCTCGAAGGCGGGGTTCCCGGGATCGTAGACCTCCCACTGCCAGGAGTAGTCTCCCACGTGGACGCCGTCGACAGCGTAGGCCTGGTCGGAGAAGTACGTCTGGTAGCCCCACCAGAAACTGGCCCAGGCGCCGTGCTCGCCGGTCCAGAAGACGATCAGGTAGTCGATGGTTCCGTCGCCGTTGTTGTCGTACTGGCTGAAATCGTGGCCGGCGGCGTTGTAGTAGTTGATCACTTCCTTGATGAGGTTGTCCCGTCCGGCGTCGGTCTGGACCACCTGGCTGCGCGGGTAGGCCGTGGTGTACCAGCCCAGCACGGAGCCGGTCAGCTCCAGTTGGTTGTAGGACGAGCGGAGGTAGAAGTTCCGCAGGCTTTCGTACGGAAAGGTGCCGGGGCCGGCCCCGAACAGCTGGCTGGTGATGCTGTCGGCCGAAATGGTATTGGGGGTGTCAGCGAAGGAGATGAGCAGGACCGGCACGCGGACCACGCCGCGGGTGGGCATGCCCTGCCAGGCTGGCGGCACGACCATCGGCTCCTGCGGCGACTCGCCCGATCCCCCGCCGATTTGCCGGGCGAGGGCGTCCAGGCGTTGCTGCAGGCGGGCGGCCAGGCGGGGCGCCACCCGGTGGTTGCCGAGGGCGTAGGCGTCGGCGATGCGCTTCGGCAGGGTGCCGTCGGCGCGGTATTTCTCGATTTGGCCGGGCCGGGGCGGTTCCAGCGCCAGCAGTGCCTGCGCCGCCGCCATCAGGAAAACCAGCCCGGCGGACAGGAGGATCCGGGTGCGGTTGGAAGCTCTCATCGTTCTCCACCATCCCATGAAGTCTGAAACGCGACATCATACATCATTCGAATGGGTATGACAAAAGTTTCACGATCCGGCGATGCGAGAACGGTCTCAAGCTGAACATTGAACATTGAACATCGAACATCGAAGTAAAACCGGCGGTTGACAAAGAACTGTCCGGGGAGAGAACAACTCCGGGAAATGCCTAAACCAAATGGATGACGGGTTCGACTTCAAAGTTCGATGTTCAATGTTCGTTGTTCGACGTTCGGTTTGCCCGTGATGGTGGGAACTTCAGCGCCCTGAGGGAGCCTGGCGGCGGATCTGGTCCAGCAGGGCTGGCCCGATGGGGTTGGCCGGATAGCGGGCGGCCAGGCGCTCGGCATAGCGCTTCGCCTCGGCCCACTGGCGGCGCTCGATGTAGTGGTACGTCACGGCGTGGAGGAAGTCGGGATTGTCCGGCTCCAGCCGCAGCGCCGCCAGCAGGGCCGCCTCGGCTTCCAGAGGCTTGCCCAGCGATTGGAGCAGCAGGCCGTAGTTGTAGCTTACCCGCGGCATGGCCGGCAGGCGCTCTGCGGCCTGGCGAAGAAACGGCTCGGCTTCGGCCGGCCGGCCCTCCTCGGCCAGGAGCAGTCCCAGCGAGTAGGCCGCCTCGCCGTTGTCGGGGTAGCCAGCCAGCACCGCGCGGTACTGCCCCTCCGCCCGGTCGTTGCGGCCGGTGGCGTTGTAGAGGAGGGCCAGGTTCATCCGCGCCGGGAAGAACTCCGGGTCGTACTCGATGGCCTTGAGGTACTGCGCCTCGGCCGGCCCCGCCTGCCCGAGGTCGAGATACAGGTTGGCGAGGTTGTGCCGGCCCTGCGGGAAATCGGCCTGGTACTCGTACACCCGCCGCAGCTCGGCCAGGCTCTTGTCGAATGCGGCTTTCTTCGGGGGCGGCCAGGCGTCCGCGGGCACGCCGGCCAGCAGGCGCGCGGCTTCGAGGCGCACCGCCCGGGCCGGGTCGCTCAGGAGGGGGAAGAGGATCTTCAGCGCCTCGTCGGGCGGAAGTCCCCCCAGGCTCCCCGCCGCGGCCGCCCGGATCAGCGGCTCCTCGTCGCCGAGCCCCTCCCGCAGGGCGGCCTCGCCGGCGGGCCCGGGGTAGAACTGGAGCAGGTCCAGCGCCGTGGCCCGCACCATCATCGGCCGCAGGCGGTCCCGGGCCAGCTCGGCCAGGCGCGGCCCGGCGTCCGGCCGGCGGGCGCGGGCCGCCGACAGGACCGGGCCGTAGTGCGGCTTCTGGGTCAGCCCATACCACTTCGTGAAATTCGCGACCGCCCACTCCACGCTCTTGTCGGCGTGGCAGTCGGCGGCGTTGCAGGCGTTGGGCGTGCCCAGCTCCCGGCTGAGGTCGGGGCGCGGCACCCGCAGGCTGTGGTCCAGGCGCCAGTCCTTGACCATGTAGAAGCGGCCCGGCATGTGGCACCGCTCGCACAGCGCGCCGGGGCTGGGCTTCCCGTCGACCTCCTTTTTATGGAAGTGGTGCGCGGGGGTGTCATAGGTGTCGCCGCGGTGGCACTGCAGGCAGATTTCGTTCCCCGGCTTGCGCCGCCGGATGCTGTGGACGTCGTGGCAGTCGGAGCAGCGGACGTTGTTGTGGTACATCTTGCTCTGGGTGAAGGAGCCGTACTCGTACACCTCCTCCAGGATCTGCCCGTCGGGGTGGTACATCCCCTCCCGCAGCAGCTCGGGCATCTCGTTGTCCAGCAGCTTCGCGGTCGGGTCGAAATCGCCGAGGCTCGCACGCCGGGAATGGCAGAAGGCGCACAGCTCCACCAGTTCGCGGTTGGTCAGGCCGCGGGTGCGGACGGCCAGCTCGAAGTTGTCCGCCGGCGGACGGGCCATGGCCGGCTGGGCGGCCCACTCCACGTGGTGCGAGCCGGGGCCGTGGCAGGTCTCGCAGCCGACGTGGATGTCGGTCCAGGTGGTGTTGTAGGTTTCCGCGACAGGGTCGTAGCGCTTGCGCACGCCCGTGGAGTGGCACTCGGCGCACATGCTGTTCCAGTTGGCGGCCTGGCGGGTCCAGTGCAGCCAGTCGCCCGGCGGGATCCGCCGACCCTGGTTCAGGAAAAACCATTTGTTCTCCCGCGAGTCCCAGGCCACCGACAGGCATTGGAAGCGGCCGCCCGGAAAGGGGATCAGGTATTGCTGGAGCGGGTAGAAGCCGAAGGTGTAGCGGATCTCGTACTCCGTCGGCCGGCCGTCGGGGCCCTCCGTCTCCACGCAGAACATCTTCCCTTTTTTGTAGAATCGCGCCCGGATCCCGTCCCCCTCGAACACCGTGTCCCGGAAGTCGCCCAGCACGGTCTGGTCCGTGGCGGCCGCCATGGCCTTGGCGTGGTGGGATCCCTGCCAGGCCTCCCACGCCTTGGCATGGCAGGCGCGGCACTTCTCGCTGCCGACGTACCGCGCGGCGCCGCGGGCGGCCGGCGGCCGGACCGTCAGCGCCGACCGGATCAGGTACACCGGCACCGTGAGGAGGATGACCGCCAGCGCGGCGAAACCGGCGCGTTCCCAGCTCCGCAGCGGCGCCAGGCGCGGCCCGGCGGGCGGCGGCGGGCCGGGGGCGGCGGCCTCCCCCGCGGCCGGTCCGGCCGGAGCGTCGTCGGGGCGGGGATCGTCGGGAGCGGGGGTCATGGCGGCTTAGAGGTACACCTCCTGGGAAGGTTCGAAGCGCTGGCGCTGGACGGGGCGGCGGGCGTCCACCCGGACCACGCCGTTCTCGATGCGCACCGGGTAGAGGTCCAGCGCCCGCGGCGCCGGCGGGCTCAGCACGTCGCCGGCGATGTCGAAGACGGAGGCGTGGCACGGGCAGGCGAACCGGGACTTCTGTTCGTCCCACGGCACGGTGCAGCCGAGGTGGGTGCAGGTGCGCGACAAGGCCAGGAAGCCGCCGTCGGCCATTCGGACCAGGTAAAAGCGGCCCGCCGGAAAGGGAGTGACGGAATGGGGCGTGAACTCGCCCACCGGCCCGCAGGCCAGGACGTTGCCCTCGCCGCCTTCCCGCCTCCGGCCCGGCCGCGGCCACAGGAAGGCCACGGCGACGCCGGCAAACTCCGCCAGGGCCACCAGGCCGAGGATCTTCCCGGCGGCGCCCAGCCAGCCGCGGCGGGACGGATCCTTGGGGGTGTCGGGAACTTCAAGCTGTTCGCTCATGGTTCAACCCGATCCCGATCAGGGCGGCGGCAGGAGCCGCGCCCATGGCCAGGCCAGGGCCATGCCCTGGCTGCGGAAGAAGATGCCGATCACGGTCAGCACCAGCAGGACCGCCACCACGGCGACGCCGAACGCCTGGACCGTCTCGTGCAGGGAGTAGCCCCGCCGCTGGCGCAGGAACACGTACACGGCCGCCCCCAGCGCCGCAAGGAGCGCCAGGGGCAGCACTCCGCCGGTGACCAGCTCCGGCACGCGGGGCAGCAGCGTCCGGAGGTCCGGCAGGAACTCGTCCGCCAGCACCGCCAGCGGCGTGGCCGCCAGCGCCAGCAGGGCCGCCCGCAGGGCCAGCCCGGCCCCTCGCGGCGAGTGGAACCAGCGGCCGGCCGGCGCAGTCCCGTAGCGCAGGTAGGGCAGTAGCGCCAGCGCCGCCGCGGCCAGCAGGGGCAGCACGAACACCGCCACGAAGGGGTGGAAGTGGATCAGCAGCTCCTGCAGCCCCATGAAGTACCACGGTGCCTTGGCGGGATTGGGGCTCATCCCCGGGTTTGCCTGCGCTTCCAGCGGCGCGTCGACCAGGGCGGCGAACAGCAGGACGGCTGCGAGCAGCACCAGCGCCGCCGCACCCTCCCGCCGGGTCAGGTGGGGGGAGACCGGCACCGTCGCCGGCCGGGCGCCCGGAGTGTCCGCCGGCAGGACCACCCCGCCGGCCTTGCGGACCTGCCAGAAGTGGAACAGGGTCAGGAACACCGTCAAGATGGGCAGGATGGCGATGTGCAGGGCAAAGAACGTGGCCAGCGTGGCCGGGCCGATCTCCGGCCCGCGCCGGACCAGGGCCTGCAGCCACCGGCCGGTCAGGGGCAGGTACTCCAGCATGCCCGTGCTGATGGTCACCGCCCAGTAGGCCAGCTGGTCCCATGGGAGCAGATAGCCGGTGAAGTTCGATGCGACCGTCAGGAGCAGCAGCGCCAGCCCGACGATCCAGTTGAGGGCGCGGGGCGGGCGGAAGGCGCCGGTGAGGAAGACCCGGAGCAGGTGGAGCACGGCGACGACCAGCAGGAGGTTGCCGCTCCAGTGGTGGATGTTGCGGACGAACTGCCCGAACGCCACCTCGTTCCGGAGCGCCTGGATCGACGCATAGGCCGTCTGGGGAGACGGTTCGTACACGAACAGGAGCAGGACACCGGTGGCCACCAGCAGGAGCAGCAGCACCACCGCCGCCCCGCCCAGGCCGAAGGTCCGGTCCAGGCGAAGAGCGGCCTCCGGGACCTGCCGCGGGTGGATGTGCAGCACCAGGTTCGCGAACCCGCCCTTCTTCTTGTCCGACTCGGCCCGGGAAGCGGCCGCGGGGGCAGGGATAGCGGCAGGGGAGGAGGGGGAAGCGGCGAGTTCGCGCCGGGATTCATTCCGCGGCGCGTTCAGCGGATCCGCCGCCGGCCGTCGCTTCCGGTTTCGGGCTGTCATGGGCTTTCTTTCTCGCTGTCGGACATCCGGCCCAATCTACCACGCGAACGCGAGCCCGCGCAAGCCGGAAGGGACCCGCGGCCGGTCCGAATCCGAGAGGGCGGTCCGGTAATCTAAGGGCCCATTCGCTGCCAGTTGGATGCCGGGACTGGGCCGGTGCTGAAGCGGCGGGCGTCGGCGCCCGATGGGCCGGGAGAAATCGTGAAATCCCCGATCCCGGGGAGAAGGAGCAATCGATGCGGAACACGTGCAGAGGAATATGCCTGACCTTCCTGATTGCCGCGGCCGTGCTCAGCGGCGGGACCGGGACGCTTCGGGCGGCGGACGCGAAGCCAAACATCCTGTTCATCGTCGCCGACGACCTCGGCTGGAAGGATGTCGGCTTCCACGGCTCGGACATCCGGACGCCGAACCTCGACCGGCTGGCCGCGGGCGGGACCCGGCTCGGCCAGTTCTACGCGCAGCCGATGTGCACGCCCACCCGGGCGGCGCTGCTGACCGGGCGATACCCGCTGCGCTACGGCCTGCAGACCGGCGTCATCCCGACGGGCGGCACCTACGGGCTGCCTACGGACGAATGGCTCCTGCCGCAGGCGCTCCACGAGGCGGGCTACACAACCGCCCTCGTCGGCAAGTGGCACCTGGGGCACGCTGACCGGAAGTATTGGCCTCGGCAGCGCGGGTTCGATTACCAGTACGGCCCGCTGATCGGAGAAATCGACTACTTCACCCACGAGTGCGAGGGCAAGGTGGACTGGTACCGCGACAATGAACTGGTCCATGAGGAAGGATATTCCACAACCCTCTTCGGCGACGACGCCGTCAAATTCATCCGTGAACACGATGCGGCCAAACCGTTCTTTCTCTACCTGGCGTTCAACGCGCCGCACACGCCCTACCAGGCGCCGCCCGAATACCTCGATCGCTACAAGGACATCGCCGACTCGAGCCGCCGCGCCTACGCCGCCAGCATCACCGCCATGGACGACCAGATCGGGCGCGTGGTCGCCGAGCTCGACCGCCGGCAGCTGCGCGACAACACCCTCCTCGTGTTCATGAGCGACAACGGCGGCACGCGCAACGCCATGTTCGCCGGCGCCATGGCCGACCTGTCCAAGGCCAAGATCCCCTGCGACAACGGTCCCTACCGCGAGGGCAAGGGCATGAACTACGAAGGCGGCACGCGGGTCGTGGCCTTCGCCAACTGGCCCGGCCGCGTCCCCGCCGGGGCGGCGGCGAACGGGATGATGCACGTCACGGACTGGTACCCGACCCTGGCCCGGCTGGCCGGGGCCTCCACGGCCCGGTGCAAGCCCCTCGACGGCCTGGATGTCTGGCCGGCGGTCGCCGAGGGGAAACCGTCCCCGCGCACGGAAGTCGTCTACAACATCGAGCCGTTCCGCTGCGCCGTGCGCGAGGGGGACTGGAAGCTGGTCTGGCGGACCATCCTCCCGCAGAGCATCGAGCTCTACAACATCGCGCAGGACCCCTCGGAGAAGGACAACCTCGCCGGGCAGCATCCGGACATCGTCGCCCGGCTGCAACAGCGCGCCAACGAGCTCGCCGCCCAGGCGGCCAAGCCGATGCTGCTGGAGGCGGGCTTCCGGGAAGTGATGCACCTGTATCATATGCCGCCGGCCTTCCCCGGCGAGGAGTTGGACTTCATCCAGGAAAAATGACTCGTTTGCGGCGATGGTCCGGTGACGGGTGAGCGGTGACCGGCGACGGGTGAAGATGATCTTGCGCGCGAGCCTGGTCAGGCTGGTGAACCCGGCACGCGGGAGGTACCCCGACCGGCAGGGAGGGGCGCGAGGGAGCCGACGCCGGGCCGCCGGGAGCGTGTTGATCCACTCCGTCCGCTATCAATAGCAAAAACGCCTTCTCGTGGTTGGGATGGTGATACCTGATTGTTGATCCCAGCGACTGGCCCCGCGCGCCCCTCCCTGCCGGTCGGGGCACCTCCGTCCTGCCGGTGCTGACATCGTCCGCGTACTCGTGCCCGTCTTTACTCGGAAATAGCCCATCCCCGACTGAATTCGCCGATCGCGATCGTGCTCGCAGTCGTGATCGAATGCCGGGAATGCCCTCGCGAGCTTCCGGTGGCTCCTCGGATCCCTTTGTGGTACATTCTCGACGTGAAATTCCAGGAACTGCTGGAGCGATGAATCCCGAAGCCGAAAAATTGCAGACGGACGTGGAGGAGCGGCTCCGCTTCGAAATCCTGCTGTCCGACCTGTCGGCGCATTTCGTGAACCTGCCCAGCGGCCGGCTGGACGGGGAGATCGAAGACGCCATGCGCCGCGTCTGCGACTGTCTCGGGCTGGATCTGGCGGCGCTCTGGCAGTGGCTGCCGGACCATCCCTATCTCCTGACGCTAACCCATTATTACAGGCCCCTGGGCGGTCCACCGGTCCCCGAACCCATGGATGCGAGGGAGTACTTCCCGTGGGTGCAGGCCCGGATCATGGAAGGCAAGGAGATCCTCATTGAATCGATGGACCGGCTGCCGCCGGAAGCCGCCCGAGACAAGGAGGTCTACAACCATTTCGGAGTCAAGGCGGCACTGGCCTTCCCGCTATCGGTGGGAGGCGGAACCGTCTTCGGCGCGCTGTCCTTCACCGACGTGCACCGGGAGAGGGCCTGGTCGCCGGAACTCCAGGGCCGCCTGCGGCTCATCGCACAGGTGTTCGCCAACGCGCTGGCCCATCGGCGGGCGGATGAAATCCTGCGCGACCGGGAGGAACGTCTGCAACTCGCGGCGGAATCGGCGGGGGCCGGCCTGTGGATCCTGGATCTCCCCACCGGCCGCTTCTGGACCACGGAAAAAGCCCGGGAGCTGTTCGTTTTTTCGCCGGAGCAGGAAGTCACGCTGGACAGCGTCCTCGGGATTGTTCACTCGGAAGACCGTGACCTGGTCCGGCAGGCCGTGGACACGGCCATGCGGGAGCGGCGGGAGATCCGCGTCGAATACCGGATCCTCCGCCCCGACGGCAGCCTCCGCTGGATCTCGTCTCGGGGCCGGCCCCGAACCGGCGACTCCGGGGATTGCGACCGCCTGATGGGCATTTCCCTGGACGTCACGGAACGCAAGGCCGGCCAGCTGGCCCTGGAACAGGCGTACCAGGAGATCCGGCAGCTCAAGGAACGCCTGGAGCAGGAGAACATCTACCTCCGCCAGGAGGAGACGCTCGACCATTTCCCGGGAGAGATCCTCGGGCAGAGCGATGCCATCCGCCGCGTGCTGAAGCAGGCGGAGCAGGTGGCCCCCACCGATTCCTCCGTCCTCCTCCTGGGGGAAACCGGCACAGGCAAGGAACTGGTCGCCGAGTTCATTCACCGGCTCAGCCCCCGCCATGCCCGCCTGATGGTCAAGGTGAATTGCTCGGCGCTGCCGGCGACGCTGATCGAGAGCGAGCTGTTCGGCCGGGAGAAGGGCGCGTTCACCGGCGCCCTGACGCGGCAGGCCGGCCGCTTCGAGATCGCGGACGGGTCAACCCTCTTCCTAGACGAGATCGGCGACCTGCCCCTCGACCTCCAGGCCAAGCTGCTGCGCGTGCTCCAGGAAGGGCAGTTCGAGCGGTTGGGCAGCTCCAAGACCCAATCCGTAAATGTGCGCGTCATCGCGGCCACCAACCGGGACCTGGCCGGGGAGGTCAAGAGGGGAAATTTCCGGCAGGACTTGTACTACCGCTTGAACGTGTTTCCCATCCACTTGCCGCCCCTGCGGGAACGGGCCGAGGACATCCCGCTGATGGTCCGCTCCTTCGTGGAGGAGTTCAGCAGCCGGCTGGGCCGGAAGATCCGGACAGTGCCCCGGCGGGTCATGGACGCGCTGCAGCGCTATTCCTGGCCGGGCAATATCCGGGAACTGCGCAACGTCCTCGAGCGGGCAGTGATCATCTCCCCCGGCGATTCCCTGAAGGTGGACCTCCCGGCGGCGGAGATTCCGGAGGCCCAATCCTTCCAGTCCATTGCCGAAGCCGAGGCCGGCCACATCCGCGCCGCGCTGGCGCGCAGCGGCGGGCGGATCAAGGGAGCGGATGGCGCTGCGGCGCTGCTGGGCCTGAAACCGTCCACCCTCTACACCCGCATGAAGAAGCTGGGCATCCCCCGCCGAAACGTGAATCTCTCATAAAACCGATCGTGCTGACTCGGAAATAGCCCGCCGTTCCCATCGGGGTCGGTATCGGAATCGATTCACGAGTCGACCCCGATTCCGATACCGATTCCGACCCCGACTGGATCGTGCTATTTCCATCGACGATTGTGTACCCAGGAACATGTTCACTCCTGCTCGTAATCGTAATCGAGTGAAGAATTTAACGCACAGCCCGCCGAGGTGCAGAGGCATGGTGAAATCCGGAGAGCGGTCGTCCCGTCCGCACGATTTCGCGGGACTTCCGAATCGCGCTCCACGGGGACGGCATTCCGTCCCAGAGTCGGGATGCCGTCCTTTTCAACAATCCAATTTCGCCTTCGCCTACTTGTGATTCTTCGACAACTGATTCATTCTAAAAAGAATTCTCCGTACCGAGATATCAGGGACGCCACTGGCATGGCTCATGCACACCCATTCTCCATGATTATCACAAGAATCAATATCGTGCCCCTGGCCGGGAAGCGGGAAGCGGTCCTGGAGATTTTGCGTTCCATCGAGGCGTTAGTCCGCGGCCGGGCCGGCTGCGTGGATTGCGCGGTCTACGAGCAGTCGGGCGGGGAAAGGGCGATTCTCTACCTTGACCAGTGGCAGTCCGGAGAGGATCTCCGCCGGCATATCCAATCTCATCTGTACATTCGGGTACTGTTGGCGATGGAACTGGCCGCGCGGGCCCCGGAGGTCAGCTTCCATGAGATTTCGGATACAAAGGGGTTGCCATGGATCGAGGCCCTGCGCGCCCAAACCAATCCGGCTGATCAAGAAAAGAGCGCGGGCTTCAACCCACCGGGGAACAACGGCCGATGATCATTTGCACTCTTGAAATAATCGGACCCCTCAGGAGAAGAGAAAGATGAAACGGACCCTGATTGCCGCCCTGTGGATCGCTCCCTTCCTGTGCGTGGTCTCCGCACCCGCTTGGGCGCAAGGGGACCCGGGCGCGATGGCCAGCCAGTACGCCGCCAACGCCAAGGCCAACGCCGCCCTGACCCGGCAGTACACCTGGCAGATGCGGGTGGAGATCACCCTGAAAGGCGACACCAAGCCGGCCCAGCTCTACCAGATGCGCTATGACATGAACGGCAGCCTGCAGAAAACCCTTCTCACGGCCCCTTCGGACGATGGCGGCGGCCGGGGGATCCGCGGGCGGATCAAGGCGAACAAGATTGAGGATTTCAAGGAGTGGGCCGACAAGCTGGCCGAACTGGTGAAGGGCTACATGGCGCCCACGCCGGGGACCATGATGGACTTCTATGCCAAGGCCAAGTACAGCCAATCCGCCGACGGCACCATCCAGGTCGCGGCGGGCGGATTCCTCCAGCCGGGCGACAGCGTCACGTACTGGCTCGATCCGGCCACGAAGGCCCCGCGCCGCTTCGCCTTCCAGACCGTCCTGGACGGGGATCCTGTCAGCGCGCAGGCGGATTTCGGACAGGTGGCCGGCGGGCCGCAATACATGGCCCGACTGATCGTCAACGTGACGGCCAAGCAGGTCTCGGCCAAGATCGAGAACTTCAGCTATCAGCGGCAATGACCGCGGGGGCAAATCCGTGAAAACCAAAATCCTGACAGCGCTTCTCCTGATGTCCATCGGTTGGGCGGCCGCCCAGGCCCAGGGGCCGCAGGCTCCTTCCTGGCCCCGGGTGAAGACGGCAGCGGACGGCACCCGGATCACCATGTACCAGCCCCAGGTGGACAACTGGGGCTTCTACGTCAAGCTGGACTACCGCCTCGCGGTGGAGATCCTCGCGCCGGGGGCGGCGGCGGCCGTCCCGGCCGCGCTGCAGATGACCGCCGAGACCAACACCGACATGGTCACGCGCACGGTGGTGGTGTACAACCAAAAGATCGTCAAGGCCAGCTTTCCGGGTGCCGATGACGCCACCGCCCAGCGCCTGACGGCTCTTCTCACCAGCATTGTCCCGTCCGGACCTATGAAGATCTCGGTGGACGAGATCCTGGCCTACTTCACCGCCAAGCCGGCGGCTGCACCGGGGGCAGCCAGCCCGGCGCCTTCCGCGCCGCCTCCACCCGCCCGGACCATCTCGTCGCCGCAGGCGCCGCCGGTGATCCTGTACAGCGAAACGCCGGCGATCCTGGTGATTTTCGACGGCGAGCCGAAGTTCGCGTCGATCCAGGGCACCGGCCTCCTGTTTGCCGTCAACACCAACTGGAACGTCTTCCAGGAGGAAGGGAAACCCACTTGCTACCTCCTCGAGACCGACGCCTGGCTCCAGGCCCCGAAATCCACGGGACCGTGGGAACCCGTGACTGAGTTGCCCAAGAGCTTCCAGGCCCTCCCGGCGGGGGACAACTGGGCCGATGTGACCAAAAACGTGCCCGGGAAGACCATCTCCAAGGAGCAGATGCCCAAGGTCTTCGTCAGCGTACAGCCGGCGGAGCTGATCCTGCTGGATGGGCTGCCGGAACTTCAGGCCATCCCCGGCACCCAGCTGTCGTACGCCACCAACACCGACAGCGACCTGTTCGTGTGCCAGGCGGACCATCACTATTATTTCCTTGTGTCCGGCCGCTGGTTCCGCGCCGCCTCCCTGGACGGGCCGTGGGCGTTCGCCAGCGACAGCCTGCCCGCCGACTTCGCCCGGATTCCCCAGGACAGCCCCCGGGCGGACGTCCGGGCGTCCGTGCCCGGCACTCCCGAGGCCCGGGAGGCGGTCGTGCTGGCCGAGGCGCCGCACGAGGCCGAGGTCCAGCGCAACAGCGCCACCGTCGAGGTCCAGTACACCGGCGACCCCCAGTTCCAGCCCATCGACGGCACGTCCCTGGCCTACGCCGTCAACACCGGCAACAGCGTGATCCAGGCGGGGAACAGCTATTATTGCTGCTACCAGGCGGTGTGGTTCGTGGCGGCCTCTCCGACGGGCCCTTGGGCCGTCGCAGACACTCTACCGGCGGCGATTTACACCATTCCCCCGTCCTGCCCGGTCTACAACGTGACGTACGTCCAGGTCTATGATTCGACACCAACCACCGTGACCACCGGCTACACGGCCGGTTACCTGGGGGCCTTCGTCCTCGGCGCCTGTGTCGTGTATGGGACCGGCTGCTACTACCCGCCCTATTACTACTATCCTCCGGGTATCCACTACCCGGTGTACTACCCCCGCCCGTACAGCTACGGCGTGGCGGCGGCCTACAATCCTTACACCGGCACCTACGCCCGCGGGGCGGTCGCTTACGGGCCCTACGGCGGATGCGGCTACGGCGCCGCCTACAATCCGTACACCGGCACCTATGCGCGCGGGGCCGCGGCCTATGGTCCCTATGCCGGCCGGGGCTATGCCGAGGCGTACAACCCTTACACCGGCGCCTGGGGCCAGAAGGCAGCCGCCTACGGGCCTGGCGGCCAAGCGGGATACGCTGCTCGGGGCTACAACCCGTCCACCGGCACCGGCGCGGCCACCTACCAGCGCTCGAACCCGTACGCGTCATGGGGGCAGTCGGCGGTGACCAAGGGCGACGACTGGGCCCAGACCGCCCACTATTCCGATTCCCGGGGCACGGCGGCCGGTTTCGAGACTTCCACCGGCGCGAAGGGCGCCGGCGTCTCCACGGCCTACGGCAACACCGCCGTGGCCAAAAGCGCCGACAACAACATGTACGCGGCCCACGACGGCAACGTGTACAAGAACGACAACGGCTCGTGGCAGAAGTACAACAACGGTTCCTGGGACACGGTCCAGCCGCCGAAGCCCCAGGGGCAGCCCCAAGCCCAGGCCGCCGCCCAGTCCCGTTCCGCCAACGCCCAGGCCCAGTGGGACCAGATGGAGAGGAATGGGGAACTTCACCAGGCGCCGACCGGTCCGGCGGCGGCGTCGGGGACCCGCCCCGCCGCTTCCTCCGGCTGGTCGCAGTCCTCCAGCGAGCTGGAGCATGATCGGGCGGCTCGTACCGAGTCATTCAATCGACAAAGCAACTACAACTCCTGGCAGAGCGGCGGTGGCCAGTTCAACCGGGGCAGCTGGGGCGGATACCACGGCGGAGGTGGCGGCGGCAGGCGGCGGTGATCCTCCGCGACCGGGAATCTGGAAGCCCAACGAAATTCATTTGCTATGAAAAAAGGAGATGACCTGATGAAACAACGAAACATGCTTGGCTTGGTCTCGGTGATCCTGTTCATCGCCCTGTCCGTGACGATGCCCGTCCGGGCGCAGGCGAAGGACGATGACGAGTGGCATTTCGTCGTCGCCCCGTACATGCTGTTAGCCGGCATGGACGGCACGCTCGGCGTGGAAGGGATCGAAGTGGAGACGGACATCACAGACAAGACCATCATGAACAACCTGCAGGGAGGCTTCAACGGATACTTCGCCGCCCAGAAGGGCGACTGGGGCTTCGGCGTGGACGTCATCTACATGGCGCTGGGCACGTCGGGAGACTACGTCAACCTGGATCCCAGCCAGGCCGCCTTCACCCTGCTGGCGATCCGCCGGCTCTCGCCCAACGTGGACCTGCAGTTTGGCGCGCGGGTGAACGTGGTGCGGGCCCGGATCGAGTTCAAGGACAACGCCCCCCCGACGCTCGCCGGCGTCACCGCGGAGGACACCAAGACCTGGGTGGACCCGGTGGTGGGCGTCCACTGGAAACAGCCGCTGGGCGGGAAGTGGCTGCTCAGCGTGCCCGCCAACGTCGGCGGGTTCGGCGTCGCCTCGGACATCGCGGTCGACGTCTTTCCGACCGTCCAGTACCAGTTGGGCGAGCGGATCTGGATCGGCGGCGGCTGGCGGTTCATGTACATGGACTACCAGACGGGTTACGAGGACGGCATTCCAATCGCCGACGAGCATCCTTTCAAGTACGACATGATCACCACTGGCCCGGTCTTCGGCATGGCGTTTCGGTTCTAATCCTTTCTATTGAAAGGAGGTGTCATGGTCTCAATCCGACCATTTCAGTGGCAGCGGGCCGGAGCCCTGCTGTCCCTGGTGCTGCTGGCCGGCTGCCGGGCGGTCGGCCCGCCCACCATCCCCCGGGACCGGTTCGACTACAGCCGGGCCATCGCCGATTCCTGGAAGCAGCAGACCCTGCTCAACATCGTCAAAGTGCGGTACATGGACGTGCCCATCTTCCTGGACGTCGCTTCGGTGGTGAGCGGCTACCAGTGGGAGACGGCGGCGAACGTCGGGGGGACCGTCTCCTCCTCGGGGGCGGTCCAGGGCAACTACCTCAACATGGGAGCTTCGGGCAAGTACACCGACCGGCCCACCATCACCTACGCCCCGAAGACCGGCGACAAGTTCCTGGAGAGCCTCCTCACGCCAATCGCCCCGGCCCGGGTGTTCCAGCTGCTCCAGGCGGGGTACGCCGCGGATTTCGTCCTGGAGCTGAGCCTGGATTCTCTCAGCGGCCTGCGCAACCGTCCCGCGAACATCGGTTCGAAACGGCAGGCGGACCCGGCGTTCTTCGAGGCGCTGCAGCTGCTGCGGGACGTCCAGGACGCCGACGGGTTCGGGATGCGGGTCGAACCGGCCGCCAAGTATAAGGGCCCGGACATCGTCCTGTTTTTCCGGCAGCATGACGTCGATCCGGACGCGCTGGCGAAAGCCGTCCGGATCCGGGAGCTGCTCGGACTGCCGGCCCAAGCGAGCAAGTTCCGCCTGGTGTTTTCGCCGGTGCGCGGCCAGGGCGACGAGCTGACGGTGGGCAGCCGGTCGATGCTGCAGATCATGATCGCGCTAGCCCGGGGCGTGGACATCCCCCCGGCCCACCAGGAGCGCAGGCTCACCCCGCCGCTGTCAGCGGAGGAAAGCGGCGCCAGCCCGCTCCTGCACGTCCGCAGCGGGCCGGACCGGCCGGCCGACGCCTTCACCGCCGTGGAGTACAACGGCGCCTGGTTCTGGATCGCTGACGACGACTGGCGGTCCAAGCGGACCTTCGCCGCGATCATGTTCCTGTTCACCATGCTGGGCAGCGGGCAGGCGGAGCAACTGCCGGTCCTGACCATCCCGACGCAGTGAGGGTCCGGACGGGCCGGATTGGAACGAAGGCAAATGATGAAATGGCATCCAATCAGACATCACCCGGCCGCCTGGCTGATCGGCCTGCTGGTTCTGCCCTGCGCGGCGCTGCGGGCCGACGAGCTGCAGACCAAGGGCGGCGACCGCCTGGTGGGGCGGGTGATCGCCGAAACGGCGGAGTACGTCGAATTCCACTCCGCCGAGCTGGGCACAGTGCGGGTGCCCCGGGCCGCCGTCGCCCGACTGGAACGGACCGGCGTGCCGACGAAGGCGGAGGTGACTGCTCCGCCGGCCCCTGCCGCCGCCCCCGGCACGCAAGCCGGGCAGGGCGGGAACACTCCCGGACCGGACGCCGCGGAAAAAGAGGCGGCGGAGATGGACCAGACCATCCGGCGCTGGTATCCGCTGCGGGGATGGAAGACCCGCTTCAGCCTGGGCCTCACCCTGCGCCGCGGCCAGGACAGCGACACCTCCCTGGATGTCCGGTATCGTTCGGAGAAGGTCGACCGCGCGAAGCGGGAGTACCAGTTCGAGTTCAATTATTACCGGAAGGACAACGTCGAGACCGACGGGCAGCATGTCACCAAGGACGACAACCTGATGGCCGAATTCCGCCTCCGGAAGAATTTCCGCCCGAGGTGGTTCTTTCAGTCCAACACGCGCTATTACCGGGATCCCACGGTGGAACTGCTGCACGAAGCCACCCAGAGCGGCGGCGTGGGGTACTGGCTGCTGAACGGCGATCACACCCGGCTGTCGGTCGGCCCCGCCGCCGGCATCCAGTACTCCGATTACACCACCGAGGTGGGCTGGCACTTCGTGGCCGGATTCTACCAGGACTTCCAGTGCCAACTCCTGGAATCGTTCCGCATCCGGGAGGAGTTGTACTTCTTCCAGGATCCCTGGAACACTGCCAACCACGCCGCCCGGGCCCATGTGGAGATGAATCAGCGATTGAGCAAGATCCTTTCCCTCGGGCTGGCGTGGGACTACGCCTTTGAGGGTGAAGTGGGCGGCAACATTTCCCAGAACCAGCAGCGGCTGGGGTTGAATATCGGTTTGGATTTTTAATTGGCACTCATCGGATAGGAGGAAAGGAATATGCGAAAACGAAATGTTCTCTGGAGCTGGATGACGCTGGCGGCTCTGTGCGCCGCCGCCATCGTCCCTTGTCTGGGCCAGCAGACCACCGGGGAGCCGGGCGCGCCCAGCGGCACCACCACCATTGACGGGAAGCAGCTCCCGGCACCGCCCGGGAAATTCGGAGGGAAGATCGAGCGTACGACGGCCGGCTCGAAGCCCTATTGGCAGCCGCGCATCGTGCCTCCCAAGGGGGCGCCCAACGTCCTGCTGATCATGACCGACGACGCGGGCTACGGTGTCCCCAGCACGTTCGGCGGGGTGATTCCGACGCCGGCGCTGGACCGGATCGCCGCCAACGGCCTGCGGTACACCAACTTCCACTCCACTGCGCTGTGCTCGCCGACCCGCGCCGCGCTCATCACCGGCCGCAACCACCATTCGGCGGGGTACGGAGTGATCGCGGAGCAGTCCACCGGCTACCCGGGTTACGACAGCATCATCACCCGGGACAAGGCGACCGTCGGCCGGATCCTGAAGGACCACGGCTACCGGACGTCGTGGTTCGGCAAGAACCACAACACGCCTTCCTTCCAGGCGACCTCCATCGGCCCGTTCGACCAGTGGCCCATCGGCATGGGCTTCGAGTACTTCTACGGTTTCATGGGGGGCGACACCAACCAGTGGGAACCGGCCAACCTGGTGCGCAACACCACGTACATCTACCCCTACCTGGGCAACCCCAACTTCAACTTGACCACGGCCATGGCGGACGAAGCCATCGCCTACATGAACCAGATCAACACCCTGACGCCGGACCAGCCGTTCTTCGTCTACTACGTGCCCGGCGGCACCCACGCCCCCCATCACCCGACGCCGGAGTGGATCCAGAAGATCAGCGACATGCACCTCTTTGACCAGGGCTGGAACAAGCTCCGCGACCAGATCTTCGCCAACCAGAAAAGGCTGGGTGTGATCCCCCAGGACGCGAAGATGACGCCCTGGCCCAAGGACCTGCTCAAGGAGTGGGACCAGCTCACCCCCGACGAGCAGAAGCTGTTCATCCGCCAGGCGGATGTCTTCGCGGCGTACGTCGCCTACACGGACCACGAGATCGGCCGGGTCATCCAGGCGGTGGAAGACATAGGCAAGATGGACAACACCCTGATCATCTATATCGAGGGCGACAACGGCACCAGCTCCGAGGGCACCCTCAACGGCACGCCCAACGAGGTGGCCATGTTCAACCAGGTGGACGTGCCTGTTGAAACCCAGCTCAAGTACTTCTACGACGCGTGGGGCTCCAACCAGACCTACAATCACATGGCGGTGCCATGGGCCTGGGCCTTCGACACGCCGTTCGCCTGGACCAAGCAGATTGCCTCCCACTTCGGTGGGATCCGCCAGGGCATGGCCATCTCCTGGCCGAAGGTGATTCAGGACAAGGGCGGCATCCGCAACCAGTTCCACCACGTCATCGACATCGTGCCCACGATTCTCGAGGCCACGCGGATCCAGCAGCCCGAGTTCGTGGACGGCATCCAGCAGAGCCCGATCGAGGGCGTCAGCATGGCATACACCTTTGACCAGGCCAACGCCAACGCCCCTTCGACCCACAAGACCCAGTACTTTGAAATGTTCGGTGACCACGCCCTTTACCACGAGGGCTGGATCGCCAGCACGAAGGTCATGCGTCCACCCTGGATCACCGCCGGCGGCGTCGGGGTGGATCCGACCCAGTTCCCGTGGGAGCTCTACGACCTGAACAAGGACTGGACACAGTCCGAGGACGTCGCGGCCAAGTACCCGGAGAAAGTCAAGGAACTCGAGGGGCTCTTCTGGCAGGAGGCCGAGAAGTACCAGGTGAAGCCGCTCGACGCGACGGTGGTGACGCGGCTCATCACGCCCCGCCCCAGCATCACCGCCGGCCGGAACGTCTTCACCTGGACTGCGCCGCTCACCGGCACGCCGAACGGGGACGCTCCGAGCATCCTGAACACCTCCTACTGCTTCAAGGCGGAGATTGACGTCCCGCAGGGGGGAGGCGAGGGGGTTCTCATCACCCAGGGCGGCCGCTTCGGCGGCTACGGCCTGTATGTCCTGAAAGGCAAACCCGTGTTCCTGTGGAACCTCGTGGACCTCGAGCGGATCCGGTGGGAGGGGGCCGAGGCGCTCGCCCCCGGCAAGCATGTGCTCGAATTCGATTTCAAGTACGAAGGCCTGGGCATGGCCACGCTGGCATACAACAACGTGAGCGGTATCGGGCGCGGCGGCACAGGCACTCTGTCCGTGGACGGCAAGGTTGTCGCGACCCAGAAGATGGAGCACACCATCCCGTTCATTCTGCAATGGGATGAGAACCTGGACATCGGGTCCGATACGGGCACGCCCGTGGACGACCGGGACTACAAAGTGCCGTTCGCCTTCAACGGCAAGATCGGAAAGATCACCCTGACGATCGATCATCCGAAGCTCACCCCGGAGGACATCCAGAAGCTGCAGGCGGCGCAGCGGAACAACAAGACCAGTGAATGAACCCGGATCCATTCGGTGACCGGGCGGATTGAATCCGCCCGGTCCCACAACCTTACATCATGGAGGAGCAAGTATGAAACATGCACGCAGATCAATTTGGACAATGGCGGCCATCTTGGCCATCGCCCTATCCCTCGGCAGCCTGTGGGGATTTGCGGCCAAGTACGAGACGATACAGGCCATCGCCATGGGCCAGAGCACGCAGTTGGGCCAGCGGTTCAACGTCACCATCATCATCTACGAGTTTTCCACGGACGACGACCAGAAGGCGCTGGCGGACGCCTTCCAGGCGGCCGGGCCGCAGGGGATGTTCAACGCGGTGACGAAGATGAAGGCGGTGGGCCACATGGCCATCACCGGCACGCTGGGCTACGATATCAATTACATCAAGGAGTTCAAGCAGCCGGACGGCTCCCGGAAGATCCGCCTGGTCACGGACCGGCCGCTGCGGTTCGGCGAGGTGTGGCAGGACAGCCGCTCGACCGACTACAACCTGTCGGCCGCCGAGATCATCATCACCGGCGAGAAGAAGACCAACTCGGGCGTCCTGATGCCGGCGATGCAGCTCAAGATCAACAAGGAGACCAACCAGATCGAAGTCGAGGCGTTCGACAATCCCTGGAAGCTGCTCGATATCGTCGATACCCTGCCGAAGGAAAAATAGCGGGGCAATTCCCGGCGCCCGGTCCGCCGGGCGCCGGGAGATTCAATTCCCCGGCAAGCGTGCTCATTACCCGAGGCACGCGATCGATCATGAAAATAGCGATCTGATCGGCATCGGCAGCGCAGTCGAGATTCGATGTCAGGATCGATGGCGGCTACCGACACCGATACCGATTTCGATACCGATGGGACCAGACTGCTCTTTCCGAGCAGGCACGGGGAGGGAGACCGACTTCCCGTCGCAGGCCGGCGGGTTTTGTGGTAGATTGCGGGCTGAATCATCTCAGCGATCCGGAAAAGAGGGGTGGGCGATGAACCATGGAACAGGCTGGCGAGGATTCCTCCTCTTGTCTTTGTGCCTGGTGGTTTGCCTGGCGAATCCCTTGTCGGCCCAGGGCCCGCCTGCGCTTAGCCGGGCGGGCTCTCCGACCGATGCACCCGCCGGCGGAGCATCGACGAAGGAATCCGCCGTGGAGCTGGTCCCGGCCAACGTAATGGTGGCCAACCGGGTGGTGGCCACCTTCCGGTGCAGCTGGCTGGGCTTTCCTCCCGAGGAGCGCGTCCGGGACGCCGAGCAGAAAATCGGGGACCAGCTGGACCGGGGCGTTATCGGTCCGGTGGCGGCAGAGCCCTTTGCCGACGGTTATCGGATCCAGATCGGGAAGAAATTCGTGTTCAGCCTGGTGGCCGGCGACCGGAACCCGTTCTCCGAGGAAACCCTGGACCAGATCAAGGATCGGGTCGTCCGGGATCTCGCGGGGGCCACCCGGGCGTCCTGGGATCAGAAGCGGCCGGCGGTCATTCTGAAGGGAATCGGCATTGTGCTGCTGCTCACGATTGTCGCCGGAATGGTGCTGTGGCTCTGCGTGTGGCTCATGCGGAAGCTGATGGAGCGGATGACCCGCATCGGGCCGGTCCCCTTGACCCAGGTGGACCACGGCGTGGCCGGATTCTTCGCCAGGCCCTTGAGGATATTCTTGAACTGGTTGCTGCGCCTGGGGCTGGCGGGCGCGATCGCATTTGTCGGCTACGTGTGGCTGACGGTCTCCCTGCGGCAATTTCCGTTGACCCAGCCTTGGGGGGACGCCCTCCGCGGATTTTTCTTCGACATGGTGGCGAAACTGGCGCTCGGCATGCTGTCGGCGCTGCCGGGCCTGTGCTTCGTCGTGGTGATCTTCCTCGTCACCCGCGCCGCCAGCCGCATGCTCCGATTGTTCTTCCTCGCCGTGGAGGAGGGGCGGCTCGCAGTTCCAGGCATGCACGCCGACACCGCGCCGGTGACCCGCCGGCTGGCGAGCTCGATCCTCTGGGTCTTCGCCCTGATCATGGCCTACCCGTACCTGCCCGGCAGCGACAGCCCGGCGTTCAAAGGCGTGAGCGTCTTCCTCGGCCTGCTGATTTCCTTCGGCTCCAGCGGCGTGATCAGCCAGGCCGCCAGCGGCGTCATCCTGGTGTACTCCCGGGCCTTCCGCCCGGGCGACTACGTGCACATCGGGGAGATCGAGGGCACGGTGGAGTCCATCGGCATCCTGTCCACCAAGATCCGCACCAACAAGCGAGAACTGGTCAACATCCCCAACTCCGTCCTCACCACCAGCACCACCAAGAATTACTCCAGCCTGGTGGGGGACAAGGGCGTGATCCTGCACACCAGCGTCACCATCGGCTACGACACGCCCTGGCGGCAGATCCATGCCATGTTGCTGGAGGCGGCCGACCGCACGGCGGAACTGCGCAAGGAGCCGAAGCCCTTCGTCTACCAGACGGCCCTGTCCGACTTCTACGTGGAGTACCAGCTCAACGCGTACCTGGCGGAGCCGAGCAGCCGTCCCCGCGTGCTGGCGGAGCTGCACGCCCAGATCCAGGACGTGTTCAACGAGCACGGCGTCCAGATCATGTCGCCCCACTATGAGAACGATCCGGAAGGCGGCGCCAAGCTGGTGCCGCCGGAACGGTGGTACGAGGCCCCCGCCCAGAAGCCCGCCGAACCGGGGCAATCCTGACAGGCGGACCAATGGAAGGAGGAATATTCACATTTCCGGGGATTGGCCTCGCTCAAGCGATGCCTCCTCCTGTTTGGAGCCTCGCGAATCCGGGGGCCCGATCTACCCGACCGCAGGTCGGGCTCGGCCCCCGCCGTCCTTTTCAAGGTAAATCCATGAACCACAAAATTATGCAAAGGACAGTAAGACTATGAAAAGATTCACGTTCCTGATCGCCCTCGGCCTTGCGCTGGCAATGATCGCCACCATCCTGGCCGCGGACGAAAGCCCGAAGTACAAGGCCGAAGTGCCCGCGGGCGTCACAACGCCGGACAAGGTCCAGACGGAACTCCTGGGCACGTTGGAATTCTTCGACGGCTTGCCGAGCCAGGAAACGGTCCGGAAAGCGTACGACTTCCTCGACCTCTCCCGCGGCGCGGAGGCCTTCCTCAACGGTATCCCGGCGGCTTCCGTTTACGCCGTGCTGGAAGGACTCCGGGGGGAGGGTCTGGAGCCCGGCGACCTGGGCATCTTCGAGGAGCTGATGGATGCCCGCTCGCTCTTCCTCACTCCCAACTCCACGACCATGTATTGCATGGCGGAGTTGAATGTCAAGGACGGACCGGTCGTCGCGGAGGTCCCGCCGGGCGTTCTGGGCCCGGTGGACGACGCCTTCTTCTGCTGGGTCACGGACGTCGGCGTGACCGGTCCCGATCAGGGGAAGGGCGGCAAGTATCTCTTTGTGCATCGCGATTACAAAGGGGCCATCCCGGAAGGCTACTTTGTCGCCCGGACGCCCACTTATCGCAACCTGTTTTTCTTCCGCGCGTTCGTCCAGGGCGACGACTTCGCCGGCACGGCCGGCGCGGTGAAAGCCAGGTTCCGCGCGTATCCCCTGGCGCAGGCGGCGAATCCGCCCCAGCAGAAGTTCGTGAACCTTTCCGGCAGGCGGTTCAACACCGTGCATGCAAACAGCTTCCAGTTCTATGAAGAACTGAACGCCGTGATCCAGTATGAGCCGGCGGACGCGTTCAACCCGGAGCTGGTCGGACAATTTGCCTCCATCGGCATCAAGAAGGGGCAGCCGTTCAGCCCGGACGCCCGGATGAAGAAGCTCCTGACCGAGGCGGTGGCGATCGGCAATGCCGCCGCGCGGGCCATCTCCTTCGCCCCGCGCAAGCAGAGCGTGTTCTTCTACCCGGACCGCAGATGGAACTCGCCGTTTGTCGGCATGAGCTACGAGTTCCTGAACAACGGGGAACGCGTGCTCGACGACCGCATTTTCTTCCACTACATGGCCACGGGCATCACTCCGGCCATGGCTGCGCCCAAGCCCGGCACCGGCTCTGCCTATGCTCTCACCGCGCGGGACGCGAACGACAATTATCTCGACGGTGGCAAGACCTATACGGTCACGTTGCCCGGGCCGGTTCCGGTCAATAATTTCTGGTCGTTCATGGTCTATTCCGGCCAGCACCGCTCCATGCTGGAAACCGATCAGAGGCTGGCCGGTCTCGACAGCAAAAACCCGTCCGTGAAGCCCAACGCCGACGGCTCGTATACGATGTGGTTCGGTCCGAAAGCTCCCCGGGGGCATGAAGGCAACTGGATCCAGACCATGCCCGGCAAGAGCTTCAACGTGATCCTGCGCCTGTACGGCCCGCTGGAGCCCTGGTTCGACCAGACGTGGAAGCCCGGTGATCTGGAATTGGTCCCATAGAAAATCAAATCGGAGAATACGATGAGAACAAAGAAACGGCACGGTCTGAAGGAAGTGAAGATTGCCGTCGTCGCGGCCGTCCTGGCCGTCCTCGCCCTGCCGCTGCCGGCGCAGGGGGACCCCGGGGCGATGGCCAGCCAGTACGCGGCCAACGCCAAGGCCAACGCCGCCCTGATGCGCCACTACACCTGGCAGATGCGGATCGAACTCACCCTCAAGGGGGATGTCAAGCCGGCCCAGCTCTACCAGATGCGGTTCGACGCGGACGGAAAGCCTCAAAAAACCCTGCTCACCGCGCCCCAAGACGAAGGCGGGCGGGGCATCCGCGGGCGGATCAAAAAGAACAAGATCAAGGATTTCAAGGAATGGGCCGATTCGCTGGGCGACCTGGTGAAAGACTACATGGCGCCGACACCCGGCACCATGATGGATTTTTACGCCAAAGCCGCCTACGCCCAGGCCGCCGACGGCACGATCCAGGTCACGGGCGTCAGCTTCATCCAGCCGGGTGACAAGGTCACGTTCCTGCTCGACCCGGCGACCAAGGCGGCGCGGCGCTTTTCCTTCTCGACCGTCCTGGACGAAGACGCCGTCAGCGGGACGGTGGAGTTCGCCCAGGTGCCGGGCGGGCCCCAGTACGCCGCGCGGCTCATCGTGAACGTGCCCTCCAGGGAAGTGTCGGCCAAGATCGAGAACTTCAACTACCAGCGGCAGTGACCGCAGGGAGGATCCATGAAAACCAGAGCACTGGGTATCATCCTGCTGATGTCCATGGGCTGGGCAGCCGCGCAGACACAGGGTGAGCAGGTCCACAAATGGCCACGGGTCAGGACGTTCGCCGACGGCACCCGGGTGACCGCCTACCAGCCGCAGGTGGACAAGTGGGACTGCTACGTGCGCCTGGATTTCCGCATCGCGGTGGAGATCCTGGAACCGGGATCGGCCCAGCCCGTCCCGGCCGCGCTGGAGATGACCGGCGCGACAAATACGGACATGTCCACGCGCACGGTGACGCTGTATGACCTGAAGATTGTCTCGGTCAGTTTCCCCGGCGCCGACGACGCCAACGCGCAGCGCCTGGCCGCGTTCCTGCAAAAGGTCATCCCGACTGCCCCCATGAAGCTTTCCGTGGACGCGGTCCTGGCCTCCGTCGTCCCGCGGCAGCCGCAGGCCGCGCCCGCGGCGTCCGTCCCTCCGTCCCAGGGAGCCCCGGCGGCGCCCCCGCCGGCCCAGCCCGCCCCGGCGCCGCCGGCCCGTACCATCACGGTGCCGCCGGACCCGCCGGTGATCCTCTCCAGCCAGACCCCGGCGATCCTGGTGATCTTCGACGGCGAGCCGAAGTTCGCTCCCATCCAGGGCACCGGCCTGCTGTTCGCCATCAACACGAACTGGGACGTCTTTCAGGAGGAAGGCAAGCCGGCGACGTACCTGCTCAATGAAGACACCTGGCTGCAGGCGCCCCAGCCCACGGGTCCCTGGGCGCCGGTGGAGAAGCTGCCCAAGAGCTTCTGGAGCCTCCCCGACGATCCCAACTGGGCCGAGGCGCGCAAGAACCTGCCCGGCAAGGCCGTTTCCAAGGACAAGATGCCCAAGGTGATCGTCAGCGTCCGTCCGGCGGAACTGATCCTGCTGGACGGGGCGCCGAAGCTCAAGTCCATCTCCGGGACCCAGCTGTCCTGGGTGACCAACACCGGCAGCGACCTGTTCCGGTACGGCGGGGACGGGAAGTTCTACTACCTGGTCTCCGGGCGGTGGTTCCGCGCGGCCGGCCTGGACGGGCCGTGGGCGTATGTCGGCGGCGACCTGCCGGCCGACTTCGCCAGGATCCCCAAGGACCACCCCAAGGCCGCGGTCCGCGCCTCGGTGCCCGGCACGCCGGAAGCCCAGGAGGCGGTCATGCTGGCCCAGGCTCCGCAACAGGCGGTGGTCCAGCGCAACGCGGTCTCCGTCGAGGTCCAGTATTCCGGCGATCCCCAGTTCCAGACCATCGAGGGCACGACGGTGTCGTATGCCGTGAACACTCCGAACGACGTGTTTCGGGTGGAAAACAAATACTACTGCTGCTACCAGGCGGTCTGGTTCGTGGCGCCCTCCCCGACGGGGCCGTGGGTGTTGGCGGACACGATCCCGGCCTCCATCTACACCATCCCGCCGAGCTGCCCGAAATACAACGTCACATACGTCACGATCTATGAGTCGACGCCGACCACCGTGACCACCGGGTACACCTCCGGATACCTGGGGGTGTTCGTCGTCGGGGCGGCCGTCGGCGCCTGCGTCGTGTACGGCACCGGCTACTACTATCCGCCCTACTTCTACTACCCGCCGCACGTCTGGTACCCGATCTACTACCCCCACCCGTACTCCTACGGCGTGGCGGCCTTCTACAACCCGTATACCGGCACCTTCGGCCGGGCGGCGGTGGCGTACGGCCCCTACGGTGGCTGCGGCTACGCCGCCGCCTACAACCCGGCCACCGGCGCCTACGCCCGCGGTGCGGCGGTCTGGGGACCCTACGCCGGGCGGGGGTACGCCGAGGCCTACAACCCGGCCACCGGCGCCTGGGCCCAGAAGGCGGGCTTCTACGGGCCGGGTGGCCAGGCCGGCTACGCCGCGCGCGGCTACAACCCGTCCACCGGCACCGGCGCCGCCACCTACCAGCGGTCCAACCCCTACGCGTCGTGGGGGCAGTCCGTGGTGACCAGGGGCGACGACTGGGTGCACACCGGCCACTACTCGGACGACCGCGGCACCATCGCCGGGTACGAGACCTCCGACGGCGGCAAGGGCGGGCGGATCGTCACCGACCACGGCAGCACGACCATCGCCACGGACGCCGACAACAACAAGTACGCCGCCCACGACGGCAACGTCTACAAGAACGAGGATGGCTCCTGGCAGAAGTACGAAGATGGCTCCTGGCAGACGGTGGAGAAGCCTGCCGTCACCGACGAGCAGAAGGCCCAGGCGCAGTCCAAGGCCCAGTCCGGCCAGCAGCAGGTCCAGCAGAAGCGGGGCAGCGCGCAGACGACCAGCGCCCCGGCCTCCACGACCGGGACGGCGCGCCCCGCCGCGTCCTCCACGAGTTCGCAGAGCTACACCCAGTTGGAGCAGGACCGGCAGGCCCGCACCAGTTCCTCCGAGCGCCAGAAGAGCTACGACTCCTGGAAGAGCGGGCGGGAATCCACGAAGAGCAGCTCCGGTTCTTCCCGTGAGAAACGGAGGCGGTAAGAAAAGAAGGCAGGGAGGCCTCCCGAACCGGCAAACAGTCGTACCGGCGGGCGTGAGCCGCCGGCGCGAGATGTCACTCAACCATCTGTTTTTCAGATGATGAAGTTTGCCATTCCAGCTGAGTCAAGTTGTCCGCCGGCAGCTGACGCTTGCCGGTACTGACCGCTACCGGCATCCTGGCTGTGACTAGGCCCGGCACTACTCCGTTTTCTGCGTCGCGCGAACCGGATCCTTCCCGCCGGGATGCAGGGATGGCCTGGAAGATGAAAACACCGCTTCGGAGGGCTCGATGGTATCGCAGGGACATATCACCCGCACCAGTCTGCGCGCGCCCAAGGCCGGCGCCATCGCCGGGATCGTGTTTGCCGTCCTGCTCACGTCCTTCTACACACTCATCCGGGTGTCCGTCCCGGAGAATCCCCATGATGCAGGCCACTGGCTGTCCGAGGGCTGGTCCAACGTCGGTTTCGCGTTGAACCTGGTGCCCTTTGCCGGGATCGCCTTCCTGTGGTTCATGGGGGTCATGCGTGACCGGATGGGCGCCCTCGAGGACCGCTTCTTCTCCACGGTGTTCCTGGGCAGCGGGCTGCTGTTCCTGGCCATGCTCTTCGCCGCCACCGCCATCGCCGGCGGCGTCATCGTGATGTACGGGACGGCGCCCGGCCGGCTGATGGAATCGGGCCTGTACTCGTTCGGCCGCCTCGCGGTGTACCAGATCACGAACGTCTTCGCCCTGAAGATGGCCGGGGTGTTCATGGTCACAACCTCTACCCTGGCGATCCGACTCGGACTTTTCCCTCGTTGGACGGCCCTGCTCGGCTACACCCTGGCGCTGTTCCTGATCCTGAGCGTCGGCTTGGTGTATTGGGCTCCGGTCGTCTTTCCGCTGTGGGTGCTCCTGGTCAGCCTCGAGATCCTCGTGTCGAACCTGAAGCCGGCCCCGGCCAGCCGGGCCGCTGATTGATTCTTGCTTTCCCCGGCCGCTCTTGCGCCGAACCCCCGCCGGGAAGCCTCAGACGGCCGCTGGCGTGAAATGTCACTCCCGCCACCCCGTCAGTACCGGCGGGCGTGAGCCGCCGGCGCGAGATGCCGCCCCCGCCATCAAGTCAGTACTGGCAGGCGTCAGCCGCCGGCGCGAGATGTCACTCAACTATCTATTTTTCTTGAAGATGCAGATGCCGGATCAAGCTGAGTCAAATTGTCCGCCAGCAGCTGACGCTTGCCGGTACTGACCGCTTACCGGCTTCCGGGCTGTGACAAAACCTGGCCACATTTCAATGCGTTGGGGCGCAGAGGGATTTTAGGGAGTTGCGTTACTTTTTCTTCAGGCGGCCGGTGACGTCCGGCCAGAACTCCAGGAAGAGGTTGCTGGCGACCCGGCCCAGCAGGCCGGAGAATCCCCGCCGGACGGCGTCGCCGGGATCGTTGTCACTGTCGGGGCGCCAGGCGTTGGTGACGAAGTTGTTGCCGAACGCCGCGGCGTAGCGGGCGTAGGCCGGCCGGAGGCGCCCGCTCCGGTCGTAGGCAACGAACGAGGTTTTTAGGGCCCAGCCGACGCGGGGCCAGAAGCCCTTGCCCCGGCCGTGCCGGAAGTAGCGGGGATCCTCCCCCCAAAGGGCGCCCAGGCCGGCCTCCATGCCGCTGGAGATCAGGATGCCGGACTGCCGGACGGCGAGGCGCTCGGCGAACCCGGCCGCCGTGCCGCCGTACTCCTTGGGCTGGTTGAAGGCGGTCCAGAATCCGCTCACGAACGCGCCGCCGGCCCAGCTCACGGGGCCGAGGGAGCTCTCGGCGAACCAGTCCACCCGGTCGCCGGGTGCAGGAGGGGCGTACGGCCGGCCGTCCGGCGTGGTGAAGGCCGGAGCCGGCGCGGCGATCTCCGCAGGGGAGCGGGCGCCCAGGGAAGAGGGCGCTGCCGGAACAGCCGAAGGGGCTGCGGGGGGAGGGGGATCTGTGGGGGCCTGGGCCCGGACGCAGGCGGCCATCAGAAGGGTCAGGACCAGCCAGAGGATTCGTGTCATCGGGTGCATCCTCGCGAACAGGATTGCCGTACCGGCTCGGGATCGGCCGATGGTACCAGATGCCGGCGGCTTTGGGAATGGCCTACCCGGCCTTGCCCAGGAGGAACGAAAGCACCAGCGCGATCAGCACCGCAGCGGTGATCAGGACGAAGGGCCGGTCCTTTTCGAAGAGGAAGATCAGGATGGAGACGGCCACCCTCAGGATGGGCGTGAGGATCAGCAGCAGCAGGCCGGCCGCTGCCACGGCCTGGCCCTGCCCGGCGGCGAGGCCTGCGCCCACGCCACGCAGGGTGTGGGGGAAATCGGCGCCAAATCGGGTCAGCCGGGCGAGGTCCGCGGGGGTCCGGAAATGGCCGGGGTCCCGGGCGAACATCAGCGCGAGCCCCGCCAGGATGAGGAGCAAGCTGACCGCCACGCCGGTGCGCAGGAGCGTGCTGAGGATCGACTCGATCTGCCAGGCCGCTCCGGGAGGCGAGGCGGGGGAGTTGATTTCGTCGGCCGGGTTCATCGCAAGCCTCTCAGGATCATCTGGGCCGCCACGAAAAGCAGCACCAGGACGAAGATCAGGCGCAGCAGCCGGCTGTCCGTCTTCGGCATGACGCGGGAGCCGATGGTGGCGCCCACCACGACTCCGACGGCCACCGGCGCGGCGACGAAGGGATCGATGTCCCCCCGGGAGAAGTATACGCCGGCGCTGGCCGCGGCGGTCACCCCGATCATGAAATTGCTGGTGGCGGTGGACACCTTGATGGGGATGCGCATGGCCAGATCCATG
This sequence comes from uncultured Acidobacteriota bacterium, assembly GCA_964412195.1. Lineage (GTDB taxonomy): Bacteria > Acidobacteriota > JAAYUB01 > JAAYUB01 > JAAYUB01 > CAYPNP01. Next base: position 877 of record CAYPNP010000011.1, on the reverse strand, counting down.
GCCAATACCTTGAGAATCCCGGAGCCGATCCCAAGGAGCCCGCTGATGGTCCCGGCCAGGTACATCAGGGCCAGGCCCAGCCGCGTCCGGGCAACGCGATAAGTGACGGTGTTGCCCAGGGCGGGGTCGAAATAGCGTCCGTGCAGCTTGAGCCGGTCTGCCCACGAGTCCTGGATCAGGTTTTCGGTGGACTGCCGGATGCGGTAGATCATGGCGACGGCGGAGGCGGCCAGCACCACTCCGAAAATCAGGAAAAGCCAATGCAGCGGAAGGATGCCGGTGAGGTAAGCCCCGGTGATGGCGCCGGCGGTGGTCCCCAGCTCCAGCATCATGGCCACCCGGAGGTTGGTTAGGCGTTCGCGGACGTATGCCGCCGCGGCGCCGCTGGAGGTGGCAATCACCGAAACGATGGAGGCGCCGATGGCGTATCGGATATCGATGTGGTAGATCAAGGTGAGCACCGGGACGACCACGATGCCGCCGCCGAGCCCGACCAGCGAGCCGAAAAAACCCGCCACCACCGAGATGCCCAGCAGCGTCAATGCAAATTCCAGCGGCGTCATATGTCCTTTCGATGCTCGATAGGCCCGTCAGATGGGAACATTATAAATGGCGGATTGCGAATTGCGAATTGCGGATTGCGGATTGCGGATTGAAATCAGCGGACAGCGGACAGCAGATGGCGGGCTGGGATCCTCTTTCCTGAGTTCCTGCCTGAGTTTCTGAGTTCCATATTCCGATTGCGGCTTGCGGATTTGGGATTCCGGTTTGAAAATCCTTTCGTGTGTTTCGTGTATTTCGTGGTTGCGTGCTTTCGGTGCTCTCCTCACTCTCGCACGGGCTGGGCGGCGACGGCGGAGAGGAAGTTGAGGGGGGT
>CAYPNP010000010.1:0-177860 GCA_964412195.1 uncultured Acidobacteriota bacterium | reverse complement strand
ACGTCCACGCCCCGGCCGCCGGTCCGCTCCATGACCTCGCCGGCGAAGTCGAGGGTGCGGGAGCTCATGACGTGCCGGACGCCGAGCGAGCGCAGGTATTCGTGCTTTTCCGGCCGGCCCGCGGTGGCGTAAACCTCGCAGCCGCGCCATCGGCAGACGTGCACCGCGGCCAGCCCGACGCCGCCGGCGGCCGCGTGGACGAGCACCGTCTCACCCGGCTGCAGACGCCCCACCGTCATCAGTGCGTACCAGGCGGTGCCGTAGGCCACCGGGACCGCGGCCGCCTGGGCCGGGCTCCAGCCGGCGGGCCGGGCGGCGACCAGCCGCGCGTCGATGACGGCGTAGTCGGCGAAGCCGGCGCGCGCCGGCGCCATCACCTCGTCGCCGGGGCGGAACGCGGTGACGCCTGCGCCGACGCGGGAGACCGTGCCGGCGCATTCCAGGCCGGGGACCAGCTCACCCGCCGCGGCGGGTGGGACCATCCCCAGCGCCAGGAGCACGTCCTTGAAGTTGAGCCCCGCGGCAGCCACGCGGATCTCCACCTCGCCGGGGCCGGGCGCCCGGCGAGGGCAGGGCCGCCAGGTCAGGCTGTCGAGGCGGCCCGGGGCATCCACGACGAGGCGGCGGTTTTCCGGTTTGACGGCCGGGATCAGCGGGGGCGCCTCGGTTGGCGGAGGCCCGCTTTCCGCCGGAGGCTCCGAACGGCGGAGCGTGTACCCCTCGATCTCCACCACGACGCGGCCGGACTCATCCAGCAGGGTGAGGTCGATAGTCCGCGTCGAGGCGGCCGCATCCCCGCCTCCGCAGGCCGGCCTGGCGCGGCTGATGACGCGCGGGGGCAGCGGACCATGGAGGCAGAGGCGGTCGTAGGAGAAAGGCAGGAAAACGCCGCCGGACGCGTCGGGCGGGGAAGCGAATCCAGTGGCCCGATCCAGCAGCGCCGGATGGAGCGGGAACTCAGCCAGCTCGGACTGGAACGGCGGCGGCAGCTCGAGGCGGATCCAGCGGCCGCCGTCGCGCGCGGCCAGCGCCCGGGAACAATCCCAGCGGGGGCCGAATTCCAGGCCGTCGGTCCGGGGCGGCGAGAGCTCCTGCGGCCGCCAGTCCAATCCTCCCAGGTTCACGGTGGGAGCCTCTGCGCCGTCCGGCTTGGAAGCATCCGGAACCGCCGCCAACTCCGCGCAAGCATGCTCCACCCAGCCGTCCGGGCAGGCCGCGTCGCGGCTGGCCGCCGTGAAGCGGTGTCCGCCAGGGACAGTTGCCAAGGTCAGCCGGACAACTTTCGTCTTCCCAGCCGGTACTCGCAAGGGTACGGTGAAGCAGGCGGAGCGGATCTCCAGCGGGTAGCGGCCCATCTGCAGCAGCGCCAGGGCCGCCGCCCACTGCAGGTAGGCCGTCCCCGGCACCAGCGGGACGCCCCGCAGCCGATGCTCGGCGACGAACCAGGGGTCTTCGGAGGTCAACCGCCGTTCGCAGACCAGCCGCTCTGGAGTGGACTCGATGCATTCGCCCAGCAGCGGGTGAATGCCGGACAGGAGGGCAGCGGCCCGGTTGGACCGCGCCGTCCGACGATGGACCGCCTCCACAGCCATGCCCTCCTCGCGCCAGGCATCCCAGTTGATGGCTACGGTGCGGCCGCCGCGGGCCGTGCGGGCGTGGGCGAAGGCGTCCAGGAACTCGTTGGCGGCGCAGTAGCCCACCTGGCCGAAGCCGCGGGCGTAGCGCACCACGGCCATGGAGGAGCAGAGCGCCAGGAAGTCCGGCAGCCGCTCCCGGAAAATCTCGTCGAGGATCCGGGCGCCCGCCGCCTTCGGCGCCAGGACCGCCTCGGTCTGGGCCCGGGTCCGGTTCTGGATCACGCCGTGAGGATCGGCCACGCCGGCGGCGTGGATCACCCCGTGGACGGCGCCGAACCGGCGGGTGGCGGTTTCCGCCACTTCCAGCATCTGCTGCCGCTCGGTCGCGTCGGCCGCGAGCACCAGGAATTCCGCCCCGTGCCGCTCCAGCGCCAGCATCTCGCGGATCCGGCGGACCACGGTGGTCTCGGGGCCTGTGCCGGCCGCCAGCCGCTCCCACTCCGGCCGGCTGGGGAAGGGGGACCGCGCCGTCAGGACCAGCTTTGCCCGGAAGTCGCGCGCCAGGCGCTGGGCCAGGGCGAAGCCGACCGCACCGGTCCCGCCCGTGATCAGATACGTGCCGCCGGGGCGGAGCATCTGCCCGGCTTCCGGCGACTGCCCGTCTGCGGCGGGCTCGAAGCGGCGGGCGAGCCGCCGGCCGTCCCGCCAGGCGAAGACCTCGGGCCCCCCGCCGGCGGCCAGCTCCCGCCGCAGGATCCCGGCCATCGCCGCGACATCCGACGGATCCGCAGGGAGGGGCAGGTCGACGCCCCGGCAGTCCACCTGGGCGTACTCGTACGGGATCAGCCGCACCGCGCCGAGCGCTGCGGCCCGGCCGGGCGCCACCGCGTCGCCGTCGATCGCGGCCACGGCGCCCGTGCTCCCCGCGAGCAGCCGGATTGGCTCCTCCGACTGGATACGCCCCAGCGCCTGGGCCAGGGGCACCAGGCTGTGCAGCCCTCGCTCCAGCGCGTCCCGGATCGCTTTCTCGGAGAAGGGATCCGGGTCAGGCGGGGCGATCCCCCAGAGATGGACGATCCGGCGGGGCGGCGCGACGGCTTCGGCAAGGCTCTGCAGTAGGCCGTCGTACTCCTCCGGCCGGCCGGGATTCAGGGTGAATTCATGGGGCGAGGTCCGGGCAAACGAGGCTCCGGGGGTGACGCAGAAAACCGTTTCGCCGGCCTTTTCCAGTCGCGCGGCCAGTTCATGGCCGACACCGCACGGGTCCACGAAGACCAGTGCCGGGCCGCCGGGCAGTTCCCCCGGGGCGGCCTCCTCCAGGGGCACCTCCTGCCAGACGGGCCGGAGCAACGCCGGCGCTGCAGGGGCGGACTCCGCCGCCGGGCGCGCCGGCGCGGGCAGAGCGGGCGCGGGACGCGCCGCCGGCGGGACGGGATCCACCCAGTGCCGCTGGGGCTCGAACGGGTACGTGGGCAGGGGCACGCGCGACCGATGCTCTCCCGCGAAGAGGTCCGTCCAGTCCACCGTCTCGCCGGCGATCCAGCGTCGGCTCCGATCGTCCGATGGGGCGGATTCCGGCGCGCGCAGCGCGGCGGCGGCTTCGGCGGCCGTAGCGGCCAGGACGGCGCGGCGGTGCGGGAACTCCTGGCGCCCGACGGCCAGGGTGTACGCCACGTCCGCCAGCGGAAGGTCCGGATTTTCTTCCAGGTGCCGGGCGAGGCGGCGGCCGGCCTCAGCAAGTGCCGATTCGGAGCGGGCCGAGAGCACCAGCAGCTGGCGCTCCCGGGAGGGCCCGGACGGCGGCCGCGGCGGCGCCTCCTCCAGGATCAGGTGGGCGTTGGTGCCGCCGATGCCGAACGAACTGACCCCCGCCCGGCGGGGCCGGCCGCCGGGATCCCAGTCCTCGAGCGCCGTGACGATGCGGAACGGGCTGCCCCTGAGATCGATCTTGGGATTAGGCCTCCGGAAGTGCAGCGAGGGCGGAATCTGCCGGTTCCGCAGGGCCAGGACGGTCTTGATCAGGCCGGCCATGCCCGCCGCCCGGTTGAGGTGGCCGAAGTTGGACTTGACGGAACCCAGTCCGCAATAGCCGGTGCGGCGGGTACCGCGGCGGAAGGCTTCTGTCAGGGCCTCCACCTCCACGGGATCGCCCACCGGGGTCCCGGTGCCATGGGCTTCCACGTAGGTGACGTCGTCGGCGGAGACGCCCGCCTGCTCCAGCGCCGCCGCAATCGCCCGGCTCTGGCCTTCGACCGAGGGAGCGGTGTAGCCGGGCTTGTGGCCGCCGTCGTTGTTGACGGCCGCGCCCCGGATCACCGCCAGGATCGTGTCGCCGTCGGCCCGCGCGTCGGCCAGGCGCTTCAGCGCGATCACGCCGGCGCCGCTGCCGATGACGATGCCGTCGGCGTCCGCGTCGAAGGGGCGGCAGCGGCCGCCCGGCGAGAAGATCATCCCCTGCCGGCAGACCTGCCCGCGCTCCTGGGGGAGGGTGATCTGGCAGGCGCCGGCCAGGACCAGGTCCGATTGCCCTGTTTGCAGGCTCTGGCAGCCGAGTTGGACGGCCACCAGCGACGAGGAGCAGGCGGTGGACAAGTTCAGCGACGGCCCGGTGAGATTCAGCTTGAAGCTGACGAGGGTGGACAGGAAGTCCGGATGGTTGCCGATCTTCACCTGGTAGCCGCCGGCCAGACGGAAGATCTCCGGGTTGCGCAGGAGGTGGTTCTGCAGGTAGGTGCTGCGGTAGGTGGAGGCGAAGACGCCGATCCGCGCGCCGGTCCGGCCGGTGGCGTATCCGGCCTGCTCCAAGGCTTCCCAGGCGCAGGTCAGGAAGAATCGGTGCTGGGGGTCCAGGACCTGCGCCTCCCGGGTGGTGCAGCCGAAGAACTCGGCGTCGAAGAGGTCCACTCCGTCGAGGACCCCGCGGGCCGGGACGTAGTCGGGATGGCGGACCAGCGCGGGATCCAGCCCGGCGGCCAGGCCCTGCTGCGGCGAGAAGAAGGTGATGGAGTCGCGCCCCGCGGCGAGGTTGCGCCAGAACTGGCCGGGACCATCCGCGCCGGGGAAGCGGCAGGCCATTCCGATGATGGCGATGGCGGACCCGGTTCCGGCGTCGGTCGGCGGCTTCAAGAGGTTCTATCTCCGTGATGAGAACGCCCGATTGTAATCGGGAAATGGCCGGGACGCAAGGGGCAGTCGGGATTAGTCCGCGTCCGCGGGACCGGGTCCACGAGCCGGATGCAACTTTCCGGCGAGATCTCTCGTTGTTACCCTTGAACGCGCTGGTGAACTCGCTGGAGGTTTCCCATGGTCAACAAGAAAGGCGTCACACTGTTTCGCGTGATCACCGTCCTGGTGATCGTCGGGATCCTGGGCGGGGTCTACTTCGTCTTCAGCTTCCTGTTCCGGGACGATACCGTGATCCCGCCGGAAAAGATCGCCACGGTCGCCCGGGAGGACATGGTCCGCTCCGTGGTGGCCACCGGCAAGATCGAGCCGGTCTCCAAGATCGACATCAAGGCCAAGGCCAGCGGCATCATCCAGTACCTGTACGTCGACGAGGGCGACACCGTCCGCAGCGGCCAGATCCTGCTGGAGCTGGACCGCCAGCAGCTCGAGGCGTCGCTGCGCGAGGCCGAGGCCAACGTCATGGCCCGCAAGGCCATGGTGGAGAAGGCCGAGTCCGACCGGAAATCGGCCGAGCTTTCCTTCGAGCGCGCCAAGGCCGAGGCGGACAACCAGGATCTGGAATTCGCCCGCCGCGACTACGAGCGGATCAAGAAGCTCTTCGCCGACACGCTGGTGTCCCAGTCCCAGATCGACGAGGCCGAGCAGCGCTACAAGGCCGCCCAGGTCAAGGACCGCCTGCTCAAGAAGACCGTCCAGCTTCGCGAGAGCGAATACCTCACGGCCCAGACGTCGGTGGCCCAGGCGAAGGCGGACCTCTACGCCGCCGAGGCCGCCTGCGCCCGGGCGAACGAGGACCTGCGCAACGCCACCATCCGCAGCCCCATCGACGGCGTGGTCCTGAAGCGCTACCTCAACGTGGGCGACGCGGTGAGCTCCATCCTCCAGCTGGGCTCCAACGCCACCCTGATCATGACCATCGGCGACGGCCAGGGGCTGTATTTCAAGGGCAACGTGGACGAGAGCGACGTGGGCGAGGTGAGGGTCGGCCTGCCGGTGCGGTTGACTGTGGAGACGTTCCGCGACCGCACTTTCCAGGGCGAGGTGATCCGCATCTCCCCGATGGGCGAGGAGAAGGAGAACGTCACCCGCTTCGAGGTCCGGGCCCGGATCCTCGACAACTCCGCCGACCTGAAGGTCAACATGAGCGCCAACGCCGAGGTCGTCCTGTCCCGCAAGGACAAGGTGCTGACCATCCCCGAGGCCGCGCTCGTGTACAACGACCGGAAGGAGCCGTTCGTGGACCGCTTCCAGGCCGCCGGCAGCAAGCAGGTGGTGACCCGGGTGGCCGTGAAGACCGGCCTGACCAACGGCTCGAAGGTGGAGGTCCTCTCCGGCCTGAAGGAAAAGGAACAGGTGGTACTGCAGTAACTCCCGTCCGGAGCTTCATCCATATGTGGTACTTGCTTGGAGATAGACGGGTGTTCCCATCGGGGTCGGTATCGGCATCGGTATCGGCATCGATTCACGAGTCGACCCCGATTCCGATACCGATCCCGACCCCGATTCGGTCATGTCGTTTCCATGTGATCCCCGGCATGACCGTGCGGCGGAGGTAACGCGATGTCCAACGGGACCTCCCTCGGCTTTTCGTTCCGCGAACTCTGGCGCGAGACCATCTCCGACCTGCGGCAGAACCGGCTGCGCTCATTCCTGACCATGCTGGGCATCACCTGGGGCGTGGCGTCGCTGATCATCCTGGTGGCCATCGGCGAGGGGATGCGGGCGGCGCAGGAGCACAAGTCCCGGATGCTGGGGCAGCACATCATGATCGTCTGGGGCGGCATGACCAGCATCCCCGGCCCCGGCATCATCCCGGGCAAGCGCGTCCGCTTCACCTACGACGACTACCTGGCGCTGAAGGAGCAGGCCTACTGGCTGCGGCGGCTCAGCCCCGAGCTGGCCCGCGGCGACCTGGTCAGCGCCAGCCGCTGGAACCGGGGCAACTTCGACGTCCACGGGGTGCTCCTGGACTACGTGGAGATCCGCACCCTCGAAGTGGACGCCGGGCGGATCCTGAACGAGGCGGACATGCGCGCCGGCGGGCGTGTCTGCCTCATCGGCGCGGAGGTGGGCGACCAGCTGTTCAAGGGCCGGGCCGCCCTCGGCGAGAGCATCGACATCCAGGGGCTGCCCTACCGTATCGTGGGCGTGATGAAGCGGAAGGACCAGAATTCCAACTACAGCGGTCCGGACAACACCAAGATCTTCATCCCCTACCCGGCCATGCGGCGGGACTTCCCGCTGCCCGACAGTCCGCTGGGCGCCGACGAAGTCGACAACTTCATCGCCCAACCGGTGTCGCTAGAAGTCAACGACGCCGCCGAGGTGCAGGTCCGCGAGATCCTCGCCCGCCGCAAGCACTTCGACCCGCTGGACGAGGACGCCCTGCCCATCTGGAACACCGTGACCGGCTCGAAGATGATGGACAAGCTGTTCGGCTCGATGAAGATCTTCCTCGGCTTCGTCGCCGTGGTCACCCTGATGCTGGGCGGCATCGGCGTCATGAACATCATGCTGGTGTCCGTCCGGGCGCGCACCCGGGAGATCGGCCTGCGAAAGGCGGTGGGCGCCACCCGGCGCAACATCCAGGTGATGTTCTTCTTCGAGGCGCTGCTCATCGCGCTGGGCAGCGGCCTGCTGGGCTACGGCGGCGCCATGGGCCTGTGCGGACTGCTCAACCAGCTCCCGCCCATGGACTTCTTCGCCGGCTTCCTGGTGGAACCGTGGGTCGGGGCCGCGGCCTTCGGCTTCCTGCTGTTCGTCGCGCTGGCGGCGGCCTACTACCCGGCTTACACCGCGGCGGAGCTGGACCCGGTGGAAGCCCTGCGGTACGAGGAATGAGGGAGGCGGACCGATGACCTTTCGCTCGCTGATCCGGATGTCCTGGCACGCGGTGGTGGCCCACCCCATGCGGAGCTTCATGACCATCCTCGGCGTGACCTGGGGCATCATGGCCTTCATGATCCTGATGGCCTACGGCGACGGCTTCCAGCGCGGCCTGGACCTCGGCCTGCGCTACTTCGGCGACGCCGTGGTGGTGGTCTGGAACGGCCAGACCAGCCAGCAGGCGGGCGGGCAGAAGGCCGGCCGGGCCATCCGGCAGGAGAAGCGGGACGTGGACCTGATCCGGGCGGAGGCCCCCCTCATCAAGAACGTCAGCGGCGAGGTGTTCCGGCGCTGGAAGGTGGGCTACGAGCAGCGGATCAACACCGCCGGCATCCGCGGCGTGGAGTCCTGCTACGGCGAGATGCGGGGCATGTTCATCGCGGACGGCCGCTTCTTCACCGACGAGGAGAACCGCCAGATGGCCCGCGTGGCCGTGCTCGGCTCCGAGATCAAGCAGCGCCTGTTCAGCGAGGCGCCGGCGGTGGGCCGCGACATCAAGATCCAGGGGATCCGCTTCAAGGTGGTGGGCGTGCTGAAGAAGAAGATCGCCATCTCCAACTACTTCCAGCCCGACGACCAGTGCATCATGATCCCCATTGAGACCATCGGCATCATGACCGACACGCGCTACCTCAGCGTGATGGTCTGGCAGCCGGTCAGCCTGTACTTCGAACCGGAAGCCCGGAAGCAGTTCTTCACCCTGATGGGCCAGCGGCACCGCTTCAATCCGGGAGACGACAAGGCGCTGCTCCTGCACTCTTTCTCGGAGGTCAAGGGGATCATCGACGGCCTCTCCATGGCGGTCAAGGTGACGGTTTTCCTGGTGGGCGTCATCACCCTGTGCATCGGCGGCATGGGCGTGATGAACATCATGCTCCTGTCGGTGCGCAGCCGGACGCGGGAGATCGGCACCATGCGCGCCATCGGCGCCAAGCGCCGCCACGTCGTGGGGCAGATGATGATCGAGACGTTCGTAATGACCCTGATCGGCGGGGCGCTGGGCTACGGACTGGCCTCGGGCATCTCGTGGCTCATCGGCGGGATCCCCTTCCTGAGCAGCATCTTCGAGGACCCCTCCAAGCAGGGGGACATCTACCTGCTGATCTCCGGGGCGGCCTTCTTCTCCTCCCTGGTGGTGCTGGGCGGCGTCAGCTTCATCTTCGGGCTGTGGCCGGCGGTCCAGGCGGCCCGGCTCGACCCCGTCGAGGCCCTCCGCTACGAATAGTGAATTTCCGGGTCCGCCCGGCACCCATGGATTTCCAATCTTGACGACATCCAGGCGCCGGGCGGACCCGGAAATTCACAGGGCGTCGGCGGAGAAGTCGTACTCGAGGTACCGACGAAGTTTCGCCTGGACGAAATCTCCGGGCTGCAGGTGGTCCACATTCCCCCCGGTCAGGTAGACGACGCTGTCGATCTCGGGCGCCTGCCGCTGCGTCCGCGCCTGGAGCAGCATCTCCGCGTCGTCCGCGCACCCGTCCACCAGCACCGTGACCGTCCGGCCGATCCAGCTCCGGGCCGCCTGCTTCAGGAGCCGCTGCTGCAGCTCCATCACCCGCCTCCGGCGGACCTCGGCCTCGTCCGCCAGCACGCGGCCGCGCAGCCGGTACGCGGCGGTGCCCTCCTCGTGGGAGTAGGTGAAGACCCCCAGGTGGTCGAACCGCGCGGCGCGGACGAAGTCCAGGAGGTGCCGGACGTGCTCCTCCCGCTCGCCGGGGAAGCCGGTGATCAGCGAAGTGCGGAGGGCCAGGTTCGGGATCGTCCGCCGCGCCTCTTCCATCAGCCGCAGGTAGGCGTCGCCGTCGCCGGCCCGGCCCATCCGGCGCAGGACGTCGCGGTGCGAATGCTGGAAGGGGATGTCCAGGTAGGGGCAGATGCGGGGGAAGCGGGCCATCGTCTCGAGCAGGGCCGGCGTGACCTCCGACGGGAAGGCGTACATGAGCCGGATCCAGAAGTCCCCCGGCAGGGCGGCGGCCCGCTCGAGCAGCCCGGCGATGCCGGCCCCGCCGGGCAAATCGCGCCCGTAGCCGGTGGTGTCCTGCCCGATCAGCAGGATTTCGCGAGCCCCCCCGGCGGCTAGGGCGGCGATCTCGGCGAGGATGTCCTCCGGCGGCCGGCTGCGCTGCGGGCCGCGGATGGCCGGGATGGCGCAGAAGGTGCAGCGGTGGGAGCAGCCCTCGGCCACCTTCACGTAGGCGTAGTGCCGGGGTGTGATCCGCAGGCGCGGGGCCCCGGCTGGCGGCAGGTAGGGCGTCGCCGGCGGCTCCGGCGCGGGCAGTCCCTCGACCACCCCCGCGATCCCGGGGATCTCGTTCACCCCGATCAGGGCGTCCAGCTCGGGGATCTCGCGGGCCAGCTCTTCCCGGTACCGCTGGGTCAGGCAGCCGGCCGCGATCACCTTTATTTCCGGCCGGTCCCTTTTCAGGGCCAGCGCCCCCATCAGGGCGTCCAGGGATTCCTGCTTGGCCGGCTCGATGAAACCGCAGGTGTTGACGATGACGAGGTCGGCCTCGTCCGGCTCCGCCACGATCCGGTGGCCCGCCTGCTGCAACAGCCCCAGCATCCACTCGCTGTCGACGGTGTTCTTCGGGCAGCCCAGGCTGATGAGATGGATCTTCATCGAGCCGGGCCCTCCACGGCGGCTTCGGCCCGGGTCGCGGGGCGAGGGGCGGACGCCGGCGGGAACCAGGCGGCCCGGGGGAAAAGCAGGCCGCAGGCAAACCCGGCGTGCCAGCAGGCCAGGCCCGGCGCCGCCAGCAGCAGCAGGCCCAGCTTCCGTCCGGCTGACAGTCCCGGCGCGCGGCCCAGCCGGACGGCCAGGCCCAGCCAGGAGTAAGGCAGCAGCAGCGGCAGCGCCGGGAACAGCCAGCGGAGGAAGCGGCCGGGAACACCGGGATGCAAGGCCCGCGCCCGGCCGCTGCCGGCGCCGATCCCGTAAAAGTGGCGGAAAACTGCGGGGAAGGTCTCCCGGTTGAGGTGGCGCACCACCATGCCGGGGTAGAAGCCGGGCTTGTGGCCGCGCTCGCGGAGGCGGGCGTGGAAGACCAGGTCCTCGGCTAGGAGGAGCTCCTCCGCGTAAGGGGGCACCGATTCGAAGACGCTGCGCCGGATCAGCAGCTGGAACGACGGGATGAAGGAGTGGTGTCCCGGCCGGCTGGAGGGGCAGAAGCGGGAAAACTCCACCCAGAACTGCAGGGTGCCGGGCCGGCTGTCGGGCGTGCCGTTGTCGATGGCCCCCGACAGGGCTTCCGGTGCCCTGGAGAGCGCCTCCCGCAGGCCCCGGCCCCAGCCCTCCGCGGGCACGCAGTCGGCGTCCAGGAAGAGCAGGTAGTCCCCCCGGGCCTGGGCGGCGCCGGCGTTCCGGGCGGCTCCGCAGGACAGGCGCCCGGGGGGCTCGATCACGGTGACGGATGGGTGGCAGCGGGCCAGCCGGGCCGCCGCGCCGTCGCCGGTGCTGTCGACCACCAGGATCTCGCAGTCCAGCCCGCCACTCTCCCGGCAGAGGGCTTCCAGCACCCGCGGGAGCGATCGCCCGCCTCGATAGGAGGGGATGACCACGCTCAGCAGGGGCGCCGGTCTGTTGCGGGGTTCGTCCATTTGACGGCTGGCCTCATCTTAGTATTGCGAGTCCCGGTCCATGATATCACCCGGCGGGCGGATTGCGAACCGGGGATTGCGGACCGGCCACCGGCGGTCGATGCCGGTTCGCTAGAGCCGGTGCGGCGGCGGGCAAACGCCGTCTTGAAACTGGACGAAAAAAAGTATATCTTACCCCGATAGCTCGCACAGGAGGATCCTTCATGAAGAGCACCATCCGGATCATCGCGCTGATCGCGGCCTTCGGGCTGCTGGCGCTGGCGCCCTGCGCCCAGGACAAGCCTGCGGCGGAAACCACTCCCGCCGACGCGGGCAAGGGAACCCCGAAGATCGTGTTCGAGAAGCTCACCCACGATTTCGGCCAGATGAAGCCGGAGTCGGAGGTCACGTTCGACTTCAATTTCAAGAACGAGGGGGACGGCGTCCTGGAGATCCAGAACGTGCGCAGCTCCTGCGGCTGCACCGTCGTGGTCCCCGACAAGCGCTCGCTGGCCCCCGGCGAATCCTCCTTCCTGAAGGTCAGGTACCACGCCGGCCGCGGCTCCGGCATGGTCGAAAAGAAAATCACGGTCTACAACAACGACCCGAAGCAGTCCACGGTCATCCTCACCATCACCGCCTCCATCGCGACGGACCTGGAGTTCACGCCCGTCTACGTGCGCTTCGACAACATTCCGGCCGACAAGCCTGCCGACATGACCGTCTATTTCAACGCCAAGGATCCCGGCAAATTCCAGCTGACGGACATCAAGGCGGACCAGCCCTTCATCACCACCCGGCTCGAGCAGGGCGAGGACAAGCGGTTCCGCCTCGTGGTCTCCTTCGTGCCGACCGCGGTCAAGTCCACTGAAAACCGCGGTTACCTCAACGCCATGATTTCGGCCAAGTCCAACAGCGAGACCTACCCCGAGATCAAGATCCCCATCTACATCAAGTTCCAGGAAGAATTCACCGCCGTGCCGGTCCGGCTCATCCTCTACAATGTGCCCGAGGGCGAGGGGGCGATTCGCGAGGTGATCCTGCGGAACAACAAGGGGGAGAGCTTCCAGATCTCCAGCGTCTCGTCCAGCAATTCCTTCATCACCGCCGAGATCGCCCGCAACGGCGACGCCGCCAACCTGATCCGGGTCACCATCGACAAGAAGACGCCGGCGGGCCTGTGCAACGGCGTCCTGACCATCGCCGTGGGCCAGAAGAACGTGGTCGTACCGGTTCGCGCGCGCATCGGGAGCGGTCCCGAGGCGCCGACCGCCCCGCCCGTCCGGCCCCCGGCGACCGGCCAGGGGAAGTGATGCGCAGGATCCTGGCGGCCGTCTCCCTGGCGCTGGCCTGGGCCGGGGCGGTCCTCGCGGCCGGCGAGGCCGTCTATCCGCACATTTGGGCGCCCAGAGAAGTGCTGGACCTGGGCGTGGTGCGTCCCAACGGCAAGGCCGATTGCGAGTTTTCCATCCAGAACCTCGGGGAAGCTCCCCTCCACATCGGCAACGTCAAGACCACCTGCGGTTGCACGGTGGCGGAGCTGTCGGCACGGGAGATCCCCCCTCGCGGCGAGGCGAAGCTGCGGGTGCAGTACACCGCCGGGCCGCTGCAGGAGCGGGCCTCGAAGCGCATCAAGGTGGAGAGCGACGATCCGCGGCGGCCGGTCCTGACCTTGACCCTCAAGGTCCGCGTCCTGGCGGACATGGACTGGGAGCCGAAGGCGGTCTACCTGGACTGGCCGGTGCCGGACAATTTCACCGGCCGGATCACCTTCACCGGCAACGGCACGGAACCGGTCCGCTTGGCCGACGTCGTGGCGGAACAGGGTTTCCTCCAGCCCCACATCGAGATCAACGACGCCCGCGAGGCGGTGGTCCTGTACACGCTGCCGCCGAAAGCGGCGTTCCGGTCGCAGGATGTGATCCGGATTGGGACCAATAGCCGGGATTATCCGGAAGTGCGCATCGCCGTCAATTTCCAGAAACCTTCGCTGTTCAGCGTGGTGCCGGGACGGATCAGCCTCTGGACCCACCGGGGCGACGAGCCGCCGATCCGGCGGTTCACCATCAGCCGAAAGGACGGCCAGCCGTTCCGGGTCAGCTCGGTCACGCCGTCCCACAAGCGCCTCATGGCCGTGATCGTGGAGGACGGCGGGAGCGCCGCCACCCTGGAGGTCACCCTCCGGCCCGGCGTGGAGGCCGGACCGTGCGACGGCTTCCTGCACATCGTGACCGACGCCGGGGAACTCGACGTCAACATCGCCTGCGAAGTGGTCATCCGTGAAAAAGCGCCGAAAGCGCCCTGAGGCGGAAGCCGGCCCGACCCTTTCCGGGCCGGGCCGGGCGCCGCGGGGCTTGGATTCCCGGTGGTGGCTGGCGGGGATCCTCCTCCTGACGTTCCTGGTCTATCTTCCCGGCCTGGAGTACGGCTTCGTCTTCGACGACCACAGCCTGGTGGAAGAAGACCCGGCCGTGACCTCCCTGCCGGCGGCGGTGCATCACCTGGTAACCCTGCATGTGGGCTACCGGCCCGTCCGGACCCTCAGCTACGCCCTGGATTACGCCGTCGGGGGCAGGGAGCCGTTCGTCTTCCACCTCTCGAACCTCCTCTACCATCTCCTGGTCCTGCTGGCGCTCTGGTGGGTGTTGCGGGAGGCGGGCCTGACAGTTACGCTGACACTGATCGTCTTGGCCGCCCTGGCCATTCACCCGGTGAACATCGACGCCGTCACCTACATCTCCGGCCGCCGCGACTTGCTCTCCGCGCTGTTCACCCTGCTGGCCTTCGGCAGTTTCCTGCGGTTCCGCCGGAGCGGCCGGGTGCTCTGGTGGGTGCCGCTGATCGCCTGCTTCGGCCTGGCGTTCCTGTCCAAGGAGATGGGTATCGTCGTCCCCGTCCTGATCCTGCTCTACGACTGGATCCGGGCGGCCGCCGAGGCGCCGGGACCGGCCGGCCCGGTCCGGGGGCTGTTCCGCGCCGTGCGTCGGGGCCTCTGGTACTACATCCCCATGTTCCTCCTGGCAGCCGGCATGGCCGCCTACAAGCTCTGGATCGCCCCGGCCAGCGGCAAGCTGGTGTGGTGGGGGGGCTCCATCCTGACCAATGTCCTGACCGTCGCCAAGGTCATTTGCTACGACATCTTCCTCCTGGCCCTGCCGCTGACGCTGCGGGCGGACTATTCCTACGCCTCTTTCCCCGTGGCGTACTCCGCCGCCGACCTGTGGGGCTGGGCGGCCGTCGCGGCCGTGCTGCTGGCGCTGGGCGCGCTGCTGTGGCGGGCGTCCCGCGGCGATTTCCCGGTGGCGTTCTGGGGATTGTGGTTCTTCGCCGCCCTCCTGCCGGTGGCCCACATCGTGCCCCACCACGAGCTGCTGGCGGAGCACTACCTGTACCTGCCGGCGGTCGGCGCCTTTGTGGTGGCCGCCCTGGGGGTGCAGCGCCTGTGGGCCTGGAAGCGGGCCGCGGCCGTCGCCGTCGCCGCCGCCGCCGCGCTCCTGTGGCTTGCGGTCGGCCTCGTCCACCGGCCGGTCTACCGGGACGACCTCGCGCTGTTCTCGGACGTCCTGGCCAAGGCCCCGGACTGTGTCCGCGCCAACATCGTCCTGGCCGATTATTACTTCGCCCGGCAGGACTACGGCCGGGCCGAAGGGTACTATCGGCGCGTCCTCGCCATCCCGCCCCAGTTCGAGCGGGAGGGGCTGCGCCCGGACAAGCAGGAGATCCTGAAGACCGCCTTCCAGCGGGCGGAAGGGGATTACCTCAACCGCGAGGCGGGCTACTACGTGAACGCCTACCGCCGCCTGGCCTTCATCTGTGAGTCCGGCGGGCGGTTCGGCGAGGCGGCCCGGCTGTACCGTCAAGGTTCGGAGCTCCGGGCCCTGGCGGATATGTTCTACATCGACCTCGGCAACCTCGCCGCCCGCCAGTCCAGGTTTGCGGAGGCGGAGAAATGGTACCGTCAGGCCCTGGCCGCCTCGCCGCGGGACCCCATGGTCATGTGCAACCTCGCGGCGGCCTGCTCCGAGCAGGGGCGGTTCGACGAGGCCCGGCGCTATCTCCTCGAAGCCATCGCCGCCAACCCGAACTTCTGCCAGGCCTATTACAACCTGGCCCTGCTGCTGGGGCGGCTGGACGCCCCGCCGGCCGACGTGGCGGACAATCTCGACAAGGCGCTGCGGACGGGCCTGCCGGAACCGGAACGGTCCAACGCCCTGGCCATCCTGGAGCGCCTGCAGGCCGCCTCCGGGCCGGGCGGGAAATGACGGAGCTGAGTAGTTTGCAACGTCCCGGCGCATGTGTGATGGACGCGGTGACGGGGAGACGGGGTGACGGGGCGAGGGGACGGTAGGGGGACTGAAACGGCGAAACGTCGACGGATCTCGCACCATCCTGACGCCGCGTCGCGCCGGAAAAAATCTTGACGTGCCGGACCTGCTGTTGTATATTGCCCCTCCGCGCGCGCCCTTAGCTCAGCTGGATAGAGCGTCGGACTACGAATCCGAAGGTCGCAGGTTCGAGCCCTGCAGGGCGCGCCAGAAAATACCGAAGCCGGACACGATGTCCGGCTTTTTTTTCATCCCCCCGTGCCGTGGTGCTCCGGGAACCTCACCGATTGCGCTCCCTCCTTCAGGATCTCGATTCCCCGCGGGAAGTGGCCGAGAGGTTGCGACGTTTCGGCGTGCAGAGGCATCCAAGTCTCCGCCCGGCGGGGGGTGGACCTCCGGCCGGCGGGAGGAGGATATCCATGCGCATTCTGGCGATCATGGCCGTCGCGGTGGCGGTGGCGGGCGGGATGGGGGGCACGATCCGTGCCGCCATCCATACGGAGACGGTGGAGTACAAGCAGGGCGACACGGTGCTGGAGGGCTTCCTGGCCTACGACGACGCGCGGGCGGGGAAACTGCCGGGCGTGCTGGTGGTCCACGAATGGACCGGCCTGGGCCCGTATGTGAAGAGCCGGGCCGAGGCGCTGGCCAGGCTGGGCTACGTGGCCTTCGGCGCCGACATTTACGGCAAGGGGATCCGTCCGGCGTCGGGGCCGGACGCGGCGGCCGTCGCGGGCAAGTTCAAGGCCGACCGGGCCCTGCTGCGCACCCGGGTGCTGGCCGCGCTGGACCAGCTGCGGAGCAACCCGCGCGTGGACCCGGCCCGCATCGCCGCCATCGGCTACTGCTTCGGCGGCACAACGGTACTGGAACTGGCCCGCTCCGGCGCCGCCGTGGCAGGGGTGGTCAGCTTCCACGGCGGACTCGACACGCCGATGCCGCAGGACGCCAAACACATCAAGGCCAAGGTGCTGGCGCTGTGCGGGGGGGACGACCCCTATGTCCCGCCGGCGCAGGTGCAGGCGTTCGAGGACGAGATGCGGCAGGGCGGGGTGGACTGGCAGCTGATCGCCTACGGCGGCGCCGTCCACAGCTTCACCAATCCGGAGGCCGGCAACGACCCCGGCAAGGGCGCGGCCTACAACGCCGCGGCCGACCGGAGATCGTGGGCGGCGATGCGGCAGTTCTTCGACGAGATCTTCGGGAAGTAGAAGATATCTCAGTTGGAGTGCGGTGATGAGGCGCCTGGCAGGATCCTGGCGCCACGAAAACGGAGGGGCGCCGAATCACCGCTTTGGAATCGCGCCGGAGGCGGGGGGATGAGGAGGGGGATGAGCGGTTTGCCTGCGCCGCTCCGCGGCCATCCCAAAGCGGTGATTCGGCGCGGCTCGCGTCTCGACGATCCCGCGAGCCTGCCGCGCGCCTCATCACCGCACTCCAAAGAATCAGGAGTCTTTCTTCAGGTCCAGGTCCAGCAGGTGGCGGGGGTGGACGTTGCCGAGGGCGTTCAGGAGGCTGCTTTTGACGAAGGGGTACTCCTTCTCCAATTCGGTCAGGAGGGCCTTCATCCGCTGCCGCTTCATGTCGGCCACGTCGCGGGCGGGACAGCAGCCGCCGACCAGGGGGAAGGCGTTGTCCCGGGCGAAGGCGACGATGTCTTCCTCCGGGACGTAGACCAGCGGCCGGATCACGGTGGTGTGGCCGTTGTCCGCCAGCATCTTCGCCGCCATGGCCTTGAGCGACCCGACGAAGAACTGGTTGAGCAGGAGCGTCTCCACGAAGTCGTCGAGGTGGTGGCCGAGGGCGAGCTTGTTGCACCGCAGGCGCTGGGCCACGGTGTAGAGCACCCCCCGCTTCAGCCGCGCGCAGATCGAGCAGTAGGATGAGCCCGGGCGCCGTTTCTCCTCGATGACCTTGTAGTGGTCCGTCTTCTCCATGTGGTACGCGAAGCCCCCCTCCCGCAGGTGCTGCTCGATGATGTCGGTCTGGTAGCCGGGGTAGCCCGGGTCGACGTTGACGGCCACCAGCTCGTAGCGGACGGGCGCCCGCCGCCGCAGTTCGTCGAGGATGTGGAGCAGGGTGAAGGAGTCCTTGCCGCCGGAGACCGCCACGGCGATCCGGTCGCCGTCGCCGATCAGGTCGAAGTCCCCGATGGCCCGCCCGACGGCGTGCTTGACTCGGATGAACAGGTCGTTCCGGATCAGCGCCATGCTATTGACGTCCTGGTTGAAGATTCGCCGCGGGGGCACGGCCAGACTGGCACCGCGCCGCAGCGTCCCATCATAGCCCAGACGGCTCCGGCCGCCAAGGCCCAACGTGAAGACCGGCCCGTCCCCCGCCGCGGCGGGACCCGCGCGACCGGGGCGGGCGGGTTGCATCCAAGGGATGAATCCGGCCGCCGCAAGGAGAACGCCATGCCCGAGCCCGTCATCTTCGATTCCCGGACCGCGAGCCGCGTCGACGCTTACATCCAGGGCTTGTTCGTTCCGCCCGATCCGGCGCTGGAGCGCGGCCTGAAGGACGCCGCCGCGGCGGGCCTGCCCCGGATCCAGGTCTCGCCCAACGAGGGCAAGCTGCTCCATCTGCTGGCCCGCGCCGCCGGGGCGCGGCGCATCCTGGAGGTCGGCACGCTGGGCGGGTACAGCACGGCCTGGCTGGCGCGGGCGCTGCCGCCGGGCGGCCGGCTTGTATCGCTCGAGCTGGAGCCCCGCCACGCCGAGGTGGCCCGCCGCAACCTGGAGCGGTGCGGCCTGGCCCGCCGGGTGGAGATTCGAGTCGGCCCGGCGGCCGAATCGATGCGGGACATGATCCGGCGCCGCATCCGGCCGTTCGACCTGATCTTTCTCGACGCCGACAAGGAGTCCTACACCGAATACCTGGACCTCGCCGTTCGGCTGGCCCGGCCGGGCAGCCTGATCCTGGCCGACAACGTGATCCGCAACGGCCGCGTGCTGGACGGGCCGCCTCCGGACGCGTCCGACCGCGGCATCTGGGACTTCAACGCCGCGCTGGCGGCCCATCCCCGCCTCGACTCGCTGATCCTGCCGATTTTCCGGGAGAAGCTGGACGGCCTGTCGATCTCCATCGTGCGCTGAGGCCCTTCCATCCCGCAGAGTACCCCGGGGTGCCTTCTGTCACCCCCGCACCAGAACCGCCTTCATCCGCCGGACACCCTGCCGGATTTCCCGGTGGCTCGCCCCGGCGTAACCGAGCACCAGCCCCCCGCGGGGCAGCGGCGAGAGGGCGTAGCGCGACAGCGGCAGGGCCTCCACCCCGGCGTCGGCGAGGCGCCGGCAAACGGCCTCGTCATCCACGCCGGACGGCAGCCATCCGACCAGGTGCATTCCCGCCGGCTCCGAGGCGATCTCCAGCATTCCTCCCAGCAAGGTGGCCACCGCCTCCCGCAGGACGGCCAGGTTCTCCCGGTAGCGCAGGCGCATGCGGCGGATGTGCCGGGCGAAATGGCCCTCCGCCATGAAGTCGGCCAGGACCGCCTGCTCGATGAGCGGCGAGTGGCGGTCGGCCAGCGCGCGGGCGGTCACGAACCGGTCGGCCAGCTCCCGCGGCACCACCATGTAGCCCAGGCGCAGGGCGGGGAAGAGCACCTCGCTGAACGTGCCGACGTAGATCACCCGCCGGGCGTGGTCGAGGCCCTGCAGCGCCGCCAGGGGGCGGCCGGCGTAGCGGTACTCGCTGTCGTAATCGTCCTCCAGCACCCAGGCGCCGGTGCGCGCCGCCCACTCCAGCAGCGCCAGCCGCCGCGGCAGGCTCATGGTCACGCCCAGCGGGAACTGGTGGGACGGCGAGACGTACGCCAGCCGGGCCTCCCCGGCGGCCGCCAGGCCGGCCCGCACGTCCAGTCCCTCGCCGTCCACCGGGACGGGGACCAGCCGCGCCCCCGCGCCGATGAACACCGCCCGCGCGGCGAGGAAACCGGGGTCCTCCATCCAGACCTCGTCCGCCGGGTCGAGCAGCAGGCGCGCGGCCAGGTCGATGGCCTGCATGGAGCCGGCGACGAGGATCACCTGCCCGGCGTCGCAGCGCACCCCGCGGGCGGCGCCGAGGTAGGCGGCGATGGCCTCCCGCAGCGGCCCGTAGCCCGCCGGCTCGCCGTAGCCGAGCAGCCCGGCGCCGCCCCGGCGCCACTGCCGCGCGTTGAGCCGCGCCCAGAGGGGGAGGGGGAACGCGTCGAGAGCGGGCAAGCCGACGCGGAACGCCGCCGGCCGGCGGGCGTCGGGCACGGGCTCCAGGACGATGGCCGACAGGACCGTTCCGCGCCGCGACAAGGCCGGCGGGGGGCCCGGTGCTTCCCGGCGCCGGTGCTGCTCCCGCAGCCGCAGGCCGTCCTCCGGCAGTTCGCCGGCCACGGTGGTCCCGCTGCCGGTCCGGCCGGCCAGGTAGCCCTCGGCGGCCAACTGCTCGAAGGCGGCGACGACGGTGTTGCGCGACACGCCCAGCTCCACAGCGAGGGCGCGGGTCGACGGCAGCCGCACGCCGGGGGCGAGGCGGCGCTCCAGGATCGCCTCCCGCAGCTGGCTGTAGAGTTGGCGGTACAGCGGCGCCGGCGCCGCCGGGTCGAGATCGACCGCCGCCAGGGGGATGAAGGAACTGTTCCGGGCCATGAATCCATCCGGCCAAATGGCACCATCATATTAGCATAAATTGGCTCTTTTCATAAGACCATTTATGGATAGGATGGAGATGCAAATACCCCGCCGGGCCGTTCCCGCCCGGCAGGATCGTCAGGAGGCCTGATGACCAACGAATCCAACCCCAACGGACCGGCCGCCACGGGCACCTGGACCGTCAAGGCCGGGCTGGCCCAGATGCTGAAGGGCGGCGTCATCATGGACGTCACCACGGCGGAACAGGCCCGGATCGCCGAGGACGCCGGCGCCTGCGCGGTGATGGCCCTCGAGCGCGTGCCGTCGGACATCCGCAAGCAGGGCGGGGTCGCGCGCATGGCCGACCCCGAGAAGATCGTGGAGATCATGGAGGCGGTCTCGATCCCGGTCATGGCGAAGTGCCGCATCGGCCATTTCGTCGAGGCCCAGGTGCTCGAGGCGCTCGGCGTGGACTACATCGACGAGTCGGAGGTGCTCACGCCCGCCGACGAGGAGCACCACGTGGACAAGCACGCCTTCCGGGTCCCCTTCGTGTGCGGCTGCCGGAACCTGGGCGAGGCGCTGCGGCGCATCGGCGAGGGCGCGGCCATGGTCCGCACCAAGGGCGAGGCGGGCACGGGCGACGTGGTCGAGGCCGTGCGGCACGCCCGGGCGGTGCTCGGGGAGATCCGCCGGCTGCAGGGCCTGCGCCCCGAGGAGCGGATGCACGCCGCCAAGGAGATGGCGGCGCCCTACGAGCTGGTGCGGCAGGTCGCCGAGTCGGGCCGGCTGCCGGTGGTGAACTTCGCCGCCGGCGGCATCGCCACGCCCGCCGACGCCGCCCTGATGATGCAGCTGGGCGTGGACGGCGTTTTCGTCGGTAGCGGCATCTTCAAGTCGTCCGACCCCGCCCGGCGCGCCAAAGCCATCGTGATGGCGACCACCCATTTCCAGAACCCGGCCATTCTCGCCGAGGTGTCCAAGGGGCTGGGCGAGCCGATGCAGGGAATTGCCGCGCGCACCATCGCCGAGACCGAGCAGCTGGCCACCCGCGGCTGGTAGAAGAAGCCGGAATTCACCCCAGAGGCACAGAGGGCCCGGAGAGGGAATCCAAGACAGGGCATTACAGAATGCTTTGGAATGATAATGGGAGTGGTCCTGGTCAGCATGAAATGGCAGAAACTACAACGCTGGAAAGTGGCTTGAATCCGCGAAGATCCGCGTTCATCCGCGTCTGGATGACAGATCGCAGATGGAAAGGAATTGGACGCGGATCTCCGCGGATGAACGCGGATGGGTTGGTGGGAATCTTGCGTAGCAGCAAGGAGAGGAGGGAGGGCGGATGAGGATCGGGGTGCTGGCGCTGCAGGGCGACTTCCGGGAGCACGCCGCGATGCTGCGGAGCGTCGGCGCCGACGCCGTCGAGGTCCGCCTGCCCGAAGACCTGCGGGACGCGGACGGACTGATCCTGCCCGGCGGCGAGAGCACCACCATCGGCAAACTGGCCCGGGAGTACGGCCTGATCGGGCCGGTCCGGGAGCTGGCCCGGGCCGGCAAGCCGGTCTGGGGCACCTGCGCGGGCCTGATCCTGCTGGCCAGGGACATCGGCCCCGAGCCGCCGCACGCGGCCCTCCTGGACGTGACGGTCCGGCGCAACGCCTTCGGCCGGCAGGTGGACAGCTTCGAGGCCGACCTGGACGTCCCCGCCCTGGCCGGCCTCGAAGGCGCGGCCGGCCCCGCCCGCCCGTTCCATGCCGTCTTCATCCGCGCCCCGCGCATCGAGGCGGCCGGGGCGGGCGTCGAGGTCCTGGCCCGGCTCCCCGGCGGCGCCGTCGTCGCCGCGCGCCAGGGCAACCTGCTGGGGACCAGCTTCCACCCCGAGCTGACCGGGGACGACCGGTTTCACCGGTACTTCCTCACCCTGCACGACGCGGGGATGTGACGCCTCGCCCCTCGCGAAGTCCCCGACAAATCTAGAATTTCAACCCGGATTCAACCGGGACCGGATATAATGTCCACAACGTCCTGCACCGCTTTCGACGATAGGGGAAGTTCTCATGTCGATCCGCCACGACAGCCTCATGATTTTGGACACGGGATACCGGGTCGCCTACTGGAGCGGGGGCGCGGAGGCGCTCTACGGATGGGGCGCCGGGGAGGCCGCGGGGAAGGACATCCGCCGGCTGCTGCAGACCCGGTCGCCCGTCCCGCCCGCGGAGGTCCGGCGGATCCTGTCCGCCCGCGGTTTCTGGGAGGGAGAGCTGGAAAACACCCGGAAGGACGGGTCCGTCGTCCGGGTGGCCTGCCGCCTGACCCTGGAGCGGAAGGTGCGGGGCCGGCCCGCGACGCTTCTGGCGATTCACGATGCCGCCGGCCCGCGACGGCCGGCCAGGCACCCGTCCCGCACGGCGACCGGCCGCGTCGAGGCCCCGGACGGGCGGAGCGCCGGACTCGAGCGGGTGGAGGAAGATCTGCGACAAGCCAAGGAACGGCTGGAAATGGCCCACCGGGCGGCGGGGGCGGGGACGTGGGATTGGGATATCCCCACGGGGCGCCTGAGCTGGTGCGACCACTTGTTCCGTCTCTTCGGGCTGGATCCCGGGAAGTCTGCCGCATCCTTTGACGCATGGCGTGACATTCTGCATCCCGAGGATCGCGAGGCTGCTTCCGCAAGGATCCAGCAGGCTTTGCAGCATCACACGGACCTGGCCAGCGAATACCGGATCGTCCGGCCCGACGGGCAGGTCCGCTGGATCGACGCCCGGGGGCGGGGCGAGTACGACAGCCGGGGCAACCCCGTCCGGATGCTCGGCATCTGCATCGACGTCACCGAAAAGCGCCGCGCGCAGATGGCGCTGGAGGAGAGCGCGGGTGTTTACCGGGCGATTGGGGAGTCGATCGACTTCGGCGTCTGGGTCTGCGCCCCGGACGGCCGGAACATATACGCCAGCGAGTCTTTCCTGAAACTGGTGGGGCAGACCCAGGAGCAGTGTTCCAACTTCGGCTGGGGCGACGTGCTGCACCCGGATGACGCCGAACGGACGATCGCCGCCTGGAAGGAGTGCGTCCGGACGGGCGGCCAGTGGGACATCGAGCACCGATATCGCGGAGTGGACGGGAAGTGGCACCCGGTTCTCGCCCGCGGCGTGCCCGTGCGCAACAAGCAAGGCGAGATCACCTGCTGGGCGGGAATCAACCTGGACATCAGTTCGCTGAAGCAGGCCCAGGAAGCCCTGGAATCCGCCCGCCAGGAGGCCGTGAACGAGAAGAACCGCCTGGAAGCCGTGATGGAAGCGCTGCCGGTCGGGATGGTGATCACGGACGCCCAGGGCGGGACCCACTACGCCAACCGCATGTATGATGAAATCTGGGGCGGGACGCGGCCACGGACGGACCAAATCGGCGACTACGCCGCCTACAAGGCCTGGTGGGCGGATTCGAAACAACCGGTCCGGCCCGAGGAATGGGCCTCCGCGCAGGCCGTGCAGCAGGGCCGGACGGTGATCGGCCAGCTGATGGAGATCCAGCGGTTCGACGGCGAACGCCGGTTGATCCTCAACAGCGCCGCCCCGGTCCTGGACGCTTTCGGAAAGGTGACCGCCAGCGCGGTCGCAATCCAGGACGTCACGGAACTCCGGCGGATGGAAGAGGCGCTGCGCGAAAGCGAGGAGCGCTACCGCACGGTCTTCCGGACCATGTCCGAAGGCTTCTCCATCCATGAGGTCATCTGCGGCGAGGACGGAACGCCGTGCGATTATCTGTTCCTGGAAGTGAATCCGGCGTTCGAGCGGCTGACCGGCTTGAAGCGGGCCGACGTGATCGGCCGGACCGTCAGGGAGGTGCTGCCCGGGGAAGATCCTTACTGGATCCACCGTTTCGGCGAGGTAGCCCTCACGGGCCAATCGGCCCACTTCGTGAACTACTCGGCGGCTCTCGGCCGCCACTACGAGGTGGTGGCCTTCGCCAACGCGCCCAGGCAGTTCGCCGTCCTGTTCATGGACGTCACCGAGCAAAAGAAGTCGGTGGATCGGATCGAGCAGCTCAACCGGGAACTGCGCCGCAAGGTGCAGGAACTGGAAACGGTGTTTGAAACGGTTCCCATCGGCATCGCCATCGCCGAAGACCCGGAGGGCCGTCACATCCACGGCAATCCGGCCAACGAGGAACTCCTGGGCGTGGGGCCCGGGGGCGAACTCTCGCTGCGCCGGACGGCCGACCGCGCTCCCGCCCGCTACCGTCCCATGCAGGACGGGCGGGAGCTGCCGGTCGACGAGCTGCCGATGCAGCGGGCCGTCCGGGGCGAGCGGGTCAACGGCCAGATCCTCGAAGTGACGCGGCAGGACGGCTGCCGGGTCACCCTGCTCAGCCATGCGGCGCCCCTCTTCGACGAGTCCGGCCGCCCGCGCGGCGCCGTGGGGGCCTTCCTGGACATCTCGGACCTCAAGCAGGCGGAAGGGGCCCTGCGGGCCAGCGAGGCGCGCTACCGCTCGCTGGTGGAGCTGTCGCCCGACGCCATCGTCGTGCACCAGGAGGGCCGGTTCGTGTACGCCAATCCGTCCGCCCTCCGGCTCTACAGCGCGGAGGCGACGGAGCGGTTCATCGGCCGGAGCGTGCTGGAGCTGATCCACCCGGACGACCGGGAGCTCGTGGCCCGGCGCATGGAGGCCGCGTATCACCAGGGCATTGCCCCGAAGCAGGAATTGCGGATGCTCCGTCTGGACGGCCAATCGGTGCCGGTGGAGTCCGCGGCGTTTCCGATGACATTTCAAGACCGGCCGGCCGTGACGGTCATCATCCGTGACATCACCGAGCGGAAGCGACTGGAGGCCGAGCGGCTGGAGCTGGAGAGGCTCAAGGTCCTCAGCGACTCCCGGAAGCTGTGGCAGGACACGTTCGACGCCATCACCGACCTGATCTCCATCCATGAGCGGGACCTCTCCGTGAAAAGGGCCAACCGGGCCTTCCTGGAGTACTTCGGCTGGTCGGCGGAGGAGGCGATCGGGAAGAAGTGCGGCGAGCTATTCCACGCGGCGGGCGCCCCCGCCGCGGACTGCCCGTTGGAAGAGAGCCTGGCGACGATGGCGCCGGCCTCCGGCGAGGTCACCGACGCCCGGCGGTCCAGGGTCTTCGAGGTCCACACCTTCCCGCTGAGCGCCGGGGCGGACGGTTTCTCCGGCTGCATCCAGATCGCCAAGGACATCACCGAGAAGCGGGAAAGCGAGATCCGCCTGATCGTCAGCGAGCGGCTGGCGGCGGTCGGGCAGCTGGCGGCGGGCGTCGCCCACGAGATCAACAATCCACTCGCCACCATCTCCGGGTGCGCGGAGGGCCTGCTGTCCCGGATCGACGGGCCGCATGACCCCGAGGGGACCCGGGAGTACCTGGAAATCATCCGGGAGGAGGTCCTGCGGTGCAAGTCCATCACCGACGGGATGCTCTCGTTCGTCCGGCAGGCCAGCTATGAGATCCGGCCGGTCCAAATGAACGAGGCGGTGGAACGGTCGATTGAGATGATGCGCCTGCAGGGCCGGTTGCAAAACGTAGAGTTGATGCGGGACTTCGCGTCGGACCTTCCGCCGGTCCGGGTGCGGCAGGGGGACCTGATGCAGGTGTTTCTGGCCATCTTCTCCAACGCCCTGGACGCCGTGGAGGACCGGGGCGTCATTCAGGTCCGCACGGGGATGGCGGAGGGACAGGTCTTCGTGGAGGTGCAGGACTCCGGCCCCGGCATTCCGCCAGAGTACGCGGAAAAGATCTTCGACCTGTTCTTCACCACCAAGTCCACCCAGGGCGGGACCGGGATCGGGCTGCCCATCGCCCGGAAACTCGTGGGGGCGATGTCGGGGCAGCTGACGCTGGAGCCGGGGCCGGGGACCGGCGCCGCCTTCCGGGTCGCGCTGCCGGGCGGGAGTTTCGGTCCGGCGGGGCGCGGCTGAGCGGCCCCCCCATGCGGCGGCCGCCGTCCCGACCGGCCTGTCCGGAACGCAGGGGGCGGCGCGGATACCGGGGCGCGATTTCCCGATCCGCTGCGGAGTGAACCCGGGCTTCCCCGGATCACTCCAATGTGATATGAAGGGGGGGAAGCCGATGGCGGCTCCCGCGCCGCGCCGTCGGTCCGGACGGAAAGGCGGGGACGGGAGCTGCCGCGGCGGGTAAACCCGGTCGTCCAGGAGCGAGCATGAATACCAGGCCAGGCAAGGTTTCGGCGGGATGGATCGTCGGGATGGCCCTTCTGCTGGGGGGGATCGCGTCGGCGCAGACGCCGCCGCAGCAGCCCCGTCCGAAGGCCCAGCCCTGCGTCATCGAAGGCACGGTCAAGCTGGGCGGCGGGAACAAGATCGTTTCCTCTCCTTTCGTCCAGCTCTACAACGAGAATGATGATCTGCTGCAGGAGACGTTCACCGATCTGGACGGCCGGTTCCAGATCAGCAACATCTACACCGGCAAGTACCGCCTCGTGATCAAGTTGCGCGGGTACGAGGAGGCGCAGCAGGCAGTGGAATTCCTCGGCCGGGGGGGCAACACCCGGCGGGTGATGATCGAGCTGAAACCCGAGGCCAATCCCAACGTCATCGCCGCCGCGACCACGGTGTCGGTGGCGCAGCTGCAGGTCCCGGAAAAAGCCGACAAGGAGTACCGCAAGGGCAAGGAGAAGCTCAAGGAGCAGAAATACGCCGACGCCATCAAGTGCTTCCGCAAGGCGGTCGAGGCGTACCCGGCCTTCTGCGAGGCCCGCAGCGACCTGGGCCTGGCGTACCGGCTGGCGGGCGACCCGGTGTCGGCCGAGAAGGAATACCGGGAGTGCCTCCGCCAGGACGACGCCTACCTGTACGCCCGGCTCAACCTGGCGGACCTGTATGCCGCCACCGGCCGGCAGGAGGAAGCGATCCAGCTGCTGGAGGCGACGATCCTGATCCACCCGAAGGAGGGGGAGCCGCACGTGGCCCTCGGGAAGGTGTACGTCGACGCGGGACGGCTCGACCAGGCGGAGGCGGAATGCCGCAAGGCCGTCGACCTGAAGGACGCCGCCCCGGACGCCTGCATGCTGCTGGCGAAGATCTACCTCCAGCGGCAGCAGTTCCCCCAGATGGTGCAGGCCCTGGAGGACTACCTGCGGGAAGCGCCCGACGGCCCGTACGCCGCCCAGGTCCGGGAAGCCCTGTCCAAAATGAAGAAACAATGACCAATCGGTGAATTTCGCCGGCTCCCCCCGCATCTATACCTCCAGCGATTTCCTCGGGGGCCGGATTGCCAGGCTGTGGACGGAGGGGTCATGAGTGCATCGCGCCGCCGGCGTGAGGGTTTTCCATATTCATTCCTCTTACGGGGGTCCGCCGCCGGGATGGCCTGCCCGCCCGGCGCGGCAGCCGCCCGGGTCCCTCCCGGAAGAACCCGGGCGGGACGCGGCGGGGCAGGCGGCATGCGGAACCGGACCTTTCTGATCATGGTCTTCGGGGCACTCGCCACCTTGACGGGGTGGGGCCAGGGCCCCGCGTGGAGCACCTACGTCCCGCGGCCCCTGCCGTTCACCCTGGAAGGGCAGGTCCAGGCGGCGGAGGCCCTGCAACCCGTCGCCCACGCCGTCGTTCGGCTGTACCGGGAGTCGGACCTGCTCCGGGAATGCGTCACCGGCGCCGACGGCCGGTTCCAGTTTCCGGAGGTTCCCACCGGCCGCTACCGGCTCACCGTGCGGGCGGACAGCTTCCAGCGCTCGGAGGATACCGTGGAGCTGTCGGGCCGGGGCGGCACGATCCAGCGGCTGGAGATCCGGCTGCGGCCGGACCCGTCCGCGGTCGTCCGGTTCGGCCCGCCGACGGTGTCCCTGGAGTCATTGCAGATTCCTAAGAAGGCCCGCCGGGAATCCGACCGCGGGGAGGAGAGTCTGCAGAGAGGCAAGTACGCCGACGCCGCCGGGCATTTCCGCCGCGCCCTCGAAGCCCATGACGACTTTCCCGCGGCGTGGCTGGGGCTGGGCGTCGCTCTCCGCGGGCTGGGCGATGCGGCCGGCGCCAGGGGGGCGCTGCAGGAGTGCCTGCGCCGCGATCCGCCCAACCTGCGCGCCCGGCTGAACCTGGCCGAGCTCTGCGCCGCTACCGGCCGGGGGGAGGAGGCGCGGCGCCTGCTGGACGAAACCGTGGCCCTGCATCCGGCTGAGCCGGACCCCCACCAGGATCTGGGCAAGCTGCACTTCCAGGCGGGCCGGCTGGATGAGGCCGAGGCAGAGTGGAAACAGGCCGCCGCGCTGCCCCGGGCCCGGCCCGAGGTCCACCTGCTGCTGGCCAGGCTCTACCTGCAGCGGCGGCAGGTGGCGGCGCTGGTATCGGAGCTGGAGGAGTATCTCCGGCAGGACCCCGGCGGTCCGTACGCCGGCCAGGTCCGCGCCACGCTGGCGTCGATCCGGAAGCCATGAGGAGGAGCCATGAGACGGAGTTGGATCGTGATCATGATGCTCGCCGGATGGTTCAACGTGATGGCGCCGGCCCAGACCAGATCTGCAGGCACTCTCAAACCGCATGTCGTGCTCCTGAGCATCGAGGGATTGGTCCGCACGGAGAGCGGGGCTCCCCTCAAGGGGACCCCCACGGTGCGGCTCTACCGGCGCATGGAACTGGTCGCAGAGACCGTCACCGGCAGCGACGGCCGGTTCCGTTTTTCGGAAGTGAATCCGGGCCGCTACCGCCTGACCGCCGAGCTCGAGGGGTACCAGCCGTTGGAGGATTCGATCGAAATGACCGATCGCGGGACCGGATTCCAACGCGTGGAGATCCGTCTGCGGCCGATTGTGGAATCGAATCCGGTTCCGGACTCGACCAGCGTGGCCGTGGACGAGTTGAAGATCCCGGAAAAAGCCTGGAAAGAATACAACCGCGGGGAGAGCGACCTTAAGGCGGGCAAGTGGGCCAAGGCCATCGGGCATTATTCGAATGCCATCGAAGTATGCGCCGCTTTCCTCCGGGCGTGGCAGGGGCTGGGAATTGCCTGCCGCTGCGACGACAACCCCGCGGGGGCCGAACGGGCTTTCCGGGAATGCCTCCGCCTCAACCCGCGCGACCTCCTGGCCCGCCTGAATCTGGCGGAGGTATGCGCCGCCACGGCCCGGAGCGAGGAAGCGCGAGGACTGCTGGAGGAGACTGTCCTCCTGTACCCGGAGGAGGGGGAACCCCGGGTGGACCTGGGCCGGCTGGACTACCTGGCCGGGCGGCTGGACGAAGCCGAATCGCATTGGCGCCGGGCGGTCGACCTGCGCCACACGAAACCGGACGTCCACCTGTTGCTGGCCAAGCTCTACCAGCGACGGAAGCAGTACCAGCGAATGGCGGCGGAGCTGGAGGCCTACCTGGAGAAGGCGCCCGACAGCCCGCAGGCGCCCCAGGTCCGCGCCGCCTTGGAGTCGATCCGAAAGCAATGAGGAGCGACAATTGAACCGGAGACATTCCGCCATCTTGGTTTTCGGGTGCCTGCTGGCCGTGGCCGCGCTGGCCCAGGTCCGGTCCGCCGGGACGCCGCGGCCGCGCTCCACGCCCCTCACCATCGAGGGCGTGGTCCGCTCGGAGAGCGGGGCCCCCCTGACCGGCACTCCCACCGTGCGGCTCTACAAGCGGTCGGAGCTGGTCGCGGAAACGGTCACGGGCAGCGACGGCCGGTTCCGCTTCCATGAGGTGGTGCCGGGACGGTACCGGCTGACGGCCCAGCTGGACGGCTACCGGCCGGTGGATGATTCGGTGGAGGCCGTGGAGCGGGGGACCGGCTTCCAGCGCGTGGAGATCCGGATGCGGCCGGTCATGGAGGCGAAGGCGATCCCGAACTCCCCCACCGTGTCCGTGGCCGAGCTGAAGATCCCCGAGAAGGCCTGGAAGGAGTACACCCGCGGGGAGACGGAGCTCCAGGCCGGAAAATACGACAAGGCCATCGAGCGTTTCCGGAAGGCGATCGAGCGCCACCCGCCGTTCGTCAAGGCCTGGCAGGGGCTGGGCGTCGCCTGCCGCTGCGCCGACGACGCCGCGGGGGCCGAGCGGGCCTTCCGGGAGTGCCTCCGCCTCGACTCGCGCGACCTGCTGGCCCGGCTGAACCTGGCCGAGGTGTGCGCGGCGACGGCGCGGGGGGAGGA
The DNA here is from genome assembly GCA_964412195.1 of uncultured Acidobacteriota bacterium. Taxonomy (GTDB): domain Bacteria; phylum Acidobacteriota; class JAAYUB01; order JAAYUB01; family JAAYUB01; genus CAYPNP01. The sequence goes on along the minus strand of CAYPNP010000010.1, from coordinate 147,598 downwards.
GGCCCGCGGGATCCTGGAGGAGACCGTCCTGCTCTATCCCGAGGAGGGGGAGCCGCGCGTCGACCTGGGCCGGCTGGATTACCTGGCCGGGCGCCTGGACGAAGCCGAGTCGCATTGGCGCCGGGCGGTCTCCCTGGAGCACACCGGGCCGGACGTCCACCTGCTGCTGGCCAGACTCTATCAGCAGCGGAAGCAGTTCCAGCGGATGGCGGCGGAGCTGGAGGCGTACCTGGAGAAGGCGCCCGACAGCCCGCAGGCGCCGCAGGTCCGCACCGCCCTCGAGCAGCTCACCCGGAACTGACCGCGAAACGGACCAGGAAACCAACCACGAAATACACGAGACACATGAAAGGATCCGCAATCTGGAATCGGAACCACGAACCACACCAACCACACGAAATACTTCAATCCGCAAGCCGATCACTCAACGCAGATTGACGCAGATTGCTTTATGATTCAATATGATCCAATACAGGATTGGATCCGCGTTAATCATAATAAATCCTCGGTAATCCGCGTTGAATTCCTCATCGCGCCTTCGCGGTGAGATTTCAATCCGCAATCCGCAATCCGCAATCCGCAATTCGCAATTGGTTGCTGCATTTCCGCCCCGACTTGGGTACCATGAAAAAAACGTCACCCCGGCCCGCAAGGAGGATCCATGTCCAAGAAGCACAAGGACCATCCCAAGAAGCATCAGGAAGCGAAGCATGGCAAGCACGCCGGCCGTGACACCGCGCCGGAGCAGGCCGCCGCCGCCAGGCAGCCAGTCAAGGTGACCGCCGCTCCGGCCGACCCGCCCCCCCCCGCGTCCGTCGCCCCGACGGTGCGCCCCTGCGGCGACCAGGTCAAGCCCCGCAAGGAGAAGATGAGCGACGCCGTCTACGAGGGCGAGCTGGCCAAGCTCCACGTCGAGCTGGTCAAGCTCCAGGAGTGGATCAAGTGCCAGGGCCTGCGGGTGGTGGTGCTCTTCGAGGGCCGCGACGCGGCCGGCAAGGGCGGCACCATCAAGCGCATCACCGAGACGCTCAACCCGCGCGTCTGCCGCGTGGTCGCCCTGGGCACGCCCACCGAGCGCGAGAAGACCCAGTGGTACTTCCAGCGCTACGTGCCCCACCTGCCGGCGGCGGGCGAGATGGTCCTGTTCGACCGGAGCTGGTACAACCGCGCCGGCGTCGAGCGGGTGATGGGCTTCTGCACGGAGGCCGAGTACCAGGAGTTCATGCGCTCCTGCCCCGAGTTCGAGCGGATGCTGGTGCGCTCCGGCATCATCCTGATCAAGTACTGGTTCTCGGTGTGCGACGACGAGCAGGAGCGGCGGTTCCAGCAGCGGATCAAGGACCCGACGCGGCGCTGGAAGCTCAGCCCGATGGACCTGCAGTCGAGGGCCAAGTGGGTGGAGTACTCCAAGGCCAAGGACGAGATGTTCGCCTACACCGACGTGAAGCAGGCGCCGTGGTACGTGGTGAACGCCGACGACAAGAAGCGGGCGCGGCTCAACTGCATCGCCCACTTTTTGAGCCTGATCCCGTACGAGGACCTGACGCCGGAGCCCATCGAGCTGCCGCCGCGCCAGGACCACTCGGCCTACGTCCGCCCCCCCCTGACGGACCAGAACTTCGTCCCGGAGATCTACTGATTTTTCGTGCTCGTGCTCGTGCTCGGCGAATGACCGGTGACCGATGACCGGTGACCGATCGTACTCGTCGATCGTAATCGTGCTCGTACTCGGAATCGTGCCCGGCTCCAATCCCTCACCACAGAGTCACCGAGAACACAAAGCAGCATTCAACGCAGATCCACGCTGATTTCCCTATGATCCAATATGATCTGACCCTGGGTTGGATCCGCGTTCATCATAAAAAATCCGCGTTAATCCGCGTTTGAATTCTGCTCCGCGTGCCTCTCGCCTTCGCGGTTCCATTCCCGCCGCTCTTCGAAACCCCGAATTTCTCCAACTTTCCTCTTCCATTTCAACTGATTGATGATAAAATAACTTCTCTTTTCTTTCCCCATTTGAAATTTCAAATCTCAAATTATCAATAACTTGCATGGACGCCTCGCCGCCCCCCGGCTTTTTCCATTCGGAAAACCGAAAATGTCACGCCGCACTGCCCGGCCGGACGCCCTCCGCGGGATAATGTGCGCGTGGGACCCTGGGCAGGCGCTCGTCGGCCTCACCCCCTGCGGGCTGACGCGTCTGCCCAGGCCCTCCCTGGTTCCCCCCGTTCAGCGTTCGACGTTCGGCGTTCACTTGGATCCCCGGTTCCCCTTCGCGGCCTTCGCGCCTTTGCGGTGATTCCGGGATCAGAACCACGAACCACACGAACCACACGAAAGGGCGGGCATGGTTTCTTGGAATCTATCGATCCCCGAGTCCCGAGTCCCGCTCCCCGAGCCCCGAGTGACCCATGACTGACGAGTACCTCCGCATCCCCACCTGCCCCCGCTGCCAGCGCCCCCACCGCTACCGCCTCCTCGTCGAGCGCTCCCCGAACGGCGACGGCGCGGGTTTCGCGGGCGGAGCGGCACTCGAGACGATCGTGGACAGCCGCCGGACGGTCCGCTTCACCCGCCGCTTCATCTGCCCCTGGACCGCCGAGGGCTTCCAGGTGACCTTTCCCCTGAAGGAATCCTGCCACGCCCGCATCACGGAGGTCACCGTCATCGGGACGATTTGAGATGATTTGAGATGATAGTGTGAACGCAAACAGGAAGGAACAAGAAACACGGCAACACTTACTTCTATACTGCGTGGCTATGCGGGCAATGTGGTGGGAGGGAAACAGGATATGTGGCGGGCACGACATCAAAACACCCACTTCCACTTCACGCCCGCCCATGCCATCAAACGCAAGCAGGTCGAGTTCTGGTTTTCCATCCTGAGCGCCGAGGTTTTGCACAACAGCAGTTTCGCCTCGCTGCAGCAAGAGCGGGAGGCCATCAAGAGAATCGTCGAGGTTCACTATCAGACCGCCCATTCGTTCGAATGGACCCAAAATTGTCATGCATTCGAGAACCATGAAGAAAAGTTAATGTGTTTAAACGAATAGCGACTAGGAGGAAACATGGAGGTTCTGAGAGGGAAATCTGGACAAGGGCGTTTCATGGGGAGGATTGCCCTGCAGTTAGCATTCATTCTTCTGCCATTTTGGGGATTTCAAGTAGGTCAGAATATCGAAGATGATCATGATATCAACATATCCCCTGTAGAAATGGAAACAAGAATTTCGACTTCAAATCCAGTTAATCAGGACATCGACAAATTTGAGAGTCTTCTTCAAGAGTTCAAACGTAATCGTACTCATATCTTGTTTGAAAATAGCGGAAGTATCTTTGATGGAGTCAGTTCTCATCTGGTTAGGACAAGTACTGGAGAACTTTCATTCAGAATCCGGGATTTAGTGTTAGATGGTCATTTGCCAATCGTTGTCAGTCGGATTTACTCCAGCATGGGTGAGGAGTCCCTGACCCAAATTGGTAAGGGCTGGAGACTGAGTTATGATGAATACGTTATCAGGGAAGGGGACAGGTTTGATCTACATTTAGCTAGTGGGAAAGTTGTCCACTTTCTCCAAGCTGGAAATAAAATCAAACAACTTGATAATCAACCCACAACTTATAGTCTAGAGGAAGAGATTTCGGATACACAAGTGGTTGTTAGTTCATTGGTTGGTCTTAAGAAACATTTCAATTTAATAGATGGGATCTACCGTATAACCTCCATCGAAGACCGTAAGGGTCATCAACTAATCATTCATTATCGGGATGGTCTGTTGAATCGAATTGAGAACTCAGATGGAATTTCAGCAGAGTTTAGTTACGATTCGCAAGGTCGTTTAAACAGAGTGAGCGACAGTCTAGGGCGTGAGGTTCATTATTCTGTTGATGAATCAGGTCTTTTAAAAGAAGTAATCGATCGCGCTGGAAATCCCTGGTACTTGAAATATAACCTGCGGCAACTTGAGAGGATTGAGTCAGCCGACAACCAAGCACTTCTACAGGCCAGTTACGATGGTCAGGGGCGTGTGGATTCTTTAGTAGATGAAGACGACCTGCGATATACGGTGGAATATTACGGAGCAAGCACGCAGCTGATTGACGGATTGAATCATACAACTACATTTTATTTCAATGATCTGGGTGTCACAACCACAGTCAAGAATGGAATTGGAGAGCGGCATACTCTTCTGTTGGATGAGAAAAATAGGGTCAAAGAGTATCGAATAGACGATGAGACTCAAGCCACTTATACCTACGATGAGAATGGTCTCATTCGTTCAATCCAAACGCCCGATCGGGGCAGATGCCACTACGAGTATGACGCTTTTGGCCAGATAGTACAGATCGTTTGGCCCGGAGGGCACTATTATAAGCTTGAGAGAAATCTTGATGGGGACATCATCAATGTGTCCACTGACAGGGGTGAAAGATGTGCTTTTGAGCGGGATTCGGACGGAAACATCACAACTTGGGAGCAAGAAGGTGATCTGGTCCTTAGAATTGCATGGGATCAGCAAGGCCGCCCGATAAGGATATTATCCCCCTCTGGAGAGTGGCTTGACTTAGACTATAGCGACAAAATGATGCCGACCTCCCTGATCACAGACAAAGAAACAATTCAGGGGCGATACAATGATCTTGGTCTCTTGGAGACGGCAGAATCGGGATCGAGCGAATTATTGCGACATATGTACGACTTGAAAGGTTGCATAGAAAGTACCATCATAGGGACACTCAAAACATCAACTTCTATCACCACCAAGCGTGAGGCCACCCAGTATTCAATTTTCCTTGATGGTTTGCTTGCGTTGAATTTGGCATTTGACAAAGCTGGGAACGTTGTAAAGCTAGATCAGCAAGAACGTTCCTATCTCATGCATTACAACCAAGCTAATCAGCTGATTTCTGCTGAGATCTTAAACAATCTTAATGCCGTGGGATCTTCGACCAATAAGGCGATTTCGGATGGCAAACATGGAAGAAAGTCGGGCAGATTGTATCCGTCACCGCTTGATGACGATGAGATTCTTTTCCCCGGATGGAAACTTAGAGTAGCGGGATTGATCAATTCCAATTGGGCCGGGCTGACTTTCGATGATACGACCGGTTCTTTCCAAATTGTGTACCCGACGGTTGAAGAGAATCTGTGGGTGAAGTACTTGGCGCAAAATGGTTTGTTAAAATGGGCGACCGTGGAGTCATCTAACGAGAAACTTCACAAAAACGACCTTGCATCAAGAATTATTGAAATTAAGCCACCTGAATTTTCATCTGTGAGCACTCTGGTGATTGGCGATGATTGCATTTGTTTCTACGATAACTTTGGCGATCTAGACTATTGTACATCCGCTTACTGTCAAGTGTACGAGTTCTCCTTCATTCCGCAGATTGTACCTCCGGAAGATCCGCAACCTCCGCCGTGCGAAGTGTTCATCGACGGTGGTGCACACCAATATGTAATTGCTGGAAATTCTAAATCTTTTACCGCGCTGAGTCACCTGTCAAATATTTATCCATTTTGGACTGTCTACAGAAATGCCCTGCCGATCTACGAAACCACAACGAGGATGCAAGTTTTCTCATATTATTTTTCTACGCCTGGTGAATATAATATTGTCGCTTGGAAAGGGGTGTACTGCGAACCGGCTGACGTACAAGTGACTGCGATGAAACTAGATTTCACCCAGGTCAGTTGTCAAAATGACAATACTTCCTTCACTACTTTGGCTGCTGAAAACAAAGTTCATGTTAAAGCAAATCTCCAGCCAGATAGTCTCGATGGTACTTATAACGGGATGATCGAGTGGATTATGACCGACGATCCTAATCAGCCGGGAAATAGCGGAAATTATCCTAATCCACAAGCGGTAAGGGGTGCGGAACTCGACCTGACCGTGACCGCACCGCAAGCCTCTAATGGACGAGGTTTCCCCTTAAACTATATTGTCACAGCCAGGGTAACGGTCAATGGTTTAATCTTGACCTCAAATACGAGGTCAATTATTCAAGATGTACGTGATCAAATCAGACAGGAGTACATCGATAAATCAAAAAATATCAAACCATCGAGAAGTGAATTCGTTAGCGCACAAACTTACCAAAACCCCGGAAATTTTCCTATCTCTGAGGTGAATACCTCGGACTATCCAACTTGGTGCATTTTCAAAATTGCCTCAAATCTCCAAGCCGTTAGAAATTATGTAGAATGTTCACTTAACGGCCTTGGGATGTCTATTAGTAGTGGATATAGAAATCCTATTCACAATGATCCTATACCTGGCGCAGCTCTTGAAAGCAAACATATATACGGGAAAGCAGCTGATATTCGTCTTTACGATTTCAATCAAGATGGTCTGAGGGATTATGATGATTGGATAATTCTTTCAAATGGGGCGTATATGCAAGGGGCAACAAAAGTAGAAAACTTCCAAGATACACCTACTTGGTGTCATATGGAATGGTGAGGGAAAAGGAGTAATAATCATGATGGCTAGAAACAAAACTTGTGTCGCAATCTTTCTCTTAATTGGCATGATCGTTCAAGGAAGCACATTCGCGTCTTCGGAACTTGATGACACTCTCCAACAGAATATCCGGTTCTTGAAGGATGCCAACTGGGAGGTCAGAGCTAAAGCGTTTAATTATCTGCAGGATTACACTGATAAGGAGGAGGTAAAGGCGGCGTTGATCGAATTGTTGGAGTTTGAAAACAAGCAGAACGAAAGTTGGTTCCAGAAATATCTTAAAGATAAAACAATCAAACCACTACACGGAGAAGGATACTACCCCGACCTTGTCGAAGTCGTGGCCAGTTTCAAGGACCCCAGATCTATTCCTGCTTTGATAGTTGGGGCGTTCAACGCCAAGGCGGCGAGGGAAACAATTTCCGAATTAGGTGTTAAACCGGACATGCTGCAATCGGCGATGAAATCCACTTGCCGTCCGGAAGTAAGGATCGGCATCGCGGGTATCATAAGACAAACACTGAAAATGAATGAACTTTCAGTGCTCGATAAACAGGTCTTGGAGCAAGTTCTGTTAGCGGGTCTGAATGACTCGTCTCCCACCGTCAGGACGCAATTTGTGTATACTACAGGAGAAATCAATGCCCAAGATCTCCTGCCAGAACTTCAAAAAATAATGAGCCAAGATCCATACTCGCTGAAACGAGCCACAGATGGAAAGACGGTATTTTATCCTGTGCGGGAAGAGGCAGAAAAAGCGATCATCAAACTCAAAGCCGCAGATTACTTGAAGAAGTAAACCAAAGGGAAAAATGTTCTCATGTTGCAGAAGTCATTTTCAGTAAGAGCTCTGCTAATCACATCGCTAGTGTTGGTGAAGTTGCTTATTCAAGTAGCAGGCCAGTCCCCATCAAACTCTCCACTTCAGGAGCGGGTCATAGTCCAGATGATTCCTCTAATCGTTCACGTTACTGATTCAAAGGGTCAGCCCATCAAAGGCTTGACGAAGGAGGACTTCCGGATACTTGATGAGAACATTCCTCAGCAATTGCAGTACTTTTCATTCGAGGATCTCAGTAGCAGCCAGGGTTACGCTGTCGAAAGCGAAGGACTGCGTCGAATTCCGGCGCTGGAACTCGTGCCAAAAAGGAACCGCATCTTTCTGGTCTTAATGGGGCGTGGCGGGATTGTGGATAGCTTTGGGGCGACCGATGACATCATTCGGTTCATCAAGACAAAGCTCCTCCGTACCGATCGAATCGGCGTTATGGCCTATAACCGGGCTACAGAGCTCACTGCTGATCATACAATCGCGCTTGAGGTTCTCGATCGCTATAAAAAGTACCGAAGTAAAGTGGAGTCGTACTATTGGAAACAATCTCAAGGAAATGGCCTGGCAAATTTGTACGGGGGTGATGTGCCCGGTGAAATTCAAGGATATATAGATAAGATCTTCGGAGTCACATCGGCCGAGCACCAGCTCAGGATGCCCAACTCTCTATCATCTCAAAACCGAGCAGGCATTGCGCCTATCAAAGACGATTCTGCCCAACTTTCTCAACGTCCCGACGGACTTCCCACATCCCCCCTAAGTGAGAGACTGCAACCTGATCCCTTCGACCTATTGCAATACAATGCTTTAACAGATCTGTCGTTTGGATCGTATGTTGCGAATGCCCGGATGACAGAACTGGACATTCAGAATATATACACTGCCTTAAGTTACCTGCGCTATCTCGACGGCGATAAGTACATATTGTTTTTCTCTGACCAGGGATTGTTTTTACCTCGTCTGGAAGATGAACGAAGTTTAGCTGCGATGGCAAATGATGCTCGCGTTTCTATCCATACTTTCCAGACAGGTGGAATGGCCGGTGAAATGACGATCACCGTCTATTCACGCGATTCTAGAACAGGGGGGAAAACGGTTTCTCCTCAATCGGTATCTCTCCAAAGGGATTATACACACGCATTATCCAGTTTGCGGCAATTAGCAGAATTGACCGGGGGAGATTGGTCCGTTCACTCTGAAATTGATAAATCTTTAGATCAATTAGATTCGACCAGCCGCTCCTATTATCTCCTGGGTTATGATCCCGGAGACATTCCATGGGACGGACGATACCGCCACATTAAGGTGGAGGTGAACCGTTCCAATGTCAACCTCGGGTATCGCCATGGGTATTACGCAGATCGCCTGCCCAAAGCGTTTGACTCCGAAGAATTCCTCGCCTACAGTCGAATCAGCACAGCCGCGAATTTGTTTCAAAATATAGACAATATTCAATTTAATTGCAAGCTGATGAAGGAACAGGATAACCAAGGGCGACCGGTCTACCGTGTCCGATTGACCATTGATCCAAAGAGCATCCGTTGGCAGATGAAGAGTGACGAGTATCTAGGGAAATTGTATCTCTCTGTCTTGTTCTCTGATGATGAGGGATCGAACAGTGGAAGCACCTGGAACGACCTAGCGGTGGTTTTAACTCAAGCTGATTATGCAAGGGCGTTACAAGAGGGTATCCAAGTCTCGGTTAAAATCCCGGGCAAGCTGAAGAGCCCATCCTTCAAAGCCGTCGTGTATGACGTGGGGAGCGACCGGATTGGAAGCGAGGCTACGGGCTGGTTTGCGCGGCGGAGATGACTCGGTGATCTTGCGGTAGCCTCTAGCAGTGATGAGGCACCCGGCTTTGGACTTCCCACATAGTGTCAAGAGGAAATGGTCGGGGGGTACCCGACGAATTACCCGGTGACCACCAGCCGGTTGAGGCGGTGGATGTCGAACAGGGTCCTTTCTCTCAACATGACGCAAAGGACTTTCAGCATTTTGTCGGCGATCTGCCTCACGGCGCGGGCATGGGAACCCCCTTGGGATCGAATCCGATGATAGATCTTTTTCCACGGTTCGACGTGTTGGATGGCCACGCCGGCCGCATGATGCAAGGCGTCGCGGAGGCGGTAATTGCAGGCGCGGCGCATGAGGGTGAGGGTGGATTTGCCGCTGCGTTGGGTCACCGGGGCGGTGCCGCTCTCGCCGCGCAGGGAGCGGTAATCGGCCTGGCGGATGGACGGGGCGGCTTCTCCCAGGAGGATGGCGCCGGTCTTCCAGCCGATCCCGACCATGGACAGGACGATATCCATGTCGGTCAGGGGTGGGTCCGCCGCGGGGGCGCACCCGGGCTCCCCCGCCGGCGCCGTCGCCGGGGCGGGAGTCCGGTTGGCCCGGGCCCGACGGGGGGTGGCGGCGGCCACCGGGCGAGTTCCCTCCGTCTGCGTCCGCAAGGCCGGCGCCAGGATGCGGCCGATCATTTTCTGCAGGTCGCCGAGCTGCCGGTGGAGCAACCGCAACTGTGCCAGGAGCAACCGGACCCGTTCCCGGCACAGTTGGGCCACCCGCGGATCGCCGGCCAGCCCGCCGGCCTGCAGGACCGCCGCCAACTCGGCCGGGGAGAAACGACGGATCCGGTACGGCCGCAGCAGGGTGGCCAACCGCCTCTCCGTCAGGGCCGCCAGAGTGGCTGGCGTCCCGGCGGCCTGGAGCAACGCCCACAGCCACGGCTCGTCCGCGCCGGGGCAGAACTTCAGCAGGGCCGGGCAATACCGGCATAACAGGCTCCAGAGGCGGTTGGCCTGCTGGCGGAACGTGCCTTCCACTTCCGCCAGCGCCCGCGACAACTCCCGCAGGCGCAGGTTGACCTCCGGCAGCGGCGCCACCCGGCGATACAGGCGCGTGTCAGTCCGGAGGCTGTCGGCCAGCACCCGGGCGTCCAGCGCGTCGTCCTTGGCTCCGGCCACGTTGTACCGGTCCCGGAACCGGTCCAGTTGCTTCGGGTTGATGGCGTGCACCGCCACCGCTCGCTCCACCAGCACCTCGCACACCAAGCCATGAGGGGTCTCCAAGGCGGCGGTGACCGTCTCGAACTGCCCCCCGCTCACCGCCTGGATCTCTGCCACCAGCCGGGCCAGGCCGCGGGGATCATGATCGACCGCAAACCGCTTCGTTACCCGACCTCGCCCGTCCAGGATGCACACCTCGTGCCGGATCGACCCCAAGTCGATCCCGACCCACCAGGCCCATTGACTCATGCCGCGTCCTCCTTTATGCTGACGTTGCCAGCTGGCCGTGAGGTCCGCTCGCTCCTGTACCGGCGCTTTGCGCGCAACTTCCCACTGGAACTTCCCTCACGCCGCCCTTGCCGGGACACTGGCCCAAAACAGTTCCTCCCGAGAACCGAATGCATCGGTGTTCCCGGCAAGGTGCCGGCGGGTTCATCATACCGCTTCCGGAATCCGGTGGACCCGCTCCGTTCATCTCGACGCCGACGGAATGGGAAAAGGCCGCGGAAACACAAGTCCAAAACGGGTCCTTGGCGGAACGGGAGTGCGGTGGTGTTTTCCGCGGCCGGCTGGATCCGGCATCTGCCTCACAATGTACAGGAGTGCGGTGATGAGGCGCACGGGTGGCCCTTGAGGTTGCGAGGGCTGGTTGGGCGCCGAATCACCGCTTTGAGATCGATGAAAAGATTGCGAATTGTGAATTGCGAATTGGGGGATCCAGTTGGTGCTCGGTGCGGCATACAGGGGAGCCCCTGGAAAGCTTTTCGAGACTTGACACTCGAAATGTTTGGTCGGCCGGGTTGGGTAGACCCGGAGTACGGCTCATAGGGCCGGCGGGCGCGGAGTGTGATCCGATCAGGCAGACAGACGAGAAACCGACGGGGTCTTGCGCGGTGTCAGCGGGGGGCTGGCTATCGGGCGGGGCCGCCCGGCAAGTCGATGACCGGATTGGTGGAGGAAATGGGGGCGTAGTACCAGGCGTTGGCGAAGGTGGTGTTGCCGCTGAACGGCCCGTCCCGCTGGGTGGGCGCGTCCGCCTGCAGGACCAGGTTCCATTCCTGCAGTCCGGAGAAATAGTGCCGGGTGAACCGGTAGGTGGTCTGCTCCAGCGGCCGCTCCCGGACCGAGATCCGGCCGCCGAATTTGTCGGTGCCGTCCTTCTTGCTCCAGGCTTCGATGACGCTCCGCTGCGGCGCGACGGTCAGGATGTTCCCGCGGACCTGGTACGTGCCGGATTCCCGGACCAGGAGGATCTCGGAATAGGCGGAGCGGAAGGTCTTGGAGACGAAGCTGTAGGTGCCATCGGCGCGGAACGTGTACTGGTCCTTGCTGTAGCCGGCATTCCCGTACGACACCGGGTCGCCGTAGGTTTGGCGCACGCCGCCCTTCTTGCCCCACGTGCCGACGATGGACGCGCCGGCGCCGGCGTCGGCGGCGATCCCGGGGGAGGGCGCGTCCGGCTGTTTCAAGACGACGGAGGCGAGGAAGTCGTCGATCGCCGGCAGGTAATCCTCGCGGTTGGTGACGGCCACGATGCTGACGGTCCTGCCGTAACCGGTCAGGGTGGTCAGCAGGGCCAGCGACTGCCCGCCGTTGAAGGCGAAGGGGGCGATGCCCGCTTTCACCTGCCAGCCGTCCTTCGGGAGGGGGCCGGTGATCCGGGGCGCGTCGGCGGGGTGGTATTGGTTCACGATGATGTTGCGCCACTCGTGTTCGAAGTCCTCGGTGATGCCGCCCCGGCTGGGCATGCTGCGCAGGACGAAGATCTGGCAGTAGCCGCCGGTCTGGCTGCGGGTGATAGTGTAGCTGGTGCAGACGTTTTCCTGGACCGCCTTCGTCCAGCCGGCCGGCGGCGTGTAGGTGGCCAGGTCGTACGATTCGGTCGGGGCGCCAAGGACCGCCGCGGGCAGGCTGAACAGGAATAAGAGCAGGACGCTTTTCATTGCTTCGTTTCCCATTTGAAACTCGACTTGCGGCTGGCCAGGTACCGGGACACGGAATGGATGCGGTGGGCGGGGGAAGGATTCCGCCGGGACGCGATCCGCTCTCCGGGCGGCTCACCGGGCCGGAATCAGCCAGTAGGGCAGCGCGCCGCGCAGCAGGCGGCGGAGGTTGCGCTGGTCGGGGGGATGGCGCCGCACGATCAGGCCGGCCAGATCCTCCAACAGCCGCGCCGCCTCCATGACGAAGCTGTGGCCCAGCAGGTCGCAGGGGACGGCGGAGGCGTCCACTGAGTCGATGTCCTGCGCGACCACCAGGCTGCGTCCGCCCGTGCCCGCCCGGGGCACGTTGTTCCCCCGCAACATCTCGGACAGGGACAAGGCCCAGTCGTTGCTGGAGGCGTACAGCGTCACGCGGCGGCCCACCTTGGAGTCGTTGATGCGCGGCGCCAGCTGTTCCAGGAAAATGTCCCGGTCGATGTCGGGCGAGGCCAGGATCAGATTGTCGAACAGCGCCGTCGCCCCGCCGGCGTCGAGGTACTGGACCAGCGCCCGGCACAGGCAGAGCGTTCCCAGGCTGTGGGCGGCCAGGTGGATCCGGCGGGCGCCGCCGCGGGCGACCACCTCCCCCAGGAACTGCGCCAGGTGGGGGACCGCCCACTCGGCGTTCTCCCGGTCCCCGGCGTAACGCAGCAGGGCGCCCGCCGAGGGCCAGCTGAAGCAGACCGGCACCAGCGTCCCGCCCAGGTCGAAGGCCAGCTGGGCGGTGCGGCGGACGGCCTCGGCGAACCGGACGTTGTAGCCGTGCACGAAGAGCAGCGCCTCCTGGTCCGGCTTCCGGGCGGCCGCCCCGGCCAGCCGGGCGGCGAAGCCGTCCGGCGGCAGCCGCTCCAGGCGCAGGATCGCCACGTGCTTTTCCGGGCTCTCCCGGAACTCCAGCCGGAACCACGCCGGCCGCTCCACTTGGCCCGGCTCGTGCCGGTCGGGGATGCTCACCTCGCAGCAGCCGCAGACGAGATCCCGGCCGCGCTCCCCGCTGAAGCATCCCTCCGGATCGTCCCCGCCGGCGTCCCTCCGGTCGGTGGCGTAGAACACCGGAACGACCCGGTAGGGGACCTCTTCCCTGAGTTCCAGCGCTTCAACCCCGGGGACCGCCGGCGCCCGGGCCGCTTCGGCCGGCGGGATCCGCAGCAACTGGTCGTACACCTTCCGCCGGGCCCGGGTCGAGGGGCGCTGCACGTAGAGATCGAGGCGCACCAGGCGGCCGCCCGGTGGCGCGGGCCTCTCGGCCGGCGGCACCTCGGGAGGCTCCGGGTAAAATTGCCCGAACAGCCGCCGACGGGGCTCCCGCTCCGCCTCGGCCCGGATCAGCCCCTCATAGTCCAGTGTCCGGAAGCCCCGTTGGAACACGATGGGGGCCCAGACCGGCTCGTGGCGCTGGAAGGGGCCGCCGATCATCAAATGCGTCGCGCCGTGCCGGATCAGGGCGCCGGCCAGTTGCGGGAGAGATCCCTTCACCGGGAGATCGGGGCCGGGGTCGAAGAAGCCGCACTCCCGCTCGATGCGCTCTCCGCCCGGTTCGGCGCCTTCCCCGCCCGGCCCCCCCTCCGCAGGGCCGGCCCCACCCACCCTGAGCCCCAGCTCTGCGGCGATGGCCGCGGCGGCCTCGTCGGAGTAAGCGGCGAAGACCTTCTCCACGTCGAAGCGGCCGAAGAGGCGTGCGCGGTTCTCCTCCTTCCGGAACAGGAACACGCGGTCGCCGAACTGGAACCGCCGCAGCGCCTGCCCGCTGATGCGGCGGGACACCCCGTAGCGCTTGGCCTCCGCCTCGAACACGGCGATGGAGGGATAGGTTGTTATCCCGATGAAATGTAGCCAGTCCATGACGGCTCGTGCCCTTGCCCCGCCCGCTCAGCCGCGCCGGAGCCCGGCGCTCCGGGTCAGCCCGGCGAGGGCTTCCGAGCGGAGCAGCTCATCGCCGCCAACCGTCTGAAACTGGTCGGCCTGCACGATGGCCGGATCGAACCGCAGGCACCCCAGGCCGGCTTCCAGCTCGCGGATCGACACCATGAAGCCGGCCCACTCGGCTGTGGCGGCAAACTCCAGCGGCACGCCGCGGAGGTCCTGCCTCAGCAGGAAGGCAAAGGCCTGCAGGGCGTTCCCCTTCCGGGCGACCACGATCTTCCAGTACGCGGAAGGGATGCGGATCCGGACTTCCCCGCGGTGGTCCCGGCCGACGAAGATCCGGTCGCCGTCCTGCAGCCACGGGCCGGCGAACAGGCAGTAGCGCTCCGACCTGGCCTGGCGGAGGATCTCGTTTTCCAGCCTGCCCCACAGCCCGCCCTGGCCGGAGCGGTTGAAGTCGGCGACCTGGGGGGAGCAGTTGGTGGTGTGGTAGGTGTCGCCGTTCGCCCGCTGCACCTGCAGGTAGGTGTCACCCCAGCAGACGTCCTCGCGGCGGACCAGGTGGCCCTTGTCGAAGGCCCCTCCGTCCCGGGTGTAGAACCGGTCGGGCAGCTGGTGCGACTCCGGGATCCGCGGGTCCATAAGCCACATCTCGGTGTCCTTCGGGCCGAGGCCGGCCAGCCCCTTGCGGGAATAGTCCCGCCCCTCCTCGGGCTCCTTCTTCTCGGGGCGGGCGTCCACGTTGGAGGCCGTGAGCATCGCCAGGCGGCGGCTCTTGTCCATCACGATGGAAAAGTGCTCGTACGGCAGGACGTGCCCGCCGTCCTCCAGGCGCGCCACTTGGTCCGGGTCGAGGACCTCGGGCAGGGACGCCGCGATGCCGAGAAAGTCCGGGTCGTAACCGGGGCGGTTCCCGTAGTCCGCGTCCACCAGGGGAACCTTCATCTTTTCGGCGGCGCCGCCGGCGGACGCGGGGGCCTCGGCGGACGGCGGCACGACCCCGGCCACGGAGATGGTGAACGTCACCGGCACCGTGATGCTGGCGCTCGGAACCGGCGGGGCCGCCGGTTGCTGGAGCCCGGCCGCGCGTCCGGGCGCCGGGGCGGATTCCCCGTCGGCGGGGGCGGGGCCGGGCGGCAGTTGCCCGGCGGCCGCACGCAGGTAATCGTCCAGGAGGGGCCCGCGCTCCCCGTTGGACTCGACGAACCCGACGATGCGGCTGGCCCGGATTCCCTCGTTGGCGATCCAGTCGATTTCGCTGTCCTCGGCGTCCGCCCCGGCGGGCTGGCCGTTCTTGAGCAGCCAATGCCCGCCGGCGTCGGTGCGGGGGACTCCGGAGTGGTGCAGGGCCACGATTTGCCAGGAGTCGTTGAAGACCGGGGAACCCGAGGAGCCCTGGGCGGTGTCAGACTGGTACCAGAGAACCCGCTCCTCGATTTTCAGCAGCTCGTTCTCGCGGAGGGCGATCTGCTTGGGCTGGCCCGACGGATGCTGGATGACGCTCATGAATTCGCCCTGGTTGATCTTGCCCTCCGCGCGGAGCATGGGCAGGTACGCGAAGTCGTCCAGTCGGCCGGGGCCGTGGACCGGCGCGGCGGCGACGGCGACGAGCGTGAAGTCGAGGCCTGGATCACTGAGGTAGAATGCGCGCGGATCCAGGGCAAACCGGGTGGTCGCCTTGGGGAATCCGGTGGCGTCCAGCTCATAGTCGAACTCGGCATGGGCCGTCTCGGCGGCCGCCGTCGTTTCCAGCACGTGGTGGTTGGTCATCAGGAGCCGTGGGGTCACCTTGAATCCCGTGCCGTAGCCGATCTCCCGGCCCGCCCGGTCCCGGAGCACGATCCGGCAGACCGACCGGGCGGCCCGGCTGGCCCGGACCAGGTAGTTCACGTCCACCAGGTCGTTGATGCCGAGGATCCGCTCCCGGGCCGTGGGGGAGGGGCGGATTTCCGCTTCGGCCAGCCGGGCTTCCCGGAGCTGGATCCGCTCGGTGCTGACCAGATCGGGGGGCTTGCGCCCGCGGGTTTCCCGCTTCATGTCCTCAATCCGGTCGGCCGTCATCTCCTTGAGAGTGTTTTCCACGACCTTCTTCAAGGCTTCTGCCTTCATGGCGGTACCCTCCTTTGGGAGTGATGGATGGATGGCCCATCTTCGTTGTGTCCACCATACACGGCCTCTCCCGCCAGGGAGCGGCCTGGCGTGCGATATTCGGAATACCGAAAAAGCCCGCGCCGAAGGCGGCCATATTCGGCTGATTCCATTGGAGTTGAAGAATGGCCCGAAAACGGCCGACCGGACGGCGGAAGCGGGGCGCCGGGCGGTCCGGGCAGAGGAAGAATATAAACAATTGATAAAAAACGAGATCGATGGAGCAGCGGCCATTCGGAATATCGAAAATCCGGCCCGCGGACAAGTCGAACAGGGCCGGGCTTCGGACTTCAGGTGTCGACTCGGAATCCCCAAGCCCCAGTTCCTGAGCTCCAGAGGGATTGCGGATTGAAATGGAGGATTGCCGCACCGGCGCCCCGGACGCGAGGCCGAATTCTGCGCAGATTCACGCGGAACCGGTCCCGGGTTGGATCCGAATGAATCAAGTGGAGTCCGCGTCAATCCGCGCGGGATGGTCGGCGGATTGCGGTTCGTGGTTCCCGGTCCGGCGGACCCGAACTTCAAGCGGTCCGGTCGGACGATTTCGCGAAGGGGGTTCAGTCTCCGGGGAGCGGGTGGTCTGGCGGCTCCGGCTGGGGACCGAGGGCGCGGACCTCCAGCTTTGCCGACAGCGGAGCGGCCGGTGCAGAGGCGGCGGTCCGGGGCAGGGAGTCTCCCGGCGGTTCGGGCTGGGGGTTGATGCCGAGGCGCTCCGTGACGTGCGCCTCGATGCGCCGCTGCTTGAGTTGCCCCTCCAGCTCGCGCGTGAGCAGGCTCTTCGCCCCGGCGGCCGCCGCGTCCGGATCGGCTACCTGGCCGGCGAAGAGCTCCTTCAGGAAGCTCCGGTCCCCCTCGGCGATGGAATGGAAGGAACCGATGAAGCGTTCCACGCCGTCGCTGCCCAGTTCCCGGCCCAGGCGGCGCACGGTGTCGAGGGTTTCCTGCGAGCCGACCTCACGGACGGTCTCGCAGAGCCGGGTGAGCCGCTCGGCGAACGAGCTGCCGATCCTGCCTCCCGGATCCGTCATGGCAATCTTCCTCAGGAGTTGATCATTGTTTCCTATTATCGGATTCTTTCCGCCAAAGTTGCGGGGCATTCGAGGTGCCGGCGAGCCGACGTGCCGATCTGAGGAGAGGAGCCGGGAGGGAAAGACGAGGGGATGCCGGAGAAGAAACGCCCGGCGGGGGGCCTCGTTGGGAGCGAGGGGAACCCGCCCGCCGGGGAGGATCAATGGTTCAGCAGCCGGTCGGACGCCCGGCCCGGGCACCTCTCCGAATGGAGCCGCGGCCCGGGCGCTGGGCGGCCGTCCGGCGGCCTACTTCTTGGGTTTCTTCTTGTCGGCGCGGAGCGAAGCGGCCGGGGAGGCCTTCATCGGCTTCGCCGCGACGCTCTTCCGGGCCGGCCGGTCCGTGCCGGCGGAGGTGCGGGTCGTCTTCCGCGTCGATGACTTTGTGGACATTGTGTCCCTCCTTTTTTATCTACAGCGCAAATATAGATTCACGCTGTTGGAGGAGGTATAGCGGAAGATTTTTTCGGATGCAAGGAAAAAATACAAGGAATTGCGTTCAACCGAAAAAAGGCACAACCGGTGGTAGGAGAAATTGCGTTTTGCGGATTGTCCCAAGTGCGGAATGCGGAGTGCGGATTGGGGAACCGGCATTCTACGCAGATTCACGCGGATTTATTATGATTCGTGGTGATCGATCCCATCCAAAGGTTGGATCATTAAGGATCATAAATAATCTGCGCAGATCTGCGTTGAATGATCGGGCGAATTGCGGAGACCGGGAACCGAGCCTCAAGTCTCGAGCCACGAGCCTCGGAGCGATTGCGGATTGATCCCTTTCGTGTGTTTCGAGTATTTCGTGGTTGATTGCGGATTGTGGATTGACATCCGCAACCTGGATCTCTCCCCCCTCACTGCCCGTCGCGGGTGAAGTGGCCCTCCAGCACCTCGGGAAGGCGGCCGGGGAAGGCCCGCTCGAGGTCCTCTAGGCGGCGCAGGCCGAAGACGAAGGCGATGGCGAGAGGATCGGTCCGCCAGCCGGAGTGGCCCTCGTAGAACCCGTACCACTGGATGTAATACGGCTCCATCTCGCCGGTGGAGATCCGCGTGAGCCGCCGGATCAGCTCCTCCAGGCGTTCGGGCCCCAGACGGCCATAGCGCTGTTGCATCCAGGCCCGTTCGGCAGGGTCCAGTTCAACACGCAGCTCCATCCAGAACGCGCCCTGCAGGCCGTCGTCGAAAATGGACTCCTGCCCGCCTTTGGTGTCGCCCGCGTCCAGGTACACAGTGCGACCGTGGTACGCCAGGGCAGCCATGTTGCTCCAACGGTGGGCGGCCATGTCCCAGCGGTGGAGGCCCAGGTCCGTGAGGATCAGGTTCCAGACGTGGAACAGCGGCCGGGCCAGCTCGGGGTGGGTCAGCCCGAGGGCGGCGACGAGACGGTTGTCACCACGCAGCACCGAGACGATGTCCTCGTCGCCGGCCATGAACCCGTCCGTGGACAGGCCGCCGGGCCGGCCCAATTCCGTGATCTCCGCGACTGAGCGGCCGGTGATGGCGCGCAGGCGGTCCAGTTCTGCCTCGGAGTGGAGGCCGGTGGCCGCCAAGGCGGGAAAATCACCCGCGTCGACGCACCGCTGCCGTCCCTTCTCCGGAGTGTTGGCCGGAGTGACCGGGACGACGGCCCACCGATCCGAGGCTGTGCGGGTGATCACAACTTCCTCGCCGGCAATGGTCCAGGCGGGGGAGGGCAGATCGGGCCGGTCGGGCAGCGTCTCCGGGTACAGGGCTGTCTTGGGCTCGATCCGTTCCGCCGGCAACGGGAGGCCGGTCTCGCGGAACGATACCCCGGCTGGGGGCGCGTCCATCTCGGAAAGGATCCAGGCGGCTTCGGCGCGGACCTCCGGGTCGGCATCCTCCGCCAGCGCATGAAGGGCCGGCCTTATCCGGGCGGCGCGCCCACGGGCCAGCCCCACCGCGGCCTCGTTGCGGACCCTCCAGTCGGGGTCGCGCAGCGCCGGGACCAGCGTCTCCGCCGCTTCGTCGGCGGTGATCCGACCCAGCGCGCAGGCAGCCTGCCAGCGGAGTGCCGGATTCCCGGCGGCGAGCGCCGCGCGCAGCGCAGGCAAGGCGTGCTCACCCCACTGGATCAGCACGGCGCGGGCACCAGAGCGAACCGCGAACGAGGGATCGACCAGCGCGGCCGTGAGCCGCGGAGTGGCTTGGGCCGACCTGATCCGGCCCAGCGCCTCGATTGCGGCCACCCGGGTATATTCATCGGTGTCGTCCAGCAGCGCCACCAGCGGTCCCGTGGCCTCCGGCGCCCGCAAGAATCCCAGGGCGGCGGCCGCCTCCCGGCGGACCGGCGGGGCGGGGTCCCCGGCCACCAGCTCCAACAGGCGGGGAACGGCCGCGGCCGGGGGGATGTAGCGCAACGCCTCGGCGGCCCCGGCCCGCAGTGGGATTCCGGGGCTGTGGGTGGCGGCCAGTACGGCCTCGTTGGCCCGGGGCGTGCCGATGCGGGCCAGGGCGAGGCAGGCGCGGCCGGGGATGAAGCGGACCTCACTCCGCGTGGCGGCGATGAGGGGCTCGACCGCCGGTTCGCCGATGGCGGCTAAAACCTCCACCGCCCGGTCCCACTCGCGTGTGCCCAGGGCGGCGATGGCAGTTTCGATCGTTTTCGGGGCGGCGGTTTCCGGCGCGGCCGGGAGATCGGGCGGGGCAGGGGCCAGCCGACCATCGGCCGCCGGCAGAGCTGCGGCCAGGAACAGCATCGCAGCTGGAATCAGGGGAACGGCCGGGAGCGGGATCCATCGGCGCAGGATGCGTTTCATCGGGATCCTCCTTGCCGGGTTGGCCGGGGAGCGGAGAGGCAATCGCTGGTGATCCGTGGGATGGGGTCAGCCCGTTGTCTTTGGATCTTATTGTAGCACATCGGCGGGCGTCTCACGCCCCGGGTGTCCGGGCGAAGGTTGCCCGCCCGGTGCGGGTCAGCGCGGGGCGGCGGCGAGGCGCTCGGCGACGGGCAGCAGCGGGGCCAGGGAGCGGTCCAGGAACGGGCCCTTGGGCAGGGCGGCGCGGATGTCGGCGACGGCCGCCTCCGCCTCCACGCGGGCCCGGGCCGGATCCCGGTCCGATTGTGCGCGCAGCAGCCGCAGGGCGCCGCGTGCCGCCAGGGCCTCGGCCTGCTCCGCGTCGATTGCGACGGCCTTGGTGGCGTCCTCGATCCCGCCGGCGATCCAGCGTTCGGCCGGCCGGCCGCGCGCGATCTCCCAGGCCGCCCGGTGGCGCCGCACCTGGGCGCGGGTGAACCAGGCGTCGGCGCTGTCCGGGTTCAGCCGGAGGGCCTCGCCGGCCTCGCGCTCGGCGTCGTCGAAGGCGGCCTCGGGGCGTCCCCCGGCGCGGGCCGCCCAGCGGGCGGCGGTCAGGTCCGCCTCGGCCAGCTCCCGGTGCAGCGACGAGACATTGGGATTGATGGCCCGCGCCTTGGCCAGCGCCGCGCGGGCCGGGCCCAGTGCGTGTCCCGGGTCCCGGCCGGTGTCCAGGAGGTACCGGGCCCGGATGTTGTGGGCGCCCCCCTCGTTCAGGAAGCCGTTGAGGTTGGCCGGATTGGCCTCCTCGGAGCGCCGGAACCATTCCACCGCCTCGTCCAGTCGGGCGCACGGGTCGCCGCCCTCCAGCAGGTCCTGGTAGGCCAGCCGCTGGCAGGCCACGCCCAGGTTGGTGTAGCCGGCGGCGAAGCGGGGGTTCAGCTCGAGGGCCTTCCGGTAGGCGGCCATGGCCTCCTGGAGCAGCGGGCGGGGATCCCGGTTGAGTTGCTGCAGATAGGAGGCCTGCCGGAGCTGGATGTTGGCCAGGTTGATCCAGGGGTGGGGCAGGCTCGGGTTGATGGCGATGGATTGCCGGCAGGCGGCCGCGCCCCGGTCGTGGGTTTGGGTGGGATCCAGGCCGTGGCCGATCTCCCACGTGCCGATCATGCTGCAGACCCCGCCGATGTTGCTGTGCACGGTGGCCAGCCGCGGGTTGATCCGGGCGACCCGGTCGAGGTGCCGCAGCGCCCGGTCCAGGCTGGGCCGGGGGTCCTTCCCCTCCGCCGCCTCGGTCTCTCCCAGGGTCCAGTAGACCAGCCCCAGGCTGTTCTCGGCGCCGGCCGAGTTGGGATTCAGCCGGGCGGCCTCCTGCAGGGCGCCGGCGGCCTGGCGCAGGGCCGGCCCGGCGTCCGCACCCCGGGCCTGGTCAGCCTCCGCCCGCCGCCACCAGGCCAGCCCGAGGTTGAGCCGCGCGTCGTCGTCGGCGGGGCCGCACCGTACGGCCTCCCGCGCCGAGGCCAGCGCCTGGTCGAGGGCGGGCGCGGGATCCTCGCCGGTGTTGGATTGATATTCCGCCAGGCGCCAGCAGAGCAGGGCCCGCTGCGTGTGCACCCGGCTGTCGGAAGGATCCACCGCGGCGGCCCGGTCGCAGGCGGCCCGGCCGGCGGCGTAGGCGGCGGTCACGTCGCCGCCCCGCTCGGCTTCCATCTCGAGGCGCTGGACGCCGGCCTGGGCGGCCTCAAGGTAGGCGGCGGGGGCGCTCCGGGCGATGGTCGAGGCCTGTTCCAGCGCGGCGCCGGCCGCGTCCAGGTCGCGGAAGGAGGCTCCGGTGTCGCCCCGGCGGCGGGCTTCGGCGGCGCGCAGCCGCAAGACGCGCCCCTGCAGGATCCAGGCCTCGTAGAACCAGCGGGTCTGTTCCGCGGCCCGGCGCGCCCGCGACAGCGCCTCGTCCCAGCGCCCCTCGTGCAGGGCCAGCGTCGCCCCGACATAATCCGGCTGGACGGAGGGGCTGCCTTTTGCCAGGGCGAGGTAGCGCAGGGCGGGGTCGCGGAAGGTCCGCCCGGTCTCCTCCTCCCGGTCCGCCCGGAGTTCCTTGCCCCGGGTCCGCGCGGCGCGGTCCATCTCCTCCAGGTACAAGGCGCCCAGCGCCTGGCCGAGGGCGGCGGCCACTTCGCCGCCCCGGTAGCCCGCCGCCCAGGCGCGCTCCAAGTGCCGCCGGGCGGCGGCGGAGTCGCGCAGTGCCAGGAAGCCGCGGCCGAGGGCGTAGTGGCCCGGCCCGGCGGCGGCCTCCGCCATGTCGTCCGCCTGGCGCTCCAGCCGGGCCAACGCCGCCCGTGCCTCCCGCTCCTCGGCGGTCACGTCGTGCAGCGGCGCGAAGTAGGCCACCCGCAGCGTCTGCTCGATGGCCGAGACCTCCTGGCCGAACTCGGCCGCCCGCCGGGCCTGGGACTGCAGCCGCCACTTCTCCGCCAGCATCCAGCCGCCCAGCACCAGGGTGACGGCGGCCACGGCCGCCAGCACCGTGGTGAGGGTCCGGTGCCGGCGGGCCAGCTTGACGGCCCGCTCCCGCAGGCTGGGCGGCCGCGCCAGGACCGGTTCGCCCTCCAGCACGGCCTCGAGGTCCCGGGCCAGGGCGAAGGCCGAGTCGTAGCGCCGGCCGGCGTCCTTCTCCAGGCACTTCATGACCACCGTTTCCAGGTCGGCTGGGAGGCCGGGCGCGCGGCGGCGCAGCGGGACCGGTTCCTCGTTGAGGATACGGAGGATGGTGGCCAGCGTGGTCGACGCGGCCAGGGGGGGCTCGCCGGCGAGCAGGTCGTAGAGGGAGGCCCCCAGGCCGTAAACGTCGGTCCGCCGGTCCACGCCCTGGCCGGACCCGCGGGCCTGCTCGGGCGACATGTAGGCGGGCGTGCCCAGGAGGGCGCCGGAGGCGGTCAGGCCGGACGCGGCCAGCTCCCGGGCCAGCCCGAAGTCGACCACCCAGGGGTGCAGCGCCCCGTCCGCGTTCCTTTCCACCAGGATGTTGCCGGGCTTGACGTCGCGGTGGACCAGGCCCTCCTTGTGGGCGGCATGGAGCGCGTCGGCGGCCCGGGTGATGATCCGGACCTTGTCGCGCCAGTCCAGTTCGTCGCGCAGGGCGCCGGCCGGGCGGCCGTCGATGAACTGCATGGCGATGAAGGGCCG
Source organism: uncultured Acidobacteriota bacterium (assembly GCA_964412195.1). Taxonomy (GTDB): domain Bacteria; phylum Acidobacteriota; class JAAYUB01; order JAAYUB01; family JAAYUB01; genus CAYPNP01. The sequence continues at coordinate 124,304 of CAYPNP010000010.1, read as the reverse complement.
GCCGTCCAGGTCGCCGACCTCGTAGATCCGGCAGACGTGCTCGTGCTGGACGCGGGCCTGGACGCGGGCCTCTTGGAGGAAGCGCTCGACGGTCTCGAGGTCGTCCCGGTGCAGGAACTTGATGGCGACCTTGCGGCCGACGCGCGGGTCCTCGGCGAGGTAGACTTCGCCCATGCCGCCGCGGCCGAGCAGCCGGACGACCCGGTAGCGCTCCCAGCCGGCCAGCCGGGCGGGGAAGGCCGCGTCGGCCCCGGGTTCCCCAGCGGCGTGCGGGAACGATCCCGGGACGGAGCCGGCCGCCGAAGGCGTGCGCGGGACGCCGGACAGCTCGTCGGCCAGGCGGCGGACCAGCGACTCGTCCAGCGAGCGCCGCTGCACCAGCGCCTCGAGCAATCCGGGGGCATCGGCCAGCGGGCCGGCTTCGGAGCCGGCGCGCGCCTGCTCCAGCGCCTGGGCGGACAGGTGCCCGCGCACCAGGGCCAGCTGGATGATCCGGTCGGCCAGGGAGGGATCCATGCGCCGATTCTAACCGGAATTGACTACGGAAGCAATGCGGCCGGGACGCGCGATAGCCACTGGAAAAACCTCGTCAAGGAAGGGGAACCACGAAATTCTCGAAACACACGAATTTGAAATCTGAAATTTGCAATTGGAAGTTTCAAAGCAATCCGCAATCCGCAGAATGGTCCACCAAATACACGAAACACACGAAAGGGTTTCAATCCGCAATCCGCAATCCGAAATCCGCAATCATGTCCGGCGGCGGGGATTCGCCAGGTAGATCCCGGCGAGGACCAGGCTGCCGCCGGCGATCTGGTAGAGGCTCAGCCCCTCGCCCAGCAGCGGGATGGCCAGCAGCGCCGTCACCACCGCCTGCCCCAGCAGGCTGACCGAGACGGGGCCGGCCGGCAGGTGGCCCAGGGCGTAGTTGATGGCCAGCCAGCCGCTGAGGTGGCCGATGATGCCGATCACGCCCAGGCAGAGCCAGGTCCGGGCCGAAAAGCCCCACAGCGGGAGACCCATCGCCAGGCTGACCGCCAGCATCGCCGCCGTCGCCGTCAGCACGGAGACGCCCATGAAGGCCACCGTGCCGACGCGGGCGCGCACCCGCCGGGTCACCAGGAGGTACGTGGCGTAGAGGAGGCTGGAGCCGACCGCCATGAAGACGCCGGGGTCGAAGGAGAGCTTCAGCCACGCCGCCGGCCCGACGAGGCAGGACATCCCGGTCAGGGCCAGGGCCAGGCCGCCCCAGAACCGGCCGTGCAGGCGCTCGCCGAAGAAGAGCATGGAGGCCAGGCCGATCCACAGCGGCGCGCAGTTGGTCAGCAACGTGGAGGTGGCGGCGGGGATGCGCAGCAGGCTCGCGTTCCAGAGGGCCACGTCCACGGCGAAGCAGGCGCCGCCGAGCACGATCAGGGCGGCGTCCCGCCGCGAGACCGGTTCGCGGTGGCGGGTCAGCCACCACGGCGTCACGGCCAGGGCGGCGATGAGGAACCGGTAGAACGCGGTCACCGGGCCCGGCAAGCCGGCCCAGCGGACGAAGATGGCCGTCGAGCCGATGCAGAGGATGCCGGCGGCCAGGGCCAGGTGGGGCAGGTACCCCCGCCCGGGTTTCCCGGTGTGCGGCGCGTGGGGGGTGGGTGCGGCGGAGGGGCGTGGCAACGTTTTGACCTTCCGTCGACTAGCCCAGGCGGACTTCCCGGATGTCGAGCTTCTCGGGGCGGGGCTCGCCCAGGCCCTGCGCCGCCCCGGCCGCCAGCCACGCCTCGGCCTGCATCTGGAAGGAGCGGACGTTGGCGCCGGAGGGGGCGAACGCCTCGGTGGCCGCCTGCACCCCGACCCGGTCGTGGGCGAGGGGGTCGGCGCTGACGATCAGGGTGGACGCGCCCCCGACCACGGCGTAGTGGGTCACATCGTGGCGGGCCTCCCAGGACAGGATGTCGCCGATCACGAGGCGGGTCTTGTCGCGGATGGGCGCCAGGCCGTTGACCCCGATGGCGCCGGCGGCGAAGTTCCGCCCGTGGAAATCCGAGGGGATGTCGAACGAGCCGTAGTGGTTCTTCAGGGCGAAGGAGATCCCGCCCTCGGTGAAGGCTTTCAGGATCGGGATGTTGATCAGGGCGTCGCAGTCCGTCAGGATCCGGCTGAGCCGCACCGGCTTGCCGGCGACGCTCCAGCCGCCGGCTAAGTTGCCGTCGGTGCCGTAGCAGCGCACGCCCGCGCCGCTCCGGTTGACCGGGAAGCCGGCGTCGCTCAGGCTGTCGGTGGTCCAGTCGAAAAGGGTGATGTCCTCCGGCTTGATCCCGGCCTCCTGCAGGCAGGTGATGGCGGCCAGTGCGAGGACCACGTGGGAGGAGCCGCGGGGGATGCTGTTGACCTTGATGGCGACGCGCTCGCCCGGCCGGAACAGGGCCGACCAGGCCTGGCGCGGATCGGGTACGCCGGTGAGCTGTACCAGGGAGGCGTCCAGCAGCCGGTGGAGCGCGGCGGGGTCGAGCTTGCCGTCGCGCCACACGCCGGGGTGGCGGGCCCGGACCACCCGGCCCGGCCACCGAAGGCCGGCCGGCTTGGCAGACGGCCCGGCCGCCGGATCGCCGAGGCCTGCCTCTTTGCCGCATGCGGCCAGGGCGCCGCCGCCGGCGAAGGCGGCCGTCCCCAAGGCGGTCATCTTGATGAAATCCCGGCGGGACAGTGGAGTCATCGCGCACCTCCTGGCGGACTGGTCGGGGAGTCTGCGTGTTTTACGAAATCCGGCCGAGGATGTTGCCCGGTCCATCGTGCTCGTGATCGTAATCGTAATCGCAATCGTAATCGCAATCGTAATCGTAATCGAACCAGTCCTTGACACGCGGAGTCACAGAGGGCAGAAGCGATCCGGGACGCGGCTGGACCTGGATTCCCGCGGAACCAGCCGTCGGGCCAGGTCCACGGGCTCGTTGATTTTTCCGTCCCGGAAAAAGGCCGGTTCGTCCCAGGCGGGCAACATTCGGTGTTCCGTTTTCGTTTAATGGGCAAAGCCGCAGGATGTTCGCAGGAGGCAGACGATGAGCATGACCACCGGAAAGGGAACCCGTACCATCGGGCGGCAGCTCCTCGTCTTCTGTCTCTGCCTGCTTGCGCTCGGGCTGGTGTGGGCCGGGCCGGCGGATCCGGCTGCTCCTCCCCTCCCGCCGGCCGGTGCGCCGGGCCCCTGCACGGTGGCTCCCCCAGCCCCGCCAGTTCCTCCCGAACCGGCCGACGCACTGGAGCCGGTGGAGCCGCTGGAGCCCGTCGACCCGGCCGAGGCGGCGGCCACCAAGAAGCCGGTGCGCATCCCGCGCATCCGGTCCGCCATCAAGGTGGACGGCGTCCTGGACGAGCCGGCCTGGCGCCGGGCGCGGCTGATGGAGCTGAACTTTGAGGTGCGGCCGGGCGAGAACACCCCGCCGCCGGCGCGCACCGAGGTGCTGATCGCCTACGACGACCGGAACGTCTACTTCGGATTCCGGTGCCACGACCCGAAACCCAAGGACATCCGGGCCCACCTGGCCGACCGGGACAACTTCGGCGCCGACGACTGGGCCGGCGTCATCCTGGACACCTTCAACGACGAGCGCCGCGACCTCGCCCTGCTGGTCAACCCGGTGGGCGTGCAGGCGGACTTCATCGAGACCCAGAACAGCGACGAGAGCACCGAGTGGGACGCCATCTGGCAGGCGTCCGCCCAGATCACCGACTGGGGCTGGGTGGCGGAGATCCGGGTGCCCTTCTCGTCCCTGCGGTTCCAGCGCTCCGCCGGTCCGCAGGTGTGGGGCTTTGACGCCGTCCGCGGCTACCCGCGCGACCAGAGCCGCCAGTTCGGCCTCTTCCCGCGCGACCGCAACAACAACTGCTATCTCTGCCAGGCCGTCAAGATCGAAGGCTTCGACGGCGCATCGCCCGGGAGGAACCTGGAGGTGGTGCCCACCGTGACCGGGACGCGCAGCGACGCCCGCCCGGATTTCCCGAACGGGGACATGGAGAAGCAGGAGCAGAAGCTCGACTTCGGCGTCACGGCCCGCTGGGGGATCACTCCGAACATGATCCTGTCCGGGACGGTCAATCCGGACTTCTCCCAGGTGGAAGCCGACGCCCTGCAGGTGAACATCAACGAGCCTTTCGCCCTCTTCTACCCGGAGAAGCGGCCCTTCTTCATGGAGGGCTCCGACTTCTTCAGCACCCCTCTCCGTGCCGTCTACACCCGTACCCTGCGCGATCCTTCATGGGGCCTGAAGCTCACCGGCAAGGAGGGCGACCACACCGTCGGCGCGTACGTGGTGCAGGACACCGTCACCAACCTGATCTTCCCCGGCAACCAGGGCTCCGACGGCACCTCGCTCGCCATGGATTCCACCGCCACCGTGGCGCGCTACAAGTACGACGTGGGCAACAACTACACCTTCGGCGCGCTCCTCACCGACCGGGAAGGGCAGGACTATTTCAACCGCGTCTTCGGCTTCGACGGCTTCCTCCGCTTCTCGGACCGGGACAGCGTCACGGTGCAGATGCTCGGTTCCAAGACCCGCTATCCGGGGGAGGTCGTCGTCGACTACGACCAGCCGGCCGGCGACTTCGGCGACTGGGCCATGGACGCGGTCTACAGCCACTCCACCCGCCACGTGAACGTGTGGGGGGAATTCGCCCAGGTGGGAACGGATTTCCGGGCGGACCTCGGCTTCATGCCCAAGGTGGGCACCCGCGGGTACGCCGGCGGGATGGATTACATCTGGCGGCCGGGGGAAAACGACTGGTGGTCGCGGTTCGTCCTCTCCGGATGGTACGTCCAGCACAACGATCCCGACGGCGGAGACCTGCTGGACCGGTCGGCGGTGGTCGCGTTTACCTACGAGGGCGAGCCGCGCCAGTCCCACACGACGGCCCAGTTGACCCGCAAGCGGGAGGTCTACCAGCACGTGCCGTTCAACCTCACCGTGCTCCAGCTGCACCAGTGCCTGAAGCCCACCCGGGACACCCACGCCTACCTCAACGTCAACCTGGGGGACCGGGTCGACTATTCGAACGTCCGGCCCGGCTGGCGGTTCAACATCAATCCCGGCGTCATCTACAACCTCGGCCAGCACCTGAAGTTCGATCTCAGCTACACCTTCGAGCGGATGACGGAGTACGGGGAGCGGCTGTACACCGCCAGGCTGACCCAGACGACGGTCACGTACCAGTTCAACGACCGGGCCTTCGTACGCTGGACCGGCCAGTACACGAACTACGACTACAATGCCGACCTCTACATCGACCCGCCGGATCCGCCGCTGTACCACCACCTCTTCAACCAGCTGCTCTTCTCGTACAAGCTCAACCCGCAGACGGTGTTCTTCCTGGGGTACTCGGACGACTATCTGAACAACTACGTCAGCGAGCAGGACAACCGGCTGATGCAGAGCGACCGGACGTTTTTCATGAAAGTGGGGTACGCCTTCACCCTCTGATCCCCATCGTGCTCGTGCTCGCAATCGACGGATGACCGATGACCGACGACCGATCGTACTCGTCGATCGTAATCGAGATCGTAATCGTAATCGGATCAGGAAGTTCACGCAGAGGCGCGGAGGACGCAGAGCCAATCCTGGACGCGGATGAACGCAGATCCCCGCGGATCCGACCGGTCAGCCAGAAATCCTGGTAGTCGTATCATTTCGCCGGCATGCCGGGACCGCGCCGCACCACTCCGTCCACTCACCGTCTTGCCGGTGCTGACGTTGTGCGCTTGCTCCGACTCTCTCGGAAAAAGTCCGTCGTTCTCATTGGGGCCGGTATCGGAATCGGTATCGGCATCAATCCACAAATCAACCCCGATTCCGATACCGATTCGGATTGCCGCCTTTCACTCTCCGGGGGAATGCGCTACAATTCCACGATTGCCTTCTCAGAAAACTGCCCCGGAGGGCCGCCGGTGAAGGACATCCACCCGGAACTGCTCGGTAAAGTCCGCCTGAACCTCTTCGTGGGGTCGCCGATCTTCATCCTGCTCGGCCTGTTCTTCATCTATCCGGTCGGCCTGCCCTTCCGACCCGAGAGCGACCCGCTGGGGATCTGGCTGCTGCGCGGCGGCATCGGCGCCAGCCTGCTCTGGGCCGCGGTTTACACCGCCTGGACCAGCACGCGGTGGTGCCGCCGCGCCACGCGGGCGCTCCGGGACCTGCCGGGCCACCCGGTGCGCCTGAGCCTGGACGGCAACCAGAGGGGGGCGCTCATCGTGACCGCCCGGCCGGTGGGGGAGGCGCCGTTCGGGGCGGTCTACACCCTGTGCCCCTTCCCGAAGTGGGACGTTTCCGGCCTCGAGGAGGAGGCGGTCACGGCGCACGTGGACCCGGAGAAGAACGGCCCGATGGTGCTGGTCACGCCCCGCGGCATCCTCTGGCCGCTCATGAACACCCCGGCGTGGCCCGTTTGGAAGAAGGAAGCGGAAAAGGACGACAGTGAAAAGGCGGGAGACCTCCATGGATCCTGAGTCGGGGAAGGGCAATGGGTTGTGGGCGGTCGGGGCGGTGCTGGCTTCGGCCGCGCTGTTCTACTTTTCGACGGGCCTGCACCCGATCGGGACCCTGGCCTGGTTCGCCCCTCTCCCCGTGCTGCTCCTGGCCTTCCGGTCGGGCTGGAAGACCGCGGCGATCGGCGCGCTCGGCGCGTTCGCCCTGGGCCAGCTGAACCTCGTGGCCTACCTGCTCCGGTTGGTCCCGCCGGCCCTGGCGGCGGCGGCCATCGTCGCCCCCGCGGCGGCGTTTGCCCTGGCGGTGACCTTCGCCCGGCTGCTGCTGCGGCGCGCCGGGCCGTGGCCGGCGCTCTTCGCCTTCCCGGCGGCATGGACGGCCTACGAGTTCCTGCTCTCGCGGACCTCCCCGCACGGGACCTTCGGCAGCCTGGCCTATTCCCAGATGGAGTTCCTGCCGGTGATCCAGGTGGCGTCGGTGGCGGGGATCTGGGGCGTCACCTTCCTGCTGGCCCTGGCGCCGGCCGGCGCGGCGGCGGCCTGGCAGGTGCGCCGCCGGCCGGCTGCCGCGGCGGCCTTGCTGGCGGCGGGCCTCGTGCCGTTGCTGCTGGCGCTGGGATTCGGGTGGTTCCGGTTGGCGCAACCCGCCGGCGGACCGGCCATCCGCGTCGGGCTGGCGGTCACCGACCGGACCGTGGACCGCTTCCGGACGGAGGAGCGGAGCGAGGCGATCCCCGTGGCGGAGGCGTACGCCCGGCGGGCGGCCACGCTCACCACCCGGGGCGCCCGCGTGGTGGTGCTGCCGGAGAAGTTTGTCGGCGTTACTCCTGCTTACGCTGCCGACGTCTATAAAATCTTCAGCAGCACTGCTCAAGCAGGCGACTCCTCAGTCATTGCCGGGCTGAACTGGGTCGGCATCAACCCCCAACGCAACCTCGCCGTGGTCTTCTCGCCGGACGGCCGGTACCTGGAGTACGACAAGGCGTTCCTGGTGCCGGGGTGGGAGGAGGGCTACCACGGGGGAAACCGGCCGCTGGTCCTCCCGCTGGCCGGCGTCCCGGCGGGCGTGGCGGTCTGCAAGGACATGGACTTCCCCGCCTGGACGCGCCGGTACGCCCTCGAAGGAGCACGGGTGATGTGCGTGCCAGCGTGGGACTTCGGGGAGGACGCCTGGCTGCACTCGCGCATGGCGGTCCTGCGCGGGGTGGAGGGCGGATTCGCGGTGGTCCGGACGGCCCAGGAGGGCCGGTTGACCGTCAGCGATGCCTGTGGCCGGACCGTGGCCGAGAAGCGCTCCGATGAGGCGGACGAAGTCTATCTGGAATGCACCGTGCCGGCCGGCCCCGGCGGCACGCTCTACGGCCGCTGGGGCGACTGGTTCGGCTGGCTCAGCGTGGCAGCGCTGGCCGCGGGACTGCTGCTCCTGAGCCGTCCCCGGCCCGCCGGATACAAGTCCGACAAGGCTTGATCTATTTTCCCGACAACTGTTTCACCTCGTCGGCGTGCTGCCGGGTGCTCTCCTCGACCGCCTTCTGGTGGGGCTCCAGGGCGTTGGCCCGGTAGAGGTGCCGGCCCACGCCCATGAGCAGCACCGTCCCCGTGAGGATCAAAGCGATCGGGACGAAGCGGCGGCCGAGGCGCTCCGGCGGGCCCTTCAGCTCCCGGGCCATCCAGTGGAGCGCCACCAGCGCCAGTGCCAGGCCGCCCAGGATGTGTCCGGCCATGGTCCAGTTCACCCCGTGCCACGGCAGGGTGAACAGGTTCAGCGGACCCAGCGCCAGTTGCGCCAGGGTGGCGTAGAACGCCAGCGCGTACCACCGCTTGAGCACCGCGGACCGGTCCAGCCCGGGCAGGCGCTCCGCGAAGGAGTAGGCCGGCCGGCGCATCCAGCCGAACAGGAACAATCCCGTGACCGCCACCACCGCGCAGAGGAAGTGCAGGTAGCGGAAGACCACGTTCCGCATCAGCATGGCCGAGAGGAATCCCCGCACCTCGGCCCAGCGCTCGGGGAAGAGCATGAGGTTGATGTTGGCCAGGAAGATCAGGGGTACGAACAGCAGGATCAGGACCGCCGCACCCAGGATGGCCAGGTGGAGGGTCTTGCGCGCCGCCAGCCGCTCCCAGCTGTATTTGTGGAGGTAGAGCAGCAGGAAGGCCCCCGCCACCAGCGGGACCACCGAGATCCAGGCCCGGCCGGTCAGGGCGTTGGCCGAGTAGAAGTACAGGGTGTAGAAAACGTTGATGGACAGGAGCGGCGCCACGCCCAGCACCACGGCCAGGCTCTTGTTCACGGTGACGGTGCGGGCGACCTCGTGGGCCAGGGCGTCCAGGGCGGGCTCGCGCCGGCCCCGCCACTCCAGCCAGAAGGTGACCAGGGCGCCGCCCAGCATCAGATTCACGAATAGGATATGCAGCAGGAAGGAAACGACCAGCAGGGCGACCAGGAGCCACTCCGGCAGCGGGAGGGGCAGCAGGATGTCCCGCGGCGTCACGGCGTCGAGGCAGAGGATGGGCAGGATGTTCATGGCTGGGCACCTCCAGGGGCGGGGGATTGGGCCCAGGCGGAGGCTCCGGGGGGCAGGCCATCATCCTGGTCGGCGCGGGGCCGGATGGGCGTCCGGTGGGCCTCCAGGATGAACGCCGCCAGGGCGTCCTGCTCGGCGGCGTTGCCCGGGAAGGGCGGCATGAAGTACCAGGCTTTGTGCATCCCCGGCAGGTAATTTCGGATGAATGCTTCATCCAGCGCGCCGCCCGGTCCGGCCAGGTTGCGGAACTTGGTCACCACGGAGTTCAGCCCGCCCACGGTGTGGCAGCGGCTGCAGGCCAGCCGGAAGACCTCTTCCCCGGCCAGGACCCGGTTGGCCGGGGTGACGCCGCGCACGGCGGCGTAGGCGGCATGGCGCAGCAGGCCGTCCCGCTGGTAGAGCGGGTAATCCTCGACCCGGAGGCCGTTGGCGTACATGTACCCGCCGATGACGAAGGGTTTGCGGACGAACTCGCGTACCCGCTCGAACGTCCCCAGGAGCAGGAAGAGGGCGACGATGGGCAGCACGGCCGCGGCCCGGGGCAGGAGCCGCGGCTGCAGGAACGCCCAGGCGGCCACGAGGAAGGCGACGGTTGCGGCGCCGAACACCACCGTGAGCAGTGAACCGTACCACTGCTGGAAAGCGAGGGTGGACACCGCCACGGGGAAGGCGGGGGTCAGGGCCTCCGGGATGGCGGACCGGTACAGGACCCCGCCGACCAGCGCCACCGGCGACCAGACCAGCATCCAGAGCGCCACGCACCGCAGGGCCGCGGGGCGGGCGGGGTCGTCCCGGCGCAGGAAGAACGGCGTCAGGAGGAGGGCGAAGGCGCCGCCCATGGCCATGGCCAGGGCCGTGCGGAAGTAGAGCTGCGGGATGTAGAGCGGGTTGGCGAAGCCGCTCAGGAAGGAGCGGCGCTGCAGCCAGCTGCCGGGGTCCATCTGGAAGCCGAGGATGGCCACGATGATGGCCATGGTCAGCCAGGAGAAGAGCGCCAGCAGCCCGCCGGCCTGGATGTGCCGCCGCTTGGCCTGTTCCGAGGCGGCGGACTTCTCCCAGAGGAGGTACCAGGCCATGATGAAGACCACCTCGAGGACGAAGACGATCCACTCGGTGAACCAGGCGCCGTAGAAGACGCGGATCAGGCTGCCCAGCGCGGCCGGATTGGCCAGGGAGGCGGCGAACCAGATCCCGACGCCGGTCAGCGCGCCGACGGAGGTGGTGATGACGAAGCCGACTCCCAGGAGCCGCCGGGCCAGCCGGTCGAGGGCTTCGGCGCGGGCCGGGTCGGCGGCGCGGGTGCGGAAGGCGTAGAACTCCAGCAGCGCCACCAGGGGGAGGAAGCCCACCGCCAGCGCGTGGTTGATCCACACGTGGAGCGTCGCGATGACGGCCACCAGCATCCGGTTGCCGATCAGGTCGAGATGAAAAATCGGGAAATCCATGGATTCCACCCCGAGATAAGATGTTCCTTGCACCGTGCGCACAGTATTCATCAAAGGGGCCGGAGAACGCAAGGGGGAATCCGGATTGACTTGTTTCGGAGCGGTCGGTTACCATGACTTCAAACAACTGCAGGCGAATGAATTCCAGAGGTGTCTCATGCGGGGGATCTATTTCTGCCTGATCGTCATCCTATTGGCCGCGCCCGTGCCGGCGGGCAACCGCGCCGACGTCAACGCCAACCAGGCGGTGAACGCCGCCGATACCGTGCTCCTGGCCAACATCGTGGCCGGCAACCTCGACGTCGCCAACTATGACCTGGAGACGGTGGTCGTGGTGGCGGCCCAGGGTGGGGACTTCACCAGCCCCGTCGACGCGGCCGAGTGGGTGGGGGCCCAAGTGCCCAGTGCCACCAATCGGTTCGTTATCTTGATCACTCCCGGCAAGTACATCACCTCCGAGGATGTCTTCATGCCGAGTTATACGACCTTGCAGGGATACGGTCGAAAGGTGAGCCAGATCGTCCGTGGCCCGGCTTCGGGGAGCGGGCCGAGGACAGTTTATTGCTGGGAAGCGGTCAATGTGTCCATCCGGGATTTGACGCTCCGGAATGAATCGGGCGATTCTTTCCAGAACGTCGTGTTGGAGATCCATCATTGCACGCAGATGGAACTGCAAGGTGCTGCTCTGGAACTTGCCGGCGAGGCAGGAGTCAATCATTTTCTCTTCCTCACCGATAGCGAGGTGGCAGGAAATGATCTTCAATTTCACCACGATCCGGGGGCATTTGTGAATACGGGTGTCCATGCTTACAATTCGGACTTGAGTATGACCCACGGCGAGGTCGTCATGCTCAATAATTCAAATCCCGCGGACACTGCTGCGTTTTCGATCTTCGGTTCAGGATCGTTCTGCCTCCGGGATTCGTCGGTATCTGTCACCAACCAGGCGGAGGGGCGGTCTGCAAACGGCATTCTCCAGGACGGCAGTAGCATGGTGCAGGTGTTCCACTCTTCCCTGCGATCCACATCGGCTGCTCCTGGTAAGAATTGGTACTACAACGGTGGTGACATGGCCAAATTCTTTAATTGTCTTCTGGATGGAATTGCCTACACCCACGGCACGCTGATCCGGTTCGGCTGTTGCGACTCCACCGGCGTCGCGGTGCCATGACCTGGAACGGCCTCTAGGAGTGCGTCGATGAGGCGCGAGGCATGCTTGTGGAATACAGGCACTGTCAAGCGCGCCGAATCACCGCTTTGAACTGACGGGATGCGGGATTTCATGTTCTCTTGTCAGTACCCAGGACACAAACGCGATTCTTGATTCTCCTGCTCACCGGCTGCACCCCTGCACCCCGGCCGATCACGGCCGGGTGCTTGTGATAGAATATTAACAATATTGAGATTCAATTTCCGATTCGGAGGTGCCTCATGAGGGGGATTCTTCTCTGTCTGATCGCCGTCCTGTTCGTCATTCCGCTGGCGGCCGGAAACCGTGCGGACGTCAACGCCGATCAGGCGGTGAACGCCGCGGACACCGTGCTTCTGGCCAACATCGTGGCCGGCAATCTTGATGTCGCCAACTACGACCTGGAGACGGTGGTCGTGGTGGCCGCCCAGGGGGGCGATTTCACCAATCCGGTCGACGCCGCCGAGTGGGTGGTGGCGCAAGCCCCAGATTCCACCCATCGTTTCGTGATCCTCATCACCCCCGGGGTATATCAGGTCGGGGAAGATATTGTCCTCCCCGATTACACCACCGTGCAGGGCTACGGCCACCTGGCGAGCAAGATCGTTCGCGGCCCTGGGGGAAGCGGGACAACTTTGGCGTATTGTCCACTTCGGTCCGGGGTTTCCTTGCGGGATCTCACGCTGAGAAACGAAGCCAATGGAGCCGCCGGGAACTATGTCCTCAGGATCGATCACAGTTCGGATGTGGATCTCAGCGGCTTGGCTCTCGAATTAAGCGGGACATCCGGAACGAATGTACTTTTAAATCTCGGAGACAGCGTGGTGTCAGGCCGCAACTTGCTTTTCCGGCACGATTCCGGATCCAAGCTGAACACGGCTGTCCACGTGGATAACGCGAACTTGACCCTGGCGCACGCCACCATCGCCATGATCAATCCGTCGTTTGAAAACAACGTCACCGGTATCGCGATGATAGGCTCCTCCACGGTGATGATCCGCGACACCGTGATCGGGGTCGTCAACCAAATGGCCAACCGGTCCGCCTCCTGTATCCTGATCAATGGAACGACTGTTTTTCAAGGATTCAATTCTTCCCTCCAGGCGGTTTCGGCGTCCGCAGGCTACAATGCTTACTACAGCAGCGACGCGACTGACCACACGGTGAAGTTCTTCTGCTGCCTCCTGGATGGAAGTGCATCCATCTTCGGCACGCTGATCCGGTTCGGTTGCTACAACTCCAACGGCGTCGCGGTGCCGTGACTTTGGAGTACGGTGACGAGGCGCCCGGCAAGCTCCAGGTTTTGAGGCGGCATCAGTCGCGCCGAATCACCGCTTTGGAATTGCGAATTGCGGATTGAACCGCAAAGGCGCAAAGTCCGCAAAGGGGGATTCAACACGGATGGACACGGATCCTCAAACCGATGAACACGGATCGAGCTTGGGTAGCTCCAGGATGTAGCTGTTATTCACTGGCAATCGGGCTATTCATGGAATCAATCATGTTGGATTGATCCGTGTGAATCGGTTTGGCAATCCGTGTCCATCCGTGTTGAATTTCCGGGCGGAAGGCAGGTTGGAACCTTTCGTGTGGTTGGTGTGGTTCGTGGTCCCGATTTCGGATTGCGGATTGGGATCTTTCGTGTATTTCGTGGTCTAGTTCGAAACCGCACACCAGATCAGGTCCGCAGGTACGACGCGCCGTTGATGTCGACGACGCAGCCGGTCAGGTAGTCGGTGCCGGGACCGGCCAGGAAGACGACCGTTCGGGCGATCTCCATGGGATCGGCCACCCGGTTGAGCGGGCTCTGCGCCCGGATGGCGTCGCCGGGCGCCCCAATCAGGTGGGGCGCGGCCATGTCGGTTTCCACCCAGCCGGGCGCCACGCAGTATACCAGGATGTTGCGGGGCGCCAGGGCCTTGGCCATGGACTGGCTGAAGGAGTTCAGCCCGGCCTTGCTGGCGCCGTAGGCCGGGGCGTCCGGCTCGCCGCGGAAGGCGCCGCGGGAGGACACGTTCACGATCTTGCCGCCGCCCCGCGCGAGCATGTGGCGGACGACGCAGAACGACAGGTTGGCCGGCCCGACCAGGTTGGCCTCCAGGGTGCGCCGCCAGGCGGCCTGCCACTCGTCGTAGGACGAATCCGCCGGCGGGTGTTCCTCGAAGATGCCGGCGTTGTTCACCAGCACGTCGATCCCGCCCATCTCCTTCACCACCCGGTCAGCCAGGGCCCCCGCCTGGGCCGGATCGGCCACGTCGGCCTGGAAAACGGCATGGGGTCCTCCGGGCAGGCGGGCCAGCGTCTCTTCGGCCGCCTTCCGGTTGACGTGGTAGTGGACCGCCACCCGGGCGCCGGACCCGGCGAATGCGGCGGCGATGGCGCGGCCGATGCCGCGGGACGCGCCGGTGACCAGGACGACCTTGCCGCTGAAATCGATCTTCATGTGCTCCTCCGCATTCGGTTTGCCCAGCGCCGTCGGCCTGGGGGAAGGTGTTCGGATTATATTTCAGGCGCGGCGGTTTCAGGAAAGGATATCGGGAGGAGCCGGTGGAAAAGCGAAAGGGCCGGAGAATCCGGCCCGGAAAGGTCGAAGCCAGGATTGGAAGCCGAAGGCCGCGTGCCCTGGCTGGCGGCCTTCGGCCGGAACACGCCTACTTGCTGATCCGCTTCAGCGAGGAGGCGCCGGAGGTGTCCGTGGAGCCCAGCGTCGGGTTGCCGCCGTAGTGCAGGCTCGAGGCGCCCGACAGGTCGGCATCCAGGCGGCCGTTGACCGTGACCGTGGCGTGGGAAGCGCCGCTGAGCTCGATGTGGAGGTCGCCCGCGTTGAAGCCGTCCAGGTGGAACTTGCTGGCGCCTGATCCATCGATGGCGGTTTTGTTGGCGGAGCCGGTCAGGGTGAGGCTGCTGGCGCCGGAGCACTCCAGCTTCACCTCGCCGGCGTCCAATTGGCCCTTCAGATCGCTGGCGCCGGAGAGATCAACGGAGAAGCTCTCGGACTTCCAATCGCCCCGCAGTTCCGCGTCGCATGCGCCGGACAGGCCCACCGCACGAAGCCGGGGCATGCGGACGTACACTTCGCCGTCGGTGTTGTTCAGGCTGTGCAGCCCCTTGAAGCCCACGTGCAGGGTGTCGCCTTCGACCTTGACGTCGAGGTACTGCACCAGGTTCTCGTGGGTCTTGACGGTGACCTGGAAACGGTCACCCTGCTCGATGACCACGTCGAAGGCGTGGGACACTTCCACCGCCTCGAAGCCGGACAGGTTGTATTCCTTCGGCACGACCGGGCCGCTGCCGGAGACGCCGGCCAGGGCGGTCAGATCGCAGGCCGAAAACGACGCCGCCATCAGGATCAGGGCAAGAAGAAACAGGTAGGACGATTTCCGCATGATTCCTCCTCGGATAGTGCAGGGTGTCGGCGGATCGGCCGGCGGCCGCGTCCGTCTGAAAAGAAGAACGCACAGGAAACGGAAAAAGTTGCATGGGACGGTGAATCGGTGCATCGGCAGAAATTGCGGATTGCGGATTTCGGATTGCGGATTGGAGATCGAGGAACTGGCGTACCTGTCGTAACCGATGATTGGAATCGCAATTACAATAGGAATCGAATCAGGCAATTCCGCGCAGAAACACAGAGTTTGCAGAGCCGGCCTCTAATCCGCAATCCGCAATCCGCAATCCGAAATCAACCACGAACCACACCAACCACACGAAAGGGATTCAATCCGCAATTCGCAATCCGCAATCCGCAATTCCCCTCACTTTTTCGGCAGCGGCGCCATCTGGCCGAGGATCCACCGGGCCCGCTGGCGGATGTAGGGCGTGGGGCGGCTGGCGCTCCAGCGTTCGGGATTGGGCAGGACCGCCGCCAGCAGGGCGGCCTCCTGCGGCGTCAGGCGGCGGGCGTCCTTGTGGAAGTGGTGCCGGGCGGCCGCCTGCGCGCCGTAGACGCCGGGGGCGAACTCGACGATGTTGGCGTAGACTTCCAGGATCCGGGACTTCGGCCACAGCAGCTCGATCCAGAGGGTCAAATAGGCTTCCAGGCCCTTCCGGATAAAGCTGCGCCAGGGGGGCAGGAACAGGTTCTTGGCGACCTGCTGGGTGAGGGTGGACGCTCCGCGCAGGGGCCGCTTCGGCCGGCGCTCGTGCTTTTCCCGCGCCTTCTGGATTTCGACGAGATCGAAGCCGTGGTGGTCGAAGAAGCGCTGGTCCTCGGCGGCGATGACCGCCTGGTATAGGGCCGGGGCCACCTGGCGGCGGGCGACGTTCTGGTGGCGCCACGCCGGGCTCTTCCCCCGGAGCAGCTCGCCGGCGGACTTGTACAGCATCATCACCGTGCAGGGCGGATCGACGAAGCGGAGGGCCAGCACGGCCTCTGCCGGCCACGCCAGCAGGGCCAGCAGGGTGAGTCCGACGACGGCCCAGGCCCGCCGCGCCCGGGGCGGATGGGGAAGGCGGGGCAGGGAGGAAGCGTTTCCGGGGGGCATCGTCTCCATGGGGATTCCTCGCAAAAAGGGCATCCTACGCGCTTTGCCCGCGGAGATCAAGAGCATCGGGCGGCTCGTCACAAACTCCTTGACAATTGGGCCGGCAGGCGGATTCAATGAGTTATCCGCGTGGATCAAAATTTCATAATGCCATACCAGTCCGGCTGGAGGGGCCATGGGATCGAAACGCTGGGTGCGGTGGCTGGCGGCCCTGGGATTCCCGGCGCTGATGGCCCTGGTGTTCACCAGCCAGTCCTACGTGGCCTGGATGAACCGGGCGCCGCAGATGCGCTTCTCCCCGGTTCTCGTCTCCTCGCTCCTGGATTGGTACATCATGGCCCTGTTCGTGCCGCTGGTGATCTGGCTGATCCGGCGTTTCCCCCCGGAAGGCCCGCGGTGGTGGGCGGGGGTGCTCGTGCACCTGCCGGGGCTGGCGGTCTTCGTCCTGCTGGACCAGCTCTTCTTCCTTTCGGCGGACGCCGTGGTGGGACCCCTGCTCGGCCCCGGCTACAGTTTCGCGGAGCGCTACGCCGCCTCGTACAAGCTGGCCGATGCCTCGATCCCGACCGTCCTGCCGCACCTGATTCAGAATTCCTTCTATTATGCGTTCCTGGTGTACGCGCTCATGGTGGGCATCGCGGGGGCCCTTGAGCTGTACCGCCGCTACCGCGACCGGGAGCTGCGGGCGGTGCAGCTGGAGGAGCGTCTCGCCCGCACCCGGCTGCAGGTGCTGACCATGCAGCTCCAACCCCATTTCTTGTTCAACACCCTGAACACCATCTCCGCCCTGATGCAGCGGGACGTGCCCGCGGCGGACCGCGTGGTAAGCCGGCTCGGCGGGCTGCTGCGGAAGAGCCTGCACCGGCCGGAGATCCAGATGGTGCCGCTGGGCGAGGAGCTGGAAACCGTCCGCATGTACCTCGACATCGAGCAGACGCGTTTCGCCGACCGGCTGGAGGTTCGGATCCAGGCCGACCCGGAGATCATGGAGGTCCCGATACCCAGTCTGATCCTTCTGCCGCTGGCGGAGAACGCCATCACCCACGGCATTGCCCGTCTGACCGGGCCGGGGCGGATCGAACTGAATGCGCGTGCGTCGGGCGGGCGGCTGCGGATCGTCCTCCGCAACGACGGCCCTGTCCTGCCGACCGGCGGCCTCCAACCCGCCGAAGGCCTCGGCCTGCGCAACACCCGCCTCCGGCTGGAGCAGCTCTGCGGCCAGAAGGCCCGCCTCGAATTCGCCTGGGAGCCCGAGGGGGGGGCTCGGCTGACCCTCGACCTGCCCCGGAACGCCGCCCGCACTTGAGCGCCGGAGGGGCTCCCGCCGGTCGCCCGGTCCGAGCGGAGCTTTGTGCAATCCGTTGAATCAACAGGTGAAACATTTCCCCGACGGGCCCCGTATATGCCTCGGGTGGTACGCGGACTGCTGTATTTGACTCAGGCAGAAACCGCGGGGATGGATTCGGGAAGAGCCCCGCGGGGGAGTGCAAGATGAGGATTCGAACCCTGATCGTCGACGACGAGCCCTTTGCGCGGGTGCGGCTGCGCGAGCTGTTGAATCAGGAACCGGATATCGAGATCGTCGGGGAATGTGCCTGCGGCCGCGAGGCGGTCGCAAAGATCCGGGAACTCCGCCCCGACCTGGTCTTCCTCGATATCCAGATGCCGGATCTCGACGGCTTCGAGGTCATCCGCGATGCCGGCGTCGAGGAAACACCCGTGATCATCTTCGTCACGGCGTACGACGAGTACGCCCTGCAGGCGTTCGGGGTGCACGCTGCCGACTACCTGCTCAAGCCTTTCGACCGACCCCGTTTCCTGGACGCCCTCGGGCACGCCCGGAAGCACCTGCGGAACCCGGCCGCCGAGGCTGAAGGCGACCTGCTGAGCACCCCGGGCGCGGCCGGCGGCTTCGGCGCGGGACCTTGCCTGGACCGGTTCGCGATTCGTTCCAATGGCCGGGTGATCCTGCTGCGGGCCGAGGAAATCGATTGGATGGAGTCGGCCGGCAATTACGTCAGCCTGCACGCGGGCAAGAAGTCCCACCTTATCCGCGAGACCCTCAGCGGGCTGGAGGAGCGCCTCGATCCCCGCCGCTTCGTCCGCATCCACCGCTGCACCATCGTCAACATCGACCGGGTGCGGGAGCTGCAGACCTATTTCCATGGCGAGTACAAGGTCATCCTGCAGGACGGCACCCAGCTGACGCTCAGCCGGAACTACCGCGACAACCTGGGCGCCCTGACCGGAGCGGCGATCTGACAGGCGAACTGCCGGACCGCGCGGCCCCGCCCCGCGGCCTCCTTCCCCTCAAGCCGCTTCCTCTGTGCCGGATCCATCCAAAAATATGTATGTCTATCCAGAATTTTGTACGCTGTGACACCTGTGTCGAATCCGACCAGCTTCCCTGAAAGCCCCATTTCATCGGGGTGTTGTTCGGATCTCCGCCGGCGGCAGCCGTTGGCACAACGGTTGCGGCTATTCCGGCCGTTCCTCGTTCTTTTCAGATCTTGATCCGCCGGGAAGACAATCGGTAATTTTGGAGAATCCCGCTGGACAGGCTTTTCGTCCCCGGATTCATCCCGCTCATCCCTCCCTCCGGCCCGAATGTCACATATCCATTAAATCCTGTTTACATACATAGTATCGTCAAGCTAGCGACCCGCAGTGTCGGCCTTTGGTCGGCCGGACCGCCGGACGGCGAGGCGGGGGCGCCCCGGCGATCGGAAAAATTGGATGACCCGGCGCCGGGGCGGTCCGGGGCCCGCCGAGGGCCGCGGATCCGGCAAAAGCCGCCGCGGGACCGCTGAAAAAAATCCCACAGGAGGTTACCATGATTCGCCCACTCCGACTGCCCATCGTGATACTGTGGCTGGCCCTGGGCTGCCTGGCCGTCCTGGCCGACCAGTCCATCGAGGGAGTGGTCAAGGACAGCACCGGCGGCGTCATCCCCGGCGTGACCGTTGTCCTGACCCACTCCGACACCGGCGCCACCCGCCAGGCGCTCAGCGACGACAACGGCTACTACATCTTCACCAACATCCGCCCCGGCACCTACGAGGTGAAGGCCGAGCTGGAGGGCTTCCAGCCGGTGAAGGTCACCGGAGTCAAGGTGGCCATCGGCGACAAGCTCAATCAGCCCCTGACCCTGTCGGTGTCCGAGCTCACCACCGAAGTGGAGGTGAAGGCCGAGGTCGAGCAGGTCGAGACCACCACCTCCCAGCTCGACAACGTCATCGACGAGAAGCGGATCACCGACCTGCCGCTCAACGGGCGCAATCCCCTCAACCTGGTCTATTTGACGCCCGGCGTCGTGGCCCAGGTGGACGGCCGGGGCCCCTCGGCCAACGGCTCCCGTTTTCGCGGCACCAACTACCAGCTGGACGGCGTCGACAACAACGACACGGCCGTCTACGGCAACGTGGTGGAGACCAACGTTGACGCCACCGCCGAGTTCCGGGTCATCACCTCCAACCCGTCCGCCGAGTACGGCCGCGCGGGTGGCGCCATCATCGACGTCATCTCCAAGAGCGGCACGAACGAGTACCACGGCAACGCCTACATCTTCACCCGGGCCGAGAACCTGGACGCCTCGACCTACGCCAACAACCTCTCCGGCCTGGAGAAGGGCGAGTTCAAGCGCAACCAGTTCGGCGGCTCCATCGGCGGCCCCATCGTCAGGGACAAGCTGTTCTTCTTCTTCAACACGGAATTCACCCGCATCCGCAACGCCGGCGCGGTCACCGCGGTCGTCCCGACCCAGGCGTTCCGCGACACCATCACCAATCCGCAGATGGCCCAGATCTTCCAGCAGTACTACCCGCTGCCCAACGCCGGCAACCCGTCCATCTTCGACGGCAACGGCGTGGCGATGAACGGGCAGTACGCCTGGTCCGAGCCCAATCCCACCGACGTCGACACCTACACCGCCAAGGTGGACTACAACCTGAACGAGAACCACTCCTTCTACGCGCGGTACTACTACAACACCAACGACGCCCCCGGCACCCGGACCCTGCCCACCACCGACCTGGGCATGTTCCCCTTCAACGGGCACACCAACTCCATCGCCCTGAACTGGACCTGGATCATGTCGCCGACCATGGTGAACGACCTGAAGGTCGGCCAGAACCGCGTCGTGGCCGGCTGGCACCGGCCCGAGACCAACGCGGTGGACCTGGCCTTCTCCTTCGGGTTCGTCGATCCGCAGACGTACTTCACCGACTTCGGCGGGCCCCAGGCCCTCGGCGACCAATGGCGCGCCACCGGCACCTTCGAGATCAAGGACAGCCTTTCCTGGAACGTGGCCGCGCACAGCGTGAAGTTCGGCATCGACTTCCGCTACATGCACGACAACTCCGAGACCAACTTCCAAATCTACCCGATTCTGTACTTCGACCAGTATTTTGGCGTGGCCGGTCCGGACGTCCTGGCCAACATCGCCGCGGGCCAGACCGACTACGCGTACCAGTCCATCTACAGCGACGGCACGGAGTTCATCCCGGGCCTGACCGACCACCGCGGCTGGCGGAGCCGGGAGTACGACTTCTTCATCCAGGACGACTGGAAGCTCCGGCCCAACCTGACCCTGAACCTGGGCCTGCGCTACGAGTGGAAGCCGACCCCGTACGAGGTCAACAACCTGCTGTCCAACGTGGACAATGCCACCATGATCGGCTCCGGCTACCACCTGCCCAACCAGACCGACTTCTTCGATCCGGCCAACTGGTCCACCGGCAGCTGGGTGGATTGGTGGTACTACGGCGCGCCCGCCAACTGGCAGGGCACCGGCGCCGACATCATCCTGGCCGAGGATCAGCCGGTATACAAGGCGCCCAAGGCCAACTTCGCCCCGCGCATCGGGTTCTCCTGGGATCCCTGGGGCGACGGCAAGACGGCCCTCCGCGGCGGGTACGGCATCTCGTACGACCGCCTGTTCGACAACCTGCTGACCTGGAACACCGCCCAGTTCCCCTTCGGCACCACCAGCCTGGATCCGACCGACGAGGCCGGCCACTCCGGCGCCTGGCCGGACGCCTCCTACTACGGCAACGGCACGCCGATCCCGCAGGTGACCCTCCACCTGCCGGCGGAATCCTACGCCGACCAGGTCATCTACAACCAGGACTGGAAGCAGCCCTACATCCAGACCTGGAACCTGTCCGTCCAGCGCGAGCTCTGGCCGGGCAACATCCTGAACGTCACCTACGCCGGGAGCGCCGGCGTGCACCTGCTGGTGCGGGGCAATCCCAACCAGATGTACCATCCCACCGACGAGCTGATCCAGCAGATCGAGGACAATTTCGGCTCCGCCAACGCCGTCCCGACCGCGGTCTGGTACGGCCTGGTGCAGAATTCCCAGTGGGTGCGCATCCACTACATCGACCCCTCCGTCCACTCCAGCTACCACGCGCTGCAGACCTCCTTCAGCCACCGCTTCCAGGACGGGCTCCAGTTCCAGGTCAACTACGCCTGGTCCAAGGCCCTGGACGACGGGTCCGAGTCGGTCTACACCGAGGGCGGGTCCTCCCCGTTCCGCTCCGACTGGTACAATCCGGGTTATGACCGGGGCTACGCCTCGTTCGACGTCCGGCACGTGTTCAGCGCCAACTTCATCTACGAGCTGCCCTTCGGTCCCGGCAAGGCCTTCGGGGGCGACATGTCCGGTGTGCTGGCGGCCCTGGTGGGCGGCTGGCAGGTCAACGGCATCGTGCAGGCCAACTCGGGCTACCCGCTGGACTACAAGGTCCCGCGCGACACCCTGGGCACCAGCAACACCGGTTCCCGCTCCCCCGGCCGGCCCAACATCGTGAGCTACGACTTCACCACCGACGGGAACCAGGTCGGCCCGACCGACGCCAACTTCAACTGGCGGAACTCCGTCAACCTGTGGAACCCCCAGGGCGACTACTACCGCGGCGCGTTCCGCGGCCCCGGCTTCTGGAACGTGGACTTTTCCATATTCAAGGAAGTGCGGGTGCCCTGGTTCAACAGCGAGGGCGCCAAGGTCCAGTTCCGTGCCGAGGCGTTCAACCTGTTCAACCACACCAACTACACCAATCCCGTGGTGACGCTGACGGACGCCAACCTCGGGAAGACCTTCGCGGCGCTTGCCAACCGGCAGATCCAGCTGGGTCTGCGGTTCATCTTCTAGTTCGCTTCAGCCAGTCGTTCGAGGGGCTTCCTCCGGGAAGCCCCTTCCTTTTTCGTGCGGATTGCGGAGTCTTCCAATTGCGGATTGCGAATTGCGGATTGCGGATTTACCGCGAAGGCGCGCAGGACGCGAAGAATTCAACGCAGATGGACGCAGATTGGATATGAATGCTTATGATCAGTCTTTGGGTTGGATCATCACGAATCATGAATAATCAGCGTCCATCTGCGTTGAATGATTGGTTTGGGAATTGAAACCTTTCGTGTGGTTGGTGTGGTTCGTGGTTCCGCTTGCGGATTCCGGGTGGGATTACTTTCGTGTGTTTCGTGAATTTCGTGGTCATGAATGCGATTGACAATTCACCGCGGCCCGTATATCGTGGCGCCGTCAGAGAGAAGCGCCCCTGCCGTGGGTCGTCCCTCAGGAAATCCCGGACCGGGCGCCGCTGTTTGAAGAGAGCGATCGTGCAAGGATTCGAACCGGCCTGTTGACCTGCCCCTCTTCCGCCCCACCCCCCTGACTGCGTCCAATCCTTGATGGATCCTGAGCGCCGCCGTGTCCGGGACACGGCGCCGGCCTGATTGCCCGTTCCCTGTGCGGGGAATCGGAATACATTTATCCACCTCAACAGGAGTGATTCGAGTTATGAGGATCTACATCGGACAGCTTCCCTTCTCCAGCAACGATGAAGAACTGGCGGCCGTCTTCGCCCCATACGGCGAAGTGGCCTCCGCCCGCGTCATCCGCGACTACGAGACCGGTCGGTCCCGCGGCTTCGGTTTCGTCGAGATGGCCAACGACGCCCAGGCCCAATCCGCCATCGAAGCGTTGAACGGCTTTGAAATGAGCGGCCGCAAGATCGTGGTCAACGAAGCCCGGCCGCGTCAGCCCCGGCCGCGCCAGGAACGCGACAACTGGTGATTCCCCCCGCGGGAAGATTGTCCGGAATGCGCGCCGGCCGGCCCCGGCCGGGAGCGGATTCCCGTCCCCTCCCCACCCGCAGTGGCGGCTTCTTTTCCCGCCGTGCGAGCAATCGAATCGCCGCCCTCCCCGGGAGGCGTCCCCGCGCGGACGGCGCGGGCGGGCCCGGCCGCGGGCCTTTCCCATCCGTTCGGTCCAGACCGGTTTACTGGGGGATCCGGGGGCGGAGGAACGCCTCCGGCACGACGGAAGCGAACTCCTGGGCCACCTTGAAACAGTCCATGTAGTGGAAGTGGATCCGGCGGTAATGATAAGCCCCGCATCCGAGATACTTCACCCGGTCGTCCAGGATGTTCTCCCGATGCCCGGGGGAATGCAGCCACTCGTCCACCACCGCCGCGGCGAAGGACAGGTAGGTGTGGGGCGGGATCGGTTGCCGGGTGGTGTAGTCGAGGAACGCCGGCTGGCCGGTCTTGGGCGGGATGACCAGGCCGCCGGATTTGTACTGGATGCCGAAGGTGTCGGCGATGTTCTCCGTTCGACGGCCGCTGGTGATGCCGACTTGGGCCAGCCGGAGCGCGGGGGTCCTCCGGTCAGGATCGTGCGGATTGTCGTGGCTGAAGAAGTCCCCGATCACCATGTCGTGGGCGTGCATCTCGGCGGCCACCTCCAGGGCGGGGCAGTGCTGCAGGGGCGGCAGGTCGTTCAGGGCCCGCATCCGGTTGGTCTCGTAAAAGATGGCCGCGTTCAGCAGGGGGTAGTTGACCTTCAGGAAGTCGATGGGCTCGGCGGCGGGGGGGTACGCTGCAAACGTTTCCGCCGTGTACTTGGGGTAGTCGGCATCCTGCCAGACGGGCGGCGGCGGGAGGGGGGATTTCGGAGCGGACGAGGACAGCCCCGCCAGCGCGGCCGCAAGGGCGATCCCGAAGAGCATCCGGATCTGGATTTGCCTTCCCTTCATCATATTCGTTTACGGAAATGTCGGGGGAGAGTTTGCCGGAAGAATCTATTTTGCCAGGAGAGCGCCATGAAGATCAGTGCCCGCAACATGTTGAAAGCCCGGGTGAAAGAGGTCGTCCAAGGGGCCGTGAACGCCGAAGTCGTCCTCGAGTTGCCGGGCGGCGCCACCGTCACGGCCATGATCACCAAGGCCTCGGTGGAACGCCTCGGCCTCGTGCAGGGCCGGGAGGCGTATGCCGTCATCAAGGCGTCCGACGTGATGGTCGCCGTCGACTGAGCGCCGCCGTACCGCCTCCCGGTCACGCCGCCCCTCCCGCATCCCCGATGTAGTTCAACCGGGCGCCGGCCAGGCGGAAGCCGATGCCCGCATAGACGGACCGGGCCGTGTCGTCGCCCGCAGACAGCCAGACCAGGCGTCCGCCGCCGGCGAAATGGCCCTCGATCAGAACGGTGCTCAAGGCGGCTGCCACGCCATGCCGGCGGTGGGCGGGCAGGGTGGCCACGCCCGCCAGCTCGGCCGTCTCCTCGGCAGTGACCAGGCATCCGGCGCCGGCCGGCTCGCCCTCCCGGAACGCCAGGACCGCCCGGTAACCGCCGGTGCGGAGATGCTCCAGGAACTGCGCCTCCATGCCTCCGGCCCCCTCCGCCGGATCGAACCCGAATGCTTCCCGCTGGATCCGGTGGTAGGCCGCCAATTCGTCAGGCGCCGCGCCGGCGGTCAGCGGCCGCACCGTCACTCCCGTCGCCCGCCGCGGGCGAAAGTCCGCCGGCTCGCAAATCATAAAGGGGTGTCGGGCCTGGAGCGTGAGGCCGTACGCCTCCAGCATGCCGGGCAGCTCCGGCCAGAGCGACTCCGTAAACTCGAAGCGCATCGTCCGGCGGCATTCGGCGAAAATGCGGCGCAACCGGTCCAGGTCCGCCCGCACCGCGGACGCACCTCCCAGCGGGGCGACGGGCACGGCGTAGTTGAGCCAGATCATGTCGGTGGCGGGATCGATCAGGGCGCGGAAGGGTCCCGCCGGCAGCACGTCCCGGCCGCGGGCGGCGGCCTGGTTGCCGAGTTCTTCTATGCGTCGGATGCGCGGGTCGTCGTTGCTCATCGTACTTCTCCGCGGGAATCCCCGTCACTGGTGATGTCCCTTGGATTTCCAGTCCAGGGGCGGGGATTCAGCGGAAGGCCGCCGGCCGTCGCGCGGGGAGGCCGGAGCGGTCGCCGGGGCAACTCTCCCCTCGCCGGGCAGCGTCGGGGTGTGGTATAAATACCGTTCGCAACTTCTGCGCGGGAAAGGAGCCGCCATGGGATATGTCGATGTGGCCGGAAAGCGCTTGGAACTCAACGAGGAAGGCTTCCTGAAGGTACCCGAAGAGTGGGACGACGCCGTCGCCGCCGGCCTGGCCAAGGCCGAGGAGGGTATCGACAGCCTGACCGAGGAGCACTGGACGATCATCCGGTTCATCCGGGCCCATTACCTGGCCAAGCGGATGGCGCCCATGGTCCGCAGCATCTGCAAGGAAACCGGACTCTCGCTGCGCCGGATCTACGAGCTGTTCCCCTCGGGGCCGGCCAAGGGCGCGTGCAAGCTGGCCGGGCTGCCGAAGCCCGACGGCTGCGTGTAGGCGGCGGGTGATGACCGACATCCTCCGAGTGGCAGTCCTGGCGGCGGCGGCCGGCAGCCTGGCCGGCCTGCTGGCCCAGGTGGCCTGGCTGCGGCGGCGGGGCGTGCCCGTCCTTCACGCCGAGCCGGCCGGCAGGGAGTCGCGGGGGATCCGGTACGCCTTCACCGCCGGCATGGCGCCCGGCGCCAAGGAGAGCGCCACCCGGAATCCGTGGAGCTACGGCGCCGGGCTGGCCTACCACGTGGGGATATTCACCGCCTTGGTGCTTCTGGGAATCCGGCTGGCCGCTCCGGACGCCGCGCCCCCCTGGCCGCCGGCGTGGGGCGCCGGGATCCTCTGCGGCCTGCTGGCGGGGGTGTTCCTGCTGGCCAAGCGGGCCTGCTCCAGGGGGCTGCGGGCCATCAGCTGCCCGGACGACTTCGCCGCCAACCTGCTGGTGGACCTGTTCCTGGGGATCTCCCTGGCAAGCCTCGCCGCGCCGGCCCTGGTGCCGGCCGTCTTCGGGGCGGCGATCCTGCTCTTCGCCTACATCCCCCTGGGCAAGATCCGCCACTGCTTTTTCTTCTTCTACTGCCGGGCCATGCTGGGCGCCTTCATGGGCCGTCGGGGGGCTTTCCCCCCCGGGAGATGAACCGCACCATGACCAAACCCGAGCACCCCGTGCCCACCCCTTCCAATCCCGCCGCGGAGCTGACCCCCGAGGCGCTGGAAAAAGTGCGCCAGGCCCTGGACGATGCACTCGACCACCGCCTGTCCTCCTATCTGTCCGGCTGCGTCCGCTGCGGCCTGTGCGCCGAGACCTGCCACTACTACCTGGCCGATCCCGATCCCCGCAACATCCCCGCCTACAAGCTGCAGCTGGTCAACGCGGTCTTCAGCCGGCGCTCCCGCCGCCTGGGCCGGCTGGCGCCGGCGTGGATCGGGGCGCGGGACCTGGACAACGCGGAGGCCGCCGAGTGGTTCGACGCCCTCTTCGGGCGCTGTTCGCTGTGCGGCCGCTGCAGCCTCCACTGCTCGGTGGGATTGGATATCGCCCGGGCCATCCGGGCCGGCCGGACCGCCCTGGCTGCCGCCGGCGCCGTGCCGGCCGGGCTGGCGTCCACCGTGAACACCGCCGTGGAATCGGGCAACAATATGGCCATCCCCAGGGAGGACTGGCTGGAGACGCTGGCCTGGCTGGAGGAAGAACTCCAGGCGGAAACCGGCGATCCGGCGGCCCGCCTGCCCGTGGACCAGGCCGGCGCGCGGCTCCTCTACACGGTCAATCCGCGCGAGCCCAAGTTCTTCCCCCTGACCATCGTGGCCCTGGGGAAGATCTTCCACGCGGCCGGAGAAAACTGGACGCTGGCATCCGACCATTTCGACCTGACCAACTACGGACTGTTCTCGGGCGAGAACGAGAAAGCCCGGCTGATGTCCGCCCGGCTGGACGAGGCCATGGCCCGGCTGGGCGCCGGCACGCTGGTCATCGGCGAGTGCGGCCACGGCTTCGCCGCCAACCGTTGGGAATACCCGGAATGGTCCGGCCGGCGCCCCCCCTATCCGGTCCGCAGCATCCTCGAGGTGGTGGCGGAGTACCTCCGGGAAGGCAAAATCCGCCTGGATCCCGGCCGGGTCGCCAAGCGGGTGACCCTGCACGATCCCTGCAACCTGGTGCGGCAGGGCGGGGTCGCCGAGCCGCCGCGCTTCCTCCTGCGGCGCGCCGCGGCCGATTTCGTCGAGATGACGCCGCACGGTGCCGACAACTACTGCTGCGGCGGCGGGGGCGGGCAGCTGTCCATGGCCGAGTTCACCGAGCGCCGCCTGCTGGCCGGCCGGATCAAGGCGGAGCAGATCCGGGCCACCGGCGCCCAGATCGTCGCGGCCCCCTGCCACAACTGCCTGGACCAGCTCATGGAGCTGAACAAGCACTACAAGCTGGGCGTGGAGATCAAGTCGGTGTGCGAGGTCGTCGCCGACGCCCTCGTCTGAATCGTTCACCACAAAGGCACAAAGAACACAAAGAAATCCATGACATGTGTTCAGGAAAGGGAAATCTTGCCGGGCCCTTTACGCCCGGCTTTATCTTTGTGTCCTTTGTGCCTTTGTGGTGAATTATTTTCTGAAGGAGGCGATGTCGCGCACGGCCGCGATGGCCGTCAGGACGTGCTCCTCGGTATTGAACGGCCCGATGCCGAAGCGCACGGCGCCGTGGATCTTGTCCGTGCCGAGCTGCTCGTGGACCAGCGGCGCGCAGTGCAGTCCGGTGCGGCAGGCGATGTTGTAGTCCACGTCCAGCATGGTGCCGGTGTCGGCGGCCTCCAAGCCGTCGACGTTGAACGCCAGCACGCCGATATGGTTCGTCAGGTCGTCCTGGCAGTACAGCTTCACGCCCGGGATTTCCCTCAACCCGTCCAGGAGCTGCTTCGTCAGCTTCATCTCGTGGGCCTCGATGGCCGCCAGCCCCTGCTTTTCGATCCACTGGACGCCGGCCTGCAATCCGGCGATGCCGAGGATGTTGGGCGTGCCGTACTCGAGGCGGTAGGGGTACTCCTCCAGGTGGGTCCGCACGGCCGAGCGCACGCCGGTGCCCCCGGCGCGGGTGTGGCGGATCTCGATCCCCTCGCGGACGTACAGGCCGCCGATGCCGGTGGGGCCCATCAGGGACTTGTGGCCGGTGAAGGCGACGACGTCCAGGTTCATCGCCTCCATGTCCACCGGGACCTTGCCGGCGGTCTGGGACGCGTCGATGGCGAAGGGAATGTTCCGCTCGCGGCACAGCCGCCCGATCTCGGCGACCGGCTGGACCGTCCCGATGACGTTGGAGCCGTGGTTGACGATGACCAGGCGGGTGGAGGGACGGAACTTTTTCCGGAAGTCGTCCGGGTCGACAAAGCCCCGGCTGTCGAAGGGGAGGTAATCGACCTCGACCCCCTTGTCCCGGGCCACGTGCCAGAGGGGCCGCAGCACGGAGTTGTGCTCGAGGGTCGTACTGATGGCGTGGTCGCCCTCCTGCAGCATGCCCCAGACGATCAGGTTGAGGGCGTCGGTGGAGTTGTAGCCGAAGACGAGGCGGTTGGGATCGGTGCCGTGGAAGAAGCGCGTCAGGAGCGCCCGGGTGTCCTCCAGCAGCTCGCCGGCCTCGACGCACAGGTCGTAGCCGGAGCGGCCGGGATTGACGCCGGCCCGCCGGAAGAACTTGTCCATGGCCACGTAGACTTCCTCGGGCTTGGGGAAGGAGGTCGCCCCATTGTCCAGATAGATGATGTCCGTCATCGCCAACCTCGCGTTCTAAATAAAATGCATAATTACACAATCACGGGATCATGCGCCAGCATTTTTCAGGAAAAATTGGCGGCGGGGTGGCGGGCCTGCCGGGGAAGCGATACCGGGGGGATGGGCCGGGGGGATCTCAGATACGGTTGTCCAGGGCACTGCCCTCTTCGGGATGGATCCCGCGGGCGTCGATGCCGTGGATCCGGAAATCGGGATCGTGCAGGAAGCTGGAGAAGATGGCCATGAAGGCCACCGCCGCCTCGGCCATGAGGTACTTGTCCTGGTAGAATTCGTCCAGCAGGCGGTTGCGGGTGGCCTTGTCCTCCTGGTCGAAGCGGTCCTTGAACAGGCCGTCGAGCCGGTGGCGGCGTCCGCCGGGGGTCACCCGGGTGATGGAGCCCGAGCGGCAGTACTCCATGACGTCCTGGAGGATCTCCCGCTGGACGCGCTTGTCCGGGATGTGATAATCGAAGAGGTGGAGCAGGATCCGCTGCGCCTCCGCCAGGCTGGCCCGGGCGATGGAGTACGAGAGGCGTTCGGCCGCCCGGTCGACCCGGTCCTGCCGCTCCCGGCGCAGGAGCGAGAGCAGCACGGCGTTCTTGAACAGCTGGTACAGGCGGCGGGAGCCGTTGATCTTGCCGGGGATGGGATGGCCCTTGCGCAGGGGCCGGTGGGGGGTGGAATCGGTGAAGAGGATGGCGAAGACGGCCTCGTAGCACTCCTCGTCGGCGGTGGGGTCGTGGAGGTCCATCCGCAGGTCGAGGGTGTTGTCCAGCCGGTCCGCCAGCTTGGCCCGGACCAGCTCGGGAGTCAGCCGGGCGCGCTCCAGCACCCGCCCGAGGTAGTGGTAGTAGCGTTCGTTTTCCCGGATGGTCAGGATCTCGATGCGCTCGTTGAGATACCATTGGTCGGTGGGGTCGATCCGCTTGAGCAGTTCCTGGTAGTGGGCCTCGAGCACGCGCCAGATGTCGGGCGAGAGCTTCTTCTCGGTGAGGTCTTCCTGCTTGTCGTGCAGCAGCGTGGTCAGGAGGTCCAGCAGGGTGGGGTGTTCCATGGCCCGCACCAGCAGCCCCATGGTGCGGATGGGGTGCAGCACCGCCACCGGGCCGAGGCGGCGCTTGGTCTGGCCGTACGCCTCCTGGAGGTAGGTGAGAACGTCGATGATGGTGTCCTCCTCCACCTCGGTGAACCGGTCGCCCACGGTCAGGGCCAGGATCGCGCGCCAGTTGACCGGCGCGGCCGACAGCTGGTAGTTGAGGGAGGCCGAGAGGTTCAGGAACTCCTGCGTCTTGATGATGGCCTGCATCGGCACCTCCCGTTCCGGACCTGTTGGATTCTCCAAGGGTACAACAAGATGGCGGCGGGTTCAATTCGAGATGAGACAGATTGTTGCATCGATATCGGAAACCGATCCTCCGATGGAATATCCCGAGACGGTGCGCAGAGACCCGGAGAGCACAAGCACCGCCGGCCGCTTGTTGACGCGGATTCACGCGGATGTCCGCGGATCGCATTTGAAGTGGATCGATAAACTCCAGTTTTTTGCTTGATCCGCGAAGATCCGCGTGAATCCGCATCCAATGCCCGGCTGGCCTGGTCCCACCCGATCCTTTGCGTCCCCAGCGCCTCTGCGCGAAATCTGGCTGCATCGCCCTGCCGAGATCGTTGGAACATGTATGTGCGGGAGATCGTATATCACCCTGTTGATCACCGTGGACAGCAGGCTGGCGCCAGGGAGGTCCCAGAGTCGGGATGCTCCGTGCCAGACTTTTGTACCGAACCGGAAGGAGCGTGAACCATGGCCAGGACAGCGAGCGAGAGAATGAACCGTTGGTGGATTGTGTTCATGGCGGCGGCTTGGTTGCTGGCCGGCGCCGCGGCGGCGGAGGCGCCGTCCATCGCGGGGCACTGGGAGGGCACCATCAGCCTGCCCGGCACCAAGCTGGCGATCGACATCGATTTCGCGGCCCTGGACGGCGGCTGGCAGGGAGACATTTCCATCCCGCTGCAGGGCGCCAAGGACCTGCCGCTGGACAAGATCGCCGTCGACGGAATGAACGTTTCCTTCGCCATCCCCGGCATCCCGGGCGATCCGGCCTTCAAGGGCGCGCTGTCCGCCGATGGCCGGACGATCGCCGGCGACTTCTCCCAGGGTGGCGCGACCTTCCCCTTCGAGCTGGCCCGGGCGGAGAAGCCCGCCGAGGCGGCCAAGGGCGCCCTGGCGGGATTCGACGAGTTCGTGAACGCTGCCCTGCAGGCCTGGAACGTGCCCGGCCTGGCCGTCGCCGTGGTCAAGGACGGCGAGGTGGCGTACATGAAAGGCTTCGGCTTCCGCGACGTTGAGCAGAAGCTGCCGGTCACGCCCAGGACCCTCTTCGCCATCGGCTCTTGCTCCAAGGCTTTCACCACCTTTGTCCTGGGCACCTTGGTGGACGAGGGCAAGCTGGAATGGGACAAGCCGGTGCGGAGCTACATCCCCTGGTTCAAACTTTACGATCCCTCAGCGACCGACCGGATTACTCCCTACGACCTGGTGACCCACCGGTCCGGCCTGCCGCGGCACGACGCCGTCTGGTACAACAACCTGGGCGCCTCCCGCGAGGAGCTGGTGCGCCGGTTGGCGTACCTCGAGCCCAACGCCGACCTCCGGGCCAAGTGGCAGTACAACAACCTGATGTTCCTGACCGCCGGCTACCTGGCCGAGACGGTTTCCGGCAAGCCGTGGGAAGATCTGGTGCGGGAACGGATTTTCACGCCCCTCGACATGGGCCGCAGCAACTTCTCGGTGTTCGACTCCCAGAAGTCCGACGACTTCGCCCTGCCGTACCGGGAAAAGGACGACAAGCTGGAGAAGATCCGCTTCCGGCCGATCACGAACATGGGCCCGGCGGGATCCATCAACTCCAGCGTCGAGGACATGGCCCGGTGGCTCAAGGTCCAGTCCGGCGGCGGGAAGCTGGACGGCAAGGCGGTCATCAAGGCGGACACGCTGGCCGACATCCAGGCCCCGCACATGGCCATGGGACAGCCTCAGGAGCGCCCCGAGGTCTCGGCGGGGGACTACGGCTTGGGCTGGATGATCGACATCTACCGCGGCCACAAGCGGGTGCATCACGGCGGCGGCATCGACGGCTTCATCTCCCAGGTGCAGGTGTTCCCCCAGGACGGGCTGGGGATCGTGGTGCTGACCAACTCCGAGACCGGCCTCTCCACCATCGTAGCCCAGAGCGCCGCCGACCGGCTGCTCAAGCTCGACCCCATCGACTGGAACGGGGAGGCGCTGGCGCGCCGGGCCAAGGGCAAGGCGGCCGCCAAGGAGGCCAAGACGAAGAAGGAGACCGTGCGGGTCCCCGGCACCCAGCCGTCCCACGTGCTGGCGGATTACGCCGGCGAGTACTTCCACCCCGGCTACGGCCCGATGAAGATCGAGTTGCAAGGGGACAAGCTGATGGTCACTTACAACGGCATGACCGCCCCGCTCGGCCACTGGCACTACGACGTGTTCACGGCGCTGGAGGCCAAGGACGACGTGCTGTCGGACACCAAGTTCAACTTCGCGACCGACGTGAACGGGAACATCGCCTCGGTGGCGGTGCCCATGGAGCCGGTGGTCAAGGACGCCGTCTTCGTCAAGCGGCCCGACGCGCGGTTGTCGGATCCGGCCTACCTTCAGAAGTTCCTGGGCGAATACGAGCTGGCGGGGGTGATGGCAAAGATCGGCCTCAAGGGCAACGCCCTGACCCTGTCCGTCCCGGGCCAGCCGGAGTACACCCTGGTGCCGGACCTGGGCGGCGTCTTCCACCTCAAGGAATACTCGGTGATCCAGATCCGCTTCGTCCTGGACGACCAGGGGAACGTGACCGGCCTGGAGAGCCGGCAGCCGGAAGGGGTGTACACGGCGAAGAAGAAGTGATCCAATTGCGGATTGCGGATTGACAGGTGACGGATGACCGGTGACGGGTGACGGGTGACCGATCGGAATCGTCGAGGGCACTCGTACACTGCGTCGCCCCGAGAGTGTCGAGACAGAATCGGCGCAGATGGCCGATGTCGATCAGCCGTAACACCGCTGGGGTGAAGTTACGGCACCGCCACCCCGTCCTCGGTGCGGCAGTGCCAGCGGATCGACTGCCCGTCGCCGATCGTCCCCCCGTCCAGTTCACAATCGAAGAACCGGATCCACCCGTACGTCTCCGACACCTTTAACAGATAAAGGTCGAAGAGCGCGGTCGCCGTCCAGGTCTTCAGCGTGGAGCAGTCCAGGCGGATCTGCGGCTGGGTGCCGCCGGGATTGGCAACGTACAGGCCGATGGCGTTGGTGCTGGCGCGGTTGTGGAGGACGTAGAAATCGCAGTCGCGGACGTTCACATCCGCGCCGCTGTCGTAGATGCCGTACGCGGTCCCGGTGCAGGTGACGGTGGCGGTCACCGTGGCCTTGACCTGCTCCAGCCGGACGGCGATGCAGTTCGAAAGAATGATGCCAATGGCGCCGATGTTGGCGCCGTCGGTCACCATCAGGTCCACGCTCTTGACCAGGACGTGGCTGCAATTTTCAAAGAACAGGCCGCGGGTCCCGCCCGTGCCCGCCGGTTGCTCGTTCACGAGGGACAGGTCCTGGACGACGACATTGGTGTGCCCGGTCGTCTGGATCAGGAACTGGCCGCTGCGGATGATCCGGCAGTTGATCCGGTCATAGCCCCGGAGGGTCGTGTAGGACGGGATGCTCATGCTGGCGGGGACGGTATACTCGCCCGGCGCCACCAAGACGACGAAACGGTTGGTGGCGGAGGGGGACTGGCCGGCCACCCAGAGCAGGGCGTCCAGGGGGCTAGTGAAGTCGCCCCCCTGCGGCGCCACCACCACAACGTTGGCCAGGTCGTAATCGGCCAGGTCGAGGTTGCCGGACAGGATGTTGGCCAATACGGCCGAGTCGGCGGCGTTCACCGCCCGGTCGGCGTTCACGTCCGCGCGGTTGCCGGCAAGGACGAATCCGGCCAAGCAAAGGATGATCGAACAGATGGCAGCCTTTCGCAGCATGGATACCTCCTTGATGTCCAGGCATGACGATGAAATGAATGTGAGTTCATTCTATAACGGCCCGCGGGATGGGGATCCATGAGAAATCCACGATCTTGGTGGAAACTTCACAGGTGGGATCCGCTCAACCACGAACCCTCTGAACCGCACGAATGGTTTCACTCCGCATTCCGCCCGGGAATTCGACACGGATGGACACGGATTGTCAAACCGATTCACACGGATCAATCCAGCGGGTTAGTTTTTATGGATAGCCCAATTACCAGTAAGGAAGCCATATGCTAAATCTACCCTGCCTCGATCCGTGTTCATCGCCTTTGGATCCGTGTTCATCCGAGTTGAAATCCCCTTTGCGTCCTTTGCGACTTTGCGGTTCAATCCGCACTCCGCACTCCCACCCTCCCTCCCGGCTGTAGAATTGACTTCCCACCGTAATCCGTCTACCATGAACGGGCATCTGCAAAGGTCGCAGGCCCCGATGAAGGAAATCAAAAAGTTAGCTCCCTACCTCAAGCCCTATCTGCCGCTGCTGGCCGTCTCGCTGGTCCTGCTGTCGATCGTCGGCGCGGTGGAGGGGCTGATCCTGATGTTCCTGGAGCCCATCTTCAACTCCGTCCTCAGCACCGCCCCCACCGCCCCGGGCATGGCCCAGAAGTTCGCCTTCCTGTACGACTGGTTCGACCTGCGGGGGCCGGGGCTGCTGATCCGCGTCGCCGTCATCCTCTTCGTGCTCACCCTGATCAAGTGCGTCTGCCTCTACTTCGCCGACTACGCCGTCATCTACACCGGCCAGAAGATCATCCAGCGCGTGCGCGACCGGCTCTTTGAGCATATCATCGGGCAGTCGATGCGCTTCTTCGCCCGGCACTCCACCGGCAAGCTCATCAGCCGCGTGATCAACGATGTGGACAAGATCCAGGAGACGGTGTCCCGCTCGCTGGCCGACTTCGTACGGCAGCTCCTCACCCTGTTCGCCCTGATCGGCCTGGTCGTCTACATCGACCCGGTCCTGTCCGTGGCGACGGTGCTGGTGGGACCGGTGGTCGGGGGGCTGACCACCCTCCTCGGGAAGAAGGTCAAGCGCTACGGCGGGCAGAGCCAGGAGCACGTGGCCGAGATGAGCAACACCCTCCAGGAGGCCATCAGCGGCAGCCGCGTGGTGCAGGCGTTCGGCATGGAGCGCTTCGAGCTGGCCCGTTTCCGGGAGGCGACCGAGGGCGTTCTGCGCGCCAACCTGAAGGCCGGCCGCATCATCTCCGCCAATCCGCCGGTCATGGAGATGATCGGGGTGATGATCTTCATCCCGTTCATGGTCTACGCCCACTTCCGGATCCAGTCCGGCCACCTGACCCTGGCCACGTTCGCCACCTTCCTGATCGCGCTGGTGCGCATGTACGACCCGGTCCGGCGGATATCCCGGATGCACCTCGGTTTCCAGCAGACCTTCGCCTCGGTGGACCGAATCTTCGAGGTCCTGGACGTGGACGAAAAGGTGGCGGTGAAGTCCGGCGCGCCCGACCTCCCGCCCATCCGCGAGGAGATCCGGCTGGAGGGAGTCGGCTTTCACTACGAGAAGAAAGACGGCCACCCGCTGCACGTGCTTCAGGGCATCGACCTGGCCGTGCGGCGCGGCGAAATCCTGGCCATCGTCGGCAGCTCCGGCGCCGGCAAGACCACCCTGGTGAACCTGCTGCCGCGCTTCCTCGACCCCACCGAGGGAGCGGTCCGGATCGACGGGACGGACATCCGCGACGTGACCCTGACGTCCCTGCGCGGGCAGATCGCCATCGTCACTCAGGAGACCTTCCTGTTCAATGACACCGTCCGGAACAACATCTGCTACGGCGCCGGCGAGGTAACCCTGGCGCAGGTGGAGGCGGCCGCCCGGGCGGCGCTGGCCCACGACTTCATCCTGAAGTTCCCCAAGGGCTACGACACGGTCATCGGCGAGCGCGGCACGCGCATCTCCGGCGGCGAGCGCCAGCGGCTGGCCATCGCCCGGGCCATCCTCAAGGACGCGCCGCTGCTGATCCTGGACGAGGCCACCTCCTCGCTGGACAGCGAGTCCGAGATGCTGGTCCAGCAGGCCCTGTCCAATCTGATGCGGAACCGCACCACCTTCGTGATCGCCCACCGCCTGTCCACCGTCCGGAATGCCACCCGCATCATCGTGCTGCAGAAAGGCCGGATCGTGGAGTCGGGCACGCACGACGAGCTGCTCGCCCGCGGGGCGGTCTACAAGAAGCTCCATGACCTGCAATTCCGTTCCGCGGAGAAGGAAGAATGATCCATTCCATGACCGGTTTCGCCGTGGTCTCCCAGGAGATCGGCCCCCGCACCGTCACCATCCAGATGAAGTCGGTCAACAACCGCACCCTGGACGTCTACGTCAAGTTCCAGGGCGTGGCGGTCGACTTCGAGCAGTCCCTCCGCGAGGCAGTCAAGGCGAGAATCCAGCGGGGGCGGGTGGACGTCTGGATCGAGGTGCGCTCGCCCAAGTCCGACGTCCCGGCGCTCAACTTGGAGGCCGCCCGGCAGTACCTGGCGCAGCTCGGCGAGCTGCAGCGGGAAATCGGGGCGGCGGAGCCGGTGGCTCTGCGGGACATCGTCGGCCTGCCAGGCCTCTTCGCCGCGGCGGAAGACAATTATCTGGCCGACCCGGAATTCCAGGCGGCCGTGCGCGCGCTGCTGGGGAAGGCGCTGGACCAGTTCGTCCAGATGCGCCGCCAGGAAGGGGAGAACCTGGAGCGGGTGGTGCGCGAGCGGCTGGACGCCATGGCGGCGGCCATCGACCAGATCGGCCTGCGGCAGGAAGACATCCGCGGGGACATCTTCGAGAAGTGGAAGAAGCGGCTGGCGGAGCTGCTGCCCGAGGGCCTGCCGGTGGACGAGGGGCGCCTGCTGCAGGAGGCGGCCTACATGGCCGAGAAGGCCGACATCGCCGAGGAGATCGACCGCTTCCGCTCCCACGTCCAGCAGTTCCGGGAGGTGCTGGCCGCCGACGCGCCGGCCGGCAAGAAGCTGGACTTCATCCTCCAGGAGCTGAACCGCGAGGTCAACACCATCCTGTCCAAGACCGAGCGGCTCGAGATCAGCCGCGTCGGCATCGAGCTCAAGGCCGACGTGGAGAAGATCCGCGAGCAGGTGCAGAATTTCGAATAGCCGAGTTGCATCGCCCCGATCGAACATCGAACATCGAACTTCCAACATCGAACATCGAAGTCAATCCGCGATCCGAACCAAACCACGAACCACACCAACCACACGAAGGGTTTTCAATCCGCAATCCGAACTCCACCACGAAATACGCGAAACACACGAAACAGAATTCAAGCCCATACCACAACGAACCGATCCTTGAACGCAGATTTGCGCTGATTTGGCTATGATTTGTTATGATCCGATCCAATGATCGATCATAAAGAATCATAATCGATCTGCGTTTATCTGCGTTGAATGTCCGGCCGGTTGCCGATTGAAAACTTTCGTGTGTTTCGTGTATTTCATGGTGGAGTTCGGATTGCGGATTGAAAACCCTTCGTGTGGTTGGTGTGGTTCGTGGTTTGGTTCAGACCGGGGATTGACTTCAGCGTTCGATGTTCAATGTTCGATGTTCGATGTTCGGTTTTCTGGTTCCGGAGCCGTGGTCTTGGGGGGAGGATCGTACCCGACGATGGTGCTGGCCTTGACTCGGGGATAGTAGGGCGAGACCGTGGTGCCGGGAAGGATCCGCACGTTGTCCTCCACCTTGATGATGCCGAGGCCGGCGCCGGCCCCGATGGTGCAGTTCCGGCCGACCTCCACCAGGCCGTACCGGAAGCGGCCGCAGCCCTCGTAGGCGTGGACGGTGAACTGGCTGAAGGCGCCGATCAGGGTATTGTCGCCGATGTAGATCAGCTCGGGCCGGAAGTGGTCCAGCCAGACCATCTGCATGATCTCGACGTTGTGGCCGATGTGCATCCCCATCCAGCGGAAGAAGCGGTTCTTGAACGGGTTGCCCTTCAGCAGGAAGGAGATGCCCACCATGACGGTCCAGCGGCAGCGCCGCCAGAAGCCGGCGTTGAGCGCACGCCAGTTGATGGCATTTTTTTCCTCGGGCGCGCCCAGGCCGCTGATGGTGTAGTGACGGGCCGAGCCGGCCAGGAAGGCGTCCAGCCGCTGCCGGCCCTCGGGCGTGGAAGGGTCCAGTTCCTCCACCGGCACGCCTTGCCCGCGGGCGGTCTTGGAGATGGTGATCGTCCGGCCCTTCCTACGGCCCATCTTCACTGCGCGTCGGACGATGTCCTCGGTCACGCGCCGCAGCGCCGCTTCGGGGGGATCGGGCCAGTCTGAGCGCATTGGCAAGCCTCCGGTAAGTGGTTGCGGAAACGAAATATACACTGGCCGCCGGGAGACTGCAACGGAAAAGCCCGCCTCCTCCTGGGCAGTGTCGCCCCGGCCTTCGGGGCCATGGCGTTGGCAGCAGCCGGCGTCCGGCGGGGCGTGTGGCCCAAGTCACAGACGCGGAAGAATCTGGAACAACTCCGTATTCCAACCGTATAGTAGACTTGCTCGAAGACGAATCATACAGATGGAGTGACGGCGTGATGGCTAGGAGGCTGCTGCTTGGATTCCTGGGACTGTGCCTTGCCGTCGGCGGGAACGTCATCGTCCGCGCCGCCGAACAGGTGCCGGAGTACACGGCCGCGAGGGTTCAAACCCCCAACGTGGACGGCCGGATCGAGAGCGGGGAATGGGACGCCGCCGGCCCGCCGATCCGGCTCACCCAGCAGGAGCCCGATCCCGGCGAGGCGCCGACGGAGGACACCGAAGTCTGGGTGGCTCGCGACGGCGAGTCCATCTACATCGCCATTCGTTGCTACGACAAGGAGCCACGCAAGATCGCCGTCTCCACCATGGCTCGCGACGGAGACATCGAGGACGACGACTACGTCAGCCTGCTCCTGGACACGTTCCTGGACCGGCGCAACGGCTACGTCTTCGAGATCAACCCCGCCGGGGCCAAGCGGGACGGCCTGGCCAAGGGGGAGGAAGCGGATTATTCGTGGGACGGCATCTGGGACGGTCACGCCAGTCGGGATGCCGAGGGCTGGGTCGCCGAGATCCGCATCCCGACCAAAACCATCGCCTTCAAGCCGGGCCTGTCCACTTGGGGCTTCAACGTCGAACGCATGGTCCGCCGCAAGCGGGAAATGGACCGCTGGTCCGGCGCCCGGCTGGATGCCCACTTCATGAATCCGGCTGAGGCGGGTCTGCTCCACGGCATGGAGGGCCTCGTCCAGGGGCATGGATATTCCATCCGGCCGTACGCCTCCTTCCGGACGGAGGCCAACATGGTCGAGGGCATCCCGCGCCAGAACACGGGCGATTTCGGATTCGACGTCTACAAGAGCCTGACCAGCAATCTCAACGCCGTCTTCACGTACAACACCGACTTCGCCGAGACCGAGGCCGATACCCGCCAGATCAACCTGACGCGATTCCCGCTGTTCTATCCCGAGAAGCG
This sequence comes from uncultured Acidobacteriota bacterium, assembly GCA_964412195.1. Lineage (GTDB taxonomy): Bacteria > Acidobacteriota > JAAYUB01 > JAAYUB01 > JAAYUB01 > CAYPNP01. The sequence continues at coordinate 84,748 of CAYPNP010000010.1, read as the reverse complement.
GAGCTTCTTCCTCGAAGGTTCCAACATCTTCGATTTCGGCATCGGCCTGAGCCGGGACTTCATCCCGTTCTTCAGCCGGCGGATCGGGCTGGTGCAAGGCGAACAGATCCCCGTCCTGGCGGGCGGCAAGCTCTGGGGCCGGGTCGGCGGCACCAGCGTCGGCGTGCTGGACGTCGAGACCGACAATTACGACAGCCCCGACCTCTCGCTGGACCGGCAGAACCTGCTGGCGGCCCGGGTGAAGCAGGACCTCTGGGACCAGAGCTACGTCGGCGTCATGGTGACCAACGGCGACCCGGGGGGCGCGGGAACCAACACCCTGGTAGGCGCGGACTTCGTCTACCAGACCAACAAGCTGTGGGGCGACAAGAACTTCGCCGCCGGCGGGTGGGCGATGTACTCGCACAACGACCTGAATGGCGACCGCCCGTACGGGTGGGGTTTCGGGGTGGACTATCCGAACGACCTGGTGGATACGGGCCTGATGTTTCAGGCCTTCGGCGACGCGCTGGACCCGGCGCTGGGCTTCCTGCCCCGGCCCGGCACCCGCCACCTGGAATATTTCGGCGAGCTGGGGCCGCGGCCGCACAAGTGGGGGATCCGGAAGTTCATGTGGTCGTGGGGTGCCGATTTCTGGTGGCAGCAGGCCGGCCGGCTCGAGAGCCGGGAGCTGTCCGCCACTCCCCTGGGGATTCTTTGGGACACAGGGGAGTTCTTCATGACCGGCTATTCGTCGCAGTATGAATACCTGCAGGAAGCCTTCGAGATCAGCGAAGGCGTGGTCATCCAGCCGGGGTCCTACCTATTCGATCGGGGAGACGTGAGGTTCGAGACAGCCAATTTCCGCAAGTGGCGGTTCGAGGCGGGCAGTTCGTTCGGCACGTTCTATGATGGCCGGATGGAGACCTACGAGGGGGAATTCGGTCTCAAGCCCAACGCCTCTTTCCAGGCTTCTTTCTCGATGGAATACGTCACCGGGCGGCTGTCGAGCGGGAGCTTTATCCAGCGCCTGATGGGGCTGCAGCTGAACTACGACTTCTCGCCGGAGGTGACCCTGTCCACCTTCACCCAGTATGACAATGAGAGCGAGGAGTTGGGCACCAACATCCGGTTCCGCTGGACCGTCACGCCGGGCACCGACCTGTTCCTCGTCTACAACCGGGGCTGGACGCACATCCCGGACGAGGTCCTGCGGCTGCCGCCGGCATACGACCAGTTCGTGGTCAAGTTCGTCTACACCTGGCGCCCGTAAAACATTCACCACAAAGGCACAAAGAACACAAAGCATTCTGTGGACTTTGTGCTCTTTGTGTCTTTGTGGTGAATTCTTCAGTAGCGGAAGCCGGACTCGCCGATGAATTCCCGCAGGATCGAGGTCGACGGGACCTGTTCCGGCGGGATGTCCTGGAAGTAGGAGAGGAACTTCAGCAGCCGGCGCGCCTCGCTGTACTCCGGGTGCTCGGTGCTGATCCGCAGCAGCAGCGGCTCGGCATAGCGCTTGAGCACCGCCAGCTCGTACACCAGGGCCGAGTTGAAGAACAGGTCGGCGTCGTTCTGGTAGGGGAAAATGTAATCGGTTTCCCCGCGGCGCACCGACTGCCAGCGCTGCAGCGTGACCAGGGCATCGTAGCCGCGGAAGAGGTAGTCGCGGACGATCCGGCGCAGCAGACGGCTATCGGTGGTCGGGATGCGGTTCTGGTTGTCCATGCTGAGGGCGGTCAGGGGCGACACGTAGATCCGGCTGATCCGGTCCAGGGGCAGGTTGCGGACCAGCGCGGGATTGATGGCGTGGATGCCCTCGAAAAGCAGGATGGTCTTCTCGGAGGGCGCCACCTGGTGATGGTTCTCCATCGACTTGCCGGTGAGGAAATTGTACTTGGGCACGTCGATGGCCTCGCCCTCGAACAGCAGCTCGAAGTGCCGGTGCAGCAGCTCCGTGTTGATGGCCGCCAGGCTCTCGAAGTCGTACTTGCCGGTGGCGTCCTTGGGCGTCTTGTCCCGGTCCAGGAAGTAGTCGTCCAGCGAGATCACCTCGGGCAGCAGGCCGTCCACGCGCAACTGGTCAGCCAGGCGCTTGGCGAACGTGGTTTTGCCGGACGAGGACGGGCCGGCGATCAGGACGATGCGGCTGTGCATCACGTCGTCGGCCAGCTGGGCGATCTTCTTCTCCTGCAGCGCCTCGCTGATCCGGATGATCTCGTGGTAGTCGTTGGCCACCACGCGCTCGTTCAGGGCGCCGACGTCCTCCAGGTTGAGGATGCGCAGCCACTGGGCGTATTCCTGGAACACGCGGAACAGCTTCGGCTGCGAGACGAACTCGGGCACCACCGGGCGCGGGTCTGAGCCGGCCAGGGCGTAGGGCTCCGGCAGGATCATGATGAAGCCGGGCGGGTGGTAGACCAGGTGGAACAGCGACAGGACGCCGGTGGAGGGCACCAGGGGGCAGTCCGAGTAGCCCTGGTACTCCGCGCAGCGGTACAGGTCGATGGTGTGGGGATTGCTGTAGCGGAAGAGCCGGATCTTGTCGGTTTGGCCGGTCTTCTCGAAGAAGATCCGCGCCTCGTCGAGGTAGGTCTTTTCCTTGTGGATGGGCAGGTCCTGCCGGGCCAGGTCCTGCATCTCCTGCTCGAGGCGGCGGATGTCCGCGCCGGTCGGCGGGACCTCCTTGACCAGCTCGCAGTACAGGCCCTTGCTGAGGCTGTGCTCGACCTTGAGCACCGCGTCGGGGAAGAGCCGCTCGACGGCCAGGCCCAGCAGGTAGGCAGTGGAGCTCTGGTAGACGCGGTAACCCTCCGGATGGGCCGCGTCGACGAACTCGACCCGCGAGTCCACGCTGAGCTTGTGGCGGAGGTTGGTCAGGCGGTTGTTGATCTTCGCCGCCACCACCGGCAGGGTGGACCGCCAGCCGGCTTCGCCGAGGATCTCCAGCAGGGACATGCCCTTGCGGGCCTGGACCCGGCGGCCGTCGGACAGGGTCATCTCCATCAGCGGGGAGTCGTTCACATCGGCCTCCGCGTCAGGACGGGCGCTCGATCTTGTCGGCGCGCCCCCGGATCCCGGCGCGCATGGCGTCGAGGAGCCGGGCCGCCCGGTCGACCGCTTCCGCCAGCGGGCAGTCCTCGCGGCCGCCGTCGCGGCGGACGGTGATCTCCACCAGGCCCTGGGCCAGCTTCTTGGGCCCGAGGGTGATGCGCACGGGCACGCCGATGAGGTCGGCGTCGTTGAATTTCACGCCCGGCCGCTCGGCCCGGTCGTCATACACGGCGTCAATGCCGCGGGCGAGCAGATCGCGGTAGAGCTGCTCCGCCGCCTGGGTCTGGGCCGGGTCCTCGACGCTCACGGGGGTGACGATCACCTCGAACGGGGCGATGGTCACCGGGAACATCATGCCCTTGTCGTCGTGGAAGAGCTCCACGGCGGCCGACAGGATCCGCTCCACGCCAATGCCGTAGCTGCCCATGACGATCGGCACCTGCTGCCCGTCCTTGTCCAGCACGGTGGCGCCGAGAGATTCGCTGTACTTGGTGCCGAGCTTGAAGATGTGGCCGACCTCGATGGACTTGGCCACCCGCAGCGGCTGGGAGCACTGGGGGCAGAGGTCGCCGTCGACCACCGTGCGGAAGTCGCGATACTCGGCGGTGAAGTGGACCCCCGGGGTGACCCCCTGGATGTGGAAGTCGTCCGCGTTGGCCCCGGTGGTCATGTTCGTGCGGCCCTGCAGGGCGAAGTCGGCGTAGATCGGGATCCCCTTCACGCCGACCGGGCCGAGGCTGCCGGCGTCGGCGCCCATGGCCTGGCGGATCTCCTCGGGCACGGCGGGGCGGAACACGCTGGTACCGAGCACGCCCTCGAGCTTGGCTTCGTTGAGCTGGTGGTCGCCGCGCATGAGGATGATCACCGGCTGGGACTCCTTCATGTAGACCAGGGTCTTGATCTGCTGGCGGGGATCCACCTTCAGGAAGGCGGCGATCTCGTCGATGGTTTTCCGGCCCGGCGTCGCCACCCGCACGGGCTGCGGGGAGGCCGGCTCGGTGTCGGCGAACGGCTCCAGTCGGCTGGTGGCCTTTTCGAGGTTGGCGGCGTAGCCGCAGGCGGCGCAGGTGGCGACGAGGTCCTCCCCGGCGTCGGAGCGGACCATGAACTCGTGGGACTGGCTGCCGCCCATGGCGCCGGAGTGGGCTTCCACGACGCTGAACTCCAGGCCGCAGCGGGTGTAGATCCGGCAGTAGGCGTAGTAGTGGGCGTTGTAGCTCACGTCCAGGCCGGCGCGGTCCAGGTCGAAGGAATAGGAGTCCTTCATGGTGAACTGGCGCACCCGCAGCAGGCCCGACTTCGGCCGGGGCTCGTCCCGGAACTTGGGCTGGATCTGGTACCAGATCTGGGGCAGCTGGCGGTAGGAACGCATCTCGTGGCGGGCGATCTCGGTGAATACCTCCTCGTGGGTCATGCCGAGGCACAGGTCGCGGCCCCAGCGGTCCTTGAGCCGGAACATGTTGTCGCCCATCACGTCCCAGCGGCCGGTGGCCTGCCACAGCTCGCCCGGGTGGAGGGCGGGGAGGTGGAATTCCTGGCCGCCGATGGCGTTCATCTCCTCGCGGATGATGGCCTGGATCTTCAGCATCGACCGCCAGGCCAGGGGCAGGTATGAATACACGCCAGCGGCGAGCTGGCGGACGAAGCCACCCCGCAGCAGCAGGATGTGGCTCACGAACTCAGCGTCGGCCGGGGCCTCGCGCAGGGTGGGCAGGAAGAAGTGGCTGAGCCGCATGGTACGCTCCTTTTCCATCGTTCAGGACAAACGTGTACCTTAGTGAAATGCGGAGGGAATGTCAAGCCGGAACCCCGCTTTCATCGTGCGCGTGCTCGACGGATGACGGGTGACCGATGACGGGTGACCGGTGACCGATGAAACCGATCGTAATCGTGATCGTAATCGTGCGCGTGCTCGTCATCGTGCTCGACATCGACGGATGACAGGTGACCGGTGACCGGTCGCGCTTACTGGAAATAACCTGCCGCTCTTATCGGGATCGGTATCGGAATCGATTCACGAGTCGACCCCGATCCCGATACTGACCCCGATTCCAAACGGCGAGAAGGCGGTGCCAACTGAAAAAGGAGGCCGAGTCGGCCTCCTTTGGAATATTCCCGAAAAATAGATTTACCCGAGGAACTCCGTGATCGCTTCCTCCATCCGCCCCAGCCCGTCCTCGAGGGCGGCGCGGTTGATGTCCAGGGGTGGCCGGAACCGGATGCTGACCGGCCCGCAGGGCAGGATGATGACCCCCTTGTCCTCGCGACAGCGGCGGAGCAGCTCGTTGCGGCTCTTGTGGTCGCGCACGGTGAAGGCGGCGAACATGCCCCGGCCGCGGGGGTTGCTCAGCAGGTCGGGGTATTTCCGGGTGAACTCGGCGATGCGCTCCAGCAGGAACTCGCCCTGGACGCGGGCGTTGTCCACCAGGCCGTCTTCGTCGATGATCTCCAGGTAGCGGGTCGCGCGCACCATGTCCACCAGGTTCCCGCCCCAGGTGGAGTTGATGCGGCTGGCGGTGTGGAACACGTTGTCGGGGATCTCATCCACGCGGGTGCTGACGGCGATGCCGCAGATCTGGGTCTTCTTCCCGAAGGAGATGATGTCCGGCCGGATCCCCATGTGCTGGTGGGCCCACATCTTGCCGGTGATCCCGATGCCGGTCTGGATCTCGTCCAGGATGAACAGGATGTCTTCCTCGAGGGTGATCTCGCGGAGCTTCTGGAGGAACTCGGGCCGGAAGTGGTTGTCACCGCCCTCGCCCTGGATGGGCTCGATGATCAGGGCGGCGATGTCGTCGGGGTTGTCGTGGATGGCCTGCCGGATCTGGGCCAGGGCCAGCTCCTCGTCGCGCCGGACGCGTTCGAGGACTTCGGGGGTGACCGGGAAGCTCAGCTTGGGATTCAGGATGCGCGGCCAGTGGAACTTCGGGTAGAGGTCGGTCTTGGTGGGATCGGTGTTGGTCAGGCTCATGGTGTAGCCGGACCGGCCGTGGAACGCCTCGCGGAAGTGGATGACCTGGTGGCCGCGCTCCCGCACGTGGCCCTTCTGGAAGTTCTTGCGCACCTTCCAGTCGAAAGCCACCTTGAGGGCGTTCTCGACGGCCAGGGCCCCGCCCTCGACGAAGAACAGGTAGTGGAGATAGTCGGGGCGGGCCAACCGGCTGAACGTGTCCACGAACTCGGCCATTTCCACCGTGTAAATGTCCGAATTGGAGACCTTGTGGAGGGCGGCGCGCTGCAGCTTGGCCAGGAAATTCGGCTCGAGCATCTTGGGGTGGTTCATGCCCAGCGGCACGGAGGCGAAGCAGGTGAAGAAATCCACGTAGTCGCGGTTGTTGCAGGAGTCGTGAATGTAGGCGCCCCGGCTCTTTTCGAGGTCCACCACCAGGTCGAATCCGTCCGCCAGCATATTCCTCCCGATCACCTTGTGCACGAGGCCGGGGGTGATCCGCGTCGCCTGCATCGTCGCCATGATGTCCTCCTGAGAACGAAATAAAAAGATGGCATTATAGCCGCAGACGGAGCCGATGTCAACACGCGGGTGAGGGATCGTTCCAGCGGGATCACCTTTGTTATCAGTAAATAACTGGGACGATTATTTTATAAATATTTCAACAGTTTCACTTTTTATGAAACCGGGCCCGAATTTCCCGTTTTTCTCCCAGCCGGCCTGTACCGGGTAGGGAATTTCTGCGATAATGGTCCCGATGGCGAGGCAGCCGGAGGTTGAATCCTCCAAGTTCCATCCGGTATCACTATCGATGCTCGATTCGCGGGCCGATTGCGATACCGATGGCGATTCCGATACCGATTCCGATAGCGGAAGTGGATAGAAAGGAGAACGCATGAGCACGACCCTGCAGTTCCTGGGCGCGACCCGGACCGTCACCGGTTCCAAGCACGTGCTGAACCATCGAGGCAAAGTGGTGATGATGGACTGCGGCATGTTCCAGGGCCTCAAGGATCTCCGGTTGAAGAATTGGGAGCCTTTCCCGTTGCCTCCCGGGTACGTGGACGATATCGTGCTGACCCACGCGCACATGGACCACGCCGGTTACCTGCCCCGCCTGGCCCGCCAGGGATTCGGGGGGCGCATTTTCTGCACTCCCTCCACCTCGGAGCTTTGCTCGATCATGCTGCCCGATTCGGCCCACATCCAGGAAGAGGACGCCCGCTACGCCAACAAGGAGGGCTTCACCAAGCATTCCCCGGCCATGCCGCTCTACACCCTGGCGGACGTGCAGGAGGTCCTGGGGCTCTTCCATGCCGTGCCGCTGGGGCAGCGTTTCGCCATCAACAAGAACATAACCTTCGATTTCCTGGAGTCCGGCCACATCCTGGGATCGGCCTGCGCACGATTCTCCCTGCGGCGGGAGGACGGCTCGGAATTCAACCTGGTGTTTACCGGCGACCTCGGGCGGTACAACGAGAACATCCTGCCGGATCCGGCGAGGGTGGAGGAGGCGGACTTCCTGATCATCGAATCGACCTACGGCGACCGGTTGCACGCGGACGGGGACGTGCTGGCCGCCCTCGAGGGCGTCATCCGGCGGACCGCCAAGCGGAAGGGCATCCTGCTCATCCCGTCCTTCGCCGTGGGGCGGACCCAGGAGCTGCTGTACCACCTCCGGGTGCTGCAGGACGAAGGCCGGATCCCGCCGATCCCGGTCTACGTGGACAGCCCACTGGCGATCCAGGCCACCCGCATTTTCTGCCGCCACCCGGAGGCGCTGGACCTCGAGCACGAGCCCGAGTCGAACGGACAGGATTGCGCCCTCCTGTGCGAAAACCTGCACCTCGCCACCGCGGTGCAAGACTCCATGGCCATCAACAAGATGGAAGGCCCTCTGATCATCCTGTCCGCCAGCGGGATGTGCGAGGCCGGCCGCGTGCTGCACCACCTGAAGCTGAAGCTGCCCAATCCCCGCAACACGGTCCTATTCGTCGGCTACCAGGCCGAAGGCACGCGGGGGCGACGGCTGTTGGAGGGGGAGAAGGAGATCAAGATCCACGGCGAGCTCGTGCCCGTGCGGGCGGAGATCCAATCCATCGAGGCGTTCAGCGCGCATGCGGATTACGAGGAGATATTCCGGTGGCTGGGCGGGTTCCGCCGGCCACCGCGCATGACCTTCCTGGTGCACGGCGAGCCGTCGCAGATGGAGGGCCTGGCGGGGAAAATCAGGGACCGTCTGGGATGGCCCGTCCGGATGCCGCACTACCTGGAGAAGGTGGATCTGGATGCCCTGCTGCCGGCCGTCGGCGTCAGCTGATCAGCGGTGGCACGACTTGCCGTTCTGGGCGGCGCCGTTGGTCAGCTGCCGGAGCCGGATCTCGAACAAGTTTTTCAGGTTTTCGCAGTTGACCGAATACCGGTAGGCGGGGCAGGCGTAGCACTCGGCATGGTTCTGCTTGCACGGCCGGTTTTCCTTCATCCAGCAGGGCCGGGTCGCGTCGGCGGACATGTCGCAGGTCCTGTCCGCGCGGTGCCCGCAGTCCGTGAGCTCCCAGCAGGGGATCAGCGCCAGAAGCCGCCGGATGCCCTCGAGGTTCAGGCCCAGCTCCGTGATCATCCTCCGGATGCAGCGGATCCACTGAATGTCGCTTTCGGAGAAATACCGCGTGCCGCCGGACGACTTGATCGGGATCAGGATGCCCTCCCGCTCGTACATCCGGAGGGTCGGCACCGAAATCCCCAACTGTTCAGCCACTTGCCCAATCTTGTAAATTTTTTCGCCCATGGTGACCATGACCTGTACCTGTATTGAAAAATTACAATTATATTTTAGATCCTCAGAAACCGGCTTGTCAAACCTATAATTTGCTATAAAGAAAAAATTTTCGGGTGACCGGGACAACCGTCTGCCGGCGAGCAATCAGTACCGGCAGTCGGTCAGTACCGGCAAGCGTCAACTGCCGACGGGAGATGTTGCTCAACTATCCGGTTTTCTTGAAGATGTGGATCGTCGTCTCCAGCTGAGTCAAGCTGCCCGCCGGCAGCTGACGAGGCCGTGTTGCGACGGCTGGCCCTGTGGGCCAGGCAGCCGTTGCAACACAGCCTCTGACGTTTGCCGGTACTGACCGCTCGCCGGCGCCTGGTTATCGCGTCATGTGGCGCCGATTCCGCCGAATCGGGGCGCTGCCGGCGGATCAGGGGGAATCCTTCTCCAGGCAGAGCTGGATGAACCGCCGGTGGGCGCGGAAAGCTACGGCCGGCAGTTCCTCCGGCGCGAAGAATCGGCAGGCGCGGGCGTCGTCGCCGGCCGCCGGGGAGCCCGCCCACTCCAGGATGCGGTAGCAGACCACCAGCACCCGGCCGTACTGGCGGCTCGGCTCGTCCTCGACGGCCAGAAGCTCCAGCCGGAGGGAGGACAGGCCGGTCTCCTCCATCAGCTCGCGGGCCGCCGCCTCCGCCGGGGATTCGTCGATCTCGATGAATCCGCCCGGCAGGGACCACTCGCCGGCCTTGGGGTCCTTGTCGCGTTCCACCAGGAGGATCCGGCCCCGGCTGTCGCGCACAACGGCCGCGACGGCCGGAGTGGGGTTGTCATACAGTCCGACCCGGCAGGCGGGACACCACTGCCCTCCGTCCGCCGCCGGCTGCAGCGGCGTGGCGCAATAGGGGCAGTAGATCTTGGATTTCCGCTCCATCAGCAAAGCGTGCTCAAGAGAATTTCCTTACCGCAGAGTCGCCGAGACGCAGAGGAATCGGAGGCATGAATCTTTGAAGACCAGTCATTCCGATGTTCTCAGCGTCTCTGTGCCTCAGCGGTGAATATTGCTTATAGGTGAAGCAAACCGATCCTCATTGGGCGTACCGCTGGCGGATTTCGGCGGGGAGCGATTTCTCCCGTTCCTCCTGGGCCAGCAGTTCGTGGCACTTGTCGCAGTCCTGGAAAATGGTCTTTCCGTCCGCGGCCTCGTGGGAATCGTCGTGGCAGCGGAAGCAGCCGTACCCCTCTTCCTGGTGGCCGATGTGGCTCTTGTGGATGCCGAAGGTGACCTTCATTTCCGGGAAGACATTCACCCGGTAGATCTGGAACGCGGCTTCGGCGGCTTTCTGGACGGCGGCGGCGGACACGGCGCCGGCACCGGCGTCGGCGACCCGGTAGGTCTCCCGCAGGCTGTTTTCGATGCCTGTGCGGGCCGCTTCCTGGGAGGGGTAGTCTGCGGTCACCGCCTTGAGGGCGGCCTCCCGAATATTCGGGAGCGAGGCGTCCATGCGCCCGTCGATCAAGGCGGTGTCGATGGCCCGCTGGGGATTCTCAAAGATGTGGGTCGGCCGGTTGTGGCAGTCGATGCAGTCCATCGTCCGCCACTCCGCGTTGGGCGGAACGGCCGGCGCGTCCTTGAGGGCGTACTCGACCTTCGTCCCGTCGGGTCGGATCGCCCGCACGCGCGGGATCTGGGTCCGCTTGGCGTCGGCGGCCAGGTACTCGACCCGGGCGTCGCGGCTCACGTGCCAGTGGATGCCATCGTAACGGCGGTCCTTGGCGCTGTAGCCGCCGATGTTGAGCAGCAGCACCGTGACCAGCGGATCGTCGGGAGTGGCGCCGCCCTCCAGGGAGCGCCGGACGGCGACCTTCTTGCCGTGGAACATCTGCGGCCAGTGGCATTCCTCGCAGGTGTCCCGCGCCGGCCGCAGGTCGGCCACCGGCGTGGGGATCGGGCGGCTGTAGCTGTGGGTCAGGACGGCCCAGACCTGGCGCAGGCCGGAGAGCTTCGACTTGACGTACCACGATGCCCCGCCGCCGATGTGGCACTCCACGCAGCTCACGCGGGCGTGGGGGGATCGCTGGTACGCCACGTATTCCGGCTGCATCACGGTGTGGCAGACCTTGCCGCAGAAGGCGGTGGAGTCCGTGTACTGGTAGCCTTCGTAGGAGACCACCGACAGGATGATCGAGTTGATGAAGGTCATGGCAAGGACGAAGGCGATCCGCCGGCGGTGCTCCGGGCGGTTGAGGTCGATCACCAGGGACTCCACCGGCTTGCCCAGCCGGCGGGCCTTGCGCCGGGCGTAGAAGATGCCGAGGGGGATCATGATGAGGCCCAGGACGAAGATGGCCGGGAACACCAGATAGGCGAAGATGCCGTGGTAGGGGCTGCTCACCAGGCCAAGGTTGTCCTGGATGACGGAGATGATGATCAGGATGGACGACACCGTCACCAGGATCGCGCCCAGGATGCTCGTCTTGCTGGCCCAGATGTCCTCGAGGAACGCGCGGAGGGGTTTCATAATCCTCCTTCGAAATTATAGATTGCGGTCAATTTATAAACCGAGGGGCTGTCCGAACGCAAGCGATACATGAAAAAGGGGCAACCCCGGCGGGGTTGCCCCTGGAAACAATCACGATGGAACGAGCGCGTTCGGGAAGGTCAAGACGGCTTGACCGACGGTCCGATGTACTGCGCACTCCCGAACCCAAGGATGGGGTAGAAGATGATCGGCAGCAGGATCATGCCGATGGCGAATCCGATGTCCTTCCCGAAGGACTTGGCCAGGTCCAGGGCCAGCATGATGGCCACCACGATGTTCACGCAGGGGATCAGGAACAGGACGATCCACCACGCGGGGCGGCCGACGATCTGGGTCAGGATGTAGATGTTGTAAATGGGGATGATCGCAGCCCATCCAGGTTGCCTGGCCTTGACGAAGATCTTCCACAGGCTGGCGATGACGAGGACGATGATCGCGAGGTAGATGATCATGAAAACGCACCCGATCCCGCCTGCCAGAAGACCCCCGGCTTCGCTGCCGTAGTTGTTCTGCAGCAAAAGGGGATACGGAAGGAATGAACCGGCCATGACTGCCTCCTTCGTAGAGTTTATAGGTTCTAACCAATTGTCGTGATGGGAATCACAGCTTGATTGTATCCGAGAATTCGGGGCTGTCAAGGCGAATTTGGGTCGTTGGCGGGATGGGCCGGAAGCGGTCCCATCCCCGCGCGTCGCTCACGCGGGAAATCCTGTTGACAGAGCTTCCGGCCGTTGCTATAGATGCACTGACTTGACCCAATTTGAATTCGCTTGATCGAATGCCGGCTTGGTGGTATCCTCAGACCTTTATTTTTGGATCCAGATTTTTGGATCCCCTGCGAGGGACGCCGTGAGCGAACGACCTCATCAGCCCAAGGCAGGAGACGAGGCGGTGGTGCGCTTCACCGCCGGCGAGCTCTTCCAGCACTGGGTCCTGTTCATCTGCCTGACCGGCCTGGCCCTGACCGGCCTGGCGCTCTTCTTCCAGGACACGTTCCTGGGCCGTGTGCTGATCGCGGTGGAAGGCGGCATCGAATCCCGCGGCATCATCCACCGCATCTTCGCCATCGGCCTGATGGCCCTGTCGGCCTGGCACCTCGTGTACATCATCTTCACCGATCGCGGCCACAGGCAGCTGCTGGAGATGCTCCCGCGGGCGGCCGATTTCCGGGACTTCAAGAACACCCTGGCCTACTACTTCTCCCGCGGCAAACCGCTGCCTTCCTTTGGGCGCTTCACGCCGATCCAGAAGCTGCAGTACTGGGGCGCCGCCGTGGGGGCTTTCCTAATGGTCGTGACCGGCCTGATCCTCTGGATGGAAACCCCCTCCATCGCCCTGCTGGGCAAGTGGGTGCTCGACGTGACGGCCATCATCCACGGTTACCAGGGCCTGATCCTTTTCATGCTGCTCTTCGGCTGGCACCTGTACATCGTCCACCTGTCCCAGGGGAACTTCCCGATGCAGCGCACCTTCATCGACGGCAAGATCAGCCGGCAGCGGCTGTGGGAGGAACACCGCCGGGAGTACATCGAGCTGTACGGCCCGAACCCTCCCGCCAGTACCGAACCGGAATCCCCTGAAGAACCGAAAGGCGGGGAAAATCCGCCGGCGGGGGGCCGCCCATGAACGGCGCTTCGATCCGCGCGGCGGTCCTGGTGCTCGGCCTCCTGACCGGAGCGGCGGCGGGACAGGGGGCGGACCCGCCCGTGCCTCCGCCCGGGGCGGCCGTGCCGGCGGTGGTCCGCCAGTGCGGCATCTGCCATGACCGGAGGGACTTCAAAGTGGTGCAGCCGGACGGCAGCGTCCGGCCGCTCTATGTCGACGGCAAGGAGCTGCACGAATCGGTGCACGCCAAGTGGAGCTGCATCGATTGCCACGCCGACATCAGCCAGATCCCCCACCCGAAGCCGCTGGAGAAGGTCAACTGCCAGCGCTGCCACTTCCCGGGCAATCCGGTGGGGGCGCCGGAGGACGTCAACTATGAAGGATACGTCAAATCCGTCCACGGCCGGTTGCGGCTCGCCGGCAACACCAAGGCGCCCCTCTGCCAGGACTGCCACGGCACGCACCACATCCTGAAGGCGGACAATCCGCAGTCCACGGTCTCGAAGATGAAGACGCCTGAGACCTGCGGCCGCTGCCACGTCCAGATCTACGCCCTGTACCAGCGGAGCGTCCACGGCCACGCCCTCCTGGCCGAGGGGAACCTCGACGCCCCCTCCTGCACCAACTGCCACGGCGAGCACGACATCCTGGCCCCCCAGGAGAGCGCATCCGAAGTCTCCGTCCGCAACATCCCCGAGACCTGCTCGCACTGCCACGCCTCCATGGCCTTCAACGACAAGTACGGGATCACCGTGAACCCGACCAAGACGTTCAAGCGGTCGTTCCACGGCATCGCCAACGAGCTGGGCTCGAAGAAGGTGGCCGAATGCGCTTCCTGCCACACCGCCCACGACGTGCTGCCGCCGGAGGATCCCCGCTCCTCGGTCAATCCGGCCAACATTCCCAAGACCTGCGGCCAGCCCGGCTGCCATCCGGGCGCCAACGCCAACTTCGCCCGCGGCCGCTTCCACGTTGATCCCGAGGACAAGGAGTCGGGGATCATCTACTGGGTGGCCCTGTTCTTCAAGTGGCTGACCATCGGGACGCTCGCCTTCCTGGTGGTGCACATCCTGCTGGATCTCCAACGCAAGCTGCGCCACAAGCACAGCGAGGGAGCGTGACCATGGACCAGAACCTCGACGACCTCAAGCGGGCCGCCGCCGCGGAGCTGCAGCACCGCCTGGGCCTGTCCCCCGAGGAGGCCGGGAAGGCCGCGGAAGCCATGCTGCCCGCGCTGTCCCGCCGCTTCGGCACCTGGGTCCGGCGGGAGCATCAGATCCGTGAGCGCGCCCGGCGCAAAGCCAGGAAGGAGCCGGCGGCGGCGCCCGACATCCTGGACACGATCTTCTACGAGCGGATGAGCCTGGTCCTGCGCATCATGCACGGGATCATGGCCGTCTCGGTGCTGGTGCTGATCTTCACCGGGCTGCCGCTCAAGTTCAAGGAGCTGGACCTTTCCAAGGCCGTGATCGGCCTGATGGGCGGCATCGACGTGTCGAAGGTCATCCACCGCGTCGCGGCGGCGGGGCTGATCTTCGTCGGCCTCTGGCACCTGGCCTGGATCATCGTCACGCGCAACGGCCGGAAGACCTTCGGCATGCTGATTCCCAAACTCCAGGACGGCAAGGACGCTGTCCAGCAGATCAAGTACTTCCTGCACCGCACGCCCGAGAAGCCCAAGTACGACAAATACTCCTACGTGGAGAAATTCGACTACTGGGCCGTGTACTGGGGCATGGTGATCATGATCGGATCCGGCCTGGTGCTCTGGTTCAAGGACCTGATCCTGCGGTACATGCCCCTCTGGATCACCGACATCGCCAAGGAGATGCACTCGGACGAGGCCCTGCTGGCCACGCTGGCCATCGTCATCTGGCATTTTTACAACGTGCATTTCAACCCGCACTCCTTCCCGATGAACAAGGTGTTCCTGACGGGGAAACTCAGCGCGCGCCAGATGATCGACGAGCACCCGCTGGAGTACGAACGGATCCAGGCCGAACGGGCCGCCCAGACCCGAAACACGGAGTAAGGAGACCCTCATGCGACATCTCTGGCTGGCCATCTGGGAGGGCATCATCGAGCATCGCCGGGCGCTCCTGACGCTCCTGGGCATCGGCCTGGCGGCGGTCCTGGTCTTCCAGGTGGCTTTCTATTTCATCTCGGCCTACTCGCCGTTCTGCGGCAGCTGCCACATCATGCAGCCTTACGTGGAGGGCCGCCAGCACAACCCGACCCATGCAGACGTCGCCTGCGTGGAGTGCCACGGGGAATACCGGTTCCTGATTTCGAAGCTGTACCTGCAGTACGCCCTCGGCATCTACACCACCCAGCTGCGGGCCGAGGTGCCCGACTCCCGCTGCCTGTCCTGCCATGAGCGCCAGGAGTTGGACCCCAGCACGCCGTTCCTGAAAAACATCAAGTTTTCCCACCGCAACCACCTCGGGCACATGCGCCGCGGCAAGCACCTGCACTGCACCTCCTGCCACGATGCCCAGCACCTGATGAAAGCGGCCCCCGGCAAGGGCGGGCCGGCGCAGTACCCCGGCGTGGACCCCGCCACCTGCTACGTCTGCCACTTCAAGGGCGCGGAGCAGGGACAGGCCGTCACCGGCTGCCTGGTCTGCCACGGCCCGCCGAAGATCGTGATCACCCACCAGGGCTTCCAGTTCAACCACGGCACCTACCTCAAGCGCGGCGTCCGCTGCGACCTGTGCCATTCCCAGGTCGTCCGCGGAGACGCCAAGGTCTCAGCGGACCGGTGCAGCGCCTGCCACGTCCAGCGGCTGTCCGGACTTTCCGACGTGGAACAGCTCCATCAGACCCACCTGGGCGAGCACGCCATCGACTGCTTCCGCTGCCACAACGTCATGCAGCACGGCAAGGTGCAGATGTCGGCGGCCCTCCAGCAGAACTGCACCAGTTGCCACCGGCCCACCCACACCCCCCAGGAGCAGTTGTACATCGGCATCGGCGGCCGGGGCGTGCCCGACACCCCCGACACCATGTTCCTGGCCCGCGTGGGCTGCGACTCCTGCCACGTCGAGGTGGAGGGCGGGAAAGAGGCGAAAGCCAAGGCGCTGCGGGAATCCTGCACCCGCTGCCATGGCGCCGGCTACGGCCGGATGGTGGACGACTGGGTCCGCGAGATCGGGTCCCTGACCGGCCTGGTGGACCAGACGGTCCGCGGCGCCGAAGGGCGGCTGGCGGGCGCCTCCGCATCCGTGCGGCAGAAGCTGCAGCCGGGCCTCTCGGACGCGCGCCACAATATCGAGTTCGTCCGGCGGGCCCGCGGCCAGCATAACGTCCATTACGCGGTGGAACTCCTCCGGGCGGCCGAGAACAGCGCCGCCGCGGTCTACCGGCAAACCGGCGGAGGCGTCCCCACGCCGCCGGTGGTGCTGGCTTCGCCGGCCGGTTACTGCCGCGTCTGCCACTCGACCTCCCACCTGTCCGAGCCGGTCGGGTTCCAGGGGGTCGACTACCCGCATCTGCCCCACCTGAATGCGGGCATCACCTGCGACAAGTGCCACAGCCTGGAGGGGCACGGCCTGACGACGGTCAAGCGCGAGGATTGCCGCAGCTGCCACCACGGGGACGCCAAGAAGGAGTGCCGCCAGTGCCATTCCGCCCAGGACCAGCTCTACCACGGCCGGGTGGCGGATCTCGGCATCAGCGGGGATCCCGATGCGATGGCCAAGGCGGACGCCGGCTGCGACGCCTGCCACGACCTGGCCTCGAAGGATCCGCTCGTGCGGGGCGTCCAGAAAGCCTGTGTCGCCTGCCACGAACAGGGCTATGACGACATGGCGATGGAATGGATCCGCGATGACGAGAAATCCGTCCAGGCGCTGGCGGTCCGGCTGGTCCAGGCCCGTGCCGCCCTCTCGCCCAAGGAGGGCGCGGGAAGCGAGCACGCCCGCTCCGTGGCCGAGGCCGAGAAGATCTACCGCTTCATGCTCAAGGCCAAGGGCGTGCACAACACCGGCCTGTCCGGCGACATCTACGGGCGGGCGATGAAGCTGCTGGCGTGGGCGCCGGCCGCCACCAAGTAGGAATTGCCGGCCGGGGCGGCCCGCCGTCCCGGCCGGTGCAATCTATATTCAAAATATATTTCAGCTTTCCAGGAAAACTGTTAGAATCTGCATTTGTTGATGCAGAATAATTGTCCCGGAGTGAATTATGCCTTTGAGAAGGTTTCTTTGCCTGGCCCTGATCCTGGGCGCCTCCCTGACGGCCTGGGGGCTGGCCGACGTGGCCTCCTGCATGCAGTGCCATGAGGACAAGGAGCTGACCGGCGCCGGCCCTGACGGCAAGACCCGGTCCATGTTCGTGGACCAGAAGAAGTTCGAGAACTCCGTGCACGGCGGCTTCGACTGCGTGGACTGCCACGCCGACCTGGCCGGCTTCACGGATTTCCCCCACGCCGAGCAGCTGAAGCCCGTCGACTGCTCCACCTGCCATGAAGATGCGGTGAAGGAGTACTCGCACAGCTTCCACGCCAAGGTGCACCTTCTTGGCTACAAGGAAGCGCCGACCTGCGCCAGCTGCCACACCAGCCACGCGATCCTCTCCGCCCAGGACCCGGCCTCCCCGACCCACAAGGCCAACCAGGTGACCCTCTGCGGGCGCTGCCACAGCGGCACGGCGCTGCGGGAGATGGAAGTCCGGATGCCCCAGGTCATGGAAAGCTACAAGCAGAGCGCCCACGCCAAGGCCATCCTGGCCGGCAACCTCAAGGCGGCCACCTGCACCGACTGTCACGGCACCCACGACCTGCGCGGGCCGGCCGACCCCGAGAGCCGCATCAACCGCTGGCGCCTGCCGACCACCTGCGGCCAGTGCCATACGGAGGTCACCCGGGAATACACCCAAAGCATCCACGGCAAGGCCTTCGCGCTGGGCATCTCCGAATCACCCACCTGCACGGACTGCCACGGCGAGCACCGGATCCTGGGACGCCATTCCAAGGAGTCGCGGACCTTCAACCACAAGCTGAGCTATCAGCTCTGCCTCGACTGCCACAGCAACCCGCGCATCCTGGAGAAATTCGGCAAAGGGCTCGGCGTCTCGATGGAGTTTGTCGACTCCTACCATGGCCTGTCCATCAACCTGGGGAGCAAGCGGGCCGCCACCTGCGTCAGCTGCCACGGGACCCATCTGATCCTGCCCCAACGCGACCCCAAATCGACGGTCGCCCTGGCCAACGTGGTGAAGACCTGCCAGCCTTGCCACCCGAAAGCGAACAAGGTGTTTGCCGAGAGCTACACCCACGCCGCCGCCAACATGCAGGAGAACAAGATCGCCGGATTCATGCAGACGGCCTACATCATCATGATCATCCTGGTCATCGGCGGCATGGTGGTCCACAACCTGATCATCCTCGGCTACTACTTCCGCAGGAAGTGGCTCATGGAGCGTAACAAGCCGACGTTGACGCGGTTCAACCTCCAGGAGATCCTGCAGCACGTCCTGCTTTCGATCACCTTCATCGGGCTGGTCATCACCGGCTTCGCCCTCCGCTTCTCCGAGAACACCATGTTCCAGCGGCTGGCGGCGGCAGGCCTCAACGAAGACCTGCGCTCGACGCTCCACCGCATTTTTGCGGTCGGGCTGCTGGCCGCCGGGGTGTGGCACATGATCTACCTCGGCTTCCACAAGACCGGCCGGAAGCAGCTCCGGGCGATCCTGTTCGTGATCGAGGATATGCGCCAGGCCGTGCTGAACATCCGCCACCACCTCGGCCTGACCAAGGAGCGGCCTCTCTTCGACCGTTACGACTACTCCGAGAAGGCCGAGTACTGGGCCTTGATCTGGGGGACGGTCGTGATGGCCGCCACCGGCTTCGTGCTCTGGTTCCCCACCTTCTTCACCCAGTTCCTGCCGTTCTGGATCGTCAAGGTCAGCGAGGTCGTCCACTACTACGAGGCGATCCTGGCGACCCTGGCCATCATCGTCTGGCACTTCTTCTTCGTGATCCTGCACCCGGAGGAGTACCCGATGAACCTGAGCTGGCTCAGCGGCAAGGTGACGGTGGACCTGGCCGAGGAGAAGTACCCGGTCTGGGCGCACCGCGAGCTGCACAAGCCCAAGTCGAAGCCGAAGCTGGTCGAGGAGTAGACGACACCGCCAAGCGACGGGTGACCGGTGACGGGTGACCTGTGCCGATCGTAATCGCCGATCGTACTCGTAATCGTCTTCGTAATCGTAATCGTAATCGTAATCGAATCAGGAATTTCACGCAGAGCCCGCAGAGGGGCAGAGACGCAGAGAAATCCGGAGCGCAGACGTTCCCGTCCGCACGATCCAACGGTGAATCGGCGAATCGGCAGAACCGGAAGGCGCGTCGCAGGCAAGGATCCCCTTTCGTGGGGTTCGTGCGGTTCGTGGTTCGGTCCCCCCGGGCGCGAAAATCGACTGCAGCAGGAAAATCCGGTTGACAAGCGGGGCGCGCCTACTTATAATGCAGCGCTTTGACATCAGATGGAGGTATCCGGCGGTGTTTGCCATAATCAAGACGGGTGGAAAACAGATCAAGGTGGAAGAAGGCCAGACCGTGCGGGTCGAGACCCTGGGCGCCCCGGTGGGCGAGGGCGTCGAGATCAAGGACGTGCTCCTGGTGGAAACCGAGGACGCGGTCCTGGTCGGCACCCCGGTCATCGCCAACGCCGCGGTGAAGGCCACGGTGGTGGAGATCGGCAAGGGCGACAAGACCCTGGTCTTCAAGAAGAAGAAGCGGAAGCAATACAAGCGGCTGAAGGGCCACCGCCAGGAGTTCACCGCCCTGAAGATCGACAAAATCGAAGTGCAAGGAGAGTAGCCATGGCACACAAAAAGGGTGTGGGCAGCTCCAGAAACGGACGGGACAGCCAGTCCCAGCGGCTCGGCATCAAGCGGTTCGGCGGCCAGACCGTCACCGGCGGCAGCATCCTGGTGCGGCAGCGCGGCACGCCGATCAAACCCGGCCTCAACGTCGGCCGCGGCAAGGACGACACGCTCTATGCCAAGATCGCCGGCGTGGTGGAGTTCCGTGACCGGGGCGCCAAGGGCAAGTTCATCAACATCGTCCCCCTGTCCAACTGACATCCTCCTGACAATCCAAAATAAGCGAAATACAGGTTCCCAACCTGTATTTCGCTTTTTATAATGGTCTCATGTTCATCGACTACGCCACCATCCACGTCAAGGCGGGCGACGGCGGCAACGGCTGCCTCGCGTTCCGGCGGGAGAAGTTCGTCCCCCGCGGCGGACCCAGCGGCGGCGACGGCGGCAACGGCGGCAGCGTCGTCCTGGTCAGCTCCGGCCAGATCAACACCCTGCTGGACTTCCGCTACCAGCGCCTCTACCGCGCCGAGCGGGGCGACCACGGCCAGGGCAGCAACAAGGCCGGCCTCAACGGCGCAGACCTCGAGGTCGTCGTGCCGGTCGGCACCACCGTCCGCGACGTGGAGACCGGCGAGACGCTGTTCGACTTCACCGAATCCGGCCAGCGCTTCGTAGCCGCGCGGGGTGGCCGCGGCGGCCGCGGCAACGCCCGTTTCGCCACCTCCACCAACCAGGCGCCGCGCAAGCACGAGCCCGGGCGGCCGGGCGAGGAGCGCGACCTGGAGCTGGAACTCAAGCTGCTGTCGGACGTGGGCCTGATCGGCTACCCCAACGCCGGCAAGTCCACCCTGATCTCGCGCATCTCGGCCGCCCGCCCCAAGATCGCCGACTACCCGTTCACCACGCTCGCGCCGCATTTGGGCGTGGTCCGCTTCCACGAGTTCCGCAGCTTCGTCGTGGCGGACATTCCCGGGCTGATCGAGGGCGCCCACCGCGGCGCCGGGCTGGGCGACCGCTTCCTCCGCCACGTGGAGCGCACCGCGGTCCTGGCCCACCTCGTCGACGTGTCCGGCCTGGAGCCCCGCGATCCCGTGGAGCGCTTCCGGGCCATCAACCAGGAGATGAAGCTCTTCAACCCGGCCCTGCTGGAGAAGCCCATGCTGGTGGTGGCCACCAAGATCGACGCCCTCTCCGACGAAACCCAGCTCAAGCGCCTACGCCAGTATTGCCGGCGCAAGAAGCTGCCCTTCCTGGCCATCTCGGCGGTCGCCGGGACCGGTCTGCCGGAGCTGGTGCAGCAGCTGGGCGAGATCGTGTTCACTCCCGTCGGCGGGACCGCGCCCGCGGAGGCCGGATCATGACCGCCGGGCGGGCCGGGACCGCGCCGAGCGTCGGCATCCTCGGCGGGACGTTCGACCCCGTCCACAACGCCCACCTGGTCATGGCTGGGGGCGCGGTGGACCGGCTGGAATTGGAGCGGGTTTATTTCCTGGTCGGCAACACGCCCCCGCACAAACTGGGCCGGCCGCTCGCGCCGGCCTGGCACCGCTTCGCCATGGTGGCGCTGGCCGCCGCGGGGCGGCCCGAATGGGTCCCCTGCACCCTGGAGCTGGAGACGCCGGGCCCGTCCTACACCATCGACGCCCTGCGCCGGTTCTGCGCCCATTACGGGTACGCACCCGCGCAGATCCTGTTCCTGGCCGGCGGGGACTCCCTCCGCGACTTCCACCTCTGGAAGGACGCCGACGGCCTGCTGCGGGAGTTCCGCTTCCTGTTCGTGCAGCGACCCGGCGTGGAGCTGGGCCCCGAGGCGACGGCCCTCGTCACGGCGGACCGGATCTTCGACGGTCGGAACCGCCCGGACGACGAGCTGCGCGAAAAGCTGGACCGGCCCGGGATCTCGCTGCTGGCGGACTTGGGCACACCGGATATTTCTTCAACCGCAGTCCGGCATATGGTAGAATCCGGCCGGGATTGCGCCGGGATGGCCCCGGCGCCCGTCTTGGAATATATCCGAAAACTCGGACTCTATGGAGGCCAATGAAAGAGACCCTGACCGCCATCCACGAGATCCTGGATGCCAAGAAAGCCATCAATGTCCGCATCCTGGATGTTTCCCGAATCTCCTCTTTCACCAACTACTTTGTCATCTGCTCGGGGGCCAACAGCAAGCACATCCAGATCCTGGCCGACGAGCTGATGGAGAAGCTCGGCCAGCAGGACCGGAAACCCGCGCACGTCGAGGGCTACCAGAACGCCGAGTGGATCCTGATGGACTACTTCGATTTCATCGTCCACATCTTCTCGCTGGAAGCCCGCGAGTTCTATGAGCTGGAGAAGCTCTGGGCCGACGGCAAGGCGGTGGACGTCCGCTCCTTCGCCCAGTAGGTGATCCCATGAACGCGCCGAACGGGGTTCCGCGGGAAGACGACCTCGCGGCGGTCTTCATTGGGGCCGGACCGCTCCGGGCGGTCCTCGACACCGTGTCCCGGATCGCCGCGTCCGGCGCCAATTGCCTGATCTGGGGCGAGAGCGGCACCGGCAAGAACCTGTTCGCCTACCTGTCCCACCGGCTCGGCCCCCGCCGGGACGGTCCTTATGTTGAGCTGAGCTGCTCGTCCCTCCCCGAGGCCCTCGTGGAGACCGAACTCTTCGGGTACGTCCGCGGGGCCTTCACCGGCGCGGCCGACGACCACGAGGGCCGGCTGGTCAAGGCCCACGGCGGCACGCTGGTGCTGGACGAGCTGGACTGCCTGTCGCCGGCCTCGCAGGCCAAGCTGCTGCGGGTCGTGGAGCTGGGCCGCTTCACCCCCATGGGCGCCCCGGCCGAGACGATCTTTCAGGCGCGATTCGTCGGCATCCTGCAAGAACCTCCCGAAGAGCTCGTACGGCGCGGCGTCCTGCGCCAGGAGCTGTACTACCGGCTGGCCCTGTTCACCGTGGGCCTGCCGCCCCTCCATGAGCTGGCCGCGGAGCTGCCCGCCCTGGCGGAATTCGTCGCCCGCCAGGAAGCCGCCCGCGCCCGCGTGTCCCCGGTCCGCTTCGGGCCGGCCGCGCTGGACCGGTTGCGGCGATACGCGTTCCCCGGCAACCTGCGCGAGCTCCAGAACCTGATCCGGCGGTGGACGCTTCTGCAGCCGGGAACCTCCATCGGCCTGAATGACCTCCCGGCATCCCTGCGGGAGCAAGCGGCACCGGGGGCGGTGCCGGATCTGGCCGAAGTGGAACGGGAGCACATCCGTCGGGTGCTCCGCGACACCGGCGGCCGGATCGGCGAAGCGGCGCGCGTCCTCGGCATCCACCGGAAAACCCTCCTCGAGAAGCGCAAGAAGTACGGCCTCCTCTGATTGCGAATTGCCAATTGCGAATTGCGAATTTCCAATCTTGAAATTTCGGATTTCGGATTGCGGATTTTAGATCCCCAATCCGCAATCCCAAATCCGCAATCCGCAATTTTGAAATCCGCAATCCGCAATTCGCAATCCGCAATTTTGTTGACAGTGCTGTCGGAAATTCGTATATTGTCTCCTCTTTTTGGGGGCGATGGCGCGGATGGATCTGGAAATCCTCATGATCGGCAAGGTCAAGAGCCCCCCGGTGGCCGACCTGCTCGAGGAGTACACGAACCGGATCCGCCGTTTCGGCCCCTGCCGGGTGCGGGGGCTGAGGGAGTCGCGCTACTCCGACGAAGTCAAGGACGGCGCGAGGATCATTGAAGAGGAGGGGGAGCGGATCCTGGCGGCGCTGGCGCCCGGCACGGTGTGCGTGGCCCTGGACGCGGGCGGCCAGAGCATGGATTCGCTCCGCTTCAGCCGGTTCCTGGAGGAGCGGCTGCTCCGGGAGCGCCGGCGGCTGGTGTTCGTCGTGGGGGGACACCTGGGGCTGAGCGTCCGGGTGAAGGAGCAGGCGGCGATGGTGCTGTCCCTTTCCAAGATGACGCTGCCTCACGAGATGGCCGCGCTGGTCCTGGCGGAGCAGCTGTACCGGGCGTTCACCATCATGAAACATCTGCCCTACCATAAGTGAAAGGAGACCGACGTGGGGATGCTGAAGAAGGAACTGGAGAAGTTTCGCAAGCAATTGCAGGCCAAGCAGCAGGAATTGCTCGACGCCGTCCAGAAGTCCGAGAGTTCCGGACGGGAAGTGGATGAGGATCCCAGCGATCTGGCCGACATCGCCTCCAGCGCCTACACCAAGGAATTCTACTTCAACAAGAGCAGCGCTGACCGCAGCACGCTGCGCCTGATCAACGATGCCCTGACCCGCCTGGAAAAAGGCCGCTTCGGCCGGTGCCAGGCCTGCGGGATCGCCATCGAGCCGAAGCGCCTCGAGGCGGTGCCCTGGGCCAAGTACTGCATCAAGTGCCAGGAGAAGAAGGAAAAGGGCACCCTGCGCGATTAGGGGCGCAGGTGGACCGTATCCCCTGGAGATTCCTGAAGGCGCCCTCCCGGGCGCTTTTTCAACATCTGTCCACCGTCCTCTGGCCCGACCGCTGCCTGCTGTGCGGGTCTTTCCTGGAACAACCCGTGGAACGGGGCGCCTGCCAGGGCTGCCTCCGCGAGGCCGGCAAGGGCCTGGCGGGGGGGCAGTGCGAGCGTTGCGGCTACCCCCTGGGCGACGTTTCGGAGCGGTCGGCCTGCCGCTTCTGCCGGGAGGGCGCCTTCCTGTTCGACCGGGCCCGGGCGGCGGGGACCTACGACCGCGCCCTGCGCCAGCTGATCCATCACTACAAGTTTGAGAAGCAATCCCGGCTGCACATCCCGCTGGCCGCCCTGCTGGCGGAGGTTTACCAGACCCATTATGCCGGCTTGGGCATCCAGGCGGTCACCCACGTGCCCCTGCACCCGCGGAGCCTGCGCGCCCGCGGATTCGACCAGTCGGCGCTGCTGGCCCGGCGGACGGCCCGGGCCGCCGGCCTGCCCCACCGGCGGCTGCTGCGCAAGGCGCGCGCCACGGCGGTCCAGTCATCACTGCCCGTGGACGAGCGGGAAGCCAACGTCCGCCGCGCCTATGCGGTCCGCCCGCGCGCCGTGGCAGGACTGGCCTCCGTGCTGCTCGTGGACGACATCTTCACCACCGGCGCCACCCTGAACGCCTGCTGCCGGGCACTCACCGAGGCGGGTGTCGAGCGCATTTACGTCCTCACCCTCGCCCGCGTCACCATGGAGTGAGCGATTCGCCCGGCGGCTCCATTCCCCCGGATCGGCCTCCTGTCCGGACCGGATGGCTTCTTCTTGACGGTATTTGTGACGTTTGTGTCATAAATACTCGTAAAATTAGTCAAATTTGTGTCATAAATCACAAAATAATGCTACACTTCTGCGATAATTTCAACCAGGTCGGAGGCCAGCTCGAGTCGAGGTTCTTCCGGATGGGGCGCATGAAGCACGCAGTTCTCCCTCGCCTGATCATCGGATGGCTGCTGATGAGCCTGCTCCTGCCGGTTGCCGCAATGGGGTTTGCGTACCGGTTGGGCTGGGACCGGGTTCGGGGCGCGGTCGGGTACAATCTCTACCGCAGCGACGACGGTTCCACTTTTGAGCGATTGAATTCCAATCCCCTGCGGACCACCATTTTTTGCGATTCCACCATCGAGCCGCAGGTGACCTACACCTATTACGTGACATCGATCAGCAAGACCGGCGTGGAGAGCCTTCCTTCGAAAGAATTGAGGGTGTACACCGGTACCGAAGGCGACATCAACGGAGATGACCTTTTCAACAGCGATGATCTGATTATCTTTGCCTACTACCTCGCAGACGACCTGCGCGCCGATGATCCGCTCATCGACTCCTTCCGCCGGGTGGATCTGGACGATAATTTCGTTCACAACCTCGTCGACCTGGTGGCCATGAAATTCATGTACGGCGACTGATTCGGGCGGCCGTTCAGTCCTCCGGACGACCGGCAGTCGGACGATCGAGCCAGGCGATCGAAGGCAGGACGCCGCCCGGCCAATCCGGGAGTGTTGAATTCGGCAGTTGGCGTGAGTATCCGGTCGATTGCGGATCTTCAGATGGCGCCCCTGCGGGCCGGTCCGGTTCCTGTCCAAAGGCCCGTATCGCCGGAGGTCTGTCCGGCACCTCCCCATCCTGGACCGGAACTCCCGACACCGGGCGTGCCGTCATGGCGGATCGGGGCACGCCGGCGGTCAGGGGATCAACACGTGGAGGAGGATCGCCAGGTCGACCGCGTCCACCTGCGAATTGGCGTCGAGGTCCGCCGCTCCCAGGCCGGCCGGGATGCCGGTCAGGCTGCCGCCCAGGTAGCCCGCCAGAATCACCACATCGGCGGCGTCCACCTCCCCGTCCATGTTGAGATCTCCCAGGAGTCCACCTGCCGTGACGACCAGCTCGTCGCTGAATTCGCTCATCACCAGGTTGGGATTGGCATCGTGGGGCAGCGTGTAGGATTGCACGAACAGATGGTAGGTCGTGCCGGGGACGGTGTCCAGGGAGATGGCGGTGACCTGCTTGTCGCCGGTGTCGCCCAAGAGCGTGTAGGGAGCGAGACCCGTGGGCGAGGAGTAGACCAGATAGCCACCGACATCGATCGTGTACCCGATGGCGTCCCAGCTCAGGGTGCCCCGGGTGGGGCTGTCCGGAGTCCAGACCAGCGCCGTGGGGGCGACCGTCTGGGTGGCTTCGAAATCCCCCTCGTACTGGTGGGCGTTGAGGAAGTCCCGCAGCGTGTCGTCGGTGGTGTGCACCGCGTTGTTTTCGAGCCGGAGTCCGGACTCCCATCCCCCGGCCGCGGGGGAGAGGTTGATCAGATTTTGGAGGGTGGAGGGGATCTCGCCGATCAGGGCATTCCCATGCAGGTATAAGTGCTGCAGGTTGGTCAGGTTGCCCAGCGTGTCCGGGATCTGCCCGTCAATCCCGGTCAGGAAGATTCCCAATTCCTGAAGGTTGGCCAAGCCCCCCAGCTCCGGCGGCAGCTCGCCGCTGAGCGGGTTGCGCCCAAGGCGCAAGATCTGGAGGTTGGCCAGACCGGTCAATTCGACCGGGATGCCGCCGGTCAGCTGGTTCCAGGTCAAGTCCATGCGGGTGAGGTGGGTCAGCGAGGCCAGCTGCGGCGGGATGGCCCCGCTCAACTGGTTGGTTTCAAGATCCAGGCTCTTCAGCGACACCAGATTCCCAAGTTCTGGCGGGATGGCTCCGGTCAGGCCGTTGTCGCTGAGGTTCAGATCCTTGAGCAGGGGAAGGCTCCCGAGTTCCGGCGGGATCGGGCCGCTGAGGTCGTTGAGGCTCAGGTCCAGGGCCTCGAGATTCGACAGCGAGCCCAGGGAATCCGGAATGGATCCGGAGAGGAGATTGTCGCTGAGATTCAGGATCCGTAACGCGGCGAGATCGCCGAATTCCGCCGGAATGCCGCCGGAGAACTGGTTCGAGCCGAGGAGCATTTCCTCCAGGCTGCCCAGGGAGCCGAGAGAGGACGGCAGCGGCCCGGACAGATCGTTGAACTCGAGGTACAGGGTGTGCAACGCGGCGAGGCCGCCCAGCTCGGACGGGATGCCTCCGGTGAGGCCGCATTCGCCGAGGCTCAGCGAAAACAGCTGGCTCAGGCCTCCCAAGGCGGGCGGAATGCTGCCGCTGAGCGGATTGCCGGCCAGTTGAAGGTACTGCAGGTTCCCCAAGTTGCCCAGGGCGGCGGGGATCTCGCCGGTCAACCCGTTGCCCGAGAGGTTGAGGGACACCAGCTGCGAGAGGTTGCCCAAAGAGGCGGGGATGCCTCCGGTGAACTGGTTGTTATAAAGCTGCAGGTCCACCAGGTAGTTCAGCGAGCCAAGCCACTCGGGCAACGGACCGCTCAACTGATTGCCGGCCAGATACAATGTCGTCAGGTTCGTCAGGTTTGCCAGTTCGGGAGGAATGCCACCGGAGAACTGGTTGTCGCTGAAATTCAGGATTTCCAGGTCGGCCAGGTTGCCCAGCGAGGCGGGCAGGGAGCCGCTGATCGAGTTGTTTCCCAGGTAGAAGTCCAGCAGGCTGGTCATGTCCCCGACATTGGAAGGGAGTGGTCCCGAAAGTTGATTCGAGCCCAGACGGAGGGACCTCAGGATGCCCAGATTGCAGATTTCGGCCGGCACCGATCCCGACAGCCCATTCCAGGTCAGAACCAGGATTTGCAGCTGGGGGAAGTCGCCAATCTGCGGCGGGATGTATCCCGTGAGATTGTTGCTTGGCAGCTCGATTCCGATGACGTGAGTGTTGGCTTCATCGCAGGTAACGCCAAACCAGCCCGGTTCAGTCCCCGGATCGCCCAGCCACCCCGTGCGGTTCGTCCAGGCGTCGCCCTGCGTGCTGGTATAGAGGGCGAGCAGGGCGTCCCGCTCGGTCTGGGGGATGTTGGCCCATCCGGCAGCGGAACTCAGCAGGATGAAGATACACCCCCACACCCATGGGTTCAAGAAGCCACCCCGCGGATGCCGGATATCGGTTTTGTGTTTGATTTGACACCTCCTGCCTGCGTAGAGTCCCCTGTTCGATCTGCCTCCCCAACGGCTCCGGTCGAAGAAAATAGACCATCACGCTCCGTGCCAATCAACTTCCCGATCTGTGCTATCATTGAACCAATCGCCGGAGAAGCGGAGTTCAGGCCCGCAGGGGGCGGCAGGGTCTCCAAAGGCCGCGGGACGGGTGCTTCCATGCCCTCCGGAAGGAGGAATCCCCCGGCACCGCCGTTCCTTCCCAAGGCCGGAACCAGGGGGGATCCAGAGTGGTACTTCCGTGCCACTTAGTGATCGGGCAAGGGTACCTGGAAATCCGCCGGTTCCGGCTGCGGTTGGGCGAAAAATGGCGAGGTAGTGTGAAACCGAATCCCGAGCTCGATCCCACCAGGCAAAGCTCCCGTGCCGGCATTCCGGAGCAGCCGGAGAGGTCCGATCGCGTCGCCCTGGTCCAGATCACCCACGACCTGGCGATCGGCGGACTGCAGCAGATCGTTGTCAACCTTTGCCGGTTCATCGATCGCCAGCGATTCGACGTCTCGGTGCTCTGCCTGCGGAGGCTGGGCGAGCTGGCACCCGAGATCGAGCGCCTGGGCATCCCCGTGACCCTCCTCCCCGGCAGGACCGGGCACACGGATTACTTCGCGTTTCTGAAGGTCGCCCGGGTCCTCCGGCACCGGAAGGCCGCGGTCCTCCACACCCACAACACCCAGCCGCTGGTGGACGGGACGCTGGGGGGGCTGCTGGCGGGGGTGCGGACGGTAGTGCACACCGACCATGCCCGGCAATTCCCCGACAAGCGCCGGTACATGCTGGCGGAGTGGGTGATGTCCCACTTTGTGCACCGGATGGTGGGGGTCTCCGATCACACGTCTCAAAACCTGATGAAGTACGAGCATGTCTCGCCCCGCAAGATCGTGACCATCCCCAACGGGATCGACGGCAGCCGCTACGATGTCCGGATCGATCCAGGGTCCCTCCGGCGGGAATTCGGCCTCGAGCCGGACGGGCCGATCATCGGCGCCTGCGTGCGACTGACGGAGCAGAAGGGCATCACCTTTCTCCTGCAAGCCATGACGCGGATCCGCCGGGTTTTTCCCCGCGCCGCCCTGCTGGTGGCCGGGCAGGGGGGCCTGGAGCCGGCCCTGAGGCAGGAAGCCCGGGATTTGGGCATCGACTCCGACGTCCGCTTCCTGGGGGCCCGGCTGGACGTCCCCGCGCTGCTCCGGCTGTTTGACGTGTACGCGCTCCCCTCGATCTGGGAGGGGCTGCCGCTGATCCTCCTGGAGGCGATGGCGGCGGGGTGTCCCATCGTGGGCACCGATGTCGGTGGAGTGCCGACCGCGGTCGAACCGGGGGTCAACGGCCTCCTGGTCCGGCCGGGGGATCCGGACGCCCTGGCGGAGGCCATCATCCAGGTACTGTCCAATCCCTCCCTGGCGCAGGAATTCGCCTCCCGCGGGCTGGACCGTTTCCAGCGTCTGTTCTCCGCGGAGGCCATGGCGCGCCGGTACGAGGCATTGTACCTGAGACAATAATTGGTGCTGTTTTTGCTATAAACATTCAGGCTCACCGGCTCCGTCGCTCATGGGCGCCAGCCGATTTCAACCGCCAGTGACCGCTCGAGCGACGCAGGGACGCCTCCAGCCGAGTCAGCCAGGGTGAGCCTCCCGGAGAGCCTGAACCGCTTGAAAATTCTAGTCTGGAGGTGCTGGCATGGACAGCAATCCAACCTGTCGGCTGACAGGCAAAAGGAGGCGCCGGACCGTCCGGCTCCTGATCGTCGTCTGGATGGCGGCGGCCTGGATCGGGACGGTTTCCGCAGCCTCGTACTATGTGGCCACGACGGGCGCCGACACGAATGACGGGAGCATCGGGCACCCGTTCCGCACCGTCCAGCGCGGGGTGAACGCGCTGGGCTCCGGAGACACGCTGTACCTGCGCGGCGGCGTGTACAGCGAGTACGTCAAGATCCCCAACGGCAAGCAGAGCCAGCCGGGGACGGTGATCACGATGCGCTCCTACCCCGGGGAGTGGGCGGTGATCAACGGGGGGCACCAGCAGGCCCTCCCCGTGATCTACTACCATTCGGGCAGCCAAACGTACTGCCCGATCCGCTGGGTGTTCCGGAATTTCGAGGTGACCGGGGGGGGGACGGCCAACGGGACCTGCTTCGGCGGCGGGATTTCGCTGTGGACGGCCGCCTACGTGACGTTCATGTACCTGTACATCCATGACAACTACGGGGGAGGTTCGGAGAACGACGCCGGCATCGTCATCCGCAACGACGCCCAGGCGGCGCAGTTCATCACCATCAAGTACTGCTACCTGAAGAACAACTGCGATCCCAACAATCACAACTGCGCCAACATCAGTTTCTTCTCCGATTACGTCAGCACGCCCACCGCCGTCACCAACATCAACAACACCCGCCACAAGAACGAGATCGCCTACAACCTGCTCGAAGGGTCCTGCATGGGGATCAAGAGCAAGGCCGAGCAGTACCTGAGCCTCGACAACACGGGGAATCACACCACCTACAAGGAATACGGCGACAAGATCCATCACAACATCATCCGGTACCATCAGGACGAGGGGATCTCCGCCCGGCAGGATTTCATCCAGGTCTACAACAACATCATCGAGAGCACCACGTCGCACATCGGCATCGCCCTGGGCAGTTCCCACTACGACACGGAGCGGGAGCCCTTCTATGCCTGCGCCTACAACAACCTGCTGAAAGGCGTGGACGGGAGGCTGGAGCATTCGACCGACGCCATCTACGGGCCGCCCCTCCACCCGCACGTGTTCTGGTACAACAATATCTTCGAGAGCGTCGGGGCCCCGCACGACGGCTGCAACGACCTGAATCTCTTCTTCACTTGGGGGAGCCTGCCGGAATCGTCCCTGCAGATGAACACCGTGGCGGTGGAGAAGAACCTGTTCCATCCCCGATCGCGGACGGACGCGGTCATCAATCTCGGGAACGCCTCCAACGACCTGAGCGTCAACGCATATATCGCCAGGCCCTACGCCACCACCCTCTATGCCAACTCGACGTCAGGATTGTACCTCGGCGGTAGCGGGTACCTCTGCAATCCGCAATTCGTTCTCGACATCTCCGTCACGATCCAGAACGGCGGGGTCGGCATCCCGCACCCCTATCTGGCGGGAGTCTCCATCCCGGCCTATGTCGGTCCGGCCGACCCTTCCGACAACCAGTGGGTGAATGGCGTGCTGGGCCTGACCAGCACGGCGTATCTTGCCAGCCAGACCGGCGACGCGCAACCGTCCTGGATTGAAGGCGGCGCGATCACGGCGCCGGGAAACCTCCGGGTGATCGACAAGTGAAGCGGAACCTCAATCCCGACTGGCTCTTCTTTTCGGCACTGTTCGCCAATGTCTGCGTCATCCTGACGGGCCGGCAGTTCCCGTTCGCCGACATGGTGAATCACCTGGCGCGTTTCCGGCTGATGGACCAGTACTGGTTCGGCCAGCCGCCGGCGTACCTGCGCGTGGATCTCATTCCCACCGCCTACATCGGCCTGGATTTCGTCGGCGTCGCCGCGGAGCACTTCTTCCCGACCGCGGTCGCCATGCGCATCATCGCGGTGCTGTGCATGGCCGCCCTGCCGATGGGCGCCTGGCTGCTGCTGCGCGCGGTGAACCCGGACAGCCGCGGCTGGGCGCTGGTCGGGGTGCTGCTCGGATTCCACTGGTGCTACCTCTTCGGCTTCATCCACTACTCGCTGGGCATCGGCCTGGCCCTGATGTGGCTGGCGTGGTGGTGGCCCCGCCGGGAGAAGCGGGAGTGGCATGCCGTGACCGTCGCGGCCGTCCTGGCCGGCGGCGTCTACCTGGTGCACCTGGCGGCCGCTGTGGTCGTCCTGGTGGTGATCTGGCTCGATTGGGGGATGGCGGCGGTGAAATTCGCCCGGGAGGGCACCGGCAGCCTTCTCCGGCGCGGCCCCTGGCTCGCGAGGGCCGCCATTCCCCTCGGCGTCACGGTGGGCATCGTCACGCTGTGGTGGGTGGCGCGCCTGGCGGCGCCGTCGGTCTATATCCCGCCATTTCTCGAGCAGGTGCTCTACCTGCCGCTGTGGAAAAAACTGACCCACCTGGCATCCCCCTTCTACACCTTCGGTCCGCTGCAGGCGGTGGTGATGACCGCCGGCTACCTGGCCTGCCTCGGCGCGTTCCTGATCGCCATGCGGCGGGCGCTCCGCTTCAACCTCTTCGCTCTCTCGTGCGGCGTCCTGATGCTGGTCTACTTCGCGCTGCCGGTCCGCTTCCTGGGAGGATACGACGTGGATATGCGCCTCCTGGTGCCGGCCTACATCCTGGTCTTCTGCCTGCCCGGCGCCGGCACCCTCGCGGCGCAGGCCCGGCGCTGGCTGTGGGTCCCCTGGGCGGTCTGCCTGGTCCACGCCCTCGTCGTGCTGGGATACGCCCGGGCCATCGACCGGGAGCTGGCGGATTACGACGCCCTCCTGGCGGACATCCCCCCGGGGGGGAAACCGGTCGTCGCGCTGGTCGTGGAGCCTTCGATGGGGCGCCTCGACCCGTTCCGCCACTACATCCACTGGTACGCGATCCGGACCGGCGGCCGCACCAACAACCTCTTCTGCGGCAACTGGGCGGGCCAGTACCTCGGGCACTTCATCCAGACCCGCCCCGTCTACGAACCCGACGAATTCTGGTCGGTGAGAAGCTGGGATTCTTTGGATTGGAACCGGCTCCGCGCCGATTACTGCTATGTCGTCCAGGCCGGAGAAAACGATCGGGCCCACTCCATCATCCGGCAGCACGGGCGGGAAATCAGCCGCCACGGGAAATTCACCCTGTACGAGCTGGACAAGCCCGGCGAGATTTCGGAGGGACTCCCCGTTCCGCCGGCGGAGGCGCCGGCGCGCCTCACGGGGGGCACAGGCGGTTGACCAGCAGGCCGTACCGCCGGAATTCCCGCCGCACTTCCTCGTTGGCCAGGATCGGACCGCAGCACTGCTCCAGCCCGATGGTGTCGGGGGAGGCGTTGATTTCCACCACCACCGGCCCCCCCGGGGTCACGCCGATGTCCATGCCAAGGAAGCGATAGCAGGGGAACGCCTGCTGCGTCCGCTCGGCGAGCTCCTTCACCTGGTCCCAGAGCGGGATGGGAAACCCCGAGAAGACCTGGCCGGTGGTGGGATGGGCGGCGTACTTCCGGGCGCGGCCGTCGATGCCGAGGCGCACCAGCCGGCCGGTCGACTCCTCGATGCCGATGGAAACGCCGCCTTGGGAGACGTTGTCCACGTACGCGTCGCCCAGCCCGCACCGCACGTATCCGCCCAGCCGGAGGATCCTCCGGTCCCGGCACATCAGGGTGAGGATGCGGACGGTGTTGAGGGAATGGGGGAAGAGGCTGGAAAGGTCCGGGTGCTGGGTCAGGAACTCCTGCACGACGGTCTTGTCCCCCATGCGAAACACCTCGAGCGGGACCGTCTCCTGCCTGCGCCGGACCAGGATGCGCCCCTCCTGCCGCCGGGCGACGGCGACGCCCTTCCCCCCGCTGCCGATCAGCGGCTTGAGAATCAGCCGCAGGTCCGGCTCGGCCGCGAGAGCCGACTGCACCAGCTGCCGCAGCTCCTCATCCGAATCCGCCCGGCCGATCAGGCGGGGCACCGGCAACCCGGCCGCCGCGCAGAGCACCTGGCAGAGATGCTTGTCGTCGAACAGGATCTTGTACTCTTCGGGCTGGACCTCCCGCCGCAAGCGGCCCCGCTGGTAACTGTCGTAGATGGATCCGTAGAACAGCGGCCAGTCGCGGCGGTCCCATTCCCACATGCGGCAGGCCACATAGTTCTCCGGCAGGTACTTCAGACGGAAGAAGATGTAGAGCATGTCCAGGAGCGCGCGCGCCCTGGAGACGCGGCATTCTTCCGAGCCCGCCAGCTTCAGGCAGCAAAGCGGAAGCGCGAGCAGCCGCAATCCCCGCCTCGCGTACGGGGTGAGGGCGACGCGGGTTTGCCTCAGCCCGGTTTGCAGTTTTAGGAACAGCTCCTCGATCATCGGTGGGTCCTTTCCTGCACCGGCGGGGGGACCGCGTCCAAATCCCCGGTCCCCGGGCCGTCCGCCGCCGGTCCTGCCGCGGGACCGGGGCGGAGTGCGCCCGCCCGGAGCCAGCTCTCCAGGGAGGCCGACCGCCGGGACCAGGCGGCGGCGATGCGCTCCCGCGAGGCCAGGGCCTGGCGGGTCCAGTGAACCTCTTCCGACACGATCCGCCGGATCCCGGCGGCGATCGCGGCGGACGTGTTTTCGACGCACAGCGCCCCGTCGAAGTACTCTCTCAACTCGTCGGACGCCGAGGTCAGGAGCGGTTTCCCGGCGGCGACCGCTTCGTAGCAACCGCACAGCAAGCAATGCCTGGCGGTGGTCAGGGCCAGGACCCCACGGACCGACAACAGAAGGTCCACGAACTCCTGCTCCGGCAGGAAGCCGGTGAACTCCACGTTGGGCGGAGCGGCCCGCCGCACCGATTCGTCCAGCTTCCGGTGGTTCCCGCTGATGTGGAGGCGGATCTCCTCCGCCGACAGTTCTCCCATGGCCGCCAGCACCTCCGGGATCGGTTCGTCGCGGCTGCAGGAGGAGATCATCAGCAGGTGCCGGCCGCCGGGCCATGCCCGCGGACGGGTGGGCCGCAGCTCCGGCAGCTTGTCCGGCAGGATGAACGCGCGGCCGCCCAGCGCCCGCACCCGGGCGGCCAGGAACTCGTTCGTGACGAGGGTCAGCGTGGCGGCCCGGAGGGTGAACCTGTGCAGGAGCTTGAAGAGCAGGATGCGCGGCGTGTTCCGGTACCGCCGCCCCAGGAGGAACGTGGAGTGGCGGTCCACCACCACCGGCGTCCGGGTGATGCAGCCATAGGCGCAGGCCAGGGTCGCCAGGATCATGGAGGGATTCTGGACGAACAGGATCTGCGGCCGGCGGGCGAGGATGCGGAGGGTCCGGAGAATCGAGATGGGGTAGCGGAACAGCCCTTCCACGACGATTGCGTGGAATTCGCACCCGAAGTGCCGGGCCAGCTCCACCGAGCGACGCTGCCACTCCCAGGCGATCCAGACCCTGCCGCCGGTGCGCCTCATCGTGGATTCCTCCCCCCCAGGACCAGCCGCAGGGCGAAGAGCGGCCGCGTCCGGCTGATGTCCTCGTGGATCAGGATGCGGGGCAGCGCCAGCGGGTCGGCGCCCCGGACGACCGAGCCGGACCGGGTGGTAACGCCGATCCGGAAGCCGCTTTCCCCGACCATGGCGCGGACGGCCGCGTCGTGTTCGCCGTTCGGGTAGCTGAAGCAGACCGGCGGCTGGCCGGTCTCCCGCTCCAGCGCGGCGCGCGAGAGGGCGATCTCCCGGCGCGCAGCACCCGGATCGGACCGGGTCAGAATCGTGTGCGTGTGGGAATGGGCACCGAAAGACACGCCGGCGGCCGACATCTCCCGCACCTCGCGCCAGTCCAGCCAGGGGCGGTCCGCCGGGTCGCCGCAGCCATCCGGTGGATCCATTGCATCCAGCGCTTCTTCCAGGCGGGCGATGGCGCAGGCAGGCAGGGGCTTGATCCGGGCGATGAGGAACTCGGCGCGGTCCGAAGGCGGCATCCCTCGCAACGGGACCAGGTCGGTCGCGGGCGGGGGAGCCATCCGCAGGAGGGCCGACCAGAAGGGACTGTCCGATTCCACGGGCAGGCGGGCAAGCCGGCTGATCCGCTCCGGCCATAGCCGCCGGCGGGTCCCGATCAGTCCGGTGGCGAGAAAGATGGTGGCCGGGATGCGGCGTCTCTTCAGGATGGGGAAGGCGTGCCGGTAGTTGTCCTGCCACCCGTCATCGAAAGTGACCGCGCAGGCCCGTCCCGCCGGTGGGCCGTCCGCCAGGCGGCTCAGCGGGACCATCTCGTAGCGGGCCGACACGTACTCCATCTGCCGATCGAAGGTCTCCGGTGTGACGTACATGCCCGGTTGGACCGCCCCGGCCGCGGCCTCCGCGGCGTCCAGGACGTGGTGGTAGCCCAGGACCCACGCGGCGCCGGGCCGGGGCGAACCCTCCAGCAGGCGCAGGGCCCCGCTGTGGAAAAGCACCGCGGCGCAACCGGCCCGGAATCGAAGGCTCGCGTTCATGGCACCCTACTTGCTAAAATGAATTGGAGTCGATGACCGCCCGGAAACCGTGCGCGCGGTTTCGGTGCGGTTGTTCCTCCCCAAGGGACCCGGGGTGGCCGATCTCCCGGATCCACCGGAGCCGGCGGAGCCGGCCGGTTTAGAGAGGAGTCCGCATGCCCCAACCGGAAAGCCCTTTTCACGCCGATCTCCGGAAGTACTACCGCATCGAATACCGCACCGAGACGCCGACGTTCCGGCAGAAGCGCAACCTCTGGCTCACCAACTTCGGCCTGCATTGCGTGGCGGTGCACCGCCTGGGAGACTGGCTGAAGGGCCTGCGCGGCGGCAGACGGATCGTGTTCTACCCCGTCAAGGTGCTTCACCGGGTGATGGAGTTCCTGGTCCGGATCGTCCACCATGTGGATATCCAGGCGACCATCGGCCCGGGATTCTTCATCGGCCATGTGGGAACCATCTACATCGGTCCGACCGTCATCGGGCGGAACTGCAGCGTGCATCACAACGTCACCATCGGGGTGGGCCAGTCGACGGAGGGGTACGGGGTGCCGGTGATCGGCGACGACGTCTGGATCGGCACCGGGGCGGTGCTGTACGGGAAGACGGTCATTGGCAACCGGGTCACCATCGCCACCGGCTGCCAGCTCTCCCGCAGCCTGCCCGATGAATGCCTGGCCGCCGGCAATCCGGGCCGGGTGGTGCAGCTGAATTATGACAATCCGGCGATCCGCGGCGGGGAAGACCTCTATCCCGCCAGAATCCCGGTGGCCCTGGGCCGGGAGCCCTGAGCGATGCACGCGTGGGTGGCGAGGAACCTCTTCTACCGGCCGGCCACGGCCTGGCGGGGCGAACCGGTCGGCCGGTGCCGGGCGGAGGTCCGGGCGTTCCACCGCCTCGATGGCGGCGGAATGCGGGAGGCCCAGCAGCAGAAACTGGTCCGCCTGCTCCGGTTTCTGTGGGAACATAACGCCCATTACCGCGGGCTGATGGAGGAGAACGGCGTCGGTCCCGGCATGTTCCAGGATCTGGAACATTGGCGGCGGTTGCCGATCCTCACCAAGGAGGCGGTCAAGCTGCGGCAGGCGGACATGCTCTCCCGGGCCCGCCTCCGGACTTCGATCCGGAAAACGTCCGGTTCGACCGGGCTCCCCCTCCGGTTCGTGAAAGACCGCCCGGCGTCCGCCTACATGGAAGCCGTCATGCAGGAGGCCTACGCGTGGCACGGCATCGGCACCGGGGATCGGCAGGGCCGCATCTGGGGCGTTCCCCTCAATCCGCGGCAGAGGTGGCTCACCCGGCTCAAGGACGGCCTGCTCAACCGCGTCCGGCTGGTCTCCTTCGCGATGTCGGAGGAATCCTGCCGCCGGTTCCATCAAAAACTGAGGCGGTTCCGGCCCGTGTTCCTCTACGGGCTGGTCAACACCACCGTGGAATTTGTCCGGACCTGCCGGATCCTGGGCCTGGATCCCGGCGCCCTGGGGCTGCGGGTCGTGATCACGACCGGGGAGGTGCTCTTCCCCCACCATCGCCGACTGCTGGCGGAAGCCTTCGGGTGCCCGGTGGTCAACGAGTACGGCACCACCGAGAACGGCATCATCGCGATGGAATGCCCGCGGGGCGGAATGCATCTGATGAGCCACAACCTGGTGGTGGAGTTCCTGGATCCGGTCTCCGGCCGCCCGGTGGCGCCGGGGGAGCTCGGCGAAGTGGTGGTCACCGAGCTGCATTCCCTCGCCCTGCCCTTTGTCCGGTACCGCACGGGAGACCTGGCCCGCCCCTCGGACCGGCTGTGCGGATGCGGCCTGGCGACCCCCTTGGTGGACGAGGTGGTCGGCCGCCAGTCGGATTTGCTCGCCCTGGCCGGTGGCCGGAGGGTTTCCTGCACTGCGATCGCCTATTCCATGACCGAGGAGGTGTGGCGCTTCCGGGCCATCCAGCGGCGCCCGGAGGAGCTGCACGTCCTGCTCCAGGGCATCCGGCCCTTGCGGGACGATGACCTGGCGCGGATCGAGAGCCGCCTCCGGGAGGCCCTCGGCGCCGATCTGCACCTCCTTCTCGAGCCGGTGGCGGAGATCCCGCCCGATCCCTCGGGGAAATTCCGGTACTTCGTGTCCAGCCTGGGCGATGACTCGGCGGCCGGGTCCTGACGGCTCGCCGGGACGCTGAAGGCGCCCCGGCCCCGTTCCGCTCCCGCGGGACGCGATGTCACTCCAGGACGTGGTCATAGAACCCCACCAAGTGCTTCATGTAGTTTTCCAGGGTGAATTCGACCTGGGCGCGCCTTCGTCCGGCCTCCCCCATCCGGCGCCGCAGCGCCGGATCCGCCATCAGCCGGCGGAGCTTGTCCGCCAAGTCCAGGTGATCGCCCGGGGTGAAGAGGAAGCCATCCACGCCATCCTCGATCACTGTGGGGATGCCGTCCACGCGGGCGCCGACGCGGGGCTTGCCGGCGGCCATGCTCTCCACCAGGACGCGGCCCATGGCTTCCGTACGGGACGGGAGTGTGAAGATGGAGCACCCGCCGATGTGTTCGGGCACCTCGTGGGGCGCCACCGGCAGGTGGTGGTGGATGCGGGGGTGCCCGCCGATCCGGGACACCATCTCGCGCGGATCGGGGTACCAGCCCAGGATCTTCAGGCGCCACTCCGGGAATTGGGGCGCCAGGAGCTTGAAGGCGTCGATCAACAGGTCCACCCCCTTGAGCTTGAAGGGGAAACCGATGAACAGGATCTCCGGCCTCTCCTCGACCTGGATGTTGTCGAAGTGATGGATGTCGATGAAAGCCGGGAAGGTACGGATCTTCTTCCCCCGGACCACCGGCAGGAACGGATCCAGCTGCTCCGGGAACAGCGTCTTGATTCCGTCGGCCCGCTTCAGGACCCAGCGTTCCAGTAGGCTGAACACGCCGCGCTTCAGCGCCGCCCTGAGGCGGCTGGGCTCGTCCAGGTAGCCGGCGGGGGAGGTGTAGACGCCGTTGACCTCGGGCGCGAACCGCGTCCGCAGAAGACGTGAGGTCAGCACGCCGAACAGGCCGGTCTTCAGCGGATCGTAGGTGAGGACAAGGTCGTAATGGACCCCGGCCCGCCGGGCCCGCAGTCCGAACCGGAGGCAGTCCAGGAGGAAGACCAGGCTGGCCAGATGACGGAGGGGGATCCGGCTGCCGAAGATGTGCACGCGGAAGCGTCCCAGCATCACTCCATCGGCCACCGGCTCGGAATAGGTGCGGGAGGAGAGGATGTCCCCCTCGAAACGCCGGGAAAGGGCTTCGAACCGCGTCAGATTCGAGCTGGGCCGAACTCCCGGCAGGATGAACAGCAGCCGCCTCCGGGGCGCCGCCCCGGCTTCGGGCGAGGCGCCGGCGGGGCGGCCGGTTTCCGGGGTGGCCGGCGGGGCCGCCGCGGGGACCTCCGCCGCTGCCTGCCGGCGGCCTTCCGCGGTGGGATCCGGGGCGGGAGGATTCGGTTTCATGCGGCGCGCAACCTCCGGAATTCGTGGAATAGCTGCCGGTCGAAGATCCAGAGCCAGGTCAAGTAACTCGCGCCGGCGGTCAGGATCTGGATCCCGAGCGACAGGAAGCGCGGCGTCCAGCCGTCCGGCAGCATGCCCCATCCGGTCCGGACGACCAGCACGGCGGCCGCCATCGCCACCGTCGCCAGGACCGCCTGAACCAGGTTGGCGCCGTAGAGGCGCACCGGGATCCCCAGCTTCCGCAGCGTCACCAGGATCCAGATGGCGCAGAGAACCACGTACGTCGTGGACCAGGGAATCGGCATGGCGTACAGCCCGCGCTGGGCGGCGAAGTAAAAGGACAGCGGCATGAATATCGCCAGGCCCAGGGAGTTCACCAGGAACCAGCGGGGACGGTTCTGCGCGTTGTGCACGAAATCGTTGATGGCGTTGATGGACGTGACGATCTGGGTCAGGCAGAGGAAGCGGAACACCGGGATCATCGGCAGCCACTTGTCGCCCAGGAGGACGGGAATCAGGTCGCCGGCCAGGAGGAATCCGCAGACGAAGAGGGGCAGCACCAGGGTGGCCGTCACGCGCAGGGCGTGCAGGTAGAACCGGTTGAACTCGACCGGGTCGTTCTGCAGCTTGGAGAACGCCGGGAAGGAGACCTGGTTGATGATGACCGTGATTTTTTCGGTCGGCAGCTGCGCCAGGTTCAGCGCGAAGCTGTACAGCCCGACCATGGGCGGGGCCCAGAAGCGCCCGGCGAAAAAGCGGTCCGAATTCTGGTAGAGGTAGGTGAGGGAACGGGCCATGGAAACGGTGAATCCGAAGCTCAGGTACGAGCGCGCCGTCGACGCGTCAAACCGGAAGGACGGCATCCAGCGGGCGAACGCGTAGGTCATGACCAGTTTGATCGTGCTGCGGAACAGGTGGCCGCCCAGCAGCGTCCAGACCCCGGCGCCCAGGTTGGCGAGCAGCAGCATGAAACCGCAGGAGGCCACCACGGACGTGAAATTGATGATGCTGACCTTCTTGAAGTCCAGCTCCTTGCGGAGCAGGTTGGCGGGGACGATCTGGAGACCGTTGATGATGAAGAGAGCGGAGACGGCGCGGGTGAGGGGGATCACCCGGGCCTCATGGAAGAGGTAGGCGGTCAGTTCGGCGATCGGGAAACAGGCCAGCGCGAAACATATGCTGATGCCCAGGCTGAACCAGAAGACGGAGGACAACGCGTTCCGCGTGGGATTCGGGCGCTGGATGATGGCGGCGCCGAGGCCCAGCTCGCTGAAAATCTCGGTGTAGGCCGTGAAGATCGTGGCCAGCGACATCAGGCCGTAGTCGGCCGGCACCAGGATCCGCGCCACCAGGATGGTGACCAGCCAGGAGAAAACCCGGCTTCCGGCGTCGGATACCGCCAGCCAGGAGGCGCCCCTGAATGCGTCTTTGGCGATGGACATGGAACTGCTGTTGCCTCACCCGGTCCGGAGCCGGCCGCCGCCGGCCCCGCGCCGTATCCAGTTAGATTCCCATCCGTCGGACCGCCCGATTCAGCATCGGGACGAACTCGCGCGCGGCCAGCGCGTTCCCCGCGGCGCTCGGGTGGCTGTCCGCGCCGTTCCCCGTCGGATACGCCGACCAGGGGCTGCTGCCGTGTCCGGTCAACACGCCGTACAGGTCGAAGACCGCCACGTTGGGCAACTCATACCCGGCGAGCCAGCCGCTTCCGGGATCCGCCAGCCAGGCGTTGAACCGGCGGGCGCGGTCGCCGACCCGCCCGACGGAGTCCTCCCGGCCCAGCAGGATCTTGAGCGAGTCCCGCAGGCCCCCCGCCGGCTCGGCCAGGGGTGGGGCGGTCATCGCGATGAAGAGGGTTCCCGGCTCCTTCCGGAACACGTCCAACAGGGCGCGGTAGGCCGCCTGGCAGTTAGCGAGGGTGCGCCGGGGCGAATCGGGATCTCCCGGCGGCTCGCCTTCCGCCTCGATCCAGTTGTTGGGAAAGCAGGACTTGAAGATCACCACCCGGTTCCGGGTGTTCCCGTCGAGGAGGTCGTCCTGCCGCCGGCAGGCGAGGATCTGCGGCATCCGCTCCTGGAATTTGGCCCGCCAGTCGCAGATGTCGGTCTTCTCGCCCACGACGGACCCGTAGGAGGCCTCGTGGACGACGTACCGGTTTTCCTCGAGGAGCCGGCGCAATCCCCCGCCGTTGGGATGGGTCGGGTGGATGCAGTGGTCGCCTGTCTCCGGGCCCGTTTCCGCGAGCAGCTGTCCGCCGCAGGAGTGGTGGATGAACAGGACGGGCACGGGCTGGGCGGGGGGGGCGTCGGAGTAGTCCGAAAGGTTTCCAGCGGGATGGGCCATTCTCTTGTCTCCAGTCGGTGGTGTGGGACCCGTGCCGGGTGAGCAGGCCGCCAGGGCCAACGCGACGGCCGGCACGACGAACCGAAACATGAATTTCATTCGAGTTCCCTCTTCATTCATCGGGGCTCCAGGCGTACTTCGCCGGCCTCGCTGCCGCCGCGGCCGGCCGGACGGCCCAGCTCCCGGTACAGCGAGGCGGTCTGTTCCGCGGACAGTTCCAGCGAGAAACGGCAGCGGACTGTGCGCGGGGCGGCTTCGCCCAGCCGCCGCCGGGCGTCGGGATTTTCCAGAAGATCCAGGATGACCGCCGCGAGGGCTTCCACATCGCCCGGGGGCGCCAGCCGGCCGTCGATCCCGTCGGTGATCACCTCGGGCACGCCGCCGACCGCCGTGGCGGCCACCGCCCGGCCGAGTCCCATGGCCTCCAGGAGGGCCATGGGAGTGCCTTCGTGACGGGACGGCAGCACGAAGACGTCGAAGATGCGCATGAGATCCAGGGTGTCGGTGCGAAATCCGGTCCAATGGAGCCGGCCGACGCCGAGGCGGGCGGCCAGCTCCTGCAGCTCGGCGAGCATCGGGCCTTCGCCCACGATGACGAACACGGTCTCCGGGCGCCGGGCCGCGATCCGCGCGGCTGCCTGCAGGAACAGGTCGTGCCCCTTCACCGCCACCAGGCGGCCGACCGTCCCGACGACCGGTGCGTCCGCGGGGATGCCCAGGCCCGCCCGCGCCGACGGGGCGGCGGGGCCGGCCTCCGTGATCCCGGCCGCGATTCCGTTCCGGATGACGCGGATCTTGCCGGGGCAGGGGAGCCGCCCGGGCAGGAACTCTCCCAGTTCCGCGGACACGGCGATCATGCGGTCCGTCCACCAGCGGGCGCCCGCCGCCTCGACCCAGCGATGCACGCCCCCGCGGTTCAGCATCCCCTTGCCGTGGTGCGTCCGGACGATCGCGCCGACGCCGGCGAGCCGCGCGGCCAGCCCGCCGACCAGGTGCTCCTTGTGACCGTGCGCATGCAGCAGCTCGATGCACTCGCGGGACAGGATCCTCCGCGAGCGCCAGACCAGCCCGGGCAGCCCGATTTCGGATTCCGGGAGCACCGTCACGGGGATGCCGTCCCGCTCCAGGCGACGGCCCAGTTCGCCCCGGTTGAAGAGGATGGCCCGGAGGCGGAGATCCGCCCGGCGGGCCAGCTCCGCCATCAGGGTCGCCGCCTGGACCTCGGCGCCCGCCCACAGGTCGCCGCTGATCAGGTGGCAGACCCGAAGGGGCTCATCCGGCAATCTCGGGCAAGCGGGGAGTCGGGCCATCCTTCATTCTCTCCGGGTGGGTTCCCACAGCACGATCCTCCGTCCCAGGAGGAACTGGATCCAGGCCGCCAGGATGGACGCGTTGAACAGGCAGAACCAGTAGGGCACCCGGCAGGCCCGCCATTGGACGCCGGGTTTCCATCCCAGCAGCGCGGCCGCGTAGAACGCCAGCTGCAGTCCGAGGACGGCGGCGAAGAATGCGGATTGAGGCGCCAGCGCCGCGGCCGTTCCGAGGCTGACGACCTGGAAGAAGGGCACCAGCCAGCGGAAGAGCTTGTGGCTGACCAGCTGCCAGGCCGCCAGGCCGTGACGGATCGGATTCAGCAGGTCCAGCGATTGGAAGAAGGCCGTCATCCCGCGCAGGACGGTGCGGACCTTGCGCCGGAATTCTCGGGACTCTTCGGCCAGCGGCCGGTAGTATCCGATCGCCGCGGGTTCGGAGACGCCGCGATACCCCATGCGGATGGCGTCCAGGACGACGTGAAAATCGCTGGGCTTGTCCTCGCTCCACCGGTCGCAGATTTCCCGCCGGACGGCAAACAGCGATCCGCTGAGCCCCACCAGGGATCCGGCCCGGGTTTCCAGCCGCCTCAGGAACATCTCGTACCGCAGGTACCAGCTTTCGCCGTGGGCGGCGCCCGCCTCGAGATGGCGGTCGACGCCGCTGACGCATCCGACGCCCGGGTCCGCGAAGCGCCGGGCCATGGCCTCGAGGGTGGCGGGTGCGCATCGCGTCCCCGCGTCCGTGAAGACGATGATCTCGCCGGACGCCTGCTGCAGCGCCAGCTTCTGTGCGCCTTCCTTGCCGAGGCGGCGGCCGGTCTCCACCAGCCGTACCCCTTGGCGGGCAAAGCCGCCGACGACTTCGGCGGTGGCGTCCGTGGAGCCGTCGGCGGCGACGATGATCTCCACGCGGTCGGGCGGATAGGTCAGGGCCAGGGTGTCGGACAGCTTGTCCGCCAACTGGTGCGCCTCGTTGTGGGTGGCGATGATGATGGAGACGCGGGGGAGTGCGACTGGCTCCGGTTCCGGCCGGCGACGGACGTGCCCCACCAGCAGCAGCAGCAGCGGGTAGCCGAAGTATGCGTAGAACGCCCCTCCGGCAGCCAGCCAGAACGCCCATTCCAGGGAGATGCGGATCGGTTCCGTCACCCGTTCAGCTCCTCATGCGAACATCCGGCGCAAGGCCGCCGCGGCCGACTGGAAATCCTCCGCCCGGATCTGGCCGTGCGTGGGGAGCACCAGCAGCGTCTCGGCCAGACGACGGGCCGCCGGCACCGGTTCGTTGCCCACCCGGTGCGGCCGGATTTCCGGCAGGTCGGCGAGGCTTCGGGGGTAGAGGCCGGTCCCCTGCACGCCCGCCGGCCGGAGGCGCCGCAGGGCCTCCGCTCGGGAAGCGCCGTCCGGAAACAGGATTCCGAACCGCGTGAAAATCGCGGTGCTTCCGACCGGA
The DNA here is from genome assembly GCA_964412195.1 of uncultured Acidobacteriota bacterium. Classification (GTDB taxonomy): domain Bacteria; phylum Acidobacteriota; class JAAYUB01; order JAAYUB01; family JAAYUB01; genus CAYPNP01. Next base: position 39,862 of record CAYPNP010000010.1, on the reverse strand, counting down.
TCCCGGGGGCCGAGGCAGTCCACCGGCAATCCGCCCAGCAGGTCGAACCAGGTCTGGGCGTTCCGGATCCGAATGCCGTTGCGGGCGGCCAACCCGTCCAGGGCGGCCGCCAGGCGGCCCTCCATGGTTCCCCCGGCCCGGCGGATCGGGAAGGAGGGATCGTAGGCCGTGGCTCCGATCTGGAGAAAAGGCAGGGACGCCAGCCAGCGGAAGACCCGGGGAGATTGGAGCAGGGGCGCCAGCCGGAGGATCATCCCCTGCCGCCAGGTCTCGGCGGCGGATTGGACTTCCAGCGGCCGGTAGCGCGCCTCCGCCGCGTCCCCCAGCGAATCGTCCCGCAGGCTGAGGAGGCCCCCGCCCCAGCCGGCGGCGGCCTTCCCGCGGCCAAAGCTGAAAATCCCCGCCTGGCCGAACGATCCCACCGGCCGGTGACCGACTTTCGCCCCCATCGACTGCGCCGCGTCATCGATGAGAAAGATGCCGCACGACCGGCAGGCCGCCTCCAGCCCGGCCAGGTCGCCCGGGATGCCAAGCAGGGTGGGCGCCACCAGAATCCGGGCGCCTTCCCGGGCCCATTCCGACAGGGGGCCGGCGTCGATGGACAGCGTGTCGGGGTGCAGGTCGCACAGCCGGATTCTCATGCCGGCCCGCACCGCGGCCGCGGCCACCGAATAGCAGGAATACGCCGGCAGAATGACCTCGTCGCCCCATTCGCCGCTTTCCCGCAGGAGCCGGAGGAGGAACGACAGGGCGGCCCGCCCCGAGGAGAAAGCCAGGTGCCGGCCCGGCCCCAGGATCGGGTGGATTTCGCCGGCCCCCGGCAACCGCGCGCCGGACGGGCGGAGAAGGTCCGCCGCTTCGCGGAAGGACCAGGCGGACGCCGCCGGAGGCACCATGCGCAGCACCGGATTCAGGGCCATGCCTTCGCCTCCTGCCCGGTCGGCGCCGCCGGCAGCGGGGCGGAAACCTGCTGCTGATGGATCGCGCGGGCGGCCATCCCCAGCGCCAGCAGCGTCCAGAAATGGGGGTAATAGAATGCCGAGAGAAAGATCCCCGAGACCAGAAAGCCTACGAGGGCCCCGTCCAGGCCCAGCGAGATCGTGAGCAGCCGCTCGCAGGGCCCGGGAAGGCGCGGCGGAGGAGGCTCCGTCTCCGCCTGCGGCGACTTCCGGCAATCCTTCCGGATTGTCCGGTGGGCGGCGATCAGGGACCAGATCAGCCAGATGAAGATGGCCGTGCCCGCAAGGCCCAACTCCGGCAGGACGGTGAAATAGACGGAATGGGACACGCGGCCCCACAGGCTGCGTTGAATCGGGGCGTTGGCCATCTCGTACTGCTCCGCTCCCTGGAACCGGTAGACGGCATAGGGGTACCCTTGCGGGCCCCATCCGAAGAGAGGCCGGTCCCAGAACATCCGGATCGCCAGCCCCCAGGAGTACAGCCGGGCTCCCCCCGTCTCGCGGCCCTGGATGGCGGTGTCGATGGTGCCCATCTCCTGCCAGTAGGCGGCCGGCGTGAGAATGATGAAACCGGCCGCCAGAACGATGATTCCCAAGACCGCCGCCAGCTTCCGGGGGCTGCGCAGCCACACCCAGAACAGCACGGCGATCAGGCCCACGAACCCCCCGCGGCTCCAGGAGAACACGATGGCCGCCAGGTACAGGGCCGTCAGGAGGCCGAAACCGATCCGCTTCAGGCCGCTCGGTGCCCGCAGAAACTTGAAGATGGCCAGGGGGAGCGCCGTATCCAGGGCCATGCACAAGTCGTTCTCGTCCGCCAGGAAGCTCCCGCTCCCGGCGCCGTGACGGAAGATCGCCGTCAGGGCGATGAAGCCGTTGCACAGCAGGAACCAGTTCAGGAAGCTGTCCAGCTTGTCCAAGTCGTCCAGGAACATGTACATCGGCACGACCACGCACAGAAACCGCAGGAACATATCCAGGGTCGTCCAGAATGCATGGTACTGGTTGGGGGCAAAGAACACGCCCGCCCCCATCAGCGCCACCACGGCGAACATCCCCCAGAGGGGGGCCGGCAGCGGCCGCTTGTCCCGGTAGGCGAGCAGGAGAAAGACCAGGAGCAGCTCCACGAGCAGTCCGGGCCGGAGGGCTCCGATGGCCGGGAAGAAGGACTGGGGGCGCACGTAGTCGACGAACAGGTACAGCACCAGTGCCCAGAAGGTCACCCCGCGGGCGGGAGTCCCGTCGCGGGCGGTGTCCCCGGTCACCGAATCGGGCCAGGAGGAGGGGTGTCTCAGCAGCAGATCGGTCATCGCTCAGCCCGGGATGTATCGGATCACGCGGGTGCCCACGTTTTTCACGAGGACGATGGGCATCCATGACCAAAGCGTTCGCAGCAGGGCCAGCCGGCCGCCGGCCTCGGTGAACGCGGGGAGGCCGGCGCCGGAGCGGATCCAATAATGCCAGGGCAAGGGTTCGCACTCGCTTTTCCATTGCCGCTTGAAATGGTCGCTGCCGGATCCGGGCGAGCTCCGGCCCATGTCGAAAATCCGATACCCGGCTTCCGTGGCGTGCCGGATGGCCGTCCAGTACAACAGCATGACGGGGGCGAGCGGCCGGTAGCGGGGTAGCGATGCGGCCCAGGGGATCTCGAGGGCCTGCCCGCTGCCCAGGAGGACCGCGCCGGCCACCGTGCGGCATCCCAGATCCACGAGGCAGATCCGGGCTGCCGGGCCGAATTCCGCCAGGACGGCCTGAAAGAATGCCGCGGGGAGGGGCGGGGAGCCCAGGGCGCGCATGTTCCGGAGGTACACCCCGTAAAAGTTGCGCAGCAGCTCCGCCCCGCCGATCCGGGGCTCCAGGCCGTTTTTCATCGACTTCCCCACCTGGTTGCGGAGTTTGGCGCCGAGCCGCTCCCACATCCGGTCGGGGGTGTCGGCCAGGGGGACGAAATGGCGGACTTTGTGCCGCCGGACCACCCAGTCCCCCGCCGTCTCGCGCCCGTGCCGGAGTTCGATCCATTGGCAACCCGCGTCCCGGGCGGCCGCCACGGCCTGCTCGAAGAGCGCGCGCCGGGCCTCCTCGCTGCGGGCGCATATGCCCGCGTAATTGACGAAGGGCAGCGAGATGAGCATTTTCTCGCCGGTCAGCACCCTCATGCGGACCAGGGGGAGAACTCCCTCGAGGACGCCGTCCCGCTGCGCCGCCAGGTACAGGGTGGGCAGGTGGAGGGTCTGTTCGAACACGCGCCGCCACTCGTACCGATGGTAGATCGCTGCGTCGGGCTGCCCGAGCACCAGTTCATTCCACGCCTCGGCTTCGTGCCACGACTGGATCTGAACGCCCGGCATCTAGGCCTCTCGGAGGATGGCTTGCTTGCGGTGGACGAATCCCGCCAGCGCGGAGATGCTATCCAGGTTCTCGGGCAGCAATTCGGCGTCCTCCACCTTGATCTGGAATTTTTCCTCCAGGAACGCGATCAGCTCGAGGACGCCGGTGGAGTCGATGACATTGTTGTCCAGCAGCGAGTCGTCGTCGCCGATCGCCTGGGAAGAAAGCCCCATCATGAAGTTGTCCTGGATGTACTGCCGGAGCGTTTGCCGGATTTCCATCTCGCGCCGCCTCCTCTCTCCTTGATTGTCGTCCGTCGTTCGGTCGAATTCCCGGCCCCCGCTCAGGCCGACCGGAGCCGCAATCCGGACCGCCGCGCCTCCGCCAGATATCGCCACAGGACCTGGGTGGACAGGATGCCGAGGAACGCCATGATATCCCGGTTGCCGGTCCTCGCGGCCCCCATGTCCCGGACCTTTTTCGTCAGGCCGTTCACCACGTCCGGCGCGAACAGTCCGCTGTCGGCCAGAGCGGGTGCGGAGATCACCTCCGCGGCCGGCCCGCCCCCATTGCCCAGGATCGCGTCGGCGATGAACGGGCCGCGGTACGGCTGCTTGGGGCGGGCGATGATTTCCGGCGGGATCCGGCCCCCGGCGGCCCGCTTGAGCAGTTGCTTTTCCTGGAGCCCGGAGAGCTTGGCCCTCGGGTGGAGGCCGTTGAGGAATTCCACCAGGCGGTGGTCCAGGAAGGGGAACCGCCCCTCGACGCTGTGGGCCATCATCATCCGGTCTCCCTGGGAGGACAGGATGTAGCCGGGCAGGAAGAGCAGGGCTTCCAGGTACTGGGCCTGCCCCAGCGGGTGCCAGCCCGAAAACTCCATGGGCAGCATCGCCATCAGCCGATCGTACCCGTCCCACGGTTCATCCAGGAGATCCTCCCGGAGGTACTGGCCGAGGGTGGCGCCTTCAGTCCAGCGGATTCGGTGGGAGTAGAAGGGATCGTGGGTGTCCTGGAGCCCCCGGGCGAAGAACCGGGACCAGAAAAGGCCGGATCGCCTCGTGCGTTCGCCCATGAACGGATAGAGACGCTCGAACAGGCGGGGCCGCCGCGTCGAATCGGGCTGACGGGCCCAGAATCGGCGGACCAGGTTCTCCTTGAAAATGTTGTACCCGGCGCAGAACTCGTCCGCGCCTTCTCCCGTCAGCACCACCTTGAATCCGCTCTCCCGGACCAGCCGGGAGAGCGACAGCATGGGAACCGGCCCCGTGCGGAGCAGCGGCACCTCGCAATGGCGCACCACTTCCTCGAAGCGGCCCGCGACTTCGGCGGAGGTGATGACCGTCCGGCGGTGGTTCGTGCCCAGCTGGGCCACCATGATGTCCTGATACCGGGTCTCGTCCAGACCCGGTTCCTCGAAACCGATGGAGAAGGTGCACAGCGGGAACGGATGCACTTCGTGGATCAGCGCGGCGATGAGCGAAGAGTCGATCCCGCCGCTCAGGTAGGCGCCCACCGGCACGTCCGCCCGGAGCCGCAGCCGGACGGCGTCCCGCAGGAGGTCCAGCAGTTCCTCCCGCAGCCGGCCCTGGATGTTCCGGTCCAGCGGTGGCAGGTCGCCGGCGGCCGGGAAGCGCATGTCCCAATATCGGCGGATCTCCAGCCCGCGGGCTGGGGACCAGGTGAACGTGTGCCCCGGGGGGATCTCGCCGATGCCGCGGAACACGGTCTCCCCGGGCAGCGGGACCCAGAACGTGAAGACGTCCCGGATGACCCGGGTGTCCAGGGCGGTGTCCACCAGGCCCGTCTCCAGGATCCCGCGGATGGTGGAGGAGACGATCAGCCGGCTGTCGGCGGCGTGGTGAAAGATCGGCCGCACGCCCAGGCGGTCCCGCGCGCCGAACAGCTGCCGGCGCCGCGCGTCCCAGATGAGGAACGCGAACTGGCCGTTGAGCTTGTCGACAAAATCGGTACCTTCCTCCTCGTAAAGGTGGAGGAGCACCTCCGTGTCGCAGCTGGTCCGGAACCGGTGCCCCTTCGACTCCAGCTCCCGCCGGAGCTCCGGGTGGTTGTAGACCTCTCCGTTGAAGACGATGTGCACCGTTCCGTCCTCGCTGTGCATGGGCTGGCGGCCGTGGGTGAGGTCGACGATGCTGAGGCGCACATTGCCCAGGCCGGCTCCCGGCCCCACCCAGGTGCCGCGCTCATCCGGGCCCCGGAAGGCCATGCATTCGTTCATGGCCTCCAGGGTTTCCCGGCGGCTCGAAGGCTCGAGCCCCTCGTCACCGAAGATGCCGGAGATACCGCACATCGGTTTCCCCCCTACATCGAGACGGCCAATTCCGGAGCCGGCGGGGCGGCCTGGGCGGACCACTGCTCCACCACGTACTCGTGGAAAGGACCCCAGGCGAAGTGGTCCACCAGCCGCCAGAGTTTGCGATCGGTGGAGGCGAGATGGAGGTAGTGCCGGAACCTCTTAGTCAGGCTGACGTTATAGCGCGGTTGCTCCGGGTTGATTTCCCAGGGGTGGAGGTAGGCTACCACGATGTTGCCGTACTTGAGATTGACTTTGCGGATGGCCGCGGCGATGACCTCGTAGGGCAGGAACCGGAGGTACCCCCCCCCGCTGAACGGGATGTTCTGGCCCGCCAGACGCACGGTGGAGATGGGGATCTCCAGGATGGCCTTGCCTTCCCACCGGACGAAATGGGGCGTGGTGTGCCCGTTCGGATTTCCGTACAGGTCATGGTGGATCGGGTGCGTGCTGGAGGAGTAGCTAAAACCGAGCTCCATCAGGATGGGATAGGCCCAGGCGCTCTGCGGGATGATGGAGAAGGAAGGGGCGCGATACCCGAACACCGGGGCGCCGGAGATGTCTTCCAGGGTTTCCTTGCAGCGGCGGGTGTCTTCCCGGAATTCGGACGGGGTCATCTCGTACACCAGGCGATGGGCATTGGAATGGCTGCCGATCTCGTGTCCGCGACGGGAGATTTCCTTCACTAGGCCGGGGTGGTGCGTGGCGATCCAGCCCAGGATGAAAAAGGTCGCCTTGGTGCTGGACCAGTCCAGGATCTCCAGGATCCGCTCGGTGTATTTCACCACGAAGGAGGGGCAATGCTCCCACTCCTCCGGCGGCAGGATTTTGCTCAGGAGGGATACATTGAAGTAATCCTCCACGTCAATGGACAGCAGGTTGCGCATGGCAGGCTCCTTTAACGGCTTCCCCGCGCGTAGAGGACGGTCTTGATGGTCTTCAGCACGATCATGAAATCCATCATGAATGAAATGTTCTTGATGTAGTACAGATCGTGCTGCAGTTTTTCCACCATCTCCTCGTGCGTGGAGCAGTACGTATGATTGACTTGTGCCCAACCGGTCAGGCCCGGCTTGATGCAGTGCCTCAGCCGGTAGTACGGAATCGTCTGTTCGAGTTGCTCGACGAATTCGGGCCGCTCGGGGCGGGGCCCGACGAAGCTCATGTCGCCGATGAGTATGTTCAGGAATTGGGGGATCTCATCCAGCCGGGAGCGCCGCAGGAACCGGCCGAGGCGGGTGACCCGCGGATCCCGCTGGGTCGCCAGCTGCGGGCCGCTCCCTTTTTCCGCGTCCACGACCATGGTCCGGAATTTCAGTAGGTTGAAATTGCGGTTGTTGGCGCCGACCCGGGTTTGGGTGTAATACACCGGGCCCCGGGACTCCAGGCGGATCAGGATGGGGATGATCAGGAACAGCGGCGCGGTCAGGAGCAGCCCGATGGAGGAGGCGACGATGTCGCAGGTCCGTTTCACCGCCATGAAGAACCAGGTGCGCGGCCGCGAATCCCCGAACACGAACCAGCTGGGGCGCAGGTGCTGGATGTGGATCTTCCCGGTGACTTTTTCGTAGATGGAGGGGGTGTCCTCCACCGCGACGCCCCGGAACCGGAGGTTCAGCAGCTCGTCGAGCGGAAGGTGGGCACGGCGGTCTTCCAGCGCCACGATGATGCGCCGGATCTGCAGCAGGTGGACGAAATACTCCAGGTCGTGGACGCTGCCCACCACCTTCGGATTGACCAGGCTCCGGCCGATGAGTTGGCTGTCGTTGCCCAGGAATCCCACGATGATGAGCCCCAGGTCTTTCCGGTCGAGGATGGCTTTGGCGCAGGCTTGCGCCTGCTCGCCGGTGCCGAGGATCAGGATCTTCTCCTGCAGAAAAGTGAACGAGAAGAACCGGATCGCAATGCTCCGCGCCGTGATGACCATCACGGTGACGACCACGGCGGTCAGCACGTACCGGCCGCGGCCGCGGTAAAAATCCGGGAACAGGCTGAACAGGACCATCAGCATGACGCAGGCCGCGCCCATGGACGTCAGGCAGCGGTAGATCAGGATCTTGATGTCGCTGAAGGCCCGGTATTCGTACATGTCGCAGAGAAAGAAGCTGATCTGGAAGACCACGACCACGGAAGCATCGCGGATCATCAGCTGGGTGTCCGCCAGGTGGGCGATCAGGTCCTGCTGGTGGTGGATGAGGTCGGAAACGATCACGGCCACAAGGATGCCCATCGTCTCGGCAACGGCGAGAAGAAGGTTCTTGAAGGAAACGAATCGGTTGCTGAGCTGGATCATGGCGCGTTCCTCGGCCCGGGCGACGAAGGATGCTCCTCCTCTGGGGATCTCATGCCGGGGGCCTTGTCGTTCTCCCTCCTCTCGGTCTCTGTCAAGCTCCCTCCCGACTCCCGAACGAAGCGTCAGGTGGCATAGTAGCTGCCGCTGGCGTACTGCTTGCCGATCTCGTGACAGTCGTTGAAGACAAATCCCAGGAACTGCTCGGGGGACAATCCGGAGAGGGCCTCGAGCAAAACGGAGGTCCGGCTGAAATTCTGCCGGACCACCATGAGGACGCCGTCGGAGAGGTCCATCAGGATCTTCGTGTCCACGATGGGCAGGCTGGGCGGGGTGTCGATCAGGATGACGTCGTATTCCTTCCGGACCTTCGCCAGCAGCTGTTTCATCACGGAGGACCCCAACAGCTCCGGCGGATTCGGGATGATGCTCCCCGCCGTCACGATATCCAGACGCTTGACCCTGCGAACCGCCGGTCCGGGGACGGGCGTCTTGTGGGTCATGGCGTCCTGCAGGTAGTCGCTGAGCCCCGGTGCGGAGGGGATCTGAAGGTGCGAATGGATCGCGGGGTGACGGAGATCCGCGTCGATCAGCAGCACCCGGCAATCAGGATTCTCGGCGCAGGCCAGAGCCAGGTTGGCTGTGACGAAGGTTTTTCCCTCCTGCGGGGTACTGCTGGTGATGCACAGAATCTGCTTGCCCTGGGCGGTCTTGATCGGCCGAAGCTGGGCCCAGAGAAGTCGGAAATTATTGGAAACAAAAGAAAAAGGTTCGCTGATCAGCGGCAGGAAGCACTCCGTGTCCGGCAACGGCGGTTTCGGGACCGGCCGGGGGGAAGCCACCGCCGCCGGCGGCCTGGCGGAAACCTCCACCGCGTCCGGGCCGAGGATTCGCTGGCGGAGGTCCCCGGGAATCCTCAACAGGTCGAAGCAGAACAGTGCGAACAGGGTCCGGAGGGTCTCCTCCTCCCCCATGGCGGAGCTGGCCCGCACCTCCTCAATGGTGGGGCTGAATTCCAGCCGGGTCAGCAGGAAAGCATCCCGGGTGGGCAGCGACAGTGGAATCTTCTCCCAATCCTGCTTCAGGTGCTGGGGACGGGCATGCCGGGCGTGGAAATAGAATTCGGTCAGGAGGTTTGGGGGGACGTGGGCCTTGATGCCCTCGTAGACGATGTCGCGGGTGGGGACCTCCAGGATGATCTCCGGGATGTCCTCGAAGAGGGGGGATTCCTCCACAAATTCAAACTCGCCTTCCCGGAGGGCGAAGAAGGTCAGGGTGCGTTCCCGGACCTGCACTTCCAGCAAGGTCTTGAGTTCCTTCTCGGTGAGCGCCCCCAGCGAGACCAGGATCTCGCCGAAACGCCGGGTCCGGCGGAGTCCTCCGAAGAGCAGCTCGAACCGACGACGCCGGTTCGCCCGCTTCATGATGTCGGGATTGGCCTTTCCCAGCTTGCGGGCCAGATTGCCCAGCCGGTCCTGATCGTCCAGGGGCTCGGCGGCGACGATCTGGCCCTTGCGGAAGAAGATCCGGCGCAACCGATCTCCGGTCCGGACAGAAAGGGTCCCGGAGAGGTTCTCCGTCAGAACCCGCAGCCACATGGCGATCCAGCTGGCCTCGTTCAGCTTCCCTTGGATGGATGGCTGGAGGTAGATCCGTTCGGAGGGTCTTGCCATGGGTCCTCTCTACAACTTATAGAAGTATCGAGCGAAACGAACCGCCAGGTCCAGCTGCTTGGCCAGCGTCAAACCGGCGTAGGTCACCGCGGTGAAGAACAAGACCACCAGGGCGGCGGATATCCATCGGACCACCTGCACCCGCCGCCTCTGGGAACGGGGGACGTAATGCCCGATGGAGGCGAGCACCGGCAGGTGGAGGGCCTTCCGGAGCTGGGCCTTGGAATGGATCGTGCCGTCGGTGATTTCACGCGCCAGGCCCAATCCCAGCCCGAACATCAGCGAGGCCAGGATCCCGAGGGTGATCAGCACCGGGCGATTGGGTTTCATGGCGGACTGCGGCCGGGAGGGCGGGTCGAGGATCCGGAACTGTTCGCCGCTGCTGCCGCCTTCCAGGTTGCGCGACAGGGTGGTGTCCGCCAGGTTGCGCTGCATGGTTTCGTACTCCTGCAGCAGGGCCTGGTACTCCCTTCGCGTGGATTCGATCTCCTGCTCCCGCAATGGGGTGTTCGCCACCCGGGCCGCATAGCTGATCCGTTGCTGCTCGAGAGTTTCCCGTTCTTTCTTGCGGATCCGCAGCTCGGTGTTGGCCGCCTGGGATTGCGCCGTCAGCTCCAGCCAGACGGGATTAAGGGGCTCCTCGCGGTTCGCCGCGGTCTTGGCCACCCGGCCGGAAAGATCGGCGATCTCGTTTTCCAGGATCTGGAGCCGCCGGTTGGCCGCGACGACGTCGGGGTGCGCGGCGGTGTACCGGTTCAGGAGATCGGCCAGCTGGCTTTTCAGGGTTTCCAGCTCCTGTCTTTTTGCGGCCAGCAGCGTTTCGTCGGTGGAAACACCCGGCGCCCCCGGCGGGGAGGTGGAGGGCAGGGTCCGCGGCGTGGCGGCCAGCTGCCGGTCCAGTTCGAGCTTTTGGGCCTCCATCCGGTCGATGGATTCCCCATTGGCCAGCAGTTGCTGCTGGACCTGCTCGAGGGTTCGGAGGTTGACTTCCAGTTGTTCCGGCAACTCGTTGTTGTGCATGGATTTGAACTGTGCCAGGCGTTGTTGAGCCGCCTTCATCTTCGACTCGGTCTTCCGGAGTTCCTCCTTGAAGAACGCCGCCGTCTTGTCGATGGTGCCGAGCCTCAGGCGATAGTCGAAGTCCATGAACAGGCTGGACAGCTTGCGCGTCACGGACGTCACGACGTCGGGATCCGGATAGTTGAAGCGGATCTGGAACGTGACCGACTGCTCTTCCCTTCCCAGGATCTCGATCTCGATGTCGTCCCGGAGGCGGCTGACCCGCTGGTCCATGAGCGCGGCCGGTTTGCCGGGCTCGGCGGGGTAGAGATCGTGGGCGCGGATCAGCTCCTCGAGACGGCCACGACTGAGGACGGTCTGCTTGATGGCGTTCAGCCGCGCGGCCGTCTCGTCCTGGATGATGTTCCGGACCATGTCGTTGGGCACGCTCTTCGGTTCCAGCATCATGACGGCGCTGGACTGGAACATGTCCGGAATCTGGCGGATGATCACAATGAGGATCACCGCGAGGCAGCAGGCCGGGGGGACGATCCACACGAAGCGCCGTCGGATCAGGTCCAAGAACTCGGGCAGGGTCCATTTCAGGGCGTTCATAAGCGGTTTCTCTCAATATTCCGGATCACCAGACTCACGCCGAAGAACACCTGGTTCCGGTCGAAGCTCGCATAGTCGAGCCGGTTGCTGTCCTGGTCGTTGTAATGGTAGGCGGCGAACAGGTGCAACCAGCGGGAGGGTTCATAGAACACGGCGCTGGTGAAGAGGAAGTTCTGGATCGTGGCGTCTTCCTCGCCCAGCAGGTGGTAGTGGACATAGGCGCCGCTGACCTCCAGCGCCCAGTGCCGGTAGAACTCGCGGCGCAGGTTGACCTGCGCCATGTTGGTGAGGGCCGCGCCGCCCACGCCGTACGTCGGGCTCAAGGTGCGGCTGACTTGACCGGTGATCGAGCCTCTCCGGAAGCGCTTGGTGAGGGACACCCAACCGTTGAAAAACGTGGTGCGTGCGCCCGCAAGCTCGGTATCGGCGATGGCTGGACCGGCCCCTCCCTCCAGGGAGACGGACGGACGGATCGTCCATCCGAGCAGGAACTGGACGCTGTGGCTGTTCGTGTCGCCGAACTCCTCGAACGTCATGCGGTCGAACGTGTAGGCGGCCCCCAGGTCGAGCCGGGGGGAGAGGTGCCGCCGGTAGGCGCCGGAGGCGGTGTTCTCCGTGGTGTCGTTCTCCGGGTACGGCTGGTCGGCCTGGTTGTAGAAGTGCACGATCTGGTTGCCGTAGGAGAAGATCCAATCAGTGGACGGGCCGCTCTTGAAGGTCCCGCGGGCGTTGAACTGGTTCAGGACGCGCGGCACCCGCTGCGATTCGATCCCCGGCTCGCCCACCGGAGGGGGTTCCGGCGTGGACGGGGAGCCGAGATAGATCAGGTCCGGGGTGAAGTCCGGCGAGTAGGAGGCCGAGTCGGCCAGCTCGAGCGTGAATTTCGGGGAGAAATCCCGCCGGTAGCGGGCGGTGAGGATCTGCAGGTTGACTCCCTCGAGGGAGGTGCCTTCCATGCGCTGGCGCCCGAACGCATACTCCAGCCAGAGTTCCTGGTGCGGACTGGTGATGCGGAGCGACGGGGAAGCCAGCAGGCTGTACACGTTCTCCCACGACTCGTCGCCCTGGTTCGTCATCTCGGGATTGCTGTCCAGGCCTTGCAGGTAGTTGAATTGGAATCCCCACTCCGTGGCCTGTCCGAGCGCGCCCCCCATGCCAGCCAGGCATGCGGCCGCGATCCACACTGCCAATCGTCTGCCCATGGCGGTTTCTCCCTCAGGGGATCAGAACGACGTCGTTGTTCTGGAGGAGGATGTTCTGATCGAGCCCCCTGCCTTTGAGGATTTCCTTGTAATTGAACCGAAACAGCTGGGCGCCGGCCCCGGTGCCCCGGACCACGAGAATGTCTTCGATGTTGGCAAAGTCCCCGAACCGGCCGCCCAGAGCCAGCGCCTGCAGCACCGTCAGCGCCTGGCGGGAACGGAACACGCCGGGTGTGGCCACATTTCCCAGCACGTACACAGAGAAACTCTCCGAGGGCTGAATGATGACCGTTGCCACCGGTGCCGAAAGGTACAGCTTGAGCCGGCTCTCGATCTCCTGCCGCAACTGGGAGGCGGTCAAGCCTGCCGCGTGGAGGTCCTGGATCAACGGCAGCGAGATGTTGCCGTCCGGCCGGACCGTGACCGTCCGGGTCAGGTCCGGTTCCCGCCAGACATAGATCTCCAGCACCATGTCTGGTTCGATGGCCAAAGACTTCTCGTCGGGTTTCGCGGGTGCCGACTGCGGATTGCCGGTTGCCAGGGCCATCTGCAGGATCATCATGCCGAGCCACAGTCCCGTCCAAGTCCGAGTCGTCATTCGCATAGCGGACCTCGCTTTCGCATCGGATTCAACCGCCCTGTCGAGACTCTGGACCCCCTGGTTCCGGCCGGGAGACGCTTCCGCGTTCCGGGCAGGAGGTGAGACACACCTCGACTCTCAGTTCAAGGGGATGCATCCCCCATGCCATACCGGCCGGCAGAGGGAGTTGCGGGTGTCCCACGGCCCAGTCCGCCGCGGGGATGGGCGAAAATGCACGAAGGGTAACGATTCCCGTCGAAGCTATGCGTCCGGAGACGGGATCTCGAGCGGGATCTTCCGGGAGTGTCGGCGGGGTGTGGCGGCGTTGGATCGCGGTGGCGGGCCGGGCGGCGTCGGAGAGTGGTAGGATGGTGCCACTTTTTATGACTCAGATTCCATCTTCTCTCCGGGCTTTCTCAATGGAGAGTTCCCGGAGTTTGTTCCGAAACGCCTTGTAGCTGACCTTCAATTTTTCGGCGGCGCGCTTGCGGTTCCAGTGGGTTTCCTCCAGCGCATTCAGAATCATCTCTCGTTCCACTTCCTGCCGGGCCACCCGGGAGCAGTCTTTCATCCCCGCGGCCGCCATCGCCGGGGTTTCCCGGGCGGCCGCCAGGGGCGGGGCCGGATGGGTGACCGGGGGGGCGGGACGGGCCAGGAGCCGGCTCGCCAGGATGTCCGGATTCCCGAAGATCACGAACTCCCGGATCAGGTTCTTCAACTCCCGGATGTTGCCCGGCCAGCGGTAATCCTGTAACGCCGCCACAAGGTCAGAAGGGATGAGGGGGGTGGGGATCCCGAACTCCTGGGCGAATTCTTGACAAAACGCCAGGGATAGCGGCCCGATCTCCTCCCGCCGGTCGCACAGCGGCGGCAGCGTAATGGTGACGGCCCGCAGCCGGTAGTAGAGGTCCTGGCGGAAAGCGCCCTTCTCCAGGGCTTCCACCAGATTTTTATTCGTGGCGGCGATGATGCGCGCGGTGATCTTCTTGTACCCGCTGCCGCCCAGGCGGGGGTACTCATCGTCTTCCAACGCCTGCAACAACTTGGCTTGGGTGTTGGGCGGCAGTTCCCCGATCTCGTCGAGGTACAGGCTCCCCTGGCCGGCCTGCTCGAACTTGCCTTTCCGGGACTGGGCGGCGCCGGTGAAGGCGCCTTTCTCATAACCGAACAGTTCGCTCTCCACCAGCTCGGCCGGCAGGGCGGCGCAGTTGACCTTGACGAAGGGGTGGTCCTTCCGGTCGGACCGGGAGTGGATGTACCGTGCCAGCATGTCTTTGCCGGTTCCGCTGGCGCCCAGCAGGAGGATCTTGACCGGAATGTCGGCGACCCGGTCCGCGATGGCCTGGATCTCCCGCATGGCCGCGCTGATGAACAGGCAGCCGGGCTCGGTGCGCGTGCCCGCGGCCGGGGATGGTTTCACGGCGGAGGCCTCCCAGGCGGCGCATCGCTCGGTGGTCGCCCGGATCTCGGCGGGCTTGGCCTCTTTGGTCAGGTAATCCATGGCGCCGGCCTTGATGGCCTTGACGATGTCCACCGGCGTGTTCCGCCCCGACAGGATGACCACGCGAAGCCCCGGGTCCAACCGGAGCAGCCCGGCGAGGGTCTGGTGGCCGTCCATCCCCGGCATCATCAAGTCCAGGAAGACCATGTGGGGCTTCTGGCCCGACTGGATCATCCGGATCGCCTCCTCGCCGGAGGAGGCCTCCTCGACGGTGTGGCCGGCGGAATGAAGCGTGCGGTTCAGGTATTTTCGGAAGCGATGGTCGTCATCCACAATGAGTATGCAAGCCATCGGTCGATTCCTCCGCCGCCAATGGCAGCGAGATGATGAAGCGAGCACCGCCTATGTAGGTCTGGTCCAGGGAAATCGATCCGCCGTGCTGCTGGACAATTTCGCGGGACAGGGGCAACCCCACGCCCAGCCCCTCCTGGAAGCTCCGGTACAGTTTCTGGGTGGGCTTGGATTCGAACAGGTGCGGGACCTTCTCGGGATCGACGCCGGGGCCCGTGTCGGCTACGCTCACGTCCACAAATCCTTTTGCGTGAGAGGATTGAGATGGCCAGTCGGCTACACGCGCCTGGATGGTGATCCTGCCCCCGGCCTGGGTGTAGCGCAGGGCGTTGTGGATGAGGTTGGTGAAGGCAAAGGAGATCTTGTCCCGGTCGAGGCGGACCGGCGGCAGGTTGTCGGGGATCTGCCTCAGGATTGAGATCTGCCGGCGCTGGGCTTCCTTGCCGAATCCCTCCAGCAGCCTGTCCAGAAGCGGGGGGATGGCCTCGGTCCGGAATTCGTAGGTGAGTTCCCCCTCTTCCATGAACGTCAGATTGATGGCAGAATTCAAGATGCCCAGCACGATTTCGCACATTTGACGGGAGTCTTCCAAGATCTCGAGCTGCTCCTGGGTGACGGGGCCGGTGGAGGGGTCCAGCAGCATGTTGAGGTAACCGTTCACGATGCAGAGGGGATTCTTCAGTTCGTGGGCCAGCACCCGAAGGATGCGGTTCTTCTTGTGGTTCTGAAGGAGGGCCTGCCGCCGGGCGCTCTCGGCATGGGCGAGCCGGGCCTCGGTCCGGCACTGCTGCTGGATGACGGGCAGCATCTTCCGGCAACAGGCGATGATGGAACGGCAGAATTCCACTTCTTCCGGCCGGAAACCGACATGCCGGCGGGAGGCCCGGAAGATGAAAACCCGATTCCGCCGGGAGTCGAACAGGATGGGCAGCACCAGGACGAAATAAGACTCCGTGGAGTGGGGAGAGAGCACGCGGGGCGGGAGGGAGGCCAGGTCCGTGATCGAGTACTCGAGGCCGGAGTTCAGCGTGCCGAGGATTTCCGGATATCTCCGGAGGTCGATCGGATACCCGATCAAGGCCTGATCTTCGTGGATGGCGACGATCTTGGCGAATCGGTTCCGGCCTTTCCGCGACAGGACGGAGCAACGATGGGCTTTCAGCGCGTGCCCGACATGCCGCACGACGGTCTTCAGGCACTCGGCGGTCGTCGAAGCCGATACCAGTTGTGCCACCACTTGCAGGAATGCCTGCTGGTAGTAATGCGCCCCCTGCCTCATGGCCCTTCCATTGACCCAACAATGCCAATACCGATCAAACCCTGCGAATTCCGATTACCCACTTAACAAGGGATGGAATGATTGAATTATATCACAGGTCGGCCGGATTCAACAAAACGGTGGCATGGGAATTGCGATTATTTTTATCGATGAAACGCCCTCTCCTCGTCATCTTCGAGTCGGAAGAGTTCTGGCAGCGGTTGCTGCTCCGGAATGCCCGGATCTTCGATATCCAGTTGTACGTGCTGCAGGGCGCGGAGGAAACGGAGTGCCCCTGCCTGCGGGAACCGGACCGGCCCGTGATGCTGTGGATCGCCGAAAACCGGTGGCAGAGGCTGCGGAAACGCCTGAATTGGGTCCTCTCCCAACTCGCCTCGCCACCCGTCATGAGCTTCCTCGTGGTCCCGCTGCAGTTGGAGAACCTGCTGCGGCAATCCTATCCCCAACTGGCGTTCGAGCCGGTGTCGCTGGCGTCGTCGATTGAAAAGTTCGACGCATTCTGCTGGAGGCTGGTCCTCGGGTCCCACCAGAACCTCGGCTCCGTTTTCCGCCGCCGGCTGGCGCACCAGAAGTCGCTGTCCCCGATCCAGTTCCTCTGCGATGCCGAGGGCTGGATCATCTGCGGCTCCCCCCAGTTCTTCGACGAATTCGAGATGTGGAACTTCCGCCGGGCGACCGTGCGTGTCCAGCAGTACCTCAGTCCCGGCCAGGAAGAGGAGTTCCTCGATCACCTGCACCGGGTGACCCGGTTCCATTACCGGACGGCGCGGTTCGAATTCCTGACCCGCGGCGAGGCCATCACCTCCTACATCTTCTTTTCCTACGCCGTCCGAAGCGATCCCGTCGCGGTGATCCGGTCGGTGCTCACTCCCCTGAAGACCACCTCGCCGGTGACCGGGCTGGCCGTGGAATTGAAGTCGGGGATGTCCTGGGACGGCGGAGTCTCGGCCACAAACACCATTCCATAGGCAGGCGCCCCCCCTGCCGCTCGTCCGGGCGCGATCTCCCCCACGCCGGCAGGAATCCTGGAGACGAGTCCCGCGGATCGTCCCGGTCGAAGAATCCGTTAGCAACATTTGCCCGGCGCTGCCGATAAGGAAACAGATTGAGTCGCGTCCCCCCCCCTCGATTGGGGAGCATCTTCTCTGGGGGTTTGCCATGGAGCCGATCAGCAACAAGCCGCTGGACAGCAGCCTGGTCAACCTGGGCCCAACACCCGAGGATCAGGAGGTCAAGACGGAACAGGCGACCGCCGGCGCGGCGCCCGCGCCGCAAGCGCTGCCGTTTCCGGACAAGATCGAGTCTTCCTCGACCAGTCCCTCTCTGGGCGGATTGATTCTTCAGGAACCACCGGTTTCCCAGCTGCCCGGCGCGCCGCCCGATTCGGCGCCGCCCGAGCTGGCCTCAAAAATCGACACCCAGCTGGCCATGGCCCGGCTGCAGGGGGACGCCCGGGTGACGGGGGAGATGGCGACCTTGCCCGCCGAGCCGCCTCCGCCCGCGCCGTCCTCGCCCACGGTCGAGCAGGCGAGCGCGTCCGTGGCCGCCGCCTCGACGGCGACGGGCGACGCCGAGGACATTCTCAGCCAGATGTACCAGCGGGCCCAGGATATTCTGGACTCCGGCTTCACCCGGGCGGATGACATCCTGCGCTTCTCCGAGGACGCCGCCCGGCAGATCGAGTCCCGCGGCGAGACAGAATCCGCGAACATCCTGGACACCGCCCGGCAGCTGGCCGAGCAGATCCGACAGCGGGCCTATGAGGAGTACCAGCCGCCCTCCATCCGGCCTCCGCTGACCGAGGGCGGGGACCAGCCGCCTTCCATCGGCCTGCCGGGCGGCGAAGACGAGGGCACGATCGGGGCGGGGACCTCCGACTGGTCCGACATGCTCCAGGACCTCTTCAACAAGGCCATGGCCGAGGCCGACGACGTGTGGAACCGCGGCCAACTGGACGCGGCCCGCGTGCTGGACGGATCCAAGGCGCTGGCGGAACAGACCCGCGCGGACGGCGAGCAGCAGGCGTCGGACGTCCGGGAGGCGGCCATCGGGGCCTCCAGCCGGATCCACGATTTCGGCCGCAGCATCTCCTTCAACCTCAGGGAGGAAGGCGTCAAGTTTTCCGACATGTCCAGGTTTCAGGAGGATGTGCAGAAGCAGGACATCCGGGACGACGAGTTCCGGAACACGCTCCAGAAGCAACTGCGCGACCTGGAGGCGCTTCTCGCCGAGCGGGGCAAGCTGCGCTAGCCAGAACTACCTCGAAATACACGAGATACACGAAAGAGTTCTGATCCGCAAACCACAATCCGAACTAACCACGAACCACACGAATGGGTTCAATCCGCCGCTTTTTCGAGGCTCGAGACTCGAACCTCGAGTCTCGGTTTCCCCAATTCGCAATCCGCAATTCGAAATCCGCAATCGGAACACCCCGCACTCCGCATTTCCCGCCGTTTGACTACCTCCGCCAAAAGTGATAGATTGTCCGACTTATCCTGACGGCGCGGGGAGCGGGGCGCATGAACATACTGTCCAAGATCTTCGGAACCAAGACCGACCGGGAAATCAAGCGGTTGCGGCCCCTGGTGGCCGAGATCAACGCGCTGGAACCCCGTTTCCGGGCCATGGCCGACGCGGAGTTCCCGGTCCTGACGGCCGACTTCCGCGCCCGCCTCGACCAGGGCGAGACCGACGAGGAGAAGGAGCGGATCCTCGAGGAAATCCTGCCCGAGGCCTTTGCCGCCGTGCGGGAGGCCGCCTGGCGACAGGTGCGGATGCGCCACTTCGACGTGCAGCTGCTCGGCGGCATGGTGCTGCACCAGGGCAAGATCGCCGAGATGAAGACCGGCGAGGGCAAGACCCTGGTGGCCACCCTGCCGTCCTACCTCAACGCCCTGCTGGGCCGCGGCGTCCACGTGGTCACGGTCAACGACTACCTGGCCCGCCGCGACGCCGAGTGGATGGGCCCGATCCATAAGTTTCTCGGACTCTCCGTTGGCGTCATCGTCCACGACCTGGACGATGCCGAGCGCAAGGCCGCCTACGCCGCCGACGTCACCTACGGCACCAACAACGAGTTCGGTTTCGACTACCTCCGCGACAACATGAAGTTCGACCTGGCCGACTGCGTCCAGCGCAAGCACTGGTTCGCCATCGTCGACGAGGTGGACTCGATCCTCATCGACGAGGCGCGCACTCCGCTGATCATCTCCGGCCCGTCGGAGGAGTCCACGGACGTCTACTACCGGGTCGACCGCATCATCCCGAAGCTCAAGCGCGACGTCGACTACCTGGTCGACGAGAAGGCCCACACGGTCACCCTGACCGAGGTCGGCATCGGCAAGTGCGAAAAGCTCATGGGCGTGGAAAACCTGTACGACGCCGAGCAAATGGAGATCCTGCACCACATCCAGCAGGCCCTGCGCGCCCACAACCTGTACCAGCGCGACGTGGCCTACATGGTCAAGGACGGCCAGGTCATCATCGTGGACGAGTTCACCGGCCGCCTCATGCCCGGCCGCCGCTGGAGCGACGGGCTGCACCAGGCGGTGGAGGCCAAGGAGGGCGTCAAGATCGAGCGCGAGAACCAGACCCTGGCCACGGTCACCTTCCAGAACTACTTCCGCATGTACCACAAGCTGTCCGGCATGACCGGCACGGCCACCACCGAGGCGGAGGAGTTCTACAAGATCTACAAGCTTGAGGTCACCGAAGCGCCCACCCACATGCCCATGATCCGGGCCGACAATCCGGACATGATCTACCGCACCCAACGGGAGAAGTTCGACGCCATCGTCGAGGAGATCGCCGAGGAATACGAGCACGGCCGGCCGATGCTGGTGGGCACGGTGTCCATCGAGAAGTCCGAGCACATCAGCAAGATGCTCGGCCGGAAGGCCATCCCCCACAACGTCCTCAACGCCAAGTACCACGAGCGGGAAGCCGAGATCATCGCCCAGGCCGGCCGGAAGGGCGCCGTCACCATCGCCACCAACATGGCCGGCCGCGGCACGGACATCCTGCTGGGCGGCAACCCCGAGTTCATGGCCCGCGAGGAGCTGAAGAAGCAGAAGCTCGACTGGCGGGCCGTCGATCCGAAGGAGTACCAGGCCCTGGTGGACCAGATGCGCGACCGGGTGGCCGCCGAACACGAGGAGGTGGTCCGCCTCGGCGGGCTGCACATCATCGGCACCGAGCGGCACGAAGCCCGGCGTATCGACAACCAGCTGCGGGGCCGCGCCGGCCGCCAGGGGGATCCCGGCTCCTCCCGGTTCTACCTGAGCCTCGAGGACGACTTGATGCGGATCTACGGCGGCGAGCGGATCTCCAACATCATGAAGACGATGGGCATGGACGAGGGCGTGCCTATCGAAAGCAAGATGATCACCAAGCAGATCGAGCGCGCCCAGAAGCAGGTGGAGCAGCACAACTTCCAAATCCGCAAGCACCTGCTGGAATACGATGACGTGATGAACAAGCAGCGCGAGGCCATCTACGCCATGCGCCGCGATTTGCTGGAGGGCAAGGACCAGCGGGAGTACATCCTCGACGTGGCCCACGACATCCTGGACGGGCTGACGGACCTTTACATCCCGTCGGACAAGCGGCCGGAGGACGGGGACCTGCCGAACCTATCGGTGAACCTGCTCCGCCAGTTTGGCCTGGACTTCAAGGCCCTCGGGGTGGACCCCGCCACCATGACCCGCCCCGAGTTCGCCGAGGCGCTCTGGTCCCGGGCCGAGGGCATCTACCAGAGCAAGGAAGAAGCCATCGGCGGGGACTTCATGCGCAAGCTGGAGCGCTACATCCTGCTCCAGGTGGTGGACGTCCAGTGGAAGGACCACCTCCTGGCCCTGGACCACCTCAAGGAGGGCATCGGCCTGCGCGGGTACGGCCAGAAGGACCCCCTGGTGGAGTACAAGAAGGAGAGCTTCGATCTCTTCAACGACCTGCTGACGCGGATCGAGGAGGAGACCGTCCGGCTGATCTGGCTGGTGCAGGGCCCACAGGTGGAGCGGCACGAGGAGAAGATCCAGAAGCGGCGCCAGGAATCGCACGCGCTGAGCTACTCCGGCGGCGACGGCGGCGGGGCGCCCGCGGTGAAGACGGTGGTCAAGAAGGCGAAGGTCGGGCGGAACGACCCGTGCCCGTGCGGTAGCGGCAAGAAGTACAAGTTCTGCCACGGCAAAGAATAAGAACTCACCACAAAGACACAAAGGGCACAAAGATTTCAATTATATATGAATGGATTTGGAAGCTCAGCAAGGCTTGATTGATCATTCGATTCGTCTTTGTGTTCTTTGTGCCTTTGTGGTGAATCTCTGGTTTTAGGATTCCTATGGAGCAGGGCAGGGCGAGCCGGAGCTACGCGCCGCTGGTGGCGGCGGGGATCCTGCTGAGCCGCGTCGCCGGGTTGGTCCGCGACCGCGTCTTCGCCCACTACCTCGGCAATTCCGATGCCGCCGACGCCTTCCGCGCGGCCTTCCGCATCCCCAACATCCTGCAGAACCTCTTCGGCGAGGGCGTGCTCTCGGCCTCCTTCATCCCCGTCTACGCCAACCTGCTGGCCCAGGGGAAACGGGAGGAGGCCGACCGCGTCGCTTCCGCCATCTTCTGCCTGCTGGCGCTGGTGATGAGCGGCCTCGTGCTGGCGGGCGTCCTGGCGACGCCCTGGCTCATCGACGCCATCGCCCCGGGCTTTGCAGGGGCCAAGCGCGACCTGACCATCCGGCTGGTCCGGATCCTCTTCCCGGGTGCGGCGCTGCTGGCGCTGTCGGCCTGGTGCCTGGGAATCCTGAACAGCCACCGGCGCTTCTTCGTCTCCTACACCGCGCCGGTGATCTGGAACGCCGCCATCATCGCCTCGCTGATCGGCTGGGGCGGCCGGCTGGAGCAGTTCCCCCTGACCGCCGTGGCGGCCTGGGGCTCGGTGGCCGGCAGCGCCCTGCAGTTCGGCGTGCAGCTGCCGTCGGTGGTTCGGGCGATGCGGGGATTCAAGCTCTGGCTGGGCGGGCGCTCGGAGGAGGTGCGGACGGTGGTCTGCAATTTCGTGCCCTCCTTCGTCAGCCGGGGGGTGGTCCAGGTCAGCGCCTACATCGACACCATGATCGCCAGCCTGCTCTCCACCGGGGCGCTGGCCGGGCTGTCCTACGCCCAGACTCTCTACATGCTGCCCATCAGCCTGTTCGGCATGTCCGTGTCGGCGGCCGAGCTGCCGGTGATGTCCAGCGCCCTCGGCGCCGACGCCGAGGTGCATGCCCAGCTGCGGGGCCGCCTGGACGCCGGCCTGCGGCAGATCGCCTTCTTCATCGTGCCGTCGGCCGCCGCGTTCCTGGCCCTCGGGGACGTGGTGGCGGGGACCATCTACCAGACGGGCCGGTTCACGGCGGCCGACTCCCGCTTCGTCTGGGCGATCCTGGCGGGGTCCGCCGTGGGCCTGCTGGCGACCACCATGGGCCGGCTGTACGCCTCGGCGTTCTACTCGCTGAAGGACACCCGGACGCCCCTGAAGTTCGCCCTGGTCCGGGTGACCCTGGGCATGGTGCTGGGCTTTTCCGCCGCCGTGTTCGGGCCGCCGGCGCTCGGGCTGGCCGCTCACTGGGGCGCCGCCGGACTGACCCTGGCGGCCGGCGTCTGCGGCTGGATCGAGTTCAGCCTGCTGCGGCGGGCGCTGAACCGGCGGATCGGGCCGAGCGGCCTGCCGCTCCGCGTGGTGGCCACCCTCTGGGGCGCGGCGGCCGGGGCGGCGCTGGCCGGCTGGGGCGTCAAGCTGGCATTCGACACGGGCGGCCATCCCCTGCTGCGCGGCGCCGCGATCCTGACGGCCTACGGCCTGGCCTACCTCGGCCTGACGGCCTTGCTGCGGATTCCGGAGCTGGGATCGCTGCTCCGGCGCATCCCCTATCTCCGGCGGTACGCGGAGCGGTATAATGATAAGTCTCCCGATCCGGGGCAGTAGCCGGGAGCGGTGGTCGAAAACGGATCCGGCGGGCCCCGGAGCCGGGTTCGATCCGCCCGGCTCCGTCGGCGGCCGGGGCGAGGAGAAGTCCAGGGATCGGTCATATGGTCAGTTTTGAAGTCCTCCAGAAGGATCCCGCCGAGTATCGAGACACCATCATCTCCCTCTGGCGGCAGTATTTACCCGGCACGCCGGAGCATCGCTTCGACTGGTTGTGCCACGGGAATCCGGCGGGGGCAGCGCTCTGGTTCTTCGCGTTCGCCCGCGGGAGCGGGGAACCGGCCGGACTGATCTCCTTGATGCCCCGACAGATGTATTTCGGCGGAAAGCCCAAGCGGGTCGGGGTCCTGGGCGATTATATCGTGACGAAGAAATACCGCGTGTTCGGCCCCGGGCTCCTGCTCCCCAAGACGGTCCTGGAGGAGTACCCGTCGCTCGGCTTCGACGGACTGTACACGGTTCCCAATGCCGAGTCGCGGAAGATCATGGAGCGGGCCGGGATGACCGAGTCCATCACCTTGCGCCACCTGATCAAGCCCGTCGCCCTTCGGAGTTACCTGAAGGGCCGCCCCGCCGGCGGCCTGCTTGCCGCGGTGGCCGCCCCCCCGGGTGACCTGGCATTGCGGTTCCTGTCCCGGGACACCTATGGGCGCCCGCAGGGGATCGTGCGGGAAGAGTGCAGCGTGGACGAGTCTTTTGACGCGCTGTGGACGGAGGTGAAGAGCCGGCACCCGGGATTGATCGGCGACTGGAGCGCCGCTTACCTGCGGTGGAAATTCCTGCAGAATCCGCTGGTCGGCTGCCGGGTGGTGACCATTCGCGCCGAGGCGGATGAGGCGCTCCGCGGGTATCTGTTTTTCGAGATCGTCGGCGATCGGCTCGTCGTGGTGGATTTTCTGGCGGCTGAACGGCCGCTCATCCTGTCGCTCATCCGGGCGACGGCCCGGATCGCCCGCGTGGAGGGTTGCAAGGCGATCTATCTCCGGATCGGCGCGCACGATCCCGTGATATCCTTGCTGTCCCGCTGCCTGTTCCTCGATGCGCGGGATGATCTCCGGGTGTTCGTCCACACGCCGGAGGGGCGATTCTTCGATGAATGGCATTTCGTCGATGGCGATCGGAATCTTTAGGCCGGAGGCCTTCCGGCGGCAGCACCCCGCGGACCGGGATCGGGATGCCGCCCGAGCATTTTGAGACAAGGAGTAGCGATGGATCCGAAAGAGATCAAAGAAGGTTTGACGTTTGACGACGTCCTGCTGGAGCCGGCGTATTCCGCCGTCCTGCCCACGCAGG
Source organism: uncultured Acidobacteriota bacterium (assembly GCA_964412195.1). GTDB lineage: Bacteria > Acidobacteriota > JAAYUB01 > JAAYUB01 > JAAYUB01 > CAYPNP01. Next base: position 15,580 of record CAYPNP010000010.1, on the reverse strand, counting down.
TCAACATCGCCACCCGGCTGACGCGCACCCTGCGGCTGAACGTGCCGCTGCTCAGCGCAGCCATGGACACGGTGACCGAGGCAGCCATGGCCAAGGCGATGGCCGAGGAGGGCGGCATCGGCATCATCCACAAGAACATGAGCATCGAGGAGCAGTGCAACGAGGTGGACATCGTCAAGCGGTCCGTCAGCGGGATGATCCTCAATCCCGTCACCATCGGCCCCACGGCCCGGGTCCAGGACGCCCTCGACCTGATGCACAAGTTCAAGATCTCCGGCATCCCGGTCACCGACGGCCCCAAGCTGGTGGGCATCCTGACCAACCGCGACCTGCGCTTTGAGACCCGCATGGAGGCCAAGGTCGCCGACCGGATGACCAAGGACCGGCTCATCACCGCCCCGGTGGGCACGACGCTGGAGGGTGCCAAGCAGCTGCTCCACGAGTACCGCATCGAAAAGCTGCTCATCGTGGACGAGCATTTCCACCTCAAGGGACTGATCACCATCAAGGATATCCAGAAGATGATGGCCTACCCCAACGCCTGCAAGGACGCCCACGGCCGCCTGCTGGTGGGCGCGGCCATCGGCGTCGGGGCGGATTCGCTGGAGCGCGCCGCGGCCCTGGTGGCGGCCGGCGTGGACCTGATCTCCATCGACACCGCCCACGGCCACACGGCCAAAGTCGGCGAGACGGCCAAGGCGTTCAAGAAGCGCCACCCCGAGGTGCCGCTGATGGCCGGCAACGTGGCCACGGCCGCGGGCACGGCGTTCCTCATCGACGCGGGCGCGGACGCCGTCAAGGTGGGCATGGGGCCGGGCTCCATCTGCACCACCCGGGTGATCTCCGGCGCCGGCGTGCCCCAGATCACCGCCATCATGGACTGCGCCGCGGTGGCCCGCCGCCACGAGGTGCCCATCATCGCCGACGGCGGCATCAAGTACTCCGGCGACATCACCAAGGCCATCGCCGCGGGCGCGGACGCGGTGATGATCGGCTCGCTCTTCGCCGGCACCGACGAGAGCCCGGGCGACTTGATCTTCTACCAGAACCGCTCCTACAAGGCCTACCGCGGGATGGGCTCGCTGGCGGCCATGAAGAAGGGCAGCGCCGACCGCTACGGCCAGCAGGAGCAGGCCGACGCTTCGAAACTGGTGCCCGAGGGCGTCGAGGGGCGCGTCCCGTACAAGGGCAGCCTGCGCAGCCTGATCCCCCAGCTCACCGGCGGCCTGCGCGCCGGCATGGGCTACTGCGGCTGCGAGGACATCCCGGCGCTGCAGCAGCGCTCGCGCTTCCAGCGCATCACCATCGGCGGCCTGCGCGAGAGCCACGTCCACGACGTGGTCATCACCCAGGAGGCGCCGAACTACCGGGTGGAATCCGCCCAGTCCTGAGGAGGTTCCCATGGCCGACCGGTTCACCCACCTCGACGAGCAGGGCCGCAGCCGGATGGTGGACGTCTCCGGCAAGCCGGCCACTGTCCGGATGGCCCGCGCCCGCGCCTTCCTGCGGATGGGGCCGGGGACGGTGGCCGCCCTCCGCACGGACGCCCTGCCGAAGGGGAACCCCTTCGAGGCCGCGCGGCTGGCGGGGATCCTGGCGGCGAAGAAGACCGCCGAGCTGATCCCGCTCTGCCATCCGCTGCCGCTGGACCTGGTGGACGTGCGCCTGGCGCTGACGGAAGCCGGCGTGGAGATCGAGGCCGAGGCCCGCTGCACCGGCCCAACCGGCGTGGAGATGGAGGCCCTGACCGCCGCGGCCGTGGCCGGGCTGACGCTCTACGACATGGCCAAGGCGGTGGACAAGGGGATGGTCCTGGAGGCGGTGCGGCTGGTGGAGAAGACCGGCGGGACGAGCGGGTTGTGGAGATCAGAGTAGGATTTCAGCGCCAAAGCGCGAAGGCAAGCTGAACGTCGAACCTCGAACATTGAACAGCGAACAGTGAAATCGAACGTCGAACATCGACCATTGAACATCGAACATCGAAGTCAATCCGAATCTGAAATTTGAAATTTCAAATTCGCAATCCGCAATTCGCAATTCGCAATCAAAACCACGAACCACACGAACCACACGAAACGGATTTTCAATCCGCAATCCGCAATCCGCAATCGCAATCATCGCAGCTCGCGGATCCTCACCTCCACCCCCGGCAGGTCCTTGAGCAGCTCCACCAGCTTCTGCGGGTCGGTGTCGCCGTAGTGATACGGGTAGAGGATCTTCGGCCGGAAGGCGCGGGCCGCAGCGGCCACCATCTCCGGCGTCATGGTGTAGGGCAGGTTCATGGGCAGGAAGGCGATGTCGATGTCCTTCAGGGCGGCCATTTCGGGGGTGTTTTCCGTGTCGCCGGCCACGTAGATCCGCTTGCCGCCCATCGTGAGCAGATAGCCATTGCCTTCGCCCTTGGGATGGAACGGCGTGCCGTCCGGCCGCTTGTGCTCCAGGTTGTAGGCGGGCACCGCTTCCACCCGCACGCCGGCCCAGGTCCCGGATTCACCATTGGCCAGCACGATCGCACCGGGCAGTTTCCCTGCGCAGACTGTCGCCGCCACCACGATCGTTCCCGGTTTCCGGAGCGCCTCGACGGCGGCGGGATCGAGGTGGTCGCCGTGCGCGTGCGTGACGATCACCAGGTCGGCCTTGGGCATGACGGCGAAGTCGCCGTATCGGGAGACCGGGTCGATGTACACCTCCGCGGCCCCCAGCGAGAACCGCAGCGTGCCGTGACCCAGGAACGTCAGGGACAGCGGCCCCGCCGGCGTCGGGAACGTGTCGGCGGACGCCGCGCCGGGCGGGGAACCGGCAGCCGAGCCGGCGATCGCCGCCAGGACCATTCCGGTCAGGAAGAATCGCATGACGCACCTCCGGGTGTGGATCTCCCGGCCAGTATACCCGGAATGCCCGCCGGTTGGAACCCGTCCGCGCGCGGGCCGGGAGAGACGGAGGCTCCGGTCAGAAATAATGCGGCAGGACTTCCAGCGGGGAATCGCCGGCGGGCACCGCCGGGAGCAGGACGGTCACGACGGTCCCCCGGCCCGGCTCCGAACGTACCTCGATGTGGCCGTCGTGGCGCTTGATGATGGAGTAGGCGGTGGCCAGGCCCAGGCCCCGGCCGTTCATCTTGGTGGTGAAGAAGGGGTCGAACACCTTCCCCAGGTTCTCCGGCGCGATGCCGGCTCCCTCGTCCTCGATGTGGATCCGGACGTAGGTGCCGGCGGGCAAGGGGATCGGGGACTCGCCGTTCACGACGTACAGCTCGGCCTGGACCGAGAGCCGCCCTCCGGCGGGCATGGCCTCCCGGGCGTTCTGGATAATGTTGGCGAAGGCCTGGCGGAGCTGGCGCTCGTCGGCGTGCAGGAGGATCGGCTCCGCCGTGGCCTGGAACTCGGCGGCGATGGGCGAATTGGCGACGGCCTCGCGCACCATCGCCTCGAGCCAGCCCTGGAGCGGGAGCCGCCTCCGGATGGGCATGCCCCCCTTGGAGAAGGTGACCAGCTCTCCGGCGAGGTCCCGGGCGCGGAGTGCGGCCCGTTCGGCCTTGTCCAGGATCCGCATCATCTTCTCGTCGGTGTGGGGGCAGCCCGCCCGCATCAAGGATAGGTACCCCACCACGCCGGTCAGGATGTTGTTGAACTCGTGGGCGATCCCCCCGGCCAGCAGGCCCACCGCCTCGAGGCGCTGGGACTTCAGCAGCTCCTCCTCCATCCGCTTGCGGGCGGTGATGTCCCGGATGATGGCGATGATGGCGGGCTGGCCCTCGAAGGTGGTCACGCCCGAGTTGAACTCCACCTCGATCCGGCGGCCGTCCCGGTGCCAGACGGCGGTCTCGTGGATGGTCTGCAGCCGGTCGCCTTCGATGCGCCGGTGGTACCGTTCCGCCAGGGCCGCGTGGTACTCCTCCGGGATGTAATCCAGGAAACGGCGTCCGTTCATCTCTTCCGGCGTCCGGCCGATGATGGCGGCGCCGTTGGGATTGATGTAGCGGATGACCAGGTTCACCAGGATGATGATGCCGTCGTTGGCCAGCTCCACCACGTTGCGGTACTTCTCCTCGCTTTCCTGCAGGGCCTTTTCCGCGTCGGCCTTGGCCCGCAGGAGGCGGTGCTGCAGGAGGGCCCGCTCGATCACCGGCGGCAGGAGGTCCAGATAGCGCCCCTCGGGGTCCTTGATAAGGTAGTCGGCCGCCCCCAGCTTCATCGCCTGGACGGCGATCTCCTCGTTGCCGGTGCCGGTGATCATGATCATGGGCGGCGGGATTTCCCGGGAGGCGAGGATCTGCAGCACCTCCAGGCCGTCCAGGTTCGGCATCTTCTGGTCCATGGCCACGACGTCGTAGCCGCCGGCCTCGAACATCGACAGCCCGATCTGCCCGTCGGCGGCGAGGTCCACGCGGTAGCCCTCGCGCTCCATCCGGCGCTGGAACAGCCGCGCCAGGCCCCGGTCGTCCTCCATGTACAGGATGCGGGCGGCGGGTTTCGAAGCCACGTCAGACGGCCTCCGGCCGGGCGTTGGGGATGGTGAACGAGAACCGGCTGCCGGATCCCGGCGATGATTCGCACCAGATCCGTCCGCCGTGGCGCTGGACCAGCACCTGGACGTACGACAGGCCCATGCCCTCGCCGGGCACGTCGGCGGGCCCGAAGCGGCGGAAGATCTCGAAGACGGCGGTCCGGGCCTCGGCCGGGAAGCCGCGGCCGTTGTCCTCAACGTGGAAGACCGTTTCCTCGGCGGTGGATTCGGCCCGGATCCGGATTTCCCCGGGTTTGTCCGGCGGGAGGAATTTGATGGCGTTGTCCAGGAGGTTGGCGAGGATTTGTTCCATGGCAAAACGGTCGGCCTTGACGGCGGGAAGGGATTCGATCCGGATCCGGGCCTGTCGGTCTTCGATCTGGTGGGCGACCGTGGCCAGCAGGTCGCTGACCAGGGCGTTCACGTTGATGGTCTCCATCGTGAGCGGACGGTGGCCCAGGCGGGCCAGCTTCAACAGGGCAGCCGTCAGGGCGTCCATCCGCGCGGCGGCGGCCTCGATGAAATCCAGCGACTCGGGGATGTCCACTTCGAGGGCGCGGCGGTATTCCTCCCGCTTGTCGGGGTCCAGCAAGGGCAGCCGGCCGGCGCCGATGGACTGGACCACCTGGGAGGCGCCGCGGAGCTCTCCCACGAAGCCGCGGAGGTTGACCAGCGGGGCCCGCAGGTCGTGGGAGATGATGGAGGCGAACTTGCGGATCTCCTCGTTGGCGGACTTCAGCTCGGCGGTGCGCTTCTGCACCTGCTCCTCCAGGGTGTCGTGGGCCTCCCGGAGGGCCAGTTCCGCCTTCTTGCGACTGTCGACGTCGCGGACAATGGCCTGCAGGTAGCGCTGCCCGCGCAGCTCGACGCCGTTCAGGCTGACTTCGGCGTAGAACGCGGCGCCGCCGAGGCGGCTGTGCACCCACTCGAAGAACTGGGGCTGCCCGTCGAGGGCGGCCTGGATGAACTCCAGGGACCGCACCGCCGAGTCCCGGCCGTCGGGCTGGAACGGCGGCGAGAAGCGGCTGGGCGGCTGGCCCAGGATCTGTTCCCGGCTGCAGCCGAAGATCTCGAGCGTCTTCCGGTTGCACTCGACGAACAGGCCTTCCTTCATGAGGAAGATGGCGTCGTTGGCGGACTCGAACAGCGTGCGGAAATGGAGTTCGCTCTCGCGCAGCGCCTCCTCGGCCGCCCGCCGCGCCGTGATGTCGATGCCGAGGCCGAAGAAAAAGTCGACTTCGCCCCGGGCGTTTCCAACGGGGCTGCTGTGCCACTCCACCAGGAGCGTGCGGCCGTCCTTGGCCAGGATCCGGTTCTCGTTGACGGTGGCTCGGCGCCCTCGGACGTTTTCGGCGAAGACGGCAGCCAGGGCGGCGCGGTCCGCCTCGGGGACGAAGCTGGCCAGGTAGTCCCGGCCCGCCACCTCTTCGGCCGCATATCCGAGGGCGCGCAGCATGGTGCGGTTCATGGCGATGGTTTTCCCCGCGGGGCTGATCGCCACAACGAATGCCGGATTCAGGGAATGGAACAGCCGGTTGAGATCGGTTTCATCGGCCGCTGTAGCCAGACCCTCGAACCCGAGGTCGAGGACTGCCTCGATCCGCATGGACGGTTCCCCCTGCCTTCGGATACCCGTCTCGTGCCCCAGCCTGATCCGCCCGCCGCTTTTCCCGCGGCTTTAAGCCTGTCACTTTCCGCTCAAACGCGGTGTTTCCCCAATATGCTGAATTTGTAATTTCAGTTCAATTCTAAGGCAATCCCGCCCGATGTCAAGAGTGTTTTCACGGAGGTCCCATCGCCCTATTTCCGGACCTCCAGGCAGGCCGCCACGTCCACGATGGAGATGCCGGCCGCGCGGATCTTGGCCAGGCAGCGCTCCGGCACGAAGCCTTCGAGGTCCTGCCGCAGGATGTCGCGCGCGGGGCCGAGGTCGACGGGGCCGGCGCTGTACGCATCCCAGGCAGCGAGGAACTTCTCCGGCCACTCGAGGCTCCGCGCCGAGCCTGTGGCCTCCTTCACCCAGGCGGCCCGCCGGGTGAGCGGGGTGTCCACGTCGCGGAAGAGGCGCGCCAGCTTGTCGGGGGGCAGGTTCCCCACTACGGCGGCCAGCAGGTCCGCGGTGGTCAGCCCCGTCCGCACGGCGTAGCCGACCTTGTGCTGCGCCCGCTGGACGGCGTCCGGCGCCGGCGGGCGCGGGAAGTCCGCCGGGGCGCAGGGGGCCTTCAGCCCGGCGGCGGCCGCGTCCCGCCCGGCGGCGGGCGAGTCCACCAGGCCCACCACCGCCTGGTAGCAGGCCAGGGCCACGGCCCGCTCGCCGCCGATGTCGTGGAGCCGGCCGGCCAGCAGCAGGGCTTGCGCCCGGACGGCGGGCGGGAATCCTTCCCCGGCCACGGGGCCGTCGCCCAGCCGGTGGACGGCAGCCAGCGCTTCCGGGTACCGGCCGAGGCCGGCCAGGGCGCGGGCCTGCAGCAGAAGGGCCCACCGGTCGGCGGGCGGGAGGTGTTCCACTGCCGCCCAGGCGTCGTCAAAGAGCCCCGGCTCCAAGAACTCCTCCTCGAGGGGGCGCCACCGGGTTTCCGGGGGGAGCGGCCGGGCGCGCAGGAAGTCGATCCACTGGCGGTGGAGTTCCGCGAAGGGAACGCCGAAGACCGCCGGGCAGTCCTTGGAAAGCCCCTTGGCCGAGTTCCAGAGGGCGAGGTACTTCTCCATCCCGTGCCGTTCCACCAGGAAGCCGGTGAAGGAGGCCACGAGGTCCCAGGCCCAGGGCACGTCGTTCTCGTAGACGTCCAGCTGATCGACCTGGGGGAAGGGGGGCACGCCGCGCGTCAGGAGCATGGCCGCCGCGCCGTCGTGGAGCGGCACGCCGGCGTCGCGCCGCCGGAGGTACTCGGCGAAGCCCTCGGAAATGAAATAGGACGGGTAGTTGCCGTTGCGGATGCGGTAGATGAGGAGGTGGTAGAACTCGTGCTTGAGGCGGGGTTCCGGGAAGCCGTGGATGCCCTGTTCCGTCAGGTGGATGAAACTGTGCGCCTGGTCGGGATAGACCAGATGGAAGAACTCGGGATCGCCGTAATAGTAGAACTGGATCTTCGGCACGGTCGGGACGGGGAACGCCTTCACGAAGTTGTCCACCACGGCGGTGTATTCCTGCACCACCCCGTCGATGGCGGCCAGCGTGCCAGGGCCGGGCGGGTAGTAGAACTCGATGGCCGGCGTGCTGCGGTGCAGCCAGGTGGTGAAGCCCTTGTCGACGAGGACCTTCCGGTGGACCTCCTCGAGGTGCCGGCGCGTGTCGTCCGGCAGGCCGGGCAGGAGCGAGGCGTCCTTCAGCCGGGTCAGGGCCATGTCGTAGTTCTTCATCTCCCAGTCGATCCGGCCGAGCATCTCGCAGATCCGGGCGGTGGTCAGTGGATCGCCGGCCGGGCCCCGGAGCGCCTTTTCCAGGGTGGAGTAGGCGAGGAGGTTCTTCTTCTCCAGGAACAGGACCGTGCCGAGCGTGTACAGGGCCCGGGGGGAAGGCTCGACCTCGACCCACTGCTGGGCCAGCGCCTCGGCTTCGCCCAGTTGGTTCTGCCGGATCAGCCGGTCGATCCGCTGGGCCCGGTCGCTCTCCGCCGCCCGGGCGGGCGCCATGAGCAGGGCCGCGATCAGGAGGGCCGCCGGGAGCCAGTGCTTGACACGATCCATTGCCACCTCCGCGGATTGGGGGATGCGCCGCCGAGTGCCGGGAACGGGCGGCGCGGAGCGGACAGGGTACCACGAAGCGGGCCGGATGCCCTCGGGAAAAGATCCGGCCGCGGCGTCGTCCGGCGTTCCAATTTCCGTGCGCTCATGCTAAGATGCCGCCATCTTCCGGAAGGTTTTCATGCCGTGGCCAAAAAACTGAACTCCCTTCAGGCGATCATCGATCACGCCCGGGACCTGGGCGCCCGTCACGGTCCGTGCCCGCTGGCCGTGGCCGTGGCCCAGGACAGCAACGTGCTGGGCGCCGTGGTGGAGGCCCACCGCAGCGGCATCTCGCGGGGGATCCTCTATGGGTGCCGGGACAAGATGCTCCGGCTGGCGGAGGAGGAGGGGCTCACCCTGGACGGCCTGGACATCGTGGACATCCCGGACGAACTGGCCGCCGCCCGAGCGGCGGTGGCGGCCGTCGATTCCGGCGAGGCCCGTCTCCTGATGAAGGGCTTCGTCAAGACGGGTGAACTGCTGCGCCTGGTGCTGTCCAAGGACTTCGGCCTCCGCCTCGGCGGATTGCTCAGCCATGTCGCGGTCATGGAGATCCCGGCCCTCCCCAGGCTGGTCATCATCACCGACGGCGGGATGGTGGTCAAACCGAGCCTGGAGGACAAGATCTCCATCATCGACAACGCCGGGGCGGTGCTCCGCGCGCTGGGCGTGGCGAAGCCCCGCGTGGCGCTCCTGTCCATGACCGACGTGGTGCACCCCGGACTGGAGTCCACCATCGAGAACGCCACCCTCGGCAAGATGGGCGACCGGGGCCAGTTCAAGAACCTGGTGGTGGACGGCCCCATCACCTTCGACGTCGCCTTTTCCGACTTCGCCGCCCTGTACCACGGGCTGCGCTCGCCGGTGGCCGGCGAGACCGATATCCTGGTGGTGAACAGCATCGAGGAGGGAAACATCCTGATCAAGAGCCTGGTCTTCTTCGCGGAAGCCCGCTTCGCCGGGATCATCGCCGGCGCGCGCGTCCCCATCTCGCTGGTGTCCCGGACCGACTCGCTCTTCAACAAGAAGGCCTCCATCGCCCTCGGCGTGGTGCTGGGGCACGCGCCGGAAAGGAGGGGCTGAGATGCCGCCCCGCATCCCCCTGCCGCCCGAACCGATCCGCCTGTCCGGACTCGAGGACTGGGTGCTCCGGCACTGGCCCGGCGGCGAGCCCATCGGCCTGGTGTTCTGCGGCGCCGACGAGGGCAGCAACCTCAAGGCCATCGCCCACCTGGCGGCGAAGGGCCTCGTCCGCCCGCATCTGCTCGGCAACCGGAAGCGGATCCGCGAGGAGCTGGACCGGCACCGGATCGATCTGCCGGGCATGACGCTGAGCCATTCCGATGACCCGCGCCACTGCGTCGAGACCGCGGCCGGGATGCTGGTGTCCGGCGAGGCCCAGCTCCTCATGCGGGGCCGGATCCTGATGCACGACTTCCTGAAGTACCTTCTGGCCAGCCCCCACCGGGCCGAACTCGTGCCCAGGGGCAGCCTGCTCACCCACGTGGGGGTCTTCGAGAATCCCCACCTGCCGCGCGTGTTCTTCCTGAGCGACGGCGGCGTGGTGCTCCGGCCGGACCTCAACCAGAAGGTGAAGATCATCGAGAACGTCATCCGGACGGCCCGCCTGTTCGGCATCACCCAGCCGCGGATCGCCCTGCTGGCGGCCGTGGAGACGGTGGACTCCGGCATGCCCACTTCGCTGGAGGACGCCATCATCGCCAAGATGGCGGACCGGGGGCAGATCAAGAACGCCTTCATCGACGGGCCGCTCTCCCTCGATGCCGCCCTCAATCCGGAGGCCGCCGATGGCAAGAGCGTCACCGGGCCGGTCGCCGGCCGGGCCGACGCGCTGATCGTGGACAAGATCGAGGTTGGCAACGCCATCTACAAGGCGCTGGTGATGTTCGGGCAGACCCTGGCGGCGGGCCTGGTGCTGGGGGCGAAGTACCCCCTCGTCATCACCTCCCGCTCCGACGACGTGCATAGCAAGATCGTCTCGGTCTACCTCGGCGTCCACGCCCTGTGCGGCCAGTAGCCCGTCTCACCCGCCGGTGAACTGCACGGGTCCCGGAGGCATCCAATCTCCCGGGGCGGCCTGAAACATGTCGGGCCGGATTCCGTACAGATGTTCATGTTGAAGGGATCGACGCCCCCCCTGCCTCCCCCGGTGAGCTGCCGCACCCAACTGGGTGCTGGACATTGGGAGGGACGGGAATTATAGTGATAAACTTGGAATTTTGAATCTCTGTTGTGAGGGATATCCATGAAACGCAATCTCTGTCTGATCGCCCTGTTGGCGGTGGTTCTGGCGGGCTCGGTGACGGCGGCGAACTTCTGGGAGAAGAAGCCCTACACCAAGTGGTCGGAGAAGGAATGCAAGCAGCTGCTCCATCAGTCGCCCTGGACCTACCTGTTCCAGTGGGGACGCACCGGCGACATCGGCGCCAACGTGGGGGGGGACGCCTCCGCCACGACCCAGTCCCAGGAGGAATTCGACTACGAGCGCGAGTCGGTGACCATGGTCAAGATCAGCCTCTTCTCGTCCCGCCCGGTCCGCCAGGCATACGTCGCCCTGATGGCCAAGGGGGACCCGGTGAAGCTGGAGAAGCTCCAGGATTTCGCCACGCGGGACATCAACGATGAGATCATCCTGGCCTGGACCCTCGATTCCAAGCCGAAGCGCTCCGACGGCTTGGTCGACCTCGACCGGCAGCTGCGCGCCCTGAGCGTGGGGGAACTTGCCAACAACACGTTCATCGCAACCGACACCGGCAAGAAGGTGTACATCAAGGACTACATCCAACCGTCCCCCGACGGCACCGGCGCCAAGTTCGTCTTCCCGCGCCTGCTCGAGGACGGCACCCCGCTCATCGGGCCCGGCGTGAAGACGCTGCGGTTCCAGACCAAGAAGTTCCAGATCAAGGACGAGGAGGTCGCCATCGACGGCACCTTCAAGATCGAAAAGATGATGTTCGACGGCAAGCTGGAGTATTGATCCCGCAGCCGCTTCCGAGAGGGAACCGGAACTTTTTTGTTGGTGGAATGATCGGCGGCGCGGCCCGGGCGGGACCCGGGCTGCGGCCGCCGTTTTCATTTGCCCCCGATGCCGTGCGGAATCGCGGGGAGCCTGGGCTTGACATCGGGGGCACAAGTTCTATAGTGGAAGAGTGAAGCCCGTGGGGCGGAGGACAGCCGGCTCGCGGCGTCTCCCAGGCACCCGCGGGCGGGGGGGGGGGAGGGACGGGACCGGTGAGCGGATCCGAATGGGAGCAGGGCGTGGGAACCCCCGGCGGAGAAACCTGGCGGCCGCGGTTCAGCCCCTGGCTGATCGGGCTGGTCGTCTCCACGGCCACTTTCATGGAGGTCCTGGACACCAGCGTGGCCAACGTGGCCCTGCCGCATATCGCCGGGAACCTCGCCGCGACGACGGACGAGTCCACCTGGGTGCTGACTTCCTACCTCGTCTCCAACGCCATCATCCTGCCCATGTCGGGGTGGTTTTCCGCGCTGCTGGGGCGCAAGCGGTTCTACATGTCCTGCGTGGTGCTGTTCACCCTCAGCTCGCTGCTGTGCGGCCTGGCGCCCAACCTGGGGCTGCTGATCCTGTTCCGGGTCCTGCAGGGGCTCGGCGGCGGCGGCCTCCAGCCGAGCGTGCAGGCCATCCTGGTGGACATTTACCCTCCCGCCAAGCGGGGCATGGGCATGGCCCTCTACGGCGTGGCGGTGGTGACGGCGCCCATCATCGGCCCCACCCTGGGGGGGTGGATCACCGACAACTTCTCCTGGCGCTGGATCTTCCTCATCAACATCCCCGTGGGTGTCCTGTCGCTGCTGCTGACCTACTTCATGCTGGAGGACCCGCCCCACCTGCTCCGCAAGCGGCTCGGCGCCGGTTTCCGCATCGACTACCTGGGCCTGGGGCTGCTGGCGCTGGGGCTCGGCTCGCTGCAGATCATGCTGGACAAGGGGGAGCGGGAGGACTGGTTCTCGTCGGACATGATCGTCACCCTGGCCGTGATCGCCGGCGTGTCCCTGTTGGCGGTGGTCTTCTGGGAGCTGCGGCACGAGCACCCCATTGCCGACCTCCGGCTGCTGAAGGACCGGAATTTCGCCCTGGCCACCATCACGCTGTTCGCCCTCGGCTTCGTGCTCTACAGCAGCACCATGCTGCTGCCGCTGTTCCTCCAGACGCTGATGGGCTACACCGCCATGCTGGCCGGGATGGCCCTCTCGCCGGGCGGCCTGATGACGATGCTGCTGATGCCGCTGGTGGGGTGGCTGCTGGGCCGGGTGGAGGCGCGCTGGCTGATGGTCTGCGGGCTGACGGTGGGGTCGCTGGCGCTCTTCCACATGGCCGGCTTCAGCCTGGCCATCGACTTCCAGACGGCCGTCTGGTCGCGGATCTATCTCGCGGCCGGGCTGGCCTTCCTGTTCGTTCCCTTGAACACCGCGGCGTACCACTTCATCCCGAAGGAGCGTGTGAACAACGCCTCCGGCCTCTTCAACCTCGCCCGGAACATCGGCGGCAGCGTGGGCATCGCCGTCATGATCACCCAACTGTCGCGCCGGGCCCAGTTCCACCAGAACGCCCTGGTCGCGCACCTGACCCCCTACGACGAGCCCTTCCGTCAGGCCGTCCGGGGCGCGACGGATTTTCTGGCGGGACGCAGCGCCGACCCGGTGGCCGGCGCCGCGGCGGCGAACCAGATGCTGTACGGCCAGGTCCAGCGGCAGGCCGCCATGATGGCCTACGTGGACCTGTTCTGGCTGGCCGGCATGATCTTCCTGGCGGTGATCCCCCTCGTCCTGCTGATGAGGAAGGTCCTGCCGGAAAAGGGCCGGCCGGCGGCCATGGAATGAGACCGTGAAGGAATCCGGCCGGCGGCGGTCCCGCCCCGGGGCCCCGCGGCGGCCGGGAAGGAGGTTCCCATGTTCCATTCGATCACCATCGCGCGGCAGTACGGCAGCGGCGGCGCCCGGATCGCCCAGGCGCTGGCGGGCCGGCTCGGCTGGAAGCTGCTGGACCGGGCCCTGATCGAGCGGATCGCCACCGCCGCCAAGGTGAAGACCGAACTGGTGGAGAAGCTGGACGAGTCGGTGGATTCCTGGCTCTACCGACTGGGGAAGCGGGCCTTCGCCCACGGGGGGTTCGACAGCATCAGCCACCCGGACGCGGCGGAGATCTTCGACGCGGAAACCCTGGCCCGCTTTTCCCGGGTCGTCATCGAGGAGGCGGCTTCCCTCGGCGACTGCGTCATCGTCGGGCGGGGCGCCCAGTGCATCCTGCGGGAGCGGCCCGATACCCTGCGGGTCTTCGTCTACGCCCCCCTCTGGGACCGGATCCGCCGGGTGCAGGAGAGATCCGGAGGCGCGGAGGATGCCGTCGAGCAGGTCGAGTCGGTAGACCGCATGCGCACCGCGTACGTGCGGCAGTTCTTCCGCGAGGACCGGCTGAATCCCGATCTCTACCATCTCCTGGTCAATTCCAGCCTCGGGGAGACGACGGTCGTCTCCGCCATTCTCTGCGCCTTGGGTCGGGCGGGCCGCCCGGAGGGCGGGGCGAAGGGATGAACCCGGTGGGTCGCGTCCGGGCCGGGGAACGGGCATTCTCCTTAGGCGGCTGGAGTTACGGCCCGACAATTACTCAAAATTGTTGCTTACTTTTTCGCGGAAGTTGTGCTACATATTTCCATCTGTTTTCGAGCCGAGGTGAGCGATGGCCCAGAAGGAAGCGATTCTCAAGGAACAGCAGCACTTTTTCGAAAAGGCCCTGCTGAACCCCAAGGTCCAGGCGGCGCTCCGCTGGCTGACGAAGACCAACGGGCGCGACGGGACCCTGTTCGAGCGGCTGATGCTGTCGTATGACAATCCCGCGGCGCCGCTGAAGGATCGACTGCTCTTCTACCCGCTCCATGCGGTCTTTGAGCACCTGATGGTGTCCAAGAACTCGAACATGGAGATGGCGAAATTCAAGTTCTTCCAGCACCGCCCCACGCTGCGCGCGCTCGTGAACACCGCCCGCAGCGTCGGCGCTTTCGGGCTGACCCTGCCCCAGAAGTTCATCGTGCCGCTGATGGTGGTCTGGAACTTCACCCAGGCCTGCAACCTCAAGTGCGTCCACTGCTACCAGGACGCCTGCACCAAGCCCTTGCCGGACGAGATGGACCTCGAGCAGAAGCTCCGCTTCGTCGACGAGATGGCCGACGAGTACATCCCCTTCCTGGCCCTGGCCGGCGGCGAGCCGCTGATGGGCCGGCACTTCTGGGAGGTGCTGCAGCGCTGCAAGGAGCGGCACATCCACGTCACGGTGGCCTCCAACGGCACGATGCTGACGCCGGAGACCTGCCTGAAGCTGCGGGATCATGGCGTCAAGTACGTCGAGATCAGTGTGGACTCCGCCACACCGGAAAAACACGACGAGTTCCGCGGTATCCCGGGAGCCTGGCGGCGCACCGTGGAGGGAATCAAGAACATCGTGGCGACGCCGGGCATGCGTGCCGGCCTGGCCACCTGCGTGTCGAAGTTCAACGTGGACGAGGTGGACGCCATGATTCAGCTGGCAGTCGATCTGGGCTGCTCCACGTTCGTCCACTTCAACTACATCCCCGTGGGCCGGGGCGTCCAGAACGACATCCACGACCTGGACCCGGACCAGCGGGAGCTGGTCCTGGAGAAGCTGTCCCACTGGCTGCAGACCGGCAAGATCGGCATCATGAGCACGGCCCCGCAGTTCGGCCGCTCCTGCTACATGCACGCCGACCTCGACGGCCGGATGGCGCTGGGCCACGCCGGCTCGGCGCCCGGCTCCAAGATCCGCGTGCTGGCCAAGTACATCGGCGGCTGCGGATCGGCCCGCTGCTACTGCTCCGTCCAGCCCAACGGCGACGTGACCCCCTGCGTCTACATCCCCCACCGGATCGTCGGCAACCTCAAGGAAAAGAGCATGCGCGAGATCTGGCAGCACAACGTCTACTTCGAGACGCTGACGGTCCGGGACAACCTCAAGGACCACTGCCACATCTGCGACTACCGGCCGGTCTGCGGCGGCTGCCGCGCCCGCGCCGACGCCTACACCGGCGACATCCTGGCCGGCGATCCCGGCTGCGTCCTCAACCGGCCGCTGTGGGAAAGCCTGCTCCAGAAGCCGCCGGCTGGGGAGACGGTGGCCAAAGAGCAGTAATTCACGGATTCGGTAGAACATCGAACATCGAACATCGAACATCGAAGTCAATCAATGGAATCGTTCCGGCGCGAAATCCGCTAGCAATCCATTTGTCATTTGCCATTAGACATCAGTACTGTCCCACTAACTTGAGCGCATGTCTGCGTAACTGCTTTCACATGA